>CAWJGX010000024.1:0-42685 GCA_963842565.1 uncultured Actinomycetota bacterium | reverse complement strand
CGGCGAGCGAGGTGTTCCCGATGGAGACGCGGGCCCTCTGCATCGCGTTCTTCTACGCGATCGGCACCGCCGTGGGCGGCATCAGCGGACCGCTGCTGTTCGGCAAGCTGATCGACAGCGCCTCCGCCGACAAGGACATCACCGCCATCGCGCTGGGCTACTTCATCGGGGCCGCGCTGATGGTGGCCGGAGGCGTCGTCGAGGCGTTCCTCGGGGTCAAGGCCGAGGGCCAGTCGCTGGAGAACATCGCCAAGCCCCTGACGGCCGAGGACGCCGAAGGTGAGCAGCTCCAGCCCACTCCGTAGATTGGAGGGGTGAGTGAGCAGCTGGTGGTCGGGTTCGATCTCGACATGACGCTGATCGACACCGTGGTCGGGTTCGCCGTGACGCTGGACGCGCTCGGAGCGGAGCTCGGCGTCGCGTTCCCCACCGAGGAGATGACCGCCAAGCTCGGACCTCCGCTCGAGTTCCTCCTGGAGCCCCATCTCCCGGCCCGCGACATCGAGTCGGCGGCCGACCGGTTCCGGGAGCTCTATCCCGACCTGGCCGTGGCGCCGGTGCCGGCGTTCCCGGGCGCGGCGGAGGCCCTGGCCGCCGTACGCCGTCAGCACGGGCGCATCGTGCTGGTCACCGGCAAGCACACGCCCAACGCCCAGCTCCACGTCGACCACCTCGGCCTCGACGTCGACGTCGTCGAGGGGCGGGTCTGGGGCGTGGGCAAGGGCGACGTCCTGCGGCGGCACGACGCGGACATCTATGTCGGCGACCACGTCCATGACGTCGAGGGTGCGCGGGCGGCAGGGATCACCTCGGTCTCCGTGCTCACCGGTGGCTGCACCCGTGAAGAGCTGGAGCAGGCCGGCACCGACGCGGTGCTCACCGACCTGACCGAGTTCCCTGCCTGGCTCGACGCGCACCTGCTCGAGACCCGACGCGTCGCCCTCGAGGAGACGCTCCGCAGCCATGAACGCCTGATGGTGGCGTTCAGCGGCGGAGCGGACAGCGCGTTCCTGCTCGCCGCGGCCGTCCGCGCCCTCGGACCGTCCAACGTCGCCGCCGCCACGGCGTACTCCGACTCGCTGCCTGCCTCCGAGCGTGGTCCTGCGCTCGACTTCGCGCAGTCCCTGGGGGTCGAGGTGCTCACGCCGCGGACGGCGGAGATGGAGCGCGAGGGCTACCGCGCCAACGACGGCGACCGCTGTGCGTTCTGCAAGGCCGAGCTGCTCGACGTGCTCGGGCCGCTCGCCGCCGAGCACGGCTACGGTGCTGTCGCCACCGGGACCAACGCCGACGACGCCCGAGCCGGGTTCCGGCCCGGGATCGTGGCCGCCTCGGAGCGCGGAGCGGTGACACCGCTCCGCGACGTGGGGCTCACCAAGGACCAGATCCGGGCGCTGTCACGCCAGTGGGGCCTGCCGACCTGGGACAAGCCGGCGGCCGCGTGCCTGAGCTCGCGGGTCGCCTACGGCATCGAGATCACCCCGGCCCGGCTGGCGCGGGTCGAGCGCGCCGAGGCCGGGCTTCGAGAGGCCCTCACCGACGCGGGTCATCGGGTCGGCAACCTCCGGGTCCGTGACCTGGGGGAGCAGGCCCGGGTCGAGGTCGACCGTGGGCTGATCGAGGCAGCCCAGGACCACCTCGGATCCGTCCTCGAGGCCGGTTTCGAGTCGGCCGAGGTCGACCCGCTCGGTTTCCGGTCGGGCTCG
Source organism: uncultured Actinomycetota bacterium (assembly GCA_963842565.1). Classification (GTDB taxonomy): domain Bacteria; phylum Actinomycetota; class Actinomycetes; order Propionibacteriales; family Nocardioidaceae; genus Marmoricola. Next base: position 40,979 of record CAWJGX010000024.1, on the reverse strand, counting down.
ATGAACGAGCTGCTGGAGGATCCCGACCGGCATCGGTGAGCCGGCCCACCAACTGGTTCGCGGCAAGTCGAGTCACCGCGTACGCTTTCCACGCTCCCACGTCAGCAGCTGAACCGAGAGAAAGGCCAGTGCGGTGCCCACCGGAAAGGTCAAGTGGTACGACGCGGAGAAGGGCTTCGGCTTCCTCTCCCGCGAGGACGGGGACGACGTCTACGTCCGCTCCTCGTCGCTGCCCCAGGGAGTCACCACGCTGAAGGCCGGCACCCGGGTCGAGTTCGGGATCCTCTCCGGACGCAAGGGCGACCAGGCCCACCAGGTCGAGGTGCTCGACGCTCCCCCGTCGGTCACCCAGAACCGTCGCGCGGCCCAGCGCAGGAAGCCCGAGGAGATGGTCGGCATCGTCGAGGACCTGATCCGGCTCCTCGAGGGAGTCGAGCTCGGCTACCGCGCCGGCCGCCACCCCGAGGCCAAGACCGCCAAGCCCACGGCCAAGCTGCTCCGCGGCCTCGCCGACGAGCTCGACCTCTAGCCCGCCGACGAGCTACGCAGGGGCCGGGGTGCCGCCCTGCGGCGGTCCCTGCTGCGGGCGACGCACGAGGACGAAGATCGTCCAGAGCACCATCAACCCGGCCAGGACGCCGAGTCCGAGCTTGGGGATGAGGGGCAGGGCGATGCCGATGCCGCCACCGATGACCCAGGAGAGCTGGAGCAGCGTCTCCGAGCGGGCGAAGGCGGAGGTCCGGTTGCGCTCGGGCACGTCGCGCTGGATGGTCGCGTCGAGGGAGATCTTGCCCATCGCCTGCGCGACCCCGGCCGTCAGACCGAGGGCGATCGCCGGTATCAGCCCGTAGAAGACCGCCGCCACCACGGCCGCGGTGGCGTCGGCCAGCAGCGCCACGACCACGGTGATCGACGGAGTGATCCGCCTGAGCACGGAGCCGAGCCCGATACCGATCGCGTTGCCGAGCCCCGCCGCGCCGATCACCAGCCCCATCAGGAGCGTCGTCTGGCCCTCCCAGCCGGGCAGCGGGTGCTGCCGGAGCAGGAAGGCCATGAACATCGTCAGGAACCCCGAGAGCATCCTCAGGCCCGCGTTGCAGCGCAGCGCGAACACGACGTCGGGAGGCACGCGGAACTTCTTCCGGTCGCCCGACAGGGTGACCGGGAGCTCGCCTGCCGTGGCATCGGCCCTCGCGGGGAGCAGCACCGAGAGGATCGTCGCGCCGGCGAAGACGACGAACGCGTACCGCAGCACCCACTGCGACCCGAAGCTCCCGGCCAGCGCCGCCAACGGTGCGGAGATCACGGCGCCCACGATGCCGGCGAGCGAGATCCGGCTGTTCGCCTTGACCAGGGTGAGCCCCGGCGGCTGGAGCCGGGGGACGGTCGCGGCCCGGGCGACGCCGTACGCCTTGGAGCAGACGAGCACCCCCAGGGCGACCGGGAACATCGCGAGCGACTGGGTGGCCACCGCGTCGGCCATCAGCCAGCACAGGAACGCCCGGATGGCCATCGTGGACCCGATCGCCCAGCGCCGGCCGTGGCTGAACCGGTCCAGGAAGGGGCCCAGCAGGGGAGCGACGATCGCGAAGGGCAGCATCGTGATCCCGAGGAACAACGCCACCTGCCCGCGCGCCTCCCCGGGCTGGGCGAAGAACAGGGTGCCGGCGAGCGAGATCGCCACCGCGGCGTCCCCGGCGGCGTTGAAGGCGTGCAGCTCGATCAGCCGGTAGAGACCGGAGTCGCCCGCACCCTGTGCACGGGAGGCGCGGCGCGCCTGGCGCAGGGTGTACGTCGCGGCCGAACCCGTCGCGGAGCCCGCGCGCTTGATGCCCCGCCCGGTCGCCCCGGCCGCCCGGCGTCCCATCCCGGACTCAGCGGGCTGCTCGGGTCCCTGACCGGGGGTCTGGCCGGGAGTCTGGCCTGCTGTCTGACCGGGAGAATGGTCGGCGCCGGCTCGCGTCGCCTCGTCCTCCATGTCCACATCCTGCCAAGACGGTGGGCCGGGCAGACACAGCCCATGCGGATGAGCGACAATCGGCACCGTGATGACCACAGCTGATCCGGTCGCCCTCGACCCTGTCGGGGTGGCTCGCGCTGCCCTCGTGGAGCAGGTGGGCGCCGACGTCGTCGGTGAGCACCTCTCGGCGGTGCCCGAGGGTGAGGGCGTCATCACCTACAGCTTCGCCTGCACGCAGTCCGGTTATCCCGGATGGGTCTGGCAGGTGACCACCGCCCAGGCGGCCGGTCAGGACAGCGTCACCATCGACGAGATCGTGATGCTGCCCGGCGAGGGCGCGATCACGGCTCCGGTGTGGGTGCCGTGGCGCGACCGGATCCAGCCGGGCGACCTGTCGCCGGGCGACCTGCTCCCGACCGACGAGGACGACCCCCGGCTCGTCCCCACCTACCTCGTGGGCGAGGTGCCCGAGGAGTGGGAGAAGCCGGTCGTCGACGAGCTCGGCCTCGGCCGGGCGCGGGTGCTCTCGCTGGAGGGCCGTGAGCTCGCCGCCCAGCGCTGGTACGACGGCGAGCAGGGCCCCGACGTCCCGCTGGCCCAGTCGGCCCCGGGCCGTTGCTACGGCTGCGGCTTCATGGTGCGCATCGCCGGTCCGCTCTCCACGCAGTTCGGGGTCTGTGCCAACGAGTTCGCCAACGACGACGGGCGGGTCGTCTCCTTCGACCACGGCTGCGGCGCCCACTCGGAGGCCCAGCTGCGCAAGAAGCAGCTGCCCCCGCCGATGGCCGACCACGTCTTCGACACGATCAGCCGCGACGACCTCGAGACGTTCTAGCCCTCGCCGGCCCCTGGCTGGTCCTCGCGCGGTCCGACCACGTCGTACGTCGCCATCAGGAAGTCGCCGTTGCGGTCATGATCGGCGAGCTTCAGGTCCAGACGCCGCGGGAAGAGCGGTCGCCCGGCGCCCAGGGTGACCGGTGCGATCGACACGACCACCTGGTCGAGGAAGCCGATGTCGGCGAACTGGCCGGCGAGGTCGCCACCGCCGACCACCCAGACGTCGCGGTCCCCGGCGGAGGCAGTGATCGCCTCCCGGTGCTCGGAGACGGTCCCGTGGACGAAGCGGACGTCCTCGTCGGGAGTGCCGAAGTCGCGGTGGGTGAAGACCCAGCACGGGATGTCGTAGGCCCAGGGCTCGCCGGTCGTGCCCATGTGGTCCCGGACCCAGGCGTACGTCGTCGAACCCATCACCATCGCCCCGATGCCCGCGATGAAGCCCTCGTAGCCACCAGGTCCGCCCTGGTCGATCTGCTGCTCGAAGAGCCAGGCGAGGGAGTCGTGCTCGTCGGCGATGAAGCCGTCGAGCGTGGTGGCGGTGTAGTAGACCGAGCGGGTCACTCCTGGGCCTTCCGGGCCTTCCGCCTGCGCCGCGTGTGGTCCCAGCCGACCAGCCCGAGGCCGAAGCCGGCCACGCAGGTCCACAGCCACCAGAGGTGGCCGTCGTCCTCGAGTCGACCGTAGAAGGGAAGCAGCAGCACGAACGCGACCGCCCAGATCGCCGTACCGACCTGCATCGTGCGCACACCGTCGAGGTCGAGCGGGTCGACGTCGGCGACGATGTACTTCCGGTTGCCGATCTCGTGGACCATCGGCTGCTCGTCGGCGGGTTGCATGTGCCAAATCTAACCCGGGCGAATTGACGTCCCCGTAACCTCGCCGCCCCAGCGGTCTGGTTGGATTCCGCGCGTGGACAAGTTCTTCAAGATCACCGAGCGTGGCTCGACCGTCGGACGTGAGGTCCGCGGTGGTGTCGTCACCTTCTTCACGATGGCCTACATCATCGTGCTCAACCCGCTGATCCTCGGTTTCGCCAAGGATGCCGACGGTGGGTTCCTCGGTGGCACGGCTCCGCCCGGCAACCTGCCGATGATCGCGGCCGGTACGGCGCTGGTCGCGGGGGTGATGACGATCCTGATGGGCCTGGTCGCCAACTTCCCGCTGGCGCTCGCCACCGGTCTGGGACTGAACGCCTTCGTCGCGTTCACGATCGCCTCCGAGATGACCTGGGCGGACGCGATGGGGCTCGTCGTCCTCGAGGGCCTGGTGATCCTCGTGCTCGTGCTCACCGGATTCCGGGAAGCTGTCTTCCACGCGGTGCCGGCCCAGCTGAAGGTCGCGATCTCGGTCGGCATCGGCCTGTTCATCGCCCTGATCGGCTTCGTCGACGCTGGTTTCGTGCGCCGGATCCCGGACATCGCGAACACCACGGTGCCGGTCCAGCTCGGCCCCTCCGGACAGCTGCAGGGCTGGCCGGTCCTGGTGTTCATGATCGGCCTCGCCGTGGTGATCTCCCTGTGGGTGCTGCGGGTCAAGGGCGCGATCCTGATCTCGATCGTGGTCACGACGGTGATCGCGGTCATCTTCGAGGCGATCGGCTCCTTCGGTGCGGGCAGCGCCAAGAACCCGACCGGCTGGGGGCTGACGGTCCCGAAGCTGCCGAAGCAGGTCTTCGACACCCCTGACTTCGGCACGCTCGGCCAGTTCAACCTGTTCGGCTCGTTCGCCTCGGTGGGCGCGGTCGCCGCGATCCTGCTGATCTTCACGCTGATGCTGGCCGACTTCTTCGACACGATGGGCACGATGACCGCCATCGGCGCCGAGGCGGGGCTGCTCGACGCGGAAGGCGTGCCCCCGAACACGCAGCGGATCCTGATCGTCGACTCGGTCGCCGCCGCCGCCGGTGGCGTCGGTGGTGTCTCGTCGAACACCTCCTACATCGAGTCGGCCGCGGGTGTCGGTGAAGGTGCGCGGACCGGCCTGGCCTCGGTGGTGACCGGGGTGTTGTTCCTGTTCGCGATCTTCCTGTCGCCGCTGGTCTCGATCATCCCGAGCGAGGCCGCCGTACCCGCCCTGGTCCTCGTGGGCTTCCTGATGATGCAGCAGGTCAAGGGCATCGACTGGGACGACCTGGAGATCGCCATCCCGGCGTTCCTGACGATCGTGCTGATGCCGTTCACCTACTCGATCACCGTCGGCATCGGCGCGGGCTTCCTCGCCTACGTGCTGATCAAGGTGGTCCTCGGCAAGGTCGCCCAGGTCCACCCGTTGCTCTGGGGGATCTGCGCGATGTTCCTGCTCTACTTCGCGATCCACCCGCTGACCACCCTGCTCACCTGACCCACCCCCGCCGAGACGTCACAGACGAAAACCCAACGGCCGCCGAGACGTCGCAGATGAAAGCCCGCGGGTTTCATCTGCGACGTCTCGGCACGTCCAGGCCTTTCATCCACGACGTCTCGGCGCATCCGTCGGCCAGCGTTACCCGCGTTACAAGGCCTGCCAGCGACCCCTGCATCGGAATAGTTAGCACGGGTAATGAGTTACGCTAACGATCATGACTCCGACCATGCAGAGCGCCTCGCGCACCGACACCGGGCTCGCCAGCGAGCTGCGGTTGTCGGTCATGCGGTTCTCGCGTCGTCTACGCAACGAGCGCGAGCCGGACAACTCGCTCAGCGTCCCGGCGTTGAGCGCGCTGGGCATCCTGTTCCGCGAGGGTGAGTGCACGATCGGTGCGCTCGCCCGGAGCGAGCGGGTCCAGCCCCCGTCGATGACGCGCACCGTGAACTGCCTCGTCGACGAGGGGTACGCCGTCCGGCGGCCCCACGAGAGCGACGGCCGGCAGGTCCTGGTCGACATCACCGAGAAGGGTCGCGAGATCCTCCTCGCCGACCGGCGACGCCGCGACGCCTGGCTGGCCCAGCGCCTGCGTGAGCTCACCCCCGACGAACGTGCCCTCCTGCGCGAGGCAGCCCCCCTGATCCAGAGATTGGCCACCATTTCTTGAGCACCTCGACAAAGCGCTCCCGCATCCACGGGGGCCCCGCATGAGCCCCACCTTCCGTTCCCTGCGCAACCACAACTACCGCCTCTACGCCACGGGCGGCGTCGTCTCCAACACCGGCACCTGGATGCAGCGCGTCGCCCAGGACTGGCTGGTCGTGCTGCTCGCCCACAACGACGGTGTCGCACTCGGCATCACCACGGGTCTGCAGTTCCTGCCCGCCCTGCTGCTCTCGCCGTACGCCGGCCTCGTCGCCGACCGGATGCCCAAGCTGCGGTTGCTCAAGATCACCCAGAGCGTGATGGCCGTGACGGCCCTGCTGCTCGGCGCGCTCGCCGTCACCGGCGCCGTGCAGGTCTGGCACGTCTTCGTCCTGGCCCTCGTCTTCGGGGTGGGCTCCGCGTTCGACGCCCCGGCCAGGCAGAGCTTCGTCAGCGAGATGGTCGGACCCGACGACCTGAGCAACGCGGTCGGCCTCAACTCTGCTTCCTTCAACGCCGCCCGCCTCGCCGGCCCGGCGATCGCCGGCCTGCTGATCGGGCTGTTCGGGGGAGGCGTCGAGGCGACCGGCTGGGTGATCGTGATCAACGGGTTCAGCTACGGCGCTGTGCTGCTCGCGCTGCGGGCGATGGTCCCCGCCGACCTGCACACCGCCGAGCGCGAGCCGCGGCACAAGGGCCAGATCCGCGATGCCATCCGCTACCTCCGCGGGCGACCCGACCTGATGCTCATCCTGTGCGTCGTGGGCTTCGCCGGGACCTTCGGGCTGAACTTCCAGATGACCTCGGCGCTGATGGCGACCCAGGTCTTCGACAAGGGCGCCACGGAGTACGGCCTGCTCGGCTCGATCATGGCCATCGGGTCGCTGACCGGAGCGCTGATGGCTGCCCGGCGTACCCGGATCCGCCTGCGGCTCGTGGTCGGTGCCGCGCTGGCCTTCGGCGTCGTGGAGATCGCCGCCGGTCTGATGCCGTCCTACGCGGCCTACGCCCTGATCGTCCCGCTGCTCGGCTTCACCGCACTGACCATGATCACCGCCGCCAACACCACGATGCAGCTCGCGACGGCTCCTGCGCTGCGGGGTCGGGTGATGGCGCTCTACCTGATGGTGTTCATGGGCGGTACGCCGATCGGCTCGCCGTTCATCGGCTGGCTCGGCGAGCAGTTCGGCGCACGCTGGACCCTGATCGCCGGCGGTGGGCTGACCATCCTCGGCGTGCTCGGGGCGGCGGCGGTCTTCACGCGCGGCCGCACTCTCCTCGATCGTCGCGTGGTCGTCCAGGAGGCGCCTGACGAGGAGCCCGTAGGCTCACTGGCATGAACCCCCGCTATCGCCGACTGGTCATCCCCGTCGCTCTCGGAGGTCTCATCCTGATCGTCGTGATCGCGGCGCTGACCAAGTAGCCCCGATGTCTGTTCCGCTCCCTGACGCGCTGGCGACCGTGCGCGACGCCGTACTCGACGACGAGCACCTCGTCCGCGCGCTCGCGTCCGGCCGGCGTCGTGGCCAGGACGCACCGCGGTGGCGCCGCGTGGAGCTGAGGTACGTCGACCTCAAGGCCGGCCGGCGCCTGCAGATCACGGCGTACGACGACACCCAGGCGCACACCAGCAACCACGAGGACCCGCGCGCCGCCCTCGACGAGCTGCTCGCGATGCCGTTCGCCAACTGGCACGTGGACACCACCACCGCCACCCACCAGCTGCGCGTCACCAAGAAGGGCGAGGCGTTGCTGCACAGCGGCCCGCCCCAGCAGGCGACGCCACAACGCGCCCATGACCAGGTCAAGGACCGCTTGCTGCCGGAGGACCACCCGGTGCTGCAGGCACTGGGCATCTCCGACCAGCAGGGCCGGATCAAGCCGTCGCGCCAGGCGAAGTACCGCCAGGTCGAGGAGTTCGTCCGAGCCCTGTCGGTCGCGATCGAGGACGCCACCAGCAGCGGCAAGCTGCGCACGCCCACGCCGGAGGCGCCGCTGCGGGTCGTCGACCTCGGCTGCGGCAACGCCTATCTCACCTTTGCTGCCCACGCGTGGCTGAGCGAGCGGATGCCGGTGCGGTTGGTGGGCGTCGACGTCAAGGAGCAGTCCCGGCGACACAGCACCGAGGTCGCCGAGACGCTGGGCGTCGGCGACGAGGTGAGCTTCGTGGCAGCCGGGATCCGTGACGTCACGCTGGACGAGCAACCGGACGTCGTCCTGGCCCTGCACGCCTGCGACACCGCCACCGACGACGCCCTCGCGCGGGCGGTGCGCTGGGAGGCCGAGCTGGTCCTCGCGGCGCCCTGCTGCCACCACGACATCTCGGCCCAGCTGCGCCAGGTCCCCACTCCTGCGGGCTATGCCAGTCTCACGCGGGACGGCATTCTGCGAGAACGATTGGCCGACACCTTGACCGACGCACTCCGGGCGGCGATCCTGCGTCAGGTCGGCTATCGAGTAGAGGTGGTCGAGTTCGTCGAAAGCGTGCACACCCCGCGCAACACGTTGCTGCGTGCGGTGCGCACCGGGTCCGCCCCGTCCGGGCAGGCCCGCGACGAGTACGACGCGCTGGTGTCCACCTGGCACCTGCACCCGCAGCTGGCGGAGCTGTTGAACTAGTCGCATCTTGGGGGGATCCGCTGTGAACTGGCGAGTCATCTCTGCCTGCGCGACCCTGCTCGCGGTCCTCGGCCCGGTCCCGACCGCGGCTGCTTCCGACTCCGGCCCGGTGTTCAGGTTCCACGACCCTCGGATCTCCGAGTCGAGCGGGCTGGTCGACCTCGGCTCGACGATGGTCACCACCAACGACTCCGGGCACGGCTCGCAGCTCTTCGTGGTCGGTGCCGCGAGCGGCAGGACGCTCGGCGTCACCGACTTCCGGGCGCGGGTGGTCGACGTCGAGGCACTCGCCCCCGCGGGTGGGTCGGCAGTCTGGGTGGGCGACATCGGCGACAACCTGGCGCGCCGGAAGTTCGTGACGGTCTACCGGGTCGGCGTGGGTGCGGGGAAGCGCAGGGTCCGCGCCCCGGCGTACCGCCTCGTCTATCCGAAGCGCCGCAGCCACGACGCCGAGTCGCTCTTCGCCGACCGGCAGGGGCGGCTGTACGTCGTCACGAAGACGTTCTTCGGCGGCACCGTCTACCGCGCGCCGCTGCGGCTCAGCCGCAGCCGGGCCAACCGGCTCCAGCCGGTCGGTCGGGTACGCGAGTTCGCCACCGACGCCGCGCTGATGCGTGACGGACGGCACCTGCTGGTGCGCGGCTACGACAGCGCCGGTGTCTACACGTTCCCCGCGCTGCGCGAGTCGGCGACTTCACGCTGCCCGCGCAGCGGCAGGGCGAGGGAATCTCCGTCGGCCCCGGCAACCGGATCCGGCTGAGCAGCGAGGGGGTGCACTCGGTGGTGCAGCAGGTGCCGCTCCCGTCGGCGCTGGCCCCGGTCGTCAGCCCTCCGCCCACCCCGTCTCCTTCCCGACGCCTTCGCCGACACCCACCCCGTCGGTGACCGCGCCGCAGCCCGATGCCGACCCCGACACCGCATCGTCGAGCGGGCCGTTCCAGCGGAGCTGGCTGCTCTGGTCCATCCCCGGCGTGATCGCGCTCGGCGCGATCGGCATCGGCCTTGGCCTCCGGCGCCGGTCTGACTGAGACTGGTGCGATGGAGCTGAGCGTCGTCCAGGGCGACATCACCGCGCAGCGCGTCGACGCCGTCGTCAACGCCGCCAACCGGGCCATGCGCGGGGGAGGTGGGGTGGACGGCGCGATCCACCGGGCAGGCGGTCCGGCGGTCCTCGAGGACTGCATCCGGCGCTTCCCCGACGGGCTGGAGACGGGTCAGGCGGGCTGGACGACCGCCGGCGAGATGCAGGCACGCTGGGTGATCCACGTGGTCGGGCCGAACCACCGCGCCGGTGAGCGCGATCGCTCGCTCCTGACGTCCTGCTACGCCAACGCCCTGGCCGTGGCCGACGAGCTCGGCGCCCGCACCGTCGCCTTCCCCCTGATCTCGGCCGGCGTCTACGGGTGGCCCAAGCAGGACGCCGTCAACGCCGCCGTCGAGACGCTCCTGTCCGCCGACACCGACGTCGAGGAGGCGCGGATGGTGGCGTTCGATGCTGCGTCGTACGCGCTGATCCGGGACGCGGTTTCACTGGGTACCCAGTGAAACTGTCACTTCCCCCACGTTGCAACGGTGGGGAAGTGCTGGTTTCACTAGGTACCCAGTGAAACCTGTGACGCGTGGGACCTACAGCTCGCCCACCACGAAGTCGATGCACGCGGTGAGGGCCTCGACGTCGGCGGGGTCGACGGCGGGGTACATCGCGATCCGGAGCTGGTTCCTGCCGAGCTTGCGGTAGGGCTCGGTGTCGACGATGCCGTTGGCGCGCAGGGTCGCGGCGACGGCGTCGGCGGAGATCGCCTCGTCGAAGTCGATGGTGCCGATGACCAGCGAGCGGTGGGCGGGGTCGGCGACGTACGGCGTGGTGTACGACGTCCGCTCGGCCCACCCGTAGAGCGCCTCGGAGGACGCGGTGGTGCGCTTGACCATCGCCTCGAGACCGCCCTGGCCGTTCATCCAGTCCAGCTGCTCGGCCATCAGGAACAGCGTGCCCACCGAGGGGGTGTTGTAGGTCTGGTTCTTGGCCGAGTTGTCGATCGCCGTGGGCAGGTCGAAGAACGCCGGGATCCAGCGGCCGCTGGCGGAGATCGAGGCTGCGCGCTCGAGCGCGGCCGGGGACATCAGCGCGATCCAGAGTCCGCCGTCGGAGGCGAAGGACTTCTGCGGTGCGAAGTAGTAGGCGTCGACCTGGCTCAGGTCGACGGGCAGCCCACCGGCACCGGACGTGGCGTCGATCAGGACCAGGGAGTCCGCGTCGGCTCCGGCCGGTCGCTCGACCGGGGCCATCACCGCGGTCGAGGTCTCGTTGTGCGCCCACGCGTAGGCGTCGACGCCCTCCTCGGCCTGTGGCGTCGGGAGCGAGCCGGGCTCGCTCTTCAGCACGGTCGGGTCGGCGAGGAACGGCGCCTCGGCGGCCGCCTTGGCGAACTTCGAGGAGAACTCCCCGAAGCTCAGGTGCTGGCTCTTCTCGCGGATCAGGCCGAACGTCGCGATGTCCCAGAACGCCGTCGCGCCGCCGTTGCCGAGCACCACCTCGTAGCCCTCGGGCAGGCCGAACAGGGTCGACAGCCCGTCCCGGACCCGGCCGACCAGGTTGCGCACCGGGGCCTGGCGGTGGGAGGTACCCATCAGCGAGGTCCCGGTGGCGGCCAGCGCGTCGAGCGCGCCAGCAGGGATCTTGGAGGGCCCGGCGCCGAAGCGCCCGTCGGCCGGCTTGAGGTGGGCGGGGATCACGAGATCGGTCACGCTCCCTATTGTGTCAGCCATGTCAGGAGTGTCCGGATGGCGGATCGAGCGGCTCCCGATCACGCATCCGGACGCGGTGCTGCTGGTCGAGCAGGTCCAGGAGGAGTACGTCGCGCGCTACGGCGGTCGTGACGAGACGCCCGATCGACCCGACGTACTTCGAGGAACCGGCTGGTGCCTTCTTCGTCGGCTACCTGGACGTCGTCCCCGTGGTCACCGGTGCCTGGCGCCGGCGTACGGACGTCGAGGTGGCCGGGTCCTGGCAGACGGCCGAGGTCAAGCGGATGTACGTCGCGCCGGGCGCCCGTGGCCTCGGCCTGGCCCGCGCGATGCTGGCCCACCTCGAGGAGACCGCCCGCGCCGCCGGTGCCGACGCGATGGTGCTCGAGACCGGGATGCGCCAGCCCGAGGCGATCTCGCTCTACCTCTCGGCCGGCTACAAGCCGGTCGCCGGGTTCGGGTTCTACAAGAACTCGCCACTGTCGCGCTGCTTCGCGCGCAGCCTGGTCGTCGGCAACGGCTGAACCGGCCGGAGATCGCAGTACTGACCCCACAGAACTGTCACTTCCCCACCGTTGCAACGTGGGGGAAGTGACAGTTTCACTGGGTACCCAGTGAAACTGCGGGCCCTAGGCGAGGTCCTCCGGACTCGGCGCCTGCCAGATCAGGGTGTGGTCGAGGTCGTTGCTGTCACGCTTCACGGAGTTGTTGTGGCGCGGCTTGGCCCGCCGGCCCCACGAGTCGTCACCGACCCAGGGGGGCAGCCCGAAGGGGAGATCCTCGGCGGGGATCCGGTGGTAGTCGGACTCCTTGAACGTGGTGCCGTAGTTGGGCCCGGTGGCCGACCCGTCATCGTCCGGGGTGACGAGGGCGCGCAGGTCCGGGATCGCCGTACGCCACTCCTTCAGCAACAGGTCGTTGTCGGGGTTCGAGGGATGCGGCACCTCGAACACCGGGACGTCCGGCTTGTTCTTCCAGAGCTTGACGACGTCGACGGCGTTGCCGCCGAAGGCCACGATCGCCTGGAGCTCCGGGCCGGCGACCAGGTCGTAGAACCGGTTGCGCCACTTCAGCTGGTCCTTGTCGGAGAGCACCGGCTTGGCGGGGAACACCTGCGACGGGTGCACGGCGACCGGGAACGCGTTCACCAGGACGTAGCTGCGCGTCAGCCCGAGCTTGTCGAGGAAACCCTGCACCCGCTGGCCCGCGTCACCCACCAGGGTGCGTCCGACCACGCGCTCGGTCGGACCCGGGTCGGAGGCGATCCCCAGCAGCCTCGCCCTGCCGGTGAGGCGGCCGCGGTAGAAGACCGGGCCCCAGTCGTTCCAGAAGAACTTCTGGAAGTCCGTCGGGATGTCAGGCAGCTGCGCGAAGTGGTTCGCGAGTGCTGCCGGAGGGCCCTTGTCGAAGCTGACCATGCCGCCTCCTCCGAGTTGTATCCACCCTGCCCCGGCGGCCCTCTTGGTGTCGAGACCTTGTCCGAAGCGGGCCCGAGCCGGTAGGACAGGACCCGGAAAGGGAGAGACATGGCGCGCAGCAGCACGAAGTCCACCGACCCGTTCACCGCGGCATACCTCGAGGGGATGCCCGACTCGCTCGAGGGGAGCAGGACCGCCGAGCGGGCCTCACGTCAGGCCAAGACGCTTCCGGGTGAGGCGATCGCGCTCGGCGGCGAGGTGATCACGCCGCAAGGCGCCCGCAAGGGCTGGGTGACGGTCGTGGGTGGCGAGATCACGGCGATCAGCACCCGCAAGCCCGCGAACACGGTCGCGCTGCAGACCGACGGCGTCATCCTGCCCGGCATGCTCGACCTGCACGGACACCCGGAGTTCAACGTGTTCGCTCCCTGGGAGCCGCCGAAGAGCTACGTCAACCGCTACTCCTGGCGCGGCAGCAAGCCCTACCAGGACCTGGTGCGCGACCCCCAGAACCTGATGATCCCGAAGCTGCCGAAGGGCACCCAGCTGCGGTACGCCGAGATCCGCGCCCTCGTCGGCGGTGTGACGGCCATCCAGGGCGCCAGCCGCCAGACCCAGGGCTCGCGCGAGTCGATGGTGCGCAACGTCGACGGGATGGTCTTCGGCGAGCACAAGGCGCGCGCCTCGATCGACCTGCCCACCAGCCTGACCTCGCGCGGCGGTCCCGAGATGAAGAAGGTCCTCGACGCCATCGGCACGGGCGAGGTGACGGCGTACTACCTCCATCTCGCCGAGGGCATGCGCGACAACGAGCGATCGCAGAAGGAGTTCGACCTGCTCGTGAAGCTCGGAGCGCTCACCGCGGCCACCGTGATCATCCACGGCACCGCACTGACCCGCGACCAGCTCGGGCAGGCCAAGGACGCCGGAGCGCGGCTGGTGTGGTCGCCCCAGTCCAACCTCCGGCTGTACGGCGAGACCACCCGCGCCGCTGACGCGCTCGACGTGGGCCTGCCGATGGCGCTCGGCGCGGACTGGCTCCCGTCAGGGTCGTTGAGCCTGCTCGCGGAGATGAAGGTCGCCCGGCAGGAGCTGGCCAACCAGGGGCGTCCCGTCACCGCCAAGCAGCTGGTCACCATGGTCACCTCCGGAGCCGCGGACGTCGCCGGGCTGGGGGACAAGCTCGGCAGCCTCGCGGTGGGGCGTGCCGCCGACCTGGTGGTGATGGCCAGGCAGGACAGCGACGGCTACGAGTCGGTCTGCCAGTCGAGCCCGGCTGACGTCGAGCTGGTGATGATCGGCGGCGACCTGGTCTACGGCCGCCAGGACTGGGTCACCGAGCTCGCCGCCGACGCGGCCGACCCCGACCTCGAGCCGGTGATCGCCTGGGGCCGGCGGATGCTGCTGGACACGAGCTACGAGCTCAACCCGGGTCCGGACCCGACGCCCCGGCTGAGCTCCATCCGCCAGTCGCTGACGAAGATCTACCCGCCCGTGGGACCGATCTGGTCCTGACGGCGCTGGGTAGTCCCATGCAATCCGACCCCCGAACCGGTCTCGGGAGGGTCCGTTTGCATGGGACTATCCGTGCTCAGCGGTCGAACGTGTCGATGTCGATCACGAACCGGTAGCGCACGTCGCTGGCCACGACCCGGTCCCAGGCCGCGTCGACCTCGTCGACGGAGATCGTCTCGATCTCGGCGCCGATGCCGTGCTCGGCACAGAAGTCGAGCATCTCCTGGGTCTCGCGGATGCCACCGATCTTGGAGCCCGCCATGCTGCGTCGCATCCCGGCCAGGGAGAAGGCGTGGAAGCTGTCCGCGTCGTCGGGGATGCCCACGTTGACCATGGTGCCGTCCAGCCGCAGCAGCGAGAGGTAGCGGTCGACCGGCAGGTTCGCGGCCACGGTGTTCACGATCAGGTCGAAGCTGCCACGCAGGTCCTTGAAGGTCTGCTTCTCGCTGGTGGCGTAGTAGTGGTCGGCGCCCAGCCGCTTCCCGTCCTCCTCCTTCGACAGCGTCTGGCTGAGCACGGTCACCTCGGCGCCCAGCGCGTGGGCGATCTTCACGCCCACGTGGCCGAGGCCGCCCATGCCGACGATGGCGACCTTCTTCCCCGGTCCCGCACCCCAGTGCTTGAGCGGGGAGAAGAGCGTGATGCCGGCGCAGAGCAGGGGAGCGGCGACGTCGAGGTCGATGCCCTCGGGGATGCCGAGCACGTAGTTCTCGTCCACGACGACCGAGCGGCTGTAGCCGCCGAAGGTGGGCTCGCCGTCGTACTGGTGGCCGTTGTACGTCGGCACCTCACCCTCGAGGCAGTACTGCTCCTCGCCGGCCCGGCAGTTCTCGCACTCGCGGCAGGAGTCGACGAAGCAGCCGACCCCGACGCGGTCGCCGACGGCGTACGTCGACACCTCGGCGCCGACCTCGCGGACGACGCCCGCGATCTCGTGGCCGGGGACCATCGGGAAGATGGCCTCACCCCACTCCTCGCGTCCCTGGTGGATGTCGGAGTGGCAGATCCCGGCGTAGTGGATGTCGATCACCACGTCGTGCGGACGTGGGTCGCGGCGCTCGACGGTGCTGCGCTCGAAGGGCTTGCCGGGGCCGGCGGTGACAAGGGCGTCGACTGTGGTGGTCATGCCTCCACCGTGCCCAGACGAGGGCCGATGATGCAAAACGGCGTGGACCGTGCCGTTTCGCACGATGTCCCGGGACCTTCGGCCCTGCCGCGGGCGCCACGGACGCGGTTGTCTGGGAGTCGAGCCTGTGGAAGGACACGAGATGAACGAGCCAGAAGAGCTGACGTACGCCGATTGCCGCGGTCTGCTGGCCGGTGGCGTCTTCGGCCGCGTCGCGGTGTGCACGCCGGCCGGTGCCCAGATCTTCCCGGTCAACTACAGCGTGGTCGGCGAGGCGGTGATCTTCCGCACCTCGGCGTACGGCGTGATCGCCACGAGTGACTGGGACGTGCCGATGGCCTTCGAGGTCGACCACGTCGACTACAGCGACCAGCGGGGCTGGAGCGTGGTGGCCGCGGGACGTGGCGAGCGCGTCGAGGACGCCGAGGTGCTGGCACAGATCAAGCGCACCTGGGACCCACGACCATGGGCGGCCGGACAACGGCCGTTGTACGTCCGACTGGCATGGACCGAGCTGACCGGTCGGCGGCTGGGTCACGCGTGGACGCGGGAGGAAGAGCTGCCCGTGCGGCGTCAGGTGTAGGACGGCACCCGGGTTGTCGGGCTACGCGGCATTCGCCCGGACAGTGCCCCGGGAATTCGTCTGGCGAGCATGGTGCTGGCGGTGGTCGGAGACTAGATTGACAAGGCTCTAGTCCCCTCGGCGCCAGCGCGCCGCGTTCCTCGGGTGGCACCGTCGTGGACCACCGTGACGACCCAGGAGGAACGATGGACCAGGCCCGCATCGACCAACTGCGCGAGGACGTCCGGGGTGAGGTGATCGCCCCGAGCGACGACAGTTACGACGACGCCAGACGTGTCTACAACGCGATGATCGACCGCCGTCCTGCGGTCGTCGTACGACCTGCGAACACCGCGGACGTGATGACCGCGGTCCGTTGCGCCGGTGACAACGACCTGCCGGTCGCCGTACGAGGTGGCTCCCACAGCGTCCCCGGATTCGGGACCGCCGACGACGCCGTGGTGATCGACCTGTCCTCGCGACGGGGAGTGCGCGTGGACCCCGGGACGCAGTCGGCGCGCGCCGAGGGGGGTGCCACCTGGGGTGACTTCGATGCGGCTGCCCACCCGTTCGGGCTGGCCACGACCGGCGGCATCATCTCCACCACCGGGGTGGGTGGTCTCACCCTGGGCGGCGGGATCGGCTACCTCGCGCGCGGGTTCGGGTTGTCCTGCGACAACCTCCTCTCCGCGGACGTGGTGACGGGGGACGGCAGCTTCCACCAGGCGAGCGAGAAGGACGACGCCGAGCTCTACTGGGCGATCCGTGGTGGTGGCGGCAACTTCGGGGTCGTCACGTCCATGGAGTTCCGGGTGCACCCCGTGGACCAGATCTACGGCGGACCGATGTTCTTCGAGCTCGAGGACGCCAAGGAGATCCTGAAGTGGTTCCGGGAGTTCATCGTCGATGCGCCCGAGCAGTTCGGAGGGTTCCCGGCGTTCCAGATCGCGCCACCACTGCCGTTCATCCCCGAGGAGCGGCACGGTGAGCCGCTCTGCGCGCTGGTCAGCTGTTGGGCAGGTCCGCTCGACCAGGGTGCAGATGCGCTGGCCAGCGTCCGTGACGTCGCGACCCCGGTCGCCGAGATGGTCGGACCGATGCCCTACCCGGCCCTGAACTCGGCGTTCGACGCATTGGTGCCGCCCGGGCTGCAGCACTACTGGAAGGCCAACTTCGTCCAGGAGCTGACCGACGAGGCCATCGAGGCCCACCTGGTCCACGGACCGAAGCTGCCGGTGGTGAACTCGACCGTGCACATCTACCCGATCAACGGCGCGGTCCACCAGGTGCAGTCGGACGCCACGGCCTTCGCCTACCGCGACGCGAACTTCGCGACCGTCATCGCCGGCATGTGGCCGGACCCGGCGGACAACGAGCAGAACACCCAGTGGGTGCGCGACTACTACGACGCGACGGCGCCGCTCTCGGAGGAGGGCGGCTACGTCAACTTCATGGCCGACGACGACCAGGGTCGCGTCCAGTCCAACTACAAGGGGAACTACGACCGGCTGGCACAGCTCAAGCGGGAGTACGACCCGGGCAACCTCTTCCGGTTCAACCAGAACATCCAGCCGGCCTGAGGGGCGGCAGAAGGATCAGCGCAGCTGCAGGGAGCCCGACACGTCGGGCTCCCACGGCAGGTCGGCCTGAGCGGCGATCTGCCGGTCCAGGCTGGCCGCGACGTCCTCGGGCCACGGGGCTGTACGGCGGGTCTCCATGTCGATGTGCAGGAGGATCTCCTCCATCACGAAGCTCAGCCGCTGGTTCGAGTCGTCGAGGAGGTACACCAAGGCGTGCGCGGCCCGCTCGGACCGCCCGAGCAGTCGCACACGCGAGGAGATCTGGGCACCGGTGAGCAGCTCGGACAGGTAGGTCAGGTGCTGCTCCGCCGAGAAGCAGGCGTGCCCCCTGGCCGGCCAGTTCTGGGGAATCCCCACCTCGACCAGGGACTCGTCGAGCCCCTCGCTGGCGATGCCGGTGTAGTGCCGGACGTTGAGGTGGCCGTTGGCGTCCTCGAACGGCACCGGGACAGGCTGCACGGTGTACGCGGGAAGGCCGACGAGCTGCTCGTACGTGGGATGGGATGGGCTCACGCATCGTGACGTTACCGGCTCCGGTCCTCATCCCGGGCCAGACCGCGTCCGTGGAGACTCGTCCCGTCAGACCTGTCCTACCCGTCACCCCCGTCCCCCTCGTCGCCCTGGAGTTCCCGCCAGACCGTGTCCGTGGAGACTCGTCACCCCTCGTCCGCCCCTCGTCGCCCTGGAGTCATTCGGTCAGAACTGGGGCGGGGAACCCTCTGCGGGAACCGAGGCGAAGAGGTTGAGCCCGAGCCGTTCGGCGAGGTACTTGGTCGCCAGCTGTCCGCGGATGCTGTTGCCGGCCGCGTCCAGGGGTGGCGAGTACGTCGCCAACCCGCCCTTCCCGGGGGAGACCGTCACGATGCCGCCGCTGACGCCGCTCTTGCCCGGGACCCCGATCTGGTAGAGCCAGTCGCCCGACAGCTCGTACAGCCCGGCGCTCGCCATCACGGCCAGCACTCTCCGGCACACGCCGGGTCTGATCACCCGGTCGCCGGTCGTCGGGTTGACGCCGCCGTTCGCCAGGGTGGCCGCCATCACCGCGAGGTCGTGCGCGGTCACGTCCAGGGAGCACTGGCGGGTGTAGATGTCGGTCGCCTCGTCGGGGTCGAAGTAGAGCCGCTCGTAGCTGTTGAGAAGGTGCGCGATGCCGTGGTTGCGCCGGTTGGTGGCCGACTCGGAGGCGTAGACCTCGGCGTTGATGGTCAGCTCGCGTCCCGCGAACATGGAGAGCCGCTCCCGGATCGACTCCCACTTCTCCTCGAGCGTGTTGCCCGGCGCGAGGCTGGTGGCGGCGATCGCACCGGCATTGACCAGCGGGTTCATCGTCCGCTCGGCGTTGAGCTCCACGGCCATCAACGAGTTGAACGGGAACCCGGTGCTGTTGACGCCCAGGCGCAGCCGAGCGTCCTCGTACCCGAGGGTGTCGCAGACCAGGGCGAAGACGAACGGCTTGGACACGCTCTGGATCGAGAACCGCACATCGACGTCCCCGATCTCGAACGACCGACCCCACGGTCCGACCACGGAGATGCCGAACAGATCCGGCGATGCCTCCGCCAGCACGGGGATGTAGTCGGCGACGTTTCCGCTGTCCTCGCCGCGGTAGAGCTCATGGGCCTCGGTGACCAGCTTCTCGATCTCCGCGTGCATCGGGAGATCGCCGGTCGACACCCGCGGTGGCGCCGTCGCTTCGTCGAACGGGAGGTTCTCGTGCATGGAGAGCTTGGCCATCGGGGCTCCGATCGAGGCGTGTCTCGGCAGCGTACGACGCGGGAGGGATGGCGGTCGTGACCCGTTGTGGGTGGTCATGAGGGGTCTGACTCCCGTCGCACGTGGGGTCACGTGGCAACTCCCCGAGCCGATGATGGGGCGGCCAACGACGGCGACCAACGATGCTGGCGCGTGAGACGCTGGCGCATGGTTTCCGACGGTGTCCCTATTGGCGATTGGTTGGACGCGGGCTCGAGCGATGCAGGCGAGGTCGCCGCCCGGTACGACGAGTGGGCGAAGGGCTACGACGACGACTTGGCGTCGTGGTCCTACCAGGCTCCTGCGGTGGTGGCGGACACCGTCGTCTCTCGCCATCCGCAGGCAGGCGCGGTGCTCGACGTCGGATGCGGGACCGGGCTCGTCGGTCGCGCCCTTCGTGCACGAGGGTTCGCGGGACAGGTCCTGGGTCTCGACATCTCGCAGGCCTCTCTCGAGATCGCTCGGCAGGGCGGAGCGTACGACTCGGTCGAGCAAGCCGACCTCCAGCAGCGGCTCCCGCTCGCGGACGACAGCGTTGACGCCTCGGTCTGCGTAGGCGTGATGACCTACCTCCCGGAGGTCGAGGCGGTGTGGCGAGAGTTCGCGAGAGTGGTGCGGCCGGGAGGACTCGTGGTCGCGACGCAGCGCGAAGACCTGTGGGACTCCCGAGCGTGCCAAGCCGTGGTCGACCGGCTGCAGGACGAGGGTGTGTGGACGCCGCTGGAGATCACCGGGCCAGCGCCCTATCTGCCGGACGGATACGGAGGGACGCCGGAGGTCGCCTGCTACTACCTGACCGCGGTCGTCGGCTGAGCCGTTTGTCGAGGGCATGAGGTGCCGGCTCGTACACCAGGGTGCGGCGGCGTTGTCAGTCGCCGGTCCTACGGTGGCTCTGACCTGATCGGCCACGCCTACCGGAGGCATCGAAACGCACGAGGAGTCACATGAGTACCTTCACCGACCGACCCAACGTCGGGCTGCTCGTCATCGACGTGCAGAAGCACGTCGTCGACGGTGCGCTGGACCGCGACGCGGTCGTCGCCAACATCGCCTCCTTGGTGGGCAAGGCCCGCTCGGAGGGCGTCCCGGTGGTGTGGGTCGCCCACAGCCACGAGGGGATGCCACGTGACAGCGACCAGTGGCAGTACGTCGACGAGCTCGTCCGCCGCGACGACGAACCGTTGGTGCACAAGACATATGGCGACTCCTTCGAGGACACCCACCTCGAGGACGTGTTGCACGAGAGGTCCATCGGTCACCTGTTCGTCACGGGCGCCCAGACGGACGCCTGCATCCGCACCACCCTGCACGGGGGCCTGGCGCGCGGTTACGACATGACGCTCGTGGCCGACGCCCACACGACGAAGGACAAGACCAAGTGGGGCAACATTCCGCCGGCCGACGTCATCACCTTCACCAACCTCTACTGGAGCCTCACCTCCGCCCCGGGTCGCACGACCGGAGTGGTCACGAGCGAGGACGTGGTCTTCGCCTGACCGCCTCGAAACCACGCCCGGACCGCCCCAGAAATACTTACCCGGTTGTCTCACAGAATGAGCATAACCGCAGGTCAGAGGCCCTTTTCTGTCAGTGCTCGGTGCTTGGATTGACTCATGAGCAGCCAGCCGGTCGACCACCTCCACCCGGTGCTCGACTTCGCCCACCGGCTGCGCGAACGGCTCGACTCCGTCGCCCAGACGCGCTCTGGTCGATGAAGCCGGAGGAGCAGCGCGACGCCCTGACCGCCCTCCGCCAGGCAAGGGCACAGCTGGAGGCGCTCGAGCTCCGCCTGCTCGCCGATGCCGACCGCTCCGGTGCCACCACCAGGCCGGTGCGAGCACCGCGCCGACTGGCTGGCGATCGAAACCCGCCAGGTCCGCCGCGAAGCCCGCTCCGACCTCCGCCTCGCCGAGGCGCTCGAGCGGCACGACGTGCTCTCCGCGGCGATGGCCGAAGGCCGGGTCAACGCCGCCCAGGCCCGCGCGATCGTCGGCCGCCCTCGACCGGCTCCCCACCACCGGCGAGTTCGCCGTCGACACCGAGCAACGAGGAGCCGCCGAGACCCACCTGGTCGCGATGGCTGAGCACCACGACGCGAAGGCGCTGCGGATCCTGGGCGGCCGGATCTTCGAGGTGATCGCCCCCGACCTCGCCGAGAAGTTCGACGGCAAAGCGCTCGAAGCCGAAGAGGCGAAAGCGCTGCGCCGGACGACGTTCACGATGTTCGAGGACGACGAAGGCACCTGCCACGGACGCTTCCGCATCCCCGCACTGCACGGGCAGATGCTGACCAAGATGATCCTCGCGATCTGCTCACCTGTCGCGATCCACCAGCGACAACGCCGCTTCGTCGGGCAGCGGCATCGACCCGGACCTGCCCACCCCGGTCCGCCACGGCCTCGCGCTGACCCAGCTGATCGAGACCTACCCCGCCGAGAAGCTCCCGAAGACCGGCGGCTGCTCCGCGACCGTGGTGGTCACCATGACCCTCGAACAGCTCCTGGCCGACCTCGACCAAGCCGGCGTGTGCACCCTGGACACCGGCGGCCGCATCACCGCCAGCCGAAGCCCGCCGTCTCGCGTGCACCGCCGGGATCATCCCGATCGTCCTCGGCGGCAAGAGCCAGGTCCTCGACGTCGGCCGCCGACGCCGCCTCCACACCGAGACCATGCGGATCGCCATGGGTGTGCGCGACGGCGGCTGCACCGCCGTAGGGCTGCGAAGCCCCACCGGGCCTGTGCCACGCCCACCACGACACCCCCTGGTCCCACGGCGGCCCCACCAGCGTCGAGGACGGCCGCCTGCTCTGCCCCCACCACCACCGCCGCGTCCACGACCCCCAGTACGAGACGCGACAGCTGCCCGGCGGGAAGGTCAGCTTCCACAGGCGGACGTGAGGGTGACCGTCACGACGTGCGCCGACGGGACGTCGACGATGATCGGCACGGTCCGACCGCCGTTCGAGGGGTCACGCCTCGCCTGGAGCTGCTCGATGTGACGGGCTTCGAGAGCGGAGTGGTGCTGCAGCGATACAAGTCGGCGCGACTGGGGTCTTGATCCTGCCCTCCGACAGTCGCATCCTCGAAGGAGGAGGTCGTGATGAAGTCCTCGAGTGTCCCCGACGGCGTACCGGT
Source organism: uncultured Actinomycetota bacterium (assembly GCA_963842565.1). Lineage (GTDB taxonomy): Bacteria > Actinomycetota > Actinomycetes > Propionibacteriales > Nocardioidaceae > Marmoricola. The sequence goes on along the minus strand of CAWJGX010000024.1, from coordinate 18,742 downwards.
CCTGTCGCGCGGCAAGCATCGATCGCCCCGACGTGGTGCGTGCTTCATGGAGTTCGCCTCGTTCCTGGCGGGGGAGCGATGGAGCGATCACCCCTCCTGCACCCACCCGTTGCTGGCGCAGCTGGCTCGTCAGGTCAACGACAGCCTCGACGACGACGGGCGCCAGCAGCTCGTGCCGCTGATCACGTCGGTGGTGGGTGCGCACGGCGACGGTGACACGTGGCTCACGCTTCCGGTGAGCGTGGCCGCCGGACCGATCCTCGACGTACCCGAGGAGACGCAACGCGTTCTGGCTGCTGGGCTCCTGAGCGCCGAGCGGCTCTGCGCCGAAGCGGGACCCCGCCTGGCCGCGACCCAGCGCGAGGCCCGGAACGCGCTCGACCTGGTTCCCGGCGCGGTCGCCTGGGTCGAACAGCTGCGGATCCGTCAGCGCCTCAGCTCACAAGCCTTCGCAGACCACTGCGCGCCCACGATGATCCGGCGCGCCGCTGCCGGCATCACGGAGAGCGGTGCGCCCGACCGTGACCGGCGTCTGCGCGGTCTGCTCGAGGCGGCCATCGCCGCCTGCCGAGGGCCTCAGGCGACGGGCTCCTCGGAGGCGTCGGTGTCGCCCCAGGCGTCGTTCCAGCCCTCGATGTCGCTCGCGGCGCGCTCGCCGGGGCCGGTGTAGATGGCCGACGGGCGGATCAGACGGCCCGTGGTCTTCTGCTCGAGGATGTGCGCGGACCAGCCACCGGTGCGGGCACAGGTGAACATCGAGGTGAACATGTTGGCGGGGACCTCGGCGTAGTCGAGGACGATCGCCGCCCAGAACTCCACGTTGGTCTCGAGCACGCGGTCGGGACGCCGTTCCTTGAGCTCGGCCAGCGCGGCCTTCTCGAGCTCCTGCGCCACCTCGTAGCGCGGGGCGCCGAGCTCCTTGGCCGTACGCCGCAGCACGCGGGCGCGCGGGTCCTCGGCGCGGTAGACCCGGTGGCCGAAGCCCATCAGGCGCTCGCCGTCGTCGAGCAGCTTCTTCACGTAGGCCGTGGCGTCGCCGCTCTTCTCGACGTCCTCGATCATGCCGAGGACGCGGGACGGGGCACCGCCGTGCAGCGGGCCGCTCATCGCGCCGATGGCGCCGGAGAACGCCGCCGCCACGTCGGCACCCGTGGAGGTGATCACGCGGGCGGTGAAGGTGGAGGCGTTCATGCCGTGCTCGGCAGCCGAGCTCCAGTAGGCGTCGATGGCCTTGACGTGGCTGGGGTCGGCCTCGCCCTTCCAGCGGATCATGAACTTCTCCGCGAGGGTGTCGCCCTGGTCGACCTCCCGCTGCGGGACGATCGGCAGGCCGAGTCCGCGGGCTGACTGGGCGGCGTACGACAGCACCATCACCGCGACCCGGCTCAGGTCGGTGCGGGCCTCCTCGTCGGAGATGTCGTAGGTCTGCTTCATGCCGAGCATCGGCGCGAGCATGGCCACGCCCGCCTGCACGTCGGCGCGCACGTCGCCGGTGTGGATCGGGAGGTTGACCGGCTCGGCGGGCGGGAGGCCCGGGTCGTAGCTGCCGTCGATCAGCAGTCCCCAGACCTTCTCGAAGGGGATCCTGCCGACGATCTCCTCGATGTCGACGCCGCGGTAGCGCAGCGCGGACCCTTCCTTGTCGGGCTCGGCGATCTGTGTCTCGAACGCGATGACGCCCTCGAGTCCGTGGTGTACCTCAGTCATGGACGGCATTCTGCACTCTTCGTGTCGATCCGGATACACCGCGTACGCAGTCATGGGCAGACGCCTAGGTTGGGGCCATGGGCTCTGCCGCCGACACCGGTCCCTCCGCCGACTCCGCCGACCTGGCCGCGCTGCGTCGTGAGTACGGCGACGCCGGGCTGGACACACCCGACCTGGAGCCGGATCCGGTGGCGATGTTCCGGCGCTGGATGCAGGACACGATCGACGCGGGGCTGCACGAGCCCAACGCGATGGTGGTGTCCACCGTCTCGGCCGAGGGCCGGCCCTCCGCCCGGATGGTGCTGCTCAAGGGTGTCGACGAGCGTGGGTTCGTCTTCTACACCAACTACGAGTCCCGCAAGGGCGCCGACCTGACGGCCACCTCGGTCGCCTCGCTGCTGTTCCCGTGGCACGACCTGCAACGCCAGGTGCGGGTCGAGGGACCGGTCGAGCGGGTCTCGGCCGAGGAGAGCCAGGCCTACTTCGCCTCGCGACCCCGAGGCTCCCAGCTCGGGGCCTGGGCGTCGCCGCAGTCGCAGGAGGTGGCCTCGCGTGCGGAGCTCGACGCTCGCTACGCCGACGTCGAGCAGCGCTTCGGCGAGGACGACGAGGTGTCGCTGCCGCCCTTCTGGGGCGGCTTCCGCGTGCGGCCCGAGGTGGTCGAGTTCTGGCAGGGACGCAAGGGACGGATGCACGACCGGCTGGTCTATCGCCGGGAGGGCGTGTCCGGATGGCGTACGTCGCGACTGGCGCCTTGACGAGGACGGTGCGAGGTCGTGGGTTCCTGCAGCTCTGCCTGGTCGTCCTGCTCGCCGGGGGACTCGTGACTGCCTGCGGTGGCGAGCCTGCCGAGCAGCCGCACCGGAAGCTGGTGTGGTCCGACGAGTTCGACGGTGCCGCCGGCGCCCCGCCCGACCCAGCGCACTGGGTGCACGACACCGGTGGCCACGGCTGGGGCAACCACGAGCTGCAGTGCTACACGGACTCTCCCGAGAACGCGTCGACGGACGGAGCCGGCCACCTCGTGATCCGGGCGGTCCGCACGGACGCCGGGTGTGCCGACGGGGCGGCCACCACGTACACCTCGGCCCGGATCACCACGAGCACGAAGTACGCCACCACCCACGGACGGATCGAGGTGCGCGCCAAGCTGCCCGACGGTCGCGGGACGTGGCCGGCGTTCTGGATGCTCGGCGACGACTTCCCCGACGTGGGCTGGCCGACGTCGGGGGAGATCGACGTGATGGAGCACGTCGGCAACAAGCCGGGCGAGGTCTCCGGCACCCTGCACGGCCTGACCGACGACGGCGGCCACTGGTACCTCACCCGCAACACCCAGGTGCCGGCCGTGACGTCGGACTTCCACACCTTCGCCGCCGACTGGCAGGAGGACTCGGTGACGCTGTCGGTGGACGGGAAGGACTACGGCCGCATCGACCGGGACGAGGTGGAGGAGAAGGGCACCTGGCCCTTCGACAAGCCGTTCTTCCTGCTCCTCAACCTGGCGGTGGGCGGCGACCTCGGCGGCGAGGTCCCGCCGTCGACCACCTGGCCGCAGGAGTACGTCGTGGACTGGGTGCGCGTGTATCACTGAAAACCATTTGTGAGTGAGCGCTCACTCATTTACTCTGGTCGGGTGACTCCCCGTGCCACCGCGATGCAGCCGGACGACCGCCGCAAGGCGATCGTCACGGTGCTGGTGCCCCTGATCCTCGAGCGCGGGGGCGAGGTGAGCACCCGCGAGATCGCCCAGGCCGCGGGGATCGCCGAAGGGCACCATCTTCCGGGTCTTCCCGGACAAGAAGAGCCTGATGCTGGCTGCCGCCGAGGAGGCGATCAACCCCGCCGACGGCCAGGCCGACTTCGACGAGGCGATGGCCGGGGTGGTCGGGCTGCGGCCGCAGATCGTGATCGCTGCCGGCCGGGTGCTGGACCGGATGAAGCTCACGATGAGCGTGATGATGGCCGTGCGTCCCCACCTGATGGCGATGCACGAGGAGCAGGAGCGTGCCCAGACGGGCAAGGCGCCGACGTTCGGGCCGCCCGAGTTCGTGATGAAGGCCCAGGAAGACCTGCACCGCCGGCTGGTCGGCCTGTTCGAACCACATGCCGACGAGCTCGCGGTCGATCCGGAGATCGCGGCCATCGCGCTGCGCAGCCTGATCTTCGGCGCCAGCCGCCCCGAGCTGGGGATGAAGACGGCGCTGACCCCCGAACAGATCGCGGACCTGCTGCTCGACGGCGTCCGCCGGAGGGAGGACTGACCATGCTCTACGGACTCCTGAGGGAGCGGCTCACGCCGTACCGCAACCTGCTCGCCGCCGTCGTGGCGCTGCAGTTCGTGGGCGTCGTGGCGATGCTCTACCTGCCGAGCCTGAACGCCGACATCATCGACCGGGGTGTGGCGACCGGAGACACCGGCTACATCATCCACACCGGTGCCGTGATGCTGGGAGTCACCCTGCTGCAGGTCGTCTGCTCGGTCGGTGCCGTCTGGTTCGGCGCGCGGACCTCCATGAGCCTCGGCCGCGACCTGCGGGCGGCCCTCTTCCACCGGGTCGGCACCTTCTCCGCACGCGAGGTGCAGGACTTCGGTGCACCCTCGCTGATCACCCGCAGCACCAACGACGTCACGCAGGTGCAGATGCTGGTGCTGATGGCCTGCACCATCGCCGTCTCGGCGCCGATCATGATGGTCGGCGGCGTGTTCATGGCGCTGCGCGAGGACTTCGGCCTCGGCTGGATCCTCGCCGTCGTGGTGCCGGCGCTGTTCCTCAGCGTCGGCTTCGTGGTCAGCCGGATGGTGCCGAACTTCCAGAAGATGCAGGCGCGCATCGACGAGGTCAACCGGGTGCTGCGCGAGCAGATCACCGGCATCCGCGTGGTGCGCGCCTTCGTCCGGGAGCCCTACGAGGCGCAGCGCTTCGGCCGGGCGAACGACGACCTGACCGACGTCGCCGTCCGCGCCGGCCGGTGGATGGCCACGATGTTCCCGCTCGTGATGCTCGTGGTGAACGTCTCCAGCGTTGCGGTGATCTGGTTCGGCGGGCACCGGGTCGACAACGGGCAGATGCAGATCGGTGCGCTCACGGCCTTCCTCTCCTACCTGATGCAGATCCTGATGTCGGTGATGATGGCGACCTTCATGCTGATGATGGTGCCGCGCGCCTCGGTCTGCGGGGACCGGATCGCCGAGGTCCTGGACACGCACACCTCGGTGCCCCCGCCCCTGGACCCGGTGCTGCCCGACCCGAGCCGTCGAGGGTGGCTGGACCTCGAGGGCGTGACCTTCTCCTACCCGGGGGCCGAGTCCCCGGTGCTCTCGGAGGTCTCCCTGTCCGCGCGCCCGGGCCAGACGGTGGCGGTGATCGGGTCGACCGGGGCGGGCAAGTCGACGCTGGTCAACATCATTCCGCGGCTCTTCGACGCGACCGACGGGGAAGTGCTCGTCGGCGGGGTCGACGTACGACGACTCGACCCGGACGCGCTCTGGTCCCAGATCGGGCTGGTCCCACAGCGGGCCTACCTGTTCTCCGGGACGGTGCGCAGCAACCTGCTGCACGGCAAGCCCGACGCGACCGAGGCCGAGATCTGGCAGGCGCTCGAGGTCGCCCAGGCGCGTGACTTCGTCGAGACCCTGGCGGAGGGGCTCGACGCACCGGTCGTGCAGGGAGGCACCAACTTCTCCGGGGGCCAGCGGCAGCGCCTCGCGATCGCCCGGGCGCTGATCCGCAAGCCGGGGATCTACCTGTTCGACGACTCGTTCTCGGCCCTCGACCTCGCCACCGACGCGCGACTGCGCGCTGCGCTGCGACCGACCACGAGGGACGCGACGACCCTGATCGTCGCCCAGCGGGTCACCACGATCATCGACGCCGACCTGATCCTGGTGCTCGAGGACGGCCGCGTGGTGGGTCGTGGGACGCACCACGAGCTGCTCGAGAGCTGCTCGACGTACCAGGAGATCGTCACCTCCCAGATGACAGCGGAGGAGGCGGCATGAGCCAGAGCACGGACGAGACCCAGAGCACGACCCCGGCCAACGGCGCCCCCAAGGACAAGCAGGCCGGCTTCCAGGCCACCGAACGCATCGAGGCACCGCAGGGCGGACCGGGTCGCGGCCCGATGGGCGGCGGCATGGTCGGCCAGAAGGCGATGACCTTCGTCCCGTCGGCCAAGCGCCTGCTGAGCAGGATGCGACCCCGACCGGGTCAAGGCCGTGGCGGTCGTCCTCCTGGGGGTGGTGAGCGTCGGCCTGATGTCCTTCGGCCCCCGCATCCTGGGGCACGCCACCGACCTGGTCTTCGCCGGCATGTTCAGCCGCAACATCCCCGCCGGCGCGACGCAGGCCCAGGCCGTCGAACGCCTGCGGCAGCAGGGCGAGGGCAAGATGGCCGACCTGCTGGCCGGGATGGACCACATCGTCCCCGGCCACGGCGTCGACTTCGCGGCCGTCGGTGACGTGCTGATGCTCGCGCTCGCGGTGTACGCCGCGGCGTCGGTCCTCTCCTGGGCCCAGGGCATGGTGCTCAACCGGGTGGTCCAGAACACCGTCTACCGGCTGCGCCAGGACGTCGAGGACAAGGTCAACCGGCTCCCGCTGAACTACTTCGACCGCTCCCCGCGCGGGGAGCTGCTCAGCCGGGTCACCAACGACATCGACAACGTGAGCCAGACGCTCCAGCAGACGATGAGCCAGCTGATGACCTCGCTGCTCACGGTCGTGGCCGTGCTCACGATGATGTTCTGGATCTCGCCGATGCTGGCACTGGTGGCGCTCGTGTCGGTGCCGGTCTCCCTGCTGGTGACCCGGGCGATCATGAAGCGCTCGCAGGGCCAGTTCGTCGCCCAGTGGCGGCGTACCGGACAGCTCAACGCCCAGATCGAGGAGGCCTACTCCGGGCACGCGCTCGTCAAGGTGTTCGGCCGGCAGCACGAGGTCGAGCAGACCTTCGCCGAGGAGAACGACGAGCTGTTCAAGGTGAGCTTCGGTGCGCAGTTCGTCTCCGGGCTGATCATGCCCGCGATGATGTTCATCGGGAACCTCAACTACGTGGTGATCGCCGTCGTCGGCGGTCTCCGGGTGGCGTCGGGCTCGCTGTCGCTGGGCGACGTGCAGGCCTTCGTGCAGTACACCCGCCAGTTCACCCAGCCACTGACCACGGTGGCCTCGATGATGAACCTGCTCCAGTCCGGAGTGGCCTCGGCCGAGCGCGTCTTCGAGCTGCTCGACGCTGACGAGGAGCCTGTCGACGAGGGCGGCGTGCCGGTCGCGCTCGAGCACCGCCGTGGCGAGGTCGCCTTCGAGCACGTCGCCTTCTCCTACGACCCGACGGTGACGTTGATCGAGGACCTGTCACTCGTCGCGCGGCCGGGACAGACCGTGGCGATCGTCGGGCCCACCGGTGCCGGGAAGACCACGCTGGTCAACCTGGTGATGCGGTTCTACGACGTGGATGCCGGTCGGATCACCCTGGACGGGGTCGACATCGTGAGCATCCCGCGGGCCGCCCTGCGCGGGCAGATCGGGATGGTCCTGCAGGACACCTGGCTCTTCGAGGGCACGATCCGCGACAACATCGCCTACGGGCGCCCGGACGCCACGGAGGCGCAGGTCCTCGAGGCGGCCCAGGCGACCTTCGTCGACCGGTTCGTGCACTCGCTGCCGGACGGCTACGACACCGTCATCGACGAGGAGGGCTCCAACCTGTCGGCCGGTGAGCGGCAGCTGGTCACGATCGCGCGTGCGTTCCTGACCGACCCCGCCCTGCTGATCCTCGACGAGGCCACCTCCTCGGTCGACACCCGCACCGAGCTGTTGGTGCAGCAGGCGATGGCGGCGCTCCGGACGGACCGGACGTCGTTCGTGATCGCGCACCGCCTCTCGACGATCCGGGACGCCGACCTGATCCTGGTGATGGAGGACGGCGCGATCGTCGAGCAGGGCACCCACGAGCAGCTGCTCACGTCCGAGGGTGCCTACGCCCGTCTCTACAACGCCCAGTTCGCGGCAGCGATCACGGGCTGAGTGCGGCAGCGATCACGGGCTGAGTGCGGCAGCGATCACGGGCTGAGTGCGGCAGCGATCGCGGGCATCGAGCCGCTGGGGTCAGGCGCCGCCTGCGCCGCCGTAGTCGGCGTCGTCCTCGGTGAGCGGGGCCGTCTCCGGGGCCTCCTCGCGGTCGGAGCCGATCACGTCGTCGTCGTCGCCGGTCTGGTCGGGGTGCCGGGCCAGCGGGTTCTCCTCGGTCGGCTGGAGATCCGGGGGCAGCTGGTCGTCGCCGATGTCGCCGGGCTCGCCCGAGTCCAGGGACTCCGTGGAGTCGCTGGTGCCCCCGCCGGAGGAGCTCTCGGTGTCCTCCGAGGTCTCGGAGCCAGTGGCGGGGTCGGTGGCCGGGTCGTCAGGCTGCTGTTCGCTCATGCCCCTGTCTTACCCGACTCTCCCGAACCGACACAGGGCGTTCGTCAAACCCGTTGAGTCGCCGCGGCCCACGGCCTACGGTGGTCGGACACGGGAAAGGAGGTGGTCCGAGGAATGATTTCTTCAGGGACGCGTGAGGTGGCTGCCCGCTAGCAGCGCACCGGCCAGTTCGTGAGAGCGCGCTGGCGAATTTCAAGCAGTCACCCGACCCGCAAGCGATCCGGGATCACGTCCCCCGGAGCGGCTCCTCATCCGGAGCCACGCTTGCGGGTCGCTGCTTTGTAGGCTGTGCCCGTGGCCGACGAGGAGACGATGCGAGCGCTGGAGCACGAGATGGGTGTGCTCGTACGCCGCATCCGCCGGCTCATCGCCGAGCGGGCCCGGATGGTGCACCCGGATCTGTCCCCGGTCGCGTACTCGATGCTGATGGCGCTCAACGAGTCGGGCTCGCGTCGGGCCAGTGACCTCGTGGGCCTGTTCTCGGTCGACAAGGGCGCCGTCAGCCGACAGGTCCAGTCGCTCCTCGAGCTCGGCCTGATCGAGCGCGCCCCCGACCCCGAGGACCGTCGCGCGGCCATCTTGTCGATCACCGAGGAAGGCTCGCGCCGGCTGGCGAGCATCGCGGCGGCACGCCGCAGTGAGGTCATCGACCGGTTGGCCGAGTGGAGCGACGAGGACCTGCAGGCCTTCGTCAGTGCGATGGCGCGCTACAACTCCGCCCTGGAGTGAGCCCACCACAGGGGGCCGAGCACGGGGAAGGCGTCCATGACCGTGCGCACCCTGCAGCGCCGTGGGGCCATGGGCAACAATGGTGGGGTGAGCGACCTGATCGACACCACCGAGATGTACCTCCGCACGATCTACGAGCTCGTGGAGGAGGGGATCACCCCCCTCCGCGCCCGGATCGCCGAGCGACTGCACCAGAGCGGCCCGACCGTGAGCCAGACCGTCGCACGGATGGAGCGCGACGGGCTGGTCACCGTCGAGGGCGACCGCCACCTCCAGCTGACCGACGAGGGCAACAGCCTGGCGACGAGGGTGATGCGCAAGCACCGCCTCGCGGAGCGGCTGCTCACCGACGTGATCGGCCTGGACTGGGAGCTGGTGCACGAAGAGGCGTGCCGCTGGGAGCACGTGATGAGCGAGACCGTCGAGCGACGGCTGCTCGAGCTGCTCGACCACCCCACCGAGTCGCCCTACGGCAACCCGATCCCCGGCCTGTCCGAGCTCGGTGAGAGCAGCTCCGGAGAGGTGTTCCGGGACGGCGTCGAAGCGCTGAGCGGTGCCGTCGGGACGGAGTCACGTCGGGTGCGCGTGCGGCGGATCAGCGAGGAGATGCAGAAGGACGAGAGCCTGATGGGTGCTCTGCGCCGCGCGGGAGCGATCCCCGGTGCTGTCATCGCCGCCATCGCCACCGAGGAGGGCGTCCTGCTCGGCAGCTCCGGCGAGACCGCCGAGATCGTGCCCGAGGCAGCCGAGCACATCTTCGTCACGCAGGCCTGAGGGTCACCGAGTCCGTCGCGCGCTTCTCGAGGCACGTGTCCGACCAGCGGGTCAGCCACTCGCTGCAGCCTTCCTCGATCTTGAGCGTGGCGAGGTCGTCGCCCCGCGTGACGCCCCGGTTGACGATCACGACGGGGAGGCCGGCCTTGGCGGCGTACCGCACGAAGCGCAGGCCGGACATCACCGTGAGCGAGGAACCGGAGACGAGCAGCGAGTCCGCCTGGTCCAGCTCGGCGTAGCAACGTGCGACCCGGTCCTTGGGCACGTTCTCCCCGAAGAAGACCACGTCCGGCTTGAGCCGGCCGCCGCACTCCTGGCAGGTGGGTACGACGAACCGCGTGGTCTGCTCGAGCTCCACGTCGCCGTCCGGCCGGGCCAGGGCCAGGGAGTGCTCCTCGAGCCAGCCGGGGTTGGCCTCCGCGAGCGCTCGCTGCATCGCGCCTCGGCTGGTCGTCGCCGAGCAGTCGAGACAGACCACCTCGCTGATCCGGCCGTGCAGCGCGACGAGGTGCCGGTGTCCGGCGCGCTCGTGGAGCCCGTCGACGTTCTGGGTGATCAGGAAGGACACCTGGCCCAGGGCCTCGAGCCGGGCGAGCGCCCGGTGTCCGTCGTTGGGCTCGGCGGTGCCCATCCGCGACCAGCCGACGTGGGCCCGCGCCCAGTAGCGACGCTGGCTGTCGGCGGTGGCGACGAACTCCTGGAAGGTCATCGGTCGACGGACGGGGGCTCCGGGACCGCGGTAGTCCGGGATGCCGGAGTCGGTGCTCAGGCCGGCGCCGGTGAGCACGACCGTCCTGTGCCCGAGCAGGCCGGCCGGCACGTCAGCCGACATTCCCGGGTCAGCCACGGGCGTAACGGACCTCGGCCCTGGCGCGAGCCTTGGCGGCCTCTTCCTCACGGTTCTTCGGAGGCGCGTTGGTGGTGAGGTGCTCGAGCAGGTGGCGGGTCGCGGCGGTCACCTCGGCGACGGCCTCGTCGAACGCAGCCTGGTTGGCCTGCGACGGCTTGCTGGTCCCGCTGACCTTGCGGACGTACTGCAGCGCAGCGGCGTAGACCTCGTCCTTGGTCGCGGGTGGCTCGAAGTTGTGGAGGGTGCGGATGTTTCGGCACATGTGCGCGAGTTTACTTCGCGGGATCCACCAGCTTCACGGTCTCGCCCACCAGGGCCACTCGCCCGTCCTCGAGAGGGAGGGCCCGCTGGGCCCAGCCGCCGGGGGAGGGGAGGTCGTGGCTCGACAGCTCGCCCGTGGGTGACAGACGCAGCAGGACCGGGGTGACCGCGTCGCCCGTGCCGTTCCAGCGCTGCACGCTCGTGATGGCGGCCCGGTCGCCGGGCAGCCAGGTGAAGGCGTGCGGGTCCTCCGCGGCTCCCAGCGCGCTGTCTGCTCCGAACGTCACCTTGTCCAGCTGACGGGCCCGAGAAGGGTCGCCGATGTCGAAGACCGCGGCCTGGGCACCCAGGCTCCGGCCCTCCGTGGTGGCGTCGAGACCCAGCCCCAGGAGCTGGTCGCGCCCCACCGGGTGCAGGTACGCCGAGAAGCCGGGGATCTTCAGCGCCCCGAGCTCGCGTGGCCGGGCCGGGTCGCTCAGGTCGACGGTGTAGAGCGGGTCCATCTGCCGGAAGGTGACCAGGACGGCCAGGTCGTCGAACCACCGGACCGACTGGATCTGCTCGTCGGTCCCGAGGCCGCGGAGTGACCCGACCTGCTGGAGCTGCCCGTCCTTCTCGTCCAGGACCACGATCCCGTTGTCCCGAGGTCCGCCGGTGCGACCCGGCCACGACACCGCGACCCGGAGGTGCCCGTCGTGCTCGTCCATGGACCAGCGGTCGCGAACGGTGCCGTCGACGACACCGGACGCGACGTAGCGGGTGCGGTCGCCCTCGAGGGCGAAGGCGTGGAGGTGTGTGCGTGCGACGGTCACCGGGCGCTCACCTCCCCAGCCGGAGTCGGCCCCGCCCTGCCCGCCCCAGGAGGTCGAGGCCACGTAGAGACGGTCGGACGAGGAGTAGACCTCGCTGCCGGCGCCGGTGACGGCCACGGCGGTGGCGTCCTCGACGGCACCGGGCCGGAAGGTGCTGACGGCGACCGTGCTGGTCCCGTCGGGGGACTTCGGGTGGTAGACGTCGCCACAGCCCGGCACGGGTCGGGAGGTCGACCCGGTCTCGAGCCCGGGGAGCCAGTCCTCGATGCTCGACTCACGCACGATCTGGCGATTGCGGGCGGTCGCCTCTGCCTCGGTGCGCCGCCCGGGCTGCGGCTGCACGAACGGGAGCGCGGGCAGGCCGGTCGAGGTGACCAGGCGGACCGTGTCGCCGTACTGCCGCAGCGAGAGCCGGCTTCCCGACCACGTGGTGTGCCCGTCGAGCCGCGGCTGCGTCGGGTCCGAGAGGTCGAGGTCGTAGAGGTCGGTGCCGGCTCCACCGGGCATCGGGAGCAACCGCCTGGAGGCGTCGTCCACGACGTCACCCTCGAGCGGACGCACGTCCTGACCGGTCACGAGGACGTGGTCGCCCACGAGCAGCAGCCCGTCGGCAAGCCCGGTGCCGGGCACCCGCCACTCCGAGACCTGCCGCGGCTCGGCGCCGGTCACGTCCGTGACGACCAGTCGCCGGCCGTCCTGCAAGCGCACGACGAGCCGACCGTTGGTCTTGGCGACATCGGGCTCGTCCACCCCCACCTCCTGGGTGTTGGTGCCGGTCGCACCGTTGGCCACCTCCCGCGCGGAGCCGGCGCTGGAGGACGACGGCTCGGACTGCGTCGCCGTGTCCGAGCGCATCAGCGGCCACTTGCGACCACCCCAGCCCCAGGGTCCGACCTGACCGATCGCGTGGTCGACGTACCAGGAGCGCAGCGCGTCGCAGTCCTCGAACGGGCGCAGGGCGGTGGCGCTCGCGGGCCGCACCGCGGGGTCCGTGGGCACCGCTGCCGACGAGGTGAGAAGCACTCCGGCAGCCGCCAGGCCGCCGATGCCGAGCGTTGAGAGGGTGCCGGCCAGAACCGCCTTCGTCGTGGTCTCCATGCGGGTCTGACGCACTCCGAGACCGACCGGTTCCCCCGCGCCGCCATGAGCGAGGATGGGGCCACCCGATCCGACCCAGGAGCAGCCCGTGCCAGCTGAGAACACCCGCGACCACGACGTCGTCGTCTTCGGAGCCACCGGCTTCACCGGCGAGCTCACGGCGGCCTACCTCGCCGAGCACGCGCCCGCGGGCCTGCGCTGGGCGCTGGCCGGACGCAACCAGTCCAAGCTGGAGGCGGTCCGCTCGAGGCTGTCGAAGATCGACCCGGCTCTCGCCGACCTGCCGCTGCTGCACGCCGACACCACCGACGACGCCTCCCTCAAGGAGGTCGCCGCGTCCACGCGCGTCGTGATCACCACGGTCGGCCCCTACCTGCTGTACGGCGCACCGCTGGTCGCGGCCTGCGCGGAGGCCGGCACGGACTACGTCGACCTGACCGGTGAGCCGGAGTTCGTCGACCAGATGTACCTCGAGCACCACGAGACCGCGGTCGCCAGCGGTGCGCGGATCGTGCACGCCTGTGGCTTCGACTCCATCCCGCACGACCTCGGCGCGTGGTTCACCGTGCAGGAGCTGGGGTCGAGCGAGCCGATCACGCTGCGCGGCGTGGTGCGCTCGAACGCGACCTTCTCCGGCGGCACCTTCCACTCCGCGATCACCGCGATGAGCCGCGCCAAGCAGATGCGCGACGCGATGGTGGCCCGCCGCAAGAAGGAGCCCCGTCCGGAGGGCCGCAAGTCCCGTGCCGTCTCCGGCAAGCCGCACCGTGACCCCGACCTGGGGTACTGGTTGTTGCCGCTGCCGACGATCGACCCGTTCGTGGTCGCCCGGTCGGGGGCTGCCCTGGCGTCGTACGGCCCGGACTTCCGCTACAGCCACTACGCCGGCCTGAAGACGCTGCGCTACACCGCTGGTGCGGTCGCCGCCGTCGGCACCCTGGCCGTCTCCGCCCAGATCCCGCCGGTGCGCAACTTCCTGAAGAGCCGGATCAAGCAGGGGGAGGGGCCCTCGGAGGAGCGCCGTGAGAAGGCGTGGTTCACCGTCGACTTCGTCGGGGAGAGTGCCGGCATGACCGTGCACACCCGGGTGTCCGGTGGCGACCCGGGCTACACCGACACCGCGAAGATGCTCGCCGAGTCGGCCCTGTGCCTCGCGCTCGACGACAACCCGCAGACCGCCGGCCAGGTCACCACCGCCTACGCGATGGCGGAGAACCTGCTGGTGCGGCTCCAGGCCGCCGGGCTGCGCTTCGAGGTCGTCTGAGCCTCGCTGCCCAGGCTCAGGTGAACAGGCCCTCGCCGATCCAGCCGTTCTTCGAGCGCACACCCGGCGGGACGGCGAACAGGCCCGACCCCGTGTGCTGGAGGTACTCCATCAGGGCGTCCTGGCCGGAGAGCTTGGTCTGCATCGGGACGTAGTGCTCCTCCGGGTTGCGCACGAAGGCGATGAAGAAGAGTCCGGCGTCCAGCCGGCCGAGCGCGTTGCTGCCGTCGGTGAAGTTGTAGCCGCGGCGCAGCAGCTTCACGCCCTTGTTCTGCGTCGGGTGGGCGAGGCGCACGTGCGCGTCCACGGCGATCAACGGTCCGTCGCGGCCCTGCAGGTCGAGGTCGAGCTCGGTGAACTCGGTGCCGCCGGAGAGCGGGGCGCCGTGCGCCCGGTCGCGACCGATCAGGGTCTCCTGCTCGCGCAGGCTGGTGCGGTCCCAGGGCTCGATGTGCATGTTGATCCGCCGGGCCACCAGGTAGGAACCGTCGGTCAGCCAGTCGGCGCCGGCGTCGTCCCCCTCGGCGACCCACACGAACTCCTCGGCCTTGTCCGGGTCCTCGTCGGCCTTGAGGTTGGCGGTGCCGTCCTTGAAGCCGAGCAGGTTGCGCGGGGTGTCCTGCTGGGTGGAGGTCGAGGAGGTGCGGCCGAAGCCGAGCTGGGCCCACCGCATGGCGGCGGTGCCGAAGGCGATCCGCGACAGGTTGCGGATCGCGTGCACGGCGACCTGGGGGTCGTGGGCGCAGGCCTGGACGCAGAGGTCGCCGTTGCTGCGCTGGGGATCGAGGTTGTCGGCGGGGAAGTGCGGCAGCTCGCGGAGCAGGGCGGGCTGCTTGTCCTTGAGGCCGAACCGGTCCTTGCCGTCCTTCTCGAAGAGGGTGGGCCCGAACCCGAAGGTGAGCGTCAGCCCCGCGGCACCCAGACCCAATGCCTCGCCCGTGTCGGTCGGCGGTGCGTCGTACGGCGTGGGGAGGCCCTTGCCGATCGGCACGCCCTTGGTCATCTCGCGGGCCGCCGCGGTCCACTCCCGGAGCAGCGCCATCAGCGCCTCCCGGGAGGTGGTGGTGACGTCGAAGGCGGCGAAGTGCAGCCGGTCCTGGGCAGGCGTGGTGATGCCGGCCTGGTGCCGTCCCTGGAAGGCGTACGCCGGCTGGTCGATCCCGCCAGCCGAACCGCTCGGGTCCTCGCGGCCGTAGGCGTAACCACCCACCCCGGCGGCACCCACGGCGAGCGCGCCTGCGCCGGCGACTCCGAGGAGCCGCCGACGGGAGAGCGATCCTTGCTGCGGGTTGTCGTCCGGTGGAGCAGGTGTCACAGGGTGATGGCTCCGGTCATCTTGGAGAGCGGCTCGGCCAGCGCGTTGGTCGCGTCGGAGAGCTGCTTGCGCTGCTCCTCGGTGACCGTGTCGTAGAAGACGAAGCCGTCGCCGTCCTTGTACTTGTCCAGCTCGGTCTGCAGGTTGGTGAAGGCGGTCTCGATCTGCTTGGAGAGCTCGGGGTCCTTGACCTCGAGCAGCGGCTTCAGTCCCTCGTAGCCCACGCGGGCGCCGTCGACGTTGGCCTGGAAGTCCCACAGGTCGGTGTGCGACCAGATGTCCTCCTCGCCGGTGATCTTGCCGCTCGCGACCTCGTCGAGCAGACCCTTGGAGCCGTTGGCGATCTGGTCGACGGTGTACTTCAGGTTCTGCACCCGCTTGTCGAGGACCTGGGTGTTGGCCAGCAGGTCGTCGGCGTACTTCGCCCGCTCGGCGGGGGTCATGGCCTGGTAACCGCTGGCCGGGGGCCACAGGTCCTTCTCGATCCGGTGCCAGCCGGTCCACTCCTGACCCTGCTCGAGGTCGGCCTCGCGCAGGTCCATCTTCGGGTCCAGGTCACCGAAGGCCTCGGCGACGGTCTCGATCCGCTCCCAGTGCTGACGGGCCTCGGGGAAGAGCTCCTTGGCCTTCGCCTCGTCGCCGGCCTTGTAGGCGTCGACGAACGCCGTGGTCTGGTCGACCAGCTCCTGCGACTGGTCCTTGACGTAGGCGGCGTACTGCGTGGTCGCGGCGTCGATGTCCGCCTGGTCGACGCCCTTGATGGTGGTGGACTTGCCCGAGTCCGTGACCGTGAAGTCCTCGCGGATGCCCTTGCCCTTCATGCCGGGCTTGCAGGCGGCGACGTACTTGCCCGGCTCGGCGCGGACGACGAGGTCGCGGGTGAGGCCCGGGCCGACGTTCTCGATCTCGCCGACGATCCGCAGGCCGTCCTCGCCGTAGAGGTAGAACTCCGTGACCTGGTCACCGGAGTTCTTCACCTTGAACGCCACGTTGCCCGAGGGTGCCTTGGTGGTGGTGAGCTTGCAGGCGTCGGCGGTGGAGTCCACCGTGATGGTGCCGGCGCCCTTGCTCTCGGACTTGTCGTTGGACTCGGTCAGGCTGCAGGCGGAGGTCGCCGTCAGCACGGCCACAGCGCAGGCTGCGGTGATCAGTCGGGTCACGGGGGGAGGGCCTTTCGGTCAGGAGATCTTCGCCGGCTGGGCTGCCGACTGAGTGGGAGCAGATGACTTGGGCGCACGGGTGCGAAGCAGGAAGAGGGTCATCGTCGGGACGACGTAGGCCACCCAGACGACGGCCTCGAGGACCGTCGTGGCGGGCGAGAAGTTGAGCGTGCCCTTGAGCAGCGTGCCCAGCACGGACGCCGGCGGGATCTGGTCACTGACGTCGAAGGCGAGGTTGTTCAGGCCGGGCAGGATCCCGGCTTCCTGGAGGTCGTGGACGCCGTAGGCGAGCACTCCCGCGGCGACGATGATCAGGATGATCCCGGTCCACTTGAAGAACTTCGCGAGGTTGATCTTCAGGACACCCTTGTAGAAGGCGAAGCCCATGGCGACCGCGGTGAGGATGCCGAGCATCGCGCCGAGGAACGGCACGAGCGTCGACGCCCCGGAGTTCGTCGTGGCCTGGGTGGCCGACCAGAGGAACAGTGCGGTCTCGAGGCCCTCACGTCCGACAGCGAGCAGCGCCACCACGACCAGGCTGATGCCGCCCGCGTCTGCGGCGGTGTCCAGCTTGCCGCGGAGCTCGCCGGAGAGGCCGCGCGCATGGCGGGCCATCCAGAACACCATCCAGGTGACGAAGCCGACGGCGATGATCGAGAGAATGCCGCCGAGGGCCTCCTGGGCCTCGAAGGTCAGGTTGCGCGGGCCGAAGGTGAGCAGCGCGCCGAAGGCGAACGAGATGATCACGGCGAAGGCCACGCCGGCCCAGATGCGGGGGAGCAGCTCACGCCGACCGGTCTTGACGAGGTAGGCGATCAGGATGACCACGACGAGGCTGGCCTCGAGGCCTTCGCGCAGCCCGATCAGGTAGTTGCCCAACGGGAAAGAAGTCATGGTCGCTCCGGAGTGATGTAAGGCTTACCTACGTAAGGTAAACCTCACTCTCCGGTGACGACAAGGCGGGTCACCTGCCGATCCTCAGGGCAGCAGTCGAGGGGCGGCTCGATCGGTGCCGTCGCGCAGGTAGATCGTCCGGCCCAGGAGGTGGGCGACAGGGTGGTACCGCTCGGCGAGGGCTCTCGAGGTCTCGCCGGTATCCATGCCCCACGAGGCGACGTGGCTCCAGGTGACGAAGAAGGTGGGTGCCTCGGGTCCCTCGAGGACGCCTTCCAGCACCTCCTCGTGCGGGTCCAGGGTCTTGACGGGGAGGCTCCAGAGGTACGGGTAGGGCGACCTGAGGCCCGAGGTCTCCGTCAGGTCGGCGTGCCCGTAGACGGTGACGATCGTGTCTCCGGGCTGGGCGACGGCTCCGATGGACTCACCCACGCGCGACCCGACGGAGGTGCGGTGCCATGGGTGGAACACCGTCCAGGCCGTGGTGGCCACCACGGCGACGGCGACGAGCAGGGTGCCCACGGCGCGACCGCTCCGCGCTGCCACCACGCCCGCGAGTATCGCGATCGGCACCACCAGCTGGACCAGGTAGTGCAGCCAGTAGCTGCCGCCCAGCAGGACGGAGACCACGTCGAAGGTGAGGGTGGCGGCGAGAGCCCAGGCCGCGGTGTCACGGATCCTGCCGGTCAGCAGGGCCCAGCCCGTCACCGCCATCATCGCGATCCCGCCGCTGACCGCCCAGGCCACGAGCAACGACCAGAGCCGATGAGTGTGGGCGGTGCTCCCGTAGGTCGCCATCACCTCGCCGGCGCGGATCCGGAACGGGTAGAGCGCGTCGTACACCCCGGTCAGCGACGTGCCGTGGAGGAGGGCCCACAGGCACGTCGCAGCCAGGAGACCCAGTACGCCGGCGAGGAACGCCGCCATCAGCCGGATGACCTGCGGGCGGCTGAGCTCCCCTCGGTGCCACGCGATCAGGGTCAGGGCCGCCGTGAAGACACCGACGTCCGCGATGTTCTGCTTGACCATGAGTGACGCGGCGAGGGCCGCCCCCGCCATCAGGGAGAAGACCAGGGCCCGTTGCCCGGCACGCTCGCGCACGGCGTGGAGCATCGCGGCCACCCCCCAGGCCACGAACGGCGCGGAGAGGAGCTCGCCGTTGACGGCGAGCGCACCGGTCAGGGGACTCACGCACAGGGCTGCTGCGACCAGGGCGGCCCATCGTGCTGCTCGCGGTCCGGCCATCAGGCGAGCCGTGTGGGCGACCCCGAGGACGACCAGCACGGTGGCGAGGCAGCCGATCAGACGCAGGGGCACCAGCCCGCCCACCTCAGCGGCCAGTCGGAAGATGGTGATCAGGAGCGGCGGTCGGTCGACCCAGTAGTCGCCGTACAGGGAGGTGCCGCCGGGCCGCCACTGCGCGCCCACGGCCAGGAACCCTGCCTCGTCAGGGCTGG
>CAWJGX010000023.1:0-53687 GCA_963842565.1 uncultured Actinomycetota bacterium | reverse complement strand
GAGCACCCGGTCGGTTGCAGCTCGAGGAGCGCGAGGAGATCTCTCGTGGTCTGGCGGCTGACCTCTCGTTCCGTGCGATCGCAGAGTCGTTGGGGCGGGCACCCTCAACGGTGAGCCGGGAGGTCGCACGTCATGGTGGCCGTTCTGAGTACCGAGCGAGCGAAGCTGATTGTGAAGCCTGGGGGTTGGCTCTGCGACCTAAGCAGTGCCTACTGGCCACCCATGAGCGGTTGCGAAGGATCGTCGTCAGTAAACTGATGCTGGACTGGTCGCCTCAACAGGTTTCCGGATGGCTAAAGATCCAGTATCCCAAGGCCGAGAGCCTGCGCGTGTCCCACGAGACCATTTACCGTAGCCTCTTTATTCAAGCGCGTGGAGTATTGAAAAAAGAGCTGACCTTATCTGGACACCTTCCGTCCAAACGCCTCATCCGCCGCTCGCGGACTCGAGAAGAGTGGACGACCGGCAGCACGAGGCCATCTCGGACCGACCAGCGGAGATCGAGGACCGAGCGATCCCAGGACACTGGGAGGGCGATCTCATCAGCGGCACAAAAAACAGCCACATCGTGACCCTGGTGGAACGGCATTCACGCTACACGACGCTCATCACGCTACCCAGTAAAGAGACGACGCTGTCGTCGCCGCGCTGAGTCGCGCACACTCGTAAACTCCCCGTCTCCCTGCGCCGCTCGTTGACCTGGGACCGAGGACACGAAATGGCCCAACACAAAACCTTCAGCGTGGCCACCGATGTGAAAGTCTACTTCTGTGATCCCCACAGTCCCTGGCAGCGCGGCACAAACGAAAACACCAACCGGCTGTTGCGGCAATACCTGCCCCGACGCCTCGACTTCCGGACACTGTCCCAAGCCGACCTCGACACCATCGCCCAAGAGCTCAACGAACGCCCTCGACAGACCCTCGGCTTCAAGACACCATCACAAGCACTAGACGAGGTGTTGCGTTGACCGCCTGAACCCGCACCGATGAGCGGACACACAAGTTTGGCCGATCAGGGTCGGAAATGGGGGCCGAATTCCGGGAGGGGGTTGAGTGCGGGGACCCGAACGGGCATGGTGCCTCCGAGATCGATGAAACACTCGAGGCATGGCTCGGCGCACCATGTTCGCCACGATGTGCGGCGCGGCAGCGCTCGGACTGATCTCCGCTGCGGCGCCAACACCCCCAAGACGGCCCCGGCCGCGACCCCTCGGGCCCAGAAGACCACAGCGTCCACTGCCTCCAGCACACCCACTCCATCCACGTCGCCAAGACCTGCCGTCCCATCGCAGCCCCCGGTAGCGACACCCGGACCCGTGAACCGGCCGAGCGCCGAGGTCTCCAACCTCATCGCCCGGCTGACGCCGAGCCAGTTCTCATTGAACAAGGCGGGCTACCTGCTCATCACCTACGCAGACCAGGTGAGAGGCATCAAGACCGCGTGGAGGCTCTACGGACCCGAAGACAACGTCATCGCCGAAGGGCGCGGCGGCGCAGGCCCCACAGCCGTCGACAACGGCTTCCTGCTCTTCCAACGCAAAGTGAACTTCCTCGACCGTCGAGGACGACTCACCAAAGTCACCTCGCACGAGTATTCGCGCCGCGCACTGGCCAGGGCGACACCCCCACTCCCCGGCCTCGAGGAGGCATTCAACTTCCGGCACAAGGAACTCTTCGCCGGCACCGCGGTGCCCAACGGAGTCGTGTCGCTGATCGACGGCAAAGGCCGCTACTGGGCGTTGGGCAAGCACACCGAGGGCCGGACCGTCGTCCGAGTCGCCCGCCCTGGCGGGGCGTGGAGGAGTCGCGACCTCGGCCCGCGGATCGGTGCGCTACGGGTGACCGGCGCCGGGAAACTGATCATGGTCACCGGCATGAGGAAGATGTACCTGAGCACGGATGGTGGCAAGAGGTGGCGCCTGCTGCGGCATGGCGCCTCCGTGTACTCAGGGATCCCCGAGTTCGCCGTCACCGCCGACGGCAGCATCGTGGCCGGCGATGACCGTGCCGGGTGGCGCATCTCCCACGACCTGAAGACGTTCCAGGACGCGACGCCCAACGAAGCCAGGGCCGCGTGGGGAGTAGTGACGACCCGCGGGACTGGCGCCTTCTCGCAGCTGTCGGACGACGGAGTGCACTGGGAAGGCTTCTCGACCCCCAGTCTGCGGCGCCTCCTGAGCGGGACGAGCCATTGAGACCACGCAGGCCCGTGGATTCGTAGGTTGCACAACGCAACCGCTGCTCCTCGGTCCCTCGACTGACGTCCAACCGCGATCCGCGCGGTCTAGGTGTCGCAGCTCAGGTGGCAGACCGATGTCGCGCAACAACTGCCGGATCACATAGATCTGTCCACAGGTCGATGTGACCTCAACACGGATGATCAACGGTACGGGTCCCGCCCTGCCAAAGACACCTTTTTCGCTCGGCCCCCCGGGGCTGCGCGCCTCGACGACACACCTCAGCCCTGACGACGCCTGCCTACTGAGTTAGTGACCGGACGATTGTTGAAAACCACTTGTGTTGGTCGCGGCATCGCGCCCGGCCCGGCTTGTGCGGGGTGCCCATTGCTCATCCGCTGGGCGGCCATCACGGTCTGCAAGCGGTCGGTCACGTTGAGTTTGTGGTAGACGTGCGCGAGGTGGGTGTGCACCGTGCGTGGGGAGATGCCGAGGATGTGCCCAATCCGAGCCGCGGTCATGCCACGGCCCAACAGCTCCAGCACCGCGGTCTCCCGGGCCGTCAGTCCAGCATCCGCTAGTGTCGCTGGCGCCGTTGCAAGGATCTGAGTCTGGCGGTCGATGACGGCGAGCATCGGCTGGATTTGCCGCGCCAGGGTGACGTCAGCGTCGGTGAAGTCGGCCCCATCCTGGGCGAGCACGAACGCCTGATGCCCGTTCCGCGACAGGGCGTAGGGGATGGACAGCTGCCGGTGCACGCCAACCGGCGCCAACAGCTCCCGGACGAGCGCAAACCCCGTCTGCGGAACCAGGCTGGTTGGGACCCGGTCGATGGAAGGGCCCGGCGGATCCATGGTGGCGCGGTACCAGCACAGCAGCGGGTGGACGGTCTGCCCAACCTCCGACCACAACGTGAGCTCGTTGCGCGTGGGCCACCCCGCGATCGGACGGCTTAGATCGAAGCAAAACGATCCGTCGATCCCTTGCCAGTTCCACGAGGCAAGCGCACCGAACGTGGCACTCAGCTCGCGGAGGAGCTGCTCGTGCGGAAAGCCCCCGGGTGGCTCAGTGACCAGGTGCGCCACCAGGTCCGCCCAGTAGGCATAGCGAGGGTCTTCAGCCATACATGACCTCCCTCGCCGCCTTCACCCTGCTAGCACCGATGCGCGTGGCCACAAGGTGACGCAACCTGTCAATCCGTAAATCTACCGATTCCGCACCCGCGGCGGCAGACCCACGCTTGAGCATGTCGTCTCCGGTACACACCACCAGTGCGCCTCCACGGGCCGTGGTCGCTGGCCCGCTGGCTGCGTCGGTGGTGCGCGGAGACAAAGCCGGGTGCGAGCGGTGAGTTGGCGTGGGCCAGCCAATGCCACGCCTGGGCGATCGAGGCGACATCCAAGGCCTTCGTGCACTCGCTGTGACTGTGGTCATCCTTGCTCACGCCGGGGTCGCCACGATGGCCGGCGGGTATGTAGGCGTGGACGTGTTCTTCGTGGTCTCGGGGTTCATCATCTCGTCACTGCTGCTGCGCGAAGCGACCACCACGGGCCGGGTTCGCGTCGGCAGCTTCTACGCCCGGCGGGCTCGTCGTATCTTGCCGGCGGCAGGACTGCTTCTGGTCGCCACTGCGGCGTTCGCAGCGTCGCGGTTGCCGGTCTCGCGGGTCGAGCAGCTGGTCGATGACATCCGCTGGTCGGCGTTCTTCGCCGCGAACATCCACTTCGCGCATCTCGGTGAGAACTACATGGAACAGGACCGGGCGCTCTCTCCGGTGCAGCACATGTGGTCTCTGGCGGTCGAGGAGCAGTTCTACCTCCTGTGGCCGGCGACGCTCCTGCTCGTCTTCGCAGTCCTCGCACGCCGCAGGCTCCTGATCACCGGCGTGGTGCTGGCCTTGGTCTGGTGCTCCTCACTGGCCTGGTCGGTGCTGCAGACCGCCAGCGACCCCACGGCGGCGTACTTCTCCTCCCTCACCCGTGCCTGGGAGCTGGCTACCGGCGCCTTGCTGGCAATTGCTGCGTTGCACCTGGCGGGTCTGCCCCGCTGGGCCCGGGAGGTGCTGGTAGTGACCGGCTTGTGCGCGGTCGCCTACACCGTCGTCGCCTTCGACTCCGACACACCGTTTCCCAGCTGGCGGGCAGCGATCCCCGTCCTGGGCACCGCGGCCGTGCTCGCCGCCGGCACCGGCGGCACGGCCACGACCAGTCGGGTGCTGCGCCTGCGTCCGGTCCGCTACGTGGGGGACGTCTCCTACTCGCTGTACCTGTGGCACTGGCCGGTGATCGTGCTCGGCGCCTACGTCATCGGGCACCGGCCCACACATGTGGCGATGGCCGGTGCTGCTCGTCGGGGTAGTGGCAGCTTCGGTGGCCAGCTACCACCTCGTGGAGAACCCGATCCGCCGACAGCGCTGGCCCGTCGTCGCCGGGCTGCGCGGACTGGCGCTTTGGCCGATCACGCTCGCGCTCGTGCTCGGCGCCTGCATCTGGTCCTACGACTACGCCACCGCCGCGTTTCGGGCCCGTGTGGCCGGCGCCAACGGCCCAGCCCAGGCACCGTTGGCCATCCAGGGCCAGGCACCGCACCACGGTGTTGCCACAATGCAGCCGCTGCCAGACCCGCATGTCCAGCGCCTGATCAGGGCCTCGGTACGCCAGGCAGCCCACGGAGCGCCGATTCCGTTCCCGCTGGCCAACCTCGACAGGCTCAAGCGCGACCTATGGCAGACCAGGTTCGACTGCTACAGCAACTGGGACCAGACCACCGCACGGCTGTGTCCGGTCGGCTCGATCGGTGCCGCCCGTCACGCGGTCCTCTACGGCGACTCCCACGCGGGCATGTGGCTGCCGCCGGTGCAGATGCTGGCCACCCGCCACCACATCGAGGTCCTGCCGCTGATCAAGCTCGGCTGCGCCCCCTTCGACGTGGTCCAGACCAAGAACGGCGGACACCTTGACTGCGGCCAGTTCCGGACCTGGGCCCTCGCCCAGATGCGCCGCTACCGGCCCGAGGTCATCTACATCTCCTACCGCAGCCTGCTCGAGGTGGTCCCGCCCCGGGGCATGAACGACGAACAGGCGTGGGACCGGGGCGCCCGCACCTCACTGCGACAACTCAGCCGGATCGCACCAAAGGTCGTGGTCATCGGCGATATCACCGGGCTCCCGTACGCCCCTGCCGACTGCCTAACAGAGCCGAACTCCACCATGGCCTCTTGCACCGCGCCTTCCCAGGACGTCACCACCAGGGGGAACGCCATCACGAGCGACGCCGCCGAGTCCTCAGGCGCGCAGTTCGTCGACGTGCAAGACCTCGTCTGCGCACGCGGTCGCTGCCCGCTCGTCGTCGGCGGCATCGTCACCTACCACGACGAGGGACACATCACCCGGTCATGGAGCAAGATCCTCGCCGCCGAGCTCGAACGCCGCCTCGGCCTCGCTGTCCGCCAGGACGTCGCGCGGACGCGCGGGAAACTTGTGCAGCGTCCAACGAGAACACCCCACGCTCCAGCCTCGTAGCGGTTACAAGCACAAGAGCGCCCGAAAGACGAAGGCATCACAAAGGAGGCCGATGACCTGGGGTCGAGTCAACCACCGAACAGATCAGGCGACATGGGGTTACCGGCGCGACCTGCCGAGATGAGTTCGTTGATCGGAATCCGCTCTGTGGGCGTCAAGGCGCCGGCAGCCATTCCTGAGTCTCGTAGCTCCGAGAATTTTAAGAACCGGTTTTCTGGTTTGACACGAACGGTTAATGAGTGTGCCGCGGCGCAACAACTGCCGAATGGGACGACGGCGCCCCCGGAGGCATTGATTAACGCCGATTCGAACGGTTGCGCCTCTGACGACCCTTGGCCTCGTGCCTCTTGGAACGGTCACTGGTCGGTGTCACGCTCGAGGCAGCGGACAACTCACACACAACTGATGGGGCATTTCCCCGGGGGTCGGCTCCCCACCTGGCCAGAGGCCGTACACACGTAGCGCCGTAACAGACAACGAAACCTGAGCATTGCGTCCGCGACCTTCCTTTGGTATGTCCTGTCTCGGTCTGCGGCGACCCCACTCCGAGACATCGTTTAGCTAGTCGGATCGCGACTCTCCCGGACCGGGTGTGTCGCGCGGTCGGGATCGCGCACAAGGCCGCGCGGCACATCCTCTGGGGTGGTGTTGGCGATGAGCATCCGGACCCGCAGCATGGTCTACGAGGTGCTGTCCGACCTGCTGCCGTCCCTCGGGACCGGCGAGCGCTCGGGCAGCAGTCGGAACGGCGGCCACGGTCGAACCAGCGGGAGGTCCGCGACCTGCTGGCTGACCGGGACTTCGACGCCTGGTCCGAGGCCCTGGCCCGGGTCGGGAACTGCGCCCGGCCGATCCGGCTGCGCGGCCACTCCAGCACCGTGGACACGGCCACTGGTGAGATCCTCTCGACCTACTCCAGCGAGGGCGAGCCGCTCGGGCGTGACCCATGTGCGCTGCGGCAACCGACGCGCCGAGGTGTGCCCGTCCTGCTCGCGGCTCTACGCCGCGGACACGTTCCACCTGATCCGGGCCGGGGTCACCGGCGGCAAGACCGTCCCGGAGTCGGTCGCCGAGAACCCGCTGGTCTTCGCCACCGTCACCGCGCCCTCCTTCGGGCCGGTGCACGGCAGGCGCGACGGCGGCCGTCGCTGCCACCCCCACGCCGCGGGTCCGGCCGGTGCGCGCACGGCCGGCCCGCGACCTGCCTCGACCGCGCACGCGAGGACGACCCGCTGCTGGGTCAGCCGCTGTGCCCGGAGTGCTACGACTACGCCTCGCACGTGGTGTGGCAGTGGTGGGCACCGGACCTGTGGCGCCGGTTCACCATCGCCCTGCGCCGGCTGGTCGCCAAGACACCTCGCAGGTCCCGGCCAGCCGGCTGGGCGAGGTCGCCACGGTGCAGTACGCCAAGGTCGCGGAGTACCAGCGGCGCGGCGTGATCCACTTCCACGCCCTGGTCCGCCTCGACGGGCCCCAGCACCCCCGACGGGTTCGCACCCGCCCCCACCGCGGTCGACGCCGCACCGTTGGCCGACCTGGTCCGCCAGGCCGCCGCCTCGGTCCGGCTGACCGTCCCCGGCGTCGACGCCGATGACCCGGCACGGGTGCTGGCGTTCGGGCGCCAGCTCGACGCCCGACCCGTGCGCACCAGCCGACGCACCGACGACCCCGACCGGACGCCTGAGCCCCGAGCAGGTCGCCGGCTACCTGGCGAAGTACGCCACCAAGTCCGCCACCGACACCGGCGCCGGCAACAACGCCCACCACCGCCGGATCCGGGCCACTGCCGCAACCTGGCCACCGCGAGCCGCCGCCGAGCACGGACCGACGCCTACGAGCTGCTCGGCAAGTGGGTGCACATGCTCGGCTTCCGCGGCCACTTCGCCTCCAAGTCCCGCCGCTACTCGATCACCCTCGGCAGCCCTGCGCCGAGCCCGTCGACGCGCCCAGGCACTGATCGCCCAGTCACGCGCCGAGGGCCGGCCGCTGGACCTGGCCTCGCTCGAGGCCGACCTGCTCGCCGACGACGAGGACCGAGACCACCCTCGTCGTCGGCCACTGGCAGTACCGTCGGCACCGGCTGGGCCACCGAAGCCCAACGTGTCCTGGCCGTCGCAGCGGCCGCACGAGCCCGCGAGTACGACCAGCGGCGCGCTGAGCAGAGGCACGAACAACGAACTTCGGAAGATGGGAAAAGGTGATGGATGAGAAGTTGCTGTATCGGATCAGTGAGGTGGCGCACTACCTGAGCTTGAGCCGGTCGAAGACCTACGAGCTGGTGCGAGCGGGGCACATCCCGTCGGTGCGGATCGACGGCATGCGGCGTGTTCGAGGGGCCGACGTGATCGCCTACGTCGAGAGTCTGCGGGTCGCGTGATGACCAGGCTGCGCGATGGCGTGATCCACCGCGGCAAGACCTGGTCCTTCGTGATCCGGGTGACGGATGCATCGGGAGTGAGCAAGCCGCGCTGGGTTGGTGGGTTCGCCACCGAGGAGGAGGCCAAGGCCGCCAGGGACGAGGCACGCGTTGCTGCTCGGCGTGGGCAGTTCGTGCACCGCAACCAGCTGACTGTCGAGGCGTATCTTCGGGGTTGGCTGGAGGGCCATGCGCTGGAGGTCAAGCCGAAGACCCATGAGGACTATCGCTCCCTGATCGAGCGCTACGTCGTGCCGCGCATCGGGCGGATGCGACTGCAGTCGGTGAAGCCTTCGACCCTGAGCACGTTCTACGCGACCTTGCGGCGTGAGGGAGGTGCTTCGGGGCAGGGACTGTCGCCGCGAACGGTGAACTACGTGCACTCGGTGCTCCGGAAGGCGTTCAACGACGCGGTGAACATCGACCAGGTGATCGCGGTGAACCCGGCGACTCGGGCCAAACGACCACCCGTCGAGGCTGTGAGGCAGGTGCACGAGGTCTGGGACGCGAGCCAGCTCGCGCGGTTCCTCGACGAGATCAAGGCGGATCGGCTCTACCCGTACTTCCGGTTGGCGGCGTACACCGGTGCCAGGCGTGGAGAACTGCTGTTCCTGCGGTGGTCGAGCGTCGTCCTCGATGACGTCGACCCGCACATCTGGATCAGGGGCGCGACAGTGATCGTCCGTGGCCGGCGAGTCGAGGGCACCACCAAGACGGGTCGCGTACGTCGGGTGAGTCTCGATCCGGGCACGGCCGAGGTCCTGCGCGAGCACGCCGAGCGCCAGGCGAAGGAGCGTGAGCTCGTGGGGGCTTCGTGGCCCACGGGCGACTGGGTGTTCCGGATGGAGATGGGGACACCCCTGCGCACCGACCTGCCTGGCGAGCTGATGCGCGGACACGTTCCGGACGGCTGAATCGTGAGCGACGGGTCTTGACGCCGATCCGCTTCCACGACTTGCGACACGTGCACGCCACGTTGCTGCTCCAGGACGGCGAACCAGTCCACGTGGTGGCTGAGCGCCTGGGCCACGCGGATCCGTCCATGACGTTGCGTGTCTACGCCCACGTGATCAGGAGCCAGCGGGCCAGTTCGGCGGCTCGTTTCGCGCGCATCATGGGCGAGACACCGTGTGCCGAGGAGTGACCGTGTTAGCACCCGGTGTTAGCAAGGTGGCGGGTCCACTCCCCCGCCTGATCAGCGCACACCGCGCTGACCTGCTGGAACTTGCTCCCCGGGTAGGAGTCGAACCTACGTCGCTAGTCCTGATTCAAAGTCAGGCGGGCCCTGCCGGCAGACCAACCGGGGATGGTGCCAAGAGGTTACTGGCCCGAGGCGGGGCGAGCTCTCAAGGCCCGGCGACCAACGGGGTCGGTTTCCCAGGTTAAGAACCCAAGCTGGCTCTTCACACGGGGCGCAACCTGTGTGAAGAGGCAGGACGGGTTCTTAACCTGGGAAACCGGACGCCCTACGCGCCGCGCGGGTCGTCGGAGAAGTCGTGCTCCCCGAAGTCGATGCTGCGCTTGGTGTTGGCGAGGGCGGAGACGGTGGCCGTGCCGAGCCGGCCCTGGCGGTCGAAGACGGTGGCGGTGCCGATGGCGATGCCCTCGGCGCTGATCCGGTCGACGGCGGCGAGGCCGACCTCGCGGCTGACGGGGAGCACGCGCGAGGGTCAGGGTGATGTCGGCGTTGATGTGCTCGACGCCGTGGCTGCCCCAGTTGGTGACCATGCTGGTCGCGTCGGCGATGCTCGCGGCCGAGACGAACGGGGAGGGGTCCTCGCCGGGGACGACGGGTACGCCGGTCTGCCAGGTCATCTTCCGTTCGCCGTTCTGGTGGTCCCCGAACGAGGTGGTCCACCCGATCTGCTCGCTGGAGAACAACGGCACCCGCGGCTCCTCGGACACGGGCGCGATCTCGAGCGGCGGAGGCGAGAGGTCGATCTGCGGCTCCCACACGGCTCCGGGCGCCGGCTCGCTCGGCTTCAGGAACAGCCCGCTCGCCCGCGCCACCGGCTCACCGTGCTGCTCCACGAGGGTGTCCACGAGGCAGAGACGCCTGCCCTCCCGGACGATCCGGCTGGTCAGCACGCACGGCTGCTTCCGGGCGGGGCGGAACAGGTCCAGCGAGTAGCGCGCCGGACGGAGGTCGTCCCGGCCGAGGTCGGCGACGGCGTTCTCGAGGGAGCGAGCCATCGCGCCGCTGAGCGCGACCCCGTGGATCTGGTCGTCGCCCCACAGGCTCAGGGCGAAGTCCGTGGGCACGAGGGCGTCCCCGTCAGCGGTGAAGAACGAGAACGTCATGTGTGGATTGTGGCGGATGGTCCGTCGTGCCCGACGCGGAACCCCGGCACACGCCGCCGGCATCACGCGGATCGGCCGTCGGCTCCCCCATCATGGACACCAGCGAGGGGAGCGCCAGATGGAGACCGTCGAACTCCGCGTGCACGGTGTGCACGGCACTTCCCCCGGAGCCATGCTGGGAGTGGGCGACGGCGAGGTGGGTCAGGTCGCCGGCGACGGTCTGACGGGGCTCTACCGCGTGAAGGACGGGGTGCTCCCCTACCGGAGTCTCGAAGGCACCGGCGTGAGCGTGGAGGCCTACTCGTGGGGCGCGCTCACCTCAGGTGTCCAGGGGTTCTTCGGCTGGGTCCGTCGGGTGCTCTGGCTCCTGCTGCTGCCCTTCGCCCTGATCAACCTCGCCTACTGGGCCCGCCTCGAGCTCGGTCGTGACACCGGTCAGGCGCGGTGGGGCGCCCGGGCCGTCCGCGTGTCCGGGCTGCTGCTGACCGTGTTCTTCGTGCTGACGCCCTGCGTGGTCGCGATCGACCTCGTCGCCTGGCAGTGCTACCGCTACGCCGTCCCGGGCTGCAGCCAGCTCCCGACCAGCTGGACTTCCTGGCGGCACTCGACCCGGGTCAGCGCATCGCGGTCGCGACCGTCGTACCGATGGCGGCCGTCGCCCTGCTGTGGTGGCTGTCGAAGGCTTCACTGGCCCGCTACGAGAGCGTGGTCGACCCGCTCGACAAACCGCCTGCGGTCTCCCTGACCCAGATCCTGCTGCACCCCAAGCTGTGGAACGGCACCGCGCGCACGCTGCGGCTCCAGCGCTACCACCTCACGGCGGCGATCGCCACGGTGATCGCGTTCACCGGTGTGCACATGCTGCGGGTCGAACATGCCCGCCTGCAGAACGGCTGGGCCGTGCTGCTGTGGGTGACGTGCGCGCTCTCCCTGGTGCTCCTGCTGGTCAGCGCCCTCGCGGTGACGATCACGCACCACGACGACGTCGAGCCCGTCGCCGCCAGCCGGAGGCGACTGCCCGAACCGGTGGTCGACACGGCGGTCTTCGCGGCCTCGATCGGCGTGTACGTCGTCCACCTGGTCGCCCTGTCGATGAGCCACCGGATCCCGGGGACCACGAGCGAGGACTACGACTACACCGCCCGCAACATCTGGCTGATCGCGGTCTTCGTCGGCCTCACCGTGCTGCACCTGAGCGTCTTCTCCGGTGGCCGGATGAAGGCCGGCTGGGCGGTGCTGATCGTGTTCGGCACGCTCGGTGCCGTCGCCCTCATCACCGTGCTCAACTACCTGGGCCAGTACGACGCGGACGACGCGTGGCAGATCGCCCTCGCCGTCGCGGTGGCCGTGGTCTTCTGGCTGGTGCTCGCGCTCTGGCAGTACACCCGCTCTCCCGCCGAGAACCACGACAAGGCCTGGCGAGGGGCGGGGGCCTCGGTGCTGATGGCCACGGCCGCCTGGATCGCCCTGCTGTTCACGACCAGCATCGTGATCGCCTCCGCCAGCTGGCTCAACGGACCCACGCACGGGGTGGGAGACCTGGTCAGCCAGGTGGAGGGGCGCCAGGTCGCGCCCACGACCCTCGGGCTCGGCAACTCCCAGAGCACCAAGGAGTTCCGGGCAACGGGCGAAGTCACCCTGCGGGGCGCGCGGATCACCGTCGACGCCAGTGGCGCCAGGGTCACGTCCGGGACGATCGAGATGAAGGGTCTGTCGCTCTCGGTGGCCCCCACCCGCGCCCGCAAGGACGACTTCACCGAGGGACGTGGACGCACCCTGGTCCCCCGGAAGTCCACGCTCGTCGTACCGACGCGCACGCTGCTCCTCGCCGACAGCTGCCTGCAGCGTGGGCGCGCCCGGTGCACGGCGGAGGACACGCAGTTCCACTCGGCGGGGGTGCTGACCCTGCCGGAGACCGCCACCGGTGCCCCGCTGGTGCTGTCGGTGGGCAAGGGGGTGGCCCTGGATCCCAGCGACGCGCCCGAGGTCCCGCTCGCCGTGCCCCAGGTGCTCATCTGGATGCCGATCGGCCAGCTCGTCTGGCTGGTGCTCGTGGTGATCGCGATCCTGGGCGCCCTGGTGGTGTTCGGCCGCAGGGTGGCTCCCTCGCTGGGCGAGCTCTTCGAGCCGGGCCACGCGCCGGACGACCAGGTCCCGGTGCGGGACCGCCCGCGCTGCCTGCAGGCACGGCGCGGAGCCGCGCTCGCCCACCGCGCGGAGACGCTCCTCGACGTCGTCGGGGCCATCACCTCGCCGGTCGCGCTCGCCCTCGTCGTCGCGTCGATGTCCGGCCTGCCTCCGTGGGAGCTGCCGCACGCCGGCTGGACCCGCAACGTGGCCACCGCCTCCATGTGGTTGGTGGTCGGCATGTCGGCCGGCCTGATCCTGCTCGGTTCGCAGATCCGGCGCTCGGAGAAGGCGCGCAAGGCGGTCGGGGTGATCTGGGACCTGACCACGTTCTGGCCACGCGCCGCGCACCCGCTGGCCCCGCCCTGCTACGCCGAGCGCGTGGTCCCCGAGCTGCACATCCGGACCCGGTGGGTCCTCGACAAGCCTGACCGGGACGACGCCGACGTGAAGCAGAACCAGGTGATCGTCTCCGGCCACAGCCAGGGCTCGTTGATCGTGCTGGCCATGGTCAGCCGGCTGAACCCCGTGCACCTCGAGCGGGTCCGGATGATCACCTACGGCAGCCAGATCCGCGCCCTCTACGGGCGCGTGTTCCCCCGGGTCTTCGGACCGGCGGCCATCGGCTACGAGCCGACCTCGGGCCAGCCCTCCCTCAAGGACGCGTTCCCCGACGTGCCGCGCGCGCCAGGTGTGACACCGGGTCCACCGGTGCCGCCGGTCGACACGTTCCGTGACCGGCTGGAGGGCGCCGGCGGCGAGTGGGTGAACCTGTTCCGGCGTACGGACCCGCTCGGCTGGCGCGTGTTCTCCGACCGCGACAGCGACCGGGACCTGCCCGTGCCCGAGGTCCCCCGCCGCGGCGTGGGTGACCCCGGGCCGGTGGTGATGGGGCACAGCGGCTACCAGCACACGCTGGTCTATCGCCGTCAGATGAGTGCATGGACCTCGGAGCAGCTCGTCCCGGACCCGCCCGGCACGCAGGACCTGACCACGCTGCCGCCGCTCTAGCCCGAGTCGGCCCCACCCAGGCGTCGCGCGACCACGAACACACGCCGGAACGGCAGCACGACCACGCCGTCCCGCTCGGGGTAGGCCTCGCGCAGGCGGCGCTTGAACTCCTCCTCGAAGGGCGCCCGGAGGTCGTCCGGGAGCGCCTGCAAGGTGGGTCGCGCGCCGGTGCCGCTGACCCAGTCGAAGACAGCGTCCGGCCCGCGGAGCACGTGCAGGTACGTCGTCTCCCAGGCATCGACGTCGCATCCGAGGTCGGTCAGGACACGCAGGTAGGTCGCGGCGTCGTGGGCGTCCGGGGTCGCGACACCCGCCGTGTGCCCGGCGTACGCCGCCTCCGCGGCCAGCTCGCGCCGGATCGTGTGGCTCGGCTCCTCGAAGTTGCCCGGGACCTGGAAGGCGAACCAGCCTCCGGGCGCCACCGTCTCGACCAGTCCGCCGAGCAGGTCGAGGTGACCGGGCACCCACTGGAGTGCGGCGTTGGAGACCAGTACGTCGATCCCCTGCTCGGGCGAGCTGACGCGGGCCTGCCAGTCCCGGATGTCGCCGACGACGAACTCGACGTCGTCGCTGTCCGGGGCCGCCGCCACCATCTCGGCGCTCGAGTCGATCCCGACGACGCTCGCCCCGGGCCACCGCTGGGCCAGCAGCAGCGTCAGGTTGCCGGCGCCGCAGCCCAGGTCGACCACGGTCGATGGTGACCGGGCGTCGATCCTCGCGACCAGGTCCACGAACGGGCGGCCGCGCTCGTCGGCGAAGGCGAGATACCGGTCGGGGTCCCAGGCGTGGGTCGGTGCGGCCATGACACCCAACTTATCTCGATGTCAAGAATCTTGCCGGTTAGACTGCCCCGCATGGAACGCGAGGGCGGCGACGAGGTCGACGAGATCGTCGAGGCGTGGCACCGCGAACGCGCCGACCTCGATCTCGCGCCGGTGGAGGTGTTCAGCCGGATCGGCCGGCTCGGCCGGTTGCTCGACAAGGCTCGTCGCGAGGCGTTCACCGCGCACCGGATCGAGACGTGGGAGTTCGACGTGCTCTCCGCGCTGCGGCGCGCCGGCAAGCCCTACCAGCTGACCCCGGGTGCGCTCCTGCGCCAGACCATGGTCACCAGCGGGACGATGACCAACCGGGTCGACCGGCTCACCGACCGCGGGTTCGTCGAGCGCTCTCCGGACCCGAGCGACCGCCGCGGCGTGCTGGTGCGCCTGACCGGAGCCGGCAAGCGCACGGTCGACGGCGCCTTCGAGACGCTCCTCGCCGGAGAGCGGGAACTGCTCGCGGACCTCTCCGAGCAGGACCGGACCCAGCTCGCCACCCTCCTGAAGAGGCTGATGGTCCCGCTCAGCTGAGCTGCTACTCCAGCAGGGCAGCCGCCTCGAGCCACTCCTCCTCCAGCTGGCCGCGCTCGTCGGCGAGCCGGTGCATCTCCTCGGAGAGCTCCTTGAGCCGACCGGCGTCGGCGTTCGGTGCTCATCTCGTCGGTGACCGCCACCTCGCGCGACGTGATCCGGGCGAGCTGCTTGTCGATGCGGGCCATCGTCCTTGCGGGCCTGACGCTCTCGTCGGCGCCGCCCACCTTCGCCTTGGGCTCTTCCGCTGATCGTGGCCATGTTGCTTCCGCTGATCCGCGGTTGCTTCTTCCCTTGCGGTTCCCGGTCGTTGGTCCGACAGGGCAGACGACCCTCCTCCGCTTCGCTCCTCCGGCGTCCTCTGCCCGGTCGGCTGCCTGCTCGATTCGTGTCGGTTGCTTTCGAGGCTTTCCAGGTACTCATCCACCCCCCGAGGGAGCATCGCGATCTGGCCGTCGCCCATGAGGGCCCAGACGGAGTCGGTGACTCGCTCGAGGAAGTAGCGGTCGTGGGAGACGACGATCAGGGTGCCGGGCCAGCCGTCGAGGAAGTCCTCGACCACGTTGAGGGTCTCGATGTCCAGGTCGTTGGTGGGCTCGTCGAGGAGCAGCACGTTGGGCTCGGAGAGGAGCAGCTTGAGCAGCTGGAAGCGCCGGCGCTCACCGCCGGAGAGGTCGCCGAGCCGCGCGGTGAGCTTGTCGCCCGTGAAGCCGAACCGCTCCAGCATCGAGCTCGCCGAGACGTCCTTGCCGGTGCTCAGCCGGGTGACCCGGCGGATGTCCTCGATGCTCGGCAGCACCCGGGCGTCCGGGTCCTCGACCGGCACGTGCTGGGTGAGGTGCTCGAGGGCGATCGTCCGACCGCGCTTGACCCGGCCCGCGTCCGGCTGCAGGTCCCCGGAGACCAGGGCCAGCACGGAGCTCTTGCCGGCGCCGTTGACCCCGACGATGCCGACCCGGTCGCCCGGGCCGAGCCGCCAGGTCGCGTCGTGCAGCAGCTGCTTGGTGCCCCGCGTGAGGTCGACGTGCTCGAGGTCGACGACGTCCTTGCCCAGGCGCTGGGTGGCGAACCGCTGCAGCGCCAGCCGGTCCCGTGGCTCGGGCACGTCGTCGATCAGCGCGTTGGCCGCGTCGATGCGGAACTTCGGCTTCGAGGTGCGTGCCGGCGGGCCGCGACGCAGCCAGGCGAGCTCCTTGCGCATCAGGTTCTGCCGGCGCTGCTCGGAGGCCGAGGCCTGGCGTGTCCGCTCCGCCTTGGCGAGCACGAAGGCGGCGTACCCACCCTCGTAGGAGTCGACCACTCCGGCGCCGTCCGACCCGGGGTGCACCTCCCAGGTCCGCTCGCAGACCGCGTCGAGGAACCAGCGGTCGTGGGTGACCACCACCAGGGCAGACGTACGACGGACCAGGTGGTCCGCCAGCCACGCCACCGCCTCGACGTCGAGATGGTTGGTCGGCTCGTCCAGGATCAGCAGGTCGTCGTCGTTCAGCAGCAACCGGGCCAGCGAGCACCGGCGCCGCTCGCCGCCGGAGAGACCGTGCACGACCCGGTCCAGCGCGACGCCGGCCAGCAGCACCTCGACGACCTCGCGCGTCCGGGAGTCCGCGGCCCACTCGTGCTCCTCGCGGCCGTCGAGGACCACCTCGCGCACGGTGTGCTCGTCGTCGAGCAGGTCCCGCTGGTCGAGGTAGCCGATGTGCAGACCGCGGTTGCGGGAGATCCGGCCGGTGTCCGGGGTCTCGCGCCCGGCCATCAGGTTGAGCAGGGTGGTCTTGCCGTCGCCGTTGCGCCCGACGATCCCGATCCGCTCGCCCTCGCCGACACCGAGGCTGACCTCGTCGAGGAGGATCCGGACGCCGTAGGACTTCGAGACCTTCTCGAGGCTCAGCAGGTTGGCAAGGGGAGGCACCTAGACATACTCCACGACGTGGGCGCCGGCGACGGGACCGGTGGCCACGTGGACCACGGGCAGTCCGGCCTCGAGCAGAGCCGCACGCGTCTCCAGCGCCTCGTCCTGGGTCGCGGCGAGCCCGACGATCGTGGGGCCGGACCCGGAGAGCATCACGGTGCTGCTGCTGTGCTCCCGCACCAACGCGAGCCGGGTGGACAGCTCCGGTCGCAGGCTCAGCGCGGGCTCCTCGAGGTCGTTGCGCATGCTGTCCGCGAGCGCGTCGACGTCGCCCGTCCGCAGGGCGCTCAGCACGCCGAGCGGGTCCCCCACGTGTGCCGCGTCGGGCACCTCCGGGTGCAGGACGTCGAACTCGCGGTAGACCGCGGGGGTCGACAGCCCCTCGTCGCTGGTGGCCACCACCCACCAGTAGGAGCCGCTGTCGGACACGGGCTCGACGAGCTCGCCGTGGCCGGTGCCGTGCGCGCTGCCGCCGATGAGCGCGAACGGGACGTCGCTGCCGAGCTGTCCTGCGATCGCGAGCAGGTCCTCGTCGCTGGTCCCGAGGTCCCAGAGCCGGTCGAGCGCGACCAGGGTCGCCGCTGCGTCGGCACTCCCGCCGGCCAGTCCCCCGGCGACGGGGATGCCCTTGCTGATCTCGACGTGCGCGGCCGAGTCGATCCCGTGGTGTTCGGCCAGCAGCCGGCCCGCACGCAGGGCGATGTTCGTCTCGTCGAGGGGTACGCCGGAACAGTCCACCTCGCCGATCGGGGTGACGCTGACGCTCCACCCCCCGGCGTCGCTGACCCGCACGTCGTCGTACAGGCTGATCGCCTGGTAGACGGTGTTCAGCGGATGGAAACCGTCCGCACGCGGCCGACCGACGACGAGCACCAGGTTGACCTTGGCCGGAGCCCGGACCGTGACGCTCATGTCGCCGCCCGGTGCACCGCGTCGAGGGACTCGGCGATCCGCACGAACTCGGGCAGCCGCAGCTGCTCACCGCGCGCCATCGGGTCGATCCCGGCCTCGAGCAGGGCACGCTCCGAGTGCTCCGCCGAGCCGGCGAGCCCTCGCAGGGAGGGTCGCAGCGCCTTGCGTCGCTGGGCGAAGGCCGCGTCGATCACGGCGAACACCTGCTCACGCGTGGCGGTGGTGCTCGGTGGCTCGCGGCGCGTCCAGGCGACCAGCCCGGAGTCCACGTTCGGAGCCGGCCAGAAGACGTTGCGGCCGATCGCCCCCGCCCGGCGTACGTCGGCGAACCAGGCCGCCTTGACCGAGGGGATCCCGTAGACCTTCGAGCCGGGTCCCGCAGCCAGCCGGTCCGCCACCTCGGACTGCACCATCACCAGGCCCCGCTCGAGCGAGGGCAGCAGGGCGAGCAGGTGCAGCAGCACGGGCACCGAGACGTTGTAGGGCAGGTTCGCGACCAGCGCCGTCGGCGCGGGGCCGGGCACCGAGTCGATCCGCATGGCGTCGGCGAGGACCACCTCGAAGCGGTCGACCTGACCTGGCGCCCGATCGGCGACGGTCGCGGGAAGGGCACCCGCCAGCAGCGGATCCACCTCGATCGCGACCACCCGCGACGCCACCTCGAGAAGGCCGAGCGTCAGCGACCCCAGGCCCGGGCCGACCTCGAGCACCACGTCCGACTCGCCGATCCCGGAGTCGCGCACGATCCGGCGCACCGTGTTGGCGTCGATCACGAAGTTCTGGCCACGCTGCTTGGTGGGTCGCAGGTCCAGCGCGGCCGCCAGTGAACGCACTTCTGCCGGACCGAGAAGCCTCGGTCCGGCAGAAGATGGGTGGCTCACGTGGGTGAGCCTAGAGGGTCAGGAACCGCACACCGGCCAGGCGCCGTAGCCGCCGCGGTCGGCGGCCACCTTCTCGGCGATCGCGATCTGCTCCTCACGGCTGTGCTGGTCGGCCGTGCCGGTGCCGCCGTACGCCTGCCAGGTCTGCCGGTCGAACTGGAGGCCGCCGTAGTAGCCGTTGCCGGTGTTCGTCGCCCAGTTGCCGCCGGACTCGCAGGCGGCGATCTTGTCCCAGATGCCGGTGCCGACGGTCTGGGTCTCGACCTTCTTGGTGCCGACCTTGACGATGGTGGCGGTCGGCTGGCTGACCACGTTCGACTTCACGACCGTGCGCTTGACGACCTCGCCGTTGCGGAAGCGGACCTTGTAGGTGACGTCGCGGGCGCCGTCGGTGCCCTCGCGGACGGTCTTGGTGTCGCCTTCCATCATCGAGTCGTCCTTCTGCTCCTTCACCGGGAGCAGGGATGGCCTCGCGGGGCACGCGCTTGGTGCGCTCGCCGATCTTGGTGACCACGATCCTGGTGCGGTCGGTCAGCTCGGCCCCACGGGAGGGACGCACGATGTCGTTGCGGTCCACCCCGGCGTCGACCTTCTCCAGGAGCTCGCCGACGGTGGCCGCCGGGATGTTGTGCCTCTCGGCCTTGTCGTTGGCGACCTTGAGGGTGACCAGCTTGGGCGTGGTCACCTTCAGAGCCAGGCCGGAGCGGTCGATGGTCGCGCCACGGCTGACCGAGAGCGCAGCGCCGCCGAAGCGGGTGCCGATCTGGTCCAGGGCGGACGAGACCTTGGTCGCGGTCGTCCAGACGGTCTTCTTGTCGCCGTCGATGCTCAGCGCGAGCGGCCGTCCCAGTCGTACGGCGACCCGGGAGCCGTCCTCGACGGGGCTGTCCACGCTCGGCACGACGGAGTCGTGGGAGCCGGGCTCGATGCCCTTGCTCGCGAGCACGTCACCGACGTTGTCACCGAAGGTGCGGACCGTGCTCTCCTTGCCGTCGACCGAGACCGTGACGGACTTGCTCATCGAGGCGTAGGCCGCCCCGGATCCGAGCAGGGCCAGGGCGATCGCCCCGACGAGTCCGACGAGAAGCTTGCGGTTGTGGCTGAGGTGCGTGAGTTGTGCGCGCACGGTTCTCCGATGTTCGCAGGTTCCGAGCCACGGGCGGCGGCACCAGCCGCGGCGAACCAACTGCTCGCATTTCTGCTACACGGGGCGCTCACCAGGTCACGTACACGATCCCGTTCCCGGCCAACAGCCATCGACCATAGGTAAGTAGCTGGCAGTTAGCAAACCTGCTAGCAACACGCCGGGGAGCGACACGCCGGGGACCCGGCACGACCTCAGGCGGACCTCGTGAACGGGGTCACGCGCCCAGTGTGTCCTGTTTCACACCCCAGGAGCCGCCGAAAGCGGCCTCGGTGTTGGCCTCGATGGCCACACAGAGCTCGGTCAGGTCCTGCTTGCGCGTGGCCGCCATCGAGCGCACGGTCAGCGGCACCA
Organism: uncultured Actinomycetota bacterium; assembly: GCA_963842565.1. Classification (GTDB taxonomy): domain Bacteria; phylum Actinomycetota; class Actinomycetes; order Propionibacteriales; family Nocardioidaceae; genus Marmoricola. Next base: position 33,580 of record CAWJGX010000023.1, on the reverse strand, counting down.
GGTAGGAGGCGTTGGTCCGACCGCGGTGCGGCATCGGGGTCAGGAAGGGCGCGTCGGTCTCCACCAGGATCCTGTCCAGCGGGGTGGCGCGGAGCGCCGCGCGGAGGGGCTCGGCGTTCTTGAAGGTCACCGTGCCTGCGAAGGACAGGTAGGCACCCCGGTCCAGGCAGGCGCGGGCGAAGGCGGCATCCCCGGAGAAGCAGTGCATCACCCATCGGGAGGGCGCACCCAGCTCGTCGACCACCCGGAGGACGTCCTCGTGGGCGTCGCGGTCGTGGATCACCAGGGTCTTGTCCAGCTCCTTGGCCAGCTCGATGTGGGCGCGGAAGGAGGTGTGCTGCGCAGCGCGGCCCTCCTCGCCGGTCCGGAAGTAGTCGAGTCCGGTCTCGCCGACCGCGCGCACGCGGTCGCTGCTGCGGGCCAGCCGCTCGATCTCGGCCAGCGCTTCCTCGAGGTCTCCTCGCGCAGCGAGCCGCGGAGCCTCGTTGGGGTGCAGCGCCACCCCCGCGACGACCTCCTCGTGGGTCTGCGCGGTCTCCACCGCCCACCGGGCGCCGGGCAGGTCGCAGCCGATCTGGACGATCCGGGGCACTCCGACCGATGACGCCCGCGCGAGAGCCTCGCCGACGGTGAGCGCGGGATCGTCGTCCCCCCGCTCGATGTCGAGGTGGCAGTGGTTGTCCACGACCGGATGGGGAAGCGGCTCCGGCAGGTCGGGGCGGCTCATGAGCGGTGCACGGCGTCGTAGACGACCCGCTTGGGCACGCCCGACCTGCGCGCGACGTCCACGATGGCCTGCTTGCGAGAGATCCCGGTCGCCTCCAGGTGGCCGACGAGCTCCAGCAACGTGGCCGGGTCGGTGACGGCTTCGGGCTCGGGTGCCCCCGAGACGACCAGGGTGACCTCGCCGCGCACGCCCGGCTCGGCCCACGCGACGAGCTCGGCGAGCGGGCCGCGGCGTACCTCCTCGTGGGTCTTGGTCAGCTCGCGGCACACGGCCCCGGGACGGTCGTCGCCGAAGACCTCGGCCATCGACGCGAGGGCGGCATGGGTGCGGTGCGGCGCCTCGAAGAACACCAGGGTGCGCGACTCCTCGGCCAGGGCGGTCAGGCGACGCAGCCGCTCCCCTGCCTTGCGGGGCAGGAACCCCTCGAAGCAGAACCGGTCGACCGGCAGCCCGGAGACCGCCAGCGCGGTGAGCACGGCCGAGGGACCGGGCACGCTGGTGACGGTCACGCCACGCTCGATGGCCGCGGCCACCAGGCGGTAGCCGGGGTCACTCACGCTCGGCATGCCCGCGTCGGTGACGAGCACGACTCGCTGGCCTGCCTCGAGCGAGTCCAGGAGACCCTCGGTGCGCAGGTGCTCGTTGCCCTCGAAGTAGGACACGACGCGGCCCGGGACCTCCACTCCGAGGTCCGCGACGAGACGGCGGAAGCGTCGCGTGTCCTCGGCCGCCACCACGTCAGCGGCACCGAGCTCGCGCACGAGCCGGGGCGATGCGTCCTCGACCCGGCCGATCGGCGTCGCCGCGAGCACGAGTACGCCGGCCGGTGCTGTCATGGACCGATCATGACAGTCGCGGGTGCTCAGTAGTCTCTGCCGGTGTGAGCAGCAGCGTGCGGAGCCCGGCCCCCGGGACCAGCCGAGGGACCGTCGGGCTCTCCCGCACCGCCGAGGGCGACGAGGTGCCGGACGCGATCGACCCGCGCCAGGCTGCGCGCCCGGGACAACGACCCGATGATCGCGTGGGTCGGGACCGTGGCGATCACCCTGCTCGCGGCGTTCCTCCGGCTGTGGCACCTCGGCAAGCCGCGGGCGTTCGAGTTCGACGAGACCTACTACGCCAAGGACGCCTGGTCGCTGCTCCACCACGGCTACTCCCAGACCTACGTCGACAAGGCGAACGAGCAGATCCTGGCCGGTCACACGGACGGGCTCTGGACGGGCGTGCCCAACATGGTGGTGCACCCCGAGGTCGGGAAGTGGATCATCGCCCTGGGCGAGAGCGTCTTCGGGATGACGCCGTTCGGCTGGCGCGTCTCGTCGGCCGTCGTCGGGGCGCTGATGGTGATGGTGATGATCCGGCTCGCCAGGCGGGTGACCCGGTCGACGCTGCTGGGCATGGTGGCCGGTCTGCTCATGTGCTTCGACGGCATCCAGCTGGTGCTGTCGCGACTGGCCCTCCTGGACATCTTCCTGGCGTTCTTCGTGCTCTGCGCGGTGAGCTGCATGGTCGCGGACCGCGACTGGGTGCGTTCCCGGATGGCCGCCAGGCTCCCGGCGGGAGGACGGCTGGCCGCGGGCGCCTGGGGTCCGCTGCTGCTGTGGCGGCCCTGGCGGCTGGCGACCGGCGTCTTCTGGGGCCTGGCCATCGGCACCAAGTGGTCCGCACTGTTCCCACTGGCCGTCTTCGGGCTGCTGATGTGGGCGTGGGACGCCGGGGCGCGCCGCTCCTTCGGCGTACGCCGCGCGGTGCTGAAGTCCGCCGTGATCGATGCCCTGCCTGCGGTGGGCTACGTCGTGCTGCTCCCGTTCCTGATCTACCTGCGTCAGCTGGACCGGTTGGCTGCTGCACGCCCACACCTACGAGCAGACGCTCTCCCACACCCAGTACGGCCCCTACTGGGGCAACTACATCCGCACCGACGCACACGGGTTCTTCCCCGAGCTCTGGCAGTCGCTGCGCTCGCTGTGGCACTACCACCGCGACGTCTACGGGTTCCACACCGGCTTCCTCACCAACAGCACGCATCCCTACCAGTCCGAGCCCTGGGGCTGGATGCTGCTCAACCGTCCCGTGGGGGTGGACGCGCAGCTCGGCATCCAGCCCGGTCAGCAGGGTTGCGCCGCAGCAGCCGGGACCACCTGCCTGCGCCAGGTGCTGTTGCTGGGCAACCCGGTGGTCTGGTGGTTCTCGGTCGTGGCCGGCGTGTGGGCACCCGTCGCGTGGATCGCGCGACGCGACTGGCGCTACGGCCTGGTGACGATCGGGATCGCGGCCACCTGGCTGCCCTGGTTCCGCTACGACGACCGGCCGATCTTCAGCTACTACGCAGTGGTGATCCTGCCGTTCCTGGTCCTGGGCGCGACCATGCTTCTCGGGGAGATGCTCGGTCGCGCCGACGCCTCAGCGACCCGGCGGGCGGTCGGTGCGGCCGCGGCCGGGAGTGTCGTCGTGCTCGCCCTGGTGGCGTTCGCCTGGTTCTGGCCGATCTGGACCGACCAGCTGATCACCCAGCACGAGTGGGTGCAGCGGATGTGGTTCCGGCGCTGGATCTAGCGGCCGGAGACCACGGGCACGCGTCGAGCCTTGCTCAGACGCTGGCGCGGGGACGAGTGGGGGTGGGGCGAGCGGGGCTCGGACCGACCCGACGAGCCGGAGGCATCGTGCGATGGACACGTCGCTCGGCGATCGTCATCCGCAGCACGGAGTAGGCGACGATGACCATGCCAAGAAGGCCCATGAACAGCACGGACGCCGGTGCGACTTCCAGCATGGCGACCTCCTGACGGTGTGTAGTGGCTCACAAGGAAAGTTACCCCAAGTTCCTCAAAACGGACATACCCTACGGAAAGTTCATTTTCCACCCCTGTCTAGCCCGCCCGCGAACGCCGTACCCACCCCGGCGAGGAGCATGCCCAGGGATCCCCACGGCGAGAAGATGTGGTCCACGTGGACCAGCACCGCACCGGCCACGAGGGCCAGGGCGGGCAGGGCCCGGGGACCGCTGCGGGCGATGGCGTCACCGGCGACCACCACGGTCGTCAGGATCAGCGCCCACGAGCCGATCTCTCCCAGTGGCGAGCCGATCCGGAACAGGTAGCGGACCTCGTCGGGGCGGGGCACACCGGGTCCGAGGCTCCACGTCACGTAGCCGGCGGCGATCCCGTTGACGACGTCCAGCGCGCTGTAGAAGGTCGCGTAGGCGTAGGCACCGATGACCACCACCCAGGCGACCGGATCCCTCCGGCCGCGGAACAGGGACATCAGGGCCACTCCGACGAGTGGGAACACGACGAGCCCGACGACGTGCAGGGTCCACCACCGGTGTGACGTCGCATGGGTGAGGTGGTGCGGGTGGAACAGGCCGGCCAGCGCGAGGGCAACCCCCGGCAGAGCCAGCACCACAGGTGACAGCCGCATGGACGTTCCCGTGGTCACCACAGTCGCAGCGTAGGCGCGATGAACGGTCGTTTCGGGGAATTTCAGGCGAGACCGACCCGATCGTGCAGAGCACTGCAGTGGCGTCCCAGTCGCGCACCAGTGGCCTCCCAGTGCTCCGACGCACGCTGGGCGCGCCCCATCGACGACCCCGAGGACCCACCCATGTCACGTCTCCTGCACCGTCTCGGCCACTCCACCGCGGCGCACCCCTGGCGGACGATCTCCGCCTGGCTGGTGCTCGCCGTCGCCGTCGTCGGCCTCGCGGCTGCCTTCGGCGGCACCCCTCATGACAACTGGGACATCCCGGGGGCCCAGGCTCAGCGCGGCATCGAGCAGCTGCGTGAGCACACGCCTGGCGCCGGCAACGCCAGCGCCCGGGTCGTCGTGCACGACCGGGGCGGAGCACCAGTCGTCGTCCACCGCGGTCACCTCGCTGACCACGCGGCTGGCGGCGATGGACCACGTCGTGGGCGTGTCCGCGCCCCGGACGAGCGACGACGGTGACACCGCGCTGCTCACCGTGCAGTACGACGTGCCGGTCACCGACGACGACCTGATGGGGAACCTCGCACCGCTGGAGAAGGCGGTCGCCCCGACCCGGGACAACCTCCAGGTGGAGCTGGGCGGCGAGCTGCCCGACACCGCGGCCGCCCCGATGAAGGGACAGGGCGAGCTGATCGGCATCGTGGTCGCGCTGTTCATCCTGGTGCTGGTCTTCGGCTCGGTGGTCGGCGCAGGACTGCCCGTCGCCGTCGCCCTGCTCGGCCTCGGCGTCGGCTCGGCCGGCATCTCGTTGCTCGCCGCCACGACCGACGTCAGCACCTCGGCACCCACGGTGGCCACGATGGTCGGCCTGGGCGTCGGCATCGACTACGCCCTGCTGCTGGTCACGCGCCACGTCGAGTTCCTGCGGATCGGGCTGGACAAGCGCGAGGCGGCGGGACGTGCCGTCGCCACGGCGGGACGGTCGGTGGTCTTCGCCGCGGCCACCGTGCTGATCTCGCTGCTCGGTCTCAAGCTCGCCGGGCTGCCGACGTACGACTCCTTCGGCTACGCCACCGCGATCGCGGTGCTGGCCGTCGCCTCGGCCGCGCTCACCCTCGTTCCGGCCCTGTGCGGCCTCGCCGGTCACCGGTTGCTGCCGCGCCGGGTGCGCCAGGGTCGCGAGCGGACCGGCACCCCGATCATGTCCCGATGGGCCACCCGGGTGGCCCGCCGTCCCCTGGCCTGGGCGCTGGCATCGGTCGTGGTGCTGCTGACGCTGGCGGCGCCGGCGCTCGCCATGCGGACCTGGCCGCAGGACTCCTCCGCCCAGTCGAGCGACCTGACCACCCGCAAGGCCTACGACCTGGTCGCCGACGAGTACGGGCCCGGCGCGAACGGGCCGATCATGTTCGTGGCACCTGCCGACCGGGTCTCGGGCGACGCCGTCGCGGCCCTCGCCGCGAAGATCGCGTCCCGCGACGACGTGGCGACGGTGTCACCCGTGGTGGCGTCGACCGACGGAGACCTGCGGGTCTTCGAGGCGGAGCCGACCTTCGGCCCGACCGACGACCGCACCCCTGACCTGGTCGCCGACCTGCGCCGCCAGGTGCCACCCGGCGTCGAGGTCACCGGGAACACCCCGCTGTTCTCCGACATCGCCACGATGCTGGCGACCCGGCTGTGGCTCGTCGTCGGCTTCGTCGTCGGGGTCTCGGTCCTCCTGCTCGGCCTGGTGTTCCGCTCGGTCATCGTCCCGGTCAAGGCGGCGCTGATGAACCTGCTCTCCATCGGGGCGGCGTACGGCGTGGTCACGATGGTCTTCCAGTGGGGCTGGGGAGCCGAGCCTGCTCGGCCTCGACCACGCGATGCCGGTCTCGAGCTGGATCCCGATCCTGATGTTCGCCGTGCTGTTCGGGCTGTCCATGGACTACGAGGTCTTCCTGCTCTCGCGGATCCGTGAGGACTGGCTGGACACCGGGGACGCCCACGGCAGCGTCGTACGCGGACTCTCCTCGACCGGCCGGGTGATCTCGGCAGCGGCCGCGATCATGGTCGCCGTCTTCCTCGGCTTCGCCACCGAGGTCGACGTGGTGGTCAAGCAGCTCGGGGTCGGGATGGCCGTCGCGATCACCCTCGACGCGACCCTGGTCCGGATGGTCCTCGTGCCCGCCACGATGACGATGCTCGGCCGCTGGAACTGGTGGATGCCCGCCTGGCTGGATCGCGCGGTCCCGGTCATCGCCGTCGAGACACCCCACCCCCACCACGACGACGACCGCACCCCGGTCGGCGTGTGAACCACCCCCACCCACGCATCACCGAACGAGAAGGAGCACCACCGTGAGCACCAACACCCACACCGACTGGCCGACCCAGCTGTTCCTGCCCGGACAGACCGCGGCGCCGGAGGGACCGGTGGACATGCAGATGATGTACGTCCTCCACCACGCGTTCCGGCGCGACCTGGACCGCTTCGTCGTGGCAGCCCGGAAGACCCCGGCCGCGGACCGGGCGACCTGGCACCTGCTCGCCGCTCGCTGGCAGGTCTTCTCCGAACAGCTCCACCACCACCACGAGGGCGAGGACCGGGCGATCTGGCCGTGGATGCGCGAGCACGGCACCACCGAGGACGTGGTCACCCTGGACGCGATGGAGGCCGAGCACGCCGACATCGACCCGCTCCTGACCGCCTGCGCGGCAGGCTTCGACCGGCTGGACGGCCACGAGGACGAGGACGCGCGGGCTGCCCTCGCCGTACGACTCGTCGCCACGCGTGACCACCTGGCCAGGCACCTCGCCCACGAGGAGAACGACGCCATCGCGATCCTGCAGCGCGTCATGTCCCCCGAGGAGTGGCGCCGGATCGACGAGGAGGAGCTCAAAGGAGACATGTCCCTGTCGTTCGTGATGACGGTCGTTCCCTGGGCTGCCGACGGTCTTCCCCGTGAGGTCCTCGAGCGCGTGTTCGCCGAGACAGGCCTGCCCTTCAAGATCGTCTGGCTGCTCACCCGGCGCCGCTGGGCGAACCGCGAGGCGCGGATCTTCCGCTACGCCTGACCTGGCCGTCACGCATCAGTAGCCGAACGTCTCCCGCACCTCGGCGAACCACCGACCAGCGAGCGGGATCCGCCACTCCTCGCACAGCCGGGCCGCATCATCGGCGTGACGAGTGGCGAGGTCCCGCTCGCCCGTGGCGAGGGCGGCCATCGCCAGGAACCCGTCGACGGGACCCAACGAGGTGCCGGACCCGCCGCACGCGGGCTGGCCCCGGAAGTCGCTGAGTGCCTCGTAGGCCTCGGCCGCGAGGTCGGTGAGGCCCGTGTGGAGAGCGGCCTCGGCGGCCAGGGCGGCCACCATCGTCGAGAACCACCAGTGCGGCGACAGGTCGATCGACTTGTCCGCGAGGTACTCGCGGGCCTCGTCGACCATTCCGACCCGGCACATCATCGCCGCCTTCGACGACTCCACAGGCATCACCGTCACGCCGTCGAGCTGGTCCAGGACCAGGCGCAGCTCGGCCTCCTGCTGCCCCCAGATGATCTTCATCAGCAGCGCGCCCATGACAGCGTCGCCGCTCTGCGTCAGGGACGTGCGCTCGTGGAGCAGGGTCATCTCGGCGACCAGCTCGTCGACTCGTGCGAAGTTGCCCCGCATCGCCTGCCACGGGGTCTCCAGGCCGTCGAGGACCAGCAGTCCGTAGAGATGCCGCTCGGCGACTGCCTGGCTCCGTGCCCGTGCCATCAGGTCGTCCAGCTCGTCGACCCGGCCCAGCTCGGCCGCGGCGCTGGCCCCCAGCACGAGCGCCGTGGAGAGGCTGACCCGGTCACCGAGGTCCTCGGCCAGGGCCGCCGCCTCCGCGGTCGTCTCCAGTCGGAGTGCGGCCGTGCCAGGTCGCCACACGCCCAGGCACAGGGTGATCAAGCACCACAGCAGGACCCCCCGGTCCTGCAGCCGCCGCGCCATCGCGACCGCTTCCAGGCACAGCGCCTCGCGCTCGAGATGGGTGGAGCCGTAGTAGATCTCGCTCGCCAGGCTCACCATCCCCCGACAGCGGGCCACGCTGTCCCCCGCCGGCAGTCCGTCCAGCGCCTTGCGCAGCATCGAGATCACCTCGTGGTCGACCTGGCCGTAGTAGCCCGCCTGCCACAGGGCGTTGGTGGTCAGCATGGAAGCCGCCGCGAGCAGGCGGTCCGCGTCGTCGAGCTCCTCGGCCACGACGAGCGCACGGTGCACGACCACCCTCAGCCCGACCCAGTCGCCGGTGCCCTGCAGGGCACCGGCGAGCTCCAGCAGGAGGGAGTACTCGTCGACCTGGGTTGCGCTCGCATCGTCCGCCATCGCCTCGACGGCGGCCTTCAGGACGTCGGCCGCCTCGTCGTGGGCGTAGACGCGACGAGCGGCCCGGGCCGCCGGGAGCCCGGCCCGCCAGGCTCGTCCCGCGTGCTGGGGTCCGGCGGCGAGCCAGTGGCGGGCCACCTCGGTCTCGCGTCCGGGGAGGCCGTCGAGGACCTCGGCGACGCGCACGTGGATCCGTCCTCGTCGCGACTGCGTGAGCCCGCCGTACACCGTGTCGCGGACCAGCGCGTGCGCGAACCGCAACCGGTCCACGCCGTCCTCGCGCACCAGCCCCGCCTCGAGGGCGGGGTCGAGGTCGTCGAGCACGTCGTCCTCCGCGACGTCGAGCGCCATCGCCAGCGTCGCCAGGTCGAACTGCCGGCCGACGACCGCGGCGACCCGCAGCGCCTTCGCGGTCGACTCCGGCAGCACCGCGATCCGACGGACCAGCACGTCGTGCACGGCGGCGGGCGGGTTCTCCTCGGCGAGCAGCGCGGAGAGGTCACCACCCTCGCGAGCGAGCCGGGCGTACTCGACGAGGAAGAACGGGTTGCCGTCCGTGCGCAGGCGCAGCGCGTCGGCCTCGGCGGCAGTCGGCCTCGCGTCGACCACCGAGGTGACGATCTCCGCCGCCTCCTCGGCGCTGAGCCCCGAGAGCTCCAACCGCAAGGCGTGCCGCCGCGCCAGCGTCTCGGCGACCTCCGCGAGCAATCCCGTCGGCGGCGGCTCGTGCCGCCACGTCGCCACCACCATCAGCCGACCCGTGTCCGCCGACTCGGCGAGCAGGCGCAGCACACGCAGGGTGGAGGTGTCCGCCCAGTGCAGGTCGTCGAGCACCACCAGCAGGTGATGCTCGCGGGCGGCCTCGAGCACCGTGTGCGCAATCGCCTCCCACGCGCGGAAGCGGGCGCTGTCGTCCCCCGAGCCCACGGCCGCAGGCACCGAGGGGAGCTCGTGGCCGAGCTCGCTGAGCACCCGGGCCCAGGGGTAGAGCGGCGGAGCACCCTCGTCCTGGGAGCAGCGCCCGGCCACCACGGTCACGCCCATCCCCCGGGCCGCCGCGGCGAGCTCGGCGCAGAGCCGGCTCTTGCCGATGCCCGGGTCGCCGGTGACGACGGCGAAGGCGGGCTGGTCCCCGGGCTGGTCGAGCAGCCCCACCAGCGCGGCGAGCTGGTCGTCGCGACCGACGAGCGGCCAGGTCGACTCGGTGGCTCGTGCCGGACCGGGGGCCACCGGATCGGCCGGTTCCGGAATCACCGTCGAAGCCCGCTCGCCGAGAGGCTCGTGCCACTGCAGCGCAGGATCCTGCTGCAGCAGGGAGGCCTGCAGGGCCCGCAGCTCCGCGCCCGGCTCCAGACCGAGCTCCTCGGTGAGCAGGTCCCGCACCTGGCGCAGCACCTCGAGCGCGTCGGCCTGTCGGCCCGCCCGGGTCAGCGCGAGGGCACGCAGGCCCCACAGCCGTTCACGCAGCGGGTACGTCGACGTCAGCACCTCGAGCTCGCCCGCGACCATCGCATGACGCCCCATCCCGAGAGCGGCCACGGCCCGGTCCTCGAGCGCGATCACCCGGAGCTCCTCGAGGCGGGCTCGCTCGGCCTGCGCAGCGGGAGCGTCCTCGAGCTCGGCGTACGGCACCCCGCGCCACAGGGACAACGCCGCGTTGAGATCGGCGAAGTCTGCCTCGAGGTCGGGTGAGGCAGGTGCAGTCGTGATTCCGCCGGCCCCGAGCCGCTGGTGGACCGAGCCGACGAGCGCCTCGAAGCGAGCCGCGTCCAGCGCGTCCTCGCCGAGCGCCAGCGCGTAGCCGGACCCCTCGGTCACCAGCACCTGCGAGGGGGTCCGCGGAGCGCGGTCGGGCTCGAGCGCCCTGCGCAACCGGGCGACGTACCCCTGCAGGGTGGCGGTCACCGCCGCCGGCGGCGCATCGCCCCAGAGCAGGTCGACCAGGGTGTCGGGAGGCACGGGGCGCCCGCCGTGCAGGGCGAGAGCGGCGACGAGTGCCCGCTGCTTGCGCGGCCCGAGATCGACCGGTGCTCCGTCGAGACGGGCCTCGGCGGCTCCCAGGATTCCGACGCGCACCAGCGCAGGATATGTGCTGGCGCGCGTCGGATCCTAGGTCGAACAGGCCGGTGGGTCAGTTCTTCTTGGCGAGGTCGGCGATCGTCTTCAGGTTGTACTTGTCGGCGGTCGCCTTGGTCACCACGACCGCGTCGCTGTCCTGGGCCTCGGACTTGTCCAGCGCCACCAGGTTGCGCGGGAGCGCCTTGGCCAGTGCGGCGTAGACGTCGTCGGGGCTGGTGGCCGTGGCGTTCTCGTCGATGTGGCTCAGCATCGCGCCGGTGTACTCGGGGAACACGTCGAGCGAGCCGACCTTCAGCGCCGGGTAGTACTTCTCCCGGCTGCCGATGTTGAGCTTCTTGGTGACCGTCGCTCCCTGGGCCGACAGCGCGCGGGCGTAGATCTCAGCCAGAATGACGCTCTCGGGGAAGTTCGCCGACCCGACCTTGAGCGAGACGCCATCGGCTGAGGTGCCGGTGGTGTCGAGACCGTTCTCGGTGAGCCACTGCGCCGCGACGTCGCCCGGGTCCTTCTTGTCGTTGGCGACCTGACCGATCAGTTCGCGGAGGCCGTCGGTGGTGATCTTGGCCGAGACCCCGTTGAGGACCTCCTCCACAGCGGGGGTGGTCTTGCGCTTGTTGACGATCGGCACGATGTTCTGCGCCGCGAAGTTGCTCTTCGGGTCCTCGAGGGCCACGAACCCGTTGGCCTCGATCGCCGGGTCGGTAGTGAAGAGGTCGACGGCGTCGACCTGTCCGCGCTTGAGGGCGTTGACGGTGACCGGGCCACCGACGTCGGTCACGGTGTACTTGCCGAACTCGACGCCGTAGTTCTTCTTCAGGCCCGGGATGCCGTCGGCGCGCGTCTTGAACTCAGGCGGGCCGCCGAAGATCATCTTCGAGGCGATCGTGCCGCCCGAGCCCGAGCCCGAGTCGGAGCTCGAGTCGGAGCTGGAGCCGCAAGCGCTCAGCCCCATCGTGAGTGCGGTGGCGATGGAGGCCACGGCGATCAGCTTGGTCTTCATGTTCTCTCCTGGTTTCCCTGTTTTCGGTGCCGGGTCTGGATGAAATCTGTCAGCTGGTCTCGGTGGCCAGCTCCTCGACGAGTACGGCGTCGCGCGGGTCGGCGTCCTTGATACGACCGGCGCGCCCGGTGATCCCCGGCGAGACGACGAGTCGCTGGACCAGCGCGATCAGGAGGTCCGCCACCAGGGCCAGGGCCGCGACCAGCAGCCCGCCACTGATCATCTGCGGGTAGTCCTGCTGGGCGAGGCCGTCGTAGATGAACCGGCCGAGGCCGCCGAGGGTGACGTAGGAGGCGATCGTCGCCGTCGCGATCACCTGCAGCGTCGCCGAGCGGAGCCCGGAGAACATCAGCGGAAGGGCGTTGGGCAGCTCCACCCGGAAGAGCACCTGCTGGCCGGTCATGCCCATGCCGAACGCGGCGTCCCGCGCGGCCGGCTCGACGTTCTGCACCCCGGCGTACGTGTTGGACATGATCGACGGCACCGCGAGCAGCACCAGCACGATCTCGGTCGGGATCAGGTAGCCGCTGTTGGTGCGGCCGTAGAAGTGCGGCGCGATCATCACGACCAGCAGCACCAGGATGCCGACCGTGGGCAGGGCGCGGATGGCGTTGGTGCCGCCCACCAGCCAGGTGGCCTTGCCGGTGTGCCCGATCCACAGGCCGACCGGGAGGGCGATGGCGAGCGCGATCACGAGCGCGATGACGCAGTAGAGGATGTGGGCGCCGAGCTGGCCCCAGATGCCGGTGTCGAAGGTGGTGCTCTGCCAGTGGGCCGGGTCGGTGAGCCAGCCGAAGACGTCGCCGATCATCCGGGGTCCCCGCGGAATCGGGAGCGCAGCGAGCGATCTTGTGGGGTGGGGGTCATGTCTTCACCGCCCGTCGCCACGGGGTCATCCACCGGCTGACCAGCACGACCAAGGTGTCGAGCACCAGGGCGAGCAGCACGCAGAGCAGGATGCCGAGCACGATCGGTGGGTAGTAGGGCTGGTCGATCGACAGCTGGAAACCCTTGTCGAAGAGCAGGCCGAGGTTGGACATCCCGATGGTCCCGGCCACGGCGACGATGCTCACGTTGGCGACGATGGCGACGCGGAGCCCGGCGGTGATCACGGGTACGGCGATCGGCAGCTCCACCCTGAAGAAGCGCCCGAGCGGCTTGAAGCCGATGGCGGTCGCGGCCTGCACGGTGTCCTTCGACACCGCACCGAGGCCGTCGGCCACCACCCTGACGAGCAGGGCCGTGGAGTAGAGGCTGAGCGCGATCGGGACCTGCAGCGGGCTGAGTGGATCGAGTCCGAGCACCGGCGGCACCAGCACGAACAGGGCGATGGACGGGATCGTGTAGAGCAGTCCGCTGATCGTCATCATCGGCGGGTAGAGCCAGCTGTAGCGACGCGAGAGCCAGCCGAGTGGCAGTGCCAGCAGAAGCCCGACGACGACGGGTACGACCGAGAGCCAGGTGTGGTCCCAGAACCAACCCAGGACCTCGCTGCGGTTGTCCATGAAGTAGCCCCAGAAGTGCAGCGGGGAGGAGCTGGCGCTGTCGAGCGGCAGGAACGTCATGGGGTCGCTGCCCCCTCGGCCCTTCCCTGGGCCTCTCCCTGCGCCTCGATCAGGTCCAGCACCTCGCGGGCGGTCACGGTCCCGATCAACCGGCCGGCTTCGTCGACGACCACGCCACGGCCTGACGGGGAGGACAGGCAGGCGTCGAGCGCGGCACGCAGCGTGCCTCCCTGGGTCGCGAGGGTGCCGCCGCGCAGGAGGTGGCTCTCCTCGACCGTGCCTGACACCAGCACCAGCACCCACCCAGCCCTGGGGCTGGCGATCGCCGTTGACCACCAGGACGAGGTCGTCGTCGCCCGACCCGGTCGGAGTCGGGTCGCCCAGCAGCACGGTCGGTTCGTCGTGGGTGGGCAGCGAGTCGACCTCCGCGAAGCCGAGGGCCCGGTAGCCACGGTCGCGTCCGACGAAGCCGGCGACGAACGCGTCGACCGGGCGCGAGAGCAGCTCGCGCGGGGTGGCCAGCTGGGCGAGGGTCCCGCCCACCCGGAGGACGGCGACCTGGTCTCCGAGCTTGATGGCCTCGTCGATGTCGTGCGTGACGAACACGATCGTCTTGCCCAGCTCCTCCTGGAGCCGGAGGAACTCGGCCTGGAGCTGGTCGCGGACCACGGGGTCGACGGCCGAGAACGGCTCGTCCATCAGCATCACGGGCGGGTCGGCGGCCAGGGCACGGGCCACGCCCACGCGCTGCTGCTGGCCTCCGGAGAGCTGGGCCGGGTAACGGCGGGCGAACGCGGGGTCGAGCCCGACGCGCTCCAGCAGCTCCATCGCCCGCGCCCGGGCCTGCTTCTTGTCCGTGCCGAGGAGGTAGGGGACGGTGGCGATGTTGTCGACGATCGTGCGGTGCGGGAACAGGCCGGCGTGCTGGATGACGTAGCCGATCTGTCGACGCAGCTCGTGGGCAGGCATGCTCGCGGTGTCGGTGTCGTCGAGCCAGATGGTGCCCGACGTCGGCTCGATCATCCGGTTGATCATCCGCAGCGACGTGGTCTTGCCACAGCCCGACGGACCCACCAGCACGGTGATCTGTCCCGAGGGTGCCTCCAGGTCGAGCTGGTCGACGGCCACGGTGCCGTCGGGGTACTGCTTGGAGGCGTGGTCGAACCGGATCATGACGTGGTCTCCTGACCGGTCACAGGGTCGTGGACGAAGCCGAGCTGTTCACTGAGGCCCGCGGCCTCGTCGGCCACGATGCGGCCGTAGCGGTGCATCGTGGCCCGGTCGATCCGGTAGGTCGGCCCGAGCACGCTCAGCGCTCCGGCGATCCCGCCGGGATAGCGGACCGGCGCGACGATCGCGGTCACATCCGGCTCGAGACGGTCACGTGCTGCGACGTACCCCACCGGCGGCACTTCACCGCTCAGCACCAGACCCACGGCCAGACCCTCCATCGGCACCGCCCGCCCGACCCAGCTGCTGTGCCGGACCGCGTGGGTGCCTTCGACCTGGGCGACGTAGACGGCCGTCTCGCCCACGCCGCGCACCGAGAAGTACGCCGACTCCCTGGTCTTCGCGCCGATCCGGTCGAGCGCGGGCTGCGTGAGACGGACGAGCTCGTTGCGCCCGATCGCGGTCGCACCGAGCTGGATCATCCGCGGCCCGGCACGGAAGCTGCCCTCGTCGTCGCGGCTCACGAACCCGACGGACTCCAGCGTCCGGAGGAGACGCAGGGCCGTGCTGGCCGGCAGCGCGGTCTCGCGGGCGCACTCGGTGAGCGTCACCTCTTCGCGCGTGCACACCTCGGACAGCAGGGCCAGGGCGCGCTCCACCGTGCGGGTGGAGCTGACCCGGCTCGAGGCGACGAGCGTCTTGCGGGTGGTCCTGTCGACCTGGGCGGCCATCGAACGCCCTCCCTCGGTCGGGTCCGACACTGCCACTGTGCAGCAGCTGATTTCCGCTGGCTGAGACTATTGCACCAACGCGCGTCAGTCAGGAAGGCTTCTCGCGACGTGGTCCGTGTGTCGTCGGCGAAGGGGTCCGGATTGCCCAGTCTTGACGGCAGCCGCCTGACCCTCGACGAGATCGTGGCCGTGTCCCGGGGTCGCGAAGCAGTCGACGTGGATCCCAGCGCGCGCGAGCGGGTGGCGGCCTCGCACCGCTTCGCCGACTCGGTCGCGGAGCAGCGCCCGATCTACGGACGCTCGACGGGCGTGGGGGCCAACCGCGACCTCGTCCTGCCCGACCCCGACTCCCAGGCGCTGCGCCTGCTGCGATCGCACGCGACCAGCTCGGGGGAACGCCGCTCTGCCGAGCGGGTCCGCGCGATGCTCGCCGTGCGCCTCAACCAGCTGCTCGCCGACGGCAACGGCATCGACCCGCTCGTGGTCGACGCGCTCGCGGCGATGATCAGCACCGACGCCCTCCCTCCGGTCCGCGAGGGAGGCAGCGTGGGCACGGCCGACCTGGCCGCACTCTCGACCACCGCGCTCGTGCTGTGCGGCGAGCGGACCAGCGAACCTCCGGTCGACCTCACCGTCGAGTTCGGACCCGGCGACGCGCTGACGTTCATGTCCAGCAACGCCGCGGTCCTCGCGGACGCCGCACTGGCCGTCTCCGACCTCGACCACCTCGCGCGCAGTGCTGTGGTGGTCGCCGCGATGGGTTTCGCCGCGGTGCACGGCAACCCGGAGGCGTTCAGCCCGGCGGTGGAGGTGGCGACACCCTTCCCGGGGTCGCAGTGGGTGTCCCGGACGATGCGCGAGCTGATCGACCCGACGACACCGGCCCGGATCCAGGACCCCTTCGGGCTGCGCACGCTCCCCCAGGTGCACGGGGCGTTGATGGACCGGGTGGGGTTCGCCGAGCAGGTCGTCGTGAGCATGGCCAACGCGCCCTCGGAGAACCCGATCGTCTCGGCCACGCTGGGGATCGCGCACCACGGCGCCTTCCACGCGGCGTACCTCGTGCAGGCGCTGGACGCGCTCGTCCTCGCCGTGGCGCAGTCGGCCCAGCTCAGCCTGGCCCGGCTGACCATGCTCGCCGAGCCGGCGTACACCGGGCTGCACCCGTTCCTCGGTGACGGCACTCCCGCGGCTTCCGGGGTGATGATCGTGGAGTACAGCGCCGCATCGGCCCTCGCAGAGCTCCGAGCCCTGGCGACCCCGGCCGGGATCCAGGTCGTCAACCTGTCCCGCGGCGTCGAGGAGGACGCCTCCTTCGCGACCCTGGCTGCGCGCCAGGCCCTCGAGGCCGTCTCCCGCTACCGCGCCGTGCTCGCCGCGGAGCTGGTGGCGTCGCTGCGCTGCCTCCGGATGCAGGGGGTGCACCCGCCCGCACTGCACGATGCCCTCGACTACCTGGACACCAGGGACGGCGGGATCCCGGACATGCACGACCGGGACCTGACCTACGACCTGATCCTCGGTGAGGAGCTGGTGGACGGCCTTCTCGAGCACGTCGCCCAGGTGCAGCGCGGCTGGTCCGCCGACGGTGGGAGCCAGATCACACCTCGCTGATTGTGCACTCTCACCATCAGAGTGCAAGAATGCACTACATGAGCGAAAGTGCAACTACCCGGTCCGGGCGCCGTCAGGAGACGTCGTACCGGATCTCGCAGTGCGCGCAACGGCTCACCGAGGACCGCGGGCTCGACGGCTTCACGATGGACGAGCTCGCCGAGGCCGCGGGCGTCTCCCGCCGGACCCTGTTCAACTACTTCCCGGGCAAGGTCGACGCCGTGCTCGGCGAGGCGCCGCACATCTCCGAGGAAGCCCTGGCCGAGTTCCGCTCCCGCGGCGCGGGCAGCAACCTGGTCACCGACCTGCGTGAGCTCGCCACCGAGCTGATGGACACCCAGCAGCTCAGCCGTGAGGACGTCGCCCGGTCCTGTCGCCTGCTCGTCTCCACGCCACGACTGCTCGCGGCCTCCCACGAGCGGTACCGCGAGGTCAGCGCCCAGATCGTCGAGGAGATCCGCGTCCGTGAGGGCGCCGCCTTCGACGCCCACCGCGCACAGATCGCGGTCCGGCTCCTGGCTGCGCTGTTCGACGCGGCGCTGGACAGCTTCCTGACCGACCCGGACGAACGACCCCTGGCCGAGGCGTACGACGAGGTGCTGCGCGCAGCCCGTCAGCTGCTGGCCTGAGCCTCCCCCTTTCCCACCAGCGCCACCCGGCGCGCCCGATCTCCAGGAGAACAACCCATGGCAACGCTGCTCTACCGCCTCGGCAAGACCGCCTACCGGCGCTGGCCGATGTTCATCGCCGCGTGGCTGGTCGCCATGATCGGTGTCGCCACCGTGGCGGGCACGCTGTCCAAGCCGATGAGCGACGCGTTCTCGATCCCGGGCATCCCGTCCGAGCGGGCCGCTGCTCTCCAGTCCGAGCTGTTCCCGGGCTCCGCCGACGCCTTCGACCAGGCCTCCGTGAAGGTCGTCGTCGCTGCGCCGAAGGGCGAGCAGCTCGCCGACAGCCAGCACAAGGCGGCCGTCGACAGCCTCGTCAAGGAGCTCTCCGCGCTCCCGCAGATGCCCGACGGCAAGGACCAGGCCAACCCCGCGCCGGCCAACCCGGTCGACGCCGCGGCCGCCCAGCAGAAGCAGATGATCAAGGCCGTCCAGCAGTCCGGCGGCGACGCCGCCACCGCGAAGGCGAACGCCCAGGCGCTGTCCCCGCTCTCCCAGGACGGACGGGTCGGCACGATCAGCTGGAACTTCGACGTGGACACCGTGGCCGACGTGAAGCCGGCGACCATCGAGAAGCTCAAGGACACGATGGCCGACGCACGGGCGGACGGTCTCACCGTCGAGGCGAACGGCTCGGGCACCACCGCCCAGCCGGAGCTCGGTGGCAAGTCCGAGCTGATCGGCATCGCCGTGGCGATCCTCGTCCTGATCCTCACCTTCGGTTCGCTCGTGGCCGCGGGCCTGCCCGTGCTGACCGCGTTGTTCGGCGTCGGTCTCGGCATCACCGGGATCACCGCGATGACCGCGTTCATGGACATCGGATCCACCACGCCGACGCTCGCGACGATGATCGGGCTCGCGGTCGGCATCGACTACGCCCTGTTCATCCTGGCGCGCTACCGAAGCGAGCTCGACCACACCGACGACCGCGAGGAGGCGGCGGGCATCGCCGTCGGGACCGCCGGTTCGGCCGTGGTCTTCGCGGGCCTCACCGTGCTGATCGCCCTCTCCGCCCTCTCCGTGGTCGGGATCCCGTTCCTCACCACGATGGGGATCGCGGCCGCAGCAACGGTCTTCATCGCGGTGCTGGTGGCGCTGACGCTGCTGCCGGCCCTCCTCGGCCTGATGAAGTCCAAGGCCTTCGGCGGACGCGTGCGGCGCGCCCACCCCAAGCGCGACGCCGACGGCAAGCTCCTGAACAACGGGGTGCGCTGGGCACGCTTCATCGGCCGCAAGCCGGCCGCGGTCGTGATCCTGGTCGTGGTGGCCCTCGGCGCCCTCGCGATCCCCCTGAAGAACCTGCACCTGGCGTTCCCCAGTGACAGCACCGCGTCCTCGCAGACCACGCAGCGCAAGGCCTCCGACCTCATCGCCGACTCCTTCGGCCCGGGCCGCGACGCTCCGCTCCTGGTCGTGGTGGACGGCCGCGCGATCGGTGACACCGAGAGCCGCAACAAGGCGTACGGCGACGTCGCCGACTGGGCCGCCGGCCAGAAGGGCGTCGCCAACGCCCAGGTCGTCGCGCAGAACGAGGACGGCTCGGGAGCCCAGGTCCTGGTCACCCCGAAGTACTCCGCCGACGACACCCGCACGGAGGACCTGCTCGCCGACCTGCGTGCCGGTCAGGCCGGCATCGAGGACAAGACGGCGACCCAGACCGGTGTCACCGGGCTGACGGCCATCACCACCGACGTCTCGGAGCGGCTCAGCCACGCCCTGCCGATCTACCTCGGCGTCGTGATCGGGCTCGCGTTCCTGCTCCTGATGCTGGTCTTCCGCTCGATCCTGGTCCCGCTGACCGCGACGTTCGGCTTCCTGCTCTCCGTGCTGGCCACCCTCGGTGCCACCGTCGCGGTCTTCCAGCAGGGTGCGTTCGGCCTGATGGAGGGGCAACCGATCGTCAGCTTCATGCCGATCTTCCTGATCGGGCTCGTCTTCGGGCTCGCGATGGACTACCAGGTCTTCCTGGTCACCCGGATGCGTGAGGCACACGTGCACGGCGCGACCACCCGCGAGGCCGTCGTCGACGGGTTCCGCAACAGCGCCCGCGTCGTCGCGGCCGCGGCGGTCATCATGATCTCGGTCTTCGGCGCGTTCATGCTGATCGACGAGCCGATCATCAAGTCGATGGGCTTCGCCCTCGCGATCGCCGTCTTCCTGGACGCGTTCGTGATCCGGATGGCGCTGATCCCGGCGCTGATGTACCTCATCGGCGAGAAGGCCTGGTGGCTCCCCCGCTGGCTCGACCGGCTGCTGCCCAACGTGGACGTGGAGGGCGAGCAGCTCGAGCGCCCGCACCTGCAGGTGCCCCCGGCGCGTGACCGCGCCGCCGAGGACGAGCTGGTCAGCGTCTGAGGTCCAGGCCGTCCCGGTTCTCGATGTCGAGGACCGGGATCGCCTCGTCCGCGGGGAGCTCGAAGCCGAGCACCTGGGCGTAGAACGAGAGCTCTGCCTGCAGGGAGTCCTTGATGTTCTCCGCCTTGCGGAAGCCGTGCTGCTCCCCGGCGTACAGGCGATAGGCGACGGGCACCCCCTTCTCGCGGAGGGCGGCCACGACCACCTCGGACTGTGCCGGCGGCACCACCTGGTCCTCGTCCCCCTGGAGCACCACCAGCGGTGCGGAGAGCGACTCGAGGTGGGAGAGCGGCGAACGCTGCGTGTAGACGTCACGGCCCTCGGGGTACGGCGCGATCAGACCGTCGAGGTAACGGGACTCGAACTTGTGGGTCTCCAGGGCGAGCGCCTCCACGTCGGCCACCCCGAAGTAGTCGGCGCCGCCGGCGAAGACGTCCGAGACCGCCAGCGCCATCAGCACCGTCAGGCCGCCCGCCGATCCCCCACGGATCACCGCGCGCTCCGGGTCGACCCGGCCCTGCTCGGCGAGCCAACGGACGACGGAGACGCAGTCGCCGACGTCGAGCAGGGCCCACTCGCCCTGCAGTCGGTCACGGTAGGCCCGTCCGTAGCCGGTCGACCCGCCGTAGTCCACGTCTGCCACGGCGAAGCCGCGCGTCGTCCAGAACTGCTGGGCCAGCGAGAGCGTCGTCACGGCGTTGGAGGTCGGGCCGCCGTGGCTCATCACGATCAGCGGCGGCAGCTCGCCTTCCAGCGGAGCGGCGTCAGGGTTCGTCGGCCGGTAGAAGTTCGCGTACGTCGGCCGGCCGTCGCCTCCGGGGAACTCGATGTGCTCCGGCTCGGAGAACCACTCGCTGCCGATGCCGAGGTCACGGACGGCGCTGAGCGTCTCGACCGGGCCCGGCTCGTGGGTCGACGGGGTGATCGCGAACCGACGGACACCCGGCTCCTCGACGGGAGAGGACCCGACGAGCACCACCGTGTCGCCGGCCACCGCGAGCGTCGGCACCTCCGTCACGCCGATCTCGAGACGAGTGGCGCTGCCGTCGAGCTCGAGCAGGCGCAGCGAGTCGGTCCCCTGGTGCCGCACTGCGAGCACGACGCGCCCGTCCTCGAGGAACGCGTAGCGGGAGACGCCGAAGACCCATTGCGGCGTCCCGACCTCCCCCGGCTCGCCGAACACCAGCTCCACGCCGGTCTCGGGCGTCCACCGGTAGAGCGACCACCAGTCGTCTCGGTCGGAGCAGAACCACAGCGAGCCGTCAGGTGCCCAGCGCGGCTGGCAGATGCCCTCGCCACCTTCGTCGACGCCTCCGGCCACGGTGACGACGCCCATCGCGTTCTGCACCTTGAGCGTGGACGAGTCCCACGGCATCGCGGGGTGGTCCCACTCCAGCCAGGCCAGCGAGTCGCCATCGGGGGACCAGCGCGGGTCGGAGACGAAGTCCGGCCCGGAGACCACGACGTCCTGACCGCCGTCGGTGTCGAGGACGACGATCTCGTTGACGACGTCGACCGCACCCCGGCCACCCACCGGGTGCGTCTCGCGTACGACGGCCAGCCGTCCGTCGAGCGGGTGCACGTCGCCGTTGGCCCAGCGCACCGAGCCACCCTCGGGCGACTCCGGGGTGATCGCGACCGGCTCGCCACCGGGCTCGATGCGGCGGAGGCGCTGGTCGGTCCACTCGACGTACCAGACGACGCCGGCGCGGACCCACCACGCACCACCGCCGTACTCGTGGACCTGGGTGCGCGCGTTGCTGCCCTCGGGCAGCACGTCGGTCGGCGTACCGCCGGGCTCGAGGCGCACGACCTGGGTGCGGCCGCCGTCAGCGGGGCGCAGCTCCGACCAGTAGACGGTTTCTCCGTCCAGGGCCACGCCGCTCAGGGTGCGAGCGGCCTGGATGACGAGGTCGGCGGTGACCGGCGTGGGCCAGGATCCGCAGGGAAGCTGCTCGCTCATCGGACGACCAGGCTCTCGATGTTGTCGAAGGCCTGGCGCGCGTAGCCCTGCCACATCCGCCGGAAGGCCGGCATCGCTGCCGATCCGAGGCGACCGGCCGGATGCACGGTCCACGACCAGGTGATCCGGACGCCGGTCCCGGCGGGCTCGAAGGCCCACACCCCCTCCAGCGACCTGATCAGCGGCTTCATCGGACCGGTCACGTCGCTGATCCCGTAGCCGAACCGTGCGGGTCGACTGACCTCGGTCAGCGTCTCGCGCATCGTGCCACCGTCGGCGAGCGCGATCGTGCGGGTCTGTCCGACGGTGCCCCACTCGCCTCCCTGGTCGCGCACGGCCTTGATCGGCGGGACCGCGAGGTAACGCCGGTTGAAGAGCAGCGGCAGGTCGTAGGGCAGCACCGTCGTCGAACGCACGCTCCACGTCGGCGGGAAAGGTGCGGCTGTAGCTGAGCTGGACGTCCTGGGTCATGCCTCGACCCTAGCCACGCGGCGGATTGCCCACGCCCGCGGTGGGTACGCTCCAACAGGTGTCCACCTCCCCGCAGGAACCCGGCCCGTCGACCTCGACCGATCCGTCAGCCCAGCCCACGGACGGTCGCTCGACCCCACCACCTGCGGGCGGCGGCACCCCCGCGAAGCCGCAGGACCCGTTGCGCGGTTCCCGCACCAGCGGCGTCTGGATCGTCACGGTGCTGCTGGTCGTCCTGCTGGTGCTGCTGGCGATCTTCGTCCTCCAGAACACCCAGAAG
Organism: uncultured Actinomycetota bacterium; assembly: GCA_963842565.1. Lineage (GTDB taxonomy): Bacteria > Actinomycetota > Actinomycetes > Propionibacteriales > Nocardioidaceae > Marmoricola. The sequence continues at coordinate 11,253 of CAWJGX010000023.1, read as the reverse complement.
GTGGAGATCTCGTTCCTCGGCTGGAACGGCACCGCTCCCCTGGCCGCCGCTCTGCTGATCGCCACCGCGGCCGGCCTCGTCCTCGCCGTCGCCGCCGGCACGCTGCGCATCCTGCAGCTGCGTCGCCGGGTCAAGCGGGAGCGCAAGGCCTAGCGCGCCGCGGCTCAGGCTCGACGTCGAGCTCGACAGTGTCGCGTTGAGCCTGTCGAGTTCCGTAGTCGGTGCTGACGGGGTGTCCCGTAGTCTGCTGACCGGCTGGAGCGTCCGACCCTGTGGTCACCCTCGCTCCAGGCGGTCGAGCGCAGCGAGCGTCTCGAAAACGCTGACGCGTACGCCGCTCCGCAGCCGTAACCCGTCGGTTGAGCCTGTCGAAAACCACCTGCTGGCCCAGCGAAGAAGTCGTGTCCACGCATCCGGGCACAAAGGTCCGTTCTGGAGGGGTTCTTGTCGGTGGTCGCTGGTTGACTTTCCCCATGCAGGCAAGGGAATCGGCCACTCTCGAGGAGCTCGACACTCCTCGTGACGTGCTCGCCTTCGCCCGCCACCAACGTGCCGTCGCCGACGCCGCCGAGGCGAACATCCTGATCGCCGCGGTCATCTGGGCCGAGCACCACCCCGTCGAGTCCATCGACCCTGGCCGCGACCTGGACCGCAGCCGGGTTCGGCGGCGGCACCGAGACCGGGATCCCGCTGGCCGGACCCGGAGCACCCCTGGTCGCCGAGTTCGCCATCCCCGAGCTCGCCACCACCCTCGGGATCTCCACGGACTCCGGACGCAACCTGATCGCGCGCCGCCCTCGAGCTGAAGTACCGCCTCCCCCGCCACTGGACTCGCATCGTCGACGGCCAGCTACCGGTCTGGCGGGCCCGCCGGATCGCCGAAGCCACGCTCGGACTGCTCCCGCGAAGCCGCCACCTTCGTCGACGCCGCAGGTCGCCGCGTTCGCGCACAAGATCGGACCCGCCGCGACCGACCGTCTCGTCGCCGAAGCCATCGCCCGGTTCATGCCCGCCCAAGCCGCCGAGGACGCCGCCCGGGCTGCCGAGAGCCGCCACCTCAGCATCGACCACACCCAGGTCTCCTTCGGCGGCACCACCCGGATCGAGGGCGAGCTCGACCTCGGCGATGCCCTCGACCTCGACGCCGCCCTGACCCGCGGAGCCGAGTCGTTGAAGGCAGCCGGCTCCACCGAGCTCCGCTCGACGTCCGCCGCGCGATGGCCGCCGGCGACCTCGCCCGCCGCCAGCTCGCCCTGCGCCGCCGTCAAACCCGTCATCGACCTCGCCGAGCACATCGCCACCACCGCCTACGAGATCCCCGACCGCCTCACCGAGCAGACCGACCTGCGCGACCACACCTGCGTCTTCCCCTGGTGCACCCGCCCAGCCAGACGCTGCGACCACGACCACCTCATCCCCCACGACCCCGACCACCCCGAGGCCGGACCCACCTGCAGCTGCAACATCGCCGCCCTCTGCCGACGACATCACCGGCTCAAGACCCACACCGCCTGGACCTACACCACGCTCGAACCCGGCACCTTCCTGTGGACCAGCCCCCACGGCTACCACTACCTCCGCGACCACGAAGGCACCCTCGACGTCAGCACCGACCCACCCGCGCCCTAGCTTCCCTGCGCCGCACCCCGCCGCCTACCCAGGGGGCATCGGCACGCCCTCCCGGCCTCAACGACGACCCGCGCGCAACTCGGTTCCCGGCGCGGGTCGCCAGGCCTCAGCGGATCGGGGCGCCTGAGATCGCGCGGGCGATGACGAGGCGCTGGATCTCCGAGGTGCCCTCGAAGATCGTGTAGATCTTGGCGTCGCGGGCCATCCGCTCGACCGGGTACTCGCGGGTGTAGCCGTTGCCGCCGAGGATCTGCATCGCCTTCTCGGTGACGCTCACGGCGGTCTCGCCGGCGTACAGCTTCGACATCGAGCCCTCGGCCGACTCGAAGCGCTTGCCCTGGCTGGCCATCCAGGCAGCGCGCCACACCAGCAGCCGCGAGGCGTCGATGGCCACCTTCATGTCGGCCAGCGCGAACGCGATCGCCTGGTTCTCGATGATCGCCTTGCCGAACTGCTCGCGGGTCTTGGCGTAGTCCAGGGCCACCTCGTACGCCGCCCGCGCGATGCCGATCGCCTGCGCGCCGACCGCTGGGCGGGTGCGCTCGAAGGTGGCCATCGAGGCGTTCGACCCTCCGGACCGGGCACCGTCGCGCGCCTTCGCGAGCCGGGCGTCGAGCTTCTCCTTGCCGCCGAGCAGGCAGCTGCCGGGGATCCGGACCTGGTCGAGCACCACCTCGGCGGTGTGCGAGGCGCGGATGCCGTGCTTGTGGAACTTCTGTCCCTGGCTCAGGCCCTTGGTGCCCGGCGGGATCACGAAGCTGGCCTGCCCGCGGGTGCGCAGGTCCGGGTCGACGACCGCCGTCACGACGTGGATGTCCGCGAGGCCACCGTTGGTCGCCCAGGTCTTCGTGCCGTTGACGACCCACTCGTCCTTCGCCTCGTCGTACGTCGCCCGCGTGCGCATCGCGCCCACGTCGCTGCCGGCGTCGGGCTCGGACGAGCAGAAGGCGCCGAGCTTGAGGTCACCGGGCGAGCCGAACATCTGCGGCACCCACTCCCCCACCTGCTCGGGCGTGCCGTTGGAGCTCACGCCTGCGGCGGCCAGTGCAGTGCCGACGATCGAGAGCCCGATGCCGGCATCACCCCAGAACAGCTCCTCCATCGTGATCGGGATGCCGAGCCCGGTCTCGTCGAAGCTCTGCGTGGCGAAGAAGTCGAGGGAGTAGATGCCGACCTTCGCGGCCTCCTCGAGCACCGGCCACGGGAACTCCTCGCGCTCGTCCCATTCGGAGGCCGCCGGCCTGATCACGTCCACGGCGAAGGCGTGCAGCCAGTCACGCAGGTCGAGATGGTCCTGGCCGAGATCAAAGGATGGCGTGGTCACGTCGGCGACAGTAGCGGCCCGTCTTCGCGCGTGCGGGCCTATCCCGCAACCCGGCGGTCAGTGACCCCGGCGCCGTGCGATCCTGCTGCCCGCGAGGACCAGCGCCCCTGCGCCGAGCAGCACCAGGCCACCCAGGACGAAGGACCCACTGACGTCACTGCCGCTGTCCGGCAGGTAGCCCGAGGTGCTCGAGGGACCGGCGGTCGACGACCCCGGGGACGGGCTCGCCGAGGGTGAGGCGGAAGGCGACGCGCTCGGTGAGGGCGACGGAGAGGGCGTGGGTGCCGCCGTCGGCGCGACCGAGAAGTTCAACCCGCCCCGGGTCTCCCCCTCGTCGGTGATCGTCGTCGTCCGCTCCGTCGGGCCTGCCGGCTCGAAGCCGTCCGGCGGGGTCAGCGCGATCTCGTAGTCACCCGTGTCGAGCCCGTCGAGGAAGAACTGACCCTCGCCGTCGGTGGTCACCACCACCGGCTCCCCGGGGCCGTCGATCGTGATCTGGGCCCCGGGCACCGGTGCGTCGTCGTCGGTGCTGTCCGTGACGCTTCCCCCGATCGCTCCGGGTCGGCTGAGCGCGAAGTCCTGCCCCGGTACGTCGTCGGTCGCGACCTCGACACCGACGAGCGGCGGTACCGGGTCGTAGCCGGGCGGAGGCTCCACCGAGATGTCGTAGGTGCCCGCCGGCACGCGCGGGAAGGTGTACTTGCCTTCGGCCGCGGTCACGGTCGTCAGCACGGTCACGCCGTCGACCTGTCAGGGTCACGGTGACCCCGCCGAGCCCCGACCCCCCGCCGGTGACCGTCCCGGAGACGTCAGGGTTGGCGGTCAGCGCGAAGTTCTGCCCGGTGATCGGCGCGGCGTCGATGTCGAACGGGGCGCGCTGGTCGGTCCCGGTGTAGCCGTCAGGCACCGCGATCGTCACGAAGTAGCCGTCGCGGACGGCGTTGTCGTCGAAGAGATAGGTCCCGTCGGCAGCGGTGGTGGTCGTCTTCGGATCACCCCCGGGAACGTGCAGGGTCACCGGTCACGCCGGCCAGCGGCTGGCCGTCCGCACGTACGGTCCCCGACACCGGCTGCGGGATGATCCGGCGGACCTGAGAAGTTCGCGGTTGCGTCACTGGTCTCGGTAGCTCACCGTGCGCTGCGCACCCCGCCGACCGCCGCGCACGTCGGCCGGCGGCTCGATGCTGACGGTGTAGCCGGGCTGGGTCGCGTTCTGGCCGAACGAGTAGGTGCCGTCGGACGCCGGGGTCGTGGTTCCGAGTGACTCGCCGTACGGGCTCACCAGCCGGACGGTCACGCCGGTCACCGGGCAGGCGCCCGTGGTCGAGACGTCGGTGACGGTTCCGCTGATGGTCTGCGCGAGTGCGGCGAAGGAGGTCGAGTAGATCGGGAACCCGGAGCGACGCGTGTAGATGACGGTCAAGCTGCTCAGGGGCACGGTGGGCTCGAACCACCCGGTGGGTCCGGTGGTGTCCGCTGCCGCGTCATTGCCGATCAGGATCTGCGTGTTCGGGTCCCAGCGCGGAAAGTCGTGCGTGGGGACCGACGGACACGCACTGGGCTTCGTTCCCGTGTAGTCACAGAAGTTGAACCCTCCCCTGAAGCCGAGCTCCGCCCCCGAAACCGCGGCGCCGGACGCGTCCTTCGCGGTCAAGCGCACCTGGTCCGCGTCGATGTCCGAGAACGCGACCATCCATCCTGACGCCGGAGTCGGGTGCTCGAAGGTGTAGGTCGTCGTCGACGGACTGGCGGCGTTGTCGGCCTTCGGACGCAGCGACAAGTAGGGCTGATTCCGGCTCGAGCCGTAGACCTGCCCGATCGGGGTGGCCTCGCTGAACCACGACGAGGCCCCCGTTTGCACGCCCACATTCCCGGAGCGCGAGTCAGACGTCACTGTCGCCCCGGGAAAGCCCCCGACCGGAAGCTGGACGGCGCCCGTGTAGTTGTTCGACGTCCCGACGAGCGGCTGCCAGACGGCGTAGTGCTTCGTGGTCTCGGCGCTGGCGGGCACGACGAGGCAGACAAGCAGCAGGAGCAGGCCAGCCAGGGCCGCGCGCGCCCACGTCCTCATCCGATCCCCTCCCGAGTCGGGCTCGCTCCCTGGAGGGAACTGCTCACATCGTAAGACGACCGCGAAGCGATCCACCAGACTCAGAGATTCAGGACGGCGGTGGGAGTCCACGCAACGAGCGCGACGTCGCGATCACCCCGCGAGGCATCGTCACCACGCCGACAGCGACGGCACCCTGAGACCAGACGACGTCGGGCTCTCAGGCCTCGTCGGACTCGGACTCTGCCTCTTTGGCCGCGGCCTTGATGTCGCGAGCCACCACGTCGTCGACCGCGGACTCGACGATGGCGTCAGCCAGCTCGAGTGCCTTGCGGATCTCCACGGCACCCGGGTCCGAGACCAGCGCGACGATCCCCGAATGTCCGGGTGTGATCGCGGACTCCAGCTCCTCGGTCAGCTCATGGTGGTGGTGCAGCTCGCGGGCCTTGCCCGTCGCGGCGCCGACCGAGCCCAGCACAGCGGCGCTGCCGATGATCGAGGGCGGGAAGATGAGACCCAGCGCCACCCCGCCCACCAGTCCCCACTTCAGACCCCGACGAGTGCTGTGGTCAGTGGCCTTCTGGATCTCCAGCTTTCCGTCGGCCTCTCGCTTGAGGACGATCACACCCTCGATCTCCACCGAACGACCGTCCTCCGCCGCCTTGAGCGCCTCGTAGGCCTCCCAGGCAGTGCTGGTGTCGGCAAAGTCCGCGACGAACAGCGTGTACGCGCCGTCCGAGACGGAGGCGGCCGCGGCCACGACCTCGGTGTTGGCTTCGGTGCTCTCGTTCTCGGTCATGTGTGTCTCCTCGGCATTGGGTGGGGCGGCGAACGCTGACGCTAGCCCATCCCAGAGAACCCGTCAGCAGGGGGCACCGGGGTGCCACCTCGTCCACATCGTGACCCGGGGCTCCGGTTCTCGTTGACCGGGCATGCTCAGCGTGAAGGCCAAGATGACCCTCGACCTCGCGGGTCAGAGGTTCACGCACCCGGGTGGGAAGGAAGCCGCGATCCGCGAGCTGTTCGGCGAGAGCCCGAACCGGTTCTACCAGCGCCTCGATGTGCTGCTCGACAACAGCGCGGCCATGGCGTACGACGCACCCCTGGTGAAGCGCCTGCGCCGCCTGCGCGACCTGCGCACGCGACAGCGCATCGACGATCGGTGGAACGAAGCCTTCTCCGACCAGCACCGCTAGCTGGCGGTCAGGATGTGGCCGCGAGTCTGCTCGCGGTGCGAGTCATCCGCCGTCGGCGGACATGGTTTCCTCGAGTGGGAGTCTGTAGGTGGCGCACGCGGCAGTGCTCACAGGAGACAGGACCTTTTCGAGTGCCTCGTTCGTCCTTTTGACGAGAGCGTCCGCCAATCAACCGAGGAGCCTGCCGTGGCCTTCGCAGAGGTAGTGGGAGGGCCCTCGTGAGCGAATCGGTGGCTGTCGAGGTGGTCTGCCACCACGAGGGCACAGGCGGAGGCGAGGGGCTGGTGTTGCTCCGCTATGCAGTGGGTCGAGACCCTTTGGCGTCATTGGAGGACTCCCTGCGCGCTGGACGTCGGCTCTTCGTGAACGGCATACCGGTCGATCCTGATGACGGGGTGATGATTACGAGGGTTCTGCGTTTGGCGCGCGAGACCGGCTACCTCCCGACGGTAGAGCGTGAGCTCTGGTGCCCATGTGGCCTTACCGTTGTCGTTTCAGAGATTGAGCTCCGCGAAACGCTCACCCGTCTCGCGGAGGCGGGAGTAGTGCAGGCGGAGCTGAGCAGATTCAACCGGTAGCACCGTCGGCAGTTTGGTTCGATAGCAGGCGCGTTGGAAGACGTGAGTCGCCGAGCGACGGTGACCACCACGTGGTCGATACGGGCGGTGCGGGTCGCGACGGGCAGGGTTGGCCCGTCGTCATGCCCGGTAGGTCCTCGCGGTGACCTGGCTGCCCGGGCTTGACGCAGCGAGCGACCGGGTTCACCGAGAGTTCACAACCCTTGGTAACCATCACTTCATGCCGGCCGCGATCAGGAACCAGTGATGACCAACCTCGAGAACTCCGAGGGCCCCGCGTCTCGGTTCCCTCGGGTCTGAGGCGCGTGCCATGTTCGTGAAGCGGCTCGGCGCCGACATGCGCATCCACCGTGCCAGGCAGGCCTTGGCGCGCATGGTGCATCTTCAGAGCGAGTATTTACAAGGCGGCGGTCAGTGCACAGGTTTGGAGGTCACGACCACGTTGCTCGCGTAGTGGCCCGTCGTCGGGTCGTAGTCCTCGCAGGTCACCAGCACGAGTTTCGGGCGTCCCGTCTGGGCGAACAGGGCCGGGGCACGCCGGGCCAGTTCGTCCTTGGAGATCGCAGTGCGGTGCGCCGCCAGGCCAGCTCCGGTGAGGGCGGTCATCGGCCCCGCGTCGACGACGAGCACGCGGAGTGCGCCTTCGGGAGAGCCGTCGACCCTTGGACCTGGGGTCGTCCCGCCCTGAGCACGAGCAGCTCGACCGCCTTCGCCTCCTGAACGGTCCACAGCAGGTCCGCGGTGCCCAGCTGACCCAGCCTTCCAGGGTGCGGGTCCAATCGGATGACTCGTGCTCGGTGCCGGGAACCTGCTGCTCGAAGCGCTCGCCGATCTCGATGACGTTGGCCACGTTCTCCTCGCCGGTCTGGCCGTCCGGGTCGGCGGGCTGACCCGGGTCCGTGCTGGCGTCGGTGAAGCGCGACCACTCCCACTTGCCGAACACGGCATTCGGGCCGTCCGTCGCCTGTGCCGCCGGAAGTCCGACGGCAACACACGCCAGGGTTGTCGCCAGCACCGCGAGTGGTGCGATGACGCCCTTCTTGATGCGGGACCGGTGGACCGGGGGGCGGGTGGTCATCTAGCTGCTCCTTCAAATGGTGTTGCTCGGTGTCTGCTGGGGCCCTTGTTGACACAATGCTAACAGACTTGTTGGCGCAATGCCAATTGGGTACGTTGGCGCGATGAGCACGACTTCGAGACACCGCCGATTCACTACGGCAGAGCGTCGCGAGCAGATCCTCGATGCAGCCAACGCGTTGTTCGCCGAGCGGGGACATGACGATGTGTTGATAGAGGACATCTCGCGCGCCGCCGGGGTCACGCGCGGGCTCAGGTGGATGAGTCCAGCGCCGAGCGACGCGATTGCCGCCCACCACCGGATCACCACCCCGCCGGGCATGCTCGGGCTTGGGTCACCAGCGTTGTCCAGGCGTGCGTCCTTCAACATGCTGCCCACCAGCTTCGGCGGTTTCCGGGCGCGGAAGTCCGGCTGCGTACCTCGCATCACACCCGCGCCGGCTGCTCAGGCGCCGTCGCATCCTTCGCTCGCAGCTGCCGCACACCGACCGGGATGACGCTGCTTCGGATGGACGATGGTCGCGACCAGGAGGATGAGCGGGAGACGATCATGAAGATACTGCGACGGCGAAGTGCCAATCTCGGGGATCGCGGCATGAGACTGCGATTCGTCGCCAGTCGCACACCTGTGCGCCATACCTGCTCAGTCTGGTTGGCCGGTCGTTTCGTGAGCGTCCGATGGTGAAGCGGCGCGCCTCCACATCAGGACGAAGAGGAGAACGACCACGAGGCCGACGGTGTTGAGGATCGTGATCGACACCGTGACCAGCGGGTCGGATCTGAAGGGGAAGATCATCATCAGGAGCATCGGGGCGATGTTGCGTACCGCCGTGGTCGTCTCGGTGGCATGCCGGATTCCCACGTCTTTGACTCGGAGACTGGAAACGAGAAGGTAGCCGCACCCGAGGCCGATGAACGGGCCAGCAAGAGCCGCGACGTAACTCTCGGTGCCCCATTCCTGCTCGAACTGACTCCAGTACGCGACCAGCGTGAAGTTGAGGTTGAAGAGCAGACACAGGATCCCGACTCGGACAACCCACTGTGCCAGCTCTGGCGTCAGGTCGGGCCACCAGGTCCTGAACCCGCACCCGAGGGCCACGGGCAGCAGCAAGAAGAGCAGCAGCGGCCAGGCGATATCCCACGCAGAGGTCTTGAGGTTCGCGTCAACCGCGTCGATGGCGAGGGGCAAGCCCACGGGGAGGGCAACGATGGTCGCGGCGGTCAAGACCACCAACAGCGTGGTGGCGATGCTGGCATCCGCCTTGGCTAGCCGGGCGAGGATGGGAGCGAACGGCATGCCCGCGCTCAGGGCCGCGACACAGAACCCGACCTTGATCTCTCCAGGAATGGACGAGGCGATCGTCAGCAGATAGCCGATGAACAGGAGCGGGATGATGACGAAGTTGATCACCAACGCCCACACGGCAATCTTCCAATGGGCAAAGACCTGTCCCAGCAGGCTGCCGATCGGGAGCCTGAGGCCCAACCCGAACGAGTTCAGTATCACGAAGAGCACCCCGAAGCCGTTGATCAGGACGCTCTGACTGGACTGACTCATATCGCTCTCTTCTCACGAGCAGCCCGATCCACCAGGTGGAGTTGCCGCTCACCGCGACCGCGACCGCGACGGGGCAGGAGACCATCCTGGCCCTCGAACCCGCCGTCGGGCGACCAGGGCCATCCGGGCTCTGACATCACGGTCACATGCGCCCCAACCGCATCTTCGCCCCGCGCGGACATCGGCCATGACCGCGTGGATCGCGGAGGTATGGACATGCGCGGACGTCCGCAGGGTGGCTGCCGTGCGAGACCGAGCACGTGTCCGGCCCGGCGCGACCGTCTCCGGCGTCCGGACCGCATAAGGCGCACGACGACCACACGTGGTCAAGGGCGTTGGACCGGTCGGGTCTGGGCATCACGCGTTCCATCCATTGGTGGCAAACGAACTCGTTCGCCGTTCCGAATGTCCATCCCAGTCCTCGAGAACACATCCTCCACAGTGGATGAGTTCGACCAACCAAGGTCCCATGGCCTCAGACAGCGAGCGCTGCGACGATCCGGACATGGACAGATCACCCGCGCTGGGGCCATCCGGACATGCGCCACCTCTAATTGGCCAAGGGATCTGCTGGGGATCCTCCCGGGCGACGATTGACGTCGGGCGCGAAGCCAACCTTTCGCGTTTGCCTAGCCCTCCGGCCCACGGGTCAGCCCACGTCGCCGACCCGGCCAATTCTTTCGGGCCCTTGGCGCAGGACCACGGGCGCCTCGGCCCGAGGGGCCACCCGAACCTTCCTCACGCGCCAGATCGGCGCATGCAACGCACGGATCTTCCTAGTTCCGTACCCCCCCGGACGCGGTCCATCCCGACGACGTGCTCGCCCCAGGTGGGCCTTGAGCGCGGTCGACTAGGACTCAGCGGGCAGCGATCCCAGCGGCGCCGGTCGCACCAGGAGAGCAGGGTCGACGGTGCGCAGGGTGTCGGGCTTGAAGCCATTCCTTACGGCCCACCCCACCGCCTGTGGGCGCCGTTCGACCCCGATCTTGCGGTATGCGGAGCGGACGTAGGTCTTCACCGTGTTGGGGCTGATGAACACCCGATCTGCGATCTCTTGATTGCTCAGCCCCTGGGCAATCAGCGCCAGCATTTCGGCTTCACGTGGAGAGAGTCCCGCGGACCGGCCCGGCCAGTCGCCCGCGCCACCGACGCTCGTCTCGTGTTCACCGGTGATGATGACGACCTCGCCAAGCATGACCCGCTCAAGGGCGGCGACGACCTCGGGACCGGTGAGCACCTTCGAGAGGTAGCCGCTGGCACCACCGGCCATCGCTTGCTCGATCATCTCCGGTTCAAGGTTCCAGCTGTAGACGACCACCTTCGCGCGGCTGTCGCGGACGAAGTCCTGCAGATCGATGCCGACACCTTGCACCTGACCGAACGTGTCGTAGAGGACGATGTCGACGTCGGTGATAACAGGCGTCATCGCCCCAGTCTCGACCACGTCGATCCGCTCGGCTGCCAGAAACGAGGCGACTCCGGCAACGACCACGGGATAGTCATCAACGATGGCCAGCCGTAGCGGGTGATTCACCTTCCCCATGCATTGAGACTCTAGCCCGACGGACGCCCGGGAACTTGTGCCGCGCACGTCCGCTTGCCGCAGACAGTGCGGCATCGGCGTGACCGCTGGTTGGACCGCTCTCGCAACAACGGGGAATGCTGGAAGGTTGAGCGGGGATCTGCTATCCGGCCGCAACGGCAACGATGCGCCCAGCGGTCTCGCGCACGTTGGCATGGGCATCGCACGACACTCGGACCAGCATGTCGAGGGCGCCGTCTTCAGTGATGCCGTGCTTGGCCATGAGGATGTCGACGGCCTCGGCGATGGCTCTGCGGGG
>CAWJGX010000022.1:0-227233 GCA_963842565.1 uncultured Actinomycetota bacterium | reverse complement strand
CACAACACGGGAACGACGAAGACGAGTTACGCCGCGTCGTGGTCACCCACCGGCCATCGACGGCCTTCGCCCAGGAGGACGGCACCGGCAACGTCGACATCTACACGCTCCGGCTGGATGGTCGAACCAACGCCAGGTGACACAACCGCCCGTGCCCGAGTACTCGCCTGCCTGAGTTACTGACGAACAGGGCAGGCCGAAGTCCGCCCGTGAGGACCGCGCACCCGATCCCGCGTCAATCTGCATAACCCAGATTGACGCGGCCCAGTCGTAGGCGCGTCTTGGTCAGTGGCTTGGCGAGCCGGGTCTGCGATCTGTAAAACCGGACCGTGCCCGTCTGTCGGGAGCGGTGCCTGCCGCACGTCGCCGAAATTGCGTCCCAAGCCGCCGAGGTTCGCCGCTAATCGCTGCAATGTGACCGACATGGCGGGGCGCATGTCACGGTGATGTGGGTATAGGACCGCGTACAGCGGCTTGAACGGTCCACGTGGTAGGTGTGTGATCTCGTAAGAGTGGCGGACCAACGTTCCGGCCTCCGTAGGCGTGAGCTCGTAGCGCCAGGTTGTGGAGTCTGCTCGCGAGAGGTCGAAGCGCTCCGGCACAGTACGAAACGCGAACTCTTTGTCTGGATCAGCTACGAGGATCTCGCACACTCGCGACCATCGAACGAGTCTGACTCGGTTATGACCTCGGAACTGAGAGCCCACTTGACCCGGGCCTTGCGGCCCTGGCAGCCACGAGGCGCTGCTGCACTCATCACTGCGATCACTCATCGACGTGACGTCTGTCAGCGTTGAGCAGCTTCTCGGGGGAAGCATCGATCATCAGCTCGACACTCCCCGCGGTGCGCCACTCAAGTGCCACGCCTACCACACCCTTCGCCGGATGCCCACCCACGCCGTCCACGCTCGATGGGCCTCGATGCGACCGTTCTTATGTTGCTCATGAGTCCCTCCGGGGCGGGCCGGCGGACGTGATCTCAGGTCCGCCCGCGGTCAGCAACCGTCGGATCGTCGTGGCCAACCACCGCTCGTAATAATCGGCGGGTCTTCCTCTGACCTGGGTGAGCAGACAGTAGACATCAGCGCTCGTCACCACCCACAGTGCGTCGAGCACGTCGTCTTCGACCGGTAGTCCGACAGCGATCTCCACGCCTTGACGGATGTCGTCTCGCCGCCTGCGCTCCAACTCTTGCAGCCTCGCTGCGAGCTGTGGCTCGCTCCCGGCCGCCTCGTTGAGCGCCCGACGCAGTCCCCACGCTGCGCTGGTTGATCCCGGCGAGCATTCGGGCTGCCGCGGTGATCCGGTCGGCGATACTGCCAACGCCGCGAGCGCGCCGAACTCCCGGCCGTTGCGAGGAGTGGCACGGGCTCGGTGGTCACCGACGACGCCGACGTCGATGGCCGTGGAAAGCAGCAGCTCGGTCTTCGAAGCCGAAGCTGGCGTAGACGGTCTCGACCGCGACGCCGGCTGCCTTGGCGATGTCGCGCATCCCTGTCGAGGACCAGCCGCGGTCGGCGAACAGCGACGTCGCCGCCGCCAGCACGAGCGCACGGGTCTGGCGCCGCCTGCTGCTGGCGGCGCGCAGACCTGTAGGGCCGGTGTCCCTCCCCCTGTGGTGTGGGTCGTCACGCGGCTGGCGCCACGACGGGCGGTCCCGCTCGGGCGTCCACCGCGTCTCGGCCCGACGCCGATAACACGGGGCCGAAGCCGTGGAGCAGAACAAACCGGAGCACCGCCGGCACCTTGTGTACGACGCGGACCTTGACCCCTCTGCAATCGATTCCTTCCACCAGCCAGTGACCTTCCATCGCTAGCTGCCATTTCGTCTTGGGCTTGACGTCGTACTGCTGCTCGAGGGCGTCCCACTCGCGGTCGGTGATGCTGGCCGCCACCACCGGCATCGCCTCGGCCACCTCTCGGTCCAGATGTGGCTCCAGCACCTCGACCACATCGTCGAAGAGCCTCGATCGAGCGCTACCCGCGCAGTGTCGTCCGTCGATGCGCGTGCATCCGCGCCCTCGCGGCCGTGACCTCCCGCCGCCGGGGCGATCCGCGCATGGTCGGCCTCCGACGAGTTGTACTCCTCGGCCGCAGCCGGGGTTGCGGCGCCGCACCAGGGGCCACAGCCCTGCATCCTCACCGCTGTGGTGCGCGTGCAGGAAGTCCAGCATCCAGATCACATGCTGGCCCAACGCCACCCCCGCTGCCGGCCCCGCGGAGCCGGTGCGTCGTCAAGCACTTGACGCACGCGACGCAGGTCGCGCTTCAGCGCCTCGTGGACGATTCCCATCATCCGGGTGTCGGCCGGGCCATCGTGTGACTTCATTTGGTTTGCCTTCGAGAAGTATGCTAGAACAGAACTGTGTTCGATACAAGATAGTTCTACCGAAAAGCGCGATGGTGTCCTCGTCGTCGAACGCAGGCTCAGTTGCCCAAGCGTGACCCGGCTTGAGCGGGGCCCGCCGCGGCTGCACCCGTCGAACGTTGCGTCAGAACGCCGCGGAGCCGCTACTGCTCGCGGATGCTTCAGCCGGCCTTGCGTTTCGCGAATGGCGGGACCCCGTGGTCCACGACAAACTGAGCAATGAGCTCGGATTCGACGTCTCGACGTCCGCGTCGCGTCTCACGCCGGGCCACCAGCAGATCGCCGCTGTCCGAGGTGCTACAGGCTCGGCCGCCTCAATGACCGACGGCTTCACCTGCGCCCTGGCGACGAACTCGTCGAGCCGCTTCGCGATTGCCTCGCTTGCGTGATGAGCCGGGGCTTGCCATTCCGATGTACATGACTCAGGCTTCGGGAACCCATGCGTGCTCAAGCGGCTCGCGAGCACCGGACGGGTCCTTCGCCCTGAACCAACCCGCAGGACTGACGTCCAGGAACGGGGGGATGTCGCTGCCATCGCGAAGCACGAGCTAGACGCCGGAGCAATCGGCACAGCTGAGGCCGGTGATCGGCAACCTCACGAAGCCTTGGAATCCTGCCGCACCGAAGCCGTCACGAGTCCAGCCCATCGGTACGGTCTGCTGCGGATTCAGACCCGCGTCATTGCCGCGAGTGCACAGCCTGCGTAGGAAAGACCGAGCCACTGCGGAGAGCATCTCGCGGTTTCGACTCCGGCATGTTGTCGATTGCGCACCGTGCCGCCGACACGTAGATTCCGTGCAATCGTGATCGACTCGCAGGAGGTGGGACCCATGAACGCAACACCGACAGTGGGTGCTCTCCTGCAGTGCACGACGCGCGACTGAGCCAGTCGCCACGGGAGCACCCTGCGCAAAGCGCGAAGGGCAACCCCATGAACACACCCCTCTTTCCGACCCGGCACTTCACGGTGACGACCGGCGAGCGAGCCTTGGTGCTCGGTGGCGGCGGCTCGACAGGCAACGGGTGGCTGATCGGCGTCCTCGCCGGCCTCTTCGAGGAGCGGCTGGACGTGACCACACCCGACCTGACCATCGGCACATCAGCCGGTGCAACCGCCGCGGCCCAAACAGTCGGCGCGAACCCGACGAGCTCCTTGCAACCACCGTTGCCGACGTGCCCCTGCACCGAACGGCCCCGCCCGGATCCGACCGAGGCCGCGTCCCACCAGGTCCGATGTCGAACCAGCTCGACAGACTCCTCAAGATCATCGCCTCCTCCAACGACGTGACCGACATGCGACGCAGAATGGGAGCGGCGGCACTCGACCGGGAAGCGGCATCGGACGGGTCGTGGCCAGCTTCAATGGCGCGCCACCGTCGCCTCACGACTGCCCGGACAGCGCTGGCCGCAGCGCTTACTACTCATCACGGCGGTCGATGCCCATACCGGTGAACCGGTCGTATTCGACCGCCACAGTGGGGTCGACCTGGTGGACGCGGTCGCTGCCGAGCTGTGCTGGTGGTGGCCTTCCCTACAGGATTGGGGACACCCCATACATCGACGGCGGCTACCGGGCCAACGCCGAGAATGCCGACCTGGCCGTCGGCTACGAGCGCGTACTGGTGCTGGCTCCACTCGGCGGCAGAACTCTGCACCCACCGCACTGGCGCACCGAACTCGCAGGGAGGTCGGACGAGCTACGCGCGCACGGCAGCACAGTCGAGCAGATCATCCCGGCTAGCAGCGCCGAGCACATGTTCGGCGCCAACGCGATGGATCTGGCGCTGCGTCCTCCTGCTGCTCGGGCCGGCTACGACCAAGGAAGAAAGCTTGCCAAGCGACTCCACGAATTCTGGCACTGATACTCGAGGGACTCGGGAATCTTGGTGCCCCATTCCACCGCGTGGGACGTCGCCCGCGCCGCCTTGAGTCGCGGATCCCAGTCACGAGACGGGCTGGCGGCCTTGACGCTGGGTACGTTCGCTCCGTGACCTCCTCGACAACGATGGACCCCATCTCCGCTCGCCTGGTCTTCGCCTCCTGGTGGTTCCGCTCCCGGACGGGCGCCTGACCCTGTGGCAATTGCCGAACCCTGCGCTGTGCGTCTGGATGGTCACACTGGTGCTGGAGAGGTTCGAACTCTCAGCCACCACGCGGTCGCCGTCAACGGCATACGCCACGGAGCACTTCTCGTGTGGGCGCTCGATGAGGTTCTGCTCGGCATGAGCCCTTTCCGGCGCACGCTCGGCGCGGTGATCCTGGCCACTCAGCTCGCGTCGCTCGTCCTGGGTGACCATGGCGCGCATGGCTCCGCACACGGTGGCGCTCCACAGCCACGAACTCTCCTACGTCGACAGCGGCGCCGGCCCGGTGGTGCTCTTCATCCACGGGATCCTTGGTTCGCAACGACAGCGGTCCCACCTGGTCGACAAGATGGATGAGGACCACCGGGTGCTCGTACCCGACCTCTTCGGCCACGGTGAGTCGGCGAAACCGCTGGGGGACTCGACCCACTCAGCTCGCACGCTGCGACCATGCGCGACCTCCTCGATCACCTCGGCATCGAGCGGGTCACGATCGTGGGACATTCGCTCGGCGGTGGCATCGCGATGCAGTTCTACTACCTGTTCCCTGAGCGGGTGGCGCGCCTCGTACTGGTCGACAGCGGCGGCCTGGGACGTGAAGTGAACCTGGTCCTGCGATCCGCGACCCTGCCCGGCGCCGAACAGGTGCTCAGCGTCCTCGCCTCCGACCCGTTCTCTCGCGTGCGGAGGCATTGGGTCACGTCGCGTCGAAGGTCGGCTGGCGCCCCGGCGCGGACATCGGCGCGATCTGGCGGGGGTTCAGCTCGCTCGGGGACCGTGAGAGTCGGCGTGCCTTCCTCGCCACGACTCGTGCCGTCATCGATATCGGCGGCCAGAGCATCAGCGCCCACGACCACCTCAAAGGCGCGCTACCTGTCCCGACCCTGATCGTGTGGGCTCGGAAGGATCGGATGATCCCGGCCTCGCACGCGCTCAGCGTGCAGCGCGCATTCCCCGATTGCCGGGTCGAGTTGTTCGAGGCGCCGGCCACTTCCTACTTCTAGGACCCCGACCGCTTCGCGCGCGTGCTCCGGGGAATTGATCGCCGCTGGTGCAGAGCATGAGCCGCCGCCCGCGGCCCAGGACTGACCGACTCAGGAACGTCCAGCTTCGGTCACCTTGAGCACAACTAGACGCTCAAAGAGGCCGCGACCCGCCCCACGCGACCTCAGGGGCGCGAAGCCGGGCAGAAGCCACCCAAGAACGACGCACCAAACATCTGCGACCTGGCATGCCGCGACCTGAACTGCATCGCGTCTTATCGGCGTGTCGGACAGCATCTTCCGAGCGGCCCCCCGGGTACATGCCGGTGGTCTACCCTGTTGTCCCTGAGGTCGGTCGCGTGAAATGTTCCGGGGGTCGGCTCAGGGCGGCACCTGATGCGGAAGGAGCCGTGCGCGGCGCACAGTTGGAGATGTCAGGGAGAGACCCTGCACCCCGCCGAAGGACGTGCTTGACCATGGATAACATCCACCAGAACTTTGCCCGCCAGGGCCTCATCAGGCCTCGCGAGGGCCGTGTCCTGGGTGGCGTGCTCGCCGGCCTCGGCCAGCGGTTCGGATTGGAGCCGTGGACAGCGCGCCTGCTGTTCGTACTGGTGCTGATGGTGCTGCCGGGCAGTCAGATCCTGATCTACCCGGTCCTGTGGGTCCTGATGCCCTCGGAGGAGACGGTGGCCTACCGAGCGCCGGCCGCCATGTGACCGGCTGCTGGAGCCGCACACCAAGGCGAGTGCGACCCGGGGCACTCGCAGGTTCGTGTCGGAGGCGCGTTTCGGAGGGGTGGCGGGGCGCTCCGGTTACACGCACATGGCGTGCTGCCCGGTCATGCGTCCACTCCCACCACCCGGCTGCCCGCCAGATGGGCGTTACTGGTGGGACGTGAGTGACGAAATGGGCGTTTCGGTCACGGTGTGGGTTGGGAGCGCATACGCTCCGTTCGTCCCGGGAGGAAACCCGCAAGTGAGCACGATGACCCACCGCAACCCCAGCACCCACCGTCCGCAGGCGGCATGCGCAGCTGGGACCGTTCCCGGCACCGGCGTGGACCCGGCTGCGTGAGGTGGTCCTGCTGGCCGCTGAGGGTCGGCCCGGCCCGGTCGAGGTGGTGGTCGGCCCCACCGGGGTGCACGTGGTCAGCCGCCAGGTGCCCGGCGCCGGGGACGTGCGCCCGCTCCAGAATCGTGATGCGCAGCGGCCGCGGACGCGGCGGCAGCGGCCCTCCCGCCGCGTTACCGCCCGGTCGTGGCCGCGATGCCGCTCCTGCTCCGAGGGTGACGACACGGCCGGTGGCCTGGTCGCCGGTGTCGCGGTCGCCTCGGCCCAGGTGCTGAGCGAGGCGATCCGGTTCAAGCCGCTGGTGCTCGCTAGGTCGGAGGCCCGCGTGGTCTCGAGCCTGCTGCGAGCCGCGTTGTACCCCGAGCCCGTGGCGCGGTCGCTCGTCGCGGTGGAGCCGGTGACGCGCCGGTTCCGTGGGGCCTACTGGGCGGCGGGCTGAACCTCTTCCCGACCGGGTGTCCGGTCGAGTTCGGTCTGGTCGAGCTGGGCGTGCATCTTGGCTGCGTCGGCGGCCTCGTCGGCCAGCAGCTGTGCGACGGCCGCGGCGGCGGTCGGGGCGGGGACGTGGAAGACGTAGCCGACGGTCTCCTCCTCCTGGATGGCAGCCAGGAGCGCGAGAAACATGTCGTCGGCCTCCTGCTGGTACTCCACCAGCCGGTTCTTCGACGCGAGCGCCCGCATGTGGATGCCCCCAGCATGTCGTCAATCTCGTAGAGGTGCTCGCGCCACTTGCGGTCCACGACCGCGAGCAGGACACGACGTTCAGGTCCCGCCTCCGATCGGCGCCGCCGACCTCGCCAGTCCGTGCGGCGTGGGCCTGCGCCGGTCCGTTCCGACTGGCCACCCCGTCCCTCGCGCCGTCAATCGCGTGGGGCTGCGATGACGCCACCGAGCCACCCCTGAGAAAGCGTGCCGCGCGCGACTTCATCATGCAGGGCTACAGCGCATGGTCGAAGGGCTGTCCAACTCAAGATGGCCGCGCGTCTGTCCGTCAGGCTGCCAGCGGTAAAGTCCTCGTCCGCATCGATCCTGCGAAAGTCGGCGTACGCGACCGAACGCAGGCCGTCGTCGTCGTGCCTCGAGCACGCGACTGACGCACGGCATGCGCCGCGATCCGCGCGGACGTGAGGTGAAAACCGCCGCCGATCGGCGCCCCGCGCATTGTCCTCGACCGGGGGCGGCGCCGGGTTGCCTAGAGAGCGACGAGACGGTGATGTCCGCAGCTGTGGACGCCCGGGGTGTGGACGTGGCTGGTCCCCGGCCCACATGTGGGCGACGTCCATATCGCCAGCGGCAGCAGCCGCTCGTCGAAGTGGGGACGTGAGGTGGTGGAGGTGGGGATATCCCGCCGGGGCGTCGGCGTGGGTAGCGATGAACCGGTTGGCGAGACCGCGTGCCCATCGGCCGGTGTACGCGCGAGTGAGCGCGGTCTGGGTGAATGCCGAGTCGATCAGTGCGGCTCGGTGGGTCGGGTCGTCCCCTGCCTCCTCCGCGAGGAGGTACGCGGTCCCGATCTGGGCTGCGGCCGCACCTGCGTCCCTCAGCGATCGCAGCCCAGCTGTGTCGTGAATACCGCCCCCGGCGACCACCGGCACCCGACCACCGCCAGCACGGCGGACATGAGATCGAGCAAGGGTGTCTGGTTCGGGGGCGCTTCCAGGTCCCACGTGCCTCGGTGACCGCCTGCGTTCGGACCCTGGACCGATAGCGATGCGGCGCCGCGGTCGACTGCCACCCGGGCCTCGGCCACGGAGGTGACCGTGACCATCGACAGCACCCCACCGGCCAGCTGCCGCAGCACCCCAGCGCTCGGGCATCCAAAGGTGAACGAGACCACGTCCGGCCGCAGGTCGAGCACCAAGTCGACCTTCGCCCGCCAGTGGTCGTCGTCCCAGCGTGCTTCACCCAACTCGATGTCGAAGTGAAAAGCCGCCTCCGGTTCCAGCGTGCGGCGGTACGCACCGACCTTCGCCATGTCGGGATGGTAGGGCTCGACCACGAACACGTTGAGACCGAACGGCGCCGTCGTTGTCGCCCGCACCGTCGCCACCTCTGGCGGCCACCGCGTCCGGGTTCTTGTAGCCGGCGGCCAAGAATCCGAGCCCACCGGCATCGGAGACAACCGCGGCAGCGCAGCGGTGGAGGAACCACCGGCCATGGGTGCGCCGATGACAGGAAGAGCGAGGTCACGCACATCCATCACCCGAAACACGCGACCCGCGGCCGGGCGACCCAGTCTGGCACGGTCGTCCACGATCACGCTCGAGCCCCGCGTCCCGTACCGTCGTCGGCGACGCGGCACACAGGATGCAGATTCTTGCCGCGGGCCTGGCTTCCAGCCGTTCCGCACCGATCGGGGTCCCGCAGGCTTCGCACATGCCGTACGTGCCAGCATCCACTCTCTTCAAGGCGGCATCGATCTCCCGAGATGATGCTCTGCTTGCCGGGCCAGGGCTTCGATCTGTGACCGCTCGAAGGCGTATCGTTGCCCCCTCGGGGTCGTGCTCATCATCCGCATTCGTGTCCCGCGAGGCTGCCACGACCGCGTCGAAGTCGTGCACCAGGTCCGCCAGACGCTGAAAGGCGCCTGCGCGTTCTGGGTCACGAGTCGATCCCGCGCGCCTTTCAGGTCCATCATCTTGCGCGACCCGCAAGCATCCGATTCGGCGAGCGCCCCGCTTGCGAGATTCGGCCGCGGAAGTCCAGCGCTCTGGGGCGTCCAACCGCCGGCAATGCGCGTCAACCGAGCGCTGACTGATCTGTTCCCGCTTGACGATCCGCTTCCGGGAAGTCGTCCCGAAAGTCATCGTGGCCAGATCAGCCCTCGAGCCGTGGGCGGTGGCCCGACGCCGTCTCGACAGACTCGTTGATGTCGGCGCCTCCCTGCTCGACAATCTCCGCGAAAAGCCGGCCGCTGACGACAAGCCCCTCCCGCACCGTGAACTGGGTGATCGCACGCATCTCGAACGGCTCATGCTTCTCGGTCGTGCCCCACCAGTGCCACTCGCTCCACACAACGTCTCCATCCTGCACCGACGCCGGGACCTCGGCGCGCAGGTCGGGGACCCCGGTGAGGATGGCGCCCCAGTTCGCCTTCATCTGCGCCCGGCCGCCGAAGCCGCGGGCCGGGTGGAAGGGCTGCTCGCTCTGGTAGTCCTGGTGCATCAACGCCGCCATACCCTCAAGGTCGTGGGCGTTGGTCCGCTCGACCATCTCTCGGATGACCTCTAAACCGGTTGCTGACATGTCTCCCTCCTTGTCGCTCCAACCCCGCTGACAAGGGTCCCACGGCGCGACGGGCCTGATCCACACCGTGGATGAATCCGATCAGGAGGGCCAGACCACCCGCAAGGGAATCAGAACGAGCAGACATCTGGCCTCTGACCCTGGGGCCCTGCGAGAGCATCGGGCTGCCAACAGTGCCAGAGACCCGAGCCACCCCGCCGCGCAGTTGTGCTTGACCCGGTAGCGGTCTTGTTGTCTTGGCGGAAGCAATACCGAGGTGATCGCCGAGCGAGGTAGCAGGTCGTGTGCACAGGGTGCTCTGCTGCCTCAAGCGTGTGCGCTACCAGCTGCGCCATGGGGGACTGGCCGCCTAGTGATGGTCCGCGCAACACTCGGACCATGGTTCAGGGCAGACGCCGTGTCACCGCACGTGTGGTCGCCTCGGTTGCGGCCGTGTTCTGGGGGTTTCTCTGGTTCGGACTCATCGATCTGCTGGTGGTCGTGGAGCAGGACGCACGTTTCGACGAGAACTACATGTTCGAGTCCGGGTGGGGGCTGTTGTACCTCGTTCTGGTGGCCGTGCCCCTGGTGGTGCTGGCGATGCGTCCCGGCGAGCCAGTCGCAATCGCTCAGCTGGTCGTAGTCACACTGGCGACCCTGGTCGGTGCCCTGTGGCGCGGCTCATGGCCCCAGCTGTGGAACGGACTGGGAGTCGGTCTCACCGTCGGCTTGTTGGCCTGGCTCGGACGGTGGCGCCCGTTCCAATGGCGCCGCCCGGATCCGGGGCTGTCGGTGCTGGCAATCATCGGGCTGCCGGCCGCGGTGGTCTACGGGGCTCCGCTGATCCGCAACACCACGGAGACCGAGGACATCACCAACGGTGTCTCGCACTGGCCGATGCAGGCCTCCCTAGCCCTTGCGGTCGTGGGTCTTGTCGCCCTGGCTGCGGTGACCCGCGGCCGTCTGCCGGCCTGGACGGCAGCGTTATCGGCGTTCTGGTTGGGCGTCGAGTCGGTTGTCTACCCGGACCTGTGGGCCAGTCTGGGAACCAGCGGCGGAATACTGACCGCCGTGTGGGCCGTACTAGTCCTCGTGGCCGTCGAGGTGGCCCGACGTCGTGCCGGGCACGCCCCTAGCCGACACCTGTCGTGATGCGAGTCTTTCCGGCCGCCTTCGGGCTTGTCAGGGGATTGTTGTCAACCTCCTGGGATCTATGCCGAACTGCGGGTGGTCGGATCCGGTTGGTGTGACGCCTTTTCGCACAAAGCAATCTGATCGGCTTCGCGTGTCGAACCCCCATTGATGGGTGAACCGCACCCACCAAGAGGAGGGAAGCCACATGAAGAGAATTCTCGCCGCAGGATCCATCGCCGCTCTTGCAGCTCTCGGCCTAGCCGCCCCGGCAAGCGCGGCTCCAGCCGGGGCCGCTTGCTTCGGCCAGGTGCACAAGACCGTCAACAGCGGCGGCCTCCCCGGGTTCGACAACGTCGGCCAGCTCGTCAAGGCCGTCGGCGGGCAGGGAAAGAACGCGGCGGCAAGGGGTCTCTGCTAGGACGCAGCCCCCGCCTACACCAGCGACGGCGGCTCGGGTCGGAGGACCCGAGCCGATCCGTCCGCTCTTGCCGGCGCGCGTTCCAGACGAGGTGCTTGACCCACGGGCTCCCATCCGCCTTGGCGACTCGACTGGCCGGTGCGCCGGGACTGCCCAGCGCTAGACCGCTGGGCGGTCCTGAACCGGTTGACCAGTCGGTTCTTCAGAGACTCGGCCGGTGCGTGTGCCAGGTGTCCGGTCACGAGAGGGGCGGCGTGTACCTCGCGCTTGTCTGGTCGACGACCTCTTGGGCGACCTCACGCAGCTTGGTGTTGCTGTGGGAGGACACTCGGATCAGGTAGTCAAAGGCCCGGTCCTCGTTCAGCTCGTATCGCTCCATGACGATGCCGGTTGCCTGCCCGATCAGTTGGCGAGTGCTGATCGCGGTATGGAGTTGGTCTTCGAGCCTGGCATGGCCGAGGGCCAAGGCGGCGTGACTGGCGAAGATCTCGGCGAAGTGGGCTGTTTCCTCGCTGACGGTCTCCGAGGACGTGGAGTACATGTTGAGGGCCCCGAGGGTCTCGTCCTCGAGGTAGAGCTGGAGTCCCAGCTGGGCCCGGAGTCCGCGCTGGACGGCCGGTGGGATGAACCGGGGCCACCGCTCCTCGGTGCGGGCGTGGTCGACCTTCACGACGGGGTGAGCGTCCATCGCGTAGACGCACGGGCCCTCGCCGACGTCATACTGCAGGTCGTCGAGGTCGCGCACGAACTGGTCGCTCGCCGCCCTGGTCTCCATTCGTCCGTCACGATGAGCCACGGTGATCCCGACGTGGTCGATCTCGGGTAGGGACCTCGCGGCGGCGTTGACGATGCTGGCCAGGGTGGCGTCCAGATCGAGTGTTGCGTGGATCTCGCGAGCGATCTGTGCGAGCGTCGTGGCCAGGTCGGGGTTCGAAGCGTCCACCAGTGGCTGCTCCTTGGTCGTGAAAGACGACAGGCGAAGCCCAAGGATGCGAGCGGCGGCTGAGGCGATTCAGTGGTCAATTCGTGGTGCCTACCTTGGCCGTCAACCCTACGCCCTGGGCGGAATTGCGTGGCCCACATGTCCATGCCGGTCGTCGGCCGAGGAACCACCAGCAGCCGGCGGTGAACGTGTACGCGTCCTCCGTCCACCCGCACCTTCGGGTCGAACCGGCATGAGCCGTAGTGTTGGTGATCTCGTAAGCCTAGGCGCCGCCCGAGTGTACGGCTTGGTCGCCATCGCACCACCGTCCGCGTGCTGCGACATCCCGACGACGTTGGATCCATCACCCCGTAGTAGCAGTCGACGAAGGGGTGGAAGCGGTCAGTCACCTGCGCCGGCGACGAACCGCGCTGCATCGCGTCGGAGCTGCGGATCATCAGCCGCGAGATGTGGTGCACCCACCCGCGCTCCGCGACCTGCGTCAGGGTGTGTGAGAGACAGCGCGCATGGGTGGCGGCACCGTCGAGCTCGGTGAACCACTCCGGCGTGTCCCTCGTTCGCACCCAACCCGTTGCGCCGCCGGTAGTCCTCGGGGAAGTGCCAGTAGAGGTGCCACACGTAGTCGTGCCAGCCCATCACCTGGCGCCCGAAGCCCTCCACCGAGGCGATCGGCACCTCACCTCCCGAGGTACGCCGCCTCGGCCCGACGTACGAGCCCGAGCGGGTCGAGCACCCCGAGATTCAGGATGCCGACACCATCGAGTGCGCCATCCACAGGTCTCCCTCGACACCGCGTCCCCATTGACCCGATGCTCGCCAGCCGCTCGGTGACGAAGTGGTCGAGCTCCGCGAGCGCATCCGGTCGTGTGGGGGGAACAGCCGCCGGCCGTCCTGCCGATGAAGGTGACCTCCCCGTCGCGCTCCCACCGGTCGAGGTCGGCGCGCACCTTGTCGTCGATCTCGTCCTCCCCGGGCCAGATCGGCTCGGGCACGCCGAGCGTGTGGGCGCCTTTCGAAGGTGGCTCACGGTTCTCGTCGTTGTAGTTCCACCGTCCACCGAGCGGCTCAGCACCCTCGAGCAGTAGGCCGTGTCGCAGCCGGGCCTCGCAGTAGAAGTCCTCCATCAGCAGCAACTTCTGGCCACGGCCCGCCGCCCAGGCCGCGAAGTCTTCTCGGCTGGTGGCGAAGCCGCGCGATGGCAGGCCCTTCGGGTCCAGCTCCGTGGCAAGTCGCGCGACCAGCCCCAGCCCGGCGCACGACACGGGGTGGATGACCTCGACCAGACTGTTGCTGGCGTGCTCCCCGCAGTGGTCCGGCGTAACCCGCACTGGTCCGGCGTAACCTTAGAGCGCTGTACGTCATCCGGTCACCCAGCTCCGTCGCGCGATGACGCATCGCCGACAGCACCAGATGCGCTTTGGCGCGATGGAACCGGTGACGGCGCCAATACCCGCCTTCGAATCGACAGCAGCACTCATGGCTGAACTACTGATTGGTCTGGTGCGTGAGCCGGTCGAGCTGCTGGGCTGCGATCGCGATGCTCGGTGGCAGGCTCCGGACTCCACCAGCGAGGTTCGCCGCTGATGCTCCGCCGGCGCAGACCAGGGGGGCCGGGACCTGGCTGAGCAGTCGCTCCGCCACCGCGACCGCGGTCGGGCGGTCCTCGGGAGTGACCACGGACAGGACCGCTGCTCGGGCCTGGCGAGTGCGCACCGCCATCTCCCAGCTGCTCACCGGCACGTTGGCGCCGAGGTAGAGAACGTCCATGCCCGTGCGGCGGATCGCGGTGGCAAAGGCCAGGGCGCCGAGGTCGTGCTGGCCGCTTGGGGGCACCCCGACCACGACCGCCGGACCCCTGGCCCTGCTTCCGGCCGCGTCGTACGCCGCGGAGAGCCGTCGATGGACCGCGTGGCTGGCCGCGTGCTCACCCGCCACGTCGATCTCGCCCCGCGCCCAGCCCTCTCCGAGTGCCTCGAGGGTGGGAAAGAGCCAGGAGTCGACCACGTGCTCGAACGATCCGAGCGCGAAACCTCCATCGAGGCTCTCCTCGATGCCCGCCGTGTCCATCTGTGCTGCCGAGGACAAGAAGCGCTGCATGTAGGCGACCGCGTTGGGTTGGCCGTGATCGCTGGAGGCTTCCGCACCGGCCTCCTCGTCCGGAACGGCGGGAGCCGTCCCGTTGCGCACCGCGTCGGCAGCCTCCGCTGCCGACCAGCCGTCATCCACCAGCCGGCGCATCGTCGAGACGGCTGCCAGAGCCTCCTCGTCGTAGAGGCGGTACCCCGACTCGTTGCGATGCGGTGCGACGACGCCGTAGCGCCGCTCCCACCCGCGCAGGGACGCCTCAGAGACGCCGGTGAGCCGAGAGGCCTGCTTGACCGTGTACATGGTTTGTACAGACTATCGCCTCAATGACCTTGTGCAAAGATTGGACATGGTGCACAGTTGAACCCGCAACCAACTCGCCGGACGGCGCACGGCCGTCAGGGGTCATGGAAGAGGAATGGTCGGCAATGGAACTGGCAACAAAGACCCGCGGTCTGGTCCGTGCACCCGTGGATGCTCGCATTCGTCGGCGGGCGTGGTTCCCTGAGGTTGATTCCCGTCGCGTGGAAGACCCGGCCTCGCTACCCCGTGTCAGGAGCGAAGCCAACGCGAGTACGGCCCTACACCTCGAGAGGGTGTGGGACCGCCACGGTGGGTCCGTCTACGCGCTCGCGTGCGCCCTCCTGGGCGACGAGGCAGCAGCTGTGCGGGCTGTCACCCTGGCGATGGTCGACCTCGCCCTCTCGATCGATGCGCAGTCGGATGAGGACATCCTGGGCTTCCTGTCGCGTCGGGTGTACCGGCACAGCCTGGAAGTCCCGGTGGGACCAACCGACAGGCCGGGCCCCCCGGTCACCCTGCCCCCGGTCATGGGGTGGCTCGGCCAGCTCGCCCAGCTCCAACGCGCGTGCCTGGCCCTGTGCGTCTTCGGCGGACTCACGCACCGAGAGGCCGCGGACCTGCTCGGCGTACCGCCCAGCGCGGTGGCCGAGCTGCTGACGACAGGCCTTCGCGAGCTGGGGCACCTGGCAGCCGGCGGCGCCGCCACCAGCGCGTGACAGAAGGGTCTCCCTGAACGAGCCCGACGCCTCGTCGTCGACCGCGCCGAGACCGCGTGCATCGGAGACCCTGCGCAAGAAGGGCCGCCGCGAGTACGGCACGAGGGCCGGGTGCTAGGCGCGACCCGGTACGCAGCCTAGTAGGCCGGATCTCACGTTCGCCCTGAGTCTGGTCGGGGCCGTGCCAGCACAGGAGCACTAGGTTGCCTGGGCTATCCAACATGCTGCATCGTGGCAGGCTGATGACAATGGTGGACCGCAGCGAAAAGTTGTCGCTGACCGTTGAAGACGTGTCGCCCACGCGGCCTGTCAGCGCGGCGGATCTCGCGAGGAATCTGCCCAGGGCGCGTATAAGGCATTCCTCACGCCTAATCATGCCGAGGTGATCACGGTCCTCGGGAGCGAGCGGCAGGGCTCATCGCGCGAACAGCCGAAGTCTATGCGAGCGCGCTCACGGAGGGGACCCGCCGTCGCGCGGGTCCACATGCAGGTTGGCTTCTGGTTGCCGATCGACTCCGGTGGGAGTCGTCGCACCCCCAGCACGGTTGACCTTCACCAGAACGACGGCCAGGACCCACGGCGAGGAGAAGGGCGACGCCGCGGGCTACCGTGCGAGACAGACCACCCGGTACTCGAGCCCATAGCGCCTCGCCGTCACCTATCACCAGCCCTTGGTCACCAGCGCACGTGGCCTACTCGGCAACGATCACGATCGGCTCGGGAAGCTCGTCGACGGCCGGGGGGATATACGGCGCGAGGTCGGGTCCGGGGAGGTGGTCCCGCGGGTCCTCGTCGACCGGCTGGGCCGCCGGCTCCTCAGTCGCAGCCTTCTCTGGCGCAGCCTTCTTGGCCGGGGTCCTCTCCGGCGCAGGCTTCTCGGCCACAGGCTTCTTCACGGGCTTCCTGGGGGGCTCGTGCTTCTCGTCTTGGACCGACAGCTTTGCTGCATCTGCCTTGTCAGCGGTCTTGTCCTTCACGACCTCGGCCTGCTCGGCAGCCTTCGCGGTGACGACCTTGGCGGCGTCACCCGCCTGCTCCGTCACGTCATCTACTCCCTCCTTCACCTCGTCGACGACGTCTTCCGCGGTTGTCATGTGGTGTGCGGACTTGAGCTCGGTGCTCTCCTCGGACGCAAGCTGCTCCTGTGGCGGAAGGGCGCTGATCCGGTTGCGGACAAGGCCGACGCCGGCCCCTGCGGTCTCCTTCACCAGGCCAACAGCCTCGAAGGTCGTGTCAATGGGATGGATTGTCGCCTTCACGGCCGTACTCACGGCTGTGTGGGTGAGCGCCGTGAGGGTGTTCAGGAGCCTCATGGGTGTGTTCCTCTCGCTGAAAAGCAGTAGACGAGTGCCCCCGGCTGGATGACCCGGGTGCCATGAAGGTCCAGTGCCCGCAGACGGCGGCGACAAACCGGTCCATAGATCACGGACCGTCCCAGGGATGAAACGCCGTATCGGCTGGGGGGTGCCCTGTCGCGTCAGGGCCCACCACTACCCTCCGAGCACGAATACCGCAGCCCTTGGTGTTCATCCCGGCGGCGACTTTCGCCGGTGTGCTCTTGGTCCAAGCGGTCGTTGTCTGATTGTTCAAGGCACGCGCGAAAGACAAGAGGCGATGGCACGAGAAGCGGTTAAATGTCTACGCACTTCTCGCTCGGCCACGCATAGGCGGTCACAGCCTTCGTCGCGTTTGGCAGAGGCAGCCCGAGTTTGACGCCAGCCCGATGGTCGTCGCTCAGGCACCTCGATGATCTCCGGCTAGACGTGGATTTGGTCGCTTCTCCGGGTGTGAGACAAGCCGTGGACGTCTTGCGTTTTCACGTCACCAGACCGTCAAACTCCCTTCACGCGGACTTGGTGACCCGATGCTCGTTGCCCCCGGTGTCGAACCCGACGGGGCGCCCCTGACCAGCAGCGGACCTCCCATTAGACCGGCACCGTGACGGGCTCGCTCACGAGGCCACCTGTTCGGACTCTTCGCGGTCCTGCCAGCGCGCCAGCAGCTCGCGAGATGTGAGCGCGTCGAGGTGCAACCCGCAGGCCGCCCCGAAAAGGACGTCCGCGCGAAGGTCGGCTGCGCCGGCCACAAAGGCCCCGCACATCTCCCTGGCCGCGACCTGCTCGTGCACAGCGTCGGCGTGCACGTGCTCGTGGAAGTAGGTGGCTGCGGCCGCGGGTAAGCCAAGGCGCTCCAGGCCGGCGGCGATCTTGCGCGACGGCACCGAGCTGCTTGCCTCGAACGCCGCGAAGTGCCCCAGGGCGGCGCCGCGCAGTCGTCGGTGGAGTGCGAACAGCGACATCACGTTCGCGGCGGCTAGGGAGACGGCCGAGATGTTCCCGAGGTACGCGCCGTAGGTCGGATCGAGCCCAGCCGACTGCAGGGTTCGTGCGTACAGCGTCTGGTGGAGCCGCTCGGGGCGACCTGCGCCGTACTCGTCGTACTGCACCTCGGCCAGCGCCACCTTGGCGGCACCCTCGAGACGGGGGAGGACGAAGGACTGGGGATCGGACTCCTTGAGCTGCTGCACGCTGCGCTCGCGCAAAAAGTCCAGCGCCTGCTCGCGGGTGCCATGCCGATGGATGAAGTCAGCCACGGAGGGGCCGTCGTCGTCGGCGACGAGCCTCAACAGCTGCTCGCCGATGTCGACGTCGGACAGGACTCCGGCGAGGAGACCGGCCGTCGACGCACGGAGCTCACGCTCGAAGCGGCCCTCGATCGCGGAGCGCAGCCGGATCAAGTCGGGGTCCCACTCGTGGTCTGTGGCGCAGTCCTCGAAACCCCGGTAGTGCAGCTCGTAGAGGACCCACAGGGCGAGTTGCACGTCGGGGTCCGTGGTGACCGGGTCGAGGCCCAGGGCGATGGGCGCGACGGAGGTGTTGCCAGGGTCGAGGCGGCGAAGCATCGCCAGAACGTGGCGGCTTACCGGACCGCGAGCGGGGGGAAGCAGCATCGGGTGCCTTTCGGGGCGGTGAACCTTGGTGGCGCAGTACCCATTTCACCCACGAGCATGAGGGCCAGATGGGCAATCCCCCACCAGAAGATGAGGTCATAGCCGCGCAGGAGAATCCCAAGCGTCCGGGAGATGGCCGGCACGCAAATGAACATGAAGGCGTGGCCTGCACTGGGGTCGAACCGCCGCAACGTCTTGGTGCGGGGGGAGATAGGCGACTTGCTCGAGCTCTGCGAGAGGGAGGCCTCGCGAGCGGTGTCGGAGCACGATGGACTGCGCGACCAGCATGTTCGTGGCGAAGAAGTCGCCTAACAGTCGGGCTCGCTCGTCCTAGTCCAGACGCATGCGCAGCGTCTCGGCGGCCCACGGGTGTGCGCGGGCCGTCCGGCACAAGCCGATGGGTCGTACTGCTTCTCGGTCTGGACCTGCGCTGACGTGCTGGCTACGACCAACTTCGGCCGAGGTGTTTCCGGTAGCCCGTTGGTTGTGTCTGCACATAGGTGGGTACCTGCGTGCCGATGGGAACCTCGACTCGCGCCGTCCTCGTCGACATCGACGGCACCCTCGTCGACTCGACGTACCACTACGCGATCGCCTGGCAGCGGGTCTTCGACGACATCGGCCAGCCGATCCCGCTGTGGCGGATCCACCGAGCCGTCGGGATGCGGGGTGACAAGCTCGTCGCACGCGTCGCCGGTGACAGCACGGAGGAGCGTCACGGCGACGAGTGGCGCGACCGCTGGCGTGAGGAGTACGCCGAGCTCAGGAGCGAGGTCTGCCCCCTGCCGGGAGCGACCGATCTGATCAGGTCGCTGCACGAGGCCGGATGCCAGGTGGCCCTCGCGTCGTCCGGCGACCCGGAGTTCACGCGGGAGGCGGTGGCCATGCTCGCCGTGCCCGACGACATCGAGGTGCTCACGATCTCCGAGGACGTCGACGACTCCAAGCCGGAGCCCGACCTGCTGCAGGCGACCCTCGACCGCCCCGACGGGGTCACCGTCGCGGTCATGGTCGGTGACACGCCGTACGACGTGGAGTCGGCCGAGCGGGCCGGTCTACGTTGCGTTGGGTTGCGCTCCTGGGGCTACAGCGAGGCCGAACTTGTCGACGCGGCGGCGGCGCTGGTGGTCGACGTGCCCGAGGACCTGATCGACCTGGACTGGGAGAAGTACCTGTCCCCTGTCGTGACGAGACGCCGCGGCTGACTACGAACGATCCCGAGCAAGGAGAGGCATGACCAGATTCGGCTACACCCTGATGACCGAGCAGAGCGCCCCGCGCGATCTCGTCGACTTCGCCGTGCAGGCAGAGGAGGTCGGCTTCGACCTCGAGGTCATGAGCGACCACTACTTCCCGTGGCTCAGCGCGCAGGGTCATGCACCCTATGCGTGGTCCGTGCTGGGCGCGGTCGCCCACGCCACCAGTCGCGTCGACCTGATGACCTACGTGACCTGTCCAACGGTCCGCTACCACCCGGCAGTGGTGGCCCAGAAGGCGGCGACGGTGCAACTGTTGTCGCAGGGCCGGTTCACCCTGGGCCTCGGCACCGGCGAGAACCTCAACGAGCACGTCGTCGGTCGCGGCTGGCCGGCGCTGCAGGACCGCGAGGCGATGCTGGCGGAGGCCATCGGGGTGATCCGTCAACTGCACTCCGGCGACCTGGTCGATCACCGGGGGCAGTACTTCCAGGTCGACTCAGCCAGAATCTGGGACCTGCCCAACGACCCGGTCGGGATTGCGGTGGCGGTCGCCGGCGACCGCGCCGTGAACGCTTTGGCGCCCCTGGCCGACCACATGATCGCAGTCGAACCACTCAGCGACGTCGTCCAGGGCTGGAACGACACCGACGGGGCACCCACCATCGGCGACCCCGCGCGCGCCATCGGCCAGATCCCGATCTGCTGGGACCCCGACGAACAAGCCGCCATCGACCGGGCTCACGACCAGTTCCGCTGGTTCGCGGGCGGATGGTCGGTGAACGCCGACCTCCCGACCACGGCTGGTTTCGCCGGGGCGACCCAGTTCGTACGCCGCGAGGACGTTGCCGAGAACATCCCTTGCGGACCCGACCTCGACGTCGTCGTGGAGGCCGTCAGGCCGTTCTGGGAGGCTGGCTTCACCGATGTCGCGCTCGTCCAGGTCGGCGGCGACACCCAGCATCAGTTCCTGACCGAGGCTGCCGGTCCCCTGCTCGAGAAGCTTCGGGCAGCCGCTCCCTGACCTCGCGTAGGGCATCCCGGAGACTCGAATGCGTAACAACAGCCTCCCTCACTGCCAGACTCGGTAGCGATTTCGTGGTGCTGCATGGAGCCACACGGGTCTGAACCCCTCAAGCCGGTGGTTGAGTCCCTCGGACCGGGGACTCGATTCGAGTCCTCGTCGCTCCCAGCCAACCGGCGGCCACTGGAGCCGGCCGCTTCTTCCGGGCTAAACCACGCTGGGTTGCACCCCGATCGAACTTTGGCAGGCGACATACGATCCAGCTAGATACGGCGGAATGTGGGCGAACTGGATCACTTGCCATTCAGCGGTTTGGTGAGGTCGGGGGTCAGCCCATGGCCCAACTGCAGGGCTCGGTCAGTCTGCGCGTCCACAGTCCTTTGCCGAGGTAGGCCCGTTGGCCCTGGTGCAGGAAGTTGGGGTCGGTGAGCAGTGTGAACGATCCCAGCCTGAGGACTGTGGTGGCTGTCCCCACGAACGTCAACGTGTCCACGAGAGTGTGCTCTTTTCGTTGGCGTGAGGACGCGCGCAGGTCCTCACGAAGAACTGCTCTCGTACCCTCGCGCCTTGGGAGCATGCAGACCCGGCACGCACGTCCCCGCAGGGCGGCCACTGTCAATCTCACTGGAACCGAGGCAGCTCTTGGTCCTGGACGAGCATCCCGCGGAACAGGTCGCCGGTCTGGGCGATCCGCCCCTGGCGTGACGGCTTTGTCCCAGAGCGATCTACGTCGTGCACTCCGGCCATCTGCGAGACGGCTGGCGAGCGTGGCCACCGATCTCGGAGCGGATGCTTACTGCAAAGCGAGCCTCAGCCAGAACCAAGGCTGGGCAGTTGCTGGCCGTGACCTCCAGGCAACACCTCGCCCGAGCATCGGCCTGACGGCGTCGGAGGCTCTCAGCCCGAGGGATCTGCGGGTCCGGTCTCGCGGATCTTTTTCGCGATGATCATCGAGCCGACAACGGTGGCGAGAGCATCTGCTGCGAGCAGTGAAGTTCGGTTGACGGACACGTCGAGCCTCCTAGATGAGGATGTGGTGAACCCGGTTTGCTCCTACGTGCGTACCCCGTCTGCCGTGTGTACCCCGTCTGCGACTCGGGTGCTCGCCCGCTCGAGCGGCTGTGCACCCGCAAAGGGCCCTTCGTCGAGGTCCCTGGTCCCTCAAGTGCAAGAGCTCCTCCTCGCGTCACGCTTCAGGTGAGGCGCACGCCTGAACTACGCCTGATTCCACGAGTACCGCTGTGCGTACAGCGGGGCTGGGTGGGTATCTGAGAACTAGGAACGAGCGGAAGGGGATCACCCATGCCGAGCAAGTCAGCCAACGTCAAGAACGAGAAGCAGTACGAGAAGCTCAAGGACAAGGGAATGTCCAAGCAACGAGCCGCGAAGATCGCGAACTCGCCCGATGCGTCCAAGCACGGTGGCAAGAAGAGCGGATCGGGCGGCGACAGCTCCCAAGGCGGCACCACTGCCCAGAAGAAGAAGGCAGGCCGCAAGGGCGGGAAGGCTTCCAGCAACAGCTGACCTACATCGCAACGGCCGTCTGCGGACGCTCACGTCTG
The DNA here is from genome assembly GCA_963842565.1 of uncultured Actinomycetota bacterium. Classification (GTDB taxonomy): domain Bacteria; phylum Actinomycetota; class Actinomycetes; order Propionibacteriales; family Nocardioidaceae; genus Marmoricola. Next base: position 205,168 of record CAWJGX010000022.1, on the reverse strand, counting down.
GACTCAGACGGCGAGGATCTCAGCCAGCAGTTCTAGTGCGGCCGCACACGTCTGTTCGAGAACAGCCTCGGGCTCGCCATGCAGAGCAAGCTCTCGAGTCCGCGCATCGTGATCTGCGGCGACGCAGAGAAAGACGGTGCCTGGAGGCTTACCCTCACTCGGCTCAGGTCCTCCGACTCCGGTTGCGGCGACTGCGACGTCTGCCTCGAACAGGCGAAGCGCGCCACGCGCCATCTGCACGGCGCACCGCTCGGTCACCACAGCTCCCTCCTCAACCCCGAGCAATCCGAACTTGACCTGTTCCTGGTAGGCCACGATCCCGCCACCGAACCAGGACGCCGAGTCCGGACCAGCGCCCAGGCGCATCGCGATCATCCCGCTGGTCAGTGACTCCGAAGTGACGATCCGCAACCCGGCGCGCGAGGCCTCCTCGGCGATCCGATCGACGAGTTCAGTTGACGACATAGACCGCGCCCTCCCGGCTGACGACGCTTGACTTACAAACGGCACGCGTCATCCCTCGATGCCGGTGCTGGAGTGCGCAGCACCGACCGGCTTGCTCTCTGGTGATCCGCGTTGCCGCAGGTAGATGCTGAACACGGCCATCGAACCCACGGCGAGGAACTCCGACTGCCAGTTCTGCAGGGTTCGGGACCAGAAGTCCGGGTTTGCGAGATAGGCGGTCCAGCTGATCGGGTCCTGCAGGTCTTTCAGCTGCGTCTCGTTGAACGCGGCGCGTCCCGCGAAGGACTGCGCGAACCACGAGGCGAAGAAGATCAGCCCCATGAGCAGGCTCAACGACCACGAGTACACCCCCGTGCGCCAACCACCGACACGAGCCCAGGCCGGCGATGACTCATCGGCGTGTTGGCCGATCTTCTGTTCCTTCTCGCTCTCCAGACCGGGTTTGTCGAGCTCCTTGGACTCCGGCGAGCCGATCTGGAGCAACCACACGGTGGCCACGATGTAGAGCAGGAACTGAAGGAACTCGCTCTGCCAGTTCTCCGCGACGTCTGCGGCGAAGCTCGCCGATGCGAGGTAGTCCGGCAAAGAGATCTGAGCGAGGCTCGAGGCCACCTGGTCAGCGTTGAACTGTCTCCATCCAGCCAGCGCCTGCCCCAGCAGGGAGAGCAGGAAGAGGATCCCGAAGACGAGTCCAAGTGAGCTGTGGCGAAGGTGTTTGCGCATATTGTCGCCTCCCTCAGGTGTGCAGTGCGCCGAGGACGACGAAGTAGCCAAGCCCGAGCCAGATCACGAGCAGGTAGACGATGAACATGGCGCGCATCTCAGCCTCCTTGCAGGGCGCAGTCGTAGGGGTGACCGGGCACCGGTGAGCAGCCGGCCGCCATCACCTTCCATCCGTTGCCGAACTCCGAGACGAACATGACATCCCCGGAGAACCGGACCTGGGCCATCGTCCCGAACGTGGAGAAAGCGTCCACGGCTCCGGCCCTCGGCAGACCCTCAGTCAAGACCGCCCTAGGACACCCCTCCCCCGAGGATTGTTCGAGCTCGGATCTGGTCCCTGGGGCCAGCAGCTGGCAAGCCTCGGCGCCATTCTTGGCGGCCACGGCGCGCGCGAATCTCGCGGCCGCATCCCGCGCAGCGGGGTCTGCCTGAGCCGCGCAGCCCGTGCTCGCGCCCAGTGCGACAACTGCGAGCACGAGAGCCCCGAAGGCGATTCGCATGAGGTCAGTCCTACCACCGTTATGAGCTCGAGAAGCGTACGTCGCGTACCCGCGACCCGGCTCGTCACACCCTCGCCTCCTGCCCGGGATGTGCTGGAAAAGGATGGGTACCGACGAGGGAGAAGACACGTCATCTGATCCGACTCAAGGAGGAGCCATGACCACAGCTCGCGACATCATGACGGGAGGCGCCGAGTGCGCCTCGGAGAACGACTCGCTTGTCGACGCTGCACGGAAACTGCGTGACCTCGACGTGGGCGCGCTACCGATTTGCGGGGATGACAACCGGTTGCAGGGAATGATCACCGACCGCGACATCGTGGTCAGGTGTGTGGCCGACGGCGGAGACCCTGGTTCGGTGAAGGTCTCCGAGCTTGCCGAGGGCAAGCCGGTCACGATCGGCGCCGACGACTCCGTCGAAGAGGCGCTGCGCACCATGTCTGAGAACGGAGTACGACGCCTGCCCGTCATCGACGGCCACGAACTCGTCGGGGTCATCAGTCAGGCAGACATCGCCAAAAACCTCCCCGAGCAGTCGGTAGGCGACCTGGTCGAGGCCATCTCCTCAGCGCCGGCGAGCTGAGTCGACGACAGTAGGTGTCGGCCCCACATCGGTACTTCTGGCTGGAGCTACCCGCACTGGGAGAACGACCTCCATCCACCGGGCACGGCACCACGAGATCGACTCGACCGCTATGCAGAGGTTCGACACGGTCGAGCTCAACGCCAACTTCTACCGGTGGCCCGCAGCCAGCACCCTTCGACAGTTGGCGCCGCCGGCCTGCGGAACGACTTCGAACTCTCGCCCTGGACAGCTGGCGCCTCGGCGTCACGGCAGATAGTTGGACGGGTCGCCATAGGGTCGAGGGCCGGACTCGAGCCACGCGTGCATCGCGTCTGGGTGGCGCCGCGCCAGTTCGTCGAGGTAGAGCGCCCGTACTGCGGCCACCCGGGCCAGCTCTGCAGGGCCCGTCGCCTCGTGCACGCCGGCGTAGCTGCGGCTCCAAGCCGTACAGAGCTCGGAGTCCTCGAGGCTGCGCAGGACAGCGGCGAACGCTTCCGCCGCACCGGTCTCACTCGGTGCAAGCGAGCCCCCCGCCGGGTGCAATCTTCGCCCGCGCCGGGGTCGCTGATCGCGTCGGGCCCGCACCATGGTGCGTTCGCGGCCCGCTGCGGCTCCCAGCGTGGCCACAAGCCTCGGACTGGACGCAACCGCGGCCGCCCCAGCCGCGACAGCAACCCAGGGGTCGGCGACGCAGAGCAACACCAGCGCGGCGAGCAGTGAGGCCTCACGCACGGCAGGCGACCACGCCACGAGGCGAACCTGCCGGGTCGGCCCCTGCCACGATTGGGGGTAGCACTGCCGGATCACGGCCACGCAGAGGGCAACAACCAGGATGGCCGCGACGCCGCCGCGATCCCACAGCAGCCATCCGGCCGCCAGGACCGAGCAGGTCCCAGCGGCGAGCATGCTGGTGCGGATCCGTTCGAGCAGATGCCAGGGGCGAGGCGAGCCGGACCCGTGGCGTGGTCGCGGCGCAGTTGTCCCGGGAGCAGTCGAGCCGCGTCGTTCGTGGTCACCGCCTGGTGTGAGTGCTCCCACGGCTCTCTCCCGACGCTCGTGCCTGCGAGTGCTCTGGTGGGCCTCGCGATTCGCGTGTACCCGCGGTCTTACGCCGTAAACGGCGTGGGTTTCGGTTGCGTGGGCTGCTCTTCAACATTGCGCCGAGGGTGGACAAAGCTACGAGATGCGTCCGCCGGTCCGGTCCTGCAGAGATCGTCTGTTAGGCACGGGCGTGGCCGTAGTCGTGGTCGCGTTACGCACGCGCCGCCGGGTCGTCAGGGAGGTTTGGCCGGCGTGGTCCGGCACGCCGGGCCGGGTACCCACGCGCTGGTCATGCTTGTGTGGTCCATATGATGATCGGCTCGCCAGTGGTTAGCGAGCGCCAGGCCTGCCACCGGGGCGACCCCGCGCTTCATCCGGTGGGTGAGCTGGTAGCGCGGGCGACGATGCCCGGACGCGGTCGGAACCGTCGGAAGCAGCCGGGCGGCGGCTAACCGGCGGAGGGCGACGTTGACACACGTCACGGGGTAGGCGAGACGGTGCATCCGCGAGCGTGGGGTTTCTACACTGGCTTCGTGGACGAGTTCTCGGAGGAGTCCTTGGAGCTCTGGTGGTTGTCGTTGTCGAGGAGCAGCGTGAACTGCTGCTGCCGATGAACGCAGCGCTGGGCGAGATTCTGGAGAACAGGTGTCGTGACCAGCGCCCGCCGATCGGTAAGTCTGGTTCTTAGCCAGACCACGGCACGGTTGAGACTGTGACCGCGAACGCCACCGCGCAAGATCTGGCTGACCGTCCATCGTCATGGACTTCAGGACGCCCGGACTCAACGACATCAAGGCACCACAGATGCACGATCGCGCACCCGACGTAGCTCTGCACGTACGCGGTTCTGAACGTGGTGCAGGTTCGGGCGATGAACCCCACGGAGGCGTTGGTGTACGACGCCAGGTGCTGCTACGTCGTGGTGGCAGAAGACTTCCGGATCACCCCGTCCCGCGACGACGCGTCTGCTTACCACGGGGTTTGTGGCACTGCGCATCGCCGCCAGTTCCCTGGGGCGGTACTGGTTTCAGCGGCGAGCATCCGGAAGTTGACCGTCGCGGCTGGACGGTCCGCGGAGAAGTCGAGCAAGTAGGCACACCAACGCCCACGGGCCGGTGCCTTCGCCACGGAATGGGTACTGCTGGCAGGAGATGCCTATTCCCATTTGGGTCGAGCAATGCCCAACGTGCCTGCACTTCTCGCTGTTCGACGGGGTATGCCGCTGGCGGCACTGCCCGACACGCGTGTCTGAGGAGTACGAGGACCATTCCGGCAGACCGTCGGCGAGGCCGAGCAAGAAGCCAGATTGGGGGTAAGCCACGCAGGGGTCTACGGCTTCCGGTGGCGGTCCGAGCGGTAGTCGTCATGCTCGTGGGAGTAGCAGTGCAGCCACAGGCACCGGCCTCGGAGCACTGAGAAGTGATGACACACAAACCACTGGCATCTCGCGGACGCAATGCTCAGTTCGTGTCTTGTTTCGGCTATTCGTGTCTGCGGCCTCAGGCCAGTGGGGAGCCGACCCCCGGGGAAATGCCCCTCGTGTTGTCTGTGTAGTTGTCCGCTCCCACGAGCAATGACACCCCCACCGACAACACGGGTGCACCGACATCAGCGCGACCGAGGTCTGGATCCGTGTTAACCAGCGCTATCCGTGAGCCACCCAGAGCCATTTTCGGCAACCATGTATGCCGAGGAGTCGCGCTGCGAGTGGTGGGCGGGCCAGAAAAAAGATCCAAGATTCTCGGATACGAGACTTGTTCAGGCAATCTCCGGGACTGTTCTGGTGTTCACAGGACTCTCTTTCGCCAATCTGCCCACAAGGAACGATTCTGTCGATTGGCAGCATTGGGGGCGGACCACATCAGGCCTCACAGCTGATCAACCTCCCGTCGTACCGGGGGCAAAAGTGGCGGCAAGTTGGCCCACATCCCGGGCTGAGTCGTCCCAGCACAGCATCCGCACACAGCGGCGATCCGGTCCAGAGTTCTTCGCATCGGCGTGACCCCGGGCGGTTTCCTCGTGATTTCGTATGTCCACGCGGACAGTCAACGGCTCCGAGCCTGAGGCCGCGCCGGGTCGCGCTCAGCCAGACCCGCCTCGGGAACGGTGATTGGGCGTGAGGGCGCGTAGTCGGATCCACGCCCCAAGGGCACCGCGGTCGGTCGCGATCACCTCACCGATCACTACAGATCCGAGGAAGCAGAAGGCGACGATGTAGAGCAGGGCGATGTAGGTGAACGACACGCCGATGGTGCCGTACCGGTCGGAGGTCACCATGAGCGCGGGGGGAACCATGCTTTCGCGGCGGGGCGTACCACCAGCATGAGAATGGCGAATGTCAATGCCCCTGGTGCCAGTCGTCGGGGGACGACTGCGCCGGCGAGCACCAACCACGGCAGGATGAGGCCGAGGCCGGCGTCGGTTGCGAAGCTGAGCAGGGTCGACCAGGCCCCTGGCGGAGGCAGGGACTCCAGCGGTTCGCTCACGACTGCGACCAGGACGAACGCGAGGGAGAGGACCAGCACGACGGCTAGCCATCTCGACACTGTCTGGACGAGCCTGCTCCTGGGGCGCTCAACCGACCAGACCGCCGCGACGGCGCGGGTCAGAGCTCTGGAAAGACTGGTCGCGGATGCCAGGAGCATAAGGGTGCCGAGCAGGCCGATCGTCACGGATCCGGCCCCCGCGATGGCGTCCTCGAGCACTGATTGAGTCTGCGCGGGTAGGTCGAGAGAGTCCCCGAGCAGATCGAGCTCCCTGCTGCCGCCCCAGGTGGCAACCAGGATGAGGATTGGCAGTACGGAGGTGAACAGCTGTGCCGCGATGGCCATCGAGCGGTCGAACATCTCGAGTCGGAAGAAGGTGGTCATGCTCCCGACGAGGACTCGGCCCAGCCACATGGAGCGCGCCCAGTCCAGCAGCCGCTGGGGCAGAGCGGCCCAGGACACGGCGCCGGGACCTAGGAGGTGTAGCGGACGTTGACGTGACGGATCTGGCCGTTGAACGGGAACGGTGCCCGGTCGTAGTAGTCCAGGGAGACCGGCGAGCCGAGGCAGGTGCCGATGTCGAGGCAGTCGTTGGCGGTGAACAGCAGCGGGGCGCTGACCGGGACCAGCCCCTGGGCGACCTGGTCGCCGTCGACGGTGATGGTGATGGTGAGTGGTCCGGCCGGGCGGGGCTCGGCGTACTCGGTGGTGACCTGGATCTGTGCCGGGCCGGTCGGCAGCTTCTGGGTCGGCCCGGATCCGGGTTCGCATGACGATGAAGGTGTTGTACTCGTAGCACAGCACGCCGTCGTCGACGTAGCAGGTCAGGCCGCCGCCGGCGCCGCCGAGCGCGTAGAGCACGCCGGCCGGGTCGTCGGGGATGTCGAGGTCGATGGTGACCACGTTGGCGCGGTTGCCCAGAGCCGGGTGCGCAGAACTCGGGCATCCGGGTGATGTCGCCGGTGAAGTTCCACTCCCGGTACGGCGTCGAGATCCGCAGCTCGGGGTGCAGGATCGGGATCCAGAGGCCGCCGCCGACGGGGTAGACGCTGTTCCTGGCGGCCTCGATGGTGAAGGTCTCCCGCAGCTGGGCGAGCTTGTCGGGCATCTGGTCGGCGAGGTCGTGGGCCTGGGACCAGTCCTGGTCGAGGTCGTACAGCTCCCAGGTGTCCTGGTCCGGGGTCCAGTCGGCGATGCCGGGCGGCAGCCCGGGCACCCACGGGAGTCGGGGGCCGAAGGCGGAGGCCATCCAGCCGTCGTGGTAGATCGCGCGGCTGCCCATGACCTCGAAGTACTGGGTCCGAAGCCGTCCGTCGGCCGTCGCGTCGTCGAAGGTGTAGGCGAAGCTGACGCCGTCGATCGGGTCCTGCGGGACGCCGTTGACCACCAGCGGCGGGGTGATCCCGACGACCTCGTAGATGGTGGGGACGACGTCGTTGCAGTGGTGGAACTGGGCGCGCGGCGTGGCGTCCGGTTTGATCCTGGCCGGCCAGCGCACCGCCATCGGGTTCCGGGTGCCGCCGAAGTGCGAGGCCAGCAGCTTGGTTCCCTTGTACGGGGTGCTGCCCGCCCATCCCCAGCCGGCGTGGTACTGGTTCTCGACCTTCGGGGTGCCCAGCACGTCGAGGCCGCCGAGCTCGTCGAGGGCCTTGATGTGCATGTCGATGGTGGTGGGGATGCCGTTCTGGGCCAGCAGCTCGCTGATCGTGCCGTTCTGTCCCTCCGCGGACGAGCCGTTGTCGCCCCAGATGTAGAAGACCAGGTGTTCTCGCCGTGGCCCAGCCGCGTCGATCTCGTCGACGATCCGGCCGATCTGGACGTCGACGTGCTCGCCGAACCCGGCGGCGACCTCCATCAGCCGGCGCTGGAACGGCTTCTCGCTCTCCGGGATGTCGTCCCAGGCCGGCATGCTGTCGTCGCGCGGGGTGAGCTCGCGCCTCCTGCGGGATCCAGCCCATCTCCTTGGCCCGGTTGAAGACCCGCTCCCGGTAGGCGTCCCAGCCGTCGTCGAACTTCCCGGCGTACTTGTCGGCCCACTCCTTCGCCACGTGGTGCGGGCCGTGCAGGCAGCCGCTGGCCCAGTACATGAAGAACGGCTTGTCCGGCTCGAACGCCTGGTGCCGGTGCAGCCAGCCGATGGCGTCGTCGGCGAGGTCCTCGCTGAGGTGGTACCCCTCCTCCGGGGTCCTCGGCGGCAGCACGCTGGTCGTGTTGCGGACCAGGTTCGGCTCGTACTGCGACGCCTCACCGGCCAGGAACCCGTAGAAGTACTCGAAGCCCAGCCCGGTCGGCCAGTTGTCGAACGGCCCGGCCGGTGTCGTCTCCAGGGCCGGGGTGTTGTGCCACTTCCCCCACGCCCCGGTGGAGTAGCCGTAGTGCCTCAGCACCTCGGCGACCAGCGGCGCTGCTCCTGGGGATCTCCCCGGAGTAGCCGTCCCAGTCGTTGGCCAGCTCGGCGATCTGGCCGTTGCCGATCCGGTGGTGGTTGCGGCCGGTCAGCAGCGACGCCCGGGTCGGGGAGCACATCGCCGTGGTGTGGAACCGGTTGTAGCCGATGCCCTCGCTCGTGGATCCGGGTCAGCGTGTCGGTCCGGACCTCGCCGCCGAACGTCGTCGGCAGCCCGGGGCCGACGTCGTCGATCAGCACGATCAGGATGTTCGGCGCATCATCGGGCAGCCGACGCGGCTCGACCCGCCGCTCGTACACCGACTCCTGCATCGTCCGGCCCGGCGAGTGCTCGCCGACGGGGTCGGAGGAAACGGCAGCACCTCTTGTGCAGGAATGCTTGGTGCAGGCATGGGGCACCCTCTTCCGTCGGTATCTGCTCCGAGCGGCGCCGGACGTGCGGGCCCAGGACATCCGTGGCGCGCCAACGCAACACTTCTCCTGGCATCCCAAGCGTGCATCACCCCTACCGGGTGAGTCCGTGGCTGTTTCCGGCGCATTCATTGCCGGCCGCGGACGCGGCTCCAGTGACCGCTTCCAGTGGCACGGTCACCAGCGAGTAGAGGACTCGCCACAACAGCCCCGCAGCGGCCAGCGCGCCATCAGAGAGACGCCGTTGAGCTCGACCAGCATCATCAGAGGACGGCACGACGCCCAGGCGCTTCGCATGATCGGGAACACGGCTCCGGCCCAGAAGGCGACCGTGAATGCGGCGAACGCATCCGACGTGGACAGTCTGAGGACGTCTGTCGCACATCAACCGATGGAGTACACCCCAGGTTCTGCTCTGTGATCCGACGGTTGATGCGACACAGAGGGGAGCCATGTGCGGACGTTCAGGTCGCGACCTCGACGGCGTAGAGAACGGCGAGGCCGATGGCCAGAAACCCCAGCAGCGTGCGTAGTAGTTCCTCGGGCAGCCGGGGCTGCAACGACGCACCGAGGTAGCCCCCGCACAGTCCGCCGAGACCGCACGCAACGCCGAGCGTCCAGTCCGGCGAGACGGACCCCGACGTGTTCATCTGGAGAACTGCGAACGTGGCGACCCCGATAATGGACGTGACGAAGGTGCTCGCGAGGGCCGCCGGAGCCACCGCGCTGACGGCCATCCCCGAGCCGACCAGGATCGGCCCGAGTATCGACCCGCCGCCGATCCCGTAGATGCCTCCCACGATCCCAATCACGAACGCGGCCAGACCGATGGTCCGCGGGCGCAGCGAAGCCCGCACCAGTCGAGCGCCGGTGCGGCGGGTCGACAGCAGGATGAGCAGGCCGGTGGGCAAAAGCACCGCTGCTGCGACGAGTTTGAACACGCTCGGGTCGTCAGCCACATAGACCCGCAACACCGCCCCGATGATGACGCCCGGAGCAGAGCCCAACACGAGATTGCGGGCGAGCGATCCGCGCAACTGGCCCTGACGGGCGTACCGGAGCAGGGCCCCCGGCCCGGACAGCACGTTGTAGAGAAGGTTGGTCGGGGTCACCTGCGGGTTGGGTACGCCGAACACCGACAACTGAACCGGCAGCAGGAAGACAGCACCGGAGACACCGACGGGGCTGGTGATCGTCGCGATGACGAAACCCGCGAGGAATCCGAACAGATCGCGCTCCAAGTCTTACCCACCTTCGTCCTCTGGACGGATCCTGCCAGCCGGGCAGAGCGCAGGAGCACTCACATCGGCCAGTTAAGTGCGTCCTAGGTGTTGCACATCAGCTGACGGGCGCTTGTCGCACATCACCCGACGGAACACACCCAGGGTTCTGCTCCATCGGTTACGAGTTTCCTTACTGGTTCAAGAGCGCGCCTCCGGCGCGCGGGCGCGCTCCGGGCGGCGCGCCGTCCTCGCGCACCCCGTCACGACTAGGGAACTCAACCCCACCGAGCCGCCGACCCGATCGAGGACGATGTGGACGCCGGCACCCGGCCTCACGGGCAAATGCGTCGCTACGCGATGGCCTCCGGCCACCCTTGACCCCAGACACCGACGAGCAGGGGGCTGGCTATCGGGTCGACGGCCCTCCTATGGCCGGCCGGGATCGCGCGCCCCCGACGCACCCCGGCCTCGGTGCGCGAGCAACGAGGGCACGAAATCCAGAGTGCGCGGCGGGGATGACGAAGCCCACCTCGCCCTCGTGAGAAGGTCGTCGGTTCGATTCCGACAGGCGGCTCCGAGGACCCGGTGCTGACCTGCATAAACGCGGGCTCCTTGGTCTGCCGCCCGGAGTGTCATGCTCGCCGGGTCACCAGTGGCTCACCGGTTCTGAGTGATTGGCCAGCCGGCCTGCTTCGCGGCATAGTTCTCGCTTCGCTCGTCAACAAGGCGGGGATCCTCGACGAGGCCAGGGAGGTGACGCTGGTGAGTAGTCGCACGTGAGGGGGCGATGTTGGAGCGATCTGGGTCCGTCCGATCACCAGTGGTGCCCTCGGAGCAGTGGCTGGCCGCGGTGTTGGGTTCGCGACCTCGACGGCCGCCGGCGCTTGGTCAAGGCGCGCCGGTCGGGGCGCCGTGAGGCCGAGCTGGCGCTGCAGCAGCGACTGGCCGAGAGACGCCCGCTGGGTTTTCGTGGAACCCAGCCGGAAATGACGGTGCAGGAGCTGGGGGAGTACTGGATGCGGCGCCGCCGCGACGAGGCTCGGGCTCCTTCTACAGGGGCACGTAGAGTTGAAGATGACGGCGCTGTGTCGTTGCAGACCTTGGCCGGGTACCAGAGCGCTCTGTCGGGGATCATCAACCCTCGCTTGGGTGGCCTGCGGTTGACCGAGGCCAAAGTCGGGTGTGGTCGATGAGGCGTTGGCCCGTGTTGACCTCAGCGGTCGCACCACCAGAGTGGCCCGCAGCGCGCTTGCCCAGATGTTCGCCATGGCCGTGCGGCACGACGCACTCGCGAGCAACCCGATGCGCGAGGTCCGACCCTCACCTCGGCGACGGCGCGCAGTGCGGGCTCTCTCGGTCGAGCAAGCGCGCGACCTACTTGGGCTGACGCGAGCGCATCAAAGCAGTGTTGCTCGCGACGAGGACGGCGTGTTGCTGGGTGGCACCCGGCGAACTCCCGACCTGCACGACCCTTCGGTCACCGCACGCCACTACATCGCCGACACCAGCCGCGTGATCGACGTCCGCCATGCGCTGGACCCGATCTTCGCCTGACTCTCCGCTGGCCCGAAGGTGGTCGACCGACGCGGTCTTGCCGTCGATCCGAACTGGTGGGTCTGCTGCACGGTCGGGCGACAGATTGGTGGTGGTCAGGCGAGCAGAGGCGAGTGATCTACCTCGATGGTTTAGGCGAACATTGCGGCGGCGGGGCCGGATAGCACGAGCACGCCGAGTCCGATGAGCCCGGCGCCGATAGGCGCCACTCCGCGGTCACCGTGCGGGCCGGTCTTCTCGAAGACCATCAAGGCGGTGAAGAGCGCCATCCACGGCAGGTTCGCGACGCCGATGGCGAAGGACACCAGCATCAGCGCCCAGCAGCATCCCAGGCAGAACAGTCCGTGTCGAACGCCGAGGTCGAACGCGGGACCGGCGCCGCGGCGGTACCGACGGAGCATGAGGGCGGCGGGGTGGCGGCACACGTCCAGACACCGGTCCTTCAGCGCGGAGAACTGGAAGCCGCCTGCCAGTAGGAGCACCCCGCCCCCGATGACCTGCTGGTGGGTTTGGAGCCATGGCGAATGGTCTACCGTCGCATGCAGGAACATGTCGCCGACGAACGCGGTGATGCCGAACGCGGTCCACACGGTCGCGTACCCGGCGAGGAGCGCCGAGAGCGCACCATGTGCACGCCGATGAGCCGCCGATGCCTGGGCGAACAGTCGTATGACGGGCAGGCTCGAGGGCAGCATCATTGCTGCGATCATCACCTGCCAGGACAGGACGAAGATGGGCACCCCGACCCACAGCGGTGGCCCGTGCTCGATGAGCGTGTGGTGGTGCAACGCATTGGCATGCCCGGTTGCGGCTGTGCTGATGGCGAGCAGCCACGCGATGCCGATGACCGCGTAGATGGCCCGGGTGGAGTGCTGGGTCGGCGCGGTGGCGGTGGTCATCCTGCGTGTCCGATCTTCCACTCCGACTGGATGGCGTTGCGGCCGTCGTAGGACCACTCCATGCCGTACTTCGGGAGGGTGACCTGGTGCCTGGTGGTCTTGCCGACCCACGCAGGGGAGCCCGGAACCGTGCTGAAGAGGCTGTCGCGCAAGGTGGTGACGGTGGAGTCCGGCCCGCGGAATGGTTCCATCTCGGCGTCAAGAACTCCCGCGATCGTGATGGTGCCCTTGCCGCCGGTCACCTCGTGGGTGATGTTGGCGGTCTCCACGCCGAGCGTCTCGCCGATCAGGCCCGCGACGTCCGCGAGCGGACCTCCGAGCTCACCGCCGAAAGCACGCACCAGCGCGTTCTGCTGGACGTCGGTCGCACTGTCGTCGAGGAAGACGACCTGCTTCCACGAGCCCGGTGTGAGAACGTTCCCCGGGATGTCGACGATGCGGACGAAGTTCAGCCCGTCGCAGTTGACGGGGCCGATGTATCCGGCCGCGATGTGGTAGGCGTTGAAGGCATAGCAAGCCCCCAGGTCGGGATCCTCGCCGACCCAGCAAGGGCACAGGATGCCGCAGGAGCATCCTTCGAGAAGCGTTCCTTCGAGTCTGTATCCACGCAATTCATTCATCACATCCGGCTTTCTCTCAGGCGTCCGCACGATGCGTCGCCGACGCGATGCCGACGTTCGAGACGCACACTGGCGTCAGGTAGGTCACCGCGATCTTCAGCCACACCACGGTTGTGGCATGTCCGCCCAGGACCAGCCCGAGCTGGTTGATGGAGAAGAACACCGTCCCCACGACGAACGCGATCGTCAGTGTCCGCTTGAGGTTCGAGCGGTGGGTGATGACCTTGTAGAGCTCGCGCCCGGTGGTCCAGGTGGGAGGGGTCTGGTCGGTCAAGGTGTTCATGCAGGCGAGCGTAGGAAGGAGGCAGGGGTGGCTACTTCCGTACTTGTACGGGTCTTTGGTTCACAGACCGAGGGTCGTCGCGTTCGTGATGAGCTCCACCTTCGAGGCGACACCGAGCTTGGCGTAGATGCTCGCGAGGTGTGTCTCGACGGTGCGTTCGCTGATGACCAGGTGCGCCGCAATCTGGGGGGCGGTTTGGCCACGCGCTGCGAGTAGTGCGACCTCGCGCTCCCGCCTGCTCAAGGAGTCGATCCCCGTGGCGTTACGACGACGCGGCCGGTTGACCTTGCCGGTCAGGAAGACCTCGATCTCCTCGAGGATCGCATCCACGTCACCGAGCCAGGGTCGATGATCCTCGCCGGGAAGCTCGACGTAGCGCGCACCCGGGATGCGTTCGGCCATGAACCGCCCGTGCCCGACCTCGATCCAACGGTCCCCCGAGCGGTGCAGGATCAACGTCGGGGTCCGCACGTCGGCCAGTTGTTCGCGCAGGTCGATCTCGACATTCATCCGGATTACCTGCTGAGCCATTGCCGGGCTCGCGGCCATCCGGAGGTAGCGGGCCCACCACGCGCGGTGACGCTCGTCGTCGAACGGGCTCGGATGCTCGGGATCACCCCACCACTCGCCGGTGTCCCAGGCCTCGCCCATGGTCGCGAGGAACCGCTCCAGCTGCGGCGCTTCGATCCCCCACGGATAGTCAGGGGCAGTCATCCGCCGTGCCCATGAGCCATACAGGATCAATGCGCGCGCCCGCTCAGCGTGATCAAGCGCGAACAACAGGCTCAGCGACCCTCCTTCGGAAACCCCGAGGAGTGCCGCCCGCGCGGATCCGGCGGCGTCCATCACGGCCCGGATGTCGTCCATCCGCTCGTCCATCGTCGGGGCGCTCGACGCTGGATCGGACATGCCCGTGCCGCGCTTGTCGAAGACGATCAGCCGGGCGAACGACCCAAGCCTGGTCAGGAGATGCGCAAGCTCAGGCTGCTCCCACGCAACCTCGACGTGCGACACGAACCCCGGCACCATCACCAGATCGATCGGGCCCTCGCCAACCACCTGGTAGGCGATGTTGACGCTCCCGCTCTTGGCATACCTCGTCCGAGGTGGCACTCATCGAGAGTAGGCCGAGTTGGGAGGCCGAGGGGTTGCTCAGGTCGTCGTTGTGCAGTGTGTGATCAACCGGTGCAGGCTTCCGGCGAATCGAGCGGGGTCGACCAGGTGCACGAGGTGGCCTTCGCCGGGGTGTTCTTCGATGCGAACGTCAGGCCACTGCTGGAACCGCTCTCGGTCGCCCTCGGAGGCGGGGTTGCCGTAGAGGGCCAGCACCGGCACGGTGATCTTCGCGCCGACGGAGTCGATGTAGGCCTGGAGGTCGGCCGGTGGGGTGTTGAGCATCGGGTCCCAGTAGCCGAGGACCACGTCTTGGTCGATGCGGTGTCCGGCCCGTACCGGCCTCTGAACGGGTTCGGGGATCTGGTCGAGGCCGAGCGAGTTCTCGACCTTTACCCAGGCCTCGGCAAAGCCCGGCCCGCGCAGCATCGGCGCCGCTCGTTGCACGAGCTCGGCGAAGGGCTGTAGCTCGGGCCCATTGTCGACCGTGACCAGTCCAAGGGAGGGGTAGGAGGCCACGTACATCGAGGCGACGGCGGCGCCGTAGGAATGGCTCACGAGCAGTGGATCGGGCCATCACTGCTTCGGGTTCGATGGGCCTGACTTGGTGGTCTTGGGTTCGGGTGGCGCGAGCGGCATGACCGACCAGGCTTCGGAGAGGTCGGTGGCGTTCAGGTTTCGGTTCTGGCCCGGACCTAGTTGGTCGAGGTCGAGCGCATGCCAGTACTCCTTGTGTTGCTCGCAGGGCAGGACAGCGGTGATGCGCCCATGGACTGGGGCGCGGCGGTGTGCCGCGGTGACTTGGAGGTATCGGTGGCCTGAGTCATGGCCGCGCCAAGCCGCGATGGTGGCGTCGGTGAGGAGGGCGGCCCAGGCGAGCAGCTCCGAGGGGTTGTCCACCGTGGCGGAGACATCACCGACGATGTCGAGCTCGCGGCTGATCCGCAGCAGGATGGCCAGTTCGCGAGCATCCTTGGACGGGTACATGGTCGGTCCTTTGAGGTGAGACGGATGAGCTTCGGTGAGCCCGGCTCGCGCAGCGAGCCGGGCTCACGACCCAGGCGGGTTCAGCACGATCGCAGGCGTCGATCTCGGGTGACCAGCCCTTGGTCGAGCCGCGGCTGGGTGCGCCGAAGCCAACCAGCTGTTGGTCAGAGCAGCCCAGCGTCGTGACATCCGGACCGGCCGCAACCTGGCCGCCGACGCAGCCTGCGTTGGTCGCACGCCGAGTCAGGGCTCTTGTTGTGCGCCGGCCGGGGTGGACCCGGTGATGCGCGGTTGGATCATCACCTCCTGTCGTCGCGGACGTGATCGGCAGTGGGCTGTTCGCCGGTCTTCCAACGTTGTGGGGTTCAGCCTCGCCCCCTTCGTTCGCGGGTGGACTTTCCCGGATCAGGCCTCGATGGCGCTGCGCTGGTCGGCGGTGCCGGTGATCTGGATCTTGCGTGGTCTCGCCTTCTCCGCGACCGGGACGATCAAACGCAGTACGCCGCCCTCGTAGTGGGCCTCGATACGGTCCAGATCCAGGTTGTCGCCCAGGACGAGCTGGCGACTGAATCGCCCGCGCGGGCGCTCGGAGGCGAGCATCTCCCAGTCGCCGTTGCGCGAGACGCGCTCAGCGCTGACGGTGAGCACGTTGCGTTCCACGTCGAGGTCGACACTTTCCGGGCTGACCCCAGGCAGGTCGAACTCGATCACGAAGCGGTCGCCCTCGCGCCAGGCGTCCATCGGCATCACGACGGGACGGTTGGTCGTCCCTGCCAGCTGTTGGGTCAGACGGTCGAAGTCGCGGAACGGGTCGGTGGTACGCAGCAACATGATTCCTCCTGCTCCTGACGAGTCCTAGGCACCGTGCCAAGAACCTGTATTTTTGGATATATGTTTTATATAGCGCAAGATCAAGGATGGTGCAACCCCGGGGAGCAGGTGACTGTGGCCAGAACCAGCGTCGGTGTCGTCGCCGTCTCGTAGCCGCAGAGGGTGGTCTCGTTGGAGGCCTCCTCAACGACGGGCTCAACCTCGCGGGCATCGCCCTGGTGCTTGCCCTCGACACCGAGACCGTTGCTTGCAGACTGCCAACGCGCGCATCCATCGAGAGCTCTCCACCCGCCACGCGAACTGAACAGCCAGCAAGCTGAGGACCCGACACGCAGTGCCCCGTCGGGCTTACTGGGCTTGCCGGCGGTGCCCGGTAGGGCCGGGTCGGGTCGGGACGCGTCAATCAGTCTCGCGACTGGGCTCCCGATTCATGGCCGCGTCCCAGACGCCCGGGACCACGTGTGAGCCGGGGCGGGAGCTCATCGCTCTGCCAGATGGACCCGTCTGCAACGACCACCAATGCCCGGGCCGAGGCTCGGGAACTCCTCGTGTGTCTCAATGGCTCAGGGGCGCGTGCTCCGCGGATCCGGAGCGGCGTGACATGCGGGCCCGTTCGTCGCTGGTCTTGCGATTCGGGCGCATGCTGAACATGTGGCCACTGATTACCGCGAACACCGTTCGGGGATCGGCCCAGCATCGAGGTTCTCATCGACGGCGTCTGGTACCCAGGCGAGCTGCTCGCCTGGTCGCGGCCATTCCCCCATGCTGATGGCGAGTGGTGGGGACACGTCGACTATTGGACGACCGGCACGCCACGGCATCGCTTCGCGACCGTACACAGCGACCGGGTGCGCAAGGCCGTGCCGCCTGCGGGTGCTAGGGGCGAGACGCCGACAGTCCAGACTTCATGGTCCGCGAGGATCGCGTCAGATCAGGAAACTTGTTCCTCATGGCGCTCACCCCACCCGTGCCAACTGCCAGGGAGCGTCGAGAAGACGCGCTCGCGGACGCTCTGGGTGGGGTCATGCCGGGCGGCGGGGCGCCAAGGCTGCCACCAGCCGTGCAGGCCGTGGCTGATGTGCGGGACGGTCGGCGCGTGGTGGGGACGGGGGTTTGGTCAGGCCGAAGCGTCCTGACACGATCGCCCGGTGGACACAGCCGCGCCTTTGTTCGGTGACTCGGTCGCCGAAGTGGTCGTGGACCCGGTCCGGGCGAGGGTGTACGCCGAGGGGTGGCAGTCATGGACTCCGAGCGCGACCTACGCGTTGGGCGAGGTGCAGTGGGGGCCGGTGCAGCCGCAGACCTGGGTGTCGGGGTACGGCGGTTCGCGGCCGCGCCCACCGACGGGTCCGGGCGCGTTCCAGGGTGACGGGTTGTTGATCGTGGATCCGGGCAACGGCGAGGACGTCGTGACGATCGGGGCGAGATCCGGCGACGAGCCGATCCCCGTCATCCGATGCGTCACGGTCGACGCTGACCGGGTCTCCGTGCACAGCGCCGGCCCCTGTTCGGTCACGAAGAGTTCCTCGGCGAGAGGGATCGATGGGGCGAAGACCGACTTCGCGGAGGCGTTCGCCCACGCCAGCGGCGTCGAGGGTTTGCGGCGTGCGCCGAGCATCTGGTCGTCCTGGTACCAGTACTTCTCCGAGGTCACCGAGGCCGACATGGACGAGAATCTCGCCACGATCCTCGAGCGTGAGGTGCCCGTCGATGTCGTGCAGCTCGATGACGGCTACCAGGCTGAGATCGGCGATTGGCTGGACCTCTCCGACCGGTTTCGCTCCCTGCCGCGCATGGTCGAGCGCATCCGCGCGGGGGGCTTGCGTGCCGGTATCTGGATCGCGCCGTTCTTGGTGGGTTCGCAGTCTCGGTTGGCTGGCGAGCATCCGGACTGGCTGGTGCGTGACAGCGACGACCTGCCGGTGCAGGCGCTGCGCAACTGGGGACAGGACACGTATCCCCTCGATGTCACCCACCCTGACGTGCAGGAACACCTTGCCACGGTCTTCGGCTGGTTCACCGGGATCGGGATCGACTTGTTCAAGGTCGACTTCGTGTACGCCGCGGCGCTGGCCGGGCGACGCCACGACGCCCACCTGACTGACGAGCAGGCCTATCGCGGCGGTCTCGACCAGGTCCGCGCAGCCATCGGGCCCGAGGCCTACCTGCTCGGGTGCGGAGCCCCGTTGCTTCCCTCGGTGGGGAAGGTGGACGGCATGCGGGTCAGCGCGGACACCGCACCGCAGTGGGCGCCCGAGCACGGCGACATGAGCCTCGCCGGTGGAGCCTCCGCGGAGCTGTCGGTGATCGCGCGCTCCTACCAGCATGGCCGGTATTGGGTGAACGATCCCGACTGCGTCTTGCTCCGACCAGGGATTGAGGGCCGGGAGCGCCGCGCAGACCTGGTCGCACGTCACGGCGGGCTGCGTGGCTCCTCTGACCGGATCACCGCCCTCGACGACTGGGGACTGAACAAGACCCGAGAGCTCCTCGGTGCAGTGCCAGCGCCAACACCCTTCGAGCGGTAGACCAGCAGGGTTTCCTGGTATTCCTCGATCCGGACCGCGGCAGCCTCGGAGACGGGTAGAGAGCGTTGATTCCGAGCAGGGAACGCGAGCGCGTCGTGGTGCACGGCGAGCGTCTGTTCGACCTGCAGGAACCGGATCAGCTTGAGCCGGTCCAGGCCCTGGGGCCGCACCCATGGTTGATCCCGGCATCAAGTCATCGTCCTCGCCCCGCGAAGACGCGGATCAGGACTCTGACAAGCCGCTGAACTCCGACGAAAGGGATATGGCCCTGTCCTCCTATCCCGGCTGAGTCCGCCGGGTCGACGGCGACGGCGACGGTGACGGGGATCCCTGGCGTAGGCGCGTGTTCGCAGCGCGCAGCCGCCTCACCTCGGTCTCCAACACCAGGACCCGGGCGATGCCGGCGAGGTTGAGGCCCTCGGCCAGCAGCTCCCGGATGCGGACCAGTCGCTCGATGTCCTGGGGGCTGTAGAGCCGGGTCCCGCCGGCCGTGCGGTCGGGCTCGATCAAGCCACGACGTTCATAGACGCGCAGGTTCTGGATCTCCATCGAGGCCATCTGCGCCGCGACCGAGATCGCGAAGACTCCCGTGCTGTTGCTCGCTGCCACCACTTCTCCAGATTCTCGCTTCAAGGTCTTGCATCGACATCTTCTCGGCGCTATAACAAACCTGACTCGAACAATACAGGTTCTGGTGCGATTAGCCAGGACCTCGACCAGGATCAGGAGGAACACCATGTTGCTGCGCACCACTGACCCGTTTCGTGAGTTCGACCGCCTGGCCGAGCAGCTGCGGGGCACGACCAACCGCCCCGTGGTGATGCCGATGGACGCCTGGCGCGAAGGAGAACGCTTCGTGATCGAGTTCGACCTGCCCGGGGTCAGCCCGGAGAGCATCGACCTCGACGTGGAGCGCAACGTGCTCACGGTCAGCGCCGAGCGCCTCGGACGCAACGGGGACTGGGAGCCGCTCGCCTCCGAGCGTCCCCGCGGACGCTTCAGCCGCCAGCTCGTCCTCGGCGACAACCTGGACCTCGACCGGATCGAGGCCGGCTACGAGGGCGGCGTCCTGCGGCTGCTCGTGCCCGTCGCGGAAAAGGCCAAGCCCCGCAAGATCCAGATCACCAGCCCCGACGACCAGCGGGCCTCGATCGAGGCCTGATGACGCCCGGCGCTGGTGGGGAAGCATGCGGAACGGACGGCTCGGAACGGCCAGCTCGGAACCGCCCGTCCGGCCGTTCCGCGAGAAGGGTCACGTGCGGCAACTTCGCCGACCAAGGCCTGCGATCAGCCCACGCAGAGGAAGTGTTGAGGGCACCGGTGGTGCCACGAGGGAGGCAAGATGACCGAGGAGCGCGTATCCGTGGAACCAGAAACGGACTCGCCGACCGCACTCGATGTCGCTCTCGACGAAGTCGAGGGGCTACGCCGCGCGCTCGAGACACGGACCACCATCGGCCAGGCGGTCGGCATCGTGATGACCCAACGAGCGCTGACCGCGAAGGAGGCGTTCGCCCACCTCGTCGAGCTGTCTTCACACTCGAACACGAAGCTTCGCGACGTCGCCGCCTCGATCGTGTCCCAAGCCGAGGCCCGGACGGCCCAGCGTCGAACGGTGCGGCCGCTCGCCATGCTCGATGACTCCCGTCCCGCGAGCACCTCCGGTGCCCTGCGGCGCCAGACGCCGTAGCTGAAAAGACACGCCTATGAGCCCTGGCCGGTGGCTGCTGGGTCGGTGCGCGGGGCCCGACGGCGGGCGATTTCCACGGACACGATCACGCTCACACCCCAGGTGGTGGTGAGTGCGCCACCCGACGCTCCGAGGCTGGCCTTCAGGCCCGGATAGAAAACCGACTCGAGGCCCAACCAACATGCCGAGAACCCCGCTGTCCAGGCGGGCAGACGGCTGCGCGTCAGTGCGGCCAGAGCGACCAGAGCGAAAAACCGCCAGCGCCCGCGAGGCTGGCATCGGGTAGTGCGAGACGCCGTTGGTGATGTCGTCCACCTCGGTGGTGCTGCGGGCCAGCGGTGCGCCATACGTCAGTGCTGGTGGCAGCCCCACGAGCGCGAGCACGGCAAGGATCGGATCCGGACGACGCCACCGCAGCGGACGCGCTCGGCCGAGCCAGGCCAGTAGTGCCACCGTGAGCGCGAGGCCGAGTCCGGTCCACAGCTGCGGCCATGCGAGACCCATAGCGCACCGAGGAGCACGGCCGCAGTGGCCACGACCAGCTGCGCACAGGCGATCGGGTCGCCGGGCCGCATTGCCAGTACCACCAGGGGTACCGCGACCACGACGAGGTAGAGCAAGCCCCACCCGGACTCGAACAGATAGTGCTCATGGAAGCGTTCGTCCTGCTCGATGACCACCAGAAGGTCGATGAGTCCGAACCAGAGGAGTCCCCAGAACACGACGGCCCGCGCAGCGACGACCCGCGCCCCGCTTCGTCTTCTGTCCTTGCGCACGGGTCGAGTCTTCCGCGGACCTGGACCGGGCCGCCAGCCTGGATCGGAAATCGACCAGCGGCCAAGAGAACACGGTTGGTCCAAGCCCGAGGGGGCGAGGGCGCCATGACCTTCGGACGGGAGCTGGAGTGCGCCGTCACGGGCTCCTGCTGAGGGCGACGGCCGACCACACGACGCCCCAGACGATCACGGCGACCCCTGCGGGCTCCCCCACGCTCCCGAGGTGGTCGGGATAGAGGATGCTGACCACGCCGAACCAGACGGCGCAGACAGCGGTCGGCAGCGTAGACAGCCGCCACCCCACGGCGTGGGCGCCGGCGGCGAACACCGTGGTCGCTGCTGTTCCCGCCAGGGCAAGGCCGAAGCCTGCCTGCATCGGCAGGTGCATCAGGCCCCACGTGTCGTCATCGGGTTTGCCTGCACGCGCGGCCGCGATCATCTGCACGGCGTAGGTCACTGCCCCGACTGCAGCCAGGGCGACGAGGACCAGCAGCGTCCGGTCGACACCGCGGACGGAGAGCCCGCGTACCGGCCACAGGGCCCGCGACGCCACCACGGACGGCACTACCGAGAGCGCGAGGAGTAAGGCTACGAGCACCTGCCTGGGGGCCGGGGTGAGGAGCCCGGTCAGCAGCACCGCCGCTGCGACCACGAACACCTGTTGGGGGAAGACGCGCCACTGCGGACGGACCGCCCAGAGGATCAGGGGGACCATCACCAGCAGCGTGTAGAGGAGGCCCCACCCGGTCTCGATCAGGTAGTGCTGGTAGAACGTCTCGTCCTGGATCGGGACGGTGATCAGGTCGATGACGCCGAAGAACAGCACCCCCCAGAAGAGCGCCACCACGATCGTGACGATGCGCGCAATGATGTGGCCCCTCACAGCGTCGCCGCGCGTGGCGGCCCCGGATGCCGACGGGCGGCCCTCAGTGCTCGTCACCGACTCATTGTGCACGGTAAGCAGCCCGGAATGCTCCGTCCGGCCCGGGCATTGATGTTCCCAGCCGACCGCCTCCCGCTCCCGAGCGCTTCATCGAGCGTGAACATCGGCTTGCCACGACCAATGTGGGACCGCGGCCCACGGCCGCCGTCGCGAACTCACCCCCTCCCCCGGGACTCGATCCTGTTGGTAAGCCCAGTGAAGTGCACGCAAAGCTTCCGGTCCCTCGTGATCGAGTGGCACAGCACCGCCGCACCGACGTCGTCTGATCTTCCAAACCAAGCCACCGCGAGCTCCGACAACAAGCAGGTGGCCGACCCGACCTTCAGGCCATCAGCGCCTGACCCCGTCAAGGGATCAGAACCCGTACGCCACCTCAGCGGGCTGCACAGTCGACGTGTCCTTCAGGGGTGGAGTGATGCTGCTGTCACCAGTCGCTGAGCACCCGCAACACAGCAAGCCGCGTCTGCGGGGGGCGGCGCGGTGCAATTCGGTTGCAGTTGGTAGGCCTTCAGTCCCCGCAAATCCCCATAGACTCCGCGGTTGGCCGATCTTGGCCAGGCTTCGCCGCGGCCGTGCGTGTGACCACGGATACGGCCTTCTGCGTGGACGGTGAGGCTGCGCAGCGGAAGATGGCTGACCGCGCTCAGCAACCCTTCTGAGAGCTGCCCAGGGCGGCTTGCACATGCTGGCCCGGGACGGCGTCTCGTAGGCCCGAGCTCTGGCTAGCGCAGCAAGCGTTGAGTGGCCCAGTCGGTCATCAGCGGATACTCCGTGGTTCGCTGGAAACGCACGATTCGGTGACCCAGCACTCACGAGCCGCGGGTGCCGCAAGCGTGTGCCGACGCCTTCGGTGTTTCGAGTGACTGGTGCTCTTGGGGTCAGAGGCGGATATCGAGCAACAGGTTGAGGTGGGGGGTGGGGTGCCCGGTGTGGAGCAGGGTGTCCTGGAGATGGTCGGCCAGGTGGCGCATCTCCTCGCGGGCGGCCCGGCTGTGGGCCCCGAACCACAGTTCTCCACGGGGACTGTTGAGCACGCGGCGCCAGTAGCCGATGACGACCCTGGTCGGGAGGCGGTAGAGGATGCGCAGGTTCGCGGGAACCTCGTCGTTCCCGTTCGCGCGCAGCGCGGTGAACGCCTCGCGGGTGGCGAGGACCATCAGGCGCATGCTGGCCGTGTCGGCGGCGAGCCTGGCCGGGTTGACCCCGGCCCGGTAGAGGGCAAACGCGATCGGCACGACGAACGCTGCGTGCGCGAGGAGCCAGTCCTCGATGTTGGCGCTGATGAGCGTGGGAAAGCCGGCGTCGTTGAGGATGCTCTGGAGGTGCCGGAGCCGGGGACTGGTCGTGCCGTCTGGTTCGCCGAGCATCGTCTTCTGCTGACTGATCAGCACGTACGTGACGACCGAGCCGTCCCGGGTGCCTCCGGCCGCCGGGAAGCCGAAGACAGCACGCTCACCCAGGGTGGCCGTCAGCTCTGCCTGTCGGTTGCCGGTGTTGCCGAAGAACAGCACGTCTGAGCCGTCGGTCAAGCCGGTCAGGACAGGCAGCGTGCTCACGAGCTGCTCGGCACGAACTGTTACCAGCACGAGGTCGAAGGGATCGTCTGTCGCGGGTTCGCTGACTGCGGTCACCGGCAACACCGAACGGTCTCCGGTTTGCGCGTCCTGCAGGATCAACCCCTGCGTCTGCAGGTCGACCAGACGGGACCCGCGGGCAAGGAGGACCACTTCGTGTCCGGCTTGCAGCAGCTTGCCGGCGTACACGCTGCCGATCACACCGGCGCCGAGCACAAGAATCCGCAAACGGTCCAGCTCCCTTCGGCGGCGGTCACACCGTGGCGGTCAGTTAGCCGTAGCCAGTTAGCAAGAATGTTTGCTAACATAGCAAACACCAGAACCTCCCCCCAAGTATTGGAGCCCCACATGACCACCATGACGGACAAGAACAAAACCGAGAATGGCACCGCCGCGTTCGAGCTTCCCTCGGTCGAGGGTGCCACCCAAGGTATTCGCGACCTCAACGAACGGTGGATGGCCTCCGCACGCAATGCGGGCCTCGTCACCCTCGACGCGCAGGAGAAGGTGCTGAACAGCATCGTCGAGCTCGAGAAGAAGGCCGCCTCGGACTCGCAGGTGGAGTGGGTATCAGCCCTTGCCACGACCCACGCGACGTTCCTCTCTGAGATGACCGGTTCTTACGCCGCTGCGGTCCGCGATCTCCTGAAGTAGACCTGCGGACCAGCGCTGGCGCTCACTCTCCAGTCGAGAGTGGGCGTTCGGTGTCGAGAAGCCGCGCCCCCGTCTATTGGATCAAGGATGGACCACCTGATGGGAACCACGACATGCCCGCCTGGCATCAGCAACGCCGCGCTCGAGAGCGCGTTCGGTGTCTATCAAGCAGTCCTGCGCGGGGGGACGGACTACTTCGCGGGCGCTCTTGCCCGTCGAGCGGGCCCAGCTGACCTATGTATCGACGTCCTTGACTGGCTGAAGGCCTCCACGACCCGCACGCCCCCCCGGTGGGCGACCGAGCACACGGTCGTGGCCGAGTGGCCGATCGCGCGCCTGCGGGACTTCTCCGTGGCCGGACCGCCGGAGGCCATACCGACACTGTTCCTTCCGCCGCAGGCTGGGCATGACTCATGCATCGTCGACTTCGACCCGCAGCAGAGCCAGGTCCGGACCGCCCTCGAGGCCGGTCTCACGAGGGTCTTTTCGCTCGACTGGGTGGGTGCCACCGACAGCACCAAGGACGCCACTGTCGAGGACTACGTCGCGGTCATGGTGGAGGCGGTTGGCCAGCTCGGCGGGCGGGTCAACCTGGTCGGTGACTGTCAGGGCGGTTGGCTCGCGGTCATCTATGCTGCGCTGCATCCCGACACCGTCGAGACCCTGACCATCGCAGGCGCTCCGGTCGACTTCCACGCCGGCGAGCCCCTGATCCACGACTGGATGCGGCTGCTCGCGCCCACGCGTGACCTGGCTTTCTACCGCGGCCTCGTCAGCTCCAACGACGGGGTGCTTCCGGGCACGTTCCTGCTCGGCGGCTTCATCACCATGCAGCCGGACAACGAGCTGGACCGTCACCTCCAGCTGCTGGCGCACATCGACGATCCCGCCCACGTCAGTCCGATACCGGGTCTTCGAGGACTGGTTCAAGCACACTCAGGCGATTCCCGGCACCTTCTACCTGTGGATCGTCGAGCACCTGTTCCAGAACAACGAGCTGGTCGCCGGCACCCTGCGCGTGGGTGATCGCACCGTTGATCTGGGTGACATCACCTGCCCTGATCCACCTGCTCGCAGGCGAGACCGACCACATCACTCCTCCAGCCCAGGTGTACGCGCTTGCCGACCACGTCGGCACGCCGCCGGACCAGATCAGGCGGCGCCTGGCGGCGGGCGGCCACCTCGGTCTGTTCATGGGTCGAGAATCATTGCGCCACCAGTGGAAGCCACTCTTCGAGGAGCTCGCCACGCCCTCCGGCTGACGGTGTCCGGACTCAGTCGCCCTGGTGCTCTCCGCGGGCTCGACGCACGGTATTGGCGTCGACGAACCCGCGGTAGATCTCGACCAGCGCCTTGCGCTGCGCGCTCGTGAGCTCGGACGCTGCCTCGATGTCTGCCTGGAGGTCACCCGGGCCGTCGGCGTCGTCCTGTGGATCCGCCTCGACGAACCCGGCATCGTCGTACAGGCGATCGACGGAGGTCTGCAGTGACTCGGCGATCGCGTTCAGCACCGCCTCGGAAGGTGCCCGGAGACCACGCTCGATCTGCGAGAGATAGGGATTCGAGATGCCCACCGTGGCCGCCAGCTGACGCATCGGGAGCTCGGCGAGCTCACGCTGTGTGCGGATGATCCGACCGAGCATGAGCTGGGGAGATTCCGCGTCGGGCATGCCGCCAGCGTAGCTCTGCTCGGCCCAGAACATCAGCTGTGCTTGACCGGGAAGACGGGGAGAACAGTCCTGCGCCAGGTCGGGTTCACGACGCCGGCCGCAGAGCCGTACCAGGCACACGCGGCAGCCACGAGACCCAGGTAGCCAGCGGTGTGCAGGAGGAAGGTGCTCTCGACGAACTCACCAACGGTAAGCAGGGCGAAGGTCACCAGGACGCTGCCGAAGACAGCCACCAGCACGCCGTTGGTCTTGAGGGCAGCCAGCGTCATGTAGGCGGTGAAGATGGTCCACATCAACAAGAAGATGCCGGTCGCGGTATGGGCATCGGCAGGCGGAAGAGAACCCGCGACGAAGCGAGCGTAGAAGAAGTAGGAGATCCAGAACGCGCCATAGGAAGTGAAGGCCACCGCTCCGAACGTGTTGTCGTTGCGGAACTCCCACATGCCCGCCAGGAGCTGGGCCAGCCCGCCATACAGCAGTGCGAGCGGCAGCACCACCGCAACCAGCTCGGCATTGCCGACCAGCCCGGCGTTGAACAGGCTGAGCACGAACGTCGTCCCGGCGAAAGCTGCCAGCCCGAGGGGGGCCGGGTCCGCGATCGGAACGCCAGCGTAGGCGGGGGGAAGCAGGTCCGCCTCGGACTGGGTGTCGGCTACCCAACTCCTGTGCGCCGCGGTGTCTGCGTGCAGGACGGGTTCGATGGTGGATGTCATGGTGATCTCCTCAGCTGATGTGCGTTTGCTTCGACCCAGCGGGTCGGTTGTCTTCGGGTGGGTGGGGCAACTTGCGCTGATGGTGGAAGTAGCCTCAGGAGAACGCACCCACTCCCGTGATGTCGCGCCCGACCATCAGGGTCTGGATGTGCTCGGTGCCCTCGTAGGTGTAGATCGCCTCGATGTCGGTCATGTGGCGGATCACGTGATACTCGAGCAGGATGCCGTTGCCGCCGAGCAGGTCGCGCGCGTCGGCGATGACCTGGCGTGCCTTGAGGGTGTTGTTCATCTTGGCCAACGCGGCGATGGTGTCGGTGAGCTTGCCCTGCTCCTCGAGCCGGCTCACACGGAGGCAGTACAGCTGCATCGCGGTGACCTCGGCGAGCATCTTCACCAACTGGTCCTGGACCATCTGGAAGCTCACCAGCGGTTTGCCGAACTGCATGCGTTGCTTGGCGTAGCTCAGCGCCGCCTCGTAGGCCCCGACCGCGTGACCCAGCGCACCCCATGCCACCGCGATCCTCGTCGAGGCCAGCACCCGCACGGCGTCCTTGAACGTCCGCGCGCCGGGTAGCACGTTCGCCGTCGGTACGTGTACGCCGATGAGCTCGATGTCGGCCTGCCATACGGCACGGACAGAACCCTTGCCCTCGATGAGTGTTGCGGAATATCCGGGTGCGTTCTTCTCCACCAGGAAACCCTTGACCTGACCATCCGAGGTATCGCGCGCCCAGACGACGATCACGTCAGCGATCGTGCCGTTGCCGATCCAGCGCTTCTCCCCGTCCAGGCGGTATCCGTCCGGCTCCGGTGTCGCCGTCGTCTCCAGGGCGACGGCGTCCGAGCCGTGGGCGGCCTCGGTCAGCGCGAATGCGCCGAGCAGGTCGAGCCGGGCCATGCCCGGTAGCCAACGCTGCTTCTGCTCCTCGGAACCGAGCATCCAGATGGAGCGCATGGCCAACCCTGCCTGGACGGCCTGGAAGGTACCCAGGCTGCCGTCGCCTCGGTTCAGCTCCATGTTGATCAGTCCGGCGGCCACCGGGCTCATCTCGGGGCATCCATAGCCGACGATGCCGTCGCCGACGATGTCAAGCGCACCCATCTTCTTGATGAGCTCCCATGGGAACTCGGCGCGCTCCCAATAGTCGTTGATGACAGGCAGCACCTCGTTGTCGACGAACTCCCGGGTCCGCGCCAGGTAGCCCAACTCGGCCTCGGTCAGCTCGTCGCGAAGACCGAAGTAGTCGGTCCCCAAGGACCGGCCGATCTGTGCCGTCGCGAGCTTGGTCTCGTCGTATGTTTCATCAGCCAACATGGTGTGCCTTCATCCCTGGATCCGGCTGGTGTGGCCGGCCCATTCCTTTTCGCGGAGCTCGAACTTCTGGATCTTGCCTGTGGATGTGCGTGGGAGGTGATCGACGAACTCGACCGTGCGCGGGACCTTGTACCTCGCGATGTGGAGCTGGAGGTAGGCCACCAGCTCCGCCTCGTCGACCTCGGCCCCAGAACGGCGCAGGACGAAGGCCTTGGGTCGCTCCCCCCACTTGTCGTCGGGGATGCCGATGACGGCTGCCTCGAGCACCGCCGTCATGCGACTCGATGGCGTGCTCGATCTCGACGGTGGAGATGTTCTCGCCGCCGGAGATGATGATGTCCTTGGCCCGGTCCCGGAGCTCGACGTAGCCATCGGAGTGTTGTACGCCGAGGTCCCCCGAGTGCAGCCAGCCACCTCGGAACGCCTGCTCGGTGCCCTCGGGGTCGTTGAAGTAGCCCGCCATCACGTTGTTGCCACGCATCACGATCTCGCCCATGGTGCGGCCGTCGCGGGGGACGTCATTCATCTCCTGGTCCACCACACGCACCGGGTCGGCCTGGATCATCGCGACGCCCTGCCGCGCCTGTCGGCGTGCCTGATCGGCTGGTGGCAAGGCGGCCCAGCCAGCCTGCCATTCGTTCAGCGTGTAAGGGCCGTAGAGCTCGGTCATGCCGTAGACGTGGACGATGCGCGCACCGAGCTCGCGCATCTTGGCAATCACCGTGGGGCTGGGGGCGGCGCCCGCGACCGTCGCAACCAGCTCCCGATGCAGAGGGTGGGCCTCCGGTGCCTCGGCGATCATCGTCAGCACGGTGGGAGCACCATCGAGATGGGTGACGCCTTCCTCGTCGAGCAGCCGCCAGATCACGTCCGGGCGAACGGCCCGCAGACACACGTGCGTCGCGCCGATCCCGGTGACCGCCCAGGGCGTGCACCATCCGTTGCAGTGGAACATCGGCAACGTCCACAGGTAGACGCTCTCCGGGTCGAAGCGCTGGTGGATGACCTCACCCAGCGCATTGAGGTACGCCCCGCGGTGCGTGTACATCGCGCCCTTTGGCTGCCCCGTCGTACCGGAGCTGTAGTTGATCGAGATCAGGCTCGACTCGTCCTCGACCGTCCACGGCAATGGTCCACCTGCACCGCGCTTCATGAAGTCGTCATAAGCCGTGAGTGCCGGGTCCGCGGGTTGGTGCGCGACCGGACCGAGCAGGTCGTTGACCGCGATGACTTCCCGGACGGTCCGCATGCTGTCGAGCACAGGAGCCAGAGCCGGCAGGTACTCGGTGTCCGCCACGAGGATCGTTGCGCCGGAGTGGTCGCACACGTACTGGACCTCTTCGGGCGAGAGCCTGGTGTTGATGGCTACCAGAACCGCTCCGGCGAGCGGCACCCCGAAGTTGGCCACCAGCATCTCCGGGATGTTCGGCACCATGTAGGCGACCCGATCGCCACGCTCAACCCCGGAGGCCTGCAGCGCTCGGGCCAGGCGCGTCGCCTCGTCACCGAACTCGCTGTAGCTCATCCGGTGCTCGCCGTACGCGACGGCTGTCTTGTCGGCAAAGACATCGCAGGCACGCTCGAGAAATGCCAGCGGGGTCAGCGCGGTGAAGGAATGTGCGGACATGGTGAAACCTCCGGTGCTTCGTGAGCAGGAACGGGGTGGATGGTCCGACACCTTGGAGGTCCGGACCCATCGAGAACTGGCAGCAGAGACAGCTGCATTCGTGGTCGTCACGCTCGCACGGACGCTGCCCACGAGATAGAGGACAAGGTCCCTTTCAGGCCCAGGGGAACGCCGTGCGCACCGAGAATCCACAGCGTGCGGACGCGGGTCATGAGCGGACGTATTCCCCCGGCGCGTCACCCAAGGGTGGGTGTCCGGCCGAGCCCATCGGTGGCGGGGACACCAGAGAGCCTGCCCGTCCCGCCGCCCACCCCGTCCAGTCCTCCCACCAGCTGCCGACGTGTCTCGTCGCGGACGATCGCCAGTCGGCCGCCTTGGCCGCGTTCTCCTCCGCAACCTCGTACCAGGACTTGGGCCTCGGCGGGTTGACGATCCCGGCGATGTGGCCACCGCTGGTCAAGACGTAGCGGACGTCACCCCCGAGCAGACGGGTTGCCTCGTACGACGCGGTCCACGGAACGATGTGGTCGTTGATGGCGCCGACCACGTAGGAGTCGCCCGTGACTTCGCCCAGCTTCAGCAGACGCCCGTCCAACTCGAGCTCACCACGAGCCAGGAGGTTCTTGACGTAGAGGGAGCGCAAGTAGAACCCGTGCGTCCTGGCGGGCAATCTGGTGCTATCGGTGTTCCACGACAGGATGTCGAACGCCGGAGGGGCCTCGCCCAGAAGCCAGTTGGACACGACGTAGTTGAAGATGAGCTCGTTGGGTCGTAGCGCATCGAACGTGCCGGCCATCGTGTCCCCGTCAAGGAAACCGCTGCGCGCCATCTGCTTCTCCAGCCGCGCCACCGACCGCTCGTCGGTGAAGGCCCCGAGAGCACCCGGGTCGCGATAGTCCAGCAGGGTGTTGAGCAGGGTGAGTGAGCCGACGCGCGCTGGCTTCTCCTGCGCCAGGTAAGCCGCCGTCATCGCCGTCATGGCCCCCCCGATGCACAGACCGGCCAAGTCGACCGTGGAGGCCCCGGTGATCTCCCCGATCACGTCCATGGCGGCACGTGGACCCCGGGCGAGGTAGTCGTCCATCGACACGTCACGCATCGTGGCGTCGGCGTTGCGATAGCTGATCACGAACACGGTCCGCTCGTGCTGCACCGCCCACTCCAGAAAGCTGCGTCCCGGCGCGAGGTCCATCACGTAGTACTTGTTGATCCACGGCGGGATCGCAAGAAGCGGCACGGCGTGCACCTGCTCGGTCTGGGGCGCGTACTGGATCAGCTCCATCAAGTCGTTGCGGAACACCACCTTGCCCGGCGTAGCAGCCAGGTTGCGGCCCACCTCGAACGAGCTGTTGTCCACCTGTCGAGGCCTGCCACCGTTGGACATGAGGTCGCCCACGAAGTTGGCGGCTCCCGACACGACGCTGCGGCCGCCGGTCTCGCCAGCGCGTCGCAGGGCTGCCGGGTTGGTGAGCAGGAAGTTCGTCGGGGCGAGCGAGTCGGCCAGGAACCGGTACGCGAGGCGGGCCTTGGGGTCCCTCACACGATCACCCGACCCGGCCTCGAGCACGTCCTCACCGAACGTGCAGGCTGCGAGGTAGGTCGCCCGCAAGGCGAAGAAGGCAGGATTCTGCTGCCAGGTGACATCGGCAAAGCGCCGATCACCAGGGTCGGACAACAGCACCGAGTCGCTGATGCCGAAGATCCGCGCGAGCGTGGCCGGCCCGAGCTTCGCCAAACTCCCGGCGAACGCCAGGGTGGCCGTCGCCAGGTCAACAGGATGGGCCGCGGACCTGGCCATCGTCCACGCCAGCGCTTTGCCGAGCTCGGGAGTGTCGGGATCCTCATCGAAGCCTTCTGCGACACCCAGCAGCGATGGGATACCGGTCGCCGTATCCCCCGTCGTCATGCTCTCGCCAGCTCGGAGGTCGTGTAGTAGCGCAGCAGGACATCGGCCACACAGCACGGCTTGTCCTGGCCGGCGACCTGGTACTCCAGGTGAAGAGTCGCCTGGACCCCACCGGAGAAGTTGCGTAACGCGGCCAGGCTGACCTGGGCACGAACCTTCGCGCCGACCGGCAAGGGTGCCGGGAACCGGACGCGGTCCACCCCGTAATTGACCACCATCAGGGCGTCGGTGACGGTGAAGACCTCGTCGACCAGCGAGGTTGCCAGTGACAGGGTCAGATACCCGTGAGCGATGGTCCTCCCGAAAGGACCGGTCGCAGCACGTGCTGGGTCGGTGTGGATCCACTGCTGGTCGTGAGTGGTCACCCCGAACGCATTCGCATCTGCCTGCTCGATCACGCGCCAGTCGCTGAGGCCCAACTGCTGACCGATGCGACCGCTGAGGTCTGCAGTCGTCAACTGGATCGGCCTGGAGAGTGTGCTCTTCATTGCTGTGCCTCCGAAGGAGTTCACCAGGGCGGACGCCCTTCCCCGCACGGTCGCACGGGACGACGTTCGAACGGCAGAGCGAAAGTGCCGGGGTCGCAGGGACCAATGGCCCTGCCGGCCAACATGCACATGTGATGCGCTAGGGGTCCGGGGTGGTGCGACGCCAACCCGTCGACGAAAGGGACGCTGATGCCTCGGACACGTGTGTTGATCACCGGTTCACCGGATCGAGTCGGGCTCCTCGCGAAACAGTTCGAGCAGGCTGGACAGGAGCCGGTGAGCCTCGCCGACCTGGGACCAGGATCGAGAGCAATCGATTGCTACGTGCAACTCGGCACCACAGTCCCGACGCGAGGCGAGACCGTCGTGCGGCGAGTCCATTCCTTCCTCAGCGATGGGCTACTGGAGCGATTCGCGCTTGCCGAGCGCATTCTGCCGCTGCTCGCAGACGAGGCTCTGGTGCTGCTCGTGGGGGGCAACCGCTCCGCAGAAACGACCGCTCCGGATGACCACACTGCGCGGCTGATGATGCTGCGGGTCCTTGCTCATGCCATTCGTGCCGATCTGGCGCCCCAGCGAGTACGGGTACGTGTGATCACCGGCGAGCGCAGCAACGAGGAGATCCTGGACTTCGCACACACCGGCACCAAGGATCCGCACGCAGAACTCCCCACGCTCGATGAGCACGACCCAGCCGGAAGCTACGAGGACTGGCGCATACAGATTCTCGGCCTGGCACAGGTCGAGGTCTGACCCGGTCGACCCCCATCGGCGTCTGTGGCCCGAGTCGATGCCACCGGCATGGGACCCCGATCAGGGCTCGCCACTAGTCGGAGTCAAGATCCTCTGAGGCGCGTTCGCTGAGCTTGACGCGGTCCGAGGCACCTGACGTTCGGTCTGTCTTGGAGTCGGCGCGATCCAATGCTGCCGCTCGACGCGCTCGCAGGGCCGCGTCGTACTCCTTGTCATGGAGGAAGGAATGGAGCCCAGCGGCGGTCTCGCGAAGGTCGGCCACCCGGTCTCGCGTCTCGGCTCTGTCGTCCCGCTCGTCCGCGGCCGAAAGGATCTCGCTGGTCTCCTTTTCGCGATCCAACGCGTGGGCTTCGTGCGCCTCAGCCAGAGCCTCCCGCACATTCAGGTCAGCGTCCCGTTTGTCCGCGCGGGCATCTCTTTCATCTGCCAGCCGGGCACGGGTTGCATCCTCCCGGTCCTTCGGATTCCGTACCGAATCTGGATGTTCGTCCACGAGAATCTCCGTCCGGACATGAAGCGCCCGGTTGCGACATACATGAACTTCGAGCAAAAGATCATCTAAGCCCTTGGGTCACCCCATCAGACCACGGGAGCGCGCTCGATGGCCACTGGCGAGGCGTCCCGCGACACCACCCACGAGCTGCTCACTCCAGCCATCGAACACGTCCTCCGCAACTTCGGTGCGTCCCACGGGTTGGCGCGCTTGCGCGCTCCACCGCGCTCATGAGCTGGCGTCTCTGCGATGGAACCGGAGGTGTCCGAGCTCAAGTTCTACGCCGAGGGAAGCGGCCAGGCGGTCCTTGCTGTAGACGTCTCGGGCAGAACGGAGCGCGAGGAACTGGTCAGCCACACCCACTGACCGGCAGCCGGGAAAGACGCCTGAGAGCCTCCACCAGGACCCGTTCTGAGCCAACGGCCGATCCAACCGCTCAGAAATGCCGGATATCGAGCGCGGCTGACCCAGCTTGGACCAAGGACGGCCCGCGTCACGAATAGACGGGTAAGTCAGCCTGAGCTTCGAGACCTCGGGTGGGCCGAGCGAACCTGCTAGTGGCAACATCCGCTCACCGGCCATGAGAGTGCGTCCAGCACCAGACGCTGTAGCGAAAGACACGCCTATGAGCCCTGGTCGGCGGCTGCTGGGTCGGTGCGCGGGGCCCGACGGCGGGCGATTTCCACGTACGCGATCACGATCACACCCCATGCTGCCGTGAGTGCACCACCCGACGCTCCGAGGCTGGCCTTCAGGCCCGGATAGAAAACCGACTCGAGGCCCAACCAACATGCCGAGAACCCCGCCGTCCAGGCGGGCAGACGGCTGCGCGTCAGTGCGGCCAGAGCGACCAGAGCGACCACTGCCAGCGCCAGCGAGGCTTGCATCGGGTAGTGCGAGACGCCGTTGGTGATGTCTTCCACCTCGGTGGTGTTGCGGGCCAGCGGTGCGCCATACATCAATGCTGGTGGCAGCCCCACGACCGCGAGCACGGCAAGGACCGGATCCGGACGACGCCACCGCAGCGGACGCGCTCGGCCGAGCCAAGCCAGCAGTGCCACCGTGAGCGCGAGGCCGAGTCCGGTCCACAGCTGCGGCCATGCCAGACCCCACAGCGCACCGAGGAGCACGGCCAGAGTGGCCACGACCAGCTGCGCACAGGCGATCGGGTCGCCGGGCCGCATTGCCAGTACCACCAGGGGTACCGCGACCACGACGAGGTAGAGCAAGCCCCACCCGGACTCGAACAGATAGTGCTCATGGAAGCGTTCGTCCTGCTCGAGGACCACCAGCAGGTCGATGAGTCCGAACCAGAGGAATCCCCAGAACACCGCGGCCAGCGCAGCGACGACCCGCGCCCCGCTTCGCCTTCTGTCCTTGCGCACGGGTCGAGTCTTCCGCGGACCTGGACCGGGCCGCCAGCCTGGATCGGAAATCGACCAGCGGCCAAGAGAACACGGTTGGTCCAAGTCCGAGGGGCGAGGGGCGCCATGACCTTCGGACGGGAGCTGGAGAGCGCCGTCAAGGGTTCCTGCTGAGGGCGACGGCCGACCACGCGACGCCCCAGACGATCACGGCGACCCCTGCGGGCTGCCCCACGCTCCCGAGGTGGTCGGGATAGAGGATGCTGACCACGCCGAACCAGACGGCGCAGACAGCGGTCGGCAGCGTAGACAGCCGCCACCCCACGGCGTGGGCGCCGGCGGCGAGCACCGTGGTCGCTGCTGTTCCCGCCAGGGCGAGGCCGAAGCCTGCCTGCATCGGCAGGTGCATCAGGCCCCACGTGTCGTCATCGGGCTTGCCTGCACGCGCGGCCGCGATCATCTGCACGGCGTAGGTCACTGCCCCGACTGCAGCCAGGGCGACGAGGACCAGCAGCGTCCGGTCGACACCGCGGAGGGAGAGCCCGCGTACCGGCCACAGGGCCCGCGACGCCACCACGGACGGCACTACCGAGAGCGCGAGGAGTAAGGCTACGAGTACCTGCCTCGGGGCCGGGGTGAGGAGCCCGGTCAGCAGCACCGCCGCTGCGACCACGAACACCTGTTGGGGGAAGACGCGCCACTGCGGACGGACCGCCCAGAGGATCAGGGGGACCATCACCAGCAGCGTGTAGAGGAGGCCCCACCCGGTCTCGATCAGGTAGTGCTGGTAGAACGTCTCGTCCTGGATCGGGACGGTGATCAGGTCGATGACGCCGAAGAACGCCACGCCCCAGAAGAGCGCCACCACGATGGTGACGATGCGCGCAACGACGTGGCCCCTCACAGCGTCGCCGCTCGTGGCGGACCCGGATGCCGACGGGCGACCTTCAGCGGTCGTCACCGACTCATTGTGCACGGTCAGCGGCCCGCGATGCTCCCTCCGGCCCGGGGATTCATGTTCTCAGCCGACCGCCTCCCGCTCCCCGAGGGCTTCATCGAGCGTGAACATCGGCTTGCCGGGGGCATCAGCAACCCAAACGAGCGGCTCAACCGCGTGATCCGGCGCCGCACCGGCGTCGTCAGATCTTCCCAACCCGAGCGCCCGCCAGCTCCGACAACGAGGAGGTGCCCGAGACGCCAAACCGCTCCGGAGGGCGTACCTCTGGAGACGGCTTCGCTTACTGGAGAAGAGCTAGCTTTTCCTTCCGCCTCGGCGGTCGGCGCGGCCACTCTCGCCAAGGCAAACCTACTCCGAATCACCTGCGTCCGACCGGGAACGTGACCAGCTCACATCCGGCGTCACATCAGGCACCGCCCGCGCAAACGCTGCCTGACCCCCTGGTCCACGAACTTCTCCGTGGCGGCCGTCAAAGTTTGTGGGTCAGATGAGGAGGCCGGGGCGCGGCGCCCTCACGCAGCGCCGCGCTCCTCGACGACAGCGGCAGAAGGCACGCCCAGTGACGCACGGATTCCGGCTCGTAGCTCGTCGGTGAGGTCGAGTCCATCCGTGGATCGGGACCGCCAGGCGATGTGGCCGTCGGGGCGGACCACGACAGCGCCGTCGGCCGCGAGCCCGTACAGCGTGGTGAACTTCCGTGCGGGGTCGCGGAACAGCTCGCCGCCAACGATCCGGACCGACACGGTCACGCCGAGCTCGGCCGCCACCACGTCGGCGGCCCGCCGCCAGCATCCGCCGTCCGGACCCGTGAATATGGTGATTCCGGGTCCGAGCAGGTCCAGAGTCGAGACCCGCTCGCCGTCCCGCGCCAGCCACACGTGCGGCAGTCTGGCGCCCGGGCGTCCGGTGGGACGCCAGCTGTCCTCAGCCGGCCCGTCCGGGCAACCGTCGTCGGCGAGGGCGCCACTCTGGTAGGTGATACCGATGTCGATGGCGAGCGCGTCCAGGTCCGGGCTCGTCGGCTGCTCGGAGCGCATCGCGTTCCGCAGGCCTACCGGCCGCCGCTCCTCGGCGTAGGTGTCGAGCAGGTTGTCCGCCGCCCAGCCGCGGAGCACGAAGCCGAGCTTCCAGGCGAGGTTGTGGGCGTCCTGGATAGCGGTGTTCATGCCCGTGCCGCCGCGCGGAGTGATCCGATGAGCGGCGTCCCCGACCAGGAACGCGTTCCCCACGCGGTAGCGGTCCGCGATCTGGGCAGCGAACGAGAACGCGCCGATGCTCAGGATCTCCACCGGCAGGTCCGACACCCCGGAGGCGGCCCGGATCATCGCAGTCACCCGGTCACTGGTGAAGTCCTCGAGGCGCTCGGTGCGTGGGTCCCAGGTCTGGGCGAGCACCCAACGGTCGTCGTCGCTGGTCGGCAACATGACTGTCAGGCCCGTCGGCCCCGGGATCATGTTGAGCCCGTGCACCACCGAGCCCACGTGGGACCGGAGCGGGGCGCGGAACAACGCGGAGACGAGATCCTCCAGATGATCCGGCCCCATCATCGCGACGCCCAACATCGACCGGACCGTGCTTCGGCTGCCGTCCGCACCGACCAGGAAGCGCGACCGGACAGTCGTCCGCCTGCCGCTCGAGTCCCGCAGGGTCGACATCACCCCGGTTTCGTCCTGCTGGATCGCCACGATCTCCGTGCCGAAGCGAACGTCGGCGCCGAGACCGGTCAGGTGCTCGAGCAGCACCGGCTCGAACGCGTCCTGGGCCACCACCGAATATGACGTCGGGCTGACCCGCCGAGCCTCGTCCTCGGAAGGGAAGCCGAGCGGGACGGTCATACCTTCTGGCGACACGAGCGTCGGCGCCACCCGTCCCAGTGGCAGCGCGTCGAACTCGCGCTCGCGAACTCGGCCCTCCAGTCCCCACTCGCGCATGATCTCCATCGACCGCGGACTGACCGCGGTCGCTCGGGGGAACGTCGAGATCTGGGCGTGCCTCTCGACCAGCATCACCGGCACACCCTGCCTGGCCAGTCCGATCGCCGTGACTAGTCCCGCCGGGCCTGCACCGACGACGAGGACAGACGTGGTGTGCACCTCGACCCTGTTGGCGTTCTCCTGCATGTTCTTCTCTCCTCAACCTGATGGCCCGACCAATTCATCGGACAGACTGTCTTTCATCAAACAGAGTGACCTGTGTCGGACAGACTGTCAAGCCAAATGTGTAGGCTGCCCTCATGGCGGGGAACGGACGGCGGTACGTGCAGCAGGTCAGGGCAGCGTCGGCAGAGGTGACGAGGCGTCGGATCCTCGACGCTGCGACCGACTTGCTCAGCCGGGAACCCGCCCAGGGGATCAATGTCGATCGGATCGCACGGGAGGCAGGGGTCGCGCGGTCGACGATCTATGTCGTGTTCGAGTCCCGCACCGGGCTGTTTCGCGCCCTTGCTCATGATTTCCTGGACAGGCAGGGCTTCGACCGGCTCGTGACTGCGGCGTCGCACCCCGACGCGCGCGAGGCTCTGCTCGGGAGCCTTCGCGAAGGCGTCCGCCTGTACGCCGGGGGACGTGACCTCGGACGTGCACTGTTTTCGATGTCGCTGCTGGACCCGGACGCTGCGGAGGCGATCGTCCTTCTCGAGCATGGCCGAGCCCCCACGATGCGCTCGCTGGCCCAACGGCTGAAAGACCAGGGCTATCTTCAGGAGGGCGTCGGCGTGACCGAGGCGGCTGACGTGCTCTGGGTGCTCACCAGCTTCGACACATTCGACCAGCTGTTCACCGGCCGCAACCTGTCAGAGGCCACGGTCGCGAAGAGAGTCCGGTCGATGGCCGAGCACATGGTTCTCGCCGAGAAAACATGACTTCCTCATTCCGATCAGGAAGACGATCACTTCGTCCCCGAGCAAGCTCACGTCTGCCATGAAACGGCCGTTCTGGACTTGCGGCATGACTGGTACCTCCTCGAGCGGGATGAGTGTCGTGGGCGCCCGGCTGGCGGCACGAGCCGAGCCGGAGGGCGAGGGCTGCGACCTCGCGACGCGATCGGGTGCCGGTCTTGCGGAGCTGCTTTGGACACGTGCACGATGACGGTTTCCTCACTGATGAACACGCGGCGGCGGCTCCTCAGCCGTTCAGGAGCCCTTGCGCTTCCAGGCGCCGAGCAGCAGCGGCCACAGGAGCGGGCGATTCGGATCTCCGGCGACCGAGTCGTGCAGTTGGGCGAGAAGAGCGTGTGCATCGGACTCGGTCACGAGGCCTCGGCCGATCGCGGCCGGCAGGAGGCTGCGGACGACCCCCTCGAGCATCGGCGCGGCGTCGACGAGCCGGTCCAACCGGCCGGCGACGTCGGTCGCGTCCGGGAGTCCTACACCTGCCTGCTCGAACAGGCGGGGCAGCAGGGCCCCGGCCCGCACCTCGCAGCCGGCCGCGGTGAAGGCACCCGCAATGAATCCGGCGAGCTGGTCGTCGATCGGCATCCGGGGCACCGACCCCACGGCCGCGAGGTCGTAGTCCTGCACGACCAGGTGGCCGCCCGGGGCCACGGCGTCCCAGAGCCTGCCGAGCACGGCGACTCGCTCGGGGAGGTGGAAGAGCACCAGTCGCGCGTACACGAGGTCGTAAGGAGCACCCGGGATTGTGGTGTCGCCACGCAGGTCGTGGGCACGGAACTCGCATTGTCGGTGGCCTTCGTCGCGCAGCCGCGCGACGCTGTCCGCGCCCAAGCCCTCGTCGATGTCGATACCCACGACGCGTCCCTGCGGACCGACCCTCTGGGCCAGCTGACGCATCGTCACCCCGGGTCCACAGCCGGCGTCCAGACAACGCGAGCCCGGGGCTGGATCTACCCGGTCCAGCACCCGCTCGGTGGCGCGCTGCCACACCTCCGCCTGCCGCCGCACCCGCTCGTACTCTCGATGGGTAGTGCCGAGCACGTACGTCGAGCCGGCCCCGGTTTCGATGGTCATCATGCCTCCAGGTCTAGGTTGCGGTCCGTTCACAACGACCTTCGTCGAAGCCGGAGAGTCGCGCGTCGTGGTCGGGACCACGAGGTTTCAACACGTCATGGACACCGTCGGCACACTGGCCCAGACTGAGCAGATGCGCGGTGGCCTGTTGCAGCGCAGTTCCGAACTGGCCGCGCTCGAGCGGCAGCTCCAGCAGATCCGTGCCGGAGCGGGCCGCGTGATCGTCGTCCAGGGGCCCGCGGGTGTCGGCAAGTCGAGCTTGCTACGCGCCGTCGCCCAGTCCGCGAGTGGCGCGGGCGTGCGCGTGCTGAGTGCCTGGGGCCGGACCGCTGGAACGGACGGCCGGCTGGGGCGTCCTGCGCCAGCTCTTCGGCCCGACCGCTGCTGGTCCGGAGTGGGAACACTTCGGTGTCGGCGCGGCGGCGCTCGCGCAGCGGGTGCTGGACCCTGATCCCTTCGCCCCCACGCCCACCGGCGATGCGGTGCACGCTGCCTCGTACGGGCTGAGCTGGCTCGCCTACGGACTGGCCGAGGACGCACCCACGCTGCTGGTGGTCGACGACGTGCACTGGGCGGATGGGCCGTCGTTGCGCTGGCTGGCCCAGCTGAGCGGTCACCTGGCCGACCTGCGCCTGGGGGTGCTGTGCGCGGTGCGCTCAGGGGAGCCGGCGACGGACCCTGCGACGTTGGCCGACCTGATGGCCGCGGCACCGGAGCCACCGCTGCACCCGAGACCGCTGGGTCCGGACGCGGTGGAGACACTGGTGACCGAGCGGCTTCCTGGCGCTGATCCGGCATTCGTCGCTGCTTGTCACGCCGCCAGCGCCGGCAACCCGTTCCTCCTCGGCGCCCTCGTCGACCAGGTGATCGCCGAGGGATTCGAGCCGTCCTCCGAGGTGGCAGCGAGGCTCACCGCGTTCGGCCCGGAGCAGGTGGGCCGGAGTGTGGAGATCCAGCTCGCGCGGCTGCCCGCGGGCACCTCCGGTCTGGCCCGTGCCTTCGCGGTCCTCGGTCGCGGCGCGCTGCTGCGCCAAGCCGCGGAGGTCGCCGGTCTCGACCTCGTCCATGCTCACCACCTGGCCGACGGGATGGTGGCCAGCGGCCTCGTCGGACGAGCCGATGACGGGTTCGCACTGACCCACCCTCTGGTGGCGAACGCGCTCTACCTCGGGCTTCCGGACGGTGAGCGCTCCCTCCTGCACCGGCGCGCCGCCAGGGTGCTGACCGCCGAACTGGTTGACGTGGAGACCGTCGGGCTACACCTGCTGCACGCTGAGCCGGCCGGCGAGCCGCATACGGTCTCGACTCTGCGAGTCGCGGCGGAGAGGGCAAATCGGCGAGGAGCGCCCGAGAGCGCCGCGGTCTTCCTGCGGCGTGCGCTGCTCGAGCCACCCGACAGCCGTGCGCTCACCGCGGACCTGCACAGCGAGCTCGGCCTCTGCCTGGCCGCACAGGTGCGGCCCGGTGCTGCAGCCCTCCTCGCAGACGCGGTGGAACTTGCCGCCACGCCGGAGCAGCGCGTGCGGATCGCCCTGTCCGGGAGTCGTGCGCTCGGGATGGCCGGACACTTCGACCGTGCCATCGAGCTCTGCCGACTGGGGCTGGGCCAAACGGTCGACCCGGGCGCACAGCTACGTGGCTCGCTCGAGCTGGAGATGGCGTGCAGCATGCTGCTCACCGCGGACACCGTCGAGGAGGGTCTCGACCTGGCACGCAGGCACGGGGAGTTCGAAGATGACGTGCTTTGGCAGGTGATCGCCGCCTGGGCGCTGCTCAACGAGTGCTGTCCCGCCAGCGAGGTGAACCATCTGCTGCTGCCCGCCCTCGAGGCGGTGACCCCACCGCGCAACGCCGAGTCACTGGTGAGTACGACCGCGAAGTTCCTGCTGATCGCCAACGGCGAGCTGGACACCGCCCGTCGGCTGTGTGACGGGCTGGTCGAGGTGGCCCGCCCCCAAGGATGGCTGATCGCCCTGGCCCACGGCAGCTTCATGCGGGCCATCGCGCTGCTGCACCTTGGCAGGGTCCACGAAGCCCGCGCCGACGCACAGCTGTCCTTCGACTTCAAGCAGGGCAACAGCCCCCCGGCCGCGCTTGTGTGGTCGCTCTTTCCTCTGGTCGAGGCGCTCACGGAGATGAACGAGTTGGACGCGGCCGAGGCGGCGCTCGACGCCGGCCATCGGCTGGGCGATCCTCCGCCGGCCTGTGTCTCCAGCACGATGTTGCTCGAACGGCGGGCGCACCTCCGGCTGGCCCAGCGCCGGTACGACGAAGCCCACGCCGACCTGCTCCTTGCCGCCGACTGGTGGCGCCGACTCAGGGTTCACCACCCCGGGGTCGCAAGCTGGCGCGTCGACGACTGTGAGGCGCTCGTCGCGCTCGGCGACTCAGGTTCGGCGCGCAATCTGGCCCTGGAGCAGCTTGCGCTTGCAGAGCGCACCGGCTTGCCCGAACCTCGCGGAGCCGGACTGCGGGCGCTCGCTCACACTGCCGAGCCCGCGGACGCGGTGGGGCTGCTGGAGCAGGCCGTGGGTCTGCTCGACCCGAGTCCGGCGCGACTGGAGCACACCAGGGCCCTGGTCGATCTCGGTTCCGTGCTGCGCCGGATCAACCGGCGCTCGGCCGCCCGCGACCCGCTACGGCAGGGGCTTGAACTCGCGGAGCGCGGCGGAATGCTTCGCCTCGCCCTTCGGGCTCGCTCCGAGCTCGGCGCGTGCGGCGCCCGTCCGCGCCGGAGCGCTGTCACCGGCATCGACTCGCTCACTCCCGCCGAGCGTCAGGTAGCCGACCTCGCTGCGACCGGCCAGAGCAATCGTGAGATCGCCCAACGGTTGTACGTCACCAGGCGAACTGTGGAGACTCAT
Source organism: uncultured Actinomycetota bacterium (assembly GCA_963842565.1). GTDB lineage: Bacteria > Actinomycetota > Actinomycetes > Propionibacteriales > Nocardioidaceae > Marmoricola. Next base: position 162,780 of record CAWJGX010000022.1, on the reverse strand, counting down.
CTGACACATGCGTTCGCGAAGCTCGGCATCTCCGGCCGATCCGAGCTGGTCGACCTGTTCGCCCAGGCCGGCCCTACGGTGCACCAGCCGTGATGGTCCGAGGGTCAGGACGCCTCCGCCTAGGCCGCCCATGCCGCCGAGGTCGAGATATCGATCTCGTACTCGATCGTGCCGAACTCCCGCACAGGTCGACGTACGAGCGAGGCGCCCTTGAGCAGGCCAGTCATGGCGGTGTTCTCTGCGCTGACCGAGGCGGCGAAGCGGTGGACTCCCTCCTCGCGAGCCCGCTCGACCAACTGGGACAAGAGTGCCCGCCCGAGGCCGCGTCCGTGCCAGGCGTCGACGACCGCGACCGCGACATCGGCGCACGCAGGATCGTCGGGGAGCCGGACGAAGCGAGCGACTCCGAGGCCGCGCTCATCCCGCAGGCTGAGGGCGATGATGGCTTCGTGGTCGTGGTGGTCCACCTCGGTGAAGTAGCGAAGTTCGCGCGGCAGCAGCCGCGGCTTCGCAGCGAGGAACCGTAACCAGCGCGATTGGTTGCTCATGCCATTGAAGATGGCGAGCAGCTCCCCGGCGTCGGATGGACGGATCGGCCGGAGCTGCACGGCCTGCTCCAAGGTCACCCTGCTCATCGTGTGCCGCCTCCGACACTGCATCCGGGAGGGTTCGCGCGTAGTTGTGCCGGTCGTCCTCTCAATCGGCGTTCACCGGGCACGCCGTTCGAGTCCCAGTGGATGAGCCGCCGCACCGCGTGGGCGAGCCGGTACATCCGGGACGGCTCCGCTGCCCGTCCCTCTCGCGCCCTTCGTCGAGCGCTTGCCTCGGCGAGCAGTGCTTGCTGGCGCTCGGACGCGTACGCGAGAGCCAGGTAGGGATGTGACATCGCAATCTCCTCGAATCTGCTGTGGTCGAGTCGGGGCCGCGATCGGTCCTGACGTTCGTCGACCCTGCGAGGCTCGACGGCCGCCGTGTGACGCAGCGTGTGACGCAGCGTTTGACGGCAGTCGTGGTGACGTGAGGCACGAGGTCGCAAGACTGGAGAGCAGTCCCGTCGTGTGGGCAGGCACGTCCTCGCATCAGGCCCGACAAACGACAGGAGCCGGACTTGCCAGTCGTGAAAGCGCGTCTGACCGCCGTTGCTTCAGCCCGAGCGGGACCTTCAGCAACGCGCGGTGCCAGCGACGCGCGTTCGCAGTCCCGGGTCAGCCTCGGGGTCTCACCGGCTCTGCAGGGATGGTGTCGCGCGAGGCCTCGCTAGACAGTCGCGTCAAGGATCTGGACTCCTGCCCGGCGGAGCTGAGTCAGTGCGGGATGGTTGTGCGGCGCGTCGGTGATGATGCCAGTGATGTCGGCCAGTGGCAGCACCGAGAAGGGTGAGGCGGCGCCGACCTTCTCACGGCTTGCCAAGACGTAGGTGTCGGCCGCTCGGCCAGCAAGGGTGCGCTTCATGGCTGCCTCGTCCGGGTCGCCGGTGGTGAGCCCGGCTTGGGGGTGGACTCCGGTGACGCCAAGGAGGAACAGGTCGGCCTGGACCAGTTGCGCGGCTTCGCTCGCAGCTGCGCCGCAGGTCACGGCGGAGTGCTTGAACAGCTTGCCTCCGAGTACGTACACCTCGACCGTGGGGTGGTCGACCAGCGCTGCCGCAATGGTCGGGCTGTGCGTCACCACGGTCAGCGCCAGGTCAGGGGGCAGGGCTCGAGCGACAGCCAAGGTCGTCGTGCCGCCATCGAGCAGCACGGTGCTGCCTGGCTGGATGAGACTCGCGGCGGTGGCGGCCACTCGCCGCTTGCTGTCCATGGCCACCGCGGTGCGCGCTGCGTAGTCGACGACCGCCGGCGAGACTGGCAGGGCGCCGCCGTAGACCCGTTGGCACAACCCGGCCGCTGCGAGCTCGCGCAGGTCTCTGCGAATGCTGTCTTCAGTGACCCCTAGCTCGCTGGCCACGTCCTTGGCGACCAGTCGCCCGTCCCGTTGAAGGCGGTCCATCAGAAGGTCGCGTCGTTGCGCCGGCAGCATTCCACACTCCTCCATGTTCTTGCGCATTATTACGTGTTGTGCCTAGTGTAGCGGCATGCCCGACCCACTACTCATCCTGATCGCGGGACCCTACCGATCGGGTACTGCTGACGATGAGGATGTGGATCCGCGGCTTCGCGAGCTCAGCCGCGGGGGCGTGATCTCAGTGGTTTCGAGATATGAGGCGCCTGGGACCCAGGTCTACGGCATCCCCCGATGTCTGCAGACCGCCTTAGGACTGGAATCGAGTCATCGAGATCACGGGGTTGCAGCCGAGGAGATGAACATGGACCCGCTGGCCCAGCAGGTGACGTACCCGATCGCGCAGCGACTCCTCGCGCACTGCGATGCGGTGCTACGCCTCCCCGGTGCCTCTACCGGCGCTGACCTGGACGTCGCGATCGCCCGCGAACGCGGTCTCCCCGTGTGGCATCGCATCGAGGATGTTCCGGGGTACCGGCCGCACCGCACGCTCGGCGTCGCCGGTCAGGGTCTGGCATGAGGCCTGCTACAGCCGTGGGCCGTCGAGTCAACCTGCTGGGCCGCCCCAACGTCGAGGCACGGCGGCCGGGCTATTCGATGCGCAGCCGCAAGAGCTGGGCACTGCTTGCCTATCTCCTGATGTGCGAGCGAGCACCCACCCGACGGGAGCTGGCATCGCTGTTGTTCGAAGGGGCCGATGACCCGCTTCGTGCGCTTCGGTGGTGCCTGTCAGAGGTGCGCCGCGCGCTCGGCGGTGACGCCGTGATCGCAGGTGACCCTGTCAGACTCCAGCTCAGCCCGAGCGTGATCGTTGACGTTTCCCTTGTGCTCGCGGGCCCGAGCCAAGAAGCGATCCGCGCGCCGGGATTGGGCTCTGAACTGCTCGAGGGATTGACCGTCCAGGACGCGTTCGACTTCGAGTCCTGGCTCCTGGCCGCCCGGCGGCGTGTGGCTGTAGCCACCGTCCAGGTCTTGCGGGAGGCTGCGCTGACTGCAGTCAGGCAGGGTGCCTACGAGACTGCAATTGGCCACGCCGTGCGACTCAGCGCCCTGACGCGGCTCGACGAGGACAGCCACGCTCTGCTGGTCGAGCTCTACCGACTTGTGGGAGACGATCGCGCAGCTCAGCGCCAGTACGCCATCGGCGCAGGTATCTTGCGCGTCGAGCTGGGGGAGGCGCCCGGTCACGCGCTGCGCAACGCGCTCTGTCAATCACTGTTGCAACTCGTCGGAAAATACGGGAATCGTCCACAGATCCTGATGGGCCGGGCACAACCCGGCGACGTCGTACAGGCGTTGGCTTGCGGTTGACCTCGACCGCGCGCCTGACCCGGGGCGTGGTCGGGCGGCGGTGGTTCCACCGACAGTGGCTGCTGAGCCACACCGGCATGACGAGATCCGGTGATGCGGTTCAGCGGTCGCTGAGCGCCTGTGCAACGCGGTCGATGTCGTCTTCGTGGTTGTAGAAGTGCACGGCCAGGCGAAGGTTGCCGTCCCGAGCCGAACAGATCACGCCACGCTGCCTCAGCTCGGTGAGGAGTGATCCCGGATCGGCGTCCCGCAGGGGTACGGACACGATGGTGCTGTGGTTGGCCTCGGGGAGGTCGACCGGTCGCCATCCGACCTCGGTCAAGGCGACCCGGAGCAAGTCGGACAGCTCTCGGTTGCGGCGATAGATGGCCTCCGCCCCGAAGGTGTCGAAGGCGCACAGGGATGCCTCGTTCCCGACCGCGGCCATCCAGCTGATCGAGTTGTCGAACCGCGAGGCGGTCGTCGACAACTCCATCGTCGGACCGAAGAAGCTCTCGACCGGGACAGCCCCCGCCTTCCAACCGGCATTCATCGGAACGAATCGATCTTGGGCCCTGGCAGACAGATAGCAGTAACCCAGACCGCGCCCCGCGTTCATCAGGAACTTGTGATCAGCGGTCGCGAGTACGTCGACGAGGCGGAGATCCTCGGCGATCGGCGACGCCCCCACGATCTGGGACCCGTCCACGAACACCAACGCACCCACGTCGCGGGCAATGGAACTGAGGGCCGGGATGTCGGAACGGTGACCCGTGGCCGGCTGGACCGCACTGAAGGCCACCAGCTGGGTTCGGTCGTCGACACGCCTGGCCACATCGTCGGGTTCGAGCCCCCCGTTGCGGAACGGCACTTGGCGCACCTCGTAGCCCTTGCCGGCCAGCAGGCGCCACGGGAAGTGGTTCGAGCTGTACTCGCGCTCACCGATGACAACGTTCTGCCCGGCGCGGCCCGGCCCGAACTGCGCCGCGACCAGACCCGCTGCGGCGGACACCGACGCAATGAGGGCGACGTCCGAAGCGTCCGCGCCCAGCAACGAGGCCACGGAGACTCGTGCGCTCTCGGCCGCGGCCTCCCCACGAACCCAGTCCAGCCCGAGTTCGGTCCATTCGTCGACGTAGTCGTGATAGGCCGCAGCCACGGCGCTACTGGCCAACCCGACCGCCGCCGTGTTGAAGTACGCCACCGTGTCAGTCGCGGGGAACAACTTCCGAGCCTCCGTGACGTCGGCGACGTCACCAGCCGCCAGCGCCTCGCCCATGACCGACCATAACCCCATGGCGGTGTGCCACGACGCGCTGAGGAGCAACCCGATGCGTGAGGTCCGGGTCTTGGAGGCGCTCCATCCAGAGAGGACCATGGCACGGCGGACACAAGCACCGCCTGCCGACACCAACCCCTGCGCACGTACGAAGGATGGTTCCGTTCCATGTCGATCAACATTCACGTCTCACCGCTTGGCTTCGACACCGCCGATGGCACGCAGGAGGCACCCCTGCAGACCATCAACCGCGCTGCCCAGATCGCCAGCCCCGGGGACACGGTGGTGGTGCATGCCGGTGAGTACCGCGAGTGGGTGAAGCCGGCACGGGGAGGTCTGAGCGATCAACGACGCATCACCTACACGGCTGCGCCGGGCGAGCACGTGGTCATCAAGGGCTCCGAGCGGGTGACCGGGTGGGAGTCCGAAGGCGGTGACGTCTGGAGGGTCGAGGTGCCGAACGCGCTGTTCGGGGACTTCAACCCGTTCGCCGAGCTGCTCGATGGTGACTGGGCTGTCTACGAGCCGGGGGCCTTGAAGAAGCACCTCGGGGACGTCTATCTCAATGGGCACTCGTTCTACGAAGCTGCCTCCCGGGACGAGGTCTCCGGCCCGTCGCGGCGCGAGCAGCACGTGGACGTCTGGACGCAGCGGGTGGTGCCCACCCATGAACCGGACCAGACGGTGTTCGTGTGGTTCGCGGAGGTGGGTGAGCAGACGACGACGCTCTGGGCGAACTTCCAGGGTGCGGACCCGAACGTCGAGCTGGTCGAGATCAACGTACGTCGCTCGGTGTTCTACCCGGAGAAGAACCACCTGGACTGGATCACGGTCCGGGGGTTCGAGATGGCGCAGGCCGCGACGCCGTGGGCGCCCCCGACGGCGGACCAGCCGGGACTCGTCGGGCCGAACTGGGCCAAGGGCTGGATCATCGAGGACAACGTCATCCACGACTCCAAGTGCTCGGGCATCTCCTTGGGCAAGGAGGCATCGACCGGCCACAACCACTCCACGGAGCGGGGCGACAAGCCCGGCTACCAGTACCAGATCGAGTCGGTGTTCGCCGCTCGGCACATCGGGTGGGACCAGGAGCACATCGGGTCTCACGTCGTCCGTGGCAACACGATCTTCGACTGTGGCCAGACCGGGATCGTCGGTCACCTGGGGTGTGTGTTCTCGACCATCGAGGACAACCACATCCATCGCATCGGGCTCAAGCGCGAGTTCTTCGGGCACGAGATCGGCGGCATCAAGCTGCACGCCGCGGTCGACACGCAGATTCGCCACAACCGCATCCACGACTGCTCGTTGGGCATCTGGCTGGACTGGCAGACGCAGGGCACCCGGATCTCACGCAACCTGCTCTACCGCAACAACCGTGACCTGTTCGTCGAGGTGTCGCACGGGCCCTACGTGGTCGACCACAACCTCTTCGGGTCTGCCGCCGCGCTCGAAGTCGTCAGCGGGGGCGGCGCCTACGTCAACAACCTGATCGCCGGCACCGTGCGACTGGAACCGGTGATGGACCGGGCGACGCCGTACCACCTGCCCCACAGCACCCAGGTCGCCGGCTTCTCGGTCATCGCCGGTGGCGACGACCGATGGGTCGGCAACCTGTTCCTGGGCGGGAACCTCGACGACGCCTATCTCCCGGGCACCTCCCACCACGAGACGTCCGGGTTCGGCACGTCGGCGTACGACGAGTTCCCCGGCTCGGACGAGGAATACCGGTCGCGGCTGGGGCCGAGAACCATGGACCACCGGCGGTTCCACGGAGTGAAGCAGCCCGCCTACGTGCGCAGCAATGCCTATGCCGGGGGTGCCACGCCACGCGCGGGCGAGGTCGACGCGGTCGTCGCCGATGCCCAGGCCATGACGAGCCTCACCGTCGAGGACACCGCCGATGAGGTGTACGTCGAGCTGGACCTGCCCGCGGCCCTGCTGACGGCGCGCGTCGGCGTGACCAGCGGACGTGACCTGCCCCCTGTGCGACTCGTCTCGGCAGAGTTCGAGGAGCCCGACGGCACGCCGGTGGCCATCGACGTGGACCTCCTCGGTCATCGCAAGGACGGTCGGAACGAGTACCCGATCGGACCGGTCGCCGAGCTCCCGGACGCAACGCCCGCACGCCTGCGTGTCTGGTGAGCTCGATCGCCCCGGCGGTGAGTTCAACGGGCACCTGACACGGCCGCCGCGGACTTCTGTGTGTGTTCAGGGTGGCTTCAGCGAGGACCGCGCACTCTGGGAGCAACCCAGCAGAGGAGAACGCCATGAAGGTCACCACGCTCGCCACCCTCGCTGCTGCCGTCGCCACCGCGGGTGGGGTCTCCGCGGTGTTCGCGTCGACCAGCGCCGCCTCTCCGTCCGCGCCGAGAGCGACCGTGAACCGCAGCCAGTTCGACAAGCCGCAGCAGAACCCGTACTTCCCCCTCGAGCCGGGCACCGTGTCCCGCTACCGCGGGACAGAAGACGGTGACCGGTACCGCGAGCGCGTCGTCGTCACACATCGGACCAAGCGCATCCAGGGCGTCACCACCACCGTGGTGAGCGACATCCTCCGCCGCGGTGACGGCAGCCTGGCGGAGAAGACCCGCGACTGGTACGCCCCCGACAACGACGGCAACGTCTGGTACTTCGGCGAGGCGACAGCGACCTACGACGAGCACGGCCACATCGAGAGCAGGGAGGGATCCTGGCAGGCCGGAGTCGAGGGCGCCGTCGCCGGCAAGATCATGCCCGCGAACCCCCGACCCACCGATGCGTACCGTCAGGAGCTCTTCCGCGGCCATGCCGAGGACCAGGCCTGGATCGTGCAGCGCAACGCCTCCACCACCGTGCCCTACGGCACCCTTCATCACCTGGTGCGCAGCTTCGAATGGACCCGGCTCGAGAAGAGGGTGCTCTCCCTCAAGCTCTACGCGTCCGGCCTCGGCATCGTCCGCGAGAAGGACATGTCCGGCGGCAACGAGTCCTTCGTCCTCGTTTCCGTGCGACACCGATGACGGTCGCCTGGACTGCGGCCCGACCTGAGACGCCCGCCGGCTCGAGCGTCTCGACGTAGAATCGATGTCATGAACACCGTCCATCTCACCGACGAGGAACTCGAGATGACTCGTCACGCGCTGAGGGCATACCTCCTTGCGTTCGGCCATGACGAGGCGGACACCCACCTGGTGATACGGCGAGTGCTCGCCAAGGTCCAGGCCGTCGAGCCTGCAGGCGACCAGCCTCAGGTGAGCGCCTGAGATCTGGCCCGCTCTGCTGGATTCGGGTACCCCGCGCTAGTTACCCATGTCCTGGTCGGATTCTCAGTGCAGGGTCACGTGAAGGCGTGTCGACCGCGTCCGACTCCTGAGTCAGGGCGCGTGGACGAGGTGTTGAGGTCATCTCCTCGGTTGCGCCAGCACCCCGCTCCCTCTCACTGACCCGCACGACCACTCACCCACCAGGTCGGCACCGGGCTAGCCATCATCGCTCGGTTTCGCGCATTCCCTTGCCAGGGTGATCACTTCGGGTCTCTCATCGAAGGATCCCTTGACGCGCCGTCGCGCGCGCCCCGACCAAGGAGGAGTCATGACCGCATCCGAAACACACAACATCGACAAACCCCACGAGACCCGTCCCTTCAAGGCACACGGCCACATGGACGTCATCACGCTGGGCGACTTCACGCTGGGCCGAGGTGTCTTCGAGCCCGGGTGGCGTTGGTCGAACGACGTCAAGCCGATCGCCGGCACGGACTCGTGTCAGACGAGACACACCGGCATCTGTCTGTCCGGGCAGATGACCGTCAAGTTCGACGACGGGAACGAGCTCGAGGTGGGGCCCGGCGACGTCGTGGTCCTGGAGCCGGGACACGACGCCTGGACCGTGGGTGACGAGGCCTGCGTCATTCTCGACACGGGCGTGGCGGCGTACGCCAAGCCTTCCTGATCGTCACCGATCCGGCGTGTGGGCAGCAGGACGTCGGAGAGAGGTACTGCGACCAGGAGGCGACGGACGGGTTAGTCCCCGTTTCCCCTATCCCAGGTGGGGTACGCGGCCGGCGTGGTCGAGGTCGACGGTGAGGTTCTCGCCGGACTCCGGGTCGAAGAGGTGGATCTTCGTGCCGTCGACCCAGATCTCGGCCTCCTCGCCCTCCCGGATCCGGCTGGCGCCGTCGAGGGACACGACGAGCTGGGTGCGCACCGACTCCCCGTCCAGGTCGCGCTCGAGCTGGCGCCGGGACTCATCCACCTCGGGCGCCGCCTCGAACGGGATGTAGGCGTAGGTCTCGTTGCCCAGCCACTCGACGACGTCGATCTGCGCACGGAAGGTCGAACCGGAGCCCTTGTCGGTGCGCACCGACGCGTCCTCGAAGTGCTCGGGCCGGATGCCGGCCAGCAGCAAACCCTTGCCGACGGCCTTCTCCGCACGCTCCGGCGGCAGCTGCACCGTCCCGAACGGCAGCTTGACCGAGTTGCCCTCGACGGTGGCGGGCAGGAAGTTCATCGGCGGTGAGCCGATGAAGCCCGCAACGAAGAGGTTGCCGGGGTTCTCGTAGAGCTCACGCGGCGTCGCGAGCTGCTGCAGAATGCCGCGCTTGAGCACCGCGACCCGGTCGCCCAGCGTCATCGCCTCGGTCTGGTCGTGGGTGACGTAGACCGTGGTGACGCCGAGCCGCTTCTGCAGCCGGGTGATCTCGGTGCGCATCTGGCCGCGGAGCTTCGCGTCGAGGTTCGAGAGCGGCTCGTCGAAGAGGAACGCGTCGGCCTCGCGGACGATCGCGCGCCCCATCGCGACGCGCTGACGCTGACCACCGGAGAGGTTGCCCGGCTTGCGCTCGAGGTGCTCGTCGAGCTCCAGGGTCTTCGACGCGTCGCGGACCTTCTTGTCGATCTCTTCCTCGGACGCCTTCGCCAGCCTGAGTGGGAAGGCGATGTTCTCGTAGACGGACAGGTGCGGGTAGAGGGCGTAGTTCTGGAACACCATCGCGAGGTTGCGGTCCCGCGGCGCCAGGTCGTTGACCAGCTTGTCGCCGATCATCATCTCGCCCGAGGTGATGTCCTCCAGGCCCACGATCATCCGCAGCAGGGTCGACTTCCCGCAGCCGGACGGTCCGACGAGGATCATGAACTCGCCGTCCTGCACGTCGATGCTGACGTCGTTCACCGCCGCGAACCCGTCGCCGTACTTCTTCACGATGTTCTTCATGTCGATGGCAGCCATGGGTCACCCCTTCACAGCGCCGGACGTGAGCCCGGCGACGATCCTTCGCTGGAACAGCAGGACGATGATGATGATCGGGACGGTGACGATCACCGAGGCGGTGGCCAGCTGTCCGTACGGCGGGTTGAACGGGTCAGGACCGACGAAGTAGGACAGCTGCGCCGGGACCGTGCGGGACGCCGTGGTCGACGTCAGGGAGAGCGCGAGCACGAACTCGTTCCAGGCGAAGAAGAACGTCAGGATCGCGGCGGTGAAGACGCCCGGGGCCGCCAACGGGACGATCACCTTGCGGAACGCCTGCCACGAGGTGGCGCCATCCACCTGGGCGGCCTGCTCCATCTCCCAGGGGATCTCCCGGAAGAACGCCGACAGCGTCCAGATCGCCAGCGGCAACGTGAACGACATGTACGGGATGATCAGGCCCGGCCACGTGTTGAACAGCCCAAGCGTCCGCCACAGGTCGAACAAGGGCCCCACCAGCGCGACCACCGGGAACATCGCGATCGCCAGCGCGATCGACAGCACGAGCTTCTTCCCCTTGAAGTCGAGGCGGGCGATCGCGTACGCCGCGAGGGTCGCCAGGATCACGGACAGGGTCGTCGAGATCGCCGCGATGCCCATCGAGTTGATCAGCGAGTCCTTGAAGTCGGGGTTGTTGAAGATGTCGGAGTAGTTCTTGAGCGTCGGCTCCTTGGGCAGGAACTGCGGGCTGCCCGCGGCCGTCTCCGTCGGCCCCTTGAAGGACAGCGAGATGATCCAGGCGATCGGCAACAGGCACCACACGAGGATGAGCAGGAAGCCCACCCAGGTGCCGATCCTGGTGCGTGTCTCGGTGTTCATCAGCCCTCACCTCGCGCCTGCGCCAGGTCGACCTTGAAGAGCCTGACGATCAGGAATGCCAGCAAGAGCACGGAGATGAAGAGCAGCACCGAGAGCGCCGACCCGAGACCGAGCTGCATCTGCTCGATCACCTGTCGGTAGGTCAGGAACGACGAGGACTCGGTGTCCTGTGCTCCCTTCGTCATGACGTAGATGGCGTCGAAGATGCGGAACGCGTCGAGCGCCCTGAAGAGCACCGCGACCATGATCGCGGCCCTCATGTTCGGCAGGATCACCTTCCAGAGCCGCTGCCACCAGGTGGCGCCGTCGACCTTCGCGGCCTCGACCATGTCCTCCGAGATCTGAGCCAGTCCCGCCAGCAGGAGCAGTGCCATGAACGGCGTGGTCTTCCAGATCTCCGAGATCATGATCGCGAACATCGCGGGCCAGTGGCTGCCGAACCAGTTCGTGTCCGCGGTGAGCCAGGGCAACCAGTCGAACCACGAGTTCACCCAGCCGTTGTTGAGGCTGAACGCGAACTGCCAGGCGTACGCCGCGACCACGGTGACGATGCCGTAGGGGATCAGGATCGCCGTGCGGACGATGCCGCGCGCGAACAGGATGCGGTGCATCACCATCGCGAAGGCGAAGCCGATGACCAGCTCGACGCTGACGGTGATCACCATGATCAGCACGGTGTTCCACGTGTCCTGCCAGAACAGGCTGTCCGTGAGCACCGTCCCGTAGTTGCCGAGGCCGACGAACTCCTTGTCGTCGGGGGACGTCAGCCGGTAGCGGAACAACGAGAGGTAGAGGGCCTGGATCATGGGCCACGCCGTGACGGCCAGCATCACGATGACGGCCGGTGCGACCAGGCGTTGGCCGAGCCGGTTCTCGGCGCGCGCCCGGTCGCTGCGCTTCTTCTTGGGCGGCGGTTGCTCGCTCGCCCTGGACGCCGAGGTGGTGCTCACGGTGCTCACAGCAGGCTCCTTCCGTGCAGCACGTCCTCGATGAACTGCTGTGAGTCCGGCGGCGTCTTGCTGTCGACCCCGTCCGGCGGGTGCCAGCTGCTCTGCAGGGCCCCGGAGATGTCGGCCCAGTACGGCGTGACCGTGCGCGGCGCCGCTGTATTGAGGCTCTCCTGGAACAGGGCGAGCAGCGGCTGGGGGTATTTCTTGGCCAGGGCCGGGTATTTGTAACCGGCGGCGCTGGCGGGCATGTTGCCGGTGAGGTCGGCGTTCACGCCCTGGTTGTCGGGCGAGGTGATGCACTCGATCGCCTTCATCGCCTCGTCCTTGTGGCGGGAGTACGCGCTCACACCGACGCCGATGCCGCCGTACGGAGGTCGGGACGCCTCGCTCTGGGTGGACTGCGGGTATCGGGTGAAGCCGAGGTCCTTCTTCACCTCGGGCTGGGTGGCGTCGTAGTTGGTCCAGATGTAGGTCCAGTTGACCATGAACGCGCCCTGGGGACCGCCGAACGTGCCGCCCGATGTGCCTTCGTTGGAGACCGACAGGTCGGCCGGCGCGGCCTTCGAGCCGGCAAGCTTCTCGATGATCTTCGCCGCGGTCTCACCTGCGGGCGAGTCGACCTCGAGGGTGAGGTTGACGCCCTTGTCGGTGTTGGTCGCGATCGCGCCGCCCGCACCGGTGATCAGCGCGTTGATCCACACCGCGTAGCCCTCGAACTTGTTTGCCTGGACGGCGACCTTGCCGTCGTTCTTCGCCGCGGCGTCGATGATCTGGTCCCACGTGACCGGCCGGCTCATGTCGATCCCGGCCTTCTGGACGAATGACTTGCGGTACCAGAGCACCTGGGTGTTGGACCAGAACGGCGCGACGACCACCTGGTCGTTCCAGGTGGCGGCGTCCACGGCGCCCTTGAAGGACTGCGTCTTGAGCTTGTCCTGGAGGGTCTTGGGGATCGCGGCCAGGAAGCCGGCGTTCGCGAACTCCGCCGTAAACGGCGGGTCGATGCTCATGATGTCGATCTCGGGGTCCTCCGCCGCCAGCCGCCGCGAGACCTGGATGCGCTGCTCGGTCGAACTCTGAGGCAGGACCTGGACATCTATCTTGTAGGCGTCGGTGCTGCAGTTCTCCGCCACCTTGGCCTGGCCCCCGGCATCGGGGTTGATGTACCAGGTGAGGACGTCGGCCGAACCGGAACCGGAGCCGCACGCGGCGAGCAGTGCTGAGGCGGTCATGAGTGCCGCTGCTGCGGCGAACCCGCGGCGTACCCGTCGCATGCACCCTCCCTCTCGAGTCCCTCCCCTAGATGTAGTCCTCGGCGTCTGCGTTGTAAACCCTCGAGGCCCGTTCGACCTCCAGTGGCGGGTGTTGTGGGTGGTAATAGTCCGACTCAGGTCGAGGACTGCACGAGGGGAAGGTCGAGGGTGACGCGGCTGTCGGTGATGGTGGCCGTTCCGCCGTGGGCCTCGGCGACGGCCTGCACCAACGAGAGTCCCAGGCCGGTGCCGCGGGTGCTGCGACTCGACTCCGCCCTGGTGAACCGGTCGAAGGCCCTGCCGACGAACTCGGGGGGAAAGCCGTCGCCCTCGTCGCTCACGCTCAGCTGGACTCGCCCGTCTCTCGGGGTGGTGCTGATCGTGATGGTGCCCTGGCCGTAGCGCAGCGCGTTGGAGACCAGGTTGCGCAGCGCGACGTCGAGCCAGTGCTGGTGGCCCTCCAAGTGCACGCCGCCGGTCGTGGTCTCGGCGGCAGCCGTGGTTCGAGTCGTCTCGATGCGGCGGCCGCGAGCCGCGGCCTTCGGCTGGTACCGCTCCGCGAGGTCGGCGATCAGCTCGGTGAGGTCGACCTGCTCGCCCGACAGTGCATCGCCGGCGCGCACCTCCTCGAGGTCGAGCAGCGCGTTGGACAGGGCGATGAGTCGCTCGACCTGGTCCTGGAGGGACTCCAGGGCCTCCCTGGTCTCTTCCGGTGGTCGCGGTCGGAGGAGCTGCATCTCGAGCTCGGTGCGCATCAGCGAGAGCGGGGAGCGGAGCTCGTGTGAGGTGTCGGCGAGGAACTGTCGCTCGCGCTCGTTCGACGCACTGATCCGCGCGAGCAGGGCGTTCAACGTGTGTCCCAGGCGGGTGATCTCGTCGTCCCTGTTCGGGTCGACCGGCAGCACCGGAGCGTCACCCGCCCTCTCGGCGGCAACCCGGTATCGCTCCACGGGTCGGAGCGCTGCACGGGCGACGCCATAGCCGACCAGGGACGCCGCGATCAGGGTGGCCAGGTCCGCGATCACCAGTTGGAGGAGAAGCTCACGCAAGGCTTCGTCGTGCTTGTGTCGGGAGATCGCCGACGCCACGACCACCTGGCCCCGAGCGGTCCTCACCGGGGAGGTGATGACGCGGTAGGGGTGGTCCGACGGCGGGATCATGCTGCCGACGTCCTGACGGGTGACGGTGCCGGCAGTGGCCTGCGCGACGGTCGCAACGTCGACCAGCCGCGTCGCCGCGTCGCCGCCGATGATGCGGCCGCGGCGGTCGTAGACCTGGTAGCTCTGACCAGGAGTGTCGGCCGGCGGGGTGTCGCCCGTGGCCAGGTCGCGGGTGACCACCGCGTGGTAGGCGTTCAGGTCCTGGTTGAGCTGGCGGTTCAGGGCGAACTCGACGCGCCAGAACACGAACGCGCCGGCCACGAGCAGGACCACCGTCATGGTGGCCGCGACGGCCACGACGAGCCGGGTGACGATGGGCCGGTCACCGAACAGGCGACGCCAGAGGCTCATCGCTGCTGTTGCTCGAGGCGGTAGCCCACGCCACGCAGGGTCTGGATGGTGACCGATGCGGAACCCGCGAGTGCACGTCGCAGCCGGGACATGTGTACGTCGAGGGTGTTGCTCGAGATGTCGACCTCGAAGTCCCACACGTCGTCGTACAGCCGTGTCCGGGTCACCACGCGTCCCTGGCTCGACATCAAGGAGAGGAGCATGTCGAACTCCCGCCGCGACAGGGACAGCTGCTCTCCAGCGACCCAGACCCGGCGGTCGCCCTCGTCGAGCACGACGTCGCCGACGACCAGTCGGTCGTCCTCGGGCTCGCGTCGGCGCCGGATGGCACGCAGGCGTGCGTGCAGCTCCTCGAGGGCGAACGGCTTGACCAGGTAGTCATCGGCACCCGCTTCGAGCCCGGCGACCCGCTCGGCCACGGCACCACGCGCGGTCAACATCAGGATCGGCACGTCGTTGCCCTCGCGACGGAGCTGCTTGCACACCTCGGTGCCGCTCATCCCGGGCAGCATCAGGTCGAGCACGACCGCGTCGACGTCAGCCTGACGGGCGGCGAACAGGCCACTGGTCCCGTCGTGGGCGCCGGTGGCGCGGACGTCGTTCTCCCCGAGGTAGCCGGTGATGAGCTCGACCATGCGTGGCTCGTCATCGACCACGACTACGTGCATGGCGACAGCGTAGGTGGGCGGTGAGCTGCTGATCGTCGGTTCACGCGCTGGAGGCTAGGCCGTGGCAGGTGACGGAAACCTGAACACGGGCCCGTCACCCCGGCAGGTGCTGGCCGCGTCGCCGGAGCGTCACGACCAGCAGGAGAGCAGAGAAGACCTGGAGAGCGGCGACGAGGGTGATGAGCAGAGTGCGGTGCTCGGTGTACAGGCCACCGGCCAGAACTCCGCCGACCAGAGCAGCGACTCCCTGGAACGCGGCGAAGACGCCGTACGCGGTGGCGAGGCGAGCTTGGGGGACCAGGTCGGCCACGAGCGCCTTGACCGTGGAGTCCTGGATGCCGGTCACGGCTCCCCACAGCAGCACGCCCGCGAGAACCACGGTGATCGTGTTGGCCAGCGTCGAGTGCCGGGATCGCGACGATGGTGAGCGGCAGCGTGTACAGGACGGCTGCGCCCCAGCGGTCGTAGGCGAACCCGGTCATCAGGGCGGCGACGGCTTCGGTCCCCATCGCGGCGGCGTAGATCAGCGGGACCACCGCGGTGGTGACCAGACCGGCTTCCACGAGGTGGAAGGAGATGACGCCGAACGTCATCAGCCCCAGGGTGCCGAGGGCGCACGAGGTGGCGAAGGCGTAGAACCGGGCCGGGAGTGCCCGGGGTTCGACGCTGGTGCTCACCGGCGTGACCGTGCCGTGGCCCTCGGTCAACCCGCCGTCGGTGTGGCGCTTCAGGGTGAACAGCAACAGCATGCACGCAGCCCCGGGGACCGCGAGCACGGCGAAGGCCGGCCAGTCGAGGCCGGTGATGGCGATGACCGCAGCGACCAGGAGCGGGCCGGCGAACGCGCCGACCTGGTCCAGCGCCTTGTGCACGGCGAACCCGCGCCCGCGGCCGACCGCGACCGCGACGCGGGCGAGCAGCGCCGACTTCGACGGGCTCCGGATGGCCTTGCCAGCGCGCTCGAGAAGGATGAGGGTCGCGGCCAGGGCGAGCCCCAGGCTGCCGACGAAGGGCGTCACGGCCAGCAGAGGCACGCAGACGGCGGTCATCGCGTACCCGAGGATGGTCAGCGACCAGTAGCGGCCGGTGCGGTCGGCGAGCGCCCCGGAGAACAGACGCAGGACCAGCGCGATGGCTTCGCCGGCGCCGGTGATGAGTCCGACGATCAGGGCAGATGCTCCCAGGGACCCGAGGAACGGCCCGGCTATCGAGCGCATGCCCTCGTAGACCATGTCGCCGGCGAGGCTGACCGTCCCGAACGCGACCACGGTCCGCCACGGCGTCCAGGCGGCTGGCGTGGAGGGTCGTGTCCGTGGCAACGGCTCAGTAGCGGGTGAGTTCATGGGTCCTGTCGGGCCGGGGTGTGCTGTGCGACCCAGATGCCGCCAAGCGTAGGCAATGGTGCGCAGCCACTGTGTGGCTGCGCACCCTCGCGACTGTCAGGGGCGTTGGACCGGGACGGCCACAGGCGCTGGGGGGCCGGCGCCGGTGGTCGGCAGGACCGTGAACGTGACTTCCTTGGCGCCTGCCGGGAGTGGCTTGGGGAGCCGCAGCGTGCCGGTGGCCTCCTCCTTGAGCTTGAACGGCATCGTGCCGAGGTCGACCTTGCCCGCGGTCGCGACCACCGTTCCGGCACACCCTTGGGCCCCGGTCCCGCAGGTGGCCTTCACGCTGGTCCGGCCGTGTCCGTCCGGGGTCAGGTTCGGGCTGGTGACGGCGAAGAGCGAGGGGTAGAAGACCCCGGTGGCGATGTTGTCGCTGTTCGGGTCGAAGCAACCGTCGAACTCGAAGAGCGGGTTGGTGACGTCCTTGCCGTGCTTGTCGGTGATGGTCAGGAACCCGGTCAGCTTGGACGGTCCGCTGGCGGTGAAGCAGTCGTTGCTGTGCACGTTGAGCTCGAACTTCCCGTAGCCCTCGGGCGGCATCGGGACCTGGGGGTCGGTCCAGCTCATCAGGCAGTTCCAGTCACCGCCGGGACCGTTGTCGGCGACGTCGGGTCCGTGCTTGTCGCACATCGCCTTGGCGTGCAGGGACGCTGCGGTGACGTTGCGACCCAGGATGTGGGCCTGGTCGACGTAGGTGTTCGCGAACACGACGGGCAGTGCCTTCTCGAGGCGGGCGCGGGTGACGGTGCTGGTGCTCCCGCCGGCTGTGACGGCCGACGCGAGCCCGACGATGGCGACCAGTGCAACAAGGACGATGAGGATGGTGCGACGCATGGCTTTCAGCCTCCAGTGATGTCGCGTCGGCGGACGATCGCGAACGCGGCGCCGAGCGAGACGACGCTCCAGCCGAGGCTGACCAGCAGTCCTTCGACGAGGGGTCCGGTGAACCGGGGTTGGGTGAGCAGGCCGTGCCAGGCCTCGAACCCGGTGGTGAGCAGCAGCGAGCGGATGACCTCGATGCCGCCGAGACCGCCGACGAGTGCCATCGCCATGCCCAGCACCACGGGGGCGGCGATGCCGACCGCAGGGTTGCGGAACCACACCGAGAGCACGATGGCCAGACAGGTGAACCCGATCGTCGGGGCCAACGTGGTCGCCCAGCTCGCGATGACGAGGTGCAGCGCCGTACCGGCACCGATCACCTGGCCCGAGAGCCCGATCAGCGGCTGCTGGCCGACGATGAGCATGCTCGAGACGATGGTGGAGGTGGCGAGCAGCGTGAGCACCAGCACCGCGAAGCCACACGCGGTGGCCGTCTTGGCCCAGAAGATCCGTGCCCGGCTCGTCGACCGGGTCAGGATGGTCTTCCAGGTGCCGTGCTGGTCCTCGCTGGCGAAGATGTCACCGGCGACGATGGCTGTCAGCAGCGGCAGCACCCACTGGGTCGCGAACCCGAGGACGAGCAGGGTCAGGGCGTACCCGTTGTCGGTGGCGAAG
Source organism: uncultured Actinomycetota bacterium (assembly GCA_963842565.1). Classification (GTDB taxonomy): domain Bacteria; phylum Actinomycetota; class Actinomycetes; order Propionibacteriales; family Nocardioidaceae; genus Marmoricola. The sequence goes on along the minus strand of CAWJGX010000022.1, from coordinate 144,898 downwards.
CGGCCGAACAGCGTGTCCTTGGGGGGCCGCGACTGGCCGTGGATGATGACCACGATCGGGATGGGGGCGAGGACGGCGCCGGCAAGGACAGCCCATCCGCGGTACTGCGCACGCAGCTTGCGGATCTCGAAGCGCAGGGCGGCGCCGAGGCCGGCGCGCCGCTCGACCGGCAGGGTGTCTTCCCGGACGGCCGGTGGTGTCTGGACGGCGGTCATCGCAGGGCCTCCTCGAGCGGCGCGGACCGGTGCGCGGAGGTGGGTCTGGTCTCGTCGGTGAGCATGAAGAAGAGGGCCTCCAGCGGGGTCTGGGTCGCGGTGAAGCCGAGCAGCTCGACGTCCGCGCGTACGAGCGCGGCCACGTAGGCCGAGACCAGTGACTGCGGTCCCGTCACGACCAGCGCGGCTTCGGGATCCCGGGTCACCTCCACCGTGGGGTGGTCTTCGGCGAGGGCGAGCGCGCGCGCGTCGTCGGTGGTCGCGAGCAGGTAGCCGGGGTCGGGTGCCATCGTGCGCAGCTGGGTGATGGTGCCGTGGAACGCCACCGAACCCTGGTCGAGGATGGTGACGTTGTCGCAGATCTCCTCGACCTCGCCCATGTCGTGGGAGCTCAGCAGCACCGTCAGCCCGCTGTGGGCGAGCCGCTTGACCAGGGCACGCATGTCGCGGATGCCGGCGGGGTCCAGGCCGTTCGCAGGTTCATCGAGAACCAGGAGCCTCGGTTCACGCAAGAGGCTGGCCGCGACGCCGAGCCGCTGGCGCATGCCGTAGGAGTAGCCGCCGACCTTGCGGTCGGCGCGGTCGGTCAGGTCGACGATGTCGAGGACCTCCTCGAGCAGGCCGGCCCGGATGCCGCCGTCGAGGAGGGCGAGACCTTCCAGGTTCGCTCGGCCTGTCAGGTAGGGGTAGAACCGGGGGCTCTCGATGAAGCCGGCGACACCGTCCAGCACGCCGACCCCGGCCTGGTCCCAGGTCTTGCCGAAGACGCGGATGGTTCCGGCATCGGGGCGGATCAGCCCGAACAGCATCCGCAGGAACGTGGTCTTCCCGGCGCCGTTGGGTCCGAGGACGCCGTAGACCTCGCCGGCGTCCACCTGTACGGAGACGTTGTCCACTGCCAGAACGGACCCGAAGGCCTTGGTCACGCCGGTGGCGTCGACGGCGAGTGTGTGGTCCATGACGCGCAACGTATGAGGCCAACCTGAAGGCAACATGACGTCGCCTCGCCCTCCTTGACAGCCCGTCAGTCCGTACCAGACTGTCGGGGTCAGTGACGCAGCCCGGGCCTCGCCGAGCCGTCGCCTGACGGACGACCACGACCGGGAGGTTGCGTGAGCGGCGAGACAGAGTTCAGCTGGCGACGCAGGGCGGCGCAGCTGGGGTGGTCCGCCACCGGCTTGGCTCTCGTCGCCCTCGGCTTCCTCGCGGTCGCGCTGTGGCTCGTCGTGACCCAGCAGGGTGGCTCGTCGATGACGGTGGCGAAGCTGCCGTTGGGCGTGCCCGAGGTCCGGCTCTCCATCACGATGGCCGGTGTTGCAGCGGCGGTGGCCAGCTACGTGGGTCTGGCCGCCCTGCAGACCGCAGCCGCGATGCGGGTTCTTTCCCCGGACCGGCCCCTCGCCCGCACAGCAGCACGCCCTCGTGCGGGTCGGTCACGGCGACATCGCGACCGTGGCTGCGCTCCCGTTGATGCCGCCCCCGGAGTGGCCGGCGACGGCGTTGCCGACCACGGCCGCCGCGAAACAGTCCTTGCGCTGCACGGTGCTCATCCCCGCGCACGACGAGGAGCTGATCCTGGGACGGGCGCTCGCATCGCTCCAGCAGCAGACCCGAGCCCCCGAGCGGGTGATCGTCATCGCGGACAACTGCACCGACGGCACCGCGCAGGTGGCGCGAGACCACGGCGTGGAGGTCGTCGAGACGGTCGGGAACCAGGAGAAGAAGGCGGGAGCCCTGAACCAGCAGCTGAGCCGGGTCCTGCCCGACGCCGGCGAGAGTGACGTGATCCTGGTCATGGACGCCGACTCCGAGATCTCGCGGGAGTTCCTCGAGGTCGGTCTGGGTCGGCTGGAGGCCGATCCGTCGCTGATGGCCGTCGGTGGGCTGTTCTACGGAGATCCCGGCCACGGCCTCGTCGGCCAGTTCCAACGAAACGAGTACACGCGCTACCAGCGGCTCGTGGCCCGGAAGGCCGGCCGGGTGTTCGTCCTGACCGGCACCGCGTCGCTCGTGCGGGCCTACGCGCTGTCCGCGGTGGCGGACGCCCGTGGCGAGTACGTCCCCGGCACACCCGGACACGTCTACGACACCCAGGCGATGACCGAGGACAACGAGCTCACCTTCGCCCTGAGGACGCTCGGTGCCAAGATGACCTCTCCGCAGGCGTGCCGCGTGACCACCGAGATCATGCCGAGCTGGAAGGCCCTGTGGAGGCAGCGACTGCGGTGGCACCGTGGCGCGCTGGAGAACATCGGAGCCTACGGCCTGACCCGTGCCACCGCCCGCTACTGGGCCCAGCAGGTCACCCTGGCCTACGGCGTGATCGCCCTGAGCTCCTTCCTCCTGCTCACCCTGATCTCGCTGCTGGCCGCGGACGAGTTCCAGACCTCGTGGTTCTGGATGGCGATCGGCCTGATCTTCCTCGTGGAGAGACTGGTGACTGTCTGGGCCGCGGGCTGGAGAGCCAGGGCGGTGGCCGCGCCGGTCTTCGTGGAGCTCGGCTACGTCGTCTTCCTCCAGGTCTGCTTCGTCGTGTCCCTGGTGCACATCCTCACCCACCAGAAGGCGGGCTGGAACTACGTCCCCACGGAACGGGTGGGTGCCTGCCTGGTGGTGGTCTACGGCATCCTGCTACCGGCCACGGTGCTGACGACCGGCTGGTTCGACGCGCTGGCGACCTTCGTCGCCGTGAACACCTTGATCTTCGCGTTCCTGGCGATCACCCATCTCCTCCCGGCCTGGCGGCGTGAAGGCCGATGACCGAGCGCACGATGCGAGCCCAGCGGCTCGACACCACCACCCTCACGTTCGAGGTCACCGACGTCCCCGTGCCCACGCCCGGGCCCGGTGAGGTCCTGGTCGAGGTGGCCTTCTGCGGCATCTGCCACTCCGACCTCAGCCTGCTCGACGGCACCTTCCCCGCGATGGGCCCTGCCGTGATCACCCAGGGCCACGAGGCGTCCGGAACGATTGCGGCACTCGGTCCCGACGTCACCGGTTGGTCCGTCGGCGATCGGGTGGTGCCGGCCGCGGGACGCCCCTGCGAGGAGTGCCAGTTCTGCCTGCGGTCCGACTTCAGCAGCTGCACGAACCTCGCCCTGATGGCGTTCGCGTACGACGGCGCGTGGGCGGAGTACACGCTGGCCCAGGCCGGTGGGCTGACGCTGATCCCGGACAACGTCTCGCTGGAGCACGCCGCGATCCTCGCCGACGCCGTCTCCACGCCGTACGGCGCGGTCGTGCACACCGCCGAGCTCCGTGTCGGGGAGTCGGCCGGGATCTGGGGATGCGGCGGCGTGGGCACGCACATCGTCCAGCTGGCCCGTCTGGTCGGGGCGACTCCGATCGTCGCGATCGACCTCGACGAGACCGTCCGTGCGCGGTCCCTCGAGCTCGGGGCCGACCTCGCCCTCGACTCCCGCGACCCGGATCTCGCTGCCAAGGTCGCCGAGGTCACCGGCGGCCGGATGCTCGACGTCGCGTTCGACGCGGTCGGCCTGAAGGTGACCTTCGACCAGGCGCTGGCCAGCCTCGGCTCACGTGGGCGTCTCGTCGGGGTCGGGATGAGCGACGAGGAGTGGTCGCTCGGCATGAGCGTGCTGTTCAACCTCAGCCGCAAGCAGGTCCGCGGCCACCTCGGCTACAACGTCGAGGACGTCGGTGTGCTCGCGCGGCTGGTCTCGACCGGACGACTCGACCTGAGCCGGTCGATCAGCGGGATCGTGGCCCTCGAGGACGTCGCCGAGGGCATCCGGATCCTCAAGGAGCGCGACGGCAGCCCGGTCAGGATCCTCGTACAGCCCTGAGGGCCCAACTCGGGCGGGACACACCGATCTGGAGGGATGTGTGGCCCGCCCGAGATCCCCCCGGGGCCGGGGGTCCACGAACAACCCGGGGCAAGGCGCACCACTGGCGGAGCGTGCACTCGTCCCGGGCACCCCCGGGCTTAGGGCCCGCGCCCGCGTTCGCGGCGGGCGGGGAGGACAACGGCAGCACGGTGAAGAGGCTCGGAGCACGAACGGTGTCTGTGCACGGCGGCCCCCACGATGGCTGGTCTGATCGATGCGCAGCGGGGTCCGGGCTGCTGGCCCTCTCGGGCCGGTCCGGGCCGCAGGACCCGGTGCGAGGAGGCTACGCCGCCGCCGTCCTGTCCGCCAGAGGGAGGTGCGGGATCTGGAATCCTGCCGCGAGGCTCAGGCTCGGCCGCGTTGCGGAGCCCTGCCGGCCAGCACGGCGTCGGCGATCTGGGGTGGGTGGACGACCGCGTGGGCGACGTCGCTGAGCTTGAGGTTGTGGCTGCGGGCATAGGCACGCAGCCGCGCGAAGGTCTCCTCCATCGGCAGGTTGCCCCGCTCGGCGAGCACCCCCTTGGCCTGCTCCACCACCACGCGGGTGTTCAGGGCGTGCTGGAGGTTCTCGGCCAGCAACGAGCTGCGGGTGACCGAGCGCTGCTGGAGGATCCCGATCGTGGCGATGTCTGCCAACGCCTTGGCGATCACGCGGTCCTCCTCGTCGAGGGTGTCCTCCTCGGTGCCGAACAGGTTCAGGCCGCCGACCGTGGCGTCGCGCAGGCGCATCGGGAACGCGTAGACCGAGCGGAACCCGTCGGCCACCGCACGCGGGGCAAACGTGGGCCACCGGTCATGCGTGTCACCGATACGGTCCACGATGATGGTCTGACCTGACTGGACCGCCTCGAAGCACGGCCCCTCTCGGGTCTGCACCTGCAGCAGCTCCAGCAGGCGGGCCTCCTCGCTCGACGAGGCCAGTCGTTGCAGGTTGCCCTGGGGGTCGGTGAGCAACAGTCCTGCCTGGTCCACGTCGAGCAGGTCCAGGCACGTGCCCATCAGGTCGTCGAGCACCTCGACCACGTCGAAGTCGTCGACGAGGGTGTCCGCCAGGCGCACGAAGCGCTGAGCCAGCAGGGCCTGCCGCTGCAGGCTCTTCTCGGGTGTCATGTCTCCTCCTTCGAAAGTCGTCGGCGTCGCCCCACGATGGCGTCGGCCAGCTCATCCACGGTCTGCCCCTCGGCGTACGCGATCGCGCGCATGCGGAGCAGTGCCTGGTCGATCGGTACGTCGAGCTGCACCATCACCATCCCCGCGGCCTGGTGCACGGTCATCGGGTCCAGGCCGGTCGGTTGTGGGAGCCCGTCCAACCCCTCGGCCAGCGTCAGTGCCACCGTCCCGGCGCTGAGCACTCCCTCGCTGACCTCGCTGGAGCTCAGCGGACCGGGCTCGGTCCGGTACAGGCCGAGGGCTCCGACGCACGACGTGCCCAGCAGGAGCGGGAACGCGAAGGCGGCATGGACCCCGACCCCGACCGCCTCCTTGGCGAAGGTCGGCCACCGCTGCAGTGCCGGACTGTTCACGTCGGCCAGGTCGGGCACCAGGACCGCGGCGCCCGAGGCCGAGGCGGCCACGGCCGGGCCCTCGCCCAGGGTGTGCTGCAGGTCCTCGACCAGGCGCGCCCGCTCGTCGGTGGCATGGGCTGTGATGGCTTGGCCTCCGTGGGTCGTCAGGGTCACGCCACAGGCACTGACGCCGGTGTTGCCCACGGCGGTCTTGCACAGCCAGGCGAGCCGACCGTCTGCCGCGACGGGGCTCACTCGGAGACATCCGAAACGGCATGACCGCCGCGAAGTCCGCTCGAGAGCGTCATCTGCGAACTTCCCTCCTGAGCTGGCCGGCGGCCGCCCGAGAGGGCGAGTCGTGTGCCCCACTGCCCGAGCAAGGTCTGTCGACCTTCACCACCAGAGTAGGCGCAGTCCCATGCGTTCGTCACCGGCACTCTGCCTCTGTCGTCCCGTGTCGGTGACCTCGGTGCCGGCACGGCTCCGTCACACCCGCACGGGACCTGTGGAGCCGCGCACCACCAGCTGGGTCGGCAGCACCCGCACCGGCGCATCCGCGCTGACGGGCTGGAGGACCTGACGGACGAGACCCTCGATCGCGCGTGCGCCGGCATCGCGGGTGCGCTCGGCGAGGGTGGTCAGCGGAGGCTGGCAGAAGTCCGAGCCGAAGATGTCGTCGAACCCCACGACGCTGACATCTCGCGGCACGACCACGCCCCGCTCGGCAAAGCGCTTGAGCACGCCGATCGCCAGCATGTCGTTGTGCGCCACGATCGCCGTGCCTCCCGCGGCCAGGACCGCGTCGGCTGCGGCAGGGCCGGCGGCGATGGTCGGGGAGTAGGGGCCGAACCTCGTCGCCTCCAGCTGGTGGGCCGCCGCGGCGAGCTGCAGACCGCCCCAGCGGCGGGCCCCGGACCAGGACTCGGCAGGCCCGCCCAGGAAGACGAACGACCTGTGCCCGTGGGAGGCCAGGTGGGCCACGATCTGCTCGGTGCCGTTGTCGAAGTCGGCCACCACGCTGGCGATCCCGGGGGCGGCCCGGTTGACCAGCACCAGCCGGTTCAGGGCCGCCACCTCGACCAGGGTCTCGTCCGGGAGTCGGGAGGCGGCCAGCACGAACCCGTCGACGGCCGGACCCAGCCGGCGGACGAGCTGCTCCTCGTTCGCGGGGTTCTCCTGGGTGTCGCCGAGCACGAGGGTGAGCCCCGCCTCTGCGGCCCCGCGTTCGGCTCCCTTGATGACGCCGGAGAAGTACGGGTTGGTGATGTCCGGGACCACCAGCGCGACGGTGTTGGTCCGACCGGACTCCAGCGCCTGCGCGGCCGGGTTGGGTGCGTAGCCGAGCCGCTTGGCCACGGCGAGGACGTGCTCGCGGGTGCGGTGGTTGACCCGTCCCGGGTTCGTGAACGCGCGGGACACCGTCGAGGGGGCGACGCCGGCCTCGGTCGCGACGGTGGTGATCGTGGCGCGACGGCGGGGTCCGGACGACGGCATGGACAGCAGTATGGCAAGGCTCTGGCAAATTTTGGCAAACGCTTGCCATGTGATCGGGGCCACACCTACCTTCGCCAGAACCGACGGACCGGGCCGACGTCGCAGCTGACGCGGCATCGAGAGAGGCACACGATGACGACCACGCAGATCGAGGGACACGAGCGGCGTACGCCGGGCAAGGCGGCGCTGGCCGCCTGGATCGGCAGCGCGCTGGAGTACTACGACTTCGCGATCTACGGCACCGCCGCCGCCCTGGTCTTCCCGAAGATCTTCTTCCCCGAGGGCAACGACTCCGCTGCCACGGTCGCCGCGTTCGCGACCTTCGGCGTGGCGTACGTCGCCCGCCCGATCGGGTCCTTCCTGATGGGCCACATCGGTGACCGGCTCGGTCGCAAGAAGGTGCTGATCGGCACCCTCCTGCTGATGGGGGTCTCGACCTTCCTGGTGGGCTGCCTGCCGACGTACGGCCAGGTCGGGATGCTCGCGCCGATCCTGTTGGTGGTCCTGCGACTCCTCCAGGGTCTGTCAGCGGCGGGTGAGCAGGCAGGCGCCAACTCGATGTCGTTCGAGCACGCGCCGGACGACCGACGCGGCTTCTTCACCAGCTTCACCCTCGCCGGCACCCAGGGCGGCCAGATCCTCGCCCCCGCGGTCTTCCTGCCGCTCGCGGCGGTGCTGTCCGAGGACCAGCTCCTCACGTGGGGCTGGCGGATCCCGTTCTGGATCAGTGCGCTCGTCGTGCTGGTCGGCTACATCATCCGACGCCGGCTCGAGGAGACCCCGGAGTTCGAGGCCGAGGAGGCCGGCAGCGAGGTCCCGCGGATGCCGCTCAAGGAGCTCTTCGCCGACCACTGGCCCGCCGTCGTCCGGGTGTTCTTCGCGGCCTTCATCGCGACGGTCAACACGATGTTCGCCGTGTTCGCCCTGAACTTCGCGACCTCGGACGACTACGGCATCGGGTTCAGCAACACGTTCATGCTCTGGCTGGCGATCATCGCCAACATCGTGGCGATCTGTGTCATCCCGTTCTGGGCGCGACTCTCCGACCGGATCGGCCGCAAGCCGGTGTTCATCAGCGGACTCGCCGGAAGCGCCGTGCTCGTCACCGCGTTCCTCGGCTCCATCCACGCCGGCAGCGAGCCGCTGACGTTCGTGACCGGGGTGCTGCTCGCGGGCGTCATCTACAGCATGCCGAACGCCGTGTGGCCGGCCACCTACGCCGAGTACTTCCCGACGAGCGTGCGCCTGTCCGGCATGGCGATCGGCACGCAGTTCGGCTTCGCCCTGGCCGGGTTCACCCCCTCCATCGCCGGAGCCTTGATGGCCGGTGACGCCGACAACTGGTACCGCGTCGCCGCGTTCGCCGTGGGTGCCTGTGTCGTCTCCGCCATCGCCGTGCTCAGCGGCCCCTCGCGCACGCACACCATCCCGACGCGCCTCGTGGGGGTTCGCCCCGCCGCGGCCGCCGACCGTGTGCGCGTGGCGACGGCATGAGTGACCACCCCACGGACGGGCGCGCGCCCGCCGCCGGACGCTCGGTCCTGCTCGGACTGGTCGGAGCGGGCATCGCCCGCTCGCTGACACCGGCGATGCAGGAGCGCGAAGGGCGTGAGCAGGGGCTGGCCCTGACCTACCGGCTGATCGACGCGGACGAGCGCCATCTCACGGCGGCCGACCTGCCCGACCTGCTCGCCTGGGCGAGTCGTCTGGGCTTCGACGGGCTCAACGTGACGCATCCGTTCAAGCAGGCCGTGGTGCCGCTCCTCGACGAGCTCTCCGAGGAGGCCGCTGACCTGGGCGCGGTCAACACCGTGGTCTTCCGCGACGGCCGGATGCTGGGCCGCAACACCGACGCCTCCGGCTATGCGCGGGCCTTCGCGGAGCTCCTGCCCGAAGCGGTGGGCGACCCGGCGGTCCTCGTCGGCGCGGGGGGCGCCGGCGTCGCCGTCGGTTACGGGCTGCTCGACCTGGGCGCCGAGCACGTGGCCGTGCTGGACACGGATGCCGAGCGCGCCGACGCGTGCGCCGTACGCCTGGCCAAGCGGTTCGGCGACCACCGGGTCTCCGTGGCGACCGACCTGGAGCGTGCGCTCGGGCAGGCGCGCGGCCTGGTGAACGCGACGCCGGTCGGCATGACCGGGCACCCCGGGACTGTCGGTGCCGGCCGAGCTGGTGCACCCGGACCTCTGGGTCTCCGACGTCGTCTACTTCCCGCTGGAGACGGAGCTGGTGAGCCTGGCCCGCGACCGCGGTTGTCGCGTGCTGCCCGGCGGCGGCATGGCCGTCCAGCAGGCGGTCGACGCCTTCGAGCACTTCACCGGTCGGCCGGCCGACGGCGCCCGGATGTCCCGGCACTTCGGGGAGCTGACCGCCTGATGCACAAGGGCGTGGCCACGCTGTCGCTCAGCGGCCGGCTCGGCGACAAGCTCGACGCCATCGCGGCGGCGGGCTTCGACGGGGTCGAGATCTTCGACAACGACCTCGTGGGCAGCCCCCTCACACCTCGTGAGGTCGCTGCCCGGTGCGCAGACCTCGGCCTGAGCGTCGACCTCTTCCAGCCGGTCCGCGACGCCGCGGGTGTCGTGCCCGAGAAGTTCGCCGCCACGCAACGGCGGGTCGAGGGCAAGCTCGACGTCGCCGCCGAGCTCGGCGCCGGCGTCCTCCTGGTGTGCTCGCACGTGGGCCACGACTCCCGCGACGACCTCGACCTCGTGGCCGAGCAGCTCCATGACCTCGGTGTGGCCGCCGCCGAGCGCGGCGTGGTCCTCGCCTTCGAGGCACTCGCCTGGGGCCGTCACGTCAGCCGGGTCACCGAGGCCTGGGAGGCCGTACGCCGGGCCGACCACCCCGCCGTCACCCTGGCCGTCGACACCTTCCACATGCTCTCGCGCGGCGACGACGGTTCCGCGCTCGCCGGCATCCCGGGTGACCGGATCGGCTTCCTGCAGGTGGCGGACGCACCCTGGATGGAGATGAACGTGCTCGAGTGGAGCCGGCACTTCCGGTGCTTCCCCGGGCAGGGGTCGCTCGACGTCGCGGGCGTGGTCGCCGCCACCCTGGAAGCGGGCTACCGCGGTCCGGTCTCGCTCGAGGTGTTCAGCGACGTGGTCCGCGAGGCCGACCAGTCGGACACCGCGCGGGACGCCTTCCGCTCCCTGGTCTTCCTCGAGGACCAGCTCGCTGACCGGCTCTCCGGTTCGAGCGTCGAGCTCGTCACCGCCTGTCCACCGGTCCCCGGCCGCACCGACATCGCGTTCCTCGAGGTCGCGGAGCCGGACCGCTCCGACTCGTTGTCCACGTTGCTCGGTGCGCTCGGGTTCGAGGTCGCCGGACGACACCGGACCAAGCCGGTGGAGTGGTGGCGCAACGGTGGCGCCGACGTGGTCCTCAACCGGGCCGTGGACGGTGCCGGGCACGCGCTCGGCCTGGCCACCCCGAGGGTCGAGGACGTCGCGTCCCGCGCCAAGGCGTTGCTGTGGCCCGAGGTCGACCGCACGCGGGGGGCGGGCGAGGCGCTGCTCCCGGGCATCACCTCGCCCGCGGACGTGCACCTCTTCCTCAGCGCCGACGAGGGGGAGCCGGACCACTGGCGTGACGACTTCGAGCCGGTGACCGGGTGCGACCCGGCCGCGGTGCCCAGCGGCTGGCTCGGGATCGACCACGTCGGGGTCGCCGTGCCTCCCGAGCGCCTCAACGAGGAGATCGGCTTCCTGCGCTCGGTCTTCGGGCTGGTCCCCAGCGCGACCGAGGAGTTCTGGGAGACCCAGGGTCGTCTGCGGAGCCGGGCGCTGCGCCCGCCCCGGGGCGGAGCCCGGCTGATCGTCAACGTCGAGGAGGGCGCCGGGGAGTCGGTGCGCTCCGCCGGCATCAACCAGGTCGCGTTCGCCTGCTCCGACGTGCTGGCCCAGGTGCGCCTGCTCCGGTCGCGCGGCGTCGAGCTGATGCAGGTGCCGGACAACTACTACGTCGACCTGGCCGGGAGGTTCCCCTTGTCGGAGTCGCGGGTGCAGGAGCTGCGTGAGCACCACGTGCTCTACGACCGGGTGGGCGACGGCGAGCTGCTCCACGTCTACACCGACGTGCTCAGCACGGGCTTCTACGTCGAGCTGCTCGAGCGCCGCGGCGGGTACGACGGCTACGGCAGCGCCAACACCGCCGTGCGGCTGGCTGTGCAACGACGCCCGTCGCCCTGACCCGGTCGGCGAGCCGTGATCTGCAAGGGTGTGCGCCATGCAGGTCGGGATGACGCTGCCGGTGATGGAGCCGGACCTCGATGCGGCCACGCTGGAGTCGTGGGCACGCACCATCGACGACGGCCCGTTCTCCTCGCTGTGCTTCGGCGAGCGGATGGCGTTCGACAACCCGGAGACGCTCACCCTGCTCGGTGCCGTGGCGGCGTGGACCGAGCGGGTCCGGCTGGTGACCACGGTCGTCGTACCCCAGCTGCACGACCCGGTGATGCTGGCCAAGGCGCTCGCGACCGGTGACCTGCTCTGCGGTGGTCGCCTCACCGTGGGTGTCGGTGTGGGCGGTCGTGAGGAGGACTACCGCGCCGTCGGTGCGGACCTCTCGCTCCAGACGATGCGCGAGATGGCCGAACGGGTCGCGGTGATGCGTCGGGTGTGGGCGGGCGAGAAGATCACCGACGCCGTGCGCGCGGTCGGTCCCCCGCCCGTCCAGCCCGGCGGACCTCCGGTCCTGGTCGGCACGATGGGGCGTCGCACCGTGCAGCACGCCGCGGGCTGGGCCGACGGACTCGCGGGCGTGACCCTGGACCTCGACACCGCCTCGGTCGCCGAGCTGTTCGACCTCGCGCGTCGCTCATGGGCCGCCGCCGGGCGGAGCGCGCCGAGGCTGGCCACCTCGTTCTTCTTCGCCCTCGGAGACGACGAGGGCGCGCGTGACCAGGTGCACCGGCACCTGCGGCACTACATGAACTGGCTTCCCGTCGACCTGGTCGACGCGATGGCGCCGACGACCGGCTTCGCCGGGTCGGAGGAGAGAGCTCGCCGCGACGTTGCGCCGCTTCGCAGAGATCGGGACGGACGAGGTGCACCTGATCCCGACGTCGTCCGACGTGGCTCAGGTCGTCCGGGCGGCAGCCGTGGCCGCTGACGTGGCCGGCCTGGAAGGGCACCCGGCCTGAGAGCGGCACCCGGGCAAACCCGCACCCGGCAGGTACCTTCGCTTCATGGTGGGAGTCGTCGACAAGATCGACGGTGTGCAGCGGCGGGTTCCGCCACTGGGGTTGCCGATTGCCGTCATCTACAAGTACTTCGACGACCAGGGTCCCTATCTCGCCGCGATCGTGACCTACTACGCCTTCGTCGCGATCTTCCCGCTGCTGCTGCTCGCCACCTCGATCCTGGGGTTCGTCCTGCAGGGCGACCCCGACCTCTACCAGAAGGTCCTCGACTCGGCGCTCGGCCAGTTCCCGGTGATCGGTGACCAGCTCGGCAGGCCCGAGGGACTCCAGGGCTCGACCGGTGCCGTGGTCGCGGGAATCCTGATCGCGTTCTACGGCTCGCTGGGCCTCGGCACCGCGATCCAGAACGCGATGAACATCGCCTGGTCGGTGCCGCGGAACAGCCGGCCCAACCCGTTCCTGCTGCGGCTCAAGAGCCTGCTCCTGCTGGTGATCACGGGCACCGCACTGTTCGCGGTGACCACGGTCTCGGTGCTGCTGCGCGAGACGGAGGCCTTCGGCGGCGAGCAGAGCTCGGCCATGAAGTGGCTGATCACGGTCATCAACGTGCTGCTGGTCGCCGCCGTGCTCACCTTCCTGCTCCGGCTGGCCTCGGCGCACGACCACAGCTGGTGGCACGCGATCCCGGGCGCGCTGCTCGTCGCCGTCCTGTGGCAGGTGCTCCAGGTGGTGTCAGCGCGCTACGTCGACCGCGTGCTCGGCGAGACCTCCTCGATGAACCAGACCTTCGGCCTGATCCTCGGGCTCGTCGGCCTGATCTTCCTGGCCGCGACGATCGGCATCTTCGGCATCGAGCTGAACGTCGTGATCGTGCGACGCCTGTGGCCGCGCGCGCTGCTCACCCCCTTCACCGACTCGGTCGAGCTGACGTCGGCCGACCGCGAGGCCTACACGAGCTATGCGCGGGCGCAGCGGCACAAGGGCTTCGAGGAGGTCACGGTCAAGTTCGCGAAGTCGCCCCGCCAGGAGGCCGACGAGGCGGCTGCGGCGGCGGAGAGCGAGCAGGCCCGAGGACCAGGAGAAGCGACCCTCCTGAGGGGATACCCGCAAAACTAGAACCTGTTACATTTCCGGGATGATTCTCGACCGATTCAGGGTGGACGGAAAAGTCGCCGTCGTGACGGGCGCGGGCCGGGGGATCGGCGCCGCGAGCGCGGTCTCGCTGGCCGAGGCCGGAGCCGACGTCGTGCTCTCCTCGCGGACGACCGACCAGCTCGACCAGGTGGCGAAGGCGGTGGAGGCCGCGGGTCGACGGGCGTTCGTGGTCCCGGCCGACCTGAGGGACCTCGAGGCGGTGGCCGGCCTCGCCGACGCGGCGTACCAGGAGTTCGGCCGGCTCGACATCGTGGTGAACAACGTCGGCGGCACCATCCCCAACGCCCTGCTGGACACGGACCCGGCGTACCTCGAGGAGGCGTTCCACTTCAACGTCTCCACCGCGCACGCGCTGACGCGCGCGGCCGTTCCCCAGATGCTGAAGAACGACGGCGGCTCGATCGTGAACATCTCCAGCGTGGTGGGGCGGGTCGCCGGGCGCGGCTACCTCGCCTACGGGACCGCGAAGGCCGCGCTCGCGCACTACACGCGCCTCGCGGCCCAGGACCTGAGCCCCACGATCAGGGTCAACGCGATCGCCGTGGGCAGCGTGATGACCAGCGCCCTGGAGTTCGTCGCGAGCGACGAGGCGACGATGCACGAGATGACGAGCAAGACCCCGCTCGGGCGGGTCGGTGAGCCCGAGGACATCTCGGCCGCCGTGCTCTACCTGAGCAGCCCCGCCGGCGGGTTCCTGACCGGCAAGGTGCTGGAGATCGACGGCGGGCTGCAGCAGCCCAACCTCGACCTCCGGCTGCCCGACCTGGTGGCCGGCCCCGAGGTTTCGACGAGCTCGACCGACGATGGAGATCCGACGTGACCGACGTGAAGAGGGTGGTCGCCTGGTCGACCGGCACCGTGGGGCGGCACGCGATCGCGGGCATCGACGCCCGACCCGACCTGGAGCTGGTCGGCGTCTGGGTCTCCAGCGACGCGAAGGCCGGCAAGGACGCCGGTGAGCTGGCCGGCCTCGGTCGCGAGCTGGGAGTGATCGCGACCAACGACAAGGAGGCGCTCTTCGCCCTGGAGCCGGACTGCATCGTGCACACAGCGATGGTCGACGACCGGATCTTCGACGCCATCGCCGACCTGACGGAGATGGTCGAGCGCGGGATCAACGTGGTCTCGAGCGGGCCCGTGCTGCTCTGCTATCCCGAGGGCCTGGGCCTCGACGACTTCGTGAAGGCGATCGACGAGGCGGGAGCGAAGAGCGGTGCCAGCCTGCACGTCAACGGCATCGACCCGGGTTGGGCCAACGACGTCCTTCCGCTCGCGCTGTCATCCCTCTCGCAGCGCATCGACCTGGTGCGGGTCAGCGAGATCGCCGACTACTCGACGTACTACCAGCCGGTCGTGGTCCAGGACATCTACGGCTTCGGCAAGCCGATGGACGAGGTCGCGATGCTCTGGCAGCCCGGCATCCTGACGACCGCCTGGGGCCCCGTCGTACGTCAGATCGCGGCCGGGCTCGACCTGACCCTGGACCCCGAGCTCGAGGAGGTCGTCGAGCGTGTGCCCGCCGAGCGTGACCTCCAGACGGTCAGCACGGACATCCCCGAGGGCACCATGGGCGCCGTGCGGTTCCAGGTCGTCGGCAAGGTGCACGGGGTCCCGCGCGTGATCCTCGACCACGTCACCCGGATGCACGTCGACCAGGTGCCGGAATGGCCGCAACCGCCGGAGGGAGGCGGTTGCTACCGGGTCGAGATCGAGGGCGAGCCGATGATGCAGCTCGACTTCACCCACCACGGCGAGGACGGCGACCACAACGTCTCCGGGATGATCGTGACCGCGATGCGGCTGGTGAACGCGGTGGACGCCGTGTGCGACGCAGCGCCCGGTCTGGTGTTCGCCAAGGACCTGCCGCCGATCACCGGTCGCGGGTTGGTAGCGTCCAAGGACTGAGCAGGAGCGCAACGTCAAGAGGGAGCATCGTGAGCGAGCGGGTCGTCGATCGGGCCGGTCGCGGCGAGTGGACCGAGCCCGGCGCCTTCGAGGTCGCGCCCGGGGTGCATCGCCTCCCGCTCCCGCTGCCGATGGACGGGCTCCGCGCGGTCAACGTCTACGTCGTCGAGACCGATGACGGCCTCGTGCTCATCGACGGAGGCTGGGCGATCCCCGAGTCCCGCAAGGTCTTCGACGCCGGTCTCAAGCAGCTCGGCTACACCGTGCGCGACATCCGCCGGTTCCTGGTCACGCACATGCACCGCGACCACTACACGCAGGCCTCCGTGGTCGGGCGTGAGGTGGGTGCCCACGTCGCCCTCGGCATCGGCGACAAGGCGACGATGGACCTGATGCACAGCGACGCCCTCAACGAGGACCCCAACCTCGACCGGCTGCGCTCCGCCGGCGCCCAGGAGCTGTACGACGGATGGCGGGCGATGATGCCGTCCGGTCGGCCCTCGATGGACGACTACGGCATGCCCGACGAGTGGCTCGACCGAGACCTCGTCATCGACATCGGACCGCGCCGGCTCGATGCCCTGTCGACACCCGGGCACACCCAGGGTCACTACGTCTTCGCCGACGGGGAGGCGTCGCTGCTCTTCGCCGGCGACCACGTCCTCTCCACGATCACGCCCTCGATCGGGTTCGAGCCGGCGTACGTCCAGCAGCCGCTGCGCGACTACCTCGCCTCCCTCGCCAAGGTGCGCGCGCTGCCCGACATGAAGCTGCTGCCCGCGCACGGCCCGGTCACCGACTCCTCGCACACCCGGATCGACGAGCTGGTCGCCTTCCACGACGTGCGCCTCGACCGGTCGCTCGCCGCCGTCGAGTCCGGCGCCGGCACGGCGATGGAGGTGGCCGCCGAGCTCCCCTGGACCCGTCGGGAGCGGCGCCTGCCCGAGCTGAACGCCTTCGACGCCGTGCTCGCCTGCTTCGAGACGCTCGCCCACCTCGAGCTGCTGGCCCTGCAGGGCCGTCTGCTCCGTGTGGACGGGCCGACCGTGCAGTTCACGCCCGTGGCCAGCGCCTGAGGGTCGACCGGCGCCACCCGCGGAGGAGAGACGCCTCCGACACCCCGTACGGGTCGCCGACCAGCTCCGCCCGGTGTGCGACCATCCAGCGTGCCAGTGTCAGACGCCGATGAGCGGGGGAGCGTCCGGGAGGCCACCGGGCCACGCCGCATCGGCCGGCCGAACCTGACGGCACTCGTCCTGCTCCTGATCGGGGTCTTCCTGGTCGTCGTCGTGGGCCCGGCCCTGCTGGGTCACGGCGTCCTGCTCGACGTGAACACGCTCAGCGCCCAGCTGCCGTTCCGCGACCGTGGCCGGTCGCGACTACGCGAGCACGATCACGTGCCGCACCGACACCATCGACGACGTACATGCCGGCCGTCGCCGAGATCAAGCGCGGCCTGCTGCAGGGGCAGCTCCGCACCTGGGCGCCGTACGAGGTGGGCGGCTCGCCGCTCGCCAGCGTCCCCAACCACGGGTTCTTCACCCCGATGTCCTGGCCCTACTGGGTGATGCCGCTGTGGCTGGCGCCCGCGTTCGTCAAGCTGACCGAGCTGGTCGTCGGCATGGTGCGGGATGTACCTGTTCCTGCGCCGGCACCGGGTCGGGAGCGCCGGTTCCTGGCTGGCCGGATTCGTCTTCGTGACCTGCGGCTTCATGCTCGCGTGGAGCAACTGGCCGCACACCCGCGTGGCCGCGCTGATCCCGCTCCTGATGTGGGCCACCGAGCGCGCGGTCCGCGACTCCCGCCTCCGCGACGTGGCGATCTTCGCGGTGGTGCTCGCGAGCATGCTGCTGGGCGGCTTCCCGGCCGTCACCCTGTTCGGCTCTGACCCTCGCCGGGGCCTATGCCCTCGTCCGGGTCTGGGTCCTGTACCGCGCCGACCTGCGCCGGGCCGTCCGGGCTCTCCTCGCGCCGGTGGGCGGGCTCGTGCTCGGGGTCGGGCTCAGCGCCGTGCAGATCGTGCCCTTCGTCGACGAGCCTGTCGACGGTGATGGCGGATCGCCACAAGGGCGGCGTCCACCTCCCCCTCGGCGCGGCCCTGACCGTCGTCGCGCCGGACGTGCGCGGCACCTGCGCGGGAGGCGAGCGCTTCGGCGACTGGAACCCGATCGAGATCCTCGGGTACGTCGGCTGCGCGGCCATGGTGCTGGCGGTCTTCGCCATCGCGTCACGCCGCCGGCGCGGAGAGGAGCGCGGCACGCGCACCTTCCTCTGGGTCGCGCTGGCCTTCGTCGGCCTGGTGGTGTGGACGGGCGGTCCGTTCCTCGCGACGCTCGACGTCGCTGCCGTTCTACGGCAACAACTCGACCACCCGCTCCCAGTCGGTCTTCGGGTTCCTCGCCGCCTGCCTGGCCGGGATCGGCCTGGACCGGCTCACCCGTCGCGAGCAGGAGCCGGCATCGAACGCGCGCGCCATCGAGGCGACCCATCGTCGTCCTCCTCGTGGCCGTCGTGCTGCTGCTCGTCGTCGGCCTGGCGCAGGTCGCCGAAGCGCGTCGCCGACGGCTACCTCGACCACGTGGTTCGATGCCCTCGTCGTACCTCTCCTCGTGCTCGCGCTGGCGGTCGCCGCCCTCGCCGCGCACGTTCCTGATGCCCCCGCGGTGGGCGATGGCCGGGCCGGTGGTCCTGGTCTGCCTGGTCTTCGCGCAGGGCGTCAGCATCGCCCACACGATGCTGCCGACCAGCGACCGGACGTACTTCTACCCGACGACCCCCGTCCACCGGTACCTGCACGACCACCTCGGCGAGGACCGCTACGGCGCGGGCGACAACATGATGTTCCCCGCCACCAGCGACTACTACGAGCTTGCGTACGCCGGTCGGCCACGAGTTCACCGACCCTCGCTGGAAGGAGCTGCTGGCCGCGGCCGACCCCGACGTCCAGCGCAGCGGAACCTTCTCGGCCTTCTCCCCGCTGCTGCCGTTCGACCGGGTGAACACGTCGCCGGTGCTCGACCAGCTGTCGGTGCGGTACTGGGTCAAGAACCCGCAGCGCGTGGTCGGCAGGTCGGAAGCCGGGTGACCGGCGGCGGCGAGACCTCGCTGGTCGCCGGCGAGCAGGTCGGCTGCCAGGTCCCTGGCGGCCCGCTTCGCGGCGTCGTCGTACGCCTCACCCGCCCGGTGCCGCGGGCGGCCGACCGCACCACCCCGACCCTGCACGTGCGGGTCACCGCTGACGGTCGCGTCTCGGACGGCGCCGTGCTGCTCAACGGGCAACGGGCAGCGCCCCTGTCGGTGGCGGTCGCCGGTGAGGACATCCCGACGCGGCAGCACCCCCCGGGTCCGGATCTGGGTCACCGGCACCTCCGAGCGCATCTCCCTGGCGGGCACGGGTGACCAGGTGCGCTGCTCGGCCGTGCGGCCGTCGGCCGACGGCAGCTCCCGTGTGCGGCTGGTCCACGCCGGCTCCAGTGGGGCGGTCTACCAGCGCCTGGACGCGCTGCCGCGCATTCGATGGGCCTCCCGGAGCGAGGTGGTGGATCCTGACCGACAGGTGGCGCGTCTCGCCGCGGGAGTCCCCGCGAACACCGTCCTGCTCGACGACGACAGCACGCCCGCGGCCGGGGGCGGCCCGGCGACACTCTCCGTCCGTGCCGACGAGCGCCAGTCGATCGTGACCGACGTCGACGCCCGGAGCCGTGGCTACCTCGTGATCGCCGACAGCATCGTCAGGGCCGGCTGGCAGGCCACCGTGGACGGGACCCCGGTAGGGCTGGTGCGCGGCAACCATGCCTTCGCGGCGATCCCGGTGCCATCCGGCCGGCACCGGGTCGAGGTCCGGTACCACGCGCCCGGGCTGCGTGTCGGAGCGATGCGTCTCGGGTGTCTCGGTGCTGGTCGCAGGCGCGCTGCTGGCGGTGCCGTGGCTGCGGAGACGCCGCGAGGAGCGCTCCCCGACTGCCGCCGACTGCGGCAGCAGGACCCGGAGGGTCGCCCGGCGAGCGCGACGCGGACGGGTAGCCTGACGCGTGGACGCTGGTCGTTCCGACCCGTCCTCGCACCCGGTTGATGAGGTAGGCATGAGAGTCGTCGTCCAGATCCCCTGTCTGAACGAGGAAGACACCCTGCCCCAGGTCCTGCAGTCGATCCCGACCCAGATCCCCGGGGTGGACGAGGTCGTCGTCCTCGTCATCGACGACGGCTCGACCGACCGGACCGTCGAGGTGGCCCGTGAGCACGGCGTCACCGAGTTCGTGCACCATGCCCGCAACCAGGGCCTCGGGCGCTCCTTCCACGACGGGGTCGCCCGCGCGCTGGAGCTCGGGGCGGACATCGTGGTCAACACCGACGGCGACAACCAGTACCCCCAGGAGCGCATCACCGACCTCGTCCAGCCGATCATCGCGGGGCGTGCGGACGTCGTCATCGCCGACCGCCAGGTGCACCTGGTGGAGCACTTCTCCGGCCCCAAGGTCCTGCTGCAGAAGCTCGGCACGCGGATGGTCAACGCCGCGGCCGGGACGCAGCTTCCCGACGCGGCCAGCGGGTTCCGCGCGTACTCCCGCGACAGCCTGATGGTGCTCAACACCATCACCCGCTTCAGCTACTGCATGGAGACGATCATCCAGGCGGGCGTCAAGAAGCTCGCGATCGTCAGCCTGCCGGTCGTCGGCCTGCCCGTTCGGCGGTACGGCGTGCTGGTCGCGGCTCTTCTGGAGGCTGGGGACCTGTCATCGACTGCTCCTCGAGATGTGACGGCACGGCGGCGCGGGCCGGCGCGAGGACGATACCGAGCCATCGCTCGGTTCTCGTGCGGACCGGGTTGGCTAGCCTGTGCACGTCCGACAGGGGAGCGCCCGGGGACTGTGGTCCGGGGGCGCTGAGAGTGCGACGAGTCGCAGACCCTCGAACCTGATCCGGTTAGTACCGGCGAAGGAAGTCGAAGGAGATTTCCGATGCGTCTGCGTCCGAGAAGAACCATCCGGTCCACGAGCGCCCTGGTCCTGGCCGCCGGCCTGGCGGTCGGCCTGGTCGCCGGCTGCGGGGGTGGCGCCGGCGACGACGGGGACCCGAAGACCCTGGTCGTCGCCACCCACGACAGCTGGGCCATGTCGAAGAAGGTGCTGGCGAAGTTCACGGCGGAGAGCGGCATCACCGTGAAGGTCCAGCCGCAGGGTGACGCGGGCCAGCTGACCAACAAGCTGGTGCTGACCAAGGACTCCCCGCTCGCCGACGGCGTCTACGGCATCGACAACACCTTCGCCTCGCGTGCGGTGGACGAGGGCGTGCTGTCGCCGTACGCCTCCTCGGCGGTGCCGCAGTCCGCGAAGCCGTTCCAGCTCACGGGAGCAGGCGCCGAGCAGCTGACCCCCGTCGACTACGGCGACGTGTGCGTCAACGTCGACGACACCTGGTTCCGGAAGAAGGGCCTGGCCGCGCCGAAGACGCTCGACGACCTCACCGAGCCGGCGTACAAGGACCTGATGGTCACCCCCGGCGCGACCACGTCCTCGCCCGGACTCGCCTTCCTGCTCGCGACGATCGCGGCCAAGGGTGACGGCTGGCAGGACTACTGGAAGAAGCTGACGGCGAACGGCGTCAAGGTGACCGCGGGCTGGTCCGACGCCTACGAGGTCGACTTCACCGCCGGTGGCGGCAAGGGCGCGCGACCCATCGTGACGTCGTACTCCTCCTCGCCGCCGTTCACCATCCCCGAGGGCGCCTCGAAGCCGACGACCCACGCCCTGCTCGACACCTGCTTCCGCCAGGTGGAGTACGCCGGTGTGCTGAAGGGCTCGAAGAACCCCGGCGCCATGAAGAAGTTCATCGACTTCATGCAGGGCGAGGACTTCCAGGGCGCCCTGCCGGACAACATGTACGTCTACCCGGTGGACACCGCCGTCGCACTTCCCGCGTCGTGGAAGAAGTACGCGCCGGTGTCGCCGAAGCCGTACACACTCGCCGCCGACGACATCGCGGCCGGGCGCAGCACGTGGCTCCGCGAGTGGCGGGACATCACCTCCCGGTGAACCTGTCGTGACTGGCCGCGGCCGGCTGGGGACCGCGGTGCTGGCCGCGGTTCCCCTCACCGCGCTCGCGCTGTTCTTCGTCTACCCGGTGCTCGGGATGGTGGCGCTCGGGTTCTGGCCGGACGGCACCTTCGACCCCGGAGCGGTGCTGGAGGTGCTGGGCCGGCCACGCGTGCACCGCGTGCTGTGGTTCACGCTCTGGTCCGCCGCCAGCGCCACGGCGGTCGCGGTGGTCGCCGGGCTGCCGGTCGCGTTCGTGCTGCACCGGCTCCGGTTCCCCGGCCGCGGGCTGCTGCAGGCGCTGGTCGTGGTGCCGTTCGTCCTCCCGACCGTGGTGGTCGGGGTGGCCTTCCGACAGCTGATCGCGCCGTCCGGACCGCTCGGCGGGCTCGGCCTCGACGGCACCGCCGTGGCGATCATCGCGGCACTGGTGTTCTTCAACATCAGCGTGGTGGTGCGCACGGTCGGTGCCTTCTGGGAGGCCATCGACCCGCGTCGCGAGGAGGCCGCGGCGGCGCTGGGCGCGAGTCCGCTCCAGGTGCTGCGCACCGTCACCGTGCCTGCGCTGCTGCCCGGCATCGCCTCGGCGGCCAGCGTGGTCTTCCTGTTCTGCGCGACGGCGTTCGGGGTGGTGCTCACGATGGGCGGCCTGCGCTTCTCCAACATCGAGACCGAGATCTACCTGCTCACCACCCAGGAGCTCGACCTGACCGGGGCAGCGGCCCTGTCCGTGCTGCAGGTGCTCGTCGTGACCGGTCTGCTCATCCTCACCGCCCGCGTACGCCGCAGTGCCGGCGCGGTCGCACGCAGCCCCCGGCGACTGCCACGACCGCGGCCCGTCCACCTGCCCGTGCTCCTGTGGACCGCGGCCGTGGTCGTCTTCCTGATGGCGCCGCTCGTCTCGCTGCTGCTGGCCTCGCTGCGCCGCGGGGACAGCTGGGGTCTCGAGAACTACCGCGACCTGACCACCACGGGCACCCGCAACGCGCTGCTGGTCCCGGCGACCGAGGGCCTGGCCAACTCCCTGGTGATCGCCCTCGCCGCCAGCGTGCTGGCGCTCTCGCTGGGCTCGATCGTGGCGTTCCTGGTCTCGCGCCCCGGGGGCGGCCGCACGACCCGGGTCCTCGACGGGGTGTTCATGCTGCCGCTCGGCGTCTCCGCGGTGACGGTGGGATTCGGTTTCCTGATCACCCTGGACCAGCCACCCCTCGACCTGCGCACCTCGGCCGTGCTGATCCCGATCGCGCAGGCCATGGTCGCGCTGCCGCTGGTGGTCCGCACGGTCGCACCGGTCCTCGGCTCCATCGACGACCGGCAGCGTCAGGCGGCGGCCTCGCTGGGAGCGGGGCCCTTCAGGGTGCTGCTGACCGTGGACCTTCCCGTCGCCTGGCGCGGTCTGCTCGCGGCGGCTGGATTCGCGTTCGCCGTGTCGCTGGGGGAGTTCGGTGCCACCAGCTTCCTGGCCCGGGACGACAACCCCACCCTTCCCGTCGTGATCTACCGCCTGATCGGTCATCCCGGCGCGGAGAACTTCGGGATGGCGATGGCCGCCTCGGTGGTGCTCGCGGCGACCACGACGGGTGTGATGCTGGTGGTCCAGCGGTTGCGCGTCGGGTCGATGGGAGCATTCTGATGGTGTCGAGGGGCTCGGTCAGCGACCGCGGGCTCGAGGTGGACGACCTCAGCGTGCGCTTCGACGGCACCCTCGCCGTCGACCACGTCGACCTCGAGGTGCCGGCGGGCTCGGTGGTGGCGGTGCTCGGGCCCTCCGGCTGCGGGAAGTCCACGCTGCTGCGTGCGGTGGCCGGTCTCGAGCAGCCCGCCTCCGGTTCCCTGCGATGGGACGGACGCGACCTGTCCGGCGTACCGACCCACAAGCGCGGGTTCGCCCTGATGTTCCAGGACGGCCAGCTGTTCGAGCACCTGGACGTCGAGGCCAACATCGCCTACCCCCTGCGGCTGCGCCACCGGAGCCGCAGGCACCAGCACAGGCGGGTCGGTGAGCTGCTGCAGCTCGTCGGCCTCGAGGGGTACGCCGACCGCATCCCGATCACGCTCTCAGGGGGAGAACGGCAACGCGTGGCGCTGGCCCGTGCCCTCGCCGTCGACCCGCGCCTGCTCCTCCTCGACGAGCCGCTGAGCGCCCTGGACCGCGGCCTGCGCGAGCGGCTGGCCACCGAGGTGCACGACATCCTGCGCGCTGCCGGCGCCACCGCCGTGCTGGTCACCCACGACCACGACGAGGCCTTCGCGATCGCGGACCGGATGGCGGTCATGCGCGAGGGCCGGATCGTCCAGACCGGCACCCTGGACGAGGTCTGGAGCCGGCCGGCCGACGGCTGGACCGCGGGGTTCCTCGGCTACGCGACGGTGCTCACCGGCGAGCCGGCCCGCCGGCTGCGGGACCTCGCCGCGCCCACCGAGACGTGGGAGGCGGTGGCGCTGCGCAGGTCGGCGCTGCGGGTCGACCCGCACGGACCCCTGCTCGCGCGGGTGGAGGAGGCACGGGTCACTCCCGACCAGATCAGGGTGCAGCTCGACGTCGACGGGGCGGGCTCGTTGCCCGGCGTCGCGGAGCAGGGCAGCGGGATCCGCCTGGGCGAGCGGGTGCGTGTGTCCATCGACATGTCGCGAATCGCCCCGGTGCCCGTGGACGTGTAGGTGCCGGTCCCTAGAATGCGCTCTGTGAAGCGTCGCGCCTATACAGTCATGGTGACGATCGCTGTGTTCATGGGCCTGCTGGCCATCATCACGAGCCGCGCAGTCGACGTACCCCTGCGCGATCCGGACGGCTTCCTGGGTCCGGCCTGGGTGCGCCTGCCGATGCTGTGCCTCGGCGCGTTCATCGCCGACATCGTGCCGCGCACCCTGTGGCGTTCCCGCGGCCAGCTGCGCCAGTTCAAGGACGAGGCGACCCTGCTGATCCGGGAGCACTGGACCCGCGAGCGCATCACCCTGGTCGTGCTCGGGCTGATCTGCTTCTACGTCACCTACGTCAGCTACCGCAACCTGAAGAACTTCCTGCCGTTCGTCCGCGCGGGCAAGACGCGTCAGGGTGACTTCGAGCTGCACAAGTTCGACCAGTGGCTCCTCTTCGGCCACGATCCCGCGCTGATCCTGCACACCCTGCTCGGCACCACGTTCTCGGCGCACGTGCTCTCCTACGTCTACCTGATCTTCCTGCCGATGGTGCCGGTCACGGTGACCATCTGGCTGGTCTGGTCGCGCAACGTCAGCTTCGGCTACTGGTACGTCACCGCCCAGTGCATCTGCTGGACCCTGGGCACGGCGAGCTACTACATGATCCCGACCCTGGGCCCGAACTTCGCCTCGCCCTGGTTGTACGAGGACCTCGCCAAGACCGGGGTCACCCAGCTCCAGGAGGCGCTCTACTGGGGCCGTTACAACGTGCGCTTCGACCCACTCGCGAGCGGCGTCCAGTCGGTGGCCGGGTTCGCCTCGTTGCACGTCGCCGTCACGCTCCTGATGGCGTTGGTGGCGCAGTACACCGTGCGGCACCGGATCATCAAGATCGTGCTGTGGACCTACATGGTCCTGGTGGTGATCTCGACGACCTACTTCGGCTGGCACTACATCGCCGACGACATCGCCGGCGTGGTGATCGCCTTCGTCTCCTTCTACCTCGGCGCGATCGCGACCGGCCAGAAGTTCGACCAGCACGGGCGACATTCGCACCCGACCACGACCACCAGGGACGTGCCGGTGGACTCCGACGTGGACGCCGTCGACCGGCGCTGAGCCCGAGCCGGAGTCAGCGGACCCGACCGTCCCAGTCGTCGTCGAAGGCGAGCACGGCACCGACCGTCCAGGCCTGCACCCGGTTGGCGATGGCGATCTCGCGGAGCTCGCCCTGCGGCGTGACCGCGTAGAGCTCGGGATGGTTGCCGAGGGTCGCGACCGCGCGCCGGACACCGTCCCGGACGTGCTGCGCCGCGTCGGCGTACCCCGCCGCGCGGAGCCCGCCCCAGCACAGCCACGAGTCGAAGGGCCACACGGCACCGCGGTGGTAGCCCTCGGGGAGGAAGGCCGGGTGGGTGGCGCCCAGCGTCCGGACGCCGTACGCCGTGAGCAGGTCGGGCCGGGTCAACCGGTCGGCAGCGACCCGGCTCGCCGGGCCGGACAGGGCGTCCGCCCAGAGCAGCCAGCCGAGCTGCGAGCCCGCACCGGGCACCGGTCGGTCGTCCGCCTCCAGGGCCATCACGTCGGGGAGGAACTCCGCCTCGATCCGGGCCCGTAGCCGGGTCGCCAGGCCCGACCACCTGCTCGCGGAGTCCGGGTCGAGCCGGACGAGCGCGTCCAGGGCGGCGACCGCGACCGCCTGCGAGTCGGCATCGGCGAGCGGCGCCGTCGGCATCGAGCCGTCCGGCCGCACGATCCCGCCCCCGTGCTCGTCGGCGGACGGGTCGAGGGCGTCGCGCCAGCCCTGCTGCGCGAGTCCACCGGGGAAGGTCCGCGGGCCGCACCGCACCAGCCCTCCGCCGTCGTGCAACGCCCGCTCCAGCCAGTCGCCCGCCGCACGTCGTGCGTGCGCGAGCTCGTGGGCGAGGCCCTCGTCCCGCGTGGCGTCCAGCACGACCAGGAACCACGACGTGGCGTCCGAGGTGCCGAAGTAGCGCAGCGCCCCGTCGCGGACCGGCCAGCCGCGCTGCACGAGCCAGTCGGGGGCGACCGGTCGGTCCTCGTGCAGGATCCGGCCGGGCTGCTCCTCGGTCTCCGGGTCCTCGACCGACCCCTGTCGCGCCGCGAGTGCCCGGAGCGTGGCCGCGGCGATCTCCGGACGGCGGGGCAGCACCTGCAGGGCCAGGATCAGCGAGTCCCGACCGAACAGTGCGTGGAAGCGGCCGGGGTCGGTGGCGTCGACCGGTTCGGCGGACGCGTGGGCCCAACCTTCCGGCGACAGGAGTGGCTCCAGGGGCGAGTGTGTCACGAGTGAATCCTGCCTCACGCGCGAACTACATCGTTGTAGTTGTCAAGGCGACACGCGGATTACAGCGTTGTACTTATGTGAAAAGTGTTCTCTCTGGGGCGCATGAGCCCTAACGTCTGTTTTGTCTCGTCTCGCGGGGAAGCGATTCGAGACCCACGACGAAAGGTTTGTCCCCTTGCGACCCGCCACGCGTATGGCCCTGGCAGCCGCCACGACCCTCGCAGTGACCCTCCCGCTCGCCGGGGTCGCCAGCGCAGCTCCGGACCCGAAGCCCACGCCGCCTCCCAGCCAGGCCCAGGTGAACAAGGCCAGGGCCGACGTCGAGGCGAAGAAGCTCAGCGTCGCCCAGATCGAGGCCGGCCTCGCCGCCGCGACGGCGCGGATGGAGGCGGCCTCGAACGCCGCCGAGGCCGCGGCCGAGCGCTACAACGGCGCGATGTGGGAGCTCGACGTCGCCCGCAAGCAGAGCCAGCAGGCCAAGGTGCGGGCCCGGAAGGCGGCGGCCGACGTCGAGAGCCAGCGGGCGGGCATCATCCAGCTGGTCACCGAGAGCTACCAGAACGGCACCGAGCTCAACAGCGCCACCGCGCTGATGAGCGACGAGGGCCCCAGTGGCCTGATGAACCGCTACGCGGTCGTGCAGAGTGCCGGTGACTCGATGGAGGCGCGCTACGCCCGGTTCCGGGCGTCCCTCGCCCAGGCGAAGGTGTACGCCGGCAAGGCGGCCAAGGCCGAGGCGAAGCAGACCGAGCTCGCCGCCGAGGCGAAGAAGCTCGCGGCGGCTGCCGGTGAGGCCGCGAGCGCCGCCGGCGCCGCCGCCAACCAGATCGCAGCCCAGAAGCAGCAGCTGGTGCAGGCCCTCGCCGAGGCCCAGAACATCTCGGTCGACCTCGCCACCAAGCGCCAGGCAGGGCTCGAGCGGATCGCCAAGGAGAAGGCGGCCGCAGCGGCCAGGGCGAAGGAGGCCGCGGAGCAGGCAGCCCTGAAGAAGGCCGCGGCCGAGGCCAGGAAGAAGGCAGCCGCGGCCAAGCCCGACCCGTCGGACTCCGGCCCCGCCGACTCGGGCGAGAGTGACGGTTCGTCCTCGAGCATGCCCGCCCCGGTCGTGGCGCCGCCGCCGGTCGCCCACCCCGCTCCCAACCAGTCGGTCGCCGTGAAGCGCGCCATCGCCTACGCCAAGCAGCAGCTGGGACGGCCCTACCAGTGGGGCGCCGTCGGCCCGAGCACGTTCGACTGCTCCGGGCTGACGATGCGGGCCTGGGGCATGGGCGGCAAGTCGCTGCCGCACTACTCGGTCGCGCAGTTCTACCAGAGCACCCGTGTCTCGATGGCCGACGCCAAGCCCGGCGACCTGCTCTTCTGGAGCAACAACGGCAGCCCGAGCGGCATCCACCACGTGGCGCTCTACCTCGGCGGCGGCCAGTTCATCGAGGCTCCGCACACCGGCGCCAACGTCCGCTACAACTCGATCTACACCTGGTACCCGGACTTCGTCGCTCGCCCCTGACGCTGATGGTTCGCCGGGTGGGGCCGACCGGCGGTCCCGGCCTCCCACTCCTGGGATCGGCGGACGACCCCCAACCTGATGCGGCATGGTTGGCGCATGCCCGACTACGCGCCGCCCGACGTCGACATCCCAGCCCTCACGGCCCTGCTGGACGGCAAGTACGCCGAGATCCGTGAGCTGACCCGCAAGAACCTCGTCGAGTACGCCGGCATCCTCGACGACGCCATCGAGATGCCCCGGGACGAGTTCCGTGAGCGGGTCCTCCAGGTCGTCAAGGAGATGGCTGCGACCGGGGCGACCGGACTCGGCTTCCCGACCGAGTACGGCGGCGGTGGCGACATCGGCGCCTCGGTCGCGGCCTTCGAGACCCTGGGCTTCGGTGACCTCTCGGTCCTGGTGAAGGTCGGCGTGCAGTTCGGGCTCTACGGCGGCGCCATCCTGCAGCTCGGCTCGAAGCACCACCACGACGCCTACCTCGAGGACCTGGTGACCGGCGAGCTGCTGGGCTGCTTCGCGATGACCGAGACGGGTCACGGGTCCAACGTGCAGGCACTCGGCACGTTCGCGACGTACGACGCGGAGAGCCAGGAGTTCGTGATCACGACTCCCGACGACCGCTCGCGCAAGGACTACATCGGCAACGCCGCCGCCCATGCGCACAGCGCGGTCGTGTTCGCCCAGCTGCAGATCGGCGGGAAGTCCGAGGGCGTGCACGCGTTCGTCGTACCGATCCGGGACGCGAAGGGGAAGCCGCTCGACGGCGTCCGGATCGAGGACGACGGAGCCAAGATCGGGCTCAACGGGGTGGACAACGGGCGGCTGTGGTTCGACGGCGTCCGGGTGCCGCGCGAGAACATCCTCAACCGCTACGCGGACGTCACCGAGGACGGTCGCTACCTCTCCGACATCGAGAACGTCGACCGCCGCTTCTTCACGATGCTCGGGACGCTGATCCAGGGGCGGGTCTGTGTCGGCGGCGCCGGCATCACGGCGAGCAAGGTCGCGCTCGCGGTGGCGATCAAGTACGCCAACCTCCGTCGCCAGTTCGGCTCGCCCGACAGCGACGAGGAGGAGCTGCTCCTCGACTACGGCATGCACCAGCGGCGGCTGCTGCCGCTGCTCGCGCGGACCTATGCCCTGCACTTCGCCCAGGAGGTCCTGCTCTCCGAGCTGCACAACGTGCTCTCCACCACCGAGGCGCCGGACCGGCAGCGGCGTGCGCTGGAGTCGCGCGCGGCCGGCACCAAGGCGCTCGGCACCTGGCACGCCAGCACGACCATCCAGGAGTGTCGCGAGGCGTGCGGTGGTGCGGGCTACCTGATGGCCAACCGGATCGGAGCGCTGCGGGCCGACACCGACGTGTTCACCACCTTCGAGGGCGACAACCACATCCTGCTGCAGCTGGTCGCGAAGGGGCTGCTGACGGACTACTCGTCGAACTTCGGGGACCTCGACCAGCTCGGCATGGTCCGGTTCGTGGCGGGGCTGGCGGTCGAGACGGTGGTCGAGCGCACGAGCGCCCACAAGCTGCTCGAACGGATCCGCGACGTGCTCCCCGGTGGCGACGACCGGTGGGACCAGGAGGCCGGCCTGCAGGACCCGGAGTACCAGCTCGCGATGTTCCGGTGGCGCGAGGAGCACATGCTCTCCGGCGTCGCACGGCGGCTCAAGCGCGGGATGGACGGCGGGATGGACGCGGTCGAGGTGTTCAGCCGGGTGCAGGACCACGTGATCGCCGCCGGGCGGGCCCACGTCGAGCGCCTGGTGCTGGAGGCCTTCGTCGAGAAGACCCGCAACATGGTCGACAGCGACAACAAGGTCGCCCTGAACCTGCTCTGCGACCTCTTCGCCCTCTCCTCGATCGAGGCCGACCGGGCCTGGTGGATGGAGCACGGACGACTCTCCAGCACGCGGTCGAAGGCGATCAGCCGTGAGGTCTCCTCGCTGTGTCGCAAGCTGCGCCCGATCGCGGAGGACCTCGTCGACGCCTTCGGGATCCCCCGGGAGATGTTGCACGCGGAGATCCTCGAGGACGCTCGCGGTGGTGGTCGCTGAGTGCCGCCAGCCGACCCGTCCCGGCCGCAGCCTCGTCGTCGCGCTCGGTGTCCTGCTCGTCGTCGACCTGATCGGTGGCCTGCTCGCCGTCGGGTCGGGTGTGAACACCTGGTCGGAGGCCTGGGGTGGTCAGGCGCTGCTGGCTGCGCCGCTGCCGATGATCGCGCTGCAGGTGCTGCTGGTGGTCCTCGCGGTGCGGCTGCACGGACGCGGTGCGGCGGTGGCGGCCGGCCTGCTCGCGCTCGCGTGCGCCGTCAGCGTGGTCTCCGGGTTCTTCGACGGAGGTCTGGGCAACGACGAGCTGACGCCCGCGCTGTCGGCGTACCAGGTGTTCCTGCTGCTGGTCACCGGCGTCGTCGGCGTGCTGGCCGCGCGGCAGGCTGTCCTGAAGTGGCGGGCCTGACGGGTTCCGCCCAGGAAACCGACCGCTGGGTCAGCTGTCGGTCGAGCGGCCCGCGTCGGGAGCGGCGTCGCCGTGCACGGCGGCCTCGTCGGGGTTGTCCTTGAGCCGCTGGAAGGACTCCTTGACCTCGGCCTCGGCCTCGGAGCGACCCACCCAGTTGGCGCCCTCGACGGACTTCCCGGGCTCGAGGTCCTTGTAGACCTCGAAGAAGTGCTGGATCTCGAGGCGGTCGAACTTCGAGACGTGGTTGATGTCACGCAGGTGCTCGAGTCGCGGGTCGGTCGACGGCACGCAGAGCACCTTGTCGTCGCCGCCGGCCTCGTCGGTCATCCGGAACATGCCGATGGCCCGGCACTTGATCAGGCAGCCGGGGAACGTGGGCTCCTGGAGCAGCACCAGGGCGTCGAGCGGGTCGCCGTCCAGACCGAGGGTGTTCTCGATGAAGCCATAGTCGGCGGGGTACTGCGTCGAGGTGAACAGCGTCCGGTCGAGGCGGATCCGGCCACTCACGTGGTCCACCTCGTACTTGTTGCGCTGACCCTTCGGGATCTCCACCAGTACGTCGAACTCCACAGCTCTTCCTTCCGCCAGACACGTCCTGTGCCCTTCGCGGGGCACGACCGGGCTAGTCTCGCAGCACTTTCGCCGGAACCGCACATCGAAGGGAGCCCGCTGTGGCCGAGAGGCGCCGCTGGCCTGTCCGGTTCCTTGCCGAGATCGTGGTGCTCACGCTGCTGGCGCTCGCGCTGGTCAGCCTCGAGCTCGACCTCGGCGAGCGCTGGTTCGGCTGGGGACCGGCCGACCCGCGCACCGACCCGTCGGCCGTGGCGCCGCCCGAAGGGCTCAAGCTGCCGGCCTCCGGGGTCGCCCCGGTCGTCGCGAAGACGGGGTCGGCGGTCGCCGTCGACCCCGCCCGGGTGGCGGCCACCGTGCGGCCCTTCCTGCGCAAGGCGGTGCTGGGCAAGCACTACGCCGTGGTGGTGACCGACCTGTCCACCGGACGTCCGGTGTTCCGCCAGGGTGCTCCGACGATCACGCCGGCGTCGACGACCAAGCTGCTCACCTCGACCGCTGCCCTGGAGAGCCTCGGCCCGATGGCGAGGTTCCGCACGTCGGTCACCTGGTCGGCCGCCTCCCGTCAGCTCGTGCTCGTCGGTGGGGGAGACCCGTTCCTGGCCAGCACGCCCCGTCTCGCCCGGGTCGGCTACCCGAACCGGGCCGACGTCGTGACCCTGGCCCAGCGCACGGTGCGCAAGCTGAAGGCGATGAACGTCACACGCGTCCGCCTCGCCTTCGACGACTCCTACTTCTCGGGACCGTCGTTCAACCCCGCCTGGCCGGCCACCTACCGTCCCGAGGAGGTGGTGCCGCCGATCAGCGCGCTCTGGGTCGACGAGGGCCACTCGGCCGCCGGCTTCGGATTCGGGTACATGGAGGACCCGGCGGCCGGTGCCGCCCGGATCTTCCGGTCAGCGCTGATCGAGGCCGGGCTCGCCGTCACCCCCGGGGTACGTCGCGCCGACAGCCCGCCGAACGCCGTGGACGTCGCCTCGGTCTCCAGCGCTCCCCTGGGAGAGATCGTCGAGCGCACCCTCGAGGTCAGCGACAACCAGGCGGCCGAGGTGCTCGCGCGGCACGTGGGTCTGGCCGAGAAGCAGGAGGGGTCCTTCGAGGCGGGTGCCGCGTCCGTGCTCGAGGTGGTGCACCGGCTCGGCGTACCCACCGCCGGGGACCAGCTGTACGACGGCAGCGGGCTCTCTCGCCACAACCGGCTCACCCCGGCCACCCTGGCGGGGGTCCTCCAGCTCTCGGAGCGGCCCGCCAAACCCGAGCTGCGGCACGTCTTCACCGGCCTCCCGGTCGCCGGCTTCACCGGGTCGCTGCAGTACCGCTTCGACGAGGGGCCGACGAAGGCCCGTGGACGCGTCCGGGCCAAGACCGGCACGCTCACCGGGGTCCACGGACTCGCCGGCACGGTGGACGACCTGAGCCGCGCGCGGATGACCTTCGTGGTCGTGGCCGACCGGGTGCCCCTGCCCAAATCGCTGGAGGCCCAGACCCTGATCGACCGGCTCGCTGCCGCGCTGGGCGCGTGTCGGTGCGGCGTAGGGTCGACGCCATGAGTCAGCAAGAGCCGTCAGGCCGACCCGGAATGGTCGACTGGGACCTCGCCGTCAGGGTGGGGTCCCGTCTCGTTGGGGAGGGCCCCGAGGTGTCCCGCGTCGAGGCGGTCGACGCGGTCCACGAGCTGCGACAGGGTGCCGCGCGGTCGACGCCACTCGTCCGGGAGTACACCGGCCTGCTCGCCAGCGAGCGCACCGCGCCCGTGCTCGTCGTCGACCGGCCGGGCTGGATCCAGGCCAACGCCGACGGGTTCGCGACGGTGATCGGTCCGCTCGTCGACAAGCTCCAGGCGAAGAAGGGCCCGCCCTCGGCGTTCGCGGAGGCGATCGGCTCCCGGATCACCGGGGTCGAGCTCGGCGCGATGCTCGGCTTCCTCGGCTCCAAGGTGCTGGGCCAGTTCGACCCGTTCCACGAGAAGCCCGGCGAGCAGGGGCGGCTGCTCCTGGTCGCACCCAACATCGTCCACGTCGAGCGCGAGCTCGACGTCGACCCGCACGACTTCCGGCTGTGGGTGTGCCTCCACGAGGAGACCCACCGCGTGCAGTTCACGGCCGTGCCCTGGATGACCGACCACCTCCGCTCGGAGATGGCCTCGATCATCGACGCCGTGCAGACCGACCCGGCCGCTCTGATGGGTGACGCCGTGAAGCGCATCGGCGACCTGGTCTCCGGCAAGTCCGAGGGCAGCCTGCTCGAGCTGTTCTCCAGTCCTGAGCAGAAGGCCGTGATCGAGCGCGTGACCGGGGTGATGAGCCTGCTCGAGGGGCATGCCGACGTGGTGATGGACGGCGTCGGACCCGAGGTGATCCCGTCCGTGGGCGAGATCCGCCGCAAGTTCACCCGACGGCGCAAGGGCGTCGGCGGGCTGGACCGGCTGCTGCGTCGGCTGCTCGGCCTGGACCAGAAGATGGCCCAGTACCGCGACGGCGCGATCTTCGTGCGCGCGGCGGTCGACAAGGTCGGCATGGAGGGCTTCAACGCCGTCTGGGCGGAGCCGGCCAACCTGCCCACCAAGCAGGAGATCCTCGACCCGTCCCTCTGGATCGCCCGCGTCCACGGCTGAGCTGCCGTGTCGCTCGATCCCGCGCTCGCTGCGGTCCGGCTCGCCGTACGTCCCTACTTCCGGGCCGACTCGGGAGAGACGCGCCTCGTCGCGTGCTCCGGCGGCGCCGACTCGCTGGCCCTGCTCGCGGCGTGTGTCTTCGAGGCCCGCAGGTCCGGCACGAGGATCGTGGGCGTCACGGTCGACCACGGGCTCCAGGACGGTTCGGCCGAGCACACGACCAGGGTGGTCGGGCAGATGGCGCTGCTGGGTGCCGACGAGACGGCCTCGATCCGGGTGACCGTCGATCCCGGGCCGGCGGGCATCGAGGCCGGCGCCCGGGAGGCGAGGTACGCCGCGCTCCAGCAGCTCGCCGTGCACTTCGACGCCGACGTGGTCATGCTCGGGCACACCCTCGACGACCAGGCGGAGACCGTGCTGCTCGGCCTGGCGCGCGGGTCTGGTGGTCGGTCGTTGCAGGGGATGCGCGGCTGGTTCCGCAACGAGGGTGACCGGGCCGGCTTCGCTCGTCCCCTCCTCGGACTGACCCGTGCCGTGACCGAGGCGGCCTGCCTGGCGGACGGGATCGAATGGTGGGAGGACCCGCAGAACGCCGATCCCCGCTTCGCCCGGTCCCGCGTCCGGCACACGGTGATGCCCCTGCTGGAGCGCGAGCTCGGTCCGGGGATCGCGGAGGCGCTCGCGCGCACCGGCGAGCAGCTGCGCGAGGACATGGACTTCCTCGAACCGTTCGAGCTCGACGCGTTCCACCGAGCGCGGACCGCCGACGGGATCGACATGGAGGTGATCGGCGACGTCGGCCCCGCGATCCGGAGCCGCGCCGTACGTCGGGCGGCGATCGAGGCAGGAGCCATCGCCTCCGAGCTGACCCGCGCGCACGTGCTCGCCGTACTCCGCCTGCTCGACACCAAGGGCAAGGAGATCCAGCTCCCCGGCCACGTCACGGCGTACGCCGAGGGGGAGGTGCTGCGCTTCCGGCCGACCAATTCCGGATAGTCCGAGACGTTTCCGTTGTTCGGTGGTCCGAATTGTGAACGGAAACGTCTCGGACTATCCGGAATTGGAGTGCGGAATCAGCGATCAGAGGGCCGCGGCGAGCAGGGACAAGGTGGCCTCGCGGGCGGGGGAGGAGTCGGGGGCGGTGCCGGCGAAGGCGCCGGCGACCGGGTGGACCATCACCTCGTCCACGTCGTACGTCGAAGCCAGCTCGCGGACCTGCTTGGCCGCCTGCTCCGGGGTGCCCAGCACCCAGCGGGAGCGCATCGAGTCGACCAGGCCGGCGTGCGCGTCGGCGACCGGGTCCGCCTCGGCGTCCTCGACCAGCCGCTGCGGCCGCAGCGGCCCACCGGTGCGCAGCGACACCATCGCCTGCAGCTGGGGGAGCGCGAGTCGCTCGGCCTCCTCGGTCGTCTCGGCCACCGCGGCGTTGACGGTCAGGAAGGTGCGCGGCTCGGCGAGGGCCTCCGACGGCCGGAACTGCGAGCGGTACAGCGCCAGCGCCTCAGCGGTCCCCTGGCCCGAGAAGTGGTGCGCGAACACGTAGGGCAGGCCCTTCTCGGCCGCCAGGCGCGCGGAGTAGTCCGAGGAGCCGAGCAGCCAGATGGTCGGCACCGAGGTGGCGTGCGGCGTCGCGTTCAGGGGGTGCATCCGCCCCTGCACCTGGAGGCCGACGCCCCCGGGACTCATCATCGAGACCACGTTGTCGACGTACGACGGGAACCGGGCGACCGCGTCGTCCTCGACACCGCCGGCGCCGTGCCGGAGCGCGAAGCTGGTCACCGGGTCCGATCCCGGGGCACGCCCGATGCCGAGGTCGATCCGGCCGGGGTACGCCGCCTCCAGCAGCGCGAACTGCTCGGCGATGACGAGCGGAGCGTGGTTGGGGAGCATCACCCCGCCGGAGCCGACCCGGATCCGGGAGGTCGCCGCGGCGACCATCGCGATCAGGAGCGGTGGGTTGGTGGCCGCCACGGCCGGCATGTTGTGGTGCTCGGCCAGCCAGTACCGGTGGTAGCCGTGCTCGTCGGCCGTGCGAGCGAGGCTGCGCGTCGCTGCCAGGGCGTCGCCGGTGGTCTGGTCGGAGCGGACGGGCACGAGGTCGAGGACGGAGAGCAGCATGCCGGTGACAACGTCACAGCACCGAGAACGCTTCCCGATCACCCCTGTGGCAGTCTTCGTCACATGGACGCAGCCGACGTCGACGGAGACCTCGTCAACATTCTGTTCACCGAGAAGGACATCCTCGCGCGACTCGAGGAGATGGCCAGCGAGATCGAGGCGGACTACGAGGGCGAGGACCTGCTGATCGTGGGCGTCCTCCGCGGCGCCGTGATGGTGATGGCCGACCTCGCGCGGTCGTTCAACCGGCACCTGGAGATGGACTGGATGGCCGTCTCCTCCTACGGCTCCGGCACCAAGAGCTCGGGTGTCGTCCGCATCCTCAAGGACCTCGACACCGACATCACGGGGCGCCACGTGCTGATCGTCGACGAGATCATCGACACCGGCCTGACGCTGAGCTGGCTCACCGCCAACCTCGCCTCGCGCAACGCCGCCTCGGTCGAGATCTGCACGCTCCTGCGCAAGCCCGAGGCGTTGCAGATGAACGTCGACGTGAAGTACGTCGGGTGGGACATCCCCAACGAGTTCGTCGTCGGATACGGACTCGACTACAACGAGGAGTACCGCAACCTGCGCGACATCGGGACCCTTGCTCCCCACGTCTATTCGTAGCGGCTGGGGCGACCTGAGAGTATTGCGCGCGTGAAGCGAATTGTTCGTAGTCCCTGGCTCTGGATCGTCGTAGCCGTCATCGGTGTCCTCGTGGCCCTGCAGTACCTCGTCCCCAACGCCGGGTACAAGGAGATCGAGACCTCGTCGATGGCCGCCAAGATCAAGTCCGGCGCCATCAAGGAGATCACCTTCAAGGACGGCGGAAACCAGCAGATGCAGGCCACGCTGGACAACGGCGACAAGGTGATGGCCACCTGGGTGACCGACCAGCAGGTCCAGCTCGTCGACGAGGTGCAGAAGCAGGTCGACGCCGGCAAGATCAAGAAGTACAACGTCGAGAACCCCAAGCCCAGCCTGCTCGGCTCGATCCTCGGGACCCTGCTCCCGTTCGCGCTGATCATCCTCCTGTTCCTGTTCCTGATGAACCAGGTGCAGGGCGGCGGCGGCCGGGTGATGCAGTTCGCCAAGTCCAAGGCCAAGCTGATCAGCAAGGACATGCCGAAGACCACCTTCGCCGACGTGGCCGGCTGCGAGGAGGCCATCGAGG
Source organism: uncultured Actinomycetota bacterium (assembly GCA_963842565.1). Classification (GTDB taxonomy): domain Bacteria; phylum Actinomycetota; class Actinomycetes; order Propionibacteriales; family Nocardioidaceae; genus Marmoricola. Next base: position 108,218 of record CAWJGX010000022.1, on the reverse strand, counting down.
AGCTCGGCGAGATCAAGGAGTTCCTCCAGGAGCCGGCCAAGTTCCAGGCGGTGGGGGCCAAGATCCCCAAGGGCGTCCTGCTCTACGGCCAGCCCGGAACCGGCAAGACGCTGCTCGCCCGTGCGGTGGCCGGCGAGGCCGGGGTGCCCTTCTACTCCATCTCCGGCTCCGACTTCGTCGAGATGTTCGTCGGTGTCGGTGCCTCCCGCGTCCGTGACCTGTTCGAGCAGGCCAAGGAGAACGCCCCCGCGATCGTGTTCATCGACGAGATCGACGCGGTCGGTCGTCACCGCGGTGCCGGCATGGGCGGTGGCCACGACGAGCGCGAGCAGACCCTCAACCAGCTGCTCGTCGAGATGGACGGCTTCGACGTCCGCGGCGGCGTCATCCTGATCGCCGCGACGAACCGTCCCGACATCCTCGACCCCGCGCTGCTGCGCCCCGGTCGCTTCGACCGGCAGATCAGCGTCGACGCCCCCGACCTCAAGGGTCGCGAGCAGATCCTCAACGTGCACGCCCGCGGCAAGCCGATGGCACCCGACGTCGACCTGCTCTCGGTCGCGCGCCGTACACCCGGGTTCACCGGCGCCGACCTGGCCAACGTGCTCAACGAGGCGGCCCTGCTGACCGCCCGCAACAACGGGAAGATGGTCGACAACCACGCCCTCGACGAGGCGATCGACCGCGTCATCGCGGGCCCGCAGAAGCGCACCCGCCTGATGAGCGAGAAGGAGCGGATGATCACGGCGTACCACGAGGGTGGCCACGCCCTCGTCGCCGCGGCGCTCCCCGGCACCGACCCGGTGCACAAGGTCACGATCCTGCCGCGCGGCCGGGCCCTCGGCTACACGATGGTGCTGCCCGACGAGGACAAGTACTCCCAGACCCGCTCCGAGATGCTCGACAAGCTGGCCTACATGCTCGGTGGCCGGGCCGCCGAGGAGATGGTCTTCCACGACCCCACCACCGGCGCCGGCAACGACATCGACAAGGCCACCTCGCTGGCCCGGGCGATGGTCACCCAGTACGGCATGACCGAGCGGCTGGGTGCCATCAAGCTGGGCGAGGCCGCAGGCGAGCCGTTCCTGGGTCGCGACATGGGCCACACGCGGAACTACTCCGAGGACGTGGCGGCCATCGTCGACGAGGAGACCAAGCTGCTCCTCGCGACCGCGCACCAGGAGGCCTTCGACATCCTCGAGGAGAACCGCGACGTCCTGGACTCCCTCGTCCTGGCGCTGATGGAGAAGGAGACGCTCGACAAGGAGCAGATCGCCGAGGTCTTCGAGCCGCTGCGTCGTCGACCGCGTCGTCCCGCCTGGACCGGGTCACCCGAGCGCAACCCCTCCGACATCCCGCCCGTCGTGATCCCCGAGAAGGTCCGGGTGGCTGCCGCCAACGGGGCCGTGCAGGACGACGAGGAGGGCGCGGTCGTGATCACCCCGCCCGGCTCCGGTGGTGACATCCACGGCGACCCCGGTTTCGGCTCCGGCACACCGCCCACCCCGACCGGCCAGGGCTGAGGCAAGCGCGTGGGCGTCGACCCGATGGGTGGCGGGCATGCCGCGATCGCGGCGTTCGACCACGACCGTGCGGCTGCCGCGGTGAAGGAGCTGCTCATCGCGATCGGTGAGGATCCCGAGCGCGAGGGGCTCAAGGAGACTCCCGACCGCGTCGCCCGGGCGTACGCCGAGCTGACCAGCGGCATGCACCAGACGCCCGAGCAGGTCCTGACCACGACCTTCGACCTCGGTCACGACGAGATGGTGCTGGTCCGCGACATCGAGCTCTGGTCGATGTGCGAGCACCACCTCGTGCCGTTCACCGGGGTGGCGCACGTCGGCTACATCCCGAGCGAGAACGGCAAGATCACCGGCCTCTCCAAGCTGGCCCGGCTGGTCGACGTCTACGCCAAGCGCCCGCAGGTGCAGGAGCGGCTCACCACCCAGGTCGCGGACGCCCTGGTCCGGCTGCTCGAGGCGCGCGGCGTGATCGTGGTGATCGAGGCCGAGCACCTGTGCATGACCATGCGCGGGGTGCGCAAGGCGGGCGCGCGCACGATCACCTCCGCTGTCCGCGGCATCATGCACCGCCCCGCGACCCGCGCCGAGGCGATGTCGCTGATCAACGCAGCCCGGCGCTGAGCGACCCGCCATGACCACCCGGGAGTCGTGGGCGAGTCGGCCTCCCGCGCCTCCCGCGCCCGCTCGTGATGGGGGTCGTCAACGTCACGCCGGACTCGTTCTCCGACGGTGGTCGCTTCGTCTCCACCGATGCCGCCATCGCGCACGCGGTCGCGCTGCGTGACCAGGGCGCCGACGTGCTCGACATCGGTGGGGAGTCGACGCGGCCGGGCGCCACCCGACCGCTGGTCGCCGAGGAGCTCGACCGGGTGATCCCGGTGATCCGTGCCCTGGCGTCGGACGGCGTGGCCGTCTCGGTGGACACCATGCGGCACGAGGTCGCCCGTGCAGCCCTCGAGTCGGGTGCCGTCCTCGTCAACGACGTCTCCGGTGGCCTGGCCGACCCCCGGATCCTGCAGGTCGTGGCCGACTCGGGCGCGGCGTACGTCGCGATGCACTGGCGCGCCCACTCCACGGTGATGCAGCAGCACGCGTCGTACGACGACGTGCTGGGCGAGGTGCGCGACGAGCTGGCCCAGCGGCTCGACGACGCGGTTGCCGCCGGCATCCCTGTCGACCGGATCGTGGTCGATCCGGGACTGGGTTTCGCCAAGACGGCCGACCACAACTGGCAGCTGCTGCAGCGGCTGCCGGAGCTGAACGCGCTCGGAGCACCCGTGCTGGTCGGTTCGAGCCGCAAGTCGTTCCTCGGCTCCCTCCTCGCGGCGCCCGACGGCACGCCGAGATCGGTGCTCGACCGCGAGGACGCCAACGTGGCGTTGACCACGATCGCGGCCATCCAGGGGGTCTGGGGAGTGCGGGTCCACGAGGTCCGCGCGAGCATGGACGCCCTCAAGGTGGTGGCCCGCTGGGCCGCTGTTCCCGCAGGTCAGCCCGCGGTCGGGGTCTCGGCGCCGGACGGGCGTTCCGGAGCCGCGGGAGGCGCCGGTAGTGTCGGACCACGATGACCGACCACCCTCGTGACCCAGCCGGAGACCCAGGCCGTGACCGCCTCGCGGTGCGTGGTCTGGCGATCCACGGTCACCACGGCGTCTTCGAGCACGAGCGCCGTGACGGTCAGGAGTTCGTGATCGACCTCGTCCTGGGCGTCGACACGCGTGTGGCTGCCCGCAGCGACGATTTGCAGGACACCGTCGACTACGGGACCCTCGTCGACGAGGTCAGGACCGCGGTCGCCGACGACCCGGTCGACCTGATCGAGACCCTGGCGCAGCGGATCGCCGACGTGTGCCTGCGCAACGCCCTGGTCGACACGGTCGAGGTGACCGTGCACAAGCCACATGCCCCCATCCAGGCGACCTTCGAAGACGTCGCTCTCACCATCAACCGGAGTCGTCCGTGACCTCGGTAGACACACAGCCTCCCGATCCCAACGCCCCGACCACCGACCGGAGCCCGCAGTGACTGAGTCACCCAATCCCAACATCGTGGACACCGACACCATCACCGGCGAGATGCACCCCATCCGCCGTGCCGTGATCTCGATCGGTTCGAACCTCGGCGAGCGACGCAACAACCTCCAGGGTGCTGTCGACACGCTCGCCGACACCCCCGAGGTCTGGGTCACCGGCGTCTCGCCGGTCTACGAGACGGTGCCCGTGGACGCACCGGAGGGCTCCAAGGACTTCCTGAACGCGATCGTGCTGCTCGACACCACGCTCGCGGCCCGCACCCTGCTCGAGCGTGCCCTGGCCGTCGAGTCGGCCTACGGACGCGAGCGGGAAGGGGAGCCCAACGCCCCGCGCACGCTCGACGTCGACCTGATCGTCGTCGGTGACCGCCGCGCGGACGAGGAGGACCTGGTCCTGCCGCACCCCCGTGCGGCCGAGCGCGCGTTCGTCCTCGTGCCGTGGCTCGACCTCGAGCCCGACGCCGAGATCCCCGGCGTCGGTCCGATCGCGGAGCTGGTCGAGAAGACCGGCCGCGACGGCGTCACGGTGCGCGAGGACATCGAGCTCGAGTACCGCTGAGTGAGCCGGTCGAGTGAGCCAGCCTGACCTCGACGAGGACCAGGAGCCCCAGCCGCCGCGGGGAACGGTCACGCAGACCGGCCCAGGCGCGCTGGCGCTCGCCCTCGTCCCGGGCCTGATCATCGGCTGGAGCGTGCGGTCGTTCTGCCTGCGGATGAGGTACGCCGAGCCGAACGTCTCCTCCCTCTCGATCGTGCTGCTGTTCTTCGTGGCCGCGATCATCGGCGGCACGGCGTACGTCACCAGGCGCACCGTGCAACGCAACCGCAGCGAGCTCGCGCACCACCAGGCGGTCAACCGCCTCGTCCTCGGCAAGGCGTGCGCGCTGGTCGGCGCCCTGCTCGTCGGTGGGTACTTCGGGTACGCCCTGGCCCAGCTCGGCGTGGACGACCCGGGAGCGGTGACCAGGCTGTGGCGTTCCCTGCTGGCGGGCCTCGGCGCGATCGCCGTCACGGTCGCGGCGCTGCTCCTCGAGCTCGCGTGTCGTGTCCCGCGACCGGACGAGTAGCCACCTACGCTGCGCCTATGGCAGCGTCGCGCACCGGCACTCGAAACTCCGTCCGACGGCGTCAGCGCAGTGTCCGTGTGACCGTCGCTGTCGCGCTCCTCGCCACCGCCACGCTGGCCGTGCTGGTGGCCCTGCCGACGCAGTCGGCCCTGTGGCTGAGCATCAGCTCGGTGCTGGCCCTGGCGCTGTCGTGGGCAGCGCTGCGGATGATGTGGACCGAGGTGCTGCAGTCGCGGCGTGAGAACGCCGCCGACCGGGCTGCTGCCGCCGCTGCCTACGTCGAGCTGTTCAGCGTGCGTGCCGCCGAGCACGCGGAGTTCACCACGGCGATGACCGAGCGGCTGGCCGAGGCCCACTTGGCCAGGCGCGAGCTCGAGGGCCTCGTCACCCAGCACCAGGGACGGGCCGACCGCGCCGAGTCCACGGTCGCCTCGCTCGAGAAGACGCTGGAGTCCCTGCGGGCCGAGCAGACCGACGACCTGGTCGCCTGGGACGAGCAGGCCACCAAGAAGACGGCTCCCAGGGCCGCCCGGTCGTCCCGCAAGGCGCTCAAGGGCGCGTAGGCCCCCGGCGCACCCCGCTGCCCCGTTTGCGCTTCGGACGGTGGTCCGCGTCCGTCCCTGACTCGTTAGGGTCGGCGGTCCGACGTACTCAGGAAGGGGCTGGCCATGGAGCTCGCGCGCAGGTTCGCGCTCGCCGTCGTGGTGGTGCTCCTGGCCGCGACCAGCGCCTGCGGCGGCGACGAGGCGGGCAGCGGGCGTGCCCCGGTGGTTCTGGCGGGCCAGAGCTTCACGGAGTCCGACATCGTCAACCAGCTCTACGCGCAGCTCCTGGAGAAGGCGGGCTTCCGGGCGCGGATCAAGAAGGTCGGGGCCAGGCAGCTCTACCTCGGCCCGCTCGGCAAGGGTTCGGTGCAGCTCGCGGCTGACAACCTGTCGGCCACGACCGAGCAGCTGAACCGCGACGCCCACGGCCCGGATGCGGCCCCGGTCGCCTCGGCCGACGTGGATGCGACGCACGCGAAGCTGACCGAGCTCGGCAAGGACGCCGGAATCACCCCCCTCGACCCGACCCGGGCGGAGGACGGCATCGCCTTCGCCGTCACCCGTCAGTACGCCGCGCAGCACCATCTGAAGACGCTGAGCGACCTCGGCCGGCTCGGGCGCCCGATCGCCCTCGCCGCCGGGACCCCCTGCGCCGAGCGCGACGACTGCGCGAAGGGTCTCCAGAGCGTCTACGGCATCAAGCTGTCCCGCGTGGAACCGCTGCTCTCCGGCTCCTCGGACACCCTGGACGCCCTGCGCCGCGGACAGGTGCAGCTCGCCCAGGTCACCACCACCGACGGCTCGCTCGCCGGACTCGGCGTGGTCACTCTCCGCGACGACAAGTCCTGGCAGCGCGCCGAGAACCTCGTCCCCCTCCTGAACACCGACTGGCTCCACCGCCACCCCAGGGCCCGCCCGATCCTGAACCGGCTCGCGAACGTGCTGACCACTGCGGACCTGGCCAGGCTCAACGGCCAGGTCGACGTCTCCGGCCGCTCCCCCCGCGAGGTCGCCCAGGCCTACCTCGAGTCCAAGGGTCTGCTCTAGTCGGTTCAGCCCACCAGGAACCCCCTCTCGGCGAGCTAGAGCCCACCTGGGTCCCCCGGTCGGCGAACGGGTGCGGCATGATGCCAACCCATGAGCCCGGACTCCCTGCGCATGCGTCTGGGTGAGGCCGCACGGGGGGCAGCCGGACGGGTGCCGGACGGGGCTCGGCGCACCGCCGGACGCGTGGCTCGTCGCGCGCGCTCGGGCCGCCCGGAGGTCACGGTGGTGGTGCTGGCCCGGGGCAAGGAGGAGCACGTCCGGGCGAGTCTCGACTCGGTACGCGACCAGCCGGTGGCCCGCCTCGAGATCGTGGTCGTGGTCATGGACGAGCGACTTCAGCCGCTGGCGGACCGCGCCGCGGCGGAGGACTGGCGCGTCCGCACGGTGAAGTCCTACGGCTCCGGATGGGCCATGGCTCGCCAGTTCGGGGCGGTGGCTGCACGGACGGGTTGGCTGCTGTTCCTGTCCCCGCGGCAGCTGCTCCTCCCGGGTGCCGTGACGGCGCTCCTCGAGGCACGTGGCGAGCGCAGGACCGTGGTGGTCGGCGCGGTGGAGGACGGGACGAGCTGGGCCCGGCTCCCGCTCCTCGGCCGGCTGCTCGTCCCGTCAGAGCTCTGGGGCGGCGCGCTGGACGACGGCGAGCCGGACGGACAGACCGTGGCGGTGGTGCTGGTGGCCGACACGTACACCGACACCGGTCACTCCTACGCCGAGGCCCGCGTGCCGGTCCTGCGGGACACCGCCGAGAGGGCGCGCCTGTTCGAGCGGGTGGAGGACCCAGCCCCCCAGCTGTCCCCTCGAGTCGCCCAGGACAGGTCGATGATCGCGTCACTCGACCGCGACGAGCTCGCGGAGGAACGATCAGCGCGCGCGACCGGTGCGCTCGTCCGGGACCTGCCGCGGTTCGTGCTGGGTGTCGAGCACTACGACGAGCAGCAGTGGGGCCTCCTGTCCCGCCACGTCGAGGAGATGGTCGCCACCGCGGGGGACGAGGGGCTGGCTGAAGTCCCGGTGGAGGACCGGGTGGCGCTCTGGCTGGCCGCCGCCGGACGCCCCGAGGAGCTGACCGCGTTCGTCGCGGCGCGACGGTTCGCGGCGGGCGAGTTCGCCACCTCGGTGGAGGGTGGCCGGGTGCGGGCGCTCTTCGATGCCGCACCGAAGGACGTCCCCGACACGGTGCTGACGCTCGGTGCCGCCGAGACGCCCCTGCGCGCGCGGGTGCAGCGGGCTCGGGTCGAGGACGACGCGCTCCACCTGGAGCTGTTCGTGGGCGTCCGCCGGGTGGAGTCCGAGTCCCCGACGGTGCAGCTGCGGCTGGTCGACGCGCCTTCCCTCGACCTGCCCGCCGAGGTGTCCTCCGACCCCGCCGTGACCCGGTGGATGGCCGAGCCGCACCAGCGACACCACGAGGGTGTGGTGCGCACGCGGATCCCGCTCGCCGCGATCGGCTCCGCGCCGTGGCAGCTGGAGATCGAGCTCGACGACCGCGGCGTACGTCGCACCGGGACCGTCTCCGGCGAGCTGCCGAGCACGCCCGACGGGGTGCTGGTCGGACGGTTCGAGCTCGCGCCCGGGCAGCTGACCATCGGGCTCACCGCACCGCCGGGAGCGCAGCTGGCCCTGACCGCGCCCGGTCAGCACGTCGAGGGCACCGTCGACGGCGACCACTGGGTCTTCGACCTGTCCACCGACCCGTGGGGGCTGGGCCGACGGCCGGCACCCACCGGGACCTATCGCCTCGTCCTCAGCGTCGACGGGGCCGAGGTCCCGGTCGCGCTGGCCGGCGAGGTGGCCGACAGGCTGCCGTTCGAGCTCACCGGGGAGCAGCACCGGGCCACCGTCCTTCGCGGCCCGCACGGCGGGCTGCTGCTGAGGCTGGACCCGCCGCTCGACGACGACGAGGCCGGACCCTGGGCGCAGCGCCGGCTCCAGCGGGAGTACCTCGAGGTCTCCGAGCCGCTCGACCCGCGGCTCGTCTACTTCCAGGCCTTCCTCGGGCAGTCGCCCACCGACCACCCGGGCGCGATCCAGGCCGAGCTGCGGCGCGTGACGGCTGATCGCTCCGACGTACGGATGCTCTGGGCCGTCGCCGACTCCTCCACGCACGTGCCGGACGGGGCCGAGCCGGTGCTGCTCCGCAGCCGGGAGTGGTACGACGCCCTCGCGCGCGCCCAGTGGGTGGTCAGCTGCATCGAGCTCGAGCCGTGGTTCACCCGGCGCGAGGGCCAGCAGGTGCTGCAGACCTACCACGGCTACCCGTCCAAGGCGATGGGCCTCTCCCAGTGGCGAGCCCGTGGCCTGACGCCGACCCACGTCGACCAGATGCTCGGCGCACCTCCGGCACCTGGAACGCCCTGCTCACCCCGATCCCGGAGATGGACCGCTACTACCGCGAGAACTACGCGTACGAGGGACGGATCATCGCCGAGGGCTACCCCCGCGACGACTCCCTGGTCGCACCGGGTCACGAGCAGCGCCGCGAGGCAGCCCGGGAAAGACTCGGCATCGCGCCCCACCAGCGCGCCGTGCTCTACGCACCCACGTGGCGTGACGACCTGGCCACCAACTTCCGCCGCGCCCGCGCCCTGCTGCACCTCGACGTCGAGCAGACCGCGCGCGCCCTGGGTCCCGACTACGTGATCCTGCTGCGGGGGCACCGCTTCCACGAGCTGCCCCGCTACGGCGCCCACGTCGTGGACGTCACCGCCTACCCGGAGATCAACGACCTGATCCTCGCGGCCGACGTCGCCGTCCTCGACTACTCCTCGCTCCGGTTCGACGTCGCGGTCACCGGGAAGCCGATGGTCTTCCTGGTGCCCGACCTCCGTGACTACACCGAGCAGGCCCGCGGCTTCCTCTACGACTTCGCGCGCTCGGCCCCGGGGCCGTTGCTCGACTCCACCGACGAGGTGGTCGCCGCTCTGGCCGACCTGCCCCGGCTCGCCCAGGAGTGGCAGGGCAGGCTCGCGGAGTTCAACGGCTACTACAACCGGCTGGCCGACGGACGTGCCGCCGAGCGCGTGGTCGCCGAGTTCTTCGAGCCGCTGCTCAGGGACTGACGAACCCCTGCAGCGCGCGTGCCGTCGCGCCGCCGTCGTTGAGCGCGTTGAACCGCGTGTTGAAGGTGGCGACCGCGTCGGCGTACGCCGCGGCCACCTGCTCCGGCTCGCGCAGCTGCTCCACCAGGTCGTCGAGCGTGCGCGTCCACGGTCCGGGCGCTGTCTCGTCCCAGTCGAACGCGGTCTCGCGGAACTCGTGCCAGGGCTCCAGATCGGGGACGTGGAACACCATCGGCTTGCCGGTCAGCGCCCAGTCGAACCGGAGCGAGGAGTAGTCGAGGACTGCGACGTCCGCGGCGAGGACCAGGTCGCTGGGCTCCAGGGAGCCCGTGACGTCGTGAACAGTCCTGGCGCTCGGGCGACGGCGGTCGTCCGGAGAGGTCCACGTCAGCACGGCATGGTGGTGGCCGAGCCGCTTGGACAGCTCGACGGTGTCCAGACCGTCGGCACCGGCGGGGCCCACGACGTCGTGGTCGTCGCGTGCTGCCGGGGCGTGCAGGACCAGCACCGTGTCCTCGGACAGGTCCAGCCGGCGAAGAACCCGCCGGCGAGCGGCGTCGCTTGTCGCCGTGCACGAGGCGATCGGTCCGCGGGCTTCCCGCGACCAGGACGTCGCCCTCCCAGCGGAACTGCTCGCGCAACCAACCGACCGAGTCCTCGTTGGGCGCCAGCAACGTGTCCCACTGCCGGTGCACGTGCAGCACCTCCCGGTTGACCAGGTGCTCGATCAGGCCCGCACGCCGCCAGGCGGCCACGCCGACCGGCTCGTAGGGGTGTCCCGTCAACGTCCGCAGCCGTCGTTGGCCCGGCCGCTTCTCGAACCAGGCGCCGAGATCCTCCTGGAGGCTGACGAAGGGGGCGGCTGCCAGGGCGGCGTACCAACCCTGGCTGCCGCGGACGAGTGCCTCACCGCGCTCCCGGGCGAGGTCCGGACGGTGCTGTGCGAGCCACGCGTCGATGGCGTCCTGGTCGGGGCCGGGTCCCAGGAACAGTGCCCCGGTGGGCTCGGTCGTGGTGCCGCGGGTTCGTTCCTGGAGCCGGTGCTGGTTGACCGGGCCCAGCTCGTCGGGCAGCAGCGGTGGTGCCAGCACGACCACGGCGCGCTGGTCCGGGCGCTGTCCCACCTCGATGCGGTGGTGGGTCGAGAGCAACCGGACCGGGGACCGTCCCGCCAGGCCCGCGGTGGGTGACGCGTGGTCCGAACCACCGGCGTCGGGACGGAGCACGTAGGGACCCTCGGCGGCGGGACGGACCGTTCCGCCGAGGTCGGTCACCGTGAGGGCGAAGGTGAGGCGGGTGCGGTCGCCCGTCCGCACCTGGCCGACCAGTGGGAGTCGAGCGTCGCCCCGGCGGCCGACCGGGTCACTGGGAACGAGGGCGACGTCGCCCACCCGCTCGCCACTGTCCAGCACCGTGAGCACGAGGTTGTCCCCGTCGAGCTCCGCGTCCTCGATCTCGACCAGCTCGCCCCGCGGGTCCACCGCGACGCCCGGTGTCACGTGCAGCGTGAGGCCGGTGCCGGCGTCCCAGTCGGCGGTGATGCCGAGCCCGTGCACGACACCGGTGGACGCGCGCACCGCGGCTGACCGGGCGACCCGGCCGTGCAGCTCGCCTGCCGCGACGAGACCCTCCTGCTCGACCTGCACCTCGACGAACCAGCTCCCCGGCGTGAGCGAGGTGAGGTCGGCCGTGGCCACGAAACCGCCACCGGCGGGGGAGGCGTTGGCGAGCGGTCCCCACTCGTCGGCCTCGGGGAGGCGACGCTGCTCCACCGTGAGCGGGATCCTGTCGGCCCGGGTGGCGGAGTCGACGAGCCACGCCTGCACGGTCGTGCCACCCGCAGGCCCGCGCATGTCCAGGCCCCGCAGCCAGGCCCACCCGGTGATCCGGAGCTCCTCGTCGGTCCACTCGAGGTGCTCGACGGCACCCTCGAAGTGGCTCTCCAGCGGGGCCATCCACCGGAGGTCGGCAGGGAGCGCGTCGGACCAGGTGCACTCGGGAGGGAAGTCCGCGACCAGCTGCCCGTCGACGACGCGCGTGGGAGGTGTGTTCTGCACCTCGCGCAGGTAGTCGTCGGCAGCGAACAGGTCCTCCCACCGCTCGGCCGCGGCGAGGTGGGCGCGCAGGCGCATCGCGACCCGGACCATCGCGAAGGCCTGGGGTGTGGCCCGGGCCAGGAAGGTGCGGTACGTCGCGGCGAGCAGGGCACGGTAGTCCGCGTCGCCGGCGAGCGCGTGCGGCAGGAAGGGCGGGAAGTCCACCTCCAGGGTCCGGCCCACCCACGCGGCGTACACCGCCTCCGAGGCCTCGGCCACGAGCAGCTCGTGGGCCTGCTCCTTGACCGCGATCCGGTCGCGCAGGTTGGCGATCCGCGCCTTCTGCTGGCCGGTGGAGGTGAGGTCCTCGCGGATCCGCCAGTGGTAGGTGACCTTCTGCAGCACGTCGAACTTCCGAGCGCGGACGTACGCCGTGAGCATCGGCACGTGGTCCTCGTAGGCGATCCCGCCCTCGAACGCGCCGACCTGCTCGCGCCAGAACGCGGTCCGGAACATCCGGTTGCACGCGATGATGTCCTGCATCGCGTTGGGGAACTCCTCGATCGTGGTGCCGATCCGGTCCTGGCGATGCACCGTGCGCGACCAGATCAGCGGGGTCAGCCGGCCGTGTCGCAGGCGGCGCAGGTTGCCGACCGAGAAGTCCGAGCCGCTGCGACGCAGGCCCTCGACCATGGACGCGTAGGCATCGGTGGGCAGGGTGTCGTCGGAGTCCAGGAACGTGAGGAACTCGCCGCGCGCGGCGTCGACCCCGTGGTTGCGGGCGACCCCCTGCCCCGCGTTGGGCTGGGTCAGCACGCGCACCCGGTAGTCGCGGCGTTCGTAGTCGCGCAGGATCTCCAGGCACCGGTCGGTCGACCCGTCGTCGACCGCGACCACCTCGAGGCTGGTCAGGCTCTGGGAGAGCACGCTGTCGAGGGCCATCGGGAGGTACTCCGCGACGTTGTAGACGGGCATCACCACCGACACCTCGGGCGTGTGCCGCGACCGGCGGAGCTCGGTCAGCCGACGACCGCCGAGCCGGCGCACCACGGACTTGAGCCGTGGCGCCCCTCTCACAGCGGGTCGTCCTTGCGGATGTCGATGATCAGCCCGGTCTCGCCGCTGATCAGGATGTCCATCGAGCGGCGGGCCACCTCGACCGAGTCCAGCAGCGACTCCAGCGGTTCCTGGCCGAACGCCTTGGTGCGCATCGGGGTGCCGGTGCGCTCCGGGTTGATGCAGTTCACGCGGACGCCGTCGCCGGACCACTCGTCGGCCAGCGCCTGGGTCAGGTTGACCACCGCCGCCTTCGCCGAGGAGTAGAGGCTGTAGCCCCTGCGTCCGCGGGTGTAGGAGCTCGAGGTGAAGTTGAGCATGCTGCCGCGTGTCTTCCGCAGGTGCGGGAAGAACTCCTGGGCGAGCAGCACGGGCGCCAGGTAGTTGATCTCCGTGGCGGCGTACACCGTCTCCTCGGAGGTGTCGACGAGGTCGCCGCGAGGCAGCACGGCAGCGGTGTTGACGACGAAGTCGATCCGGTCGGTCTCGGCGAGGACAGCGTCGACCGCGGCACGCACGTCCACGCGCCGCTCGACGTGGGTGCCGGTCGAGGAGCGGCTGAACGTGAAGACCCTGGCGCCGTGCTTCTCGGCCAGGGCGGCGATGTCGGACCCGATGCCGTAGCTGCCGCCGAAGATGACCATCGTCTTGCCCTCGACCGCTGCCCGGTAGTCGTCCTCCGAGCGGGTCAGGGGCAGGTTGCTCGTGCTGAGCTGGAACAGCTTGTCGGCGATGTAGACGTCGATCGGATCGGTCACCTTCATGTTGCGCTCCTCGCCGTTGACGACCCAGATCGGTACGTCGGGGGAGTAGCGCAGGACGACGGTGCAGTCGTCCGTGGCCCGGAAGTCGGGATCCTGCTGCGCCTTCGCGTACGCCGCCCGGATCACGCCCGCCCGGAAGGCCTGCGGCGTCTGTCCCCGCCGCAGGGCCGCGCGAGGGGGGATGTCGCGGATCACGTTGTGCTCGTCGACCTCGATGATCGTGTCGGCCGACGGGATCGCGACGTCGACGGCGTCGTAGCGGTCCAGCGCCGCGAAGCACTCGGAGATGATGCGCGGGCTGACCAGTGGTCGCACGGCGTCGTGGAAGAGCACCTTGGTGTCGTCACCCGTGACGACGTCCAGCGCCCGGAGCGTGGTGCCGTTGCGGGTGTCCGCCCCCTCCAGGACGTGGGTGACCTTCGTGTAGCCGCCGTCGCGGATGATCGCGTGCACCGCGTCGAGGTGGCCGCTGGCCATCATCACCACGATCTGCTCGACGTCGGGATGGCTGTCGAGCGCCGACAGGGTGTGCTCGAGGATGGTGCGCCCGGCGATCTTGAGCAGCTGCTTGGGGATGTCCAGGCCGACGCGGGCGCCGACCCCGCCCGCCAGGACGACCGCGACGTTGGTGGCTCCCTCCGGAGCGGCGGTGGTCACCGCCAGGCCCGCGACGGTGCCGGGGTGGGTACGACGGAGTCCTCGTCGACCCTCCGGGTGGAGCGCCGTACCGCCTCGACGACCCGGGCCGAGCACAGGCCGTCGCGGTCGGGAAAGGTCTGCTCGATCCTGGCGGTGTACTCCGGTGACGGCTCGTCGGCCTCGATCAGGTTCTGGACCTCGCGGATCGCGTCGTCCAGGGTCGTGGCGACCGGGCCGAAGCCGTCGCGGTCGAAGTCGAAGTAGCCCCTGCTGCCGACGTGGCTGCCCTCGAGCATGTGCTCGGTGTCGAACTGGAAGTAGGCCACCGGCCGGTGGATGTAGGCCGCGTCGAAGGCGATCGAGGAGTAGTCGGTGACCATCAGCCGGGCGCGCGCGATCAGCTCCTGGACGTTGTTGTCGGCGTAGGTGAGCGCCTGGACGTTGGCCGGGAGCTCGAGGTGCGCCAGGAGCGGCTGCAGGTTGGGGTGCGGCAGGAAACCGACGGACAGCCCGTGGTCGGAGGCGAGCTTCTCCAGCCGCTCGTCGGTGAGGAAGGCCTTCCAGCTGCGGAAGAAGTCGCTCTCGAGCGCCGACAGGTCGAGCGGTCGCTTCTGGCTGCCGGGCACGAGCGGCGGGAGCAGCCACTTGCGCCACGTCGGTGCGACCAGGATCAGGTCACGTGCACTGCCGTGATGGCTCTCGGAGAGCTCGAGCAGCCGGTCCCAGCGCGGCATCCCGCTGAGCACGGCCTCTCGGGTGGTGACGAGGTACTGGCTGCCTTCCCCGGCGATGGAGTGGAACTCCCCGTCGGTGCTGGTGACCAGCACGTCGAGCTCCTTCTGGTTGAGCCAGTTGGAGAGGTCGAACATGATCACGCCGTGCTGGAGGAAGGTGAACTTCCAGTCGAGGATCCGGATGTCCTCGATCGCGGCCGGCTGCGTCACCGCCAAGTCGGCGTGCGAGGACAGCAGGTGGCGGCAGTGCATCATCAGCACCCGCCACTCCACCGTGCCGTGGGCGACCATGCGGTCCTCGAACCCCTCGTCGGCCAGGCGCTTCCAGTGCGGCGAGTCCTTCTCGAGCACGAACCACGCGTTGATGTCGGGCTGCTTCGCGCGCAGGTGCTTGAACATCGCTTCGCCGTTGTCGCCCGCGTCGTGCAGCCGGTCCATCAGCACCCACGCCTCGGCGTACTTGCGGCGGTAGCGGGGCCGCTGCGCGAGGAACTGCGCCACGCGACCCCGGCGTGACTTCGCCACCGGGGGAATGGCCTTGGCGGCCAGGCCGAGCACGCGCGAGCTGTCGGGCCGGAGCATCCAGCCGGCCACGCTCTGCGGGACCCGGTGGCGGGGAAAGCTCGGAGCCTCCAGGGCGAGGTCGGCGCTCCTGCCGTCGAGCCGCGCCTCCATCATTCCCCCGAACGGGAGCCAGGCGATCCGGTGGCTGAGCAGGTGTCGGCCCGTGAAGTAGAGCTCCCGGGTCTTCGCGTGCACCGGCCGGATCGGCTCGCCGTCGGAGCGGAACTCCTCGGTGGGCGCCTCGCCGGTGTAGTAGTAGCTGAACCGGACCAGCCCCTGGTCGTCGTCGAGCTCGTCCATCAGGACCTCGGGCTCGACCCAGCGCTCCGGTCGGTAGCCGTGCTGCATCGCCAGGCGCGCCAGTCGTCGGACGCGGCTCATCGCGTGCGGGACGGTGTCGTCCACGTCGAGCTGGGCGAGGATCGCCCCCATCACCTCGTGGAACGTCTCTCGCTCCGCGCTGCCGATGGGTACGCCGATCGGCGGGCGTGCGTCGTTGGTGACGTAGAAGTGCGACAACCCGTAGACCATCTGGTGGCGCAACCACTCCGGTGGCTCGCCGAGGCGGTCCGTGGCCTCCTCGAGAGTCCCGAGATAGCTCGTGCGCAGCATCTGCAGGGTGGGATCCTCGCCGGCCGGTGCGGGCATCGAGTCGGGTCGACCGGCCGGGACCACAGAGCGTCGCTGGAGGTACCTCGTGCCCGAGACCAGACCCACCCTGGTGTTGGCGGTGCGGAGCATCAGTCGCCAGGCGAGGTCGAACGGATCCGGGGCTCCCGACCAGAGGTCGGCGAAGGTGACGTCGCTCGCGTGGAGCAGCTCGGTCGCGAAGAACGTGCTCGTGGGGTCTCCGGCGATCACCTCCGGGGTGCGCTCGATGTCGAGGACCCGGTCGTCGCGGTGGAACATCTGCAGCGGGTGGTAGTCGAACCGGTTCTTGCCCTCGTCGTCGAACGAGGCCCGGGTGGTGGAGATCAGTGACACCCCGGGCTCGGCGGCGGCGAAGGCGAGCACCCTGGTCAGGTGGTCGCGCTCGAAGCCGTCGCAGACCCGGGGGAAGGAGACGAGCGGAGCCTTCGCCAGAGCCAACCCTGCGTTGCGGGCGGCCCCGACCGAGGATCCTGGTCGGGAGAGCACGGTCACGTGGTCGGGACGCGCCGCCGCCCAGGACTGCAGCCTGGCCAGCGAATCGTCTCCCGAGCCGCAGTCGACCAGCACGACCTGCAGGTCCTCGAAGGGGAGGGTCTGTCCCTCGACGCTCGCCACGAACGCGTCGAGCCATCGCGCGTCGTCGTGCACTGCGCTCACGAGGGTGATGCGAGGGGGGGAAGTGGTGCTCATGCTCGCTCTCTCCTCGGGTCTGGCGCGGCCGTCATCGTGTCACACGGGGCGTTCGTCAGCGGGCCAGCAAGCTGCCCAGGGGTCGCCCGAGGTAGGGCGCCAGAGTTCGTGCGTAGGTCGCTGTCAGGTGGGAGGAGTCGAAGTAGGTGATCACCCCGCCGGTGACGGCGTGGCAGACCTCCTTCGCACAGATGTGGTCGGTCAGGTCGATCAGGTGGATGTCGGGGTCGTCCGCGTTCTTGACGCCCTCGACGGCGGGTTCTCTCGGCAGCCATGCCGAACGGGTGCCGTCACACGCCGCGTGGTCGGCCTCGTGCTGCGCCACGCAGTCCGGGATCGCCTTGCCCGGGGCAGGGGTGTCGCGGACCACCATCACCTTGAGCCCCGCGTCGCTGAACCGCTTCAGGGCGTCGGTCCATCCCTGCGCGTAGGCGTCGTAGCTGGTCTCGCGCGTCTGGCCCACGGCTGGTGCCGAGATCCGGTTGGTCATCACCACTGCGTCCGGCTTGGCGGCGATGATCGCCCTGGTGGCCTTGTCCACCCAGCGGCGGCACGCTTGCGTGTGCGCCTTGGTCTCGAGCTCCTGGTCGACGGGCAGGCTCGCGCACCGCGAGGCGAGGTAGGTGTCGACCTGCCAGTCGTTCTTCTTCGCGAGCGTCTGCAGGGCCGGGAGCCACTGGCCGGCGTGCGAGTTGCCGAGCAGGGCCACGTGGGTCTTGCTGCCCTCCACCCCGAACGTGCAACGCACCTGGGGGAACCGGGGCAGGTAGGCCCAGCAGTCCTTGCCGCCGGAGACGTCCGCGTAGGCGTCGGACTTGTCGGTCGCCGCGTCGGCGGGAGCCGGGACGACCTGGGCGTAGGGAACCTCGGCGCAGTCCGTCCCGGGGTCCAGGGCGGCGGCACCGAAGCAGGGGCCGCCCTCGGAGAGGGCCTTGCTGAGCTGGGCCTCCGACTTTGCCTCGCGGCGGTCCACCTCGAGCTGGGTCATCCCCGCCAGGGCGAGCACCACGACCATGCCCGCGGCACCGAGCAGGAACGGCTTGCGGAGCGGCTTGCCCCACTGCGGTGCGCGGAACCGGTCCTCGACGTACTTCTTGGTGAGTCCCGCGAGCACGAGGGTGAGGGCCAGGATGACGATGCGGTCGAGGTTGTTCATCTGGTGGTCGAGCATCTGCGGGACCAGCACGATCAGCGGCCAGTGCCACAGGTAGACCGAGTAGGACACGTCGCCGAGCCACTGTCCGGGGCGGACCGCGAGCAGTGGCCCGGGTGAGAGCCGGCTCATGGGTGCGGCGGCGCCGATGACGAGGGCGGTGCCCAGCACGGGGACGAGTGCCTGCCAGCCGGGGAACGGCGTCTTGCTCGTGTACGTCCAGGCCGTCCACGCGATGGCCGCCAGTCCGAGCCAGGCGAGCACGACACGTGGCGTTGCGGGCAGCAGCGTGCCGAGCCCTCGACGCTGGCGCACGGCCACCACCACGGCGAGCAGTCCGCCGATGCCGAGCTCCCACATCCGCGTGGGCGTCACGAAGTACGCCGCCGGCGGGTTGTGCGCGGTCTCCCAGATCGAGTAGCCGAGCGAGGCGGTGACCAGGACCGCCAGCCCGGCGAGGACCGCGATGTCGCGGTTCCAGCCGAACCGGCGTGCGGCGAGGACCATGACGAGGATCAGGATCGGCCAGACGAAGTAGAACTGCTCCTCGACCGAGAGCGACCAGAAGTGCTGGACCGGACTGGGTGCGTTCTCGGCCGCCAGGTAGTCGACCGAGTCACTCGCGAGCACCCAGTTCAGGACGTACAGCGTCGCCGCGCGTGCCTGGCGTGCCGTGTTGGCCCACTGCGTGTCCGGGGCGAAGAGCCGGGAGAGGACCAGCGTCGTGGCGAGCACCAGCAGCGAAGCCGGCAGCAGCCGCCGGACCCGTCGGCCCCAGAAGGTGGCCAGGTCGCGAGCACCGGACGGGGGCCGCGACATCAGGTGCAAGGTGATCAGGAAGCCGGAGATCACGAAGAAGACGTCCACGCCGACGAAGCCGCCGGTGAGGCTCTGGGGCCACAGGTGGTAGATCACCACCAACGAGACGGCGATCGCGCGGAGGCCCTGGATGTCGGTGCGGACCTCGGTCCCCCGGTCGCTGCGACCACCCTCGGGGCGCTGGGTGCGAGCTTCCGTGGGGTCCCCGACTCCGGAGCCTCCGGAACCCACGGTGATCGCGCTCATCGGGTGAATCGTACGTGGGTCGCGAGGTGGCGCTGCGCAGCGCGGACGCGTGTGACCGAGGTAACCATTTCAAACCATTCCCTCCCACCTCGGGCGGCGCGTACGCTTTTGGTGCACGAATCATTGAGTAGTCCGGTACCCACCTCGGGACTGGAACGAAAGGCGATGAGTTCTGATGGCCCGAATCGGGGTTGTCGGCGCCGGCCGTGTCGGCGCCGTCCTGTCCGCCGCGCTGCGCGCTGCCGGCCACGAGGTCGTGGCCGCTGCCGGTGACTCCGCAGCGTCCCTGCACCGCATCGAGACGCTGCTTCCCGGCGTCCCGTCCGCCAAGCCCACCGACGTCGCCCGGGCCGCGGACCTGCTGCTGCTGACCGTCCCCGACGACATGCTCGAGAACGTCGTGACCACGCTCGTCGGCGCCGGAGCGATCCGTGAGGGGCAGGTGGTCTGCCACACGTCGGGTCGCCACGGCCTCTCCGTGCTCGCCACGGCCACGGCCATCGGTGCGCGACCGATCGCGATGCACCCGGCCATGACCTTCACCGGCACCGAGCTCGACCTGGAGCGCCTGACCGGCTGCGTGTTCGGGATGACCGCCGGCGACGGGGAGCGCGAGCTGGCCGAGGGCCTGGTCGCCGACCTCGGTGGCATCGCGATGTGGGTGCCCGAGAGCAAGCGCACGCTCTACCACGCGGGTCTCGCGCACGGCGCCAACCACCTCGTCACCCTGGTCAGCCAGGCGATGGAGCTGCTGGCTGCCTCGGGCGCCGAGGACCCCGCCGCCACGCTGCGTCCGCTGCTGTCCGCAGCCCTCGACAACGCGCTCGCCCAGGGCGATGCCGCGCTCACCGGCCCGATCGTGCGCGGTGACGTGCGGACCGTCGAGGCCCACCTGCACGACATCGGCGAGACGGCCCCGGCCACGATCCCGTCGTACGTCGCGATGGCGAAGGCCACCGCTGACCGGGCCGTGCTCGACGGTCGCCTGCTGCCCATCAGGGCCGCGAAGCTGGTCCGCCTGCTCGACGAGGCGCTGGTGCGCGTCGGGGAGACGGGCCCCGCAGCCGGCCGGGAGACCGGCGCTGTCTCGCCGCGACGCTCCTCGCGCCGTGCCTCCTGGAGCGACGGTCGATGACACGACCTCCCCTCCTCGCGAGCTCTCGCGAGGAGCTTCGCGCTGCGCTCGCCGGGCTCGGTGACGGTTCGAGCCGCACCGCGCTGGTGCCGACCATGGGTGCCCTGCATGCCGGCCACGCGGCCCTGATGGAGCGGGGGCGTGCCGAGGTCGGACCCGCAGCACCGCTGGTCGCCTCGATCTTCGTGAACCCGATGCAGTTCGCTCCTGGTGAGGACCTCGACCGCTACCCGCGCACCTTCGAGGCCGACCTCGAGGTGTGTGCCGCGCAGGGTGTCGACGTCGTCTTCGCCCCGTCCGTCGACGACGTCTACCCGGGCGGCGACCCCCAGGTCACCGTCGACCCCGGTCCGCTCGCCACGGTGCTGGAGGGGAGGACCCGCCCGACGCACTTCCACGGGGTCCTCACCGTGGTGGCCAAGATGTTCGGGCTGGTGCGCCCCGACGTCGCGGTCTTCGGTCAGAAGGACTACCAGCAGCTGGCGCTGATCCAGCGGATGGTCGCGGACCTCTGCATGCAGGTCCACGTCGTCGGCGCCGAGACGGTGCGGGAGAGCGACGGCCTCGCGCTGTCCAGCCGCAACCGCTACCTCGACGCCGACCAGCGGTGGCGCGCGACCGCTCTCTCGCGCACCCTGTTCGCGGCTCGCGACGCCGCCAAGCACGGCTCGAAGGCTGCCCTGGACGCCGCTCGGCACCAGCTCCGCCATGCGCGCGGCGTCGACCTCGAGTACCTCGAGCTGACCGCGCCGGACCTCGGTCCCGCGCCGGAGCACGGACCTGCCCGGTTGCTGATCGCGGCCCGGGTCGGAGGCACTCGCTTGATCGACAACATCGCACTCGAGCTCAAGGAGACCGGCTGATGCTGCGGACCATGATGACGAGCAAGATCCACCGCGCGACCGTGACGCAGGCAGACCTGCACTACGTCGGCTCGGTCACGGTCGACGAGGACCTGCTCGAGGCGGCCGACCTGCTGCCCGGCGAGCTGGTGCACATCGTCGACGTGACCAACGGCGCCCGCCTGGAGACCTACACGATCGCCGGCGAGCGTGGCTCCGGCGTACTCGGGATCAACGGCGCGGCCGCGCACCTCGTGCACCCCGGCGACGTGGTCATCCTGATCGCCTACGGGCAGATGGAGACCGCCGAGGCGAAGTCCTTCCGGCCGAGCGTGGTCTTCGTGGACCAGGACAACCGGATCACCGGAACGGGGTCCGACCCGGCCGAGGCACTGCCCGGCAGCGGGCTCGTTCGTGGCGACCTGCACACCTTCGCCCCAACCGAGCCCGTGGCCGGTCGATAGCCTGCGGGGATGACCTCCACCGACATCCCGCTCCCCGGCCGCCTGAGCGCCGACGAGCCGGGGTGGACCACGACCGCCGACGTGGTCGTCGTCGGGACCGGCATCGCCGGCCTCACAGCAGCCCTGCGACTGCGGCACCAGGTCGACAAGGTCCTGGTGGTCACCAAGGACGTGCTCTCCGCCGGATCCACGCAGTGGGCGCAGGGTGGCATCGCTGCGGCGCTCGGCCCGGGGGACACCCCCGGTGACCACCAGCGCGACACCCTGGTCGCCGGCGCCGGAGCCTGTGACCCGGACGCCGTGCGTGTGCTGGTCAACGAAGGTCCGGAGGCCGTCCGTGAGCTGATCGCCCTGGGCGCCAACTTCGACCACTCCCCGGGGGGTGAGCTCTCGCTGACGCGCGAGGGCGGGCACCACCGGGACCGGATCGCGCACGCCGGCGGTGACGCCACCGGCGCCGAGATCCAGCGAGCCCTGGTGGCGGCGATCCATGCTGCTCCCGACGTCGAGGTCGTCGAGCACGCACTGGCGGTCGACCTCCTGCTGGCCGACGACGGCGGGGTCGCCGGGATCACGCTGCACGTCATGGGCGAGGGCCAGCGTGACGGGGTCGGTGCCGTGCGCTGCCGGGCCGTCGTGCTCGCCTCGGGCGGGCTCGGCCAGGTGTTCTCGCAGACGACCAACCCAGCGGTGTCGACCGGCGACGGCATGGCCCTCGCGCTGCGGGCAGGAGCCGTGCTGAGGGACCTCGAGTTCGTGCAGTTCCACCCCACGGTGATGTACCTCGGTCCCGAGTCGCGGGGGCAGCAACCGCTGATCAGCGAGGCCGTGCGTGGCGAGGGTGCCTTCCTGGTCGACTTCGACGGCGTTCGGTTCATGCAGGGGCAGCACGAGCTGGCCGACCTGGCACCGCGCGACGTGGTGGCCAAGGCGATCACGCGCCGCATGCACGAGACCGGCCACCCGCACATGTGGCTCGACGCGCGTCATCTCGGCCAGGAATTCTGGGAGAAGCGGTTCCCGACGATCCTGGCGACCTGCCGCTCGCACGGGGTCGACCCGGTGACCGAGCTGATCCCGGTCGCGCCGGCGTGCCACTACGCCTCCGGAGGGGTGGCCACCGATCTCTGGGGTCGTTCCGCCGTCCCCGGTCTCTACGCGACCGGTGAGGTCGCCTGCTCCGGGGTGCACGGCGCCAACCGGCTCGCGTCCAACTCCCTGCTGGAAGGCCTCGTCTTCTCTCGCCGCATCGCGCAGGTGCTTCCTGCGGAGCTCCGGCCGTACGCCGACCCGGCCCCCGACGAACGACCGGCCGGGCTCGTGTCGGCCGACATCCGCTCCGAGCTCCAGAGCGTGATGACCGAGCGGGCCGGCGTACTCCGCTCGGCGGAGGGGCTCGAAGGCGCGCTCGTCGCGCTGGCGGCGCTCGCGGGCAAGGACGGCGAGATCGGGACGCCCGCCTGGGAGGCGGCGAACCTGGTCACCATCAGCACCGCCCTCGCGGAGGCGGCCCGTGTGCGCGAGGAGACGCGCGGCTCGCACTGGCGCGAGGACTTCCCGGACCGCGACGACGAGCGCTGGTCCGGCCACGTCGACGCGACCCTGGACCGGGGTCACCTGAGCCTGTCGTTCCACGCGGCTCCACCGAGCGACGAGGAGCGCCCGTGAGCATCCCGGACGACCTGCGCGCCGAGCTCACCGCCGCGGGCCTGGATCCTGACGCCGTCCACGCCGCCGTGCTGGCGGCGCTCGAGGAGGACCTGCCGGGCGGAGGCGTCGACGTCACCAGCGACGCGACCATCGCCGCGGACGCGCGCGGTGTCGCCGACTTCGGGGCTCGCGAGCCCGGGATCGTCGCCGGTCTCGGTGTCGCCGCCCTGGTGTTCGCGACCGTCATGGGTGACGACGTCGAGATCACCGACCGGCTGCCCGACGGGACCACGGTCGGCGCCGGTGACGTGGTGATGCGGGTGGCCGGCCCGACCCGCGGGCTGCTCACCGCGGAGCGCACCGCGCTGAACTTCGCCTCCCACCTCTCCGGGGTGGCCACCGCCACCTCGCACTGGGTCGCCGCCCTCGACGGCACGAGCGCTCGGGTCCTGGACACGCGCAAGACGCTGCCCGGCTGGCGCGCGCTGCAGAAGTACGCCGTGCGCTGCGGCGGCGGCGTGAACCACCGGTTCTCCCTGTGTGACATGGCGATGGTCAAGGACAACCACGTGGTCGCCGCCGGTGGTGTGGTCCCTGCCTACGAGGCCGTCCTCGCCGCCCATCCCGAGGTCCCGGTCGAGGTGGAGGTGACCGACCTGGGTCAGCTGAAGGAGCTCCTCGACGTCGGGTGCGAGCGGATCCTGCTCGACAACATGACCGACGACGAGATGGCCGAGGCCGTCGCGGTGACCGCGGCACACCCCACGCAGGCCACCCTCGAGGCATCGGGCGGCCTCACCCTCGAGCGGGCCCGCGACGTGGCCCGCACCGGCGTCGACTTCATCTCGGTCGGTGCGCTGACCCACTCGGTGAAGGTCTTCGACCTCGGGATGGACCTCTCCGAGTCATGACCCTCCTCTGCGCCGACATCGGCAACTCGCACACCGTCCTCGGCGTGGTCGACGACGGTGACGTGCTCGACCACTGGCGGGTGGCGACCGACGAGCGCCGCACCGCGGACGAGTGGGCGGTGCTGCTGCGCGGCCTGCTGCGCGAGAGCAACGTCGCCGACGGGCTGTCCGGCATCGCCGTGTGCGCGACCGTGCCGGCCGTGCTGCACGAGTGGCGCGACATGCTGGTGCGCCACTACGGCACGTTGCCGCACGTCGTCGTCGAGCCGGGCGTGCGGACCGGCGTACCCGTGCTGATGGACAACCCCCGCGAGGTGGGCGCGGACCGGGTCGTCAACGCGCTCGCCGCGGCCAGCCTGTACGACGGGCCGGCGATCGTCGTCGACTTCGGCACGGCGACCACCTTCGACGTGGTCAGCCCGCGTGGTGAGTACATCGGCGGCGCCATCTCGCCCGGGATCGACATCTCGCTCGAGGCGCTCGGCCGGCGAGGTGCCCAGCTGCGCAAGGTCGAGCTGCTGCGCCCGCGCACCGTGATCGCCAAGAACACCGTCGAGGCCCTCCAGTCCGGCATGGTCTTCGGCTTCGCCAGCCAGGTCGACGGGATCGTCGAGCGGATGATCGAAGAGCTCGACGTACCGGCCGAGACCGTCAACGTCATCGCCACCGGCGGCCTCGCCCCGATCGTGGTCGCCGAGTGCCGCACCCTCACCGAGCACCAGCCCTGGCTCACCCTCCTCGGCCTCGAGCTCGTCTTCGCCCGCAACTCCTGACCAAATTCCGGATAGTCCGAGACGTTTCCGTTGTTCTCGCGGCGAAATTGCAACCGAAACGTCTCGGACTATCCGTCCTGGCCGGTCAGTCCTTGCGCCACACCGACACGTGCGAGCGGCTCTCGGAGGTGTACGGCGACCGGTCCCAGCCGGCCCAGCGGTGCACCAGCCGCATCCCGGCGAGCCGGGCCATCAGGTCGAGCTCGGCCGGCCAGGTGTAGCGGAACGGGATCGACGACCGGGTGCCCTGGCCGCCGTCGAAGCGGTGGTGGTGCGACCACTGGCCCTGCGTGGCCACGTCGTACTCGTCCACGCCCAGGTAGTCGTCGGTGCTGGCGAAGACGAGGAAGCGCTCGCCGGGTGGCAGCCGTTGCAGCTGGGGCACGCCGACCTCGATCAGGAAGTGCCCACCCGGCTCGAGGTGGTCGGCCGCCGTCTGGAACACGTCGACCTGCCCGTCCTGGGTGGTGACGTTGCTGATCGTGTTGAAGACGAGGTAGACGAGGGTGAACCGGCCCTCGACCCTGGCCGAGGTCATGTCGCCCTGCGTGGTCCGCACCCGCTCGGCACCAGGTTTCGCCCGCAGACGCCGGAGCATCGCCTCGGAGAGCTCGATCCCGTGCACGGGCAGACCGCGCTCGCTCAGCGGCAGCGCCACCCGTCCGGTCCCGACGGCGAGCTCGAGCGCGGCGCCGCCGTCACCGGCGAGCTCCACGAGGAGATCGACGGTCGGGTCGAGGACCTCGGCACTCCACATGGGCGAGTCCGGGGCGTCGTACGTCGCGGCGACGGGCTCGTCGAAGTAGTTGGTCGGCACCCGTCGAGCGTGCCAGCGCGACGCGGTGCATCTCCACCGGTTTTCCGGGGTCGGGCGCTCAGATGGTCGCGACAGCGCTGGTCGGGTCGATCAGGATCTTGGCGTGCTTCTCGGGGTCGCCGAGGACCTCGAACGCGTCGGCGACACCGTCGAGGCCGACCGTCCCGGTGATGAGCGGCGTCGGGTCGACCGTGCCGTGGGCGATCAGCTGGAGCGCCTCGTGGAACTCGTGCGGCTGGTAGGCGAAGACGAACCGCAGCTCGATCTCCTTGTTGATCGCCATCGCCGGCCGGATCGTGTCCGGCTCCATGCACACCCCGACCACCACGACGCGCGTCGCCAGGGGCGCGGCATTGATCACCTGGTCGATGATCCCCGGGACGCCGACGCACTCGAAGACCACTGGACCGCTGGGGGTCGCGCCGGCAGCCTCCGCAGCGCGCAGCACCCTGGCCCACGGCAGCTTCGGCACCTTGCGCAGCTTGCCCATCGTGCCGAGCGCGAGGTCGAAGAGGTCGTTGGCGTCGGTGATGTGGCTGCTCTCCTCGAAGCTGCTCCACGGCGAGTCCACCCCCGGGTCGACGACCACGTCGGCACCGCACCGCTCCGCCAGCGCGCGACGACCCGGTGAGAAGTCGCTGGCGATCACGGTCCGCACCCCTCGCGCCTTGAGCATCAGGATCACGGCCAGCCCGATCGGGCCGCAGCCGATCACGACCGCGGTCTCCTTCTTGCGCACCCCGCTCCGGCGTACGGCGTGCCAGGCGACCGCCAGCGGCTCGGTGAGGGCTGCGGTCGCCGGGTCGAGACCGTTGGGCACGTCCATGGTGAGGGACTCCTGGACGAGCAGGCGCTCGGCGTACGCACCGGGCGCCTTGGCGGACAGGCCGGTCATCTGCACCCGGTCGCCCATCTGGATCATCGGCAACGAGACGACCGGCGTGCCGGTCGACCAGGCCTTCCTCGTGGAGGGGCCGTAGTCGAGCACGCGACCACTGAACTCATGGCCCATCACCACCGACTGGTGGGGCCGCATCACGTCGACGTAACCGATGCCGGCGGCCAGGTCGGCGAGCTCGTCGGCGTGCCTGCGGGCGTGCAGGTCCGACCCGCAGATGCCGCCGCGGACCACCTCGAGCAGCACCTGACCCGGCCCGGGAACGGGCTCCGGGAGCTCCTCGACCACGAGGTTCGTCTCGTGACAGACCACTGCCTTCATCGCCCAGCTCCTCTGGTCAGCGTCGGGTGGGGAGCAAAGTAGCGTGTGCGCCATGAATGACCAGCCCGACTCCCCCCGATCCGAGACCCAGGGCGACGACCTGCCCGAGCAGCTGCGGGTACGCCGGGACAAGCGGCAGCGGATCCTGGACTCCGGCGAGCCGGCCTACCCGACCACCGTGGAGCGGACCCACACGATCCGCCAGATCCGGGAGACGTACGACGGTCAGGAGCTGGAGCCGGACACCCGCACCGGCGAGCGGGTCGCGATCACCGGTCGGGTGATCTTCCAGCGCAACACCGGGAAGCTCTGCTTCGCGCGACTCCGCGAGGGTGACGGCGCCGAGATCCAGGTGATGCTCAGCCTCGCCGAGGTCGGTGAGGAGGCGCTGGCCGACTACAAGGCGCTCGTCGACATCGGCGACCTGCTGGCGGTGCGCGGTGAGGTGGTGACCAGTCGGCGGGGCGAGCTGAGCGTGCAGGCGACCGACTGGGAGATCGCGGCCAAGACCCTGCGACCGCTGCCCAACGAGCACCGCCCGCTCTCCGACGAGGCCCGCATCCGGCTGCGCTACGTCGACATGATGATCCGGCCCGAGGCCCGCGAGATGGTGCGCACCAAGGCCACGGTGCTGCGCAGCCTGCGCAACACCCTCGACGAGCGCGGCTACACCGAGGTCGAGACGCCGATCCTGCAGCTCACCAACGGTGGGGCGGCGGCGCGACCGTTCCGGACGCACCTGAACGCGCTCGACCAGCCGATGCTGCTGCGGATCGCTCTCGAGCTCGACCTCAAGCGCGCGATGATCGGCGGCGTCGACAAGGTCTACGAGATCGGCCGGACCTTCCGCAACGAGGGCCTGGACTCCACCCACGCGGCGGAGTTCTCGATGCTCGAGGCCTACCAGGCCTACGGCGACCAGTTCACGATGATGGACCTGACCAAGGCGCTCGTGCTCGACGCGGCCCGCGCGGTCGGCCGGACCGTCGTACCCGGGCGCGACGGTTCGGAGATCGACCTCGAGGGCGAGTGGCGACAGGCCTCGATCCTCGACCTGGTGTCGGAGGCCGTGGGCGAGCAGGTCACGGTGGAAACCGACGAGGAAAGCCTGCGAAAGCTGGCGGATACCCACGAGGTCGAGCTGCAAGCCGAAATGGGGTGCGGCCGAAATCGTGGTCGAGCTCTACGAGCAGCTCGTCGAGGACAGCCTGATCAATCCGACCTTCGTGATGGATTACCCAGCAGCGGTCAAACCGCTCGCCAAGGCACATCGCAGCCAGCCCGGTATCAATGAGGCGTGGGACCTGATCATCAACGGTGTCGAGCTCGCCCCCGCCTATTCCGAGCTCAACGATCCCGTGGTGCAGCGGCAGCGGTTGGAAGCCCAGTCCCTGCTGGCAGCACAGGGTGAGCCGGAGGCGATGGAGCTCGACGAGGTCTTCCTCAAGGCGATGGAGTACGGCATGCCGCCCGCCGGTGGCATGGGCATGGGCGTCGACCGGTTGATCATGCTGCTCACCGGGGCCAGCATTCGGGAGACGATTCTTTTTCCGTTGCTTCGCCCTGAGTAAACAACCGTTCTCCGAAATACCGCACCTGTTTATCGCCGTGTTAGTGTCCGGTCGGGAATACACGCAATAACCGGGAGGACGACTAAACAATGTCTCAGAAGGTGCACATCGTGCTCATCGACGACATCGACCAGAGCGATGCCGAGGAGACGGTGACGTTCGGGCTCGACGGCAAGGAGTACGCCATCGACCTCAACACCAAGAACGCCAAGGCGCTTCGGGACGCCCTCGCGCCGTACGTCGGCCACGCTCGCGCGGTCAGTGGCCGCTCCGGCCGCCGCGCAGCCAAGCCGACCGGGGTCGCCCCGGCCTCCGAGATCCGCGCCTGGGCCCGCGAGAACGGCTTCGACGTGCCCGAGCGTGGCCGCGTGGCCGCCGAGGTCCGCGAGGCCTACGCCGCCGCTCACTGACCCGGGCTCCTAGGGTGGCGGCATGCCCGACCAGAGCCGCACCGTCTTCGACCCCGACGACGAGGGGGTCAACGCCTACAAGCTGTTGACCGCCCTCGTCGTCCCACGTCCGATCGCCTGGGTCTCGACGCTGAGCCCTGAGGGCAAGGGCAACCTGGCTCCGCACTCGTTCTTCACCGTCGCGAGCGGGCGCCCACCCGTGGTGTTGTTCAGCTCGCTGGGTCGCAAGGACACCGTGCGCAACATCGAGGCCACCGGTGAGTTCGTGGTCTCGTTCTCCTCGGAGTCGCTGCTCGACAAGATCAACGACAGCAGTGCCCCTTCGAGCACGGCGACGACGAGGCGGAGCAGCTCGGGATCACCACCGAGGCCTCCCAGACGGTGTCGCCGCGCCGGGTGGCGGACTCGCCGGCCTCGATCGAGTGCCGGCGCGAGCGCATCATCGAGGTGGGCCATGCCTTCGTCGTCTTCGGGCTGGTCACGGCCATCACGGTGCGCAGCGACGTGCTCGAGGACGGCCACCCGGCCATGGAGCACCTGCGCCCGGTCTCGCGCCTCGGTCGCGACGAGTGGGGACGCCCGCCCGAGGTGTTCCACCTCACTCGCCCCCAGAGCGTCGACGAGGTCCTCTGAGACCTGTTCGCTCACAGCGATAACTCTCTTGGTGCGGAACACGTAGGCTGGGTGAAGGGTTCAACCGGCCGTGCGGGGTCGCACTGGTCGACCCTGCGGAGTCTTGAGGAGAAGCCCATGTTCGAGCGGTTCACCGACCGAGCCCGACGAGTCGTCGTGCTGGCCCAGGAAGAGGCCCGCATGCTCTCGCACAACTACATCGGCACCGAGCACATCCTGCTCGGGCTGATCCACGAGGGCGACGGCATCGCTGCGAAGGCCCTGGAGAGCCTCGGCGTCTCGCTCGAGGCCGTCCGCGCCCAGGTCGAGGAGATCATCGGCCAGGGCCAGCAGGCGCCCAGCGGCCACATCCCCTTCACCCCGCGCGCCAAGAAGGTGCTCGAGCTGTCCCTGCGCGAGGCGCTGCAGCTCGGTCACAACTACATCGGCACCGAGCACATCCTGCTCGGCCTGATCCGCGAGGGCGAGGGCGTCGCCGCCCAGGTGCTGCACAAGCTCGGCGCCGACCTCAACCGGGTCCGCCAGCAGGTCATCCAGCTCCTGTCCGGCTACCAGGGCAAGGAGCAGCAGACCGCCGGTACGGCGCCCGAGGCCGCCCCCTCGAGCTCGCTGGTCCTCGACCAGTTCGGCCGCAACCTCACCCAGGCCGCCAAGGAGGGCAAGCTCGACCCGGTCATCGGCCGGGAGCAGGAGATCGAGCGCGTCATGCAGATCCTGTCGCGCCGCACGAAGAACAACCCGGTGCTGATCGGTGAGCCCGGCGTCGGCAAGACCACGATCGTGGAGGGCCTCGCCCAGGACATCGTCCGCGGCGACGTGCCCGAGACGCTCAAGGACAAGCAGATCTACACCCTCGACCTCGGCGCCCTGGTCGCCGGTTCCCGCTACCGCGGTGACTTCGAGGAGCGCCTGAAGAAGGTGCTCAAGGAGATCCGCACCCGCGGCGACATCGTGCTGTTCATCGACGAGATCCACACCCTCGTCGGTGCCGGCGCGGCCGAGGGAGCCATCGACGCGGCGAGCATCCTCAAGCCGATGCTGGCCCGCGGCGAGCTGCAGACGATCGGCGCGACCACGCTGGACGAGTACCGCAAGCACCTCGAGAAGGACGCCGCGCTCGAGCGCCGGTTCCAGCCGATCCAGGTCAACGAGCCCTCGATCGCGCACACCATCGAGATGCTCAAGGGCCTGCGCGACCGCTACGAGGCGCACCACCGGGTGACGATCACCGACGAGGCGCTGGTCTCGGCCGCGACGCTGGCCGACCGCTACATCTCCGACCGGTTCCTGCCCGACAAGGCCATCGACCTGATCGACGAGGCCGGCTCGCGGCTGCGGATCCGCCGGATGACCGCTCCGCCGGACCTGCGCGAGTTCGACGACAAGATCGGTGACGTGCGCCGCCGCAAGGAGGGCGCCATCGACGGCCAGGACTTCGAGGCCGCCGCTCGTCTGCGCGACGAGGAGAAGCAGCTGATCCTGGCGAAGGGTGAGCGCGAGAAGCAGTGGCGCTCGGGCGACATGGACGTCGTCGCCGAGGTCGACGAGGAGCTGATCGCCGAGGTGCTCGCCGTCGCGACCGGCATCCCGATCGTGAAGCTCTCCGAGGAGGAGTCCACGCGGCTGCTCAAGATGGAGGACGAGCTGCACAAGCGGGTCATCGGCCAGGAGGAGGCCGTCAAGGCGCTCAGCCGGGCGATCCGTCGTACCCGTGCCGGCCTGAAGGACCCGAAGCGCCCCGGTGGCTCGTTCATCTTCGCCGGCCCGTCCGGTGTCGGTAAGACGTGGCTGTCCAAGACGCTCGCCGAGTTCCTCTTCGGCGACGAGGACGCCCTGATCCAGCTCGACATGTCGGAGTTCAGCGAGAAGCACACCGTCTCGCGGCTCTTCGGCTCGCCTCCCGGCTACGTCGGCTACGAAGAGGGTGGGCAGCTCACCGAGAAGGTGCGTCGCAAGCCGTTCTCCGTGGTGCTCTTCGACGAGGTCGAGAAGGCCCACCCCGACATCTTCAACAGCCTGCTGCAGATCCTCGAGGAAGGTCGCCTGACCGACTCCCAGGGCCGGGTCGTGGACTTCAAGAACACGGTGATCATCATGACCACCAACCTCGGCACCCGCGACATCTCCAAGGGCGTCAGCCTGGGCTTCAACCAGGCCGGCGACGAGGGCACCTACGACCGGATGAAGAACAAGGTCACCGAGGAGCTCAAGCAGCACTTCCGCCCCGAGTTCCTCAACCGTGTCGACGAGATCATCGTGTTCCCGCCGCTCACCAAGGACCAGATCATCTCGATGGTCGACAACATGGTCGCCTCGGTCGAGCTCCGCATGAAGGACCGCGACATGTCCCTCGAGCTGACCCAGGACGCCAAGGACCTGCTCGCCACCCGCGGGTTCGACCCCGTGCTGGGCGCCCGGCCGCTGCGGCGCACGATCCAGCGCGAGATCGAGGACGTGCTCGCCGAGAAGATGCTCTACGGCGAGGTCGGCCCCGGGCAGATCGTGCTCGTGGGCGTCGAGGGTGAGGGCGCCGAGGCGCAGTTCACCTTCGAGGGCAGCGCCAAGGGCGAGCTGCCGGACTCACCCCCGCTGGAGCACGTCGGTGGACCCGACGACAGCGAGGGCCCGGTCGACATCCCCAAGAACGACTGACCACCGCCGAGACGTCGCACCTGAAAGTCAGAACACCGCCGAGACGTCGCAGATCGAATTCCGGCGGCGACGTCTCGCGCGTCTGGGGCTTTCATCTGGACGTCTCGGCGCATTCAGCTGGGGAGGGCGTAGCGGTCGTCGGGATCGAGGACGACCAGGCCGTCGTCGAGCAGGCTCTGCAGGGCGCGGTCGCGCTGGACCGGTTCGGTCCAGGCGTCGTCGAGCCGTCCTCGCGCCACGCTGCCCTCGGCCTCGCGCAGCACGGCCATCAGGCGGCCGCGGACCTGGCGGTCGGTGCCAGCCCAGGCCTGGCCGCGTCGCGGCGGCCCGTCGTACGCCGGCTGGCCCGCCAGCGTCCAGGCGCACCGGTCGGCGACGGGGCACGCCTCGCAGCGCGGACGCGCAGCCGTGCAGACCAGCGCGCCGAGCTCCATCACCGCCACGGCCCACGTCGCGGGCTGCTCGTCGGGGACGAGTGAGCCGGCGAGCACGCGCTCTGCCTTGGTGACCGAGGGAGCCGGGAACTCCACCCCGCTGACCGCCCGCCCGAGGACGCGGCGCACGTTGGTGTCCAGCACGGCGTGGGCGGCGCCGAACGCGAACGAGGCGACCGCGCTGGCGGTGTACTCACCCACGCCCGGCAGGGCGATCAGGTCGTCCCAGGCAGCCGGCACCTCGCCGTCGTGCCGGTCCACGATCGCGGTCGCCGCCGCGTGCAGCCGCAGCGCGCGCCGCGGGTAGCCCAGCCGGCCCCACGCCCGGACCGCCTCGCCGCTCGGCGCCGCGGCCAGCGCCGCTGGCGTCGGCCAGGTCGTCATCCAGCTCTCGAAGACGGGGAGCACCCGGGCGACCGGCGTCTGCTGGAGCATGAACTCCGAGACCATCACGGCCCACGGCGTGGCGCCCGGTCCGCGCCAGGGGAGGTCGCGGGCGTGCCCGTCGTACCAGGCCAGGATCGGGGCGTGCAGCTCGCTCATCGGAGCCCATTAAACCCACCTGCTCCGAGGGGTTTGCGACCCCTCGGCGTTGCAACCGTGAACCGCCGTGTGCGCTGACTACGGTGGCGCGCATGGGCTCGGTGTCGCATCCTCGTGGACGGCTGCCCACACGTGTCTACTGGACCCGGCGCGTGATGTTGCTGGCTGTCGCCCTGCTGCTGGTCTTCGGCATCGGCAAGCTGCTGGGCGGGACCGGCTCGGACGACGCGGGCACGGCGGTCAAGGCGGGCAGCAACAGCTCCGCGGACAGCAGCAGCTCCCCGTCGTCGGGCACCTCCTACGGACCCGTGGTGCCGTCCAAGGCACCCAAGTCGTCCAAGGCGAAGGCCACGGCCCCGCTGGCGATGCCTGACGGGGAGTGCCAGGCCGACGAGGTCAGCGTGCTGCCGTCGGTGCCGCACCCCTACGGCGGCCAGAAGATCCTGATCGTCCTCCAGCTGCAGGGCATCCAGCCCGCCTGCACGTTCAAGGTCTCCCCCGAGAGCCTGGTCGTGAAGATCGCCTCGGGCAAGGACCGGATCTGGTCGAGCCAGGACTGCCCCACGGCGATCACCGAGCGCGAGGTCGTGGTGCGCAGCGCCCAGCAGGTCGCCGTACCCGTCGTGTGGAGCGGCCGTCGCTCCGACGACAACTGCCCCGGCCAGCTGGCCTGGGCGCTGCCGGGGTTCTACCACGTCTATGCGGCGGCCTACGGCTCGACGCCGGCGGACGTTCAGTTCGAGGTGACGCAGTCGCCGACCCGGGTGGTCACCCAGACCCCACGTCCCCACGCGAAGGCATCGACGAGCGCGACCCCGGCTCCCTCGACGACCACGACGAAGGCAGCTCCGAAGCCGACACCCAGCAAGAGCAGCGCAGCGAACGGCAAGCAGTCGAAGTGCGGCGGCGACAACGCCGCCGGGAGCTGCTAGGTCCGCTTCTCGCTCAGGCCTGGGGCCGATCTCGGTGTCTGCTGCCCTGAGCCGAGACGCCTCGCTGTTCGCGTCCTCGCGAGCTCGGACGCGAGCGAGTCAGACGTAGCGTTCGAGGATGCTGGACTCGGCCAGCCGGGAGAGTCCCTCGCGGACGCTGCGCGCGCGGAGCTCGCCGACTCCCTCGACGAGCTGGAGGTCCTCGACGCTGGCGGAGAGCAGCTTCTGCAGCGTCTCGAAGTGCTCGATCAGCCGGTCGACGACCGACGTGGGCAGACGGGGGACCTTGGCGAGCAGGCGGTACCCGCGGGGCGCGACCGCGCCGTCGAGGTGCTCACCCTGACCGAGGCCGAGGGCCTTGGCCACGCAGGCGATGTCGACGAGGTCGGCGGGGGAGAGTCCCTCGAGCTCCACGAGGATCTCCTCGGCGGGCTTGGTGCGGCGGCCCCCCGACTGGTAGTCGCGTACGACGAGGCCGCGCTCGGCCTCCACCCCGGTGACCAGCTCCTCGAGCTGGAGGGAGAGCAGCCGGCCGTCACTGCCGAGCTCGTTGACGTAGTCGTCGATCTCGCGGGCGATCCGGCTGACCATCTCCAGTCGCTGGGCCACCACCGCGACGTCCCGCACGGTGACCAGGTCCTCGATCTCGAGGGCCGACAGCGTGCTGGAGACCTCGTCGAGGCGCACCTTGTAGCGCTCGAGCGTGGCCAGGGCCTGGTTGGCGCGCGCCAGGATCCGCCCGGAGTCCTCGAGGACGTAGCGGATCTCGCCGACGTAGATGGCGATGATCTGCATCGACTGGGAGACCGAGATGACCGGTGCTCCGGTCTGCTTGGCGACTCGGTCGGCGGTGCGGTGCCGGGTGCCGGTCTCCTCCGAGGGGATGGTGTGGTCGGGCATCAGGTGCACGTTGGCGCGGTAGATCCGGGCGATGTCGCGGTCGAGCACGATCGCGCCGTCCATCTTCGCCAGCTCGCGCAGGGCGGTGGCGGTGAACGGGACGTCGAGGGTGAACCCGCCGGTCAGGATGCCTTCGACGTCGCGGTCGTGCCCCAGCACGATCAACGCGCCGGTGCGACCACGCAGGATGCGCTCGAGCCCGTCGCGCAGGGTGGTGCCGGGGGCGATGACGGCCAGGGTCGCGCGCAGGCGGGCTGCGTCGTCGACACGCTCGGGGGAAGCCACGCGCGGAGTCTATGACAGCTCGACCCGCGCACCGCCGTCCTTCTCGAGACCGAGCAGGTTCAGGGCGCGCGCGATGTTGTCGACGTCGACCACGCGCATGCCGTCCAGGATGCGGCTGTTGCCGACGCTCTGGGGCGACTCGGCGGGGACCAGGGCCGAGCGGAAGCCCATCCGGCCGGCCTCCGCCAGGCGGGTGCCGACGTCGCGGGCGCGCCGCAGCTCGCCGGAGAGCCCGAGCTCGCCGATGGCCACCACGTTGCGGCCCAGTGGCTGGCGCAGCCAGGCCGAGGTGATCGCCAGCGCGATGGCCACGTCGTTGCTCGGCTCGGTGAGCCGCGCGCCGCCCACGCTGGAGACGAACACGTCGTGGCTGGCGAGCCTCACTCCGGCGTGCTGCTGGAGCACGGCGAGGATCAGCGCCACGCGGGACTGGTCGACCCCCGAGGTCGTGCGCCGTGGTCGCTCGGCTGCCGAGGGGGTGACCAGCGCCTGCACCTCGCTGAGCAGCGGACGGCGTCCCTCCATCGCGACCGCCACACAGGTGCCGGGCACCGGCCCGTGGCGGGCGTCGAGGAACAGCCCGGTGGGGTCGGTGATGGCCACGATGCCCTCGGCGGAGAGGTCGAAGCAGCCGACCTCGTCGACCGGGCCGTAGCGGTTCTTCATGGCGCGCAGCATCCGCAGCCGGGAGGTGCGCTCGCCCTCGAAGTGCAGCACCACGTCGACGAGGTGCTCGAGCACCCGCGGGCCGGCGATGCTGCCGTCCTTGGTGACGTGGCCGATGATCACCAGGGTGATGTTGCGCAGCTTGGCCATCCGGATCAGCGCCGCGGAGACCTCCTTGACCTGGGTGACCCCGCCCGGCACGCCGTCGACGTCGCTGGCGCTGATGGTCTGCACGGAGTCGACGACGAGCAGGGTCGGCTTGACCGCCTCCACGTGGCCCAGCACGGCGCCGAGGTCGGTCTCGGCCGCGAGGTAGAGCTCGGCCTGGATCGCGCCGGTGCGGTCGCCGCGCATCCGCACCTGGGCGGCCGACTCCTCGCCGGTGACGTAGAGGACGCGGTGCCGCAGCCGGGCCGTCTGGGCGGCCACCTCGAGCAGCAGCGTGGACTTGCCGACCCCCGGCTCTCCGGCGATCAGGATCGCCGCTCCGGGGACCAGGCCGCCGCCGAGCACCCGGTCGAGCTCGGGGACACCGCTGGTGCGCGATCGCGAGTCCTCGATCTCCACCTCGCCGATGGGTCGCGCCGGCGCGGTCACCGGACCGGCCTGGACCCGGCTCTTCGGCGCGGACTTCTCCACGACCGTCCCCCAGGCCTGGCACTCGCCGCACCGGCCCACCCACTTGCCCGTCTCCCAGCCGCACTCGTTGCAGAGGTAGCCGGGGCGGGGGGCCTTGCCGTTCGATCGTGTGTTCGCCTGTGCCATGACGAGCACGGTAGGCGAGGGGTCCGACAGAACCCGGTACGACGTGCTGGGGCGTCCCGATGGCCTACGATTGGAACGTTCACACTCCGGGGAGATCCATGAGCCAGCCGAGCAGCCGGGCCGACGTACAGCGGGCACGCCACCCGGTTCCGCCGACGCTTGCCACGGTCGCCGACGCGGCGGGGGTCTCGCGGCAGACGGTGTCCAACGCGCTGAACAACCCCGAGCTGCTGCGGCCCGAGACCCTCGTGCGGGTGCAGTCGGTGATCGACCGGCTCGGGTACTCGCCCAACCGTGCTGCCCGCCAGCTGCGCACCCGCTCCTCGCACCTGATCGGGCTGCGCTTCGAGCAGGCCGAGGAAGGCACCAGCAACGCGCTGATGGACCGGTTCCTGCACAGCCTGACCGAGACCGCCTCGCGCACCGGTCACCACGTGCTGCTGTTCTCGGGCGACGCGGAGGACCCGCTCGACGGCTACGACGACCTGCTCCGCTCGACCGCCGTCGACGCCTTCGTGGTGACCGACACCTACGCGGGAACGCCCCAGGCCGGCTTCCTCCAGGACCGGGGCGCGCCGTTCGTCGCCTTCGGACGCCCCTGGGACGAGCCCGACGCCGACCACGCCTGGGTCGACGTCGACGGGAGCCACGGTTCGCGGATCGCGACCGAGCACCTGCTCGAGCAGGGACACCGACGGATCGCGTGGCTGGGCTGGGAGCGCTCCTCCCGCATCGGCCAGGACCGTCGCAGCGGCTGGGAGAGCGCCATGCGCGCCACCGGCCAGGACCTCACCGGCCTCGGGGTCCGGATCACCGACAACGTCGACGCAGCCCGGATGGCGGCGCACCACGTGCTCGACGACCCGTCGGTCACCGCGTTCGCCTGCGCGAGCGACACCCTGGCCATCGGCGTGCTGCATGCCTGCGCGGAGCGAGGTCTGCGTCCGGGCGCCGACATCGGCGTCGCGGGCTTCGACGACTCCCTCGCGGCCCAGGTCACCTGGCCCGGCCTGACCTCGGTGCGCCAGCCGCTCGAGCAGGTCGCGGTCGAGCTCGTCCGGATCCTGCACCTCGTCCTGGCCCACAAGCCGGTCGGGGAGCGGGGCCTGATGCTCCAGCCCTCCCTCGTCGTACGCCGGTCGAGCCAGCGGGCCGGGTGAGGGTCAGAACTCCCGGCTCCACACGTTGACCGCGTAGTCGACCGAGGTGCCCTCGTGGCCGGCCAGGATCTCGTCGGCCACGGCACGCGCGAACTCGATGCGTACGACGGCCTCGAGGTCGTCGCGGGAGTCGAAGGTCCAGGCCGTCTCG
Organism: uncultured Actinomycetota bacterium; assembly: GCA_963842565.1. Taxonomy (GTDB): domain Bacteria; phylum Actinomycetota; class Actinomycetes; order Propionibacteriales; family Nocardioidaceae; genus Marmoricola. The sequence continues at coordinate 70,680 of CAWJGX010000022.1, read as the reverse complement.
ACCGGGTGGCGGTCCCAGCCCTGCTCCCGCCAGAAGCGCGCGACCTCGATGTGGTCGACGTCGGGGTACCCGCGGCGGAACCACTCGCCGAACGTCGAGCGGGAGGGGTCGTTGTCGATCACGAAGGCCCGTCCGCCCGGGCGCATCACGCGGTCGAGCTCGGCCAGGCCGGGTTCGCAGCCGGGGCCGAAGAAGTAGGCCCAGCGGGCGTGCGCCACGTCCACCGACCGGTCCGGCAGGGGCAGCGACGTGGCCGACCCCTGCAGCACGGTGACCTGGGAGAGCCGGCGCACCCGGCGGCGGGCGATCGCGGCCAGGTCGCCGTGGGGCTCGACGCCGGTCACCGAACGGGCCGTCCCGGCGAAGAGCGGCAGGTGGAAGCCGGTGCCGCAGCCGATGTCGAGCAGGTCGCGGTCCGCCCAGGGGCCGAGGTCCTGCATCAGGCCGGTGATCGCCCCGGCCCGGTCGAACGCCCGGTTCTCGATCTCGTAGACCTGCGGGTGGTGCCAGATGTTCGGGCTGGGGATGGCGCCGGGAGAGAGGTCCTGGCTCCCAGACGCTGGTTTCGAGACGGGCGCTGGCGCGCCCTCCTCAACCACCGGCGTACCGACTCAGAGGCGGACGAGACCGTTGGGGGTCTGGAACTTGGCCGCGATGATGCCGGGGGTGCCGTGCGGCGCGACCCACTCGACCTTCACGTCCTCGAGCGCCTGGTCGACGGACTGGCCGAGCCACTCCGAGACCCGGGCGGGGTCGCCCGCGATCTCCAGGCACTCCAGCGAGACCTGGCCGGACGCGCCGGCACTCGGGTGGTTGCCCTCCTCGATGTCCCACTCGATGAAGAACGGCAGCTGCGGGTCGGCCTGCAGGCCCTTGACGCCCAGCTGCTTCCAGAGCAGCTCGATGCCGTCGGGGCGGTGCCGGTTCCCGTTGACCGACTCGCGGCCCAGCCGGCTCTCGTGGGGCGTGATGTCGTCGACGGCGACGACCCAGCCGAGCCAGCCACCACCGAGCTCGGAGCGGGCGCGCACGGCCTGCCCGAACGGGGCCTTGTCGGACGCCGGGTGGTCGAGGACCTCGACGACCTCGAGGTAGGTGCCCTCGGTCAGCGGGAGGATGGAGTTGCGGGTGCCAAACCTAGGGTGTACCCCGCCGCCGGTGAAATCCTCACCGAGCAGTGCCGAGAGGCGTTCGGTCGTGCCGGCGAGTCCTCCGGGACCTGCAGCGAAGACGATGTGATCGAGACGCATGGTTGATTCTCACCCGACGTCCACCAGCGCCGGACACCGGGGTCGGGTCCGGTGGCGACCGATCAGGTCGGCGGCGCGGGTGACGCCGGGTGCAGCGCGAGTGCCGAGCGCGAGCTCAGGTGCTTCGCGCAGGCCGCGGCGAGCACGTCGTACGCCGGCTGCCCCATCAGCGTGATCAGCTCGGTCGCGCTGGAGAGGTAGACCGGCTCGGTTCCCACGTGCGCCTCGGTGTTGCCCGAGCAGTACCAGTCGAGGTCGTGGCCCCCGGGACCCCAGCCGCGACGGTCGTACTCGCCGATGCTGATCTCCAGGTAGGTGGTGTCGTCGGGTCGCTCGACGTTGCGGAACGTACGCCGCAGCGGCAGCTGCCAGCACACGTCCGGCTTGGTCTCGACGAAGTGCACGCCCTCCTTGAGGGCCAGCGCGTGCAGCGAGCAGCCGTACCCACCCTCGAAGTCGCGGGAGTTGTGGAAGATGCACGCTCCGCCGGAGACCCGGGTCTTGCGGTCCCCCTCGTCGTCGGTCTCGACCCAGCCCTTGCGCCTGACCTGACCGCGCTTGCCGAGTGCCTCGGAGCGGCGCTGCCACGTCGCGTCGTCGAGACGGTCGACCCACTCGGCCACCCGCTTCTCGTCGTCCTTGTCGGAGAAGTGCGCGCCGAGGGTGCAGCACCCTGCCTCGGGGGCGGTGTCGTAGATGCCGGGGCAACCGTTGCCGAAGATGCACGTCCAGCTCGAGGTGAGCCAGGTCAGGTCGCAGCGAAACACCTGCTCGTCGTCGCCCGGGTCGGTGAACTCGAACCAGGCACGGGGGAACACCAGATCGACCTCGGGCATGTCGACAGCCTATGGCTGCTCTGTGCACAGGCCGCGGCCGGTAGCCTCATGACATGCGCCTCGGTGTGCTCGACATCGGCTCCAACACGGGGCATCTGCTGGTGGTCGACGCCTATCGCGGCGCGGCCCCGATGCCCGCGTCCTCCTACAAGGAGGAGCTGAGGCTGGCCGAGCACCTGGCCGAGGACGGCCGGGTCACCGAGTCCGGGGTCGACGCGCTCACCGAGTTCGTCGGACACGCGTTGACCCTCGCCGAGGACAAGGGCTGCGAGGAGATCTACTCCTTCGCCACCTCGGCGGTGCGCGACGCCGACAACTGCGACGAGGTCCTGGCCCACGTCGAGAAGCGCACGGGAGTCTCGATCAAGGTGCTGCCGGGCGAGGACGAGGCCCGGCTGACCTTCCTCGCCGTACGCCGCTGGTTCGGCTGGTCGTCGGGGCGCCTCGCGGTCTTCGACATCGGTGGTGGGTCGCTCGAGATCGCCGGAGGTGCCGACGAGTCGCCCGACGCGGCCTGGTCGCTGCCGCTCGGCTCGGGACGCCTGACCCGGGACCACTTCCGCGACGGCCGTCCGAACGAGAAGACCCTGCGCAAGCTCCGCAAGCAGATCCGCGCCTCGATCGCCCACGACGCCGGCACCCTGCTGCGTGGCGGCCCCGTCGACCATGCGGTGGCGACCTCCAAGACCTTCAGGTCGCTGGCCCGGATCTGCGGCGCCGCCCCCTCGAGCGAGGGCCTGTTCGTACGCCGCATCCTGACGTCCGCGACGCTCGACGAGTGGATCCCCAAGCTGCTCGCCATGGACGACGAGGACATCGCCGAGCTGCCAGGAGTCTCCGGGAGCCGCGCGCACCAGGTGCTCGCCGGAGCACTGGTGGCGGCCGCCGTGATGGACATCTTCGACATCGAGGAGCTCGAGATCTGCCCGTGGGCACTGCGCGAAGGCGTGATCCTCGACCGACTCGACCAGCTCAGCGCGAGGGGCTGAGAGATGGCTCCCGTCTTCGGCCTGTCGAGCGCCTCGGTCTACCCCGAGACGGTGGCGCACGCCTTCGACTACGCCTCCCGGCTGGGCTACGACGCCGTCGAGGTGATGGTCAGCATCGACTCGCTGAGCCAGAGCACCGAGAAGGTCAGGGCTCTGCGCGACTACCACGAGGTGCCGGTGTGCGCGGTGCACGCACCCTGCCTGCTGATCACCCAGACGGTCTGGGGGACCGATCCGTGGGTCAAGCTCGAGCGCAGCGCGGAGATGGCCTCCGACCTGGGCGCCGACGTGGTCGTCGTACATCCGCCGTTCCGCTGGCAGCGCGACTACGCCGCCGGCTTCGTCGAGGGGATCGCCGACCTCGAACGCAGCACCGGCATCGCGTTCGCGGTCGAGAACATGTACCCGTGGCGCGCCACCTCGCGCCGGGAGATGAAGGTCTACCAACCCGGCTGGGACCCCTCGGCGGAGTCCTACGCCAACACCACGATCGACCTCTCGCATGCCGCCACGGCGCAGTCCGACCCGGTCGCCATGGCCGAGCGTCTCGGTGACCGGCTCCGGCACGTGCACATGACCGACGGCAGCGGCTCGGCCAAGGACGAGCACCTGGTCCCGGGCCACGGCACGCAGCCGTGCGGCCCGTTCCTCGAGCTGCTGGCCACGCGCGGCTTCGAAGGCCACATCGTGCTGGAGATCAACACGCGCAAGTCCGGCAGCCGGGAGGTCCGCGAGGCCGACCTCCTGGAGTCGCTCGCGTTCAGCAAGCTGCACTTCGCGCCCGCCGAGACCTGAGCGCTCACCCGGAGGATTCCCCGGAGCGCCGAATGGGTAGGTTCCCGCCATGTCTCGGGCCCTGACGATCGTCGCCACCGCGTTGGTGCTCGCGCTGGGGCTCGCCGCGTGCGGGAGTGACGAGCCCGCCAGCAAGCCGTTACCGGCGGCGAAACCCAGCCCCAGCACGCCTCCCGGTCTGGACACGACCAAGCCGACGCCGCCTGCCGAGGTCGCGAAGACCGCCGGGAGCGCGGGGGAGTTCGCGCGCTACTTCGCCGACGTCGTGCAGTACGCCGTCCGCATCCGGGACATCACCCCGGTCGCCGCGCTGGCCCGTGACCAGGCGACCTGCTCGAGCTGTCGCCAGCTCTCCGACTACATCGAGGGTCTGAAGAAGGACAAGCTCTGGACGAACGGCGACGACATCCAGGTCGGCCGTCTCCTGGTGGGGACGCGCGGTGGCCCGGCGTACAACGTGAAGGCGCCGATGACCTACCCGCGGATCAGCTTCGTCGACCTCCAGGGCAAGGAGGACTCGTCCCAGAAGGTCACCCCCTACCGGCTCGACGTGGACCTGGTCTGGGACGCGGATCGCGGTCGCTGGCAGGTCGACGATTACACCTTCGCGGAGAAGGGTAGGACCTGACCGTGACCAGCCGATCCCGCCCGCTCCTCACGACCGTGCTCGTCGCGCTGCTCTCCTCGTTCCTGGTCGTGGGCTTCGCTGCGCCCTCCCTGGCGGACCACCACGGCCCGAGCGTGGTGAAGAACGACCCCGGTCCCGACCCGACCTCGACCACGATCACGAGCACCCACACGACCACGAGCTCCTCGCCCGGAAGCAGCGGGTCGTCCGGCTCTGGCTCGCCCTCCTCCGGCGGCAGCACGAGCAGCGGCACGCCGTCGTCGTCGACCTCGCTCTTCCCGGGTCTCGGCCCGACCTCGGGTCCGGGATCGGGGTCGTGCAACCCGGCTCTCTATCCGGGCGGTTACAGCAGCACGTTCGCCGTGCCTGCGCCGTGCATCCAGCCGGCCACCTGTGGCCCCGACGGGATCGGCACCCTGCATCCCGAGGACGGCCTGTGCCCCGACGGACCAGAGGCTCCGGCGGCGCCCGTCATCACCACCGAGATGGTGACCGAGGCCGCGAAGGTGACCGCGCCGGTCAGCCCGCCGCACGTCGAGCCGGGCAACCGCTCGTACGTGAACATCCCGAACAACTACTGGACCGACGCCCCCACGGTGAACACCTCGATCACCCTGCTCGGGCAGCGGATCCCGCTGCACTGGGCCCCGACCAGCACCACCTGGAGCTTCGGTGACGGCGCCTCGGCGACCGGCAACGGGGTCAAGGGTGCCGACGTCGGTGCCGCCGACGCGCTCGAGCACTCCTACACCCGGCAGGGCAGCTACGACATCAGCACCACGACGAGCTACGACCTCACCTTCGTGCTGCCGGGCGGCGGGGCCCAGACGGTCCAGCTCGTCTCTCCGCCCAGCCCGCCCGTGACGCTCCCGGTCAGCGAGATCCAGACCCGCGTCAGCTACGTGCGCTGAGGCACGTCGGGCTCGGTCGGGTGCAAGACTCCCGGTTGTGAAGGAGCAAGCCAGCACCCGCGGCCGCCGTCCCGGCGCCCCGGACACCAGGGCCGAGATCCTGGCGTCCGCCCGGTCCCTGTTCGCCGCCCGCGGTTTTCCCGGTACGTCGGTGCGCGCCGTCGCCGCCGGAGCCGGGGTGGATCCCGCGCTGGTGCACCACTACTTCGGCACCAAGGACGACCTGTTCGTCGCCGCGCTCGAGCTCCCGGTCGACCCACGGGTCGCGCTGGCGCCGGTCTTCGAGGGCGGGGTCGACGGAGCGGGCGAGCGACTGCTGCGGGTCTTCCTCTCGGTGTGGGACGACGAGTCGGCCCGGCTCCCGCTGCTCGGGCTGGTGCGCGGCGCCGTCGACCCGCAGGGAGCCCGGCTGCTCCGCGACGGCCTCTTCGGGGTGGTGCTGGGCCCGGTCGGGACCGCGCTCGGGCTCGACCGGCCGCGTGAGCGGGTCGCCTTCCTCGCCAGCCAGATGGTGGGGCTGGTGATGCTGCGCTACGTGCTGGAGGTCGAGCCCCTGGCCTCGATGGACCCGGACCTGCTCGTCGCGACGTACGCCCCGACGTTGCAGCGCTACCTCGACGGGGACCTCCCGACCTCTTGACCTCCGGGCTCCGCGGTGGATAATTCATCATATGGTGAATAACGCGGTGGTGGTCCAGAACCTCGACGTGACCCGAGGCGACAACCAGGTGCTGCGCAACCTCGACTTCGAGGTCGCGACGGGCCAGGTGACCGGCCTGCTGGGGCCGTCCGGCTGTGGCAAGACCACGCTGATGCGCACGCTCGTGGGCGTGCAGCAGATCACCGGGGGCACCGTCGACGTCTTCGGAGCCCCCGCGGGATCGGCGTCGTTGCGCGACCAGATCGGCTACGTCACCCAGCAGGCCAGCGTGTACGACGACCTGACCGTCGCCGAGAACCTCCGCTTCTTCGGCCGCATCCTCGGCGTCGACGACGCCCGGGTCGACGAGTGCATCGAGACCGTCTCGCTGGGGGACTTCCGCGACCGGGTGGTGGCCCGGCTCTCCGGAGGCCAGCGCTCCCGGGTCTCCCTCGCCGTCGCCCTCCTCGGGCACCCACGGCTGCTCGTCCTCGACGAGCCGACCGTCGGCCTCGACCCGGTCCTGCGCGTCGAGCTGTGGGAGACCTTCCACCGGCTGGCGGAGTCCGGCGCGGCGGTGCTGGTCTCGAGCCACGTGATGGACGAGGCCTCCCGCTGCGAGCGCCTGCTCCTCATGCGGGAGGGCCACCTGATCGCGGACGACAGTCCGGACGGGCTGCTCCGGCGTACGGGAGCCGCGAGCATCGAGGGCGCCTTCCTCGCCGTCGTGAAGGGAGAGGAAGCAGCATGAGCACCATCGGGGAGTCCGTCCGCTCCACGCACACGTCCTCGGGGGCGCTGATGTCACCCCGCTCGACGATGGCCGTCACCACGCGTGTGCTCACGCAGCTGCGCCGGGACCACCGCACCCTGGCGATGCTCCTGGTGCTGCCGTGCGCCCTGATGTCGCTGCTGTGGTGGATGTTCGAGGACCTGCCCGGCGACGGCTTCTCCGGGCTCGGGCCGGCCCTGCTCGCGCTGATCCCCTTCGTGATCATGTTCCTGGTCACCTCGGTGACCACGCTGCGCGAGCGCACCTCCGGGACGCTCGAGCGCCTGCTGGCGATGCCGATGGGCAAGCTCGACTTCCTGCTCGGCTACGCCTTCGCGTTCGGCCTCGTCGCCGCCGTCCAGTCGGCCCTCGCGGTGGGCGTCTGCGTCTGGCTGCTGGACCTGAGCATCGCCGGGTCGGTGTGGCTGCTCCTGGTGGTCGCCATCGTGGACGCGGTGCTCGGCACGGCGATGGGGCTGTTCGTCTCCGCCTTCGCCCGCACCGAGTTCCAGGCCGTGCAGTTCATGCCGCTCGTCGTGATCCCGCAGCTCCTGCTGTGCGGGCTGTTCGTGCCGCGCGACCAGCTGCCTGCGGTGCTCGAGGTGATCTCGGACGTGCTCCCGCTCTCCTACGCGGTCGACGCGATGCAGGCCGTGGCCAGCTCGACCTCGACGGCCGATGTCTGGCGGGACATCGGGATCATCTGCGCCTACGTCGTGGCGGCTCTGGCACTCGGGGCGCTGACGCTTCGCCGCCAGACGCCCTGACCCGCCGAGACGTCCCAGATGAAAGCCAAGACCGCGCCGAGACGTCGCAGATGAAACTCCATCTGTGACGTCTCGCGCAGCTCCGGGCTTTCATCTGCGACGTCTCGGCGATTTCAGGGGCCGAGAACGCGCCTGTAGCGTGACCGGAAGTCACCTTTCTTGGAGGAACTCGTGCTGCGACAAGCACTCCTGCTGCTGGCCCGGAGCCACAGGGTCAAGGACATCGTCACCCGGATGCCGGTCAGCGGGGCGATGGTCAACCGCTACGTGCCCGGTGAGCACACCGACGACGCCGTGTCGGCGACCAAGGTGCTGATCGACGACGGGCTGCACGTCACGCTCGACTTCCTGGGCGAGGACACGCTCGACGAGGCGCACGCGGAGGCCACCGTGGTGGCGTACCTCGACCTGCTCGAGGGGCTCAGCCACGCCGGGCTCGCTCGCAACGCCGAGGTCAGCGTGAAGCTGTCCGCGATCGGGCAGGCGCTCCCGGAGATCGGTCCCAAGCTGGCCACCGAGAACGCCCGCCGGATCTGTCGTGCGGCGCGCAACGCGGGGACCACGGTGACCCTGGACGCCGAGGACCACACCACCACCGACAGCACGCTGTCGACGCTGCGCGAGCTGCGCAAGGACTTCCCGGAGACGGGAGCCGTGCTGCAGGCCTACCTCTACCGCACCGAGCAGGACTGCCGGGCGCTCGCCTACGAGGGCAGCCGGGTCCGGCTGTGCAAGGGCGCCTACAACGAGCCGGAGGAGGTCGCCTACCAGGAGCGTCACGACGTCGACAAGTCCTACGTGCGCTGCCTCAAGGTGCTGATGGCCGGCGAGGGCTACCCGATGGTGGCCAGCCACGACCCGCGCCTGGTCAAGATCGCCGCGGCGCTCGCGACCCGCTACGGACGGATGCCCGGGACCTACGAGTTCCAGATGCTCTTCGGCATCCGGGCCGAGGAGCAGAAGCGGCTCGCGGACGCGGGCGAGAAGGTGCGCGTCTACATCCCGTACGGCGAGGAGTGGTACGGCTACCTGATGAGAAGGCTCGCCGAGCGACCGTCCAACCTGACATTCTTCCTGCGTTCGCTCGTCTCACAGAAGTAGGTCCCGACTGGCCTCGACCAGCGGGGAAGGAGGTTGACCATGACCGTGGCCATCATCGGCGCCGGCGTGATGGGGGAGACCCTGCTGTCCGGCCTGATCCGCGGCGGTCACGACGTGAGCGACCTCGTGGTGGGGGAGAAGCGTCCCGAGCGTGCGGCCGAGCTCCGGGAGAAGTACGCCGTCACCGTCGTCGACGACCTGGCCGAGGCGGCCCATGCCGACACGGTGGCCCTGGTGGTCAAGCCCCAGGACATGGGCGAGGTCCTCGCCGAGATCGCCCCGCACATCGCGCCCGGCCAGCTGGTGGTCAGCCTCGCGGCCGGCATCACCACCGACTACATCGAGAAGCACCTGCCCGACGGCGTCGCGGTCGTGCGGGTGATGCCCAACACGCCCGCTCTCGTCGACGAGGGGATGGCGGCGATCTCGGGCGGCAGGCACTGCGACGAGAGCCATCTCGCGACCGCCGAGCAGATGCTCTCGGTCACCGGCCGCGTGATCCGGGTCCCGGAGAAGCAGCAGGACGCCGTGACGGCGATCTCCGGATCGGGTCCGGCCTACCTGTTCTTCGTCGTCGAGGCGATGATCGAGGCCGGCGTACACCTCGGGCTGCCGCGGAGCACCTCCACCGAGCTGGTCGTCCAGACGGTGGTCGGGTCGGCCAAGCTGCTGCGGGAGACCGGCACCCACCCCACCGTGCTGCGCGAACAGGTCACCTCGCCCGGAGGCACCACGGCTGCCGCGATCCGCGAGCTCGAGGACCACAAGGTCCGGGCGGCGTTCATCACCGCCATGGAGGCCGCCCGCGACCGATCGGTCGCCCTCGCCGCCAGCGACGACTGAGGCTCGATGGACCGACGCCGTCTCCCGCTGTGGCAGGCGTGGCTCGTGTTCGGCGTGCTCACCGCGCTGTACGCCGCCGTCTCCTTCCAGCAGTACAACCGGATGGACTCGTTCATCCTCGACCTGGGGTACTACGAGTCGCTGATCCGTGAGCTCGCCCACGGCCACCTTCCCCGGATGCCGCTGACCGACTCCACCCCCGCGTCGCTGCACTTCAACCCGGCACTGGCGCTGGTCGCCCCCGTGATCCTGGTGTGGAACTCTCCCTACGCGGTGCTGCTCACCCAGGCCGTCGCTGGTGGCGGTCGGCGTGGTGCCGTTGATGCGTGCGGCCGGCCGGGGATGGCTCCCGTGGGTGGTGGCGGTCAGCTACGGCCTCGCCCCGGGGTTCGCCTCGCTGATCGGTTTCGACTTCCACGACGTGGTCCCGGCCGTGCCACTGCTCGCGTTCAGCATGGCGGCGATGGTGCGCGGCGACCATCGCGCGGCCGTGCTCTGGGCGCTGCCGCTCCTGCTGGTCAAGGAGGACCTCGGCCTCACGCTCGCGGCGCTGGGTCTGGTCGTGTTCCTGCGTGGGTCGCGACGACTGGGCCTGGCCACGATGGTGGCCGGTGCCGTGTCCTTCCTGGTCCTGCTGCTGTGGGTGCTGCCGGCGATCCAGGGCGTCGGCAACCAGGCCGACCTCTACGCGCCCCATGGGCCGGGGGAGGCGCTCCGCACCCTCTTCACCGGCGTGGACGTGAAGTCGCGGACGGTGCTGTACCTGCTGATCCCGACGGGCCTGATGGCCCTCCGGTCGCCGATGCTCCTGCTGGTGGCACTGCCCACCTTCGGCTGGCGGTTCGTCTCGGACCGCTTCACCTACTGGGAGCCGTGGTACCACTACGACGCGGTCCTGGTGCCGATCGCGGTGGCCGCGATGATCGAGGGGGCACGACTGCTGCACGGTCGGATCCGGGCCGTGGGCTTGGCGGCCGCCGTCGCCGGCACCCTCGCGCTGGTACCCACGTTCCCGTTCTCGCAGGTGTGGCAGACGGGCTTCTGGGACACGCCGTCCCGCACCGCGGCGGTCGACAAGCTGCTGGACCGCATCCCGGACGGGAGTCGGGTCGTCGCCTCCGACACCCTCGGCTCGCGGATCGCGCTGCGCACCGACCTCTACCTGGTCGGGGACACCATCGGGCCCGACGGACCGCCCCTGCCCAGCTCCGAGTTCGCGCGGGCGGAGTGGATCGCGATCGACACGCAGGCGTACGTCGCGCCGGTGCCGGCCTGGAAGGGCGTCGCAGCCCTGCTCGACAGTGGCGAGTTCCGCGTGGTCGCGGAGGACGACGGCGTGGTGGTCGCCCGGCGTGTGGCCCCGGCGCCCGGCGAGTAGCGTCCCCCGCATGGACGAGCCCAGCTGCCGCGCCTGCGTGGTGTACGACGAGTCGCTCACCTCCTACGACTTCGGGCCGACCCACCCCATGAACCCGCTGCGGGTCGACCTCACCATCGGGCTCGCCCAGCAGCTCGGCGTCCTGGACCGGCTGCCGCGGGTGCCCGCGCCGGACGCCACCGACGACGACCTGCTGACCGTCCACGACTCCTCGCTGATCGAGGCGGTGATGGCGAGCAGCGCCGACCCGTCGAAGCCGAACCTCGAGTTCGGTCTGGGCAGCGACGACAACCCGACCTTCGCCAACATGCACGTGGCCGCACGCCACGTCGTCGGGGCGAGCATCGAGGCGGCGCGCCGGGTGTGGACCGGTCAGGTCGACCACGCAGCCAACATCGCCGGGGGGCTCCACCACGCGATGCCCGACCGGGCCAGTGGTTTCTGCGTCTACAACGACGTGGCCGTGGCGATCCGCTGGCTGCTGGCCAACGGCGCGAAGAAGGTCGCCTACGTCGACGTCGACGTGCATCACGGCGACGGCGTCGAGCGCATCTTCTGGGACGACCCGCGGGTGCTGACCGTCTCCCTGCACGAGACCGGTCAGATGCTGTTCCCGGGGACCGGGTTCCCGGCGGACTCCGGCGGGCCCGGCGCCGAGGGATCCGCGGTCAACGTCGCGCTGCCACCCGGCACCTCCGACGCGGGCTGGCTGCGCGCCTTCCACGCGGTGGTCCCGCCTCTGCTGCGCGAGTTCGCCCCCGACGTGCTCGTCACCCAGCAGGGATGCGACAGCCACCGCGACGACCCGCTGGCCCACCTCGCGCTCAGCGTGGACGGTCAGCGGGCCAGCTACCTGGCGCTGCACGACCTCGCCCACGAGGTGGCGGACGGCCGGTGGGTGGCCTTCGGCGGCGGTGGCTACGCCATCGTCGACGTCGTGCCGCGGGCGTGGACGCACCTGCTCGCGGTGGTCTCCGGGACCCCGTTCGACGTCGCGGAGAGCACGCCCCCGCAGTGGCGCGACGAGGTCCGTGCGCGGCTCGGGGTGCTCGCCCCGTCGCGGATGACCGACGGTCGCAACCCGGCGTACCGCGACTGGTCCCAGGGGTATGACCCCGACACCTGGCTGGATCGCGCCATCCAGGCGACCAGGGAGGCCGCGTTCCCTTCCAACGGCCTCGATCCGCACATGTGAGAGGCTGTTTCGGACTCATATCAAGCGGACACGCCGAAGTCTCACAGTTCACTTTGGGGAAACCCTGGAACATTGGTCACATCTGGACCTATATTTCTCCCAGTGCGCACGTGGGGTCCGCGGCGATGAAGCCATGGGACGTGCGAAAAGAAAGTGCGGTGCGCCATGCCCACGAACAGGCCAGGAGACATCTCCGAGGTGAAGTTCCTGACCGTCGCAGAAGTTGCTGCGGTGATGCGCGTCTCGAAGATGACTGTGTACCGCCTCGTCCACAACGGTGAGATCCCGGCTGTGCGCGTCGGAAGGTCCTTTCGCGTGAGCGAGGACGACGTCAACGAGTACCTCAAGAGCAGCTTCTTCGACGCCGGCTGAGGGACCCCGACAGGCCACCCGCCCGACCGCCCGACAGGCCACTGGCTGAGAGCGCTGTCGCCGATTCGGCTGCGCTCGGTCACGACCGTTAGGCTGTGCCCTTCGGACGGGATGGCCACGGCCATCCCTCGCAGATACGGATAGGTCAAACGTGGGTTCTGTCATCAAGAAGCGTCGCAAGCGCATGGCGAAGAAGAAGCACCGCAAGCTGCTGAAGAAGACGCGCGTGCAGCGTCGCCGCCTGGGCAAGTAGGCCGGCTCCGCCGCCACCATGGGCCAGGTCGTGCTCGTCACCGGTGTTGCCGGAGACCTTGGGCGCCGCTTCGCGGCGCAGCTCTCGAGGTCTCCGGAGATCGACCGCGTCATCGGCGTCGACGTCGTGCCGCCCCGCGGGGACCTCGGCAAGGCCGACTTCGTGCGCGCCGACATCCGCAACCCGGTCATCGCGAAGGTGATCGTGCGCGAACGCGTCGACACGGTCGTGCACACCAGCGTGGCTGCGACGCCTGCTGCTGCGGGAGGCAGCACCTCGATGAAGGAGCTCAACGTCATCGGGACCATGCAGCTCCTCGCCGCGTGCCAGCAGGCGCCGGACGTGCGCAAGCTCGTGGTGAAGTCGAGCGCGGCCGTCTACGGGGCCTCCAACCGCGATCCGGCGATGTTCACCGAAGGCATGAACGCCAAGCGGCTGCCCAGCAGCGGCTTCGCCAAGGACATCACCGAGGTCGAGTCCTACACGCGTGGCTTCGCCCGCCGCCGCCCGGACGTCGCCGTCACGACACTGCGGATCGCCAACGTCATCGGTCCCCAGATGACCACGGCGATGACCGGGTACTTCCGGCTGCCGGTGATCCCGACCGTGCTCGGCTTCAACCCGCGGCTGCAGTTCGTCCACGAGCAGGACGCACTCGACGTGCTGGAGCACGCCACCGTCACCGAGGTCAAGGGCACCTACAACGTGGCCGGTGACGGGGTGCTCACCCTGAGCCAGGCCGTACGCCGCCTCGGCCGGCCCTCGCTCCCGCTGCCGGGCTTCGCGGTGCCGGCGTTCGGGTCCGCGATCCGGCAGACCCGGGTGGCCGACTTCTCCCCCCAGGCAGTGGCCTTCCTGACCTTCGGCCGCGGCCTCGACACCACGCGCATGCGCCAGATGCTCGGCTTCGAGCCGAAGTACACGACGGCCGGTGCCTTCGCGGACTTCGCGGACTCGCTCGCGCCGGGCATCCTCAGTCCCGACCGGGTGCGAGCGACGGAGTCCGCACTCGTCGGGGCCCTGACCAGTGGAGGTGAGCCGCGTGGGTGACGCCGAGATCATCCCGATCGGCACGCGCGGGAAGCCCGGGCGCGGCACGGGCGACGCCAAGCCGTCGTCCAACAGCCGCAACCTCGCCGCCAAGTCGACGCCCACGCGTCGCGAACGAGCCTCCGCCGCGAGCCAGGCCTCTGTCCACGTCCCCTCGCAGACCCGCACCGCGAGCGCAGCGACGCCGGACGAGCCCTCGACACCCGACGGCGTCGAGCCGACCGGAAAGCCGGCCAAGGCATCACGTCGGACGCAGAAGCCCACCCCGCCCGCAGCACGGAAGTCAGGGGAGCCGGTGGAGGAACAGCAGACCAGACCCGAGCAGGAGGCGGTCGTCGGCCAGGATGCCGGGGAGCCGGGCCTCGTCCGGGCCCCCGCGACCACCGACCACCGCCACCCGACGGCCGGGATCCCGCCGCTCGAGTGGCTCTCCGCGTTCACCGGCGCCTCCAAGGAGGTGTTCGGCGCCAACTGGGAGCCGCGACTCGCGGAGTTCCTGGCGTTCCTGCGCCGCCGCCTGACCGGCGAGTTCACCGTCGACGACTACGGCTTCGACCGTGAGGTCACCGAGAAGTTCCTGCTCGCAGCCTTCCGCCCGATCGCGAAGAAGTGGTTCCGCATCGAGGTGCGCGGCACCGAGAACATCCCGACCGAGGGCGGCGCGCTGGTGGTCTCCAACCACTCGGGCACGGTGCCGGTGGACGGCTTGATGACCGCGGTGAGCATCCACGACCACACCAGCCGGTTCCTGCGTCCGCTGGGCGCCGACCTCGTCTTCAAGCTGCCGATCGTCGGCGACCTCGCCCGCAAGGGGGGCGCGACGCTGGCCTGCAACGAGGACGCCGAGCGGATGTTGCGTGGTGGCGAGCTCGTGGGTGTCTGGCCCGAGGGGTTCAAGGGCATCGGCAAGCCGTTCAGCGAGCGCTACAAGCTGCAGCGGTTCGGACGCGGCGGCTTCGTCGCGGCGGCCATCCGGACCGGCGTACCCATCATCCCGACCTCGGTCGTCGGCGCCGAGGAGATCTACCCCCTGGTGGGCAACATCCCCTCGCTGGCACGGCTGCTGGGGCTGCCCTACCTGCCGATCACACCGCTCTTCCCGCTGCTCGGTCCGCTCGGCCTGGTGCCGTTGCCCTCGAAGTGGCTGATCGAGTTCGGCGAGCCGATCCGCACGGACGAGTACGACGTCGGCGCGGCCGACGACCCGATGCTGGTCTTCAACGTCACCGACCAGGTGCGTGAGTCGATCCAGCAGACGCTCTACACGCTGCTGATGAAGCGCAAGTCGGTCTTCTCCTAGGCCGAGTCCAGGCCCCGCGACGCACGATCTCCCCACCGGTCCGGGACCGAGGGGACAGCGGTGACGAGAGTCGCTGGCTAGTGGTCGGTCGGGAGCAGCTGCTCCGTCAGGCCGTCGACGGTGTCGGTGAGTCCCGTGACCACGGGGTCGAGGGGCGTCTTGTTCTTGGTCACGCCCTGGGTGACGGTGGTGACCGTGCCCGTGACGCCGGAGACGAGGTCCTTGACCGCCGTCTTGCCGGCGGTGGTCACCGACGGGACCAGCCTGCCGTCGGGGGTGACGGTGTTGGTCACGGGATCAGTGGCCTGTGCCGGAGCGTTGGCCGCGGCCTTGTTCTCGCGCTCGACCTGAGCGACGGCCTGGGCACTGCGCTCGGCCGCTGCCTGGAGACGGGCGATCCGGGCCGCCTGGGCCTGGGCGACGTCGGCACGCACCTGGGAGACCGGGCGGGCGAGCAGGTTGTCGACGGACGCTGCCCCGGCGCCGGAGCTGAGCGCTGCCGGAGGCTGGAGGGGAGCCTGGGGTGCGCAGGCAGCGCAGAGCACGCGCGCCTGCTGGTCGATGTCGGCGAGCAGGTCGGCGGTGTCGACGAGCTGGTCACCGTCCACCGGTATCGACGCGTCGGACAGGTCGGCCACCTGGGCCATCTGGTCGCTGGTGAAGCCGCGCACGGTGCTGATGTCGCTGGTGTCGCCGTCGGCCTGGTACGCCGTGAACAGCTTGTCGGAGCCGGCATCGGCGGAGCTGCGGAACGACTCGAGCGTGGAGGCGATCAGGGCGGCGTCGGGCGAGTCCTGCGCCTGCAGCGCCTTGACCTCCGCGAGGCGGGTCCGTGCCTGGTCGAGCAGGGCGGCGCCCTTGCCGGCGTCGCTCGGGTGCACCGCGACGCTGGCCTGCTCGATGCCGCGCTTGACCGGGTACAGCGCGTCGCCCGGCAGCGAGCCCTGGGCGGCGGCGGCCATGCCGGCGGTGCCGCCGACGATGACGAGGCCGGCGGCGAGGGTGCCGATGCGGCGGTTGCGCTTGTGGGCGCGGCTGGGCTCGAGTCGGCGTACGACGGGCGCCGCCGGGACCAGCACGGTCGCGGCCTCGGTCATCAGCCGCGAGCGGAGGTCGCTCGCGAACTCGGCCCTGGGCAGCACCTCGGGCTGAGTGCGCAGCGTCTCGACCGTCGCGAAGAGATCGGCGTAGCGATCAGCGACGGCCGGCGATGCCAAGCCCTCGACCACGCTGTCGAAGTCCTCGGCCGCCCGCTGCGAGGGGAAGAGGGATGTCATGGCTGCATTCCTGAGCTGCGATGGATCGTGACGTCTCGGTCAGCAGGAGAGCTGCTTCGCGGCGTGCACGCTGTCATGGACTGCAACGAGGCGATGTTTGACGGGGTTATGGGGTCCCCGCAGGTGTCCACGAGGTGGTCTACACCATCTCGCGATGCGACATTTCGGACGATCATCGGGGCGGGCATCAGCGCGTTCCCTCGGGCAGGATCTTCGCCAGGTTGCGCACCCCACGCAGCTGGAGCTGCTTGACGGCGCCGGCGCTGCGGCCGAGGATCTCGGCCGTCTCCGCGATGGAGAGCCCTTGCAGGAAACGCATCACCAGGCACTCGCGCTGCTCGGTGGGCAGCTCGGTCAGCGCAGCGAGCAGGGCCTCGTTGGTGAGCGAGGCGAGCACGGCACCCTCGGGCCCCTCGGTGGTGGTGTCGAGGGTGGACATGTCCTCGGTGGTCTGCTCGAGGCGGGTCCGCCCGGCCTTGAAGTGGTCGGTGGTCAGGTTGCGGGCGATCGTCATCAGCCAGGCGCCGAAGTCCTTGCCCTGCCAGCGGAAGGAGCTCATCGACCGCAGCGCGCGGAAGAAGGTCTCCCCGGTGAGGTCCTCGGCGAGCTGCACCGAGCCGACCCGGTAGTAGAGGAAGCGGTAGACGCTCGTGTGGTAGTGGTCGTAGAGCTGTCCGAACGCCTCGGAGTCACCGTTGCGCGCGAGCTCGACGAGCGCGATCAGGCGGGTGCCCTCGGCCTCGTCCTCGTGGGAGGAGGCGGCGAGGTCGGAGTCGTCGTGGGACCCGGCCCGCGGACCCGGCGTCGTACGGCCGGCGTGCTCGCTGGTCTGGCTCAGCAACCAGGGGGTGGCCCGATGGTGCGCCGGCAGGGGCTCGAAGGCCGAGTTCGCGAGGGCGCTGCGGGGGTCGACAGCCTGGGAGAGGGCACGCCGCAGTGCGTCGAGACCGCGCTGCAGCTGCTGATTGTCCATGACTACCTGCCAACGACCGTCGGCAGCCCTCCAACCCGTGTTGATGCTACGTGGCCAGTGCACACTTGTGAACCGGATCGTGACCCAGGCCACGCTCCTAGGATGCCGCCTGGAGGGGCACCCTGCGGGTCTTTTCAGGTGACCTTGCGGCGGATCGCGGCGCCCGCCGCGACGCTGCCCGCGACCGCCCCGGCGACACCGGCGGCAAACACCCCGGCACGGGCGGCCTTGCGCCCGGTCCGGTAGTCGCGGATCCGCCATCCGTGGGCGCGTGCGTGCTCGCGCAGGCGGTTGTCCGGGTTGATCGCGCACGGGTCGCCGACCTCGTTCAGCATCGGCAGGTCGTTGTAGGAGTCGGAGTACGCCGAGCAGCGTGCGAGGTCGAGGCCGAAGCGGTCGGCCAGCTCCTTGACCGCGACGGCCTTGGCGGAGCCGTGCAGCATCTCGCCGACGAGGGCGCCGGTGTAGACGCCGTCGACGTGCTCCGCGACGGTGCCGAGTGCTCCGGTCAGGCCGAGCCGGCGGGCGATGATCGTCGCGATCTCGATCGGGGCCGCGGTCACCAGCCAGACCCGCTGGCCCTGGTCGAGGTGCAGCTGGGCGAGGGCGCGGGTGCCGGGCCAGATGCGGTGGGCCATCCGCTCGTCGAAGATCTCCTCACCGAGCGACTCGAGCTCGGAGACGGTGTGGCCGGCGATGAAGGACAGGGCGGACGCGCGGGCCTCCGCCACGTGCTCGGGGTCCTCGACGCCGGCGACCCGGAAGTAGACCTGCTTCCAGGCGGCTCCGAGGATGTCGCGGGTGGTGAAGAACTCGCGGCGGTGGAGCCCCCGGGCGAGGTGGAAGATCGAGGCGCCCTGCATCACGGTGTTGTCCACGTCGAAGAACGCGGCCGACGTCGGGTCGGTCTCGACGCTCAGCGCGCTCTCGACCTCCGCGACCGTGGCCGCGGCCTCGCCGGCCAGCTGCGAACGACGCTGCAGGTTCACCGGGCGCGGAGTGGGCTTGCGACCGGGTTTTCTGCCGGCATCGGCGCTCGGTGGAGGAGGCGTCACGGCACCACCCTAGGCCGTACGACGAGCAGTCCGGATGTGCGAGACTCGCCCGATGGAGTCCAACGTGGCCGAGCTCGTGACCAGAGCGGCCGCGCAGGAGCCGGAGAAGATCGCACTCTCCGAAGCAGCATCCGGACGAACCGTGACGTGGAGCGCCCTCGAGGAGCTCGTCCAGCGCGTCGTCCAGGGTCTCTCCGACGCAGGCATGGTCGCCGGCTACCGCGTGATGGTGGCTGCCGGCAACAGCGTCGAGTTCGTCGCCGCCTATCTCGGAGCGTTGCGCGCCGGCATGGTCGTCGTACCCGTCAACCCGCGGAGCGCCACCGGTGAGCTGATCCGCGTGCTGGCCGACTCCGGCACCCGGATGGTGATCGCGGACTCCAGCACCATCGCCACCGTCCGTGAGGCGGTCGGTGGGCTGGGAGACGCCCTGGAGTCCGTCGGGATCGAGCCCGGTGCGCGCCCGCGCATCGTCACCGTCGGCACCACCCTGGCCCCGGGTGAGCGCGGCTGGGACCAGCTGGTCGCGCGGCTGGGCAGCCCGACACCGGCGCGCGTGGACCCCGAGTCCCTGGCCGTGCTGCTCTACACGAGCGGGACGTCCGGCCGGCCGCGCGCCGCGATGCTCTCCCACCGGGCGCTGCTCGCCAACATCGAGCAGGTGGCCCAGGTCGACCCGCTGATGATCACCGGGCAGGACGTGGTCATGGGGGTGTTGCCCTTGTTCCACGTCTACGGGCTCAACGCCGTGCTCGGCCAGGTGCTGCGCCAGCACGCGCGCCTGGTGCTCGTGAACGGGTTCGACTCCGAGGGCTCGCTCGACCTGATCGAGGACGAGGCGATCTCGGTGGTGCCCGTCGCGCCACCCGTCTTCGCCTACTGGATGCAGGTGCCCGGGCTCGAGGACCGCCTGGGGCCGGTGCGACTGGTGCTCAGCGGGTCGGCACCGCTCTCTCCCGAGCTCACCGACGCCTTCAGCGCCCGCACCGGCGTGGCCGTGCACCAGGGATACGGACTGACCGAGGCGGCGCCGGTGGTCACCTCGACGCTGTGCAGCAAGAACCCCACCCCTCGCTCGGTGGGCGCCGCGCTCCCCGGCATCGAGATCCGGCTCGTCGACGACGCCGGTCGCGAGCCCTCCGACGAGGACGGCGGCGAGATCCACATCCGCGGCAACAACCTGTTCTCCGGCTACTGGCCCGACGGGGCGGACGGACCGGGCGAGGAGGGCTGGTGGGCGACCGGGGACGTCGGCTACCTCGACCCGAGCGGTGACCTCTACCTCGTCGACCGGGTCAAGGAGCTGGTGATCGTCTCCGGCTTCAACGTCTACCCGAGCGAGGTCGAGGACGTCATCGCCGAGCTCCCCGAGGTGGCCGAGGCGGCCGTCATCGGTGTCGACGACCCGGAGACGGGCGAGGCCGTGGTGGCCTACGTCCGCGCGACCCCGGCCGGTGCGAGTGACGGCCTCGTCGACGTCGTACGCCGTCACTGCGAGGAGCGCCTCGCCCCCTTCAAGCAGCCGTCGGTGATCCACGTCGTCGAGGAGCTGCCCTACACCGTGACCGGCAAGGTGCAGAAGGGCAGGCTGCGGGCCACCGAGCGGCGGCGGGCCCTGGGCCTGCTGGAGTGATCGCGCCATGACCTCCCGCGTGACCCTCTACTCCAAGCCCGGCTGTCACCTGTGCGACGACGCCCGTCAGGTGATCGAGCGGGTCTGTGCCGAGGTGGGCACCGGCTTCGACGAGGTCGACATCACCACCTCGGACGAGCTGATGGGCGCCTACGGCGAGCAGATCCCGGTCACCTTCGTCGACGGCCGCCAGCACGACTTCTGGCGCGTCGACGAGACCCGCCTGCGACGTGCACTGTCCTGAGACCGGGTAGTCCGAGACGTTTCCGTTGCCAAACCGGACATCAAACAACCGAAACGTCTCGGACTATCCGGTGGGGGAAAGAGTGCGGCATCCCACCCCGGTGACGTGACGCATGTCACGTGTGCTAGCCAGCATGTTCGCTGCATTTGTTCGCGAGTTCACAAACTCTTACAGTGACCAAGGTTCCCCACCTGTGGAGAGTGCAGAGCAGTGAGCAATTCCCGTATCCCCGAGGCGACGGTCGCCCGTCTCCCGGTGTACCTGCGGGCGCTCAACACGATGAGTGACAACGGCACCACGACGTGTTCGAGCCTCGAGCTGGCCGCTGCCGCAGGCGTCAACAGCGCGAAGCTGCGCAAGGACCTGTCCCACCTCGGCTCCTACGGCACCCGCGGTGTCGGGTACGACGTGGCCTACCTCCGCTACCAGATCTCCCGCGAGATCGGCCTGACCCAGGACTGGCCCGTGGTCGTCGTCGGGATCGGCAACCTCGGTCACGCGCTCGCCAACTACTCCGGCTTCTCCTCGCGCGGCTTCCGCACCGTGGCGCTGCTCGACGCGGACGGCAGCCGGCACGGCGAGGTCGTGGCGGGCCTGGAGATCCGCGGCTTCGAGGAGCTCGAGGCCGTGGTCGCCGAGCACGGCGTGGGCATCGGGGTCATCGCCACCCCTGCGAACGCCGCGCAGGCCGTGTGCGACCGGATGGTCGAGGTCGGCATCCGCAGCATCCTCAACTTCGCGCCGACGATCCTCTCGGTGCCCGAGGGTGTCGACGTACGCCGCGTCGACCTGTCCAGCGAGCTGCAGATCCTCGCCTACCACGAGCAGCGCAAGTCCAACCATCCGACGGTCACGCCGATCGCCGAGGACGTCAGGGGGTCGGCATGAGCGTCCTCATCGTCGGGATGTCCTACAAGACCGCGCCGCTGTCCGTCCTCGAGCGGGTCGCCTTCGACTCGGAGGGCGCCCAGAAGCTGATCCGCGAGACCTCCGAGATCGAGCACGTCACCGAGGCCACGGTGCTCTCCACCTGCAACCGCACCGAGGTCTACGCCGACGTCGACCGGTTCCACGGCAGCGTCGAGGCGATCTCGCGGATGCTGGGTGACCGCACCGGCCAGTCGGCCGAGGACGTCCTGGAGCACCTCTACGTGCACTACGACGACGGGGCCGTCTCCCACCTGTTCCACGTCGCCGCCGGGCTCGACTCGATGGTGCTCGGCGAGAGCCAGATCCTGGGCCAGACGCGCGAGGCCCTGCGCGTGGGCCAGGAGGTCGGCACGGTCGGCCCCGCCCTCAACGTCCTCTTCCAGCAGGCCCTGCGCGTGGGCAAGCGCTCGCACGCCGAGACCGACATCGACCGGGTCGGACCGAGCATCGTCTCGACCGCGATGGATCGGGCGGCGATGCACGTCGGTGGCATCGCGGACAAGCGCGTCGTCGTCGTCGGCGCCGGCGCGATGGCCAGCCTGACGGTGGCCACGGCCGCGCGTGAAGGGGCCCGTTCGATCGTGGTCGCCAACCGCACCCCCGAGCGCGCCCACCGCCTGGCCGAGCAGTACGGCGCGACGGCGATCCCGCTCAGCGACCTCGCCGAGGCCACCGGGCCCGTGGACGTGCTCGTCTCCTGCACGGGGGCGGCCGGCTTCCTGATCGACGCCGACGCGGTCTCCTCGCGACGGACCGACGACGCGCCGCTCGCCGTCGTCGACCTGGCCCTGCCTCGCGACGTCGACCCGTCCGTCGCCGACCTGCCCGGCGTCCGGCTGATCGCGCTGGAGACGCTGGCCGCCGAGCTCGAGGACGCCCCGGGCGGTGCCGACGTCGCCGGCGTACGCACGATCGTGGCCCAGGAGCTCGCCTCCTTCCTCACCGCCCGCCGCAGCCAGAGCGTGACCCCGACCGTGGTCGCCCTGCGCACGATGGCGACGGGCGTCGTCGAGGCCGAGCTCGCCCGGATCACCGCGCGACTTCCCGAGCTGGACGACTCCTCGCGTGCGGAGGTGGAGAAGTCGATCCGCCGGGTGGCCGAGAAGCTGCTCCACCAGCCGACCGTCCGCGTCAAGCAGCTGGCCAACGAGGCGGGAGCCATCTCCTACGCCGCCGCGCTCGCCGAGCTGTTCGCGCTCGACCCCGAGGCCGTCGAGGCAGTGACGAGGGCCGACGTGTGAGCACCGCTGTGTCCACCGAGCCTTCCCGGACGATCCGCGTCGGGACCCGCGCCTCCGTCCTCGCCCGCACCCAGAGCGGCATGGTCGCCGACGCGCTGGCCGCCGCCACCGGTCTCGAGACCGAGCTGGTCCTGGTCCGCACCGAGGGCGACGTCTCCAGCGAGCCGCTGGCCCAGCTCGGCGGCACCGGCGTGTTCGTCACCGCGCTCCGGGCGGCCCTGCTCAGCGGCGAGGTCGACGTGGCCGTGCACTCGCTCAAGGACCTGCCCACCGCGCCCGCCGAGGGGATCGCCCTGGCCGCCGTGCCGCAGCGCGAGGACCCGCGCGACGTCGTCGTGGCCCGCGACGGGCTCACCCTGGGTGAGCTCCCCGCGGGCTCCCGGGTCGGCACCGGTGCCCCGCGCCGGGTCGCCCAGATCGCGGCCCTCGGGCTGGGCGTCGAGCTGGTCGGCGTACGCGGCAACGTGGACACCCGGCTGGGCAAGGTCGCCTCCGGTGACCTCGACGCCGTCGTGCTCGCCCGGGCCGGACTGGCCCGCCTGGGTCGCGCCGACGAGGCCACCGAGGTGCTCGACCCGCTCCAGGTGCTCCCCGCCCCGGGCCAGGGAGCCCTCGCCGTGGAGTGCCGCGCGGACAGCGACCTGCTCGCCGAATTGACACGGACCCTCGACGACCCGCACACGCGCGCCTGCGTCGAGGCCGAGCGTGCCCTGCTCGCCGAGCTCGAGGCCGGCTGCTCGGCGCCGGTCGGCGCGCTGGCCGAAGTTGCGGAAGGGGACCTCGGTGACGAACTCTGGATACGAGCAGTGGCGCTGACGCCCGACGGCACCGTTTCCGTTCGACGATCTGCTTCCGGCCCGCTCGACGACCCCGTCGGACTCGGCCAGAAGCTCGCAGCAGAAATGCTCGCCGAGGGCGCAGCAGACCTGATCAGCACGAACCCCCAACACCAGGCACCGAAGTAGCGAGAAGGCGATTGTGACCAATCAGAACGCGTCCAGCACCTCCGCCCGCCGTGGCGCGACCGGCGGCGCAGACCGCGGGCCCCGTCCCGTGAAGTGGGTCTCCTTCGTGGGTAGTGGCCCGGGCGACCCCGGCCTGCTCACGGTCCGCGCGCTCGAGCTCCTCCGCGAGGCCGAGATCGTGATCACCGAGACCGACGACCACGAGCAGCTCGTCCGCTCGGTCCTCGGCCTGCCCGCGCCGGTCGAGACCGAGGGCGACGGTGAACCCGCCGCACAGGTCGGCCCCGTGTTCGTCGACGGCGGCTTCGGTGAGGACGGCCAGCCGCTGACCCACGCCTCCCGCGCGAAGGTGGTCGTGCGCCAGGCCAAGACCGGCAAGCGCGTGGTCCGGCTGATGTCGGGCGACCCCTTCCTCTACGCCTCGGGCCCCGAGGAAGCGCTGGCCTGCACCAAGGCCGAGGTCGGCTTCGAGATCGTGCCCGGGGTCTCCTCGATCACGGCCGTCCCGGCGTACGCCGGGATCCCGCTGACCACCAAGAACCACCGCGAGGTCGCGGTCGTGACCTGCAGCGACGCCAGGATCGACTGGGAGGCCTACGCCACCCACCCGACCCTGGTGCTCCTGTCGGCCGTCCGCTCGATCGGTGACATCGCTGCCGAGCTGATCAGCGCCGGGCGCGCCGGCGACACCCCGGTCTCGATGACCCGCACCGGCACGCTGACCACCCAGCAGACCATCGTCTCCACGCTGGCGGACATCGCCGCCGACGCGCGCGCCGCCAAGATGACGCCGCCCGCGATCACGGTCGTCGGCCCGGTCGTCGACCTGCGCGAGACGCTCTCGTGGTTCGAGACCAAGCCGCTGTTCGGCTGGCGCGTCCTGGTGCCCCGCACCAAGGAGCAGGCCGGTGCGCTGTCCTCCCGGCTGCGCGGCTTCGGTGCCGTGCCCGAGGAGGTGCCGACGATCTCCGTGGAGCCGCCGCGCAACCCCCAGCAGATGGACAAGGCCGTCCGCGGCCTCGTCGAGGGCCGCTACGAGTGGATCGCGTTCACCTCGGTCAACGCCGTGCGCGCCGTCCGCGAGAAGTTCGAGGAGTACGGCCTCGACGCCCGCGCCTTCTCGGGCCTGAAGATCGCGGCCGTCGGCGACAAGACCGCGATCGCGCTCGCCCACTGGGGCCTGAAGGCCGACCTGCTCCCCTCGGGCGAGCAGTCCGCCCGTGGGCTGCTGGAGGACTGGCCGCCGTACGACGACCTGCTCGACCCGATCAACCGGGTGTTCCTGCCCCGCGCCGACATCGCCACCGAGACGCTCGTGGCCGGCCTGGTGGACCTCGGCTGGGAGGTCGACGACGTCACCGCCTACCGCACCGTGCGCGCGGCCCCGCCGCCGGCCGAGACCCGCGAGGCGATCAAGTCGGGCCGGTTCGACGCGGTGGTGTTCACCTCGTCCTCGACCGTGCGCAACCTGGTCGGCATCGCCGGCAAGCCGCACGCCTCGACGGTGATCGCGGTGATCGGGCCCGCCACGGCCAAGACCGCCGAGGAGCACGGCCTGCGCGTGGACGTGCTGGCGCCGAACCCGTCGGTGGAGGAGCTCGTCGACGCGCTCGCCGACTTCGGCGCTGCCCGTCGCTCCTCGCTCCTGGAGTCAGGTCAGCCGGTCACCAAGCCGTCCGAGCGTCGGCCCACGACCCGCCGTCGGGCGAGCTCGAAGTAGCCGAGGCCAGCGCATGGGGTTCCCCGAGATCCGTCCGCGCCGGCTGCGGCGTACCCCGGCGCTGCGGCGGCTGGTCGCCGAGACCTCGGTGCGTCCCAGCCAGCTGGTGCTGCCGATGTTCGTCGCCGAGGACGCGACCGAGCCGCGGGAGATCTCCACGATGCCGGGGGTCGTCCAGCACACCCGTGACTCGCTGAAGAAGGCGGCCAACGAGGCCGTCGAGGCGGGCCTCGGCGGCGTGATGCTGTTCGGCCTGCCCACCGAGAAGGACGCCACCGGCTCGGGCGCGGTCGACCCGCACGGCATCCTGAACCTCGCGATCACCGACGTCGTCGCCGAGGTGGGCGAGCAGCTCACGGTGATGTCCGACCTGTGCCTCGACGAGTTCACCGACCACGGCCACTGCGGGGTCCTGGACCCCGACGGGTGGGTCGACAACGACCGCACCCTGGAGATCTACGGCCAGATGGCGATCGCGCAGGCCGCGGCCGGCGTCGACCTCGTCGCCCCCAGCGGGATGATGGACGGCCAGGTGGGCGTGATCCGCCAGGCGCTGGACGCCGAGGAGCACGCCGGGGTCGGCATCCTGGCCTACTCCGCCAAGTACGCCTCGGCCTTCTACGGCCCCTTCCGCGAGGCCGTGAACTCCTCGCTGGAGGGCGACCGCAAGACCTACCAGCAGGACCCGCCCAACGCGGCCGAGGGTGTCCGCGAGGCGCTGCTCGACGTCGAGGAGGGCGCGGACATCGTGATGGTCAAGCCGGCGCTGTCCTACCTCGACGTGATCTCCGCTGTCCGCGACGCCGTGAACATCCCGGTGGCGGCGTACAACATCTCCGGCGAGTACGCCATGGTCGAGGCCGCCGCTGCCCGCGGCTGGATCGACCGCGACACCGCGATGCTCGAGATCCTCACCTCGATCCGCCGTGCCGGAGCCGACATCATCCTCAGCTACTGGGCGCTGGACGCCGCGAGGATGTTCCGCCAGAACGGCTGAGCCGCCCGCTCCGGGCTGCCCGTGAGCGTCATACGACCTGGTTGCCGGGGCGACCGGTTCGGATGACGTCGCGCGGGACGTCATCCGAGGTGGTCGCCAGGACAGCCAGTTCGTATGACGTCCGGCGCGCCGGTCGGGTGATCGCCGCTGACTTCACCTCGCGTACGACGAAACCCCCGGCCCTGAGGACCGGGGGTTTCGTGATGTTCGAGGTCAGCGTGCCGTGCATGCAGTTGATGCAGTTGAGTCGAGTCGGTGAGCTTCAGACGCACGACCTTGCTGACGGCCACCTCGGCAGTCAGCGTCGGTGACGGCGGTGCTGGTCGGCGGGGTCGGGCGTCGGCGCCGGCGCGTGCTTCGTGCCACCGGTCAGTCCGCCGACGGCGCCGCCGACCGCGCCGGTGACCCTCTTGACGGCGTCGCTGACCGGGTTGGAGCCGGTCGCCCGTGCCGCCCGTGCTGCCGGTGCCGGGGATCCCGGTGCCGGAGCCGGTCGAACCGCTGCCGCTGCCGGAGCCCGCGGTGCCGTTGGCGATCGCGAGGCGACGCTGCTTGGCGGCCCTGGCCTGCTTGGCGTGGCGGACCTTGGCGGCCTTGTAGGACTTGGCGATGGCGGTGGAGTAGCTCGAGCTCGAGGAGAACGACGAGCTGGCGCCGGCCGCGCCGGAGGGAACGGCGGTGTAGTCACCGTTGCTGTAGGCCTCCATGATCCGCAGCACGAGGTTCACGTAGTCCTGGCTGTGGTTGTAGCGGTAGACCGCAGCTTCCTGGCCCTTGCGGTTGGACAGGTTGTCCTTGCCGGAGCACAGGTAGACGGCGGTCGCGAGGGCGGCGTCGTCCATGTCCTGCGGGTTGCGCTTGTCGTCGCCGTCGGCGTCGACCTTGACGACCTGCCAGGTGGACGGGATGAACTGCATCGGGCCCACGGCGCGGTCGAAGACCTTGTCCTGGTCGAGCTGGCCACCGTCGGTGTCCTGGACGGCCTGGGTGCCGTTCTTGCCGTTCAGCGCGATCCCGAAGATGCCGGGCTTGCTGACGCCGCTCTCGGTCAGGGTGTTCCCGTTGTAGCGGCCGTGGTCGGACTCGACCCGACCGATCGCCGCGATCAGCTCCCACGGGATGTTGCAGGACTTGTCGGCCGCGTTGATGATCTGGGCGCCGCGCTGGTAGGCGGAGAGCGCGGGGGCGGGGATGCCGTTGCTGGAGGCGCCGGACACCACGGAGTCGGCGGACCCCTCGGGGACGGCGGGGGCGATCACGCCGGGGACGGGGACGCTGGCCGGGGCCTCGATGGCGTCGGTGGGCACCGAGGTGCCGTCGGGGAGGGTGCCGACCTTGTCGGAGGCGCTCGACGCGTCGGCGCTGCTGCTGACCAGGCTGGCCGTCCACACGCCCGAGAGGAGCGCGAGCGGAACGAGGGCGACGGCCTTGCTTCGGCGCGTCAATGGCCTGCTGGTCATGTGTGTTCTCTCTCCCCATGGTCTGCTGCGAGCAATGCGGTCTCCCGAGCCGCCTGTAGTGCATCAACGATGCTTCCCCGAGCAGGTCACGGACAAACCCGCCGTGTGACCCACACCACAGGACGCCGGCGACCGCGTCTCCCCCGCGGTCGCGGCTGCTTTTCAGGTTAGGCCGACGAGTGGTCGTCTGGACCGGTTTATCAACTTTTCAGCCTGTTCCGCCAGACGGTGTCCACGGGCGGTTCGTCGCCCTGACCACCGGTCGGGAAGAATGCGGTTGTGCCAGACACCGCCGACCTCCCCAGCGCCCGACCCACGCAGAGCTCCGCCGCGTGGTTCGAGCGCGCCCACCGGGTCACCCCGGGTGGGGTGAACTCCCCGGTGCGGGCCTTCAACGCGGTGGGCGGGACCCCCCGGTTCATGGCTTCCGGGTCGGGTGCGTGGCTGCGTGACGTGGACGGCAACGAGTACGTCGACCTGATCTGCTCCTGGGGTCCGCTCCTCCTCGGCCACGCCCACCCCGAGGTGCAGGCCGCGGTCGCCGAGGCGGTCGCCCGCGGCACGTCGTACGGCACCCCCACGCGCAGCGAGGTGGAGCTCGCCGAGGAGATCGTCGCGCGTACGCCGGTCGAGCAGGTGCGCCTGGTCTCCTCGGGCACCGAGGCCACGATGTCCGCCATCCGGCTCGCCCGCGGGTTCACCGGGCGTGACCTCGTCGTGAAGTTCGCCGGCTGCTACCACGGCCACGTCGACTCCCTGCTGGCCGAGGCCGGGTCCGGGCTCGCCACCTCACCGCGTCGAGAGTGCCGTGCCGGGCACACCCGGAGTGCCCGCCGGTTCCACGGCGGCCACCCTGGTGCTGCCCTTCAACGACCGGGAGGCCGTCGAGGCCGCCTTCGCCGAGCGTGGTGCGGAGATCGCCTGCCTGGTCACCGAGGCGTCGCCCGGCAACATGGGCGTGGTCCCTCCCGAGCCGGGCTTCAACCAGTTCCTGGCCGAGACCTGCGCGCGGCACGGCGCGCTGTTCGTCTCCGACGAGGTGATGACCGGCTTCCGCGTCTCCCGTCAGGGGCAGTGGGGCCTGGACGGCGCGCTCGAGGGCTGGCGCCCCGACCTGGTCACCTTCGGCAAGGTGATGGGCGGCGGCTTCCCGGCGGCCGCTTTCGGCGGTCGTGCCGACGTGATGGGGATGCTCTCGCCCGACGGGCCGGTCTACCAGGCCGGCACCCTGTCCGGGAACCCGGTCGCGACCACCGCTGGTCTGGCCACGTTGCGGCTGGCCACCGACGAGGTCTACGCACACGTCGACGCCGCCGCGCGAGACGATCTCGTCCGCGCTCGGTGAGGAGCTCACCCGGGCCGGCGTACCCCACGTGCTGCAGTCGGGCGGCAACATGTTCAGCGTCTTCCTCAACCCGGGGGTCGAGAGGGTGCGCGACTTCGCCGACGCCTCGACGCAGGACACGATGGCCTACCGCGCGTTCTTCCACGCCATGCTCGACCAGGGCGTCTACCTGCCCCCGAGCGCGTTCGAGGCGTGGTTCCTCTCCGCCGCCCACGACGACCGGGCGATCCAGCACGTGCTCGACGCGCTTCCCGCTGCGGCCGAGGCTGCCGCTCGCGTGGTGTCGCGTCGCACCTCAACCGACGATTCGGCCGGGAGCGTTCAGTGAAGACGACGGTGTACTTGCTTCGCCACGGCGAGGTGCACAACCCGGAGGGGATCCTCTACGGACGGGCCACCGGGTTCCACCTCTCCGAGCGCGGCCGGGCGATGGCCGACCGCGTCGCCGAGCGGATCGGGGACCGCGACATCACCGTGCTGGTGTCCTCACCCCTCGAGCGGGCCCAGGAGACGGCGGCGCCGCTGGCCGCCGCCCGAGGTCTGACGGTGCGGCTCGACGACCGGGTGATCGAGTCGAGCAACATCTTCGAGGGCAAGCGGTTCGACATCCAGGACTCGCTGCTGCGCCAGCCGCAGGTGTGGCGCAGCCTGTGGAACCCGTTCCGGCCGTCGTGGGGTGAGCCCTACAAGGACGTCGTCGCGCGGATGTGGCCGGCCGTGCTCGACGCCCGTGCGGAGGCGGAGGGGCACGAGGCGGTCGTCGTCTCCCACCAGCTGCCCATCTGGGTGACGCGGCTCAAGGCCGAGGGACGCCGGTTCCTGCACGACCCGCGCAAGCGCCACTGCACCCTGTGCAGCCTGACCTCGTTCACCTTCGAGGGCGAGCACCTCGTCAGCGTCGGCTACTCCGAGCCCGCCGGCGACCTGATCCCGCTCGCCGACCGGAGCGCCCCGTTCTCCGCCGGTGGCGCCGACGACGACACCCTGCCGCCTTCCGGGCAGCCTTCCGGACCCTCGGCCTGAGGTGCGCTCCTCCGTTCGGACCCTGCTCGCCGTGCTCCTCGTGGGCGCGGTCGCTGCGGGCTGCGGTGGGAGCGCCGGCACCGGCGACAAGGGGTACGTCGACGGGCAGGGCATCGTGACCCGGCTCCCCGTGGCGGAACGCAAGCCACCCGGCCCGGTGGAGGGGGAGACCCTCGAGGGCAAGGACCTCTCGCTGACCGACTACGCCGGCAAGGTCGTCGTCCTCAACGTCTGGGGGTCGTGGTGCCCGCCGTGCCGCAAGGAGGCCCGCAGCCTCGCGGCCGCGTCACGCGAGCTCGCCGGCGACGACGTCGCGTTCGTCGGGGTGAACACCAAGGACTCCAGCCCCGAGCAGGGGCTCGCCTACCAGCGGCGCTACGGGGTGCCGTACCCCTCCCTCTTCGACCCGGCCGGACGCTCGCTGCTCGCGTTCCACGGCACCCTGAACCCCAGCGCCATCCCGAGCACGCTGGTGCTCGACACCAAGGGACGCGTGGCCGCGAGCATCCTCGGTGAGGTGCCGTCCCAGCGGACGCTGGTCGAGCTCGTGCGGGACGTGCAGAAGTGACCATGCTCGTGACTCCGCTCGACCTCGGTGACTGGTTCGCCAGCCAGGCCCTCGACGGCTCGCTGGTGCTGGCGATCCCGATCGCCCTGGTGGCCGGCCTGGTCTCGTTCTTCTCCCCGTGCGTGGTGCCGCTGCTGCCGGGCTACCTCTCCTACGCCACGGGGCTGTCCGGCGCCGACCTCGCCGACGCGAGGCGCGGCCGGATGCTCATCGGCTCGTTCCTGTTCGTGCTCGGGTTCTCGTTCGTGTTCGTCTCCTTCGGTGCGCTGATCGGCGGCGTGGGGGAGTGGCTGTTCACCTACGAGCGGCAGATCACGATCGTGCTCGGCGTCCTGACGATCGTGCTCGGCCTGGTCTTCCTGGGCGTCGTCCCGTGGATGCAGCGTGACTACCGGATCCACCAGGTGCCCGCGGTGGGGCTGGCCGCCGCGCCCCTGCTCGGCGTGCTCTTCGGCCTCGGCTGGGCGCCGTGCATCGGCCCGACGCTGAGCGCCGTGCTGTTCCTGTCCGGCAAGGAGGCCTCCGCCGGCCGCGGGGCGCTGCTGACCTTCGTCTACTGCCTCGGGCTCGGCCTGCCGTTCATCTTCGCGGCGCTGGCCTACCGCCGGATGCTCGGCACCGTCGGCTGGGTGCGTCGCCACCAGCAGTGGGTCACCGCGATCGGTGGCGTGATGCTGATCGCCGTCGGGCTGCTCCTGGTCACCGGCTGGTGGGACGTGATGGTCGACTGGATCCGGACGTGGTTCTTCCCCGGCTTCGTGGCGGGCGTGTGAGCACCCCGACGAAGGCCCGGGAGACCGGCCCCGCCAGCGGCTACGAGCCGCCGCCGCTGCGTCCGCGCGAGCTCGCCCGCTGGGCGTGGCGCCAGCTCACCTCCATGCGCACGGCGCTGATCCTGCTGTTCCTGCTGGCGCTCGGTGCGATCCCGGGGTCGGTGATCCCGCAGGAGGCGGTCGACTCGCTGCGTGCCTCCCAGTGGCGCGAGGCCCACCCCAAGCTGACGCCGGTCTACGAGAAGCTCGGGCTGTTCTCGGTCTACAACTCGGTGTGGTTCTCGGCGATCTACATCTTGCTGATGCTCTCGCTGGTCGGCTGCATCGTGCCGCGGCTGCTGGTCTACTGGCGCGGCGTACGACGTCAGCCGCCGAAGGCGCCGCGCAACCTCGGTCGGCTGCCGGCCCACCGCAGCTTCCTGACCGACGAGGACCCCGACGCCGTGCTCGAGCGTGCGCACGCCGGGCTGCGGAAGCGCAGGTACCGGGTTTCGACCAGCTCGACCGACGGTGGGGCGGTCTCGGCGGAGCGCGGCTACCTGCGCGAGGCGGGCAACCTGCTCTTCCACCTCTCGGTGCTCGTCGTGCTGGTGGGCTTCGCGGTCGGCGGGCTGTTCGGGTTCAAGGGCGGCGTCATCGTGGTGACCAAGGACGGGTTCGCCAACACGCTGAGCCAGTACGACGACTTCCGCGCCGGCTCGTTGTTCGACCCGGCCGAGCTCGAGCCGTTCGACTTCACCGTCAACGACTTCGACGTGACCTTCATCCGCGAGGGTCGCGAGGAGGGGATGGCGCACAAGTTCGCCGCCGACCTCACCTACCGGACCGCGCCGGGCGCCCCCGAGCGCGACAAGAAGATCTCGGTCAACCACCCGCTGAGCATCAACGGCACCGACGTCTTCCTGATCAGCCACGGCTACGCGCCGCACATCACGGTGCGCAACGCGGACGGCACGACGGCCTTCTCCGGGCCGGTGGTCTTCCTGCCCGAGGACAGCACCTTCCGGTCCTTCGGCGTCGTCAAGGTTCCCGACGCGTCCCAGAAGAGCGGCAGCAAGCAGCTCGGGCTCGAGGGCGAGTTCTACCCGACGTACGCCTTCACCAAGGCCAGCGGCCCGTTCTCGGCCTTCCCCGACGACCGGAACCCGGCGATCTCGATGCTCGCCTGGTCGGGTGACCTCGGCCTGGACTCGGGCACCCCGCAGTCGGTCTACGCGCTGCAGAAGAAGGGCCTCAAGCCGGTCCTGAAGGCCGACGGCAAGCCGATGCGGATCGACCTCGCGGTAGGTCGCTCGGCACAGCTGCCGGACGGGCTGGGCACCGTCACCCTCGACGGGGTCAGCCGCTACGTGAAGCTCCAGGTGAGCCACACGCCGGGGCAGCTGATCGCGCTGAGCGGTGTCGCCCTCGGGCTGGTCGGGCTGCTCGCCTCGCTGTTCATCCGCCCGCGCAGGATGTGGGTGCGGGCACGACGGGACGGCGGGCGTACGCTCGTCGAGGTCGCCGGACTCGACCGCAGCGCGGGTGGAGACCTGACCGACGAGATCGAGAACTTCACCGCCTCGCTCCAGCCGGCGCCCACCGGCCAGACCCCCGCAGGAGAGTCGTCGTGACCCACTCGCAGTACGAGCTGCTCAGCAACCAGGCCGTGGCCGCGTGCGCAGTCGTCTACTTCCTCGCCGTGCTCGCGCACCTCGCCCAGTGGGCGCTCGCCCGCAAGGTCGAGGTGCCGGTCGAGGAGGTCGTCAGCGTGGGCGCGGCGACCGGTGCGAGCGCACCTCCCGCAGCGCAGGACGCTGACGACGAGGACGAGCGGATCGCGCTGTTCGGCCGGATCGGGGTGGCGCTGACCGTCGTCGCCGCCTTCGTGCAGTTCATCGCGATCGTCTCGCGCGGGCTCGCCGCGGACCCGGTGCGGGTCCCGTGGGGAAACATGTACGAGTTCACCCTGGTCGGCACCTGGGTCGTCGTGATGGGCTACCTGCTGCTCTACAAGCGCTACCAGCTGTCGTGGCTCTCGCCGATCGTGACCGGCTTCGTGCTGGTCACGCTGATGATCGACGTGCTCCTGCTCTACACGCCCGTCGTGCCGCTGCGCGACGCGCTGCAGTCGCCCTGGCTGGTGATCCACGTGGTCGCGGCGATCATCGCGACCGGTGCCTTCACCCTCGGCGGGATGTGCTCGGCGATGTACCTGGTCAAGCACCGCTGGCAGGAGAAGCAGGCCCGGCGCGAGGAGCCGGCGACCCGCGGCTACCTGGCCCGCCTGCCCGAGCTCGCCGTGCTCGACCGAGTCGCCTACCGGGCGACCGCGTTCGGCTTCCCGATCTGGACCTTCGCGGCGCTGATCGCGGGGCCGATCTGGGCGCACTACGCCTGGGGTCGCTACTGGGGCTGGGACCCGAAGGAGGTGTGGGCCTTCATCACCTGGGTGGTGTACGCCGCGTACCTGCACGCCCGCGCCACGTCCGGCTGGAAGGGTCGCTCGGCCGCCATCGTCGCGCTCGTCGGCCTGGCCACGCTGTGGTTCAACTTCGTCGGGATCAACTTCTTCTTCGGCAGCGGGAGCCAGCACTCCTACGCCGCACCCGAGCCGACCGCGGTCGTGCGGACGCTCTAGCCGTCGTCCTTGTCCTTGCTGTGCCGGCGCTTGCGCTCGAGCTCGCGGAGGAAGTCCTCGTCGTCGTCGGGGCCCACCGGGCCACGCGGGATGGGCTTGGGACCCACGCCTCCGGAACCGCCCGGGTTGCGTCGCTCGATGAGCCAGAAGAACGCATAGACCACGGCGGCAAGCAGCGCGAGGAAGACGACGAGGCGGAGCATGTGTCCAGCGTAAGTGGTCGCCGGTTAAGGTCGGTGCCGTGAAGGCGTTTGTGATCTACACCGGTCTGCGGCTGGCCCTGTTCCTGGTCTGCTACCTCGTGCTCGGCGGGCTCTACCTGCTGGTCATCGGCCAGACCGGATCGCTGGTCTGGCCCTTCATCGCGGCCGTCCTGGTGTCCTCGCTGCTGTCGCTGAAGTACCTCGCCCCCCAGCGGGAGGCGTTCGCTGCCGTCGTCGACGCGCGCGCCCACAAGGCCGCGGCGAGGTTCGAGGAGCGGAAGGCGCGCGAGGACGTCGACTAGCTCGACGTGACGGAGGTCAGCGGGGCTTGCGCTTGAGCTGCCGGTTGATCCGGGTCTCGGACTGGCCGAGCACCTTCGCCAGCAGCGTGACGCGGTTCCTGTAGGCGAGAGCACACACGGCGACGATGGCGACGAGGATCAAGAACCACATGTCCCTCAGTGTGGCACCCGGGTGGTCGCCCGGACACTAGACCGACGCGATGGCCACACTGACGGCGATCCCGGCGAAGATGCCCGCGGCGTACACCAGCTCGGCGACGCCGGTCAGCTGGAGGACCGGCACCAGGTCGGGGCCGGTGGCTCGCTTGCCGAGGACCAGGGTCAGGGCGTCCAGGGCGGGCTTCGCGGCCACCAGCGCGATCAGCACGTAGAAGGTCGTCGAGAGGGCCACGCCCACCAGCGCCACCAGGGCGAGGCCGACGAGCAGTCCGTAGAGGTAGCGGGTGCGGTCCTCGCCGAGGACGACGGCGAGCGTGCGCTTCCCGACGAGCGCGTCGGTGGGGATGTCACGCAGGTTGTTGGCGACGAGGATCGCGCACGCGAAGGCGCCGACCCCGACGGCGGCGTACAGGGCGGGGAGCTCGAAGCTCTCGGTCTGGACGTACGTCGTGCCGAGCACGGCGACGAGGCCGAAGAAGACGAAGACCATCACCTCGCCCAGCCCGAGGTAGCCGTAGGGCTTCTTGCCGCCGGTGTAGAACCACGCGGCCAGGATGCTCAGCAGCCCGACCCCGACCAGCCACCACGCCGTGGTCGCGGCGAGCACGAGCCCGACCGCCGCCGCGAGGCCGAACGCCGTGAACGCGGCCGTCTTGACCTCGCGGGGGGTCGCGGCCTTGCTCCCGACCAGGCGCATCGGCCCGACCCGGTCCTCGTCGGTGCCGCGGATGCCGTCGGAGTAGTCGTTGGCGTAGTTCACGCCGATCTGCAGCAGCAGCGAGACGGCCAGCGCCAGCAGCGCCTTCCACCAGACCGCCTCCCGCTCCCACAGCGCGATCGCGGTGCCCGGCGAGCACCGGCGCGACGGCGGCCGGCAGCGTGCGCGGTCGGGCGCCGGCGATCCACTGGGCGGGGGTGGCCATGGCCGGGATTGTGTCAGTGGGCCGGCGGCGGTTTCACTGGGTACCCAGTGAAACCGTCACTTCCCCCACGTTGCAACGGTGGGGAAGTGACAGCTTCGGTGGGTCAGTGCGTACGCCGGACCGCGTCGGCGCTTCGTCCGGCACCCGGTTAGCGTGGCCCGGGTGAGCAGCCTGCGCCCCGTCTCCGGCACGGCCGAGGAGATCCTCGACCTGCTCCGGGAGTGGGACGCGGCCGCCGACCCCGAGCCGCTGGTGATCGCGACGTCGGGCTCGACCGGCGAGCCGAAGCGGGTGGTGCTCTCACGCGACGCGATGCGCGCCAGTGCGCTCGCCACCCAGGAGCGGCTCGGCGGCCCGGGGCAGTGGGTGCTGAACCTGCCGCCGACGTACGTCGCGGGCGTGCAGGTGCTGTACCGGTCCGTCGTCGCCGGAACCGAGCCGGTGACGGAGATCGAGCAGCTCACCGGCGAGCGGACCTACATCTCCCTGGTGCCGACCCAGCTGATGCGCGTGCTTCGGGGATCGATGCCGAGCGAGCGGCTGGCCAGGTTCGATGCGGTCCTGGTCGGAGGCGGCCCGTTGGCGCCCGAGGTGCGCAGCGAGGCCGAGGCGCGGGGCATCCGGATCGTGCAGACCTACGGGATGAGCGAGACGTGCGGCGGCTGTGTGTACGACGGCTACCCGCTCGACGGGGTCGAGGTGCGGATCGACGACGACGAGGTGCAGCTCCGTGGACCTGTGCTCTTCGAGGGCTACGAGGGCGAGCCGGCGCGCACCGCCGCCGTCATGAAGGACGGCTGGTTCCGGACCGACGACCTCGGTCGGCTCGACGACGACGGTCGCTTGTGGGTGACCGGGAGGGCCGACGACGTGATCATCAGTGGCGGCGTGAAGGTGCCCGCTCGCGCGGTGGCGCGGATGATCGCCGAGGAGCCCGACGTGCTCGAGGTCGAGGTGGTGGGCGTTCCCGACCCCGAGTGGGGTGAGCGGGTGGTCGCCTTCGTCGCGCCCCACCACGCCCTTGGGCTGGAGTCCGTGCGCAACCTCGTGCAGCCGCGTGAGTGGGCCCCGCGTCAGCTGGTGACCGTCGACGAGATCCCGCTGCTGGCCAACGGCAAGCCTGACCGGATGAAGCTGAAGGCGCTCGCGTGAAGGTCTTCTCGATCCCGCTGACCACCCGCTTCCGAGGCATCACCGTGCGCGAGGGTGTGCTGCTCCAGGGCGCTGCGGGCTGGGGCGAGTTCAGCCCGTTCCTGGAGTACGACGCACCCACCGCCGCGCCGTGGCTGGCCTGCGCGCTGGAGGCGGCGAACGACGGCTGGCCCGCGCCGGTGCGTGACTCGGTGCCGGTCAACGTGACCGTCCCGGCCTGTTCGCCCGAGCAGGCTCGCGCCATCGTGCTCGCCTCGTCAGGCTGCCGGACGGCCAAGGTCAAGGTCGCCGAGGCCGGCCAGGCGCCGGCCGAGGACGAGGCGCGGCTCGAGGCCGTCCGCGACGCGCTCGGCCCTGACGGACTGGTGCGGATCGACGCCAACGGCGGCTGGTCCGTCGACGACGCCGTCGCGCGGATCGCGGTGCTGGAGCGGGCGGCCGGTGGCCTGGAGTACGTCGAGCAGCCGTGCGCGTCGGTCGAGGAGCTCGCGGCCGTACGACGCCGCGTGCAGGTCCCGATCGCCGCGGACGAGTCGATCCGTCGCGCCGCGGACCCCTACCGCGTGCGCGACCTCGAGGCGGCCGACATCGCCGTGCTGAAGGTGCAGCCGCTGGGCGGCGTACGTGCCTGCCTGCGGATCGCGGAGGACATCGGCCTGCCGGTCGTCGTCTCGAGCGCGGTCGAGTCCAGCATCGGCATCGCTGCCGGCGTCGCCCTGGCGGCCGCCCTGCCCGAGCTGCCCTACGCCTGCGGCCTCGCGACCGTCCAGCTGCTGACCGGCGATGTCGTCGCGGAGCCGTTGCTGCCGGTCGACGGCGCCCTGCCCGTACGCCGACCGGAGGTCGACCTGTCGAGGTTCGAGGCCCTGGCCGCCTCCCCGGACCGGGTGGACCACTGGCGCCTGCGGATGACCGAGGTCGAGTCGGTGCGGCAGGATCATCCCGCGTGAGCCCGCCGAGTCCTTCCACCCACCCGTCAGCCGCGCTCGCCACCTGGCTGGTCGACCAGCTCGTGGAGCGCGGACTGACCGACGCGGTGCTGTGCCCCGGCTCGCGCAACGCGCCGCTGTCGTTCGCGCTGCTCGCCGACCCACGGATCACCCTGCACACCAGGATCGACGAGCGCACGGCGGCGTTCGTAGCCCTCGGGCTGGCGAAGGTGACCCACCGGCCCACGGCGATCGTCACCACGTCCGGCACCGCGGCGGCCAACCTGCACCCGGCCGTCCTCGAGGCCGCGCACGCCGGGGTCACCCTCGTGGCCGTGACGGCCGACCGCCCGGCCCGGATGCGACGTACCGGCGCCAACCAGACCACCGACCAGGTCCGTCTCTTCGGCGACGCCGCCAGCTTCGTCGACCTCACCGAGCCCGACGACGACGCCCTCGCCTCCGCCTGGCACCCCGGTGGCCCGATCCAGCTGAACGTCCAGCTCGACGACCCTCTTCTCCCCGCTCCGGATAGTCCGAGACGTTCCGACATCCGAGATGTCCGGATGCCGAGGGTCCAAACGTCTCGGACTATCCGTGGCGGCGCGGGAGGAACGACGCCGACCGAGGTCCAGCTCCCGACGGGCAAGCGGACGGTGGTGGTGGCCGGTGACGACGCCGGGCCGCCGGCGCGACAGCTGGCGGAGCGGGCGGGGTGGCCGCTCCTCGCCGAGCCGAGCAGCGGGTCCCGCACGGGCGAGAACCCGATC
Organism: uncultured Actinomycetota bacterium; assembly: GCA_963842565.1. Classification (GTDB taxonomy): domain Bacteria; phylum Actinomycetota; class Actinomycetes; order Propionibacteriales; family Nocardioidaceae; genus Marmoricola. Next base: position 32,338 of record CAWJGX010000022.1, on the reverse strand, counting down.
CGCACCTACCGGTTGCTGCTCGGCACCGACCTCGGGACCCGCGTCGAGCGGGTCGTCGTGTTCGGCCACCCGACGCTCTCGCGTCCCGTCCAGCAGCTGTTGTCCCGCCGCGGACGTCGAGGTGGTCTCGGTGAGTGCGCGCGGTCGCTGGCCCGCTCGCCCGTTCCCGGTCGCCGCCGAGCACGAGGCCGTCACGGCGGAGACCGACGACCCCGGCTGGCTCGAGGAGTGGCGTACGGCGGACCGCGAGCTCGGCCGCCGGATCGACGCGTTCGTGGCCGGGCAACCCGGCCTCACGCCGTACGACGTGGCCGCCGCCGTCGACGCCACCAACCCGCCCGGCGGCCTGCTGGTCGTCGGCGCGAGCAACCCGATCCGCGACCTCGACCTGATGGCCGGTGCCCACCCCGTCGGTGAGCGGCGGATGGTGCTGGCCAACCGGGGTCTGGCCGGCATCGACGGGACCGTCTCGACGGCGATCGGTGCCGCACTCGGCCGTCCGCACAGCACCCGCGCGACCGCCTACCTGGGCGACGTCACCTTCCTGCACGACGCCACCGCGCTCGTCCTCGCACCGCACGAGGCGAGGCCCGACCTGACGATCGTGGTGGCCAACGACGACGGCGGCTCCATCTTCGCCACGCTCGAACAGGGCGCCCCGGAGTACGCCGGCTCCTACGAGCGTCTCTTCGGCACTCCCCACGGCGTCGACCTGGCGAGCCTGTGCGCTGCCACCGGGACCCCCCACTGGCGGGTCACCGAGCGGGCCGAGCTCGAGCACGCCCTGTCCGCTCCCAACGGCGGCATCGAGGTGATCGAGGCACTGGTCCGACGTGACAACCGGCGCGAGCTGGACGAGCAGATCCGGTCGCTGGCCGACTGAGATCACCCTGCTCCCGCATTTCGTCCAATACTCGGACAAGACCGCTCAATTTCGACACAATGGCGGCATGCTCTGCCGACCAGGAGACCCTGCGCGCGCGGAGTCCGGGGCTGCTGCGGTGGAGTTCGCCCTCGTCAGCACCCTCCTGTTCACCGTCATGTTCGGCATCATGCAGTACGGGCTCTCTTCAACGACGCCCTCAGCACGCGCCAGGGAGTGCGTGAGGCGGTGCGCCAGGGCGTGGTCCGCAACTTCGTCGCCTGTGGCACTGAGACCACCGACGCCGGCAAGCTGAAGTGCGAGGCCAAGCGGCAGATCGACACCCTGACGGGGACCAAGTACGTCAAGGTGATCATGCCGTCGGTGTGGAAGAAGACCGCACCGCTGATCGTGTGCGCCATGGTCAAGTCCGACGGTGGGATCGGGCTGCTGCCGCTGCCGAACGGCGGGTGGATCACCTCCAGCACCCAGATGTCCATCGAGCAGGACGCGACACCACTGCCGACCGGCACGACCGTCGCAGACGCCTTGCCTGCCCAACTCGCAGTGCACCCTGGCCCCGCGGTCTCTACGTGCTCACCGGCACGCTGGGGGATGGGCAACAACACGCTCCTGAAGGCATCACGGGCGTGACCCTGTACGCCACGTGCGGAACCGCCGGCGGACACCCGACCGTGTGCACGTCGGGCCAGACGCGGTGGCCGGCTGGACACCAAGAACGGCTGACACCCAGCATCGTGGCACCGACGACCGGCGTCCTGAAGGGCGATGGCGATCATCTACGACCGGGAGAACAAGGCCGCGCTGAACATCCAGGGCAACGGCAACTCCTACGTCACTGGTGCGATCTATGCAGCCAAGGCGCTGCTGGAGTTCCCCGGCACGACCTGCGTCACCGTGACGAACGGCCCCATCATCGTCGAGAGCCTCTACGGCAACGGCAACACGGGGTGCGTTGACCTGCAGAGTGTTCTGGGCGCCAGCATCCCGGCGCCGCCGGCGGGAGCCAGTCTCGACCGGTGACGGTGCCGTCGAGCGCGGTTCGCTCCCGAGACGACCGCGGCTGCGCGGCGAGCAGGGGCCCTCCGGAATACTGGAGCAGTGCACCTCGTCCTCACGCTCGTCGGGATCGTCACGACGGTCATCGTCGTGGCGGGTATCTGCTCGAAGCTGGACCTGCCCTCCGCCCTGATCCTGATCGTGGTCGGCGTGATCGGGTCCTATCTCCCGTTCGTGCCGGACGTGACCCTCCAGCCCGAGGTCGTGCTCTTCGGGCTGCTCCCGCCGTTGTTGTACGCCGCCGCGATCCAGACGAGCCTGGTCGACTTCAACGCCAACCGACGGCCGATCCTGTTGCTGTCCGTGGGGCTGGTCGCCTTCACGACCGCCGGGGTCGGCGTACTCGTGCACTGGCTGCTGCCGGGCATCGGGTGGCCGGCGGCGTTCGCGATCGGGGCAGTCGTCGCACCACCCGACGCGGTGGCGGCGACCGCCATCGGACGCCGGATCGGCCTGCCACGCAGGATCGTGACGATCCTGGAGGGTGAGTCGCTGCTGAACGACGCGACCGCCCTGGTCGCGCTGCGCACCGCCATGGCTGCTGCGATCGCCGTCGTGAGCTGGCAGGAGGTCACGCGTCGACTTCATCCGGGCCGCGGGCGGCGGTGTCCTGATCGGGCTGCTGTTCTTCGTCGTGATCGGCTTCGTGCGCAAGCACGTGACCGACCCGGTGATCGACAGCGCGCTCAGCTTCGTGACGCCGTTCGCGGCGTACGTCGCCGCGGAGAACCACACGATCAGGGCCTCGGGGGTGATCAGCGTGGTGGTCGCCGGTCTCCTGCTGGGGCACAAGGCGCCGATCCTGCAGACGGCCCAGTCACGGATCGCCGAGCGGATGAACTGGCGCAGCATCGCCTTCCTGCTGGAGAGCTCCGTCTTCCTGCTGATCGGCCTGCAGGCACGCGCGATCATCGCCGACGCCTTCGGTGGAGAAGTGACCGCCGGCCGGGTGGTGCTGCTGTGCGTCGGCACGCTGGTGAGCGTCATCGTGCTGCGGCTGGTGTGGGTGTTCATGGCGCGCTACCTGCTCGTCCGACCCGGGCCCGACGGGCAGACCGGCAAGAAACCGCCGTGGACGTACACGTTCCTGCTGGGCTGGGCCGGCATGCGCGGCGTGGTCACGCTCGCGGCGGCGTTCGTGATCCCCGAGAGGACGCCGTACCGCGACGTGCTCCTGCTGATCGCGTTCAGCGTCACCGCCGGCACCCTGTTCCTGCAGGGGTTGTCCCTGCCGTGGCTGGCGCGCCGGCTCAAGGTGCCCTCGCCCGACCCGGGCGCCGACGCCCTGGCGCGGGCGAACCTGCTGCACCAGGCCTCGCAGGCCGGCCTGGCCGAGCTCGACAAGCTCGAGGAGGAGGACCCGCACCAGGTGAGCGACATGATCCGGGACCGGGTGCTGCGTCGCGACAACGCTGCCTGGGAGCGGATCGGCGGGGGCGAGGACGAGACGCCCAGCGAGATCTACGGCCGGCGCCGCAAGCTGATGATCGACGCCGAGCGCCGACGTGTGGTGGAGATCCGCGACACCGGCAAGATCGCGCACGAGGTGGTCGACGAGGTCCTCTCGATGCTGGACATCGAGGAGTCGATGCTCGACTACTCCGCGGAGGAGCGCGAGCGTGTCCGCGCCTCCGGGGTGCCGGCCGCGCTCGAAGGTGGCTGCGACCACCTGCAGAAGGTCCGCAAGCCCGTCGAGCCGGACACCCCGGGCGAGTGCGGTGACTGCCTGCGCGAGGGCACGGCGTGGGTGCACCTGCGGATGTGCGTCGTCTGCGGCCACATCGCCTGCTGCGACTCCTCGCCCCAGCGCCACGCGAGCGTGCACTACGAGCACGAGGGCCACGAGGTGATGCGCTCGGCGGAGTCCGGCGAGGACTGGCGCTGGTGCTTCGTCGACGAGCTGACGGGGTGATGCGTCGTACCGGATAGGCGCCGTCCGGATAGTCCGAGACGTTTCCGCGGTCACAAACCGGACATGCACCAACGCGAAACGTCTCGGACTATCCGGAACTCACGCGATCAGGTAGGCCGACCGTCCGGCCCCCATCCCGATCCCGGCTTTCTTGAACCATGTTCAATAACGGGAGACCTTACTGTGGTGACATGCGAATCACGAAGTTCGGACATGCCTGCGTGAGACTCGAGACGGACGGCCACGTGATCGTCCTCGACCCCGGTGCCTTCACCGAGCCGGAGGCCGTCGACGGGGCCACGGCGGTGCTGATCACCCATGAGCACGCCGACCACTACTCGGCGGACCATCTGCGTCGCACCGACGCGCCGATCCACACGATCGGCGACGTGGCGGACGTGATCCGGGAGGAGGCGCCCGACCTCGCCGAGCGGATCCAGGTGGTCACGCCGGGCCAGTCCGTCGACGTCGGCGTGCCGACGACGGCGGTCGGCGAGGACCACGCGGTGATCCACCCGGACATCCCGCGGATCCACAACAGCGGCTACCTGCTCGAGGTCGAGGGCACCCGGATCTACCACCCCGGCGACGCCCTGACCCTGCCCGACGGTGACATCGACCTGCTGCTGCTGCCGGTGAGTGCGCCCTGGTTGAAGGCCAGCGAGTGCATCGACTTCGCGCGCGCGTCACGCGCCCCGCGGTTGGTGGCCATCCACGACAAGATCTACAGCGACTTCGGGCTGGGGTTCCTCGCGAGCCTCCTCGACGGCCTGCTGGACGAGCAGGAGCAGAGCTACGTCAGGATCGAGCCGGGGCAGGACCTCTGACCCGATAACCGTTGGCTCGGGCGCCCGTCCTCCCGGCACACTGCTGGTGAGGAGGAGTGATGATCGAGCCACCGGTGGCTACGGAGCGGGAGCAGGTCTCCGAGGCACCCAGCGCTCGGCAGCTGCCGCGGCTGTTGGTCCCGTTCACGGTGCCGGCGTACCGCAAGATGGCCGTCGCCCTGTCCTGCGGCGCCTTCGCGTACGGCGTCTGGACGATCGCCCTGGTCTGGGAGGTGATCCGGATCGGCGGCGGTCCGGCCCAGCTCTCGGTCGTCTCGACCGCAGGGGCAGTCGGAGTGATCCTCCCGGCCCTGCTCGCGGGTGTCATCGCCGACCGGGTCCCTCAGAAGCTGATCGTGATGACGGTCGCGACCGCCGAGGTGATCAGCTACACGGTCGTCACCGTGCTCTCACTCGCCGAGGTCACCCGGCTCTGGCAGCTCGCGGCGGTCTCCCTGTGCATCGGCATGGGGATGGCCTTCTACTACGCGGCGTACTCGGCGTGGCTGCCTGCCATGGTCCCGGAGAGCACGCTGCTCGCCGTGAACGGATTCGAGGGGATGGTCCGCCCGCTCGTCGCCCAGGCGATCGGGCCGGGGGTGGCCGGTGTCGTGGTGGGCCTCTACTCGCCGGGAGCGGCCTGCCTCGTCGCTGCCGTGGTCGCCGGGATCGGTGTGGCCGTGCAGGTCTTCATCCCGAAGACACCGGTGCGTCGCGACCTCTCCCAGGTCGACACCCATCCGGTCCGTGGGGCGATCTCCGACATGCGCGAAGGTGTCGTCTACCTGTTCGCCACCCCGTGGCTGTTCGCGACGCTGCTCTTCGCCTGCCTGATGGTGCTCGTGACGATGGGACCGTTCGAGGTGCTGGTCCCGTTCATCATCAAGGACCGGCTCGGCGGTGACGCGGGCGACCACGCGCTGGTCCTCGCAGCCTTCGGCGTCGGTGGCGCGGTGGGCTCTCTCGGGATGGCCTCGATGAAGATGCCGCGTCGCTACCTGACCTGGATGAACCTCGTCTGGGGCGTCGCCTGCCTGCCGCTCGTCGTGATCGGCTTCGCCACCCAGCTCTGGATGGTCGCCGTGAGTGCCCTGGTGCTCGGCATCCTGTTCAGCGCTCCCATGGTCATCTGGGGCACGCTGCTGCAGCGTCGGGTGCCGCCCGACCTGCTGGGTCGGGTCGCCTCCCTCGACTTCTTCGTCTCGATCGCGCTGATGCCGGTCTCGATGGCGCTCGCCGGACCGGTCTCCGAGGCGATCGGTGTGTCCACCACCTTCCTGATCGCGGGGGTGGTGCCCATCGTGTTCGCGGTCGTCGCGATCGTCTGGGCGAAGCTCCCCGCGGACGAGATCGCACACCCGCTCGACTGACCCTCTGCGGATGACCGGGCAGCGTTCGAGTGCGCCGAACCCCGGCAAGCGGCAGGATGGGGCCGTGATCGACTGGTTGAAGAGCCTGAGCGCGGGACAGCTGGTGCTGCTCCTCGCTCGCCGTCTTCGCGGTGGCGACACTCGTGTCGGCGGTGCTCACCTGGTTCCTCGTACGCCGCGGCCTGCGCACGCCGTTCGCCATCCGGCGGATCAACCGGCTGCGCCAGTGGTTCGTCAACCTGATCAAGCGCCCGATCACCGTCGCGGTGCTCGACGAGGTCGCGGAGGTGCTGGCGAGCGGCCACTACACCAAGAACATCTCGGCCGCGCTGGTCGAGAACCACGATGCGCTGGTCACCCTCGTGGCGGAGAAGGTCCGCGACGACCCGTCCACCCGGCTGGTCGGTCGCCTGCCCGGGTACGACGCCGTCGTGCACCAGGTCAGCGAGACCACCTTGCGTGTCGTGATCGAGATGCTGGCCGACCCGCGGATGGACGGGCTGATCTCGGACCTGCTGCGCCACAACCTCGACCAGATCAAGGAGGCCGTCCGGGATCGCCAGGTCGACAAGGTGTCCAAGGACGAGGAGGTCGCCCGGGCCGCGAAGGCACAGACGGCCACCAAGCACGAACGGATGGACCCGTCGCCGATGGTGACGCCTCGCCGCTAGGCGAACCTCATTCGGTCAGGGCGTCCCGCACCGGCAGGAACTTCGCCTGCGCCTCGGCGAGCTCGGCCTCCGGGTCGGAGTCGGCGACGATGCCGCAGCCGGCGAACAGGCGCACCTGGTTGCCGCGGATCTCGGCCGAGCGCAGGGCGATGCCGAACTCCCCGTCACCCGCGGCATCCATCCAGCCGACCGGCCCGGCGTAACGACCGCGGTCCATGCCCTCGATCTCGTCGATCAGCTCGACCGCGACCTTGGTGGGCGTGCCACCGACGGCGGCCGAGGGATGCAGCGCGGCCGCCAGGTCGAGCACGTTGGCGCCGTCGGAGTCGTGCACGACGCCGGCGACGTCGGTGGCGAGGTGCATCACGTTGGGCAGGTGCAGCACGAACGGGACCTCGGGAACGTTCGTGGACGAGCAGTACGGCGCCAGCGACTCGGCGACCGAGCGGACGGCGTACTCGTGCTCCTCGAGGTCCTTGGAGGAGCGGGCCAGCTGGCCGGCGAGCGCGACATCGGCCTCGTCGTCGCCCGTACGCCGGATCGTGCCGGCGAGCACCCGCGAGGTGACCAGGCCGCGCTCGCGCCGGACGAGCATCTCCGGCGTCGCGCCGAACAGCCCGTCGACGTGGAAGGTCCAGCACATCTCGTAGTCGGCGGCCAGACGACCGAGCGGCCAGCGGACGTCGATGTCGTCGTCGGCCGTGGCCACCAGGTCACGCGCGAGCACCACCTTCTCGAGCTCGCCGGAGGCGATCCGGGACACGGCGTCCGCGACGACCGTCTCCCAGGCCGCGCCGCTCATCGCGCCGTCGGCGAAGACCACGTTGCGGGGGGCGGGCGGGCTCGGCTGGTGGCTCAGGTCGGGCATCACGGCGAGCTCGTCCTCGCCGATGACGGTGACCCAGGAGCGGCCGCGCCGGCTGCCGACGACCACCCGGGGAACGATCAGCACGCTGTCACCCGTGTCGTCGGCGAAGCCGAAGCTGCCGAAGCTGATCAGGCCGGTGCCCGGCACCTGGACGCCGTCCCGGACGAAGGCAGCGGACGAGACGGAGTGCCACCAGTCCGCCGCGTCGGCGAACCGGTCGACGCCCGAGGTGCGGCACTGCGCGGCCACGCCCCAGGCCACCATTCCCTCACCGCGACGCAGCCAGACCATCGGCTCCTCGGCGGGCAGCAGGTCCATCAGCGGTCCGGGAGCAACCACCTCGATCGTGCGCGCGACGAGTCGGCCTGCGGGCACGTCGCCGGTGGCGCGAGGGCTGGTCACGACGAATGAGCCTACGTCGTGTCCGGGAGCATTCCGCACAGAGGTGAGAAGACTCAGGCAGTGGCCCGGTGCAGGGCCACGATCCCGCCGGACAGGTTGCGCCACTCGGGGCGCTGCCAGCCCGCCGCGGCGATCCGCGACGCCAGGCCGGCCTGGTCGGGCCAGGCCCGGATCGACTCCGCGAGGTAGACGTAGGCGTCGGGGCTCGACGACACGGCCCGCGCGACGGACGGCAGCGCCTTCATCAGGTACTCGATGTAGACGGTCCGGAACGGCGCCCAGGTCGGGGAGCTGAACTCGCACACGACGAGCCGACCTCCCGGCCTGGTCACGCGCAGCAGCTCGCGCAGCCCGGCGTCGGGGTCGACGATGTTGCGCAGCCCGAAGGAGATCGTCACCGCGTCGAAGGTGTCGTCGGCGAACGGGAGCCTGGTGCCGTCGCCGGCGGTGAACGGCAGGTGCGGTCGGTGCTGCTTGCCGACCCGCAGCATCCCGACGGAGAAGTCGCACGGGACCACGGTGGCGCCGAGATCGTGGAACGGCTGGGACGAGGTCCCGGTGCCGGCAGCGAGGTCCAGGACCAGCTCTCCGGGGATGGCGTCCACCGCTGCCACCACCTGGTGACGCCAGCGCCGGTCCTGCCCGAGCGAGAGCACGTCGTTGGTCAGGTCGTAGCGAGGGGCGACGTCGTCGAACATCGCCTGCACCTCGGCGGGCTTCTTCTCGAGGTCGGCGCGCGTCATTGGAACACCCTATGCACGGTGCGTCACGCCCGAAGAGCCGGTCGACTCCCGGAAGATGTGACCCATGGGCACACGCGGCAACAGGGTGGCCACGGGCGCGATGTTCGTGGGCGTCCTGCTCGGCACGTCGGCCCTGGGGTACGGCGTCACCCGGGCCAGCTCGTCGCCCGGAGCAGGCGTCGACCGGGCCGTGGCGGCGTCGGCCCAGGAGCCACCGACCGCCTCGGCGAGTCCGTCTGCGGTCCCGACCCGGCCGGCGACCCCCGCAGGCACGGCGCACCGGCAGGTCTCCGCGCCCCTCCCGGCAGCGCGTCCACGTGCCACGCCACCACCGGGCCCACGGATCCTCGGAGCGGGGGATCACGGCGGCACGGTGCGCGACCTCCAGTCCCGGCTGCGGCAGCTGGCGTGGTACTTCGGGAACGTCGACGACGACTACGGGCGCTCCACCACGGCGGCGGTGAAGGGCTTCCAGGCCAAACGCGGGATCGCGGTCACGGGGTACGTCGACCGGCGCACCCTGATCCGTCTGCACGCGATGACCCGCACCCCCACGACCGACGAGCTGGCCAACCGGTTCCCGGGCAGCACCACCACCGACGCGAAGCTGGACGCCCGGTGCCGGACCGGGCGGGCGCTCTGCATCGACAAGAGCAGCAGCACGATCAGGTGGGTGGTCGACGGGAAGGTGGCCCGCACGATGGCGGTGCGCTTCGGTGCGTCGTACTCACCCACCCGGGAGGGGCTGTTCCGCGTCGGGTGGAAGTCGCGTGACCACGTCTCGAAGCTGTTCGGCTCCGCGATGCCCTACGCGATGTTCTTCTCCGGCGGCCAGGCCGTGCACTACTCCTCGGACTTCGCAGCACGTGGTTACGCGGGCGCCTCGCACGGCTGCGTGAACGTGCGCGACCTCGCCGGCGTCCAGTGGCTGTTCGGGCAGGTGGCCGTCGGCGACAAGGTCGTCATCTACTGGTCCTGACCCACTGCGGGCTGCGGCCCGGTGGGCCGGGTCAGCTGGAGCTGTGGTGGATGCAGAGCACGTTGCCGTCGGGGTCCAGGAACCAGGCGGCCGTGTCCCCGTCCATGGTGGCGACATGGTCGACGGTCTTGAGGTCGGGACCGTCGTAGTCCTCGAACACGACCCCCTTCTGCTCGAGCGTCGCCACCTGGTCGGCGACGTCATCGACGTGCCAGCTCAGCGCCGTGCTGTCGGCACGCTGACCTCCCGGACGAGGGAGCAACACCAGCGTGGCACCCCCGCCGAGACCGAACATCGCACTGCCTTCAGCATCGGTCCCGGTGTAGTCGAGTCCGAGACTCTCGACGTAGAACTTCTTGGCCCGGTCGACGTCATCGACCGGGAGCATCACGGCCACTGCGCTGGTTGCGAGGGACATGGTGGACACCTCCTCGGATCGCCTTCCAGCGTCCTCCGGGGGGCTGGTAGGTGGCAAGGGACGAAAGGCGCGGCTTCGGAACGCCGCGAAAATAGGCAACAGATCCGTGCCCTAAATCTGCTGGTCAGCAAGGGTTTTCGGCCCCGAGGGCGGGGTTCGCGCGATGTGATCTGGACCTCTATGCTGAGCCAGTCACGAGTTCGTGAAGACATTCACATGTTCACGAACAGGACAGATCGAGGAGGGTCATGGAGCTCTACACACCGGTGCTGGCGCTGATGATTCTGGCGGCCGGCTTCGCGATCTTCTCGGTCGCCATCAGTGCGTTGACCGGGCCCAAGCGCTACAACCGGGCCAAGCTCGACTCCTACGAGTGCGGCATCGAGCCGACGCCACAGCCGGTGGGTGGTGGCCGGTTCCCGGTCCGCTACTACATCACCGCCATGATGTTCATCGTCTTCGACATCGAGATCGTGTTCCTGTACCCGATCGCCGTCGCCTTCGACGAGATGGCCCTGTTCGGCCTGATCGAGATGGTGCTTTTCATCGTGCCTGTCTTCGTCGCCTACGTGTACGTATGGCGTCGCGGCGGGCTTGAGTGGGACTGAGAGTCGCGATGCACGCACATTGCCTTCCGTTGCGCGTCGGTCGACGGCCGCTTCGCTCTCCAGGCCGCCTTCCCTCCGCCGCCTCGGCACTGCACGCACCTCGCGACTCTCAAGCAAGGAAGCTGACATGGGACTTGAGGAGAAGCTGCCGAGCGGCGTGCTGCTGACCACCGTCGAGGGGGTCGCGGGCTACATGCGCAAGGCATCGTTCTGGCCGGCCACCTTCGGCCTGGCCTGCTGCGCCATCGAGATGATGACCAGCGGTGGCCCGAAGTACGACCTCGCGCGCTTCGGCATGGAGGTCTTCCGCGCCAGCCCCCGCCAGGCCGACCTGATGATCGTGGCCGGCCGGGTCAGCCAGAAGATGGCCCCGGTGCTGCGCCAGATCTACGACCAGATGGCCGAGCCCAAGTGGGTGCTCGCCATGGGCGTGTGTGCCAGCTCCGGAGGGATGTTCAACAACTACGCCGTCGTCCAGGGCGTCGACCACGTGGTGCCCGTCGACATGTACCTCCCCGGCTGTCCGCCCCGCCCGGAGATGCTGATCGACGCGATCCTCAAGCTGCACGACCAGGTCCAGGCGACCAAGCTGGGCAGCAACCGTCTCGCCGAGATCGAGGCCGGCGAGCAGACCGCGCTCAACGCCCTCTCCACCGGTGAGATGAAGGGCCTGATGCGCTGATGGCCGACGACGACCGCCCGGACCCGACGACGGGGCCGTTCACCGAGACCGGCACCGACGTCGACGCCACGAGCACGATGCCCGAGAACGTCCCCTCGACCGGGGACGAGGCCGAGCAGATCGGCCGCCGCGAGGGCATGTTCGGGGTCACCGGCACCGGCGACACGTCCGGCTACGGCGGCCTCACCCGCCCGGTCGAGATGCCGGGCGCGAGCCAGCCGCCGTACGGCGGCTGGATGGACGAGGTGGCCACCACCCTCGCCGAGGCGACCCGCTCCGCCGGTCTCGAGGCGGCAGTCGAGAAGGTCGTCGTCTTCCGCGGCGAGATCACCTTCTTCATCCGGCGCGAGGACATCGCCGCCACCGCACGTCTCCTGCGCGACGAGGAGCAGCTGCGCTACGAGCTGTGCTCCGGCGTCAGCGGGGTGCACTACCCGGACGACCTCGGCCGCGAGCTGCACGCCGTCTACCACCTGCTCTCGATGACCCACAACCGGCGCATCCGCCTCGAGGTCACCGCCCCCGACGCCGACCCGCACATCCCCAGCGTCGTCGCGACGTACCCCACCGCCGACTGGCACGAGCGCGAGACCTTCGACTTCTTCGGGATCATCTTCGACGGCCACCCCGCGCTCACCCGCATCCAGATGCCCGACGACTGGCCGGGCCACCCCCAGCGCAAGGACTACCCGCTGGGCGGCATCCCGGTCGAGTACAAGGGCGGAACCATCCCACCGCCCGACCAGCGGAGGAGCTACAACTGATGAGCGACACCGCAGGCAGACCCGTACGCCGCCTCCGAGGCCGAGACCAGCCAGGGGCGCGTCTTCACCGTCACCGGCCAGGACTGGGACTCCGTGGTCTCGGGCATCAACGACGAGCACGACAACAAGGTCGTGGTCAACATGGGTCCGCAGCACCCCTCGACGCACGGGGTGCTCCGCCTGATCCTCGAGCTCGAGGGCGAGACGGTCACCGAGGCCCGCTGCGGGATCGGCTACCTGCACACCGGCATCGAGAAGAACATGGAGTTCCGCACGTGGGTGCAGGGCGTCACCTTCTGCACCCGGATGGACTACCTCAGCCCGTTCTACAACGAGATGACCTACTGCCTCGGCGTGGAGCGGCTCCTCGACATCGAGGCCGACATCCCGGAGAAGGCCCAGGTCATGCGGGTGCTCCTGATGGAGCTCAACCGGATCTCCTCCCACCTCGTCGCGATCGCGACCGGGGGCATGGAGATCGGCGCGCTGACCGTGATGACCATCGGGTTCCGCGAGCGTGAGCTCGTCCTCGACCTGTTCGAGCTGATCACCGGTCTCCGGATGAACCACGCCTTCATCCGCCCCGGGGGCGTCGCGCAGGACATGCCTCCCGGCGGGCTCGACCAGATCCGCGACTTCATCACCCTGATGAAGAAGCGCCTGCCCGAGTACGCCGCCCTCTGCAACGCCAACCCCATCTTCAAGGCGCGCCTCGTCGACGTGGGACACCTCGACCTCGCGGGCTGCCTGGCCCTGGGCATCACGGGTCCGCCGCTCCGGGCCAGCGGCTACCCCTGGGACCTGCGCAAGTCCGAGCCGTACTCCGGCTACGAGGACTACGACTTCGAGGTGCAGACCTGGGACACCGCCGACGCCTACGGCCGGTTCCGGATCCGACTCAACGAGATGTGGGAGTCCCTGCGCATCGTCGAGCAGGCCGTCGACCGGCTCGCCGGCCTCGAGGGAGCCCCGGTGATGGTGGGCGACAAGAAGATCGCGTGGCCCAGCCAGCTGGCCATCGGCAGCGACGGGATGGGCAACAGCCTCGACCACATCAAGCACATCATGGGTGAGTCGATGGAGGCCCTGATCCACCACTTCAAGCTGGTCACGGAGGGCTTCCGGGTCCCGGCCGGCCAGGCCTACGTCCCGGTCGAGTCGCCGCGTGGCGAGCTCGGTTGCCACCTCGTCTCCGATGGCGGCACCCGCCCGTTCCGCGCGCACTTCCGCGACCCGTCGTTCGTGAACCTGCAGGGCACCTCGGTGATGAGCGAGGGCGGCATGGTCGCCGACGTGATCGTCGCCATCGCCTCCATCGACCCGGTGATGGGAGGGGTCGACAGATGAGCACCGATCCCAACGCGGGACGCATCCCCGGGATGGACGACGGCACCAACGCCTCCGGGATCTCGACCACCCAGGTGCGCCAGGAGCCGCTCGACCCCACGACGTACGCCGAGCTGCAGGAGATCGCAGCCCGCTACCCGCAGGCACGCTCCGGCCTGCTGCCGATGCTCCACCTCGTGCAGAGCGTCGAGGGCCAGGTCACCGCACGGGGGATCGAGGCCTGCGCCGAGATCCTCGGGATCAGCGCCGCCGACGTCAGCGGTGTCGCGACCTTCTACACGATGTACAAGCGCCGCCAGGTCGGCGACTACCACGTCGGCGTCTGCACGAACACGCTCTGCGCGATCATGGGCGGCGACCTGATCTTCGAGCGTCTCAAGGACCACCTCGACATCGGCAACGACGAGACCACCGACGACGCCAAGATCAGCGGAGGTCACCCTCGAGCACATCGAGTGCAACGCGGCCTGCGACTACGCCCCCGTGATGACGGTCAACTGGGAGTTCATGGACAACATGACGCCCGAGACCGCCACCGCCCTGGTCGACGACCTTCGCTCCGGTGTCGAGGTCCACTCCACCCGTGGTCCGCGGGTGGTCACCTGGCGCGAGGCCGAGCGGGTGATCGCCGGCTTCCCCGACGACCTCGCCGACGAGGGTCCCTCCGCCGGTCCCGCGTCCCTGGTCGGGCTGAACATCGCTCGCGAGCGAGGCTGGGTCGCGCCGACGGTGCAGGAGGCGGCCGAGGCCTACCAGGGCGCCGACAAGGCCGAGGGCGAGACCGCGTCCGACAAGGCCGAGGGCAGCCACGAGGCCGAGGAGGTGGAGTCCGACGCGAAGGTCGAGGAGTCCGGCGCCGAGGCCAAGCACGAGGACAACCCAGCGAACCCGGGTGGAGACGACAAGTGAGCGACACTCTGACCCCTGTCCTGACGGACAACTGGGGCACCGACCGGTCGTGGACGCTGGCGTCCTACGAGGAGCAGGGCGGGTACGCCGCGATGCACACCGCCCTGGCGATGGCACCGGCCGACGTCATCGAGGCGGTGAAGGCCTCCAACCTGCGCGGACGGGGAGGTGCGGGCTTCCCGACCGGGATGAAGTGGGGCTTCATCCCGCAGGACAACCCGAACCCCAAGTACCTCGTGGTCAACGCGGACGAGTCCGAGCCGGGCACCTGCAAGGACATCCCGCTGATGATGGCCAGCCCGCACACCCTGGTGGAGGGCGTGATCATCAGCTCCTTCGCCATCCGTGCCAGCCACGCGTTCATCTACGTCCGCGGTGAGGTGCTGCACGTGATCCGCCGGCTGCAGCGCGCGGTGCAGGAGGCCTACCTCGCCGGCCACCTGGGCAAGGACATCCACGGCAGCGGCTACGACCTCGAGCTGACCGTGCACGCCGGCGCCGGCGCCTACATCTGCGGCGAGGAGACGGCGCTGCTCGACTCGCTCGAGGGCCGCCGCGGTCAACCGAGGCTCCGCCCGCCGTTCCCCGCTGTCGCCGGTCTCTACGCCAGCCCGACGGTGATCAACAACGTCGAGTCGATCGCCTCGGTGCCGAGCATCATCGGCCGCGGCGCCGAGTGGTTCGCCTCGATGGGCACCGAGAAGTCCAAGGGCTACGGGATCTTCTCGCTCTCGGGCCACGTCACCAACCCGGGGCAGTTCGAGGCCCCGCTCGGGATCACCCTGCGCGAGCTGATCGATCTCGCCGGTGGCATGCGAGACGGCCACGAGCTGAAGTTCTGGACGCCTGGTGGTTCGAGCACGCCGCTGCTGACGGCCGAGCACCTCGACGTCCCGCTCGACTTCGAGGGAGTCGCCGAGGTCAAGTCGATGCTCGGCACCCGCGCCCTGCAGATCTTCGACGAGACCACCTGCGTGGTCCGGGCGGTGCTGCGCTGGACCGAGTTCTACAAGCACGAGTCCTGCGGCAAGTGCACGCCCTGCCGCGAAGGCACCTGGTGGCTGGCGCAGACCCTGGCCAACCTCGAGCAGGGCAAGGGATCCGAGGCCGACCTCGAGATCCTCCTCGACGTCTGCGACAACATCCTGGGTCGCTCGTTCTGCGCGCTGGGCGACGGTGCGACCAGCCCGATCACCTCCTCGATCGAGTTCTTCCGCGACGAGTACCTCGCGCACCTGACCCACGGCGGCTGTCCGTTCGACCGCGAGGCGTCGGCGATCTTCGCGAAGGTGGGTGCGAACGCATGACGACGACTCCCGAGAAGTCCAAGGAGACCGCACCCGAGAAGTCCGACGAGGTCACGCTGACCATCGACGGCGTCGAGGTCTCGGTGCCCAAGAACACCCTCGTGATCCGCGCGGCCGAGCAGATCGGCGTCCAGATCCCGCGGTTCTGCGACCACCCGCTGCTCGCGCCCGTCGGCGCCTGCCGCCAGTGCCTCGTGGACATCCCCGACGCCGGCAACGGCCGCGGGATGCCCAAGCCGCAGGCCTCGTGCACCCTGACCGTGGCCGAGGGCATGGTCGTCAACACGCAGGCCACCTCGCCGGTCGCGGACAAGGCCCAGCAGGGCGTGATGGAGCTGCTGCTGGTCAACCACCCGCTCGACTGCCCCGTGTGCGACAAGGGCGGCGAGTGCCCCCTCCAGAACCAGGCGATGAGCAACGGGCGTGGCGAGACCCGCTTCACCGAGCACAAGCGGCTGTACCCGAAGCCGATCAACATCTCCGCCCAGGTGCTGCTCGACCGCGAGCGCTGCGTCCTCTGCGCCCGCTGCACCCGTTTCTCCGAGCAGATCGCCGGTGACCCGTTCATCGCGCTGATCGAGCGCGGCGCCCTGCAGCAGGTGGGCATCTACGAGAAGGAGCCCTTCGAGAGCTACTTCTCCGGCAACACCATCCAGATCTGCCCGGTCGGCGCGCTCACCTCCTCGGCGTACCGCTTCCGGTCGAGGCCGTTCGACCTGGTCTCCACCCCGTCGATCGCCGAGCACGACGCCTGCGGCTCGGCCATCCGCGTCGACCACCGCCGCGGCAAGGTGATGCGTCGCCTCGCCGGTGACGACCCCGAGGTCAACGAGGAGTGGATCACCGACAAGGACCGCTTCGCGTTCCACGCGGCCACCAGCGAGGACCGGCTCACCTACCCGATGGTGCGCGACGCCGACAGCGGAGAGCTGCGTCCCGCGAGCTGGCCGGAGGCCTTCATCGTCGCCGCGCGCGGGCTCGCCCTGGCCCGGGAGACGGGCGGGGTCGGCGTGCTGACCGGCGGCCGCCTCACCGCCGAGGACTCCTACGCCTACGCGAAGTTCGCCCGGGTGGCCCTCGGCACCAACGACATCGACTTCCGCGCCCGCGCCCACTCCGCCGAGGAGGCCGACTTCCTGGCCTCCCAGGTCGTGCTCGGCGGCCCCGGCACCAACGCGGTGACGTACGCCGACCTCGAGAGCGCCCGGTCGGTGCTGCTCGTCGGTCTCGAGCCCGAGGACGAGGCCGGCACGGTCTTCCTGCGTCTGCGCAAGGCTGCCCGCGGACGGATGCTGCCGATCTACTCGATCGCGCCCTTCACCTCCCGAGGCCTGCACAAGATGTCGGGCACCCTGATCCCGGCGCGTCCCGGTGACGAGCCCGCCGTGATCGAGGGTCTCGCCCACGACGGTTCGGTCGCCATCGACAGCGGTGGCCTGATCCTCGTCGGCGAGCGGATGGCCGCCGTCCCCGGCGCCCTGTCCGCCGTCGCCAGCCTCGCCGCCACCACCGGAGCACGGATCGCCTGGATCCCGCGCCGGGCCGGCGACCGAGGTGCCGTCGAGACCGGTGCCCTGCCGAACCTGCTGCCGGGCGGACGTCCGGTCGCCGACGCCGCGGCGCGGGTCGACCTGGCTGCTGCCTGGGGCGTGGACCACCTGCCCGAGGTGGTCGGTCGTGACGGCGACGCGATCCTCGCCGCCGCCGCTGAGGGCAAGCTCGGCGGCCTGGTCGTCGGTGGCGTCGATCCCGGCGATCTCGCCGACCCGGTCCTCGCGCGCGAGGCGATCGCGACCACCGGTTTCGTCGTGGCCCTCGAGGTGCGCGCCTCCGAGGTCACCCGCGCGGCCGACGTGGTCTTCCCGGTCTCCCCGGTGACCGATCGCTCGGGCACCTTCGTCAACTGGGAAGGGCGGGTCCGCCGGTTCGGCAAGGTCCTGCACAACCCGTCGTCACTGCCGGACGTGCGGGTGCTGGCCGGCATCGCCGAGGAGCTCGGCACCGGTCTTCCCCAGGGGCTCGGCTTCCGCACCTCCGAGCAGGCCTGGGACGAGATGGGCATCCTCGGTCCCTGGGACGGTGAGCGGGCGGCCAAGCCGGTCGTGCGTGGTTTCGAGACGGTCGCTCGACAGGCTCAGCGACGCGATCCGCAACCACCGGTGGTCCCGGCTCACTGACCCTCGCCTCCTGGAAGCAGCTGCTCGACGACGGCCGGATGCAGGACGGTGACGAGGCGATGCGCCGCACCGCCCGCAAGCCGGTGCTGCTCGTCGGCCGGGCGACCCTGGAGGCGCTGGGCGCCGTGGTGGGCGACGACGTCACGCTGACCGGTCCTCTGGGATCGGTGCGGCTGCCGATCGGCGTCGCCGACCTCGCCGACGGCACGGTCTGGGCACCGGCCAGCTCGCCGGGCGCCTCGGTGCGTCACCTCGTCGGCCCAGCCGGCAGCGATGTCTCCATCACCACGATCGTGGGAGGCGCCTGATGTCCTACCTGGTCCCGCTCGACACCGCGGAGGGCCTCAGCGCCTTCGGCCACGACCCCACGTGGCTGGTGATCGTCAAGGCCGTGCTGATCTTCGTGATCCTGGTGCTGCTGACCCTGTTCAACATCTGGTGGGAGCGCCGCGTCGTCGCCCGCATGCAGCACCGCATCGGCCCCAACCGCAACGGTCCCTTCGGACTGCTGCAGAGCCTCGCGGACGGGGTGAAGCTCGCGCTGAAGGAGGACATCGTCCCCAAGGCGGCCGACAAGCTGGTCTTCATCATCGCGCCGGTCATCGCGGTGATCCCGGCCTTCGTGACCTTCTCGGTGATCCCCTTCGGCCCGGTCGTGGACGTGCCGTTCACCGACCTGGAGACGCCCCTCCAGCTCACCGACATGCCGGTCGCCGTGATCTTCGTGATGGCGATCGCCTCGATCGGCATCTACGGGATCGTCCTCGGCGGCTGGTCCAGCGGGTCGACGTACTCCCTGCTGGGTGGGCTGCGCTCGAGCGCCCAGATGATCTCCTACGAGGTCGCGATGGGGCTGGCGCTGGTCGCGGTCTTCCTGCACGCCGGCTCGATGTCGACCTCCGAGATCGTGAACGCGCAGAAGGACGTGTGGTTCGCGTTCACGCTGATCCCGTCGTTCATCATCTACGTGATCGCCATGGTCGGTGAGACCAACCGGGCGCCGTTCGACCTCCCCGAGGCCGAGGGCGAGCTGGTCGGCGGCTTCCACACGGAGTACTCCTCGCTGAAGTTCGCCCTGTTCTTCCTGGCCGAGTACATCAACATGGCCACGGTCTCGGCGCTCGCGACCACCCTGTTCCTCGGTGGCTGGCGCGCGCCGTGGCCGATCTCGATCTGGGACGGCGCCAACGAGGGCTACTGGCCGTTCGTCTGGTTCATGGGCAAGGTGCTCTTCTTCATCTTCATCTTCATCTGGCTGCGCGGCTCGCTGCCGCGACTGCGCTACGACCAGTTCATGAGGTTCGGGTGGAAGTGGCTGATCCCGGCCTCGATCGTCTGGATCATCGCGGTCGCGACGATCCGCGTGATCGACCTCGAGGGTGGCTTCGACCGCACCTGGCTGATCATCGCGGCCATCGTGCTCGCCGTGCTGCTGCTGGTCCTCCTGTTCGTGGAGGACAAGGAGAAGCCCGCCGAGGAGCTCGAGCCGGAGCCGTTCGACGCGTTCGCGGGGGGCTACCCCGTGCCGCCGATGCCACAGGACTCAATCGCTAGGGAGGATCGCTGATGGCGACCCTGAAGGAACAGCTCTGGGACCCGGTCGCCGGTTTCGGGGTGACGTTCCGGACCATGTTCCGCAAGGTGGTCACCGAGCAGTACCCCGAGGACAAGCAGCCGACGGCCCCCAGGTTCCACGGACGCCACCAGCTCAACCGCTGGCCCGACGGCCTGGAGAAGTGCGTCGGCTGCGAGCTGTGCGCCTGGGCCTGCCCGGCGGACGCGATCTACGTCGAGGGTGCCTCCAACACCGAGGACGAGCGGTTCAGCCCCGGTGAGCGTTATGGCCGCGTCTACCAGATCAACTACCTGCGCTGCATCCTGTGCGGCCTGTGCATCGAGGCCTGCCCGACGCGTGCGCTGACGATGACCAACGAGTACGAGCTGGCCGACAACAACCGTGCGGACCTGATCTACGAGAAGTCCGACCTGCTGGCCCCGCTCCTGCCCGGCATGGAGCAGCCGCCCCACCCGATGCGCCTCGGTGAGGACGAGGGGGACTACTACCGCGGCACCCTGCGTCGTCAGGACCAGGGTGATCAGGAGCCGAGCGGAGGGACCACATGATCGCCTTCTGGATCCTCGCGCCGGTCATGGTCGTGTGCGCGCTGGGACTGCTCTTCGCCCGCAAGGCCGTGCACTGCGCGCTGCTGCTGGCGGTCGTGATGATCAGCCTCTCGATCCTGTACGTCGTGCAGGGCGCGCCGTTCCTCTTCGCCGTGCAGATCATCGTCTACACGGGCGCGATCCTGATGCTCTTCCTGTTCGTGCTGATGCTGGTGGGCGTCGACTCCTCCGACTCGGTGGTCGAGACGATCCGCGGACAGCGCCTGTTCGCGACCCTGGTCGGTCTGGTCTTCGGGCTCACCCTGGTGATCGGTCTCGCGCAGGTCTCCGTGGGAGTCGTGGTCGGGCTGGACGATGCCAACGCCAATGGCAACGTTCCTGCCATCGCGCAGGTGCTGTTCACCCGCTACGTCTTCGCCTTCGAGGTCACCTCCGCCCTGCTGATCACGGCCGCGCTCGGTGCGATGGTCCTGGCCCACCGCGAGCGGCTCACTCCCAAGACCGGGCAGGCCGACCTGGCAGCGCGACGGATGCAGGACTACGCCGACCACGGCAAGCACCCCGGTCCGCTGCCCTCCCCGGGCGTCTTCGCACGGCACAACGCGGTGGACACCCCCGCCCTGCTGCCCGACGGCACCGTGGCGGAGACCTCGATCTCCCGGGTGCTCGCGGCGCGTGGCTCGGTGCAGCGCTCGCCGGGCAGCGCGAGCGAGGTCGAGCAGGTCGGTGGCGGCGACCAGACCGTGCCGCCTCGTGACGACACAGGGACGGCAGGCCGATGAGTCCGACACCCTTCATCCTCCTCTCCGCGATCCTGTTCTCGATCGGCGCGGTCGGCGTGCTCACCCGGCGCAACGCCATCGTGGTGTTCATGTGCGTGGAGCTGATGCTCAACGCCAGCAACCTCGCGCTGGTCACCTTCGCCCGTGCCAACGGCAACCTCGACGGACAGATCGCGGCCTTCTTCGTGATGGTCGTGGCCGCTGCCGAGGTCGTCGTCGGGCTCGCGATCATCATGACCATCTTCCGCACGCGTCGCTCGGCCTCGGTCGACGACGCCAGTCTGCTGAAGTACTAAGGGGTCCCTGTGCTCACCTCTGCCATCAGTGTCCTGTCCGAGGAAGGTCACGGCGCTGTTCCGACCGTCGATCCGACCTCGGCCGGCTCGCTGGCGCTGCCACTCGTGCTCGTCCTCGCGCTCCCGGCGCTCGGCGCGGTCATCCTCCTGCTCGGAGGCCGGCGCACCGACCGGTTCGGACACCTGCTCGGTACGGCGACCGTCCTCGGGTCGTTCGTCTGCTCGGTGATCCTGTTCATCGCGCTCCTCGGGCGCGCCGACGACAACCGGCAGGTCGGCCTGACCCTCTGGACGTGGTTCAGCTCAGGCGACTGGAAGGTCGAGCTGGGTCTGCTCTACGACCCGCTCTCGTCGCTGTTCCTGCTGCTGATCACCGGAGTCGGCTCGCTGATCTTCATCTACTCGATCGGCTACATGGAGCACGACGAGCGGCGGCGCAGGTTCTTCGGCTACCTCAACCTCTTCGTCGCCGCGATGCTGATGCTGGTGCTCGCCTCCGACTACGTCGGTGTCTTCCTCGGCTGGGAGGGCGTCGGCCTCGCGTCGTACCTGCTGATCGGGTTCTGGCAGTACAAGCCGAGTGCGGCTGCCGCTGCGAAGAAGGCCTTCGTGATCAACCGGGTCGGCGACATCGGGCTCTCGCTCGGTGTCGGGCTGATCTTCGTCACGTTCGGCAGCACCTCCTTCGCCAAGGTCTCGACCCTGACCAGCGGGGCCTCGCAGGGCGTGATCACCGTCATCGGCCTGCTCCTGCTCCTTGCCGCGTGCGGCAAGTCGGCACAGTTCCCGCTCCAGACCTGGCTGCTCGACGCGATGGAAGGCCCCACCCCGGTGTCGGCGCTGATCCACGCGGCGACCATGGTCACCGCGGGCGTCTACCTGATCGTCCGCTCGCAGTTCATCTTCTCCTACACCGCCGATGCTCGTCTGGCCGTGGCCGTCGTCGGCACCATCACCTTGCTGATGGGTGCCTGGATCGGGTGTGCCAAGGACGACATCAAGAAGGTCCTCGCGGGCTCGACGATGAGCCAGATCGGCTACATGATCCTGGCGGCCGGCATGGGCGTGGCCGGCTACGCGTTCGCGATCTTCCACCTGCTCATGCACGGCTTCTTCAAGGCCGACATGTTCCTCGGAGCCGGCTCGGTGATGCACGGCACCAACGACGACGTCGACATGCGTCACTACGGAGCCCTGCGCAAGCTGATGCCGGTGACCTTCGTGACCTTCACGATGGGGTACCTCGCGATCATCGGCGTTCCCCCCTTCGACGGGTTCTGGTCCAAGGACAAGATCATCGAGGTCGCGCTGACGCAGAACATCTGGCTCGGCCTCTGCGCACTCGCTGGTGCCGGGGTCACCGGCTTCTACATGACCCGGTTGATGCTGATGACGTTCTTCGGCAAGGACCGTTGGGAGAAGGACGTCCACCCGCACGAGTCACCGAAGGTGATGACGATCCCGCTGATGGTGCTCGGCGCGCTGTCGCTCGTCGGCGGGCTGCTGCTGCTCAACGACTGGATCGTCGACTTCCTCTCGCCGGTGACCGGTGTCGCCCCGCACGAGGAGCCGCCGCTCCCGGCGGAGGTGATCAGCCTGATCGCTCTGCTCGTCGTCGCCGTCGGTGTCGGGATCGCCTGGATGATCTTCGGTCGCCGTGAGGTCCCCCGTACGGCGCCGGCCAAGGTCTCGGTGCTCACCACCGCCGGCCGCAACGAGCTCTACGGTGACGCGTTCAACGACACCGTCATCGCCGGTCCGGGCAAGCGGTTCACCGCCGGGCTGACGACCTTCGACAACAGCGTCGTCGACGGAGGCTCCGTCGGGTTCGCCTCCTCGATCCGAGGACTCTCCGGCCGGATGCGGCTGGCGCAGAACGGGTTCGTGCGCTCCTACGCCCTCTCCGTGCTCGCCGGAGCCGCCCTGGTCCTCCTGGCCCTCGTGGTGGTGAACCTGACATGAATGACTTCCCCGTGCTGACCGTCCTGTGGCTGCTGCCGATCCTCGGCGCCGTCGTGCTCACCTTCATGCCCTCGCGCCCGGACTCGCCGCTGGCCAAGCAGGTCGGCATCGGCTTCTCCGTGGTGACGCTGCTCCTCGGCATCGCGATCGCGCTCGACTACACCCCCGGAGGGGGCTACCAGCTCAGCGAGGACCTCGACTGGATCAAGCTGTTCGGCGCCCACTACGCCCTCGGCGTGGACGGCATCGGCCTGGCCCTGATCCTGCTCACCGTGATCCTCACCCCCGTGGTGATGCTCGCCTCCTGGAACGACGGCGAGACCGGTCGGTGGGGAGCCAAGGGCTTCTTCGCCTGGATCCTGGCGCTCGAGGGCCTCTCGATCGGCGTCTTCGCCGCCACCGACGTGTTCTTGTTCTACGTCTTCTTCGAGGCGACCCTGATCCCGGTCTACTTCCTGGTGGCGGGGTACGGCGGTCCCGACCGCGTGCGCGCGGCCGTGAAGTTCCTGCTCTACTCGCTGGCCGGTGGACTGGTGATGCTCGCTGCCGTGATCGGCCTCTACGTCGAGTCCGCGAGCACGAAGGGCGGCCCGACGTACCTGCTCTCGGAGCTGTCCCAGATGGACTTCGGGACGGTGGCCGGACGCTGGATGTTCATCGGGTTCTTCATCGCCTTCGCGATCAAGGCGCCGATGTTCCCGGTGCACACCTGGCTGCCCGACACCGCCCAGAACGCCACCCCCGGCACCTCGGTGCTGCTGGTCAGCGTGCTCGACAAGGTGGGCACCTTCGGGATGATCCGGTTCTGCCTCGAGCTGTTCCCGGAGGCCTCGCGCTGGGCGACGCCGGTGGTGGTCACCCTGGCGATCATCAGCATCCTCTACGGCGCGTTCATGGCGATCGGGTCGAACAACATCCCGCGCCTGATCGCCTACACGTCGATCTCGCACTTCGGCTTCATCGTGCTGGGCATCTTCGTGATGAACAGCCAGGGACTCTCGGGAGCCAACCTCTACATGTTCAACCACGGCCTCTCCACGGCCGCGCTGTTCCTGGTGACCGGGTTCCTGATCACCCGCCGCGGGCTCTGCCCTGATCAGCGACTACGGCGGCGTCGAGAAGGTCGCCCCGGTGCTGGCCGGGCTGTTCCTGGTGGCCGGCCTGTCGTCGCTGTCGTTGCCGGGTCTCTCGCCGTTCGTCTCCGAGCTGCTCGTGATGGTCGGCGCGTTCGTGCACTCGCCGTGGGCGGCCGTGTTCGCGGTGCCGGGCATCGTGCTCGCCGCGATCTACATCCTGTGGATGTACCAGCGCACGATGACCGGCCCGGTCCGCGAGGGCGTGGTCGGGATGCGTGACCTGAACCTCCGCGAGATCAGCGCGCTGGCGCCGCTGCTGCTGCTGATCGTCGTGCTGGGCTTCTTCCCGCAGCCCCTCCTCGACGTGATCAACCCGGCCGTCAAGCACACGATGTCGGAGGTGGGCACGACGGATCCACCACCGTCGGTGACTGAATCGGAGGCTCGACGAATGAACGGCTTCGAGACTCCGACGATCGAGTACTTCACCCTCTCGCCGATCCTGATCGTGCTCGGCGTGGCCGTCCTCGGCGTGCTCGGCGAGGCGTTCCTGCCGCGCAGTCGCCGCTACGTCGTACAGGTGGTCCTCGCGCTTGCCGGGCTGGTCGCCGCGTTCGTGACGGCCCTGATCGTCTTCGACCGGCTCAACCCGGGAAGCGACACCCCCAAGCGGGGCGAGGTGGCTGCGATGGGCGCGCTCGCGGTGGACGGACCGGCCTTGTTCTGCTGGATGCTCGTGCTGGTGCTCGCCCTGCTGAGCGTGCTGCTCTTCGCCGAGCGGCACCTCGAGGGCGGTGTCACCTCCTTCGCCGGACAGGCTGCGGCCCTCCCCGGCACCGAGGCCGAGCGCGAGGCCTCCACGAAGGGGCTCGAGCACACCGAGGTCTTCCCGCTCCTGATGTTCGCGGTCGCCGGCATGCTGATGTTCCCGGCCTCCAACGACCTGCTGACCATGTTCGTCGCCCTGGAGGTGCTCTCCCTCCCGCTCTACCTGCTCTGCGGACTGGCGCGTCGCCGTCGTCTGCTCAGCCAGGAAGCGGCGATGAAGTACTTCCTGCTCGGCGCGTTCAGCTCGGCGTTCTTCATCTACGGCATCGCCCTCGTCTACGGGTACTCCGGGTCGATGGGCTTCGCGGAGATCGCGGAGGCCATCGCCGCGGGCACCGGCAGTGACGCCTACCTCCTCGGCGGGATCGCCCTGATCTCGGTGGGCCTGCTGTTCAAGGTGGGCGCGGCGCCGTTCCACGCCTGGACCCCGGACGTCTACCAGGGCGCCCCGACCCCGGTGACCGGGTTCATGGCGGCGGCCACCAAGGTGGCGGCCTTCGGCGCGCTGCTGCGGCTGTTCTACGTGGCCTTCGGCAGCGACCGCACCTCCTGGCTGCCGATGTTCTGGGCGGTGGCGATCCTGACGATGGTGATCGGCTCGGTCATCGCACTCACCCAGACCGACATCAAGCGGATGCTGGCCTACTCCTCGATCGCGCACGCCGGGTTCATCCTGACCGGGTTCCTCGGGATCCGCTCGCTCAACGAGGTGACGCCGGGCAGCCTGACCGGCGTCTCGGCGGTGCTGTTCTACCTGACCACCTACGGCTTCACGACCCTCGCGGCGTTCGCACTCGTGACGGTGGTGCGCGACGGTGGCGGTGAGGCGACCCACCTCTCGCGCTGGCAGGGCCTGGGCAAGGAGTCGCCGCTCGTGGCCGGTCTGTTCGCCTTCCTGCTGCTCGCGATGGCCGGGATCCCGCTGACCAGTGGCTTCACCGGCAAGTGGGCCGTCTTCGCGACGGCGCTCGACGCCGGCGCCTGGCCGGTGGTGATCGTGGCCGTGCTGATGTCGGCGGTGGCGGCGTACTTCTACGTGCGGGTGATCGTGCTGATGTTCTTCGCCGAGCCTGTCGGCGAGGGACCGAGCGTGACCAACCCGAGCATCCTCACCGGCTCCGTGATCGCCGTCGGTGTCGCGGCGACCCTGCTGCTGGGCATCGTCCCGGGCGCGCTGATCGACCTGCTCGGTCGCGTGGGAGTATTCATCAGGTGAACACCCCACAAAATCGTGCGCTGCGTCTCCTGCGCTCGCGGTCGTGGGTGGCCGCGCACGACTTCTGCGGGGACCCCGTATGAGCTCCAGCCTGGCCCTGCCCATCGTCGACCCCGACCTTGAGTCTCGACTGCGTGCCCGGATGGACGATGTCGAGGTCGCGCTGGTGGGCCACGTCCAGAGCGAGGCCGGCTTCGTCACCCAGGCCGCCCGACACCTGATGGATGCGGGTGGCAAGCGGTTCCGGCCGCTGCTGGTGCTGCTCGCGGCGGAGACGGGCGACCCGTCGGCGGACGGTGTGCTGACCTCGGCGTGCGTGGTCGAGCTGACCCATCTCGCCTCGCTCTACCACGACGACGTGATGGACGAGGCCGACCTGCGCCGGGGTGCCGCGTCGGCCAACGCCCGCTGGGACAACCACGTCGCGATCCTCACCGGCGACTTCCTGTTCTCCAAGTCCTCGGAGCTGACCGCCGGCCTCGGCGCGGACGCCGTACGCATCCAGGCCCAGACGTTCACCCGCCTCGTGGAGGGCCAGATCCTCGAGACGCTCGGCCCCACCGACGGCGAGGACCCGCTGGAGCACTACCTGCGCGTGGTCGCCGGCAAGACCGGCTCGCTGATCGCCACGTCGGCGCGCTACGGCGCTCGCTTCTCCGGGGCGCCGCGCGACGTCGAGGAGGCGCTGACGGAGTACGGCGAGAAGGTCGGCGTGGCGTTCCAGCTCTCCGACGACATCCTCGACATCGCTTCCGAGACCGATGTCTCCGGCAAGACGCCCGGCACCGACCTCCGCGAGGGCGTGCCGACGCTCCCGGTCCTGATCGCCCGACGCTCCACCGACCCCGGTGACGCGCGGCTGCTGGAGCTCCTGGACGCCGACCTGTCGGACGACGCCCTGCACACCGAGACGCTCGCCCTGCTCCGGGCCCACCCCGCGATGGGCGAGGCCCGTGCCTACGTCGTCAACCTCGCCGGTGAGGCGAAGGGACTGCTCAAGGTCCTCCCCGAAGGACCCGCCCGCGCGGCCCTGGAGGCCTTCGCCGACGCGGTGGCGACGCGCTCGAGCTGACGCTTTCGTCGGTCGGGCCCGGTCGGAGTCGATAGGGTCACGCTCACTCGCGGGCATGTTCGGGTGCGCGCACAAGTGAAGGGAACGATGGCGATGTCCGAAAGCACGCCGCCGCCACCAGGCGGGGGATACGGAGCGCCACCGGGAGGCGGGTACGGCTCCGCGCCACCTCCTCCTCCGGGCGGCTACTACGGCGGCCCTCCCGGGACGCCGCCACCCAACCACCTCGTCTGGGCGATCCTGAGCACGCTGTTCTGCTGCCTGCCGCTGGGCATCGCCTCGATCGTGTTCGCGGCCCAGGTCAACAGCAAGTACGCCGCGGGCGACTTCGCCGGAGCTCAGGATTCCTCGCGGAAGGCTCGCACGTTTGCGCTGTGGGGGACGATCATCGGCCTCGTCCTCGCGGTGCTGTGGCTGTTGCTCGTCGTCGTCCTCGGCGTCGGCTCCTCCAGCAACAGCACCGGAGGCTACTGACAGCTCCGATGACGCTCTCCGCACGCCTCGCGCCCACCGGGACCTCCCGGTGGCGCGAGGCGCTGCCGGTGGTGGGCGTGACCACGGCGGCGCTGGTGGCCGGCGCGACCCTGTTCGCCGTGGATCCGAACGAGACCGGCCACTACCCGACCTGCCCCTTCCTCGCGACGACCGGCTTCTACTGCCCGGGCTGCGGCGCACTGCGCGCCGTGCACGACCTGCTGCACGGTGATCTCGCCGGTGCGCTGGCCCGCAATCCCCTGACGGTGCTGGCCGTCCCCTATCTCGTGCTCGCCTTCGTCACCTGGCTGCTCCGCCGCTCCGGCCGCCCGGCCCCCCGCTCGACCTCCCTGCCCCCGTGGACGATCTGGCTGCTCCTCGCCGGGGTCGTTGCCTTCGGCGTACTCCGCAACCTGCCTGGGTGGGCCTGGCTCTCTCCTGCGTGACGTGTCGGTTTCACTGGTCACCAGTGAAACTGTCACTTACCCACCGTTGCAACGGTGGGTATGTGACAGTTTCTCGAGGGGAGTACGGCGTCCGGCGATCAGGCCGCGGCGGCCATCCGCATCTTGCGGCGAGTCCGGGCAGCCATCGTTCGAGGGTCGAACAGGTTGGCCCAGATGTAGCGGATCATCATGAAACCGGTGATCTCGCGCAGCAGGTCTTCACGCTCCTTCTCGCGGAACACGGCGTCACCCGGCTCCTCGCCGTCCTTGAGCAGACGCCCGTACTTGATCCTGCCGTCGAACTCGCCGAGCAGGCGAAACTCGGGCCAGGCGAAGTCGGTGATCCCGACCAGGTTCCCGTGGTCGTCGTACACCTTGAACTGGAGCTGTGGCTCCGGAAGGTGCTGCACCCGCATCACGTTGCGGGCGAGGCTCTCACCGATGGACTGTGCGCCCGGGCGTGCGAACCGAACGGTCAGCTGCAGCCGCTGGGAGTGGGGCCAGTGTGACCGCTTCTTGTACGTCGCGACGAGCGACTCCTCGCTCCCGAGATCGAGGTCGAACAACGAGTCCAGGATGGGGATGCCGCATTCCACGGTCGTCAGGGAGGCGGCGCCCAGCGCGCAGGTCTCCGGCCCCAGCACGAGCAGCTCGTCCTTGGCGTAGACGTCGTCGGCTGTCCAGGTGTCCTCGTGGTAGACGACGTCGGACGTGCTGCCGGCCAGACCCCTTGTCGAGCCTGGTCACGTGCACCCTGTTCGAGGTCCGGTCGCCACAGGCGGAGTCCGTGCTCGATGGCGCCGGACGTGTGACTGAGCGCGACGCGATCCCCATGCGTCAGGAGCACCGCCTGTGACCGCAGGCGATGACGGTCGATGTCGTCGCCGTTCGCCCAGGTGTCGTGTGGTGCGTAGGCGCCGTGCCGGACTCGCGCGATCACTCCGCTGTGGCGCGCGTCGGCCAGGACTCGGTCGTTGTAACCGTGGTCGATGCGCCTCCCTGCGGATGAAGAGGCCGTTGGGGTGCAACGTGAAGAGTTCGTCCATGGCGTGGACCTTCGTTCTGCCGCGCCGAGCTGCGCCAGACCCATCAGCACGACTGTGGATCGAGTGCGGCTGTTGGAGTGCTGTGGACACGAGCGGGTTGTCGTCGGAGTGGGACACGGGCTTTCCTGTGCGCCGTACTGCCCTAGAAAACTGTCACTTCCCACGCGTTGCAACGCGCGGGTAAGTGACAGTTTCACTAGGTTAACCAGTGAAACCGACCGCCCCCTCAGATGGCGCTGGCCTCCGCCGCCAACCGCAGCTGGGTACGCCGGTGGTGGCGCAGGGCCTCGCCGGTGAAGATGGCGAGGGCGAGCCAGACGAGGGCGAAGCCGATCCACTTGACCGGGGTCATCGCCTCGTGGAAGACCAGCAGGCCGAGGGCGAACTGGATCGTGGGGGCGAGGTACTGCAGCAGGCCGATCGTGGTCATCGAGATGCGGATGGCGGCGGCGCCGAAGCAGATCAGCGGGAGCGCGGTGACCAGGCCGGTGCTGGCGAGCAGCAGCGAGTGCGTCACGCCTTCCGAGCCGAAGGTGGCGTCGCTCTGGCTCCACAGCCAGACGAGGTAGGCGAGTGCGACCGGGGTGAGCACCAGCGTCTCGAAGGTGAGGCTCTCCACGGCCTCGACGTCGGCCTTCTTCTTCGCCAGCCCGTAGGTGCCGAACGACCCGGCGAGCAGGAAGGCAATCCACGGCGGATGGCCGTAGTCGACGGTCAGGATCACCACGGCCAGCGCCGCGATCCCCATCGCCCCCCACTGGGTCGGACGCAGCCGCTCGCCCAGCACGATCACTCCGAGCAGGACGGTGACGAGCGGGTTGATGAAGTAGCCGAGCGACACCTCCACGACACGGTCGTGGTTGACCCCGTAGATGAAGCCGCCCCAGTTCAGGCCGATCACCACCGACGCCACGCACAGGAGCACGAGGACCCGTCGGTCGTGCAGGATCCCCCGCAGCTGCGTCGTACGACGCAACAGCAGGGTGAGCCCGACCATCACCACCAGCGACCACACGATCCGGTGCGCCAGGATCTCGACGGCGCCGGCAGGCTCGAGGAGCCGCCAGTAGAGCGGGAACAGCCCCCACATGACGTACGCCGCGGCGCCGAGCAGGAAGCCTCGACGCTGTTCGCTCATGTCATCACCGTACTTGCCAGACGCTCATGACGTTTCCGCGGGTGCCGGACCCCTCTAGGGTTTCTCCATGGGCAGCTACTCCGTGACTCCGGATGGAGATCATCCGCTCCTCGCCGGAGGACGTCGAGGTCGCGCTGGACTTCCTCAAGCCGTTCAAGTCCTCGAGCACGACCACCTTCAGCCTCGCCGCCGGGTGGTGGCCCTTGGGGGCCGGGTAGTAGACAGGTGAGATGGCTACTTACGCAACCGTCAACCCCGCCACCGGGGAGACCCTCGAGGAGTTCCCCACCCTGGACAGCCAGGGGGTCGAGGACGCCCTCGCCCGTTCCCACGCCGCCTTCAGCACCTGGCGAGCGGTCTCGCCCGCCGAGCGTTCCGCGGTGCTCAGCAAGGTGGCCGACGCCTACACCGAGCGGCAGGACGAGCTCGCGAAGATGATCGCTCTCGAGATGGGCAAGCCCGTCCGCCAGGCTGTCGGCGAGGTCCAGCTCTCCGGCGCCATCTACCAGTGGTACGCCGACCACGGACCCGGCCTGCTCGAGGACGAGAAGCTCGACGTGCCCGGTGCGGACGAGTCCGTCGTCCGCAAGCTGCCGGTCGGCTCGCTCATCGGCGTGATGCCGTGGAACTTCCCCTACTACCAGGTCGCCCGTTTCGCGGCGCCGAACCTGATGCTCGGCAACACCATCCTGCTCAAGCACGCACCGAGCTGTCCCCAGTCGGCCCTGCTGATGGAGGAGATCTTCAACGCCGCCGGGCTGGTGAAGGACGCCTACGTCAACATCTTCGCCACCAACGACCAGATCGCCGAGATGATCGCCGACCCGCGGGTCCAGGGCGTCTCGCTGACCGGCAGCGAGCGTGCGGGTGCCGCCGTCGCGGAGGTCGCCGGCCGCAACCTGAAGAAGGTCGTGCTCGAGCTCGGCGGCTCCGACGCCTTCATCGTCCTGGACTCGCAGGACCTGGACGCGACCGTGAAGTCGGCCACCCGCGGACGGATGTCCAACACCGGCCAGGCCTGCAACGCCGCGAAGCGCTTCGTCGTCACCGAGCCGCTCTACGACGAGTTCGTCGAGAAGCTGACCGCCTCGTTCGCGCAGATGTCTCCCGGCGACCCGATGGACGCCAAGACGGCGCTGGGTCCGCTGTCGTCGCAGTCCGCAGCCGACACGCTTGCCGGCCAGGTCGACAAGGCCGTCGAGCAGGGGGCCACGGTGCTCACCGGCGGCAAGAAGGTCGAGGGCGCCGGCGCGTACTTCGAGCCCACGCTGCTCGCCGACGTCACCCCCGACATGGACGCCTACTCCGAGGAGCTGTTCGGCCCGGTCGGTGTCGTCTACAAGGTCGCCTCGGCCGACGAGGCCGTGGACCTCACCAACTCGTCGTCCTTCGGGCTCAGCGGCTCCGTGTGGAGCTCCGACGAGGAGCTCGCCCGCGAGACCGCCGACCGGCTCGAGGTCGGGATGGCGTTCGTCAACGAGCACGGGACCACGATGCCCGGGCTGCCGTTCGGTGGCGTGAAGCGCTCCGGCTTCGGCCGCGAGCTCGGGCCGTGGGGCATGGACGAGTTCGTCAACAAGAAGCTCGTCCGTGTCTCGAAGGCCAAGGCCCCCAAGGGCTGAGGCTCGACCTCAGACGACGGTCCAGGTGTCGCCGCCGCTGATCAGGCTGGCCAGTGCTTCGCGCTGGTCACCCTGACCGGCCGAGGCGGTGACGATCTGCTCGCGCGCGAGGTCGTCGTACGTCGGCCGCTGCACCTGGCGGAAGATGCCGATCGGCGCCTGGTGCAGCAC
This sequence comes from uncultured Actinomycetota bacterium, assembly GCA_963842565.1. Lineage (GTDB taxonomy): Bacteria > Actinomycetota > Actinomycetes > Propionibacteriales > Nocardioidaceae > Marmoricola. Next base: position 159 of record CAWJGX010000022.1, on the reverse strand, counting down.
GCCCGCGTCGGTGAGCCGGGACAGCGCGAACGCCGTGGAGGGGTCGTCGTGGTGGGCGTCGTGGACCAGCAGCTCGCCGGCGTTGGCCTGCGAGACGTCGACCACCTCGACCCCGCCCCCGGGCGCGCGCACGATCCCCTTCGTGCCGAGGCCGTCCTC
>CAWJGX010000021.1:0-93959 GCA_963842565.1 uncultured Actinomycetota bacterium | reverse complement strand
ACCCTCATCAGGACTCGGGCCTACGTCCACGCGGGTGCGGACGGCATCTTCGTCCCCGCTGCGACGGACGCGCAGGTGCTGCGCGAGCTGGCGGCGCGGATCGACGTACCGCTCAACACGCTGCTGGTCCCCGGGCTGTGGGTGGCCGAGCTCGGCGAGCTGGGGGTACGCCGGGTCAGCACCGGGTCCGTCCCCTACCGGACGCCATGGAGCACGCAGCCGTCCAGGTGGCCACTGCTGCCCGTGCCGGCGATCCGGTGCCGTCGGCCACCTCCTACCCAGACATGCAGGATGCAGGTTGTTGCGCCACCGGGCGCTGGCCCGAGGTAGGTCGCCCGCTCCTTGCGGTGAGCCCGGCTTCGCGACAAGGTGCCCGTGGGAAGTTCGACGGTGGCGACAGGGAGACGACATGGCTGAGGTGCACGGAACCGCCGACGCGAAGCTCGAGGGCATCAAGGGTGTCCTCGCCGAACGGCTGGACGCCGACGAGCTGGGCGCGAGCATCGTGGTCGACGTCGACGGCGAGACGCTGCTCGACATCTGGGGTGGCTGGTGCGACGAGGCGCGGACGATGCCCTGGGCCGAGGACACGATCGTGAACGTGTGGTCGACCACGAAGACCGTGACCAGCCTGGCCGCGCTGATGCTGGTCGACCGCGGTGTGCTCGACCCCTACGAGAAGGTCGCGACCTACTGGCCGGAGTTCGCCGAGAACGGCAAGGACCAGATCGAGCTGCGCCACCTGATGAGCCATACCTCCGGCGTCTCCGGCTGGGAGCAGCCGTTCGAGGTCGAGGACATGTACGACTGGGAGAGGTCGACGGCCAGGCTCGCCGCCCAGGCGCCGTGGTGGGAGCCGGGGACGGCCTCGGGCTACCACGCGCAGAACCAGGGTCATCTGGTCGGTGAGGTGATCCGCCGGGTGAGCGGCAAGACGCTCAAGCAGTTCGTGGCCGAGGAGATCGCGGGTCCACTCGGGGCCGACTTCCAGATCGGCGCGGTCGAGTCCGACTGGGACCGGATCGCGCCCGTCGTACCCCCACCGCCGCTGGACATCGACATGGCCGCGCTCGACGCCGAGAGCCCCATGTTCAAGACCTTCACCGGTCCCGCGGCCACGGCCGACGCCGCCAACACGCCCGCCTGGCGGCTCGCCGACATGGGGGCGACGAACGGCCATGGCAACGCGCGGTCCGTCGCAAGGATGCTGTCGTCGCTCGCGCTCGGCGGCACGGTCGACGGGGTGAAGCTGCTCTCGCCGGACACCATCGACCTGATCTTCGACGAGCAGAGCCACGGGCCCGACCTCGTGCTCGGCGTGAACCTTCGCTTCGGCATCGGCTACGCGCTCCCCGAGACCCAGACGATGCCCTACGTGGCGCAGGGGAAGAGCTGCTACTGGGGCGGCTGGGGAGGTTCGGTGATCATCACCGAGCTCGACTCGCGTACGACGATCAGCTACATGATGAACCGGATGGCCCCCGGCATCATCGGCTCGGAGCGCTCCGAGGCCTACGTGCGGGCGATCCACGACGCCCTGGCATGAAGGGTGGCCCCTGATGTCGGTCTTCGCTCTGAGCGACGCGCAGCTCGACGACAAGCTCGCGCAGATCCCTGCGCTCGCGGGCCCGAGGAAGGTCGAGGTCCTGTCCGGCGGCCTGACCAACCGCAACGTCAAGGTGACCACGCCCAACGGGGTCTTCGTGGCCCGCTGCAGCGACGACAACGCCGCCGCGTTGGACATCGACCGGGACGCTGAGCACGCAGAACACGCGGGCAGCGGCCGCGGCCGGTGTCGGCGCCCCGGTCGTGGACTACCGCCCCGACCTCGGTGTGCTGGTGATCGGCTACCTCGAAGGCGTCACGCTGCACAACGACGACTTCGCCCGGGACGGGATCGTGGCCCGGGTCGCCGCGGGAATCCGGCAGCTCCACGACGGCCCACGGTTCGTCAACGAGTTCGACATGTTCGAGCGCCAGCCGCGCTACCGCGCCACGTGTCGCGACCAGGGTCTACCGGATGCCCGACGACTACGACGACTTCGCGCGGCAGCTCGAGGACATCCGGGTCGCCCTGGCCGTGCACGACGAGGGCACCGTGCCCTGCAACAACGACCTCCTCGCGGAGAACTTCATCGACGACGCCGACCGGATGTGGCTGATCGACTACGAGTACTCCGGCAACAACGACCCCTGCTTCGAGCTCGGCAACACCTGGACCGAGTGCAAGCTGAGCAGTGACCAGCTCGATGAGCTGGTCACGGCGTACTACGGCCGCCGGCGGCCCGAGAAGATCGCACGCGCCCACCTCCAGGCGATCGTCTCGCAGTACGGCTGGGCACTCTGGGGATTCATCCAGCAGGCCGTGAGCCCGCTCGAGTTCGACTTCTGGGGCTGGGGGATGGAGCGCTTCGAGGGCGCGGTCGAGGAGATGCGGTCGCCCGGATTCACGGCCCTTCTGGACGAGGCAACGACGGGAGGACGGTGGTTGAACCCCTCGATCCCCCCGGATCGTGCCCGTGTCGTGATCATCGGCGGCGGCGTGATCGGCACGAGCGTCGCCTACCACCTCACCAAGCTCGGCTGGGAGGACGTCGTCCTCCTCGAGCAGGGCCAGCTGTCCTCGGGCACCACCTGGCACGCAGCCGGTCTCGTCGGGCAGCTGCGGGCGTCCGAGAGCGGCACCCGGCTGGTGCAGTACTCCGTGGAGCTCTACGCCGCTCTCGAGGAGGAGACCGGTCTGTCGGCGGGCTACAAGCAGTGCGGCGGCGTGACGGTCGCTCGGACTCCCGAGCGGATGGTGCAGCTGCGGCGTACGGCGGCGACGGCTGACGCCTTCGGGATGGAGTGCGTGCTGCTCACGCCCGAGGACGCGCTGGAGCGCTACCCGGTGATGCAGGTCGACGACCTCGAGGGCGCCATCTGGCTGCCCGGCGACGGCAAGGCCAACCCGACCGACCTGACCAACGCGCTCGCGAAGGGAGCCCGCAACCGGGGCGCGCGGGTCTTCGAGCACACCCGGGTGACGGCGGTGTCCATCGAGCGCGGCCGCGTCACCGGTGTCGCCTACGAGACCGCCGAAGGGTCCGGCGAGATCGAGGCGGAGTACGTCGTCAACTGCGCGGGCCAGTGGGCGAAGGCGGTCGGCGCGATGGTCGGGGTGACCGTGCCGCTCCACTCCGCCGAGCACTTCTACGTCGTCACCGAGCCGTTCGACGGCGTGCACCCCGACCTTCCGGTGCTGCGCGACCCCGACGGCTACACCTACTTCAAGGAGGAGGTCGGCGGGCTCGTGGTCGGCGGGTTCGAGCCCGAGGCGAAGCCGTGGGTCTCGCCGCACGAGCTACCCCACCCGTTCGAGTTCCAGCTCCTCGACGAGGACTGGGAGCACTTCTCGATCCTGATGGACAACGCGGTGCTGCGGGTGCCGGTGCTCGAGCGCACCGGGATCCGCAAGTTCTACAACGGTCCCGAGTCGTTCACCCCGGACAACCAGTTCATCCTGGGCGAGGCGCCCGAGGTCGCCAACTTCTTCGTCGGCGCGGGGTTCAACTCCGTCGGCATCGCGTCGGCAGGTGGAGCCGGTCGCGCGTTGGCGGAGTGGATCGTCGAGGGTGCCCCGACCAGCGACCTGACAGGCGTGGACATCCGCCGGTTCGCGCCGTTCAACGGCAACGTCCGCTGGCTGCGCGACCGCGTCGGGGAGGTGCTCGGCCTGCACTACGAGATCCCGTGGCCCAACCGCGAGATGCGTACCGCGCGACCGTTCCGCCGATCGCCGGTGCACCACCTGCTGGTCGAGGCGAACGCCAACTTCGGCAGCCGGATGGGCTGGGAGCGGGCCAACTTCTTCGCCCCTGCGGGAGAGACTCCGGCCATCGACTATGCCTGGGGCAAGCAGAACTGGCTGCCCTGGTCGGCCGCCGAGCAAACGAGCACCCGCGCCGGTGTCACGGTCTTCGACCAGACGTCGTTCTCGAAGTACCTCTTTCGTGGGCCGGACGCATGTCACGCCCTGCAGTGGCTGTGCACCGCCGACGTCGACGTGGCTGTCGGGCGGGCCGTCTACACGGGGATGCTCAACGCCCGCGGGACCTACGAGTCCGACGTGACCGTCACGCGCGTGGCCGAGGACGAGTACCTGATCGTCTCCAGCGCCGCGACCACCGAACGCGACCAGGACCACATCCGGCGCAACCTGCCACCCGGCGCCTCGGCGACGCTGGTCGACGTCACGTCGTCGCTCGCCGTATTCGGGGTGATGGGGCCACGCTCGCGCGACCTGCTCTCACGGCTCTCGCCGGACGACCTGGGCGACTTCCCGTTCGGCGCCAGCCGATCGATCTCGCTCGGCCACGCGACCGTGCGGGCCACCCGGATCACCTATGTCGGCGAGCTCGGCTGGGAGCTCTACGTTCCGACCGAGTTCGCCGTCGGGGTCTACGAGGACCTCCTCGCAGCAGGCTCCGACCTCGACGTCCACCGCGGTGGCTACTACGCGATCGAGTCGATGCGCCTGGAGAAGGGCTACCGCGCCTTCGGCAAGGAGCTGACCCCCGACTACGACCCGGTCGAGGCCGGACTGCTGTTCGCCTGCAAGCTGAAGACCGACATCGACTTCCTCGGGCGTGCGGCTGTCGAGGAGTCCCGTGCCGCCGGGCCGCGTCGCAAGCTGGCGTCCTTCCAGGTATCCGATCCCGAGCCGATGCTGTGGGGAGGCGAGCTGGTCCTGCGCGACGGTGTGCCCGCGGGCCAGGTCACCTCGGCCGCGTGGGGGGAGACGCTCGGCTCCTGCGTCGGGCTGGCCTATCTCTGGGACCCCGAGGGTGCGGTGGTCGACGCCGAGTGGGTCCGCGGTGCGTCGTACGAGGTGAACGTGGGGGGCGATCGCTATCCCGGTCACCGTCTCGCTGAAGCCGCTCTACGACCCCGGCAACGAGCGCATCCGCGGTGACTCTCAGCCTCTCGAGCGGCTCGTGCGGGGGCCACTGGTGGCGACGCCGCCGAGCTCAGAACCATGCATCCAGACCGCGCATCGCGGCCTTGCGCTCTGCCCGGTCATGCCGATGCTCCCGCCGGGCAGCCATGCAAAGTACTGACATGCCTGCGGGTTCGGGCGGTCAGCACATCGGCCCGGGTGAGCGGCGTCGCCAGGCCAGCTGCCCAGTGCCGTTGCGCCGTTGTGCAACTCGCTGTTCCAGCGCAGGCGGGTCGCCGAGGCGGGTTCTGCCACCACCTGTTCCACCTCTGCAGATGGTGCGTTCTGGGATCTGGAACGCCAGGATGCAGGACCGGGATGCCACGCGAGGCATCTGCTCCCTGACAACATCAACAGCGTCCTGTCATGCCGCGATCCGTGTGGGAGCGGTTCAGTGTGCGGCGTGGAATCGGCGGTGGTGGAACTGCGGCTTCTCGATCTCGTCGAGGATGGCGCGGGCGAGGTCTGCAGCGGAGATGCTCGAGTTGCCGGCGTCGTCCTTGAGCAAGACGTCTTTGCTCAGTCGGTAGCTGCCTGTGTCGGGTGCGGGAGCCCACGCGCCGAATGACGCGGGTGGGCTCACGTAGAACCAGCCTCTCGGTGAGACTGCCTCGATGACCACGTCGTGCCCGGTCACCGAGACTTCGAGCACCTCGGGGTCGAGCACCGACCCGATGACGTAATCCACGCCATCGATCTTGTTCACCGCCTCGTGCCGGCTGAACGAGGTCACCTGATGGCCACGGGCAACAGCTTCGTCAACCACGGCACCGCCCGCGTACCCAGTGCCGCCCGACACGCTGATCCGTGACATGTAGTCCCCCTACCGATGGGGTATTTCGACCCAGGAACCAACGCCGAGATCCGGTTGTCGCCGTTGACGCCAGTTTGGAGGCGCCCCCTGGTCGAGGTCGGCTGAGTGGCCAGAGCCCTTACGTCACCTTGCTGAGATGGACCATGGCGTCGTACAGCTGTTCGTCCGTCATCGGCGGTTCGTCGATCGGGTGTGCCCGCTCAGCCCGGTACGCGTCGAGCATCAGCCCGGGTGATGTCGGTGCGAGCGTGGCCGGCTTCCTGGGCTCGGGCGAGAACGTCCTCGATCTGTTGGCACATCACGTCGTGAATGTGCTCGGTCTCAGGATTGCCGGGGAAGCGGCGGGAGAGGAAGCCGTTGAAGCCGCGGTCTCCGGCCTGCACGGCAAAGAGGTTGTCCAGGTGGGTGACGAACCCGTCCCAGAGATCCTCCATCTCCGTGGCCTTGTCTGCCCCGGCGACGAACTCCTGGAGTCGTGGTCTGAGGGCGGCCTCCGTTTCTCCACGCAAGTCGAGGCATCCCTCCGGAATAGAACGAGGGGTGCCTCCGGTTGGTCTTTCCCCGCGTCGCTGACAGCACGCCCAGCAGGACGAGAGCAGGACGCGACTGGTTCATGTCGGCACCCTAGGTGTTCGGAGTGGCTGGCGGGTGCAGCACGGAGATACCCGGCTACAGCGACGCCGGGTCGAGGTCCAGCGTCGTCCGGTCGAGCGACTCCAGCAGGTCGAGCTTGGGCCCGATCGTCGGCAGCTCGACGTGGAAGAAGTAGCGCGCGGCTGCCCGCTTGCCGTCGTAGAACGAGTCCGTCGAGTCGCCGGTGGCCAGCAGCTGCTCGAGCCACAGCCAGGCGACGACGAGGTGGCCGGCCGCCTCGAGGTAGACGGTGGCGTTGGCCAGCGCCTGCTCGGGGTCACCGGTGCCCCACAGCGTGGCGGTGACGCGGAGCAGGTCGTCGACGCGGCCGTCCAGCTGGGTGGCGTACGTCGCGGCCTCACCGCCGGCGTCGGCCGCACGGACCGTCGTCGCGCGCATCCGCTCGGCGAGCAGCTCGAGCCCGCGGCCGCCGTCCAGCACGACCTTGCGCCCGAGCAGGTCGAGCGCCTGGATGCCGTGGGTGCCCTCGTGGATCGGGTTGAGCCGGTTGTCGCGGTAGAACTGCTCGACGGCGTAGTCGCGCGTGTAGCCGTATCCGCCGTGCACCTGGATGGCCAGGTCGTTGGCGGCCAGGCACCACTGCGAGGGCCACGACTTCGCGATCGGCGTGAGCATGCCGAGCAGCACGTCGGCGGTCGCGCGGTCCTCGGCGGACTCGGCGGTGGCGACCTCGTCCACGAGCCGGCCGCAGTAGAGCACGAGTGCCAAGGCCCCTTCCACGTAGGACTTCTGGGCCAGCAGCATCCGGCGCACGTCGGTGTGGTCGACGAGCCGCACCGGCGGTGACGACGGGTCCTTGTCCGCGAGGGCCCGACCCTGTGTGCGCTCCTCGGCGTACTGCAGCGCGTGCAGGTAGCCCGTGTAGCCGAGCGCCATCGCTCCGGCTCCGACGCTGACCCGAGCCTCGTTCATCATGTGGAACATCGCGTTGAGGCCCTTGCCCTCCTCGCCCACGAGATGGCCGACCGCACCTGCCTGCCCGCCGGGCGTGAACGCCCCCTCGCCGAAGTTCAGCAAGGTGTTGGTGGTGCCGCGGTAGCCCATCTTGTGGTTCAGCCCGGCCAGGACCACGTCGTTGCGCTCGCCGAGCGACCCGTCGTCGGCGACGAGGTGCTTGGGCACGATGAACAGGGAGATCCCCTTCGAGCCCGCGGGCGCATCGGGCGTGCGGGCGAGCACGAGGTGCACGATGTTCTCGGCGAGCTCGTGGTCGCCGCCGCTGATCCACATCTTGGTGCCGGTCAGGCGGTAGCTGCCGTCGTCCTGGCGTACGGCGCGGGTGGTGATGTCGCCGAGCGAGGAGCCGGCCTGGGGCTCGGAGAGCGCCATCGTGCCGTACCAGCGGCCCTCGATCACCGGGGCGGCGTACGTGCTCACCTGCTCGGGGGTGCCGTGCGCGACCAGCAGGCTGGCGTTGCCCTCGGCCAGGAAGGGGTAGGCGAAGGCACCGACGCACGCGGCCTGGAACCAGGTCGAGCTCGCGGCGTGCACCACGAAGGGCAGCTGCATCCCGCCGAGCTCGGCGTCGAACACGCTCGTCGGCAGCCCCGACTCGGTGTACGTCGCGAGCGCCTTGGCCACCTCGGCGGGCAGGACGACCTTGCCCTCGGAGTCCATCCGGGGCTCGTCGGTGTCCACCAGTCGGTTGAGCGGGGCGAAGACGTCGGTCGCGAGCCGCTCGGACAGCTCGAGGACGGCGTCGAAGGTCTCGCGACCGTGCTCGGCGTACCTCGCGCGGGCCGGCAGGTCCTCCACGTCCAGCCACTCGTAGAGCAGGAACTCGAGGTCCCTGCGCGACATGATCAACGAACGCACCATGGCTCTTGCCTACCACTCCACCTCGGCGAGGAGCTCGTCGACCAGGTTGCTGGACTCGTCGACGAAGTGCCGCACCGGCTGCCGCTGCGCGACGTCGCCCCGGCTGATCAGCACGATCTGCCGGGTCAGCGGATCGCGCATCTGCAGTGCGGTCAGCTTCAGGCTGGTGTTCAGCCGTCGCATCAGCCCGGTCATCACGGTGGCACCGAGTCCGGCTGCAGCGAGCTGGAGCGACGCGGCCGTGTCGGTGACCTCGTGCACCACGCGCGGCTCGACACCGCGACGCCTGAGCCCGGATCTGATCGCACGCCCGTACTGGGAGCTCTCCGGCGGCAGGATCCAGTCCAGGTCGGCGAGCTCGTCGGCCTCGACGTGGTCGCCGTGGGTGCGCGGGTGTGAGGCGGCGACGGCGACCGCGAACTTCTCGGGCTGCAGCCGGACCAGCTGGATGGAGGCGTCGCGGGGCATCGGCGCGTCGGGGTAGTCCAGGCCGAACGCCACGTCGACCTCGTCGTAGCGGACGCTGGTCCACGTCGCGTCGAGGTCCACCTCGCGGGAGCTGATGGTCACCTCGGGGAACGCGGCGGACATGCGCTGCACGATCGGCGCCAGCAGTGTTGCCGCGGTGCTGCCCCAGGTCCCGATCACCAGCGGACCGGCCACGGCGTCGTGCGCCGACCGGGTGGCGCTCACGGCGCGCGACTCGGCGGTGAGCAGCTCCTCGGCGTGCTCGGCCATCACACGTCCCGCGTCGGTGAGCACGAGGTGCCGTCCCGACCGCTCGACCAGGGCGACGCCGAGCGCCGCCTCGAGGGAGGCGAGGTGCTGGGAGGCCGCTCCCGGTGTGTAGCCGAGATGCTGGGCGGCCGCGGCCAGGGTGCCTCGCCTGACCAGCTCGCGCAGGGTGCTGACCTGGGTCAGGTTCAGCCTCGGGCTCTGGGGCACGACGCCACCCTCCTCTCGGACAGAGCAACAGTTTAGCGATGCTGTTGGTTGACCCGCAGTTTCCGTCGCTTGTCCTGAACTGTGCATCACGCGAGGCTGGGCGGGTGCCTGCTGTCCAGCTCCCGTCCCGCGCCTCGGTGGTGATCATCGGCGGCGGGGTGATGGGGCTCAGCACGGCCTACCACCTGGCCAGCGCCGGGGTGACCGACGTGGTCCTGGTGGAGCAGGGCGAGCTCGGTTGCGGCTCCACCTGCAAGGCCGCGGGAGGCGTGCGCGCGCAGTTCTCCGATGCCGTGAACATCGAGCTCGGGCTGGCGCAGCCTGCGGACCTTCGAGACGTTCGCGGACACCTTCGGTCAGGAGATCGACCTGCACCAGGTGGGCTACCTGTTCCTCCTCGACGATCCCGAGCACGTCGAGGCGTTCGAGAAGAACGTCGCGCTGCAGAACGAGATCGGCGTGCCCAGCCGGATGATCGACGTGGCCGAGGCGAAGGCGCTCTCGCCGCTGGTCAGCACGGACGGGTTGCTGGCGGCGGCGTACTCCCCGAGTGACGGGCACTGCACCCCCGAGAGCGTCGTCGCGGGGTACGCCGCGGCGGCGCGGCGCGCGGGTGCGCGACTGGTCCGCCGATGCGCGGTCACCGGGATCACCTCGAGCGGGGGAGCCGTCACCGAGGTCGTCACCGAGCACGGCGTCATCGCGACCGACGCGATCATCTGCACGGCCGGCGCGTGGTCGAGGGACCTGGGCGCCATGGTCGGTGTGGACCTGCCGGTGGCACCCCTCCGTCGCCAGATCCTCACCACCGAGCCGGTGCCCGGGCTGGACCCGCGCACGCCGTTCACGATCGACTTCTCCACCTCCTTCTACTTCCACGGCGAGGGCCAGGGGCTGCTGCTCGGCATGTCCGACCCGCACGAGTCCCCGGGGTTCAAGCTCACCGAGTCCGACCAGTGGCTGCCCGGCCTGGGCCGGGCCATCGCGCGACGTACGCCATCGCTGAGCGACGTGGGACTTGCTGCAGGGTGGGCCGGGCTCTACGAGATGACCCCGGACCACAACGCGTTGGTGGGCGAGGCCGAGGGAGTCTCGCGCTTCCTCTATGCCACGGGCTTCTCCGGCCACGGCTTCCTGATGGGCCCGGCCATCGGCGAGGTCATGCGCGACCTGTACCTCGGGCACCCGCCCGTCGTCGACGTCAGCGCCCTGACCGCAACGCGCTTCGCGGGCGCCGGCCTGCGACCCGAGCTCAACATCGTCTAGGACCAACCACGAGGACCAGCCACGAGAACCAGGGAGTCACCGATGACCAGCACGATGCACCAGATCCCCAGCGGCGCGAGCCTGCACCAGCTCGCCCTCGACACGGCCGCGCGGTGCGGTGTCGACGTCGACGCGATCGCCGGTGACGTGGTGAACACCTCGCCCGTGAACGGCCAGCGGCTCGTCGACATCGGCTGGGTCGACGGCTCGGCCGTCGACGACACGGTGGAGCGCGCGCACGCCGCCTTCCTGCAGTGGCGAGCGGTGCCGGCCCCGGTGCGCGGCGCCCTGGTCAAGCGTCTGGGCGAGCTGCTCGCCGTGCACAAGAACGACGTGGCGACCCTGATCAGCCTCGAGGTCGGCAAGATCACCTCCGAGGCGCGCGGCGAGGTCCAGGAGATGATCGACATCTGCGACTTCGCCGTCGGTCTCTCCCGCCAGCTCTACGGCCGGACGATGACCTCCGAGCGACCGGGCCACCGGCTGATGGAGACCTGGCACCCGCTCGGCGTCGTCGGGGTGATCAGCGCGTTCAACTTTCCAGCAGCGGTCTGGTCCTGGAACACCGCGATCGCCCTGGTCTGCGGCGACCCGGTCGTCTGGAAGCCGTCGGAGCTCGCCCCGCTGACCGCCCTGGCCAGCCACGCGATCCTGGCCCAGGCCGATCGCCGACTGTGGTGCGCCGACCGACCTCAGCCAGGTGCTCATCGGTGGCGCCGACGTCGGCCAGGCCCTCGTGGACCACGCCGGGGTCTCCCTGCTCAGCGCGACCGGCTCCACCCGGATGGGACGAGCCGTCGGGCCGCGCGTCGCCGACCGGTTCGGTCGCTCCCTCCTCGAGCTCGGCGGCAACAACGCGGCCGTCGTGAGCCCGACGGCGGACCTCGACCTGACGACGCGAGGGGTGGTGTTCTCCGCGGCAGGTACGGCGGGCCAGCGGTGCACGACCATGCGTCGCGTCATCGCGCACAGCAGCATCGTCGACGAGCTCACCGACCGCCTGGTCTCGGCGTACGACCGGCTCCCGATCGGCAACCCGATGGAGGAGGGGACCCTCGTCGGGCCGCTCATCCACCGACGGGCGTACGAGTCGATGCAGCAGGTCATCGAGCAGGCCGGCTCCGAGGGCGGCAAGCTCGTCGCCGGCGGTGGTCGCGAGCTCGAGGAGGAGGCGCCCGACGCCTTCTACGCCAGGCCCTCGATCGTGCGCATCGACCAGCAGACCGCGGTCGTCGAGCAGGAGACCTTCGCGCCACTCCTCTACGTGCTGCCCTACGAGGACTTCGAGGAGGCGATCGCGCTGAACAACGCCGTCCCGCAAGGACTCTCGTCCAGCGTGTTCACCTCGGACCAGGCCGAGGCGGAGAAGTTCGTCTCCGCCGAGGGATCCGACTGCGGCATCGTCAACGTGAACATCGGCACGTCCGGCGCCGAGATCGGTGGCGCCTTCGGTGGGGAGAAGGAGACTGGCGGTGGCCGCGAGTCCGGCTCCGACGCCTGGCGCGCCTACATGCGTCGCGCGACCAACACCGTGAACTACTCCGGGGAGCTCCCGCTCGCCCAGGGCGTTGACTTCTCCGTCTGATGGGCACCGTCTGATGGCCACCCCGGGGACGGTGACGTGCACCGAGCTGCGCACGCGGTTCGCGGCGCGGCTCTCGAGCCTCTACGGCACGGAGGTGCCCGCCTACACGACGCTCGTCGAGGTCTCGCACGAGGTGAACCAGCGAGTCCTCGAGCGCGAGGGGCCGACGCGGAACGACTGGGGAGCATCGAGCGGGTCACGGCGGAGCGGCACGGGGCGATCCGGTCGGGTCACCCCGGGAGCTGGCGCAGGTCGCTCGGGTCTTCGGGGCGCTCGGCATGTTCCCGTGCGGCTTCTACGACCTGCGCGACGCTGCACCGGTGCCCGTCCCCGTGGTCTCCACCGCCTTCCGGCCCCTCGACCGCGACGAGCTCGCGACGAACCCGTTCCGGGTGTTCACCTCGATGCTGGTGCCCGAGGACCGGCGCTTCTTCGACCGCGAGCTCGAGAGCCGGCTGCGCCGCTTCCTGGAGGCCCGCGAGCTCTTCCCGGCCGAGCTGCTGACGCTGGCCGACGTCGCCGTCGAGCACGGGGAGCTCACGACCGAAGACGCAGACCGCTACCTGGAGCTGGCCGTCGCGTCCTTCGCGTTGTCCACCGAACCGGTCGACCGGGCCTGGTACACCGAGCTCGAGCGAGTCTCCGGTGTCGCCGCCGACATCGGCGGGGTGACGTCGACGCACATCAACCACCTGACCCCACGTGTGCTCGACATCGACGACCTCTACGTCTCGATGCAGGCGCGCGGGATCGAGATGATCGACGAGATCCAGGGGCCGCCGCGGTGGGACGGTCCGGACGTGCTGCTGCGCCAGACCTCCTTCCGCGCGCTCGCCGAGCCGCGCGCCTTCCGTGCTGCCGATGGTGAGGTCTCGGAAGGGACCCTCCGCGTGCGGTTCGGCGAGGTCGAGGCCCGGGGCATCGCGCTCACCCCAGCGGGTCGGGAGCGTTTCGACGAACTCGTCGCTGTCGTCGACCGGCGCCTCGCCGAGAACCCGGACCTCGTCCGCGCCGACGTGGCACCGCGTGTCTGGGAGGAGGGACTGCCCGGCACGGAGCGCGACCTCTGCCTGGAAGGACTTGGGTTCTTCACCTATCGGCGTCGTCCCGGACGCGCCCGCAGGTCCCCCGTCGAAGGAGCAGGTCGCCGCGCTCGAGGGAGGGGACCCTTCGGCACTGGTGCGTGCCGGCGTGCTGCGTCCCGAGCCGATCGTCTACGAGGACTTCCTGCCTCGCTCGGCCGCCGGCATCTTCGCCTCGAACCTGGCCGACAGCGGGAGCCGTGACGAGGACCAGGGCGGTGCCGAACGCGACGTCGACTGGATGTCGGGCGTCATCGGCGGCACGGTGAACGTCCCCGAGGAGATCTACGCACAGGAGTCCTCGGCCTCCCTGCGTGCGGCCGAGCTCGCCCTGGGCCGTCGCTAGCGGAGTGCGTCGACCGACGCGGTGGGGACGACCCCCTCGACGCGTCGTGCCTGCTCGGCGTCCAGGGTGACGAGCGCGTCCGCCTGCAGCCGGGTGAGCGCGACGTACTCCGCCTCGTAGGTGGAGTCCCAGCCCAGCTGGTCGGCGACCTCCCACGCCGTACGCCGCAGCACCGCGTCGCCCAGCAGTCGGATCTTCAGCCGCCCGACGCGGTCCAGGCGATCGCGACCGACCTGTGCCGACAGGTCGCCCCGCCGGACCGCCTCGTGCACGGTCGAGAGGGCCTGCGACCGGAGCAGCGTCGGCGCGAGCAGCTCGTGCTCTCCCGCGACCTCGATCCCGTGCTCGACGAGGTGCAGCACCGCGCTGACGTCGACGACGAACCTGGTCATGTGCACCTCTGATCTGAACGCGGGAATCGGAGATCAGGATCCCGTCCCTGCCCAGGGCTCACATCTCCTCGTGGGTGTCCGGGTCGCCGCCGAAGAGCCGGCCCTCCGGGTCGGTCAGGGCGGAGATCGCGGCGACCTCACCCTCGGTGAGCTCGAAGCCGAAGACGTCGAGGTTCTGCCGCTGGCGCTCGGCGCTGCTCGACTTCGGGATCGGCAACGAGCCGAGCTGCACGTGCCAGCGGAGGATCACCTGCCCGGGCGTCACTTCCAGCCGCTCGGCCGCCTTGGTCACCGCGGGCTCCTCGAGCGGAGCCTGTCGCTTGCCCATCGGGCTCCAGGCCTCGGTGCGGATGCCGAGGCCCTCGTTGACCTGGCGCATCCACTGCTGGGTGAAGCGTGGGTGCAGCTCGACCTGGTTCACCGAGGGCGTGACGCCGCTGGCGTCGATGATGCGGGTGAGGTGGTCCTGGCTGAAGTTGGAGACGCCGATCGAGCGGACCAGCCCCTGCTCCTTGAGGTCGACGAGCGCCTGCCACGCCTCGACGTACTTCCCGACGCTGGGGTTGGGCCAGTGGACGAGGTGCAGGTCGAGGTAGTCGAGGCCGAGTCGCTCGAGCGATCCGTGCACCGAGGCGATGGCGTCGTCGTACGCGTGGTGGCGGCCGGGCAGCTTGCTCGCCACCTGCACCTCGTCGCGAGGGAGGCCGGAGCGTCGCAGTGCCTCGCCGACCTCGGTCTCGTTCTCGTAGTTGACCGCGGTGTCGAGCAACCGGTAGCCGACCTCGAGCGCGCTCTGGATCGGCCGCGACGCCGTCGTCGCCCTTGAGTGGGTAGGTGCCGAAGCCGATCGCGGGCAGGGTGGTGCCGTCGTTGAGGGTGTACGTCGGGACGCTCGTCTCAGCCATGCATCCATTCTGCAGGTCGGCGGGCACGGGTCACCTCTCCGAGCTGGGTGCGACTGGCCTCGAGGACGTGCTGGCGGAACATCTCGGCCGAGGGGAGCAGCCGCCTCTCGTTCGACCAGGCGAGTCCGACCTCCCGGTGTGCGCCCGGGTCGGTGAGTCGCAGCCGCGGTTCCTCGCTCGCGCTCGTGGGGCTGGCCTGGAGGTCGGCGGCCGGGACCACGGCGACACCCAGGCCGGCGTTGACGAGGCCGAGGGCGACGGAGAGGTCGTCGCTCTCGAAGGCGACCCGGGGTGTGAAGCCCGCCGCCGTGCACAGGCGGTCGGTGAGCGTGCGCAGCTCCCACGTCTGGCGCAGCATCACGAAGTCGTCCTCGGCCACGTCGGCGAGGGACGCCTCCGGACGCTCGGCCAGCGGGTGCTCGGCGGGGACCGCGAGCACGAGCGGCTGGGCGAAGAGCGGCTCCCAGTGCACGTCCGGGTTGCGGGGTCGCCTGCCCGTGAACTCCAGGTCGATCCTGCCGCCGGAGACGAGGGAGGAGCCGAGGGCGTCGTCGGACTCCTCCAGCCGGAACCGGATCCGGGGGTGCTCGCGCCGGAACCGGCTGATCATCCCGGGCACCAGCCAGGTGCCGAGGGAGAGCTGGAACGCGAGCGCCACCGTCCCGGTCTCCGGGTCGACCACCTCGTTGACCGCGGCTATCCCGTCGTCGAGGGCGTGCATCAGCGCGTCGACGTGCCGCTTGAACGCGTTGCCGGCCTGGGTCGGTCGCAGGATGCGGCCGTTCTTGTAGAGCAGGGGGGTGCCCACCTGACGCTCCAGCCGGGCCAGCGCCCGGGACACCCCGGGCTGGCTGACCCGGTCGATCTGGGCCACCTCGGTCACGGTCATCCCGTCCACCACCCGCTGGAACCAGCGCAGCTCATCGGTCTCCATGTCCATGACGATATGGCATGGATAACTCGACAAACAGTCATTGGACGTATGCATTTCTCACGTCGCACAATTGACCCATGAACACCAACGCGAACCAGCCCACCACCACCTCGCGTCGTTCGCTGCAGCTCTGGACATCGGTCCGTGACGAGCTGCGCGAGCGCCGTCAGACCCGAACCGAGCGCCGCGCCCTCGAGCGCGAGCTCTCCGCCTACAACACCCCCGCCGAGATCGACGACCTCCTCGCCGTGATCGAGACCGAGGACAGCCCCGCTGCCGACCAGGTCCGCGCGATCCTCGGCCGGAACCTGCAGCTCGCTTCCTGAGCCCCAGGGGTGCAGGGATACCCGGTTAACCGGGGATCCCTGACGTTCTCGGGCAATGCAACGCCCGAGAACGTCAGGGAAAGCCCGACCACCCCGCCCGATTTGTCCTGACAGCCAGTACGCCGGGCCGCGACTCGAGCCTCTAGGCCGAGCGCGCCTGCCGGGTCTGGGTGACGCCGGCCCACACGCCGAGCACCGTGAACGACGCCGTCGTGCCGAGCACGATCAGCACGGGGACGGTCCACGCGTTCGTCGCGTCGTGGGTCAGCCCGAGCACGGCGGGGCCGGTCGCCGCCACGACGTACCCGATGCCCTGCACGAACGCGGACAGCCGGGCGCTCTCGCGGTCGCTGTGCGACACCTGCACGACCACCGTGAACAGGGCCGCGAACCCGCCGCCCTGGGCGATGCCGCCGAGCACGCTGCCGAGCAGGTAGGCCTCCGGGAAGAACAGCAGCTCCAGCGGCAGCGACATCCAGAGCAGCCCGACGAGTCCGATCGCCGCCCAGCCCGGCACGCGCAGCGCCAGCAGGGGGATGCCGAGGGCGCCGATGATCGCGGAGACCTGGAACACCGACGAGGCGGCGCCGGCCGATCCCGCGCTGAGACCGATCTCGTCGGAGAGCAGGTTCGGCAGCCAGGCCGTGATCGCGTAGTACGACGCGGCCTGGCCGGCGAACGCCAGGCCCAGCAGCCAGGCCAGCGGCGTACGCCACGGTGAGGGCGCGTCCGCCGCCGGTGAGTCGACAGCCTCCGGAACCGAGGGCGGGACCGCCTCGCGTCGACGCCGGTCGTGCCGCATGAACAGCAGCCACGCCGCCAGGCCCACGGCCGCCATCGCCGCCCACGCGTCGAGGGCCAGCCGCCAGCCGCCGGCGTCGGCGATCGGGACGGTGGCGACCGAGACGATCATCGAGCCGATGTTCATCGCCGAGACGTAGATGCCCGTCATCACGCCTGCCTGCCGTGCCGAGCTCTCGCGCCTGATCAGCACCGGTACGACGACGTTGCCGACGGTGAGGCCCAGCCCGATGACCAGCGTGCCGGCGACCGACGCGCCGTACGCCGCGGAGCTGCGCAGCAACGACCCCAGGATCACGCTGACCAGGCAGGCGACGACCGCGAGCTCGGCCCCGGTGCGCCGGATGACCAGCAGCGCCACCGGCGCCAACAGGCCGAAGCACAGCACCGGCAGGCTGGTCAGCACCCCGACCGCGGTGGCACTCACGCCGAGGTCGTCGCGGAGCCGGTCGGCGATCGGCGCGACGGCCACGAACGGTGCCCGGAGGTTCAGCGAGACCAGGACGAGAGCGACGACGAAACCCCAGGGAAGCGCGCTCCGCACGCGGCCCCGCACCGTTGCCGTCTGCGTGCTCATCCCGACCAACGCTAGGGCGCTGCCGCCGACCTTGCGCAACCGCCCGTCAGAGCCGAGGGTTGGGCCTCATGTCGACCGAAGTCCTGAGCGCCGACGAGACGCGCGCGGCCCTCTCCATGCCGGACGCCATCGCGGCCGTTCGCACGTCGTTCGTGGCGCTCGGAGCGGGCGAGTTCGAGCTGCCGCAGCGGACGGTCCTGGGGGAGGGGAGCGCGCTGAGCATGGCTGTGCACCATCGACCGACCAGGTCGACGGTGGTCAAGTCGATCAGTGCCGACTTCTCCCGCACGCCGGCGATCGTCGGTGCCGTGGTGTGGGTGAGCACCGACAGCACGGACGTCCTCGTGGCCGACGCCGCCACGGTGACCACGATCCGCACGGGCGCCGTGGTCGGAGTCGCGACCGACCTGCTGGCGCGACCTGAAGCGCACCGCCTCGTCGTGGTCGGCGCCGGCGGTCAGGCGGCCGACCAGCTGAGGGCGGTGTGCGCCGTACGGCCCATCGACACGGTGACGCTGGTGGCTCGGCGTACGGCGGCGGCAGTGGCGCTCCGCGACGACCTCGGGGACGAGATCGCCGACCTGGACGTGCGCGTCACCACCGACCTGCAGGCCGCACTGCACGACGCCGACGTGCGTCTGCTGCGCCACGCCCGCGACCGAGCCGCTGTTCCGGGCCGAGAGCCTGCCGAGCGTCGTGCACGTCAACGCCATCGGTTCCTACCGCCACTCGATGCGCGAGCTCCCCGACGACCTCCTGGCCACCGCCACCGTCGTGGTGGACCAGCGCGAGGCCGCACTGGCCGAGGCCGGTGAGATCGACCATGCGATCGCCTCGGGCGTCCTCGGGCGTCGACGACCTGGTCGAGCTGTCCGAGGCGCTCGAACGGCGACCGCCTCTCAGGACCGCACCGTCTTCAAGTCGGTGGGAGTCGCCGTTCAGGACTGGGCGCTCGGGGACCTGCTGGCGCGGCAGGTTTTCGGGACCTGACTGGTCCGGCTGACCCGCGCTGACCCGACTGCCGGACCAGCCGGGACCCGGGGCATCGCGGCCATGGTTGGCACCCGAGGACGATGAGCGCCTCAGCCGCTCGCCCGGAACGCCTCCGCCGCCTGGTGCCGGTCGTCCACCCCGAGCTTGGCGATGATCGTCGAGACGTGGTTGCGGACCGTCTTCTCGGAGAGGACCAGGCGGTCGGCGATGGCCCGGTTGGTCAGACCCAGCGCGAGAAGGCGCAGTACGTCGTGCTCCCTTCCCGTCAGGTTCGGGAAGGCCGCCGTGCCAGGGTCCTGGCGCGTGATCGCTCCCAGCGCCGTGGTGGCGACCTCGGCGCTGAAGACGACGTCACCGTTCGCGACGCTGAGCACGGCCGCGACGATGTCGTCGCGGGCGGAGCCCTTCACGACGTAGCCGCGGGCTCCGGCTCGGACCGCTTCGACCAGGGCTCGTGGGTCGTGGTTCATCGTCAGCACCAAGGCCCGGGCCCCGGTCTCGGCCGCCGCCCGGATGACCTCGACGCCTGATCCGTCCGGGAGTGCGAGGTCGACCAGGGCCACGTCCACGGACATCTCACCGAGCAGGCCGAGCGCCTCAGCGATCGTGGTCGCGACCCCGGTGACCTGGATGCTCGGACTCGCCGCCAGCGCTGCCTGCAGTCCGTCACGGTAGATGGGGTGGTCCTCGACCAGGAGCAGTCTCATCAGGATCCCTACCTGGCCACCGGTACGACGGCCACGACCTCGGTTCCCGGTCCCGTCGGGCTCGATCCGACGCGCAGGGTCCCACCGATCGCCTCGACCCGGGTACGCATGCTGTGCAGGCCGACGCCGGGACCGACGGTCACCCCGGCTGCAGGCATGCCCGTGCCGTTGTCGGACACCCGTAGCCGTGCAGCACCGCCGCCCATGTCGAGCGACACCCGGCAGCGTGGTCGGTGAGCCGTGCCGGACGGCGTTCGTGACGGCGTCGGCGCACACCTTCAGCAGGACGCTCTCGACCGCCCGAGGCAGGTCCGGCAGGTCCGGCTGCACCTCGATCCGGACGTCTGTGCCTCGCGCGTGCAGTGGGGCAGTGAGCGCGGCGATGTGCTCGATGGCTCCGGTGAGCCCGAGGTGGTCGAGGGCCAGCGGGTCGAGGCCGTCGATGATCCGACGCAGCTCCGCGAAGGTCTCGTCGAGCGACCGCCCGAGGTGAGTCGCTGCCTGACGGGAGGTCACGGCGTCCTCGGGCAGGACGTCGAAGAGCGCCTCGAGCTGCAGGCGCATGCCTGCGAGCGCGGGGCCGATTCCATCGTGCAGATCCAGCCTGATGCGCTCCCGTTCCCGCTCACGGATGTCGGCCTCGGTCCTCAGCGTCCGGGTGGTACGACGCTCGGTCACCCAGCCTCGGAGCAGCACGAGCACGGTGCCCGCCAACAGCACCAGCGGAACCAGCACTGCGGCCCACCAGGCCCCGACGAACCCGCCCGCGCCTGAGGCCCATCCGGCCACCGCACCGAGAGCAAGGGCAGGCAGAAGCACAGCAGCGAGGAGCGGCCACGGTCCCGCTGCGAGAGGCGATCCGCCGCCTGACGAAACGCGCATGCCAGAACAGCGCCAGGAGGCCGGTGAGGGCATAGACGAACGAGAACGCATGGAGGCCGCTGCGATCGCGGGGCCGGCCCACGTCTCGAGGGCCGGTACGGCGAACGGGTTGGCGACGGTGCCCAGGGCCTGGCCCGACGCCGGTCAGAGGCGAGGGACCGAAGGCCTGACACAGTGTGATCACGGCGATGGCCGTGATGGGCAGCCATTCCCACGGGGTCTTCCGTGATCCCGCAGCAGCCGGTGGGGAACGAGTGCGAGCAAGGCGAAACCGGGGCCCACCGTCCACAGTGCCGCCCAGACCAGGAGCGTGGCTTCGGACCCGTGACGGAGCTGGTCGACGGCGAGGGCGTGCAGCAGCAGGCCGATGCTCATGACGGTCGTGCTGGCGACCAGCAACCACGCTGCTGTGCGCGACCCGGCGTACCGCAGCATCAACCCGCCCGCCACGAGTGGCGCGAGGCTGAGCAGCAGGAACGCCACGTTCTCGGGGTTCTCCAGCGTGTTCGCGGTGCTGGCGCCGTTTCCGCGCTCGAGCACGATCGTCGCGAGGACAGCGACGGCGTTCCAGGCGAGGCAGCCGAGCAGGACCAGGGCGGGTACGCGTTCGTGCGGTGGTCCACGAGGTCATCATCGCGTGGTGTCGTCCCGATGTCCCGGGTTCATCTGTCCCGGGGAGAAGGGGACATCTGGACCCGGGCGCGCCGGACCGTCAGAGTCAAGGCTTCGACCATGAACATCGAGAACCGCATCGCGACCATCACGCTGGGGCTCGGACTGCCGCTCGTGTCCTTCGCCAGTCTCCACCTCCTGCACCCTCCCGGGCAGCCCGAGCACATGACCGACCCCCAGATCGCCCGGTGGGCCGAGTCGGGAGCCCACCAGCTCTGGATCGGGGCCTCGTTGGCCCTGGTGACCGTGTTCCTGCTCCTGGTCTGGGGGTGGGTCGTCGTCGAGCGGCTACGAGCGTGGCGGGCCCCGGTGATGCTGCGCACCGTGGCGAACCACGCGGTGGTCGTGGTCGCGGCCGTGGTGGCCGTGGCATCGATCGTGCAGGTCACCGCGGCGGTGATCGCCACGCCTGTCGAGCACGTGGGTTCGGCGACGCTTGCTGCCGGTGCTGACCCTGCTCGGTGGGAACATCAACGTGGCCGCATGGTGCCTGCTGGCCCCGGTCGGTGTCGCGGTAGCAGCTGGCGCGGGGGCGCCGCGGTGGTTGAGGATCTCCGCCGGACTTCTCGGTGCCCTGCTGGCCCTCAGCGTGGCGCTGCCGTTCGTGTCGTGGTCCTTCGGGTTCCTGCTGGTGCTGGTCGTCACCGTCCCGGCCGGAGGGACTGGCGCCACGACGACGACGACGCCCGACGTACTCAGGGCGTCCCGGGGTCGGTGACCGCGTGTGCGGGGTATGTCCCGTGGAGCTGTCGATCGGGGGTGAGTACGACCTCCCGGTTGGCCGTCGGGCACGATGGGCGGGCCATCACTGACCCGCGACCAGAGAAGACCTTCGTGGCGAACCGCCTGGCTGACGCGACGTCGCCGTACCTGCTCCAGCACAAGGACAACCCCGTCGACTGGCAGGAGTGGGGCGACGAGGCGTTCGCGGAGGCGCGCGAGCGCAACGTGCCGATCCTGCTGAGCGTCGGGTATGCCGCCTGCCACTGGTGCCACGAGGTAGATCGATCGACGGTTTTTGGCGGATTTCGACGAAACCGCAGGTCAGAGCGGGTATGGCGGTTCATGTCGGTTTCAGCGGAGACCGCCGTTGGACACCGATTTCGGGGCTTCGTGTATCACTTTCGTGCATCACTCGGGCGCTTCTGCGACGTGTCGAGGCACCTAACACGTCCAGGGGACCTGTTAGGTTTCGCGAGATTTCTTAACACGTTGCATATTTGCAACGCTGCTCTAGACCTTGCGGAGCGCTCAGGCGAGCTTGCGGGGGTCGGGGAATCCGAGGCTGATGTAGCCGGGTGCGCGCTTCGTGAGCGCGGCAGCGAGGACGGGAACCTCGACGTCGTGGTAGTCGTGCACCTCGGCGGTCTGCTTGCCCGGATGGGCTCGGAGGATGCGGCCGGCGTACTGGACGAGACGGCCCTTGAACGAGACCGGGCCTGCCAGGAACAGCGTGTCGAGTGCGGGACAGTCGAAGCCTTCGCCGACGAAGTGGCCTGTCGCGACCACAAGCAGCGGCGAATCGGAGTCGGATGGGTTGAGCCGTCCGATGGCTGCGGCGCGCTGCTTGGCGCCCATGCCGCCCTTGAGGACGACCGGATCCAGGCCCCGCTCGGCCAGTGTCTCAGCGAGGTGGTCGACGTGGCCGGTGCGTTGGGCGAGAACGAGGCAGTGGCGACCGCGACCGAGGGCATCGACTACGTCGGTGAGGATCTGTTCGTTGCGTGACTGGTCTTCGGCGAGCGCGCGGTGGACGCCTGCGATGGCACCCGGGATGGACAGATCGACTGGGTCGTCCAGCTGGAACGAGGTGGCGTGGACGACGAGCACGGGGCGGGGTCGGTCGGCACCGGCGCCTTCGAGGGTGTCGGGGTCGGCGTGAGTGAAGGTGTGGCGGACCGGGCCGAGTTGGAAGCCGATCAGGTCGTCGAGGCCGTCGCGCCGGTAAGGCGTGGCGGTGAGCCCGACCCAGTAGCGGGCGGGGATGGCGCGGACGGCGGTCTCGAACGCGGCTGCCGGGACGTGGTGGCACTCATCGACGATGACCTGGCCGTAGGTGCCGAGCTTGTCGGCGAGGTCGGTTCGGCGGGCGAGTGTCTGCAAAGTGGCGATGTCGACGATGCCGGTGAGCTTGGATCGGCCGCCGCCGAGCTGCCCCGGTTTGAGGCCGAGGAGGTCGGTGATCTCGCGGCGCCACTGGTCGGCGAGCGTCTTGCGGTCGACCAGCACGAGCGTGGAAACGGTTCGCTGGGCGATGACGGCACAGGCCATGACGGTCTTCCCAGAGCCGGGCGGAGCGACCAGGAGTCCCAACTCGTGCGGCAGCACCGCCTCCACTGCTTCCTGCTGCTGTGGCCTGAGATCGAAGGTCGGCGAGAGGTCCAAAGGATCTCCGGCGACTCGCTGATCGTCGACCTCGACCTTGCTGCCGGCTCCCTCGATGAGTCGCGTCGCCGTGTCGCGTAGCCCGCGCGGGAGGACGAGGTGGTCGTCGAGCGTCTCGTCGTAGGAGGTGATGATGCGCGGGACGTTCCACGTCGATTGGCGGCGGCGCTGGCGGTCGTAGAACTCTGGGTTGTACGTGGACGCCGCGTGCTTCAAGGTCGCGTACAGCGAGGGGCTCAGCTCCGAGCCGGGAATCCGCACCGTGCCGTCAAGGCTCAGATGAACGATCGGTGCCGGATTCGGCTGGGTCTTGGTCGACCGGGCGGGCTGGGCCCGGTCGACGCGTGCCCCGACCGTCGGCTCCCGGAGCGCCGAGGCGAGCTTCGTGACCTGCTTCGGGGTAAGGCGCTCCAAGGTCGAGAGGTACTCCCACTGGTCCTCGAACGGCTCCAGCGTGGCCAGGTCGAGAAACACCGTGGTGCCCAGCTTTCGCGACTTGCCGTGGAGCGGGGCTGCGATCAGGTTGCCGGGGCCTTGCCCGGGTAGTACGTCCTGGGACGGGAAGAGCCGGTCGTAGCAGCGCAGGTCCATCCGGCCACGGATCGCGATGGCCTCGCGAACCAGCGCAGTCCCGAGTTGGCGCGCGGTGGCGGCCGGCACGGGATCTGTGAAGAAGATCCACACGTGCGCGCCGATCCCGGAGCGGGACACCTCCAAGGCTGCTGGCGCGCCCACCGCTCGGGCGGCCTTGAGGTACGCCAGAGCGTCGAGCATGGCCGCCTGTCCGTCGAAGTCGGCGGCGAGCCAGCAGGTCTGGTCGCCGGCGAGCATCGGATAGAGGCCGATGTGGACGTCGCCGGTCAGATGCGCGGCGAGCACCTCCGGGCGTCAGGGGCAGGTGTCGTATCTCCGAGGCTGGGCGTCCCTTGCGCCAGCCGCCCTCGACGGCGGGCATCCATCCTGACTTGCCGGTGCGGGCGTTCTCCCAGCGCACGGCGTAAACGTCGCGTCTTGCGCCGAACAGCGCGGCATAGAACTCGACCTTGGCCTGCGAGGAGGAACGCGCGTCCACTGACCCCGGTGCCTTGTCGAACCATGCCGTCTGGGTGCCATGAGCCGGAGCAGCCTCCGTGTCGGTCAACTTGAGGAGCTTGCGCAGGCGAGCATTCTCCTGCCGCAGGCTCTCCAGTTCGGCTTGCAGATCGCTCACGGCGTCAATCCTGCCGGTCGAGGTACTGAAACAATCTACTGAAACGTCGTTGTTGCAGTAGCTCGGTGCAGGCCGGGGCCTCGTGCATCACTCAGAGCGCTTGCCGGTGGATCCCTTGACGCGCGTGTGCTTGTTGCGCTGGTACTCGGCCACCCAGTTCTTTGAGCTCAGCCAGGTTCCGTTGTCGGCCTTCTGGGCGCGAAGGCGACCGCGTTCCGCGGCTGCTCGAAGTGCGGTGGCTGTGATGCCCTTCTTGGGATCGACCAGGCTTGCGAGGGGAACGAGCCGTGCCGGCCCGGCGACCGCGGGTACGACGAACCTGTAGAGGTTGTTGGTGACGGCGCGAGCGATCAGCTCGCCCAAGGGCCCGTACTCGCCCTTGTCGGCCGTGCGCATCGCCTTCAGATACCTCGTGCGTTCGTTCTTGAAGACGATGGCCGGTGGGTAGCCCAGGCGAACCAGCAGGAGGTTGAGCAGCAGCCGTCCCGCGCGGCCGTTGCCGTCGAGGTACGGGTGGATCCTCTCGAACTCGTTGTGCACCTGGGCCAGTCGCCGGGGCTCCGGGAAGGGGATTTCATCGGGCTCGCGCAGCCGGTTCACCTGCGCCACCCAGTCGCTCATGCGGTGGTCCACCTCGGGAAACGGTGGCGGCGTCATTCCCTCGGGGAACGGCTGGATGTCGTGCTGGCGCCAGTTGCCGGGCGTCTCTGCGGGAGTCGCGTTGGGATGTGGAGCGACGTTCCACACGGGCGTCATCGCCTCGTAGTGAACCGTGCGTACCTCCTGGATGCTCAGGAGGTCACCCGTCGTCCAGTCACCCGGCTCCATCGCCTGGCCGTATACCCACTTGGCCGCCGCGCCGTAGCCGATGACCTCCATG
Source organism: uncultured Actinomycetota bacterium (assembly GCA_963842565.1). Taxonomy (GTDB): domain Bacteria; phylum Actinomycetota; class Actinomycetes; order Propionibacteriales; family Nocardioidaceae; genus Marmoricola. The sequence goes on along the minus strand of CAWJGX010000021.1, from coordinate 68,807 downwards.
TACTCCTTGAGCTCCTTGGAGCCGACCGCCCTGCCCTCCTCGAGCAGCTTGCGAACCTCGTTGAGGATGAGGGTGTTTCCTTCGAGTGCGGTGGAGTGGTGCGCCTCCTGGTGCCACAGTTCGTTGTAGGTGGCCCAGATCACACAACTGCTTGGCGTCCGCCGCCGCAGGACCTGGTGCCGCAGGGAGCGGGTCCGGCAGTGTCGGCCCGATCGCCTGTCGAGCTGGTTGTAGACGGTCTGGCGTGAGGGGCGTCCGCGGGCCATGTCGCTGTAAGTCCTTCCGGGCTCGGCGAAGTTGTCGCGTTCTGGCCAAACTAGTAGGACCACGACAACTTGACCGGTTAGCCTACGTGAAGTTGTTGAGGTTGTGGCTGCCTCACCGAGCATCCGGATCGTCCGCGAGCCCGGATGTCGGCGCCCGCCGGCGTCGCCGACTCGGTGTCGAGCGCGGCCTCGCCTGCGCGAAGATCTTGCGCGCCTCTTCCTCGGAGGTCGCCCGTCGCAGCACGCGCTCCCACGGCCCGCCCTCGCCCGCCGGAGCCCGGAAGTAGACCTGGTACTTGTTGGTGCCCGAGCCGGGAGCGTAGAGCCGCACCCAGCAACCACGTGTCGCGCCGCCGAGCGTGCGCGGCTTGCCCTGCGCGAGCAGCTTCGGTTGAGGGCGTGTGGCCACGAGGCCGCCTCCTAGGCTGGTGGCACCGGGCCGGCGGAGAAGCCCGGCGCAGATCCGTCATGCATCACTCTCGTGCATCACTCGAGGAGAAATGATGCACGTGCCACTCGTCAGGAGTCACAGGAAATGGCCAACCGCCTCGCCTCGGCAACAAGCCCCTATCTGCTCCAACACGCGGAGAATCCGGTGGATTGGTGGGAGTGGGGACCCGAGGCGTTCGCCGAGGCGAAGCGTCGTGATGCACCGATCCTGCTGAGCGTCGGGTACGCCGCCTGCCACTGGTGCCACGTGATGGCGCACGAGTCGTTCGAGGACGAGGCGACTGCGGCGTACCTGAACGAGCACTACGTCAGCATCAAGGTCGACCGGGAGGAGCGGCCCGACGTCGACGCGGTCTACATGCAGGCGACCGTCGCGATGACCGGGCAGGGCGGCTGGCCGATGACGTGCGTGCTCGACCACGAGGGCAGCCCGTTCTTCGCCGGCACCTACTTCCCCGACCAGCCGCGGCACGGTCAGCCCAGCTTCACGCAGCTGCTGGCGGCGATCGACGACGCGTGGACCAACCGCGCCGACGAGGTGTCGGCGTCCGCCGGCCGCATCAGGGAGGCGCTGACCCGGTCGGTCGAGCTCTCGGGTGGTGTCGCCTTCGACCAGACCGCTCTCGACGCGGCGGTGACCTCGCTGCAGCGTGACTTCGACGCGGAGTGGGGCGGGTTCGGGACCGCGCCGAAGTTCCCGCCGTCGATGGTGCTCGAGTTCCTGCTGCGGGTGCCGACGTCGTCGGGGGTGGGCGAGACGGCGATGCGGATGGCCGGGAAGTCGCTCGCCGCGATGGCGGCCGGCGGGATCCACGACCAGCTGGCCGGTGGGTTCGCGCGCTACGGCGTCGACCGGGCCTGGGTGGTGCCGCACTTCGAGAAGATGCTCTACGACAACGCGCAGCTGCTGTCGGTCTACGCGCACTGGGCGTCTCGGTACGACGACGCGCAGGCCGCCGAGGTGGCCCGCGGGATCGCGCGTTTCATGTTGTCGGAGCTGCTGACCGACGAGGGTGCGTTCGCCTCCGCGCTCGACGCCGACTCGGAGGGCGAGGAGGGCACCTTCTACGTCTGGACCCCCGCACAGCTCGTCGAGGTGCTCGGTCCCGACGACGGAGCCTGGGCCGCAACTCTGTTGACCGTGACGGAGCGCGGCACGTTCGAGAACGGCAGCTCGACCCTGCAGCTGCTCGAGCAGCCGGACGACCCGTCACGGTGGGAGTCCGTCCGTGCTCGCCTGCTCGCGGCCCGTGCCGACCGGGTGCGGCCCGATCGCGACGACAAGGTGGTGGCTGCCTGGAACGGGCTGGCGATCACCGGCCTGGTCGAGGCGGGCACCTTGCTCGGTGACCCGGAGCTGGTCGAGGCCGCGGTGCGGTGCGGCGAGTTCCTGGCCGGCGTACACCTGCGGGCCGGGCGGCTCCTGCGCGTCTCCCGCGACAGCGTGGCCGGCTCGCACGCGGGCGTGCTCGAGGACTACGGCTGCGTCGCGAGCGGGTTCCTCTCCTTGGCGTGTGCCACGGGTGACGGCGTGTGGGTCGGCCGGGCGGGCCAGCTGCTCGACGTCGTGCTCGCGCGCTTCGCGGCCGAGGACGGCGGGTTCCACGACACCGCCGACGACGCCGAGGCGCTGCTGGCCCGGCCGCGCGACCCCTCGGACAACGCCTACCCGAGCGGCCACTCGGCGGTGCTGCACGCCCTCCTCTCGTACGCCGCCCTCACCGGATCGGGCCCCCACCGCGACGCCGCCGAGCGAGCCCTGCTGGTCACGCGCCGGATCGCCGACTCCTCACCGCGCTTCGCCGGCTGGGGTCTTGCCGCGGCCCAGACCGCCCTCGACGGTCCGGTCGAGGTGGCCGTCGTCGGTCCCGCGGGAGCCGAGCGGGATCTCCTCGAACAGACGGCGCGCCGGCACGCACCCCTCGGGTCGGTCGTCGTGGCCGCCGAGCCGGGGACCAGCACGATCCCGCTGATGGCCGACCGCGACCTCGTCGACGGCCGACCCGCGGCGTACGTCTGCCGCCACCTGGTCTGCCAGCGCCCGGTCACCTCGGTCGAGGAGCTGGTGGAGCAGCTGACCACGACCGCTGGTTGAGGAGGGCAGCCAGGCCCGTCTCGAAACCGCAGAGGCCTTGACCGGGTGGTTTCGAGACGCTCGCTGCGCTCGCTCCTCAACCACCGAAGGCGGCACGTCAGATGCCGAGGCGCTCCGCGTGCCGGCCGAGGAAGGCGACGATCTCGTCGTGGGGCTTGTCGGGGAGGCCCCAGATGGCGTCGGTGACGCCGGCGTCCTCCCACGTCGAGAGCAGCTCCGGGGTGGGTTTGGAGACGGCGAGGGCGTGGATCTGCGGCTCGCCCGAACGGCCGGCGGCCGACCACGCGGCGCGGAGGTCGTCGGCCTTGCCGGCGATGTCGCTCTCGATCGGCGTGGTCATCCAGCCGTCGGCGGTGCGAGCGATCCAGGCGAAGGTCTTGGGTCCGCCGCCGGCGCCGATCACCAGTGGGATGTGCGACTGGGCCGGCTTCGGGTAGGCCCACGAGGGGCCGAACGTGACGAACTCCCCGTCGTAGGCGGCCTCGTCCTGGGTCCACAGCGCGCGCATCGCCTCGACGTACTCGCGCAGGACCGTACGCCGCTTCCCTGCGGGGACGTGGTGGTCGGTGAGCTCGTCGGTGTTCCAGCCGAAGCCGGCGCCGATCGTGACGCGACCGCCGGAGAGGTGGTCCAGCGTGGCGATCGACTTGGCCAGCGTGATCGGGTCGGACTCGACCGGCAGCGCGACCGCGGTGGACAGGCGGATCCGCGAGGTCACCTGGGCAGCGGTCGCCAGCGAGACCCACGGGTCGAGGGTGCGCGCGTAGCGGTCGTCGGGCAGCGTCTCGTCGCCCGTGCCGGGGTGGGCGGCGTCGCGTCGCACCGGGATGTGCGTGTGCTCGGGCACGTAGAACGTGTCGAAGCCGTGCTCCTCGGCGGCGACGGCCACCTGCGCGGGCGTGCTCCCGCGGTCGCTGGTGAACAGGACGATGCCGTGCCTCATGCGGTTTCTTCTCTCTCCAGGAGGTGGTCGACAGCGCGCGACGCGAACACCATCGCGGTGCCGAGCGGGATGCCGGGGCCGGGGTAGAACGCGCCGGCCATGTTGGCCGTCGAGTTGCTGGTGGCGTAGAGGCCGTCGATCGACGAGCCGTCCTCGCGAAGCACGCGACCGGACGCGTCGGTGACCAGGCCGCCCTTGGTGCCGAGGTCGGACAGGACGAACTTCGCGGCGAAGTACGGCGCCCGCGCCAGCGGCAGCAGCACGGTCTCGGGGCCGCCCCCACCGGCGAAGAAGGTGTCGTACTCGTCGTTGCCCCGGCCGAAGTCGTCATCGGAACCGGCAGCGGCGAAGCCGTTGAACCGCTCGACGGTCTCGACGAGCGCGTCCGCCGGAACCCCCATCGCGTCGGCGAGGGCCGCAACGGTCTCCGCCTGCACCCACGTGCCGTGCGCGAGGTGTTCGGCCGGGTCGCCCTCCGGCATCGAGATCGCCGGCAGCTTCCCGCCCTCGCGGCTGTCGAAGACGAACCACGACGGCACCCGCTCGGCAGCCTTCGCCATCTCGCGACCGAACCGGTCGTAGGGCAGGCACTCGTTGGCGTAGCGGCGTCCGGTCGCGTCCACCATCAGGCCGCCGCGGAAGCCGAGGGTGAACGAGCCGCGCCCGTCGACCTGCAGCAGCCCCGGGCAGAACCAGCCCTGGTCGAGCAGAGCGGTCGCGGCGCCGACCGCCTCGGCAGCCGCGATCGGCTCGCCGGTGTTGGTTCCTCGTGGCGCCATCGACCAGTCGGCGTGACCCGGGACGCCGTTCTTCTCGCGCAGCGTCTCGTCGCCCTCGAAGCCTCCCGAGGCGATCAGCACACCATGCGTCGCGGTGATCTCGACCGGCCCGTCGGCGGTGTCGGCGACCACCCCCACGACGCGGTCACCCTCGGTGAGGAGGGAGGTCACGCAGTGTCCGGTGCGTACGACGCCGCCGTCGCGCAGGATCATCGTCAGCAGTCGGGCGACGAGCGCCTGGCCGCCGGTCAGCGTGCGCCGGCCACCCTCGCCGACACGGTCGCGCTCCACGGGCGGTCGCACGAGGGGCGCCACCGCAGGAGGCAGGTCGGTGCGCAGGATCGAGGTCGGCTGGATCGAGCGCCCCCACGGGACCCGGCCCGGCGCCGCGTAGTACTCCGGGAACGGCAGCCACTCGAACGCGAAGTCGTCGTCCGCCTCCAGGGCGGCCACCAGCTCGGGCGCGGTCGCGAGGAACGCCTCGACCTTGACCGGGTCGACGCCCTGCAGCACGGCTCCGAGGTACTCGCGCGCGGACTCCGTCGAGTCGGGGATCGACGCGCGCTGCTGGACGTCGCTGCCGGGGAGCCAGCAGGCGCCGCCGGAGTACGCCGAGGTGCCGCCGCACAGGTCGGTCTTCTCCAGCACGACGACCGAGAGTCCGGCCTTCGCGGCCAGGGCAGCCCCGGTCAGCGCGCCGCCGCCGGAGCCGACCACGACGAGGTCATACGAGCGTCACGAGCTGCTCCCTCCAACGGACGAGCCAGGTCGGGGTGCGCTCGGCCGGCGATCAGCGGCAGGTCGAGGTAGGTCTTGATGCCGGGCTCGGCGGCCACGACGTAGGGGATCGAGTTCACGCAGTGCGCCGCGGTGACGACGATGCCGGGATTGCGGACCAGGCCGGCCTCGATCGAGGTGGGGTGCCAGCCGTGGATCACCGCGAAGGTGTCCGGGTCTCCCTGTACCTCGACCTCGTAAGCGCTGCCCCTCGGGCCCGAGCGTCCAGGGCGGGTCGAGGTGCTCCTCACCCATCAGCCAGTTCACCGCCACACGTACGACGACCCCCTCGCCGATCTTCGCCTCCCACGCGAACCGCCGCGCTGCGACCTGACCGGGATCGATCGGTCCGATCGGCGTCTCCTCGATCCGGGCCGACGCGACGGCGACCTCCTGCGTCGGCACGATCTCCGCCTCGGCGAACCCGAGGGCGTCCAGGCACATCCGCACCGACTGGAGGAACCCGCCGGAGAGCATCTGGAGCATCGGTCCCTGCATCGACTCCTCGGGCGTCCCGCCGAAGCCCATGAACCCGCGCAGCACGTCCGGCGCCGCATAGCTGCGGATGTCGGTGAACTCCTCGCCGCGGACGAAGGTGACCGCCGAGCTCAGCGAGGAGAACAGGATCGGGTGCAGGTCGGTGGCGCCGCCGGGGTTGATGCCGGTGCCGTGCAGCGTCGTACCGCCCAGCCGGCAGGCCTCGTCGATCCGGTCGGTGCGCCCGGGCTCGGGGTAGAACCAGCCGACGGGAGTCACCACGTTCTTGCCCGAGGCGAGCAGCGCGGCGACCTCCTTGCCGTTGGGCAGGATCGGCGCGTAGACGACGGCGTCCGCGTCCAGCGCCAGGATCTCGTCGGTGTCCGTGGTCGCCGTGACGCCGATCGGGCCGATGCCGACGATCTCGCCGACGTCCTGGCCGTGCTTGTCGGCTGCGTGCACCCAGCAGCCGACGAGCTCGAGCTCGGGATGACGCAGGATCGCCTCGACCGAGGCCCGCCCCACGCCGCCGGTGGCCCACTGGACGACGCGGATCCGGCTCATCCTCCCCACTTCCGCGGCTGGATGAAGACGCCCTCGGCCTCGACGGTGTGCCCTTCCTCGTCGGCGACGAACCCGACCACGAACGACTTGCGTCCCTCCTTGCGGTCGATCCATGCCTCGGCTCGCAGGGGCACGTGGAGGCGGGTCGCGCGCTCGTAGCGCAGGGTCAGCGTGCCGGTCATGTGGGGAGTGTGGTCGGCGCCGGCCGCGGCACCGAAGACGTGGTCGAGGATCAGTGAGAGGACTCCGCCGTGCACGAACGTGGGCGGCCCCTCGTAGGGCGCGCCCAGCTCGAAGTCGACCCACGACCTGCTGACCCCGTCGGTCTCGATGGCCAACGGGGGAGCGATGGCGTTGCGCAGGCCCATGATCGCGTTGCCCCAGTTGCGGCCGAAGCCGTCGCCGATGCGGACGCCGTACCCGCCCTCGATCGTCTTCTCCTCGAGCAGCTCGATCGCCGCCTCGAGGTGCAGCTGAGCCTCGCTCACGGTGGCGAGGTCGACCTCGCTACGGATGCCGAGGTCGACCAGCTCGCGCAGCCGGTTCGTGAAGGGCTCGTAGACGGCGCGCTGGCGCTCGACCTCCTCGGCGCTGGTGTCGTCGAAGACCCAGCCGGACGGCAGCTCGGTGGTCACGACGCCTGTCCCGCCGCGTGCCGACCGGCTCGTCGCCCGAAGAAGGAGGCCTCGCCGAGCTGCGTGCCCGAGGAGTAGCCGCGCCCGTCGACCGCGATGTTCGAGGCACACGCCCCGGCGGCGTACCCGCCCTCGATCACCCGACCGTCCTCGCGCAGCAGCCGACCGTCCGGGTCGACCCGCAGACCGCCGCAGCTGAACCCCGCGTAGAAGCACGCGCCCGGCGTCAGGTCGTAGGCGCCCCACGGACCCTGGTCGAGCGGCACGAGGTAGTCGCTGCCCTTGTGGAACGTCGGGTCCTCGCCATCGGCCGCGTGCTTGCTGTACGCCGTCATGGTCTCGACGAGCGCTCCGTCAGGGATGCCGAGCCCGGCCTCCATCTCCTCGATCGTCTCCCAGCCGTCGACCAGCGGCTGGAAGCCGTACGCCGGCTCGCGCATCGTCTCGGAGTCCAGGATCAGCCAGGCCGTCTGATCGGGCTGGTCGAAGACGAACGCCGACATCCGCGAGTGGTAGACGTCCTCGCCGACGAAGCGCTGGCCGAGCTTGTTCACCACGATGCCGCGCAGGATCTCCTCGGGCGGGTAGAACGGACCGGTGAAGAAGGCGCCTTCCATGTGGTCGGCGACGCCACCCGCGGACTCGCCGAGGCGGATCCCGAGCCCGTCGTCGTAGGTGTTGCCGAGCGCCATCCCGCGCTGGAACAGCGCACCCAGCTGCGGGGCGTAGGTCTCGACCATCTCCGGGTTGAGCACGAACCCGCCCGCCGCGATGACGACCGCACCCGCCTTGATCGCGCCGGTCTCGTCGTACCTCTTCCAGGTGGCACCGGCAACGGAGTCTCCGTCCACCACCAACGCCGTGGCCCCGGTGTCGTAGCGCACCTCGACCCCCAACGCCTCGAGCTTCTTCAGCGCGAGGTCCACGACCATCGAGGCGCCCCCGAGGTCGCCCTCGACCGGTGGCTTGTGCCCGCGCGGTGCGGGCTTCGCGAGGTCCTTGAACGGCCAGCACTTCTCGTTGCCGGTGAACATCACGCCCTCGGTGCCCGGCTGCACGACCGCCTTGTGCGGGTAGAACGACCGCTCGAACTCGAAGCCCAGCGACTCCAGCCAGTCGAAGTGCTCGACGCTTCCCTCGGCGTAGAGACGGATCTTCTCCGGGTCGCAGTCCGGACTCATCTGCTCGAGGTACTTCGCCATCTCCGCGGGGGAGTCGTCCCAGCCGGTCGCCTGCTGCACGGCCGTGCCGCCGCCGAGGTAGAAGTGGCCGCCGGCCATCGCACTGGTGCAGGTGAGGTGGCCGCCGCGATCGATCACGAGCACGCGGGCGCCGGACGTGGCGGCCTCGATCGCCGCGCTGACCCCGGCCATCCCGGCGCCGAGCACGAGCACGTCGACCTCGTCCGACCACTCGGTCAGGTCGGTGAGGGGGACAGCGTCGGGCATCGCATCTCTCCTACGGGGTGTGGACGTCAGGTCGGAGTGCCGGCAGCACCTTCTCGCAGACCAGCCGGAGACTCTCCCATGAAGGCTCCGACGGCAGTCCGGCACACAGCGGATGGCTGGAGACCATCCGGATCTCGCGATCACGGCACTTCTGGATCAGGTCGTCGGGGGTGAGCACGGCGTAGCGGTCACCGGTGCGCAGCTCCTCGACCGTGGTGGCGTCGTCGAGGACGACGGAGTTCATCTCGTTGGCCCACGAGCGGTAGGCGACGGCGTCGGCGAGCAGGTACTCGCCGTACGTCCCCCAGAAGTGGTCGGGGTCGTCGGAGCAGAAGACGTTGACCGGACCGGGTGGCGGCAGCATCACGAAGCCCGGCTCGCGGCCGAGGCGCTCGCACTCGGCGAGGTAGAGGTCGCGCAGTGCCTTGTCGGCGGACTGCGGCTGGAAGCCGAGCCCCAGCCTCGCGGCCCGGCGAGCGGCCGCGGGGGAGCCGCCGCCGTAGAACAGGAAGGGGTGCGGCCGGGTGAGCGGCATCGGGGTGATCTTCAGGACGCGGCCGTCGTGGACGACCTCGCTGCCCTGCCACAGGGCGAGGAGCAGCTCGATCTTCTCCTCGATGTCGGCGCCTCGGGTCTCCCAGGGCCGGTCGAAGAGGTCGTACTCCTCCCGGCGGTAGCCGAGCCCGAGGGTGAAGCTCACCCGCCCGCCACTGAGGTGGTCGAGCACGGAGATGTCCTCGGCGAGCTTGAGCGGCTCGTACAGGTTCACCAGCAACGCCGAGACGGTGATCGGGATCCGCTTGGTCCGGGCGGACACGGCGGCCGCCACGATCAGCGGGCTGGGCAGGTAGCCGTCGTCGGAGGCGTGGTGCTCGGAGAGCATCAGCGCGTCCTGGCCGTGCGCGTCGACGTACGCCGACTGCTCCAGGGCCCGCTCGTAGAGCTCGCGGCGCGCATCGGCGTCGGCTCCCGGCGCCCGGAAGTCGAACCGCGTGACGAACGACGTCATCGATGCACCTTCCCTGGGACCGGAACCACCGTTGGTTGAGCCTGTCGAAACCCGAAACCTAGAACGTGTTCTACCTGATCCGCGCCGCCGTCGCCACCTCAGACGGGCGTGATCGGCAGCGAGAGGCGCGGCTCGAAGCGGAACTCCGCGCCCGTGCTGATCCTGGTCACCGCGACCTCGTCGAACTCCCGGGCCGGCTCGTTGCGCTCCACGATCCGCGCCGTCCAGTCGGTGCCGGTCCCCTCGAGCTCGACGTCGAGCCGTGGGTCGACTGCCCGCACGATCGCCTGCAGCGGACGCAATGACCCGGGCCCGCAGAGGCTGATCCAGCCGCCGTCCTCGTGGGCCGGGCTCCCGCTCACGCGGATCGTCCCGGCCCCGAAGTCGGCCTCGACGTAGCCGGCCGGGTTGAGCAGCGGGTGCAGCTCGAGGACCCGGAGCGCGCCCTCGATGCCACCGGGAAGTCCGAGCTCGCGATGGATCCGTTCGGCACTGATCCCGGCGATGCCGGTGAGCTGCTTGGTGGCGATCTCCCGCACCTGCTCCTCCTCGGCGCGCTGACGCAGGGCGCGCACGAACCCGAGGTCGAGCAGGTGCATCTGCAGCACCACCTCGTCGGCGATACGGACCAGCGCGGAGTGGGAGAACGCGCCGAAGTCGAGGTCGCCGAGCAGCGGGCCGGAGTAGTCGGCGGCGCCGTCGCCGTCGGTGATCGGGTCCAGCTCCCAGAGAGCGGCCCGGCTGGACCGGAGCTCCCGGCACGCGTCGGTGGCGCTCACCTCGGGGTAGGAGTCGTCGATGATCACCGTCCACGCGCAGTGCGGGTGCTGGTCGGTCGAGGCTCGCGGCGGCCGGTGGATCGGCCGCACCTGCGCTCTCGGGTTCGTGGCGACCGCGGTCGCGTCGAACGTGGGATCCTCGATGTCGTGGCACATCGAGGTGACGTACGACGGCCCCATCGGCTCGACGTCCATCAGGGCGCCGCAGTGGTCGAGGTGGAACTCGCCGTGCCAGGGGTCGTGCACCGTGTAGCGAAAGTCCATGAACTGCGGCGGGGCGCCGATGTCGAGCTGGAGCCCCTTGAAGATCGTCACCACGTCGGTGCCTTCGTAGCCGAGCGCGCGCTGCATCCGCTTGGTGTAGACGGGCGAGGCCGCGGCCCACTCCTCGATGGCGACCTGGGCCATCTCCTCGCGACCCCAGGCGGCGATGCACCACGCCATCCCGGAGCGGTCGATCAGCTGCCCGGAGAGCAGCAGCTCGGGCACGAGGCGGGCGAGCTCGGCGCGCGAGAGGGCGGCGTACCGACTGGTCATCCGTGCCTCCCTCCCGGCTAGAACCGGTTGCAGTTCTACCACGTACTCTCGTAGTTTGACACGCGTCAAAACCGACCTGGAGGTCACGTGGCCGAGAACGTGCAGCAGCTGCTCCGAGAGCGAGCGGAGGACGACACCCCGGGCGTGAAGTACGGCGACCGGGTGTGGACCTGGCGCGAGCACGTCGCCGAGGCGTCCTCCGAGGCGGCCGCCCTGATCGCCCTCGCGGACCCCGAGCGACCGCTCCACGTCGGCGCGCTGCTGGGCAACACCCCGGACATGCTCCGGGCGATGGCCGCCGCCGGGCTCGGTGGCTACGTGCTCTGCGGCATCAACACCACCCGTCGCGGCGCCGGTCTCCTTGCCGACGTACGCCGCGCCGAGTGCCAGCTCCTCGTCACCGACGCCGAGCACCGCCACCTCCTCGAGGGCCTGGACCTCGGCGACGTGCGCGTGCTCGACACCTCGACCCAGGAGTGGGCCGACCTGCTCGCCCAGCACGTGACCGGGGCGGGGGAGCTGGTGCCGCACCGCGAGGTCGAGGCGATGGACACCTTCATGATGATCTTCACCTCGGGAACGAGCGGTGACCCCAAGGCAGTGCAGGTGGCCCACCTGATGGTGCTCTTCTCCGGGCTCAACCTCGTCGAGCGGTTCGCGATGACGCCCGACGACGTCTGCTACCTCTCGATGCCGCTGTTCCACTCCAACGCGGTCGTCGCCGGCTGGGCGGTGGCGCTCGCGAGCGGGGCCGCGATGGCGCCGGCGAAGTTCTCGGCGTCGGCCTTCCTCGCGGACGTGCGCCGCTACGGCGCGACGTACATGAACTACGTCGGCAAGCCGCTCGCCTACGTCCTCGCCACCCCCGAGCAGCCTGACGACGCCGACAACCCGCTGCGGGTGGCCTTCGGCAACGAGGCCGGCGACCGGGACATCGACGAGTTCACCCGCCGGTTCGACTGCACCGTGATGGACGGCTTCGGCTCGACCGAGCTCGCCGTGATCATCACGCGGGAGGCAGGCACGCCCCAGGGTTCGATCGGGAAGGGGTTCGAGGGAGTCGCCGTCTACGACTCCGAGACGGTCACCGAGTGCGCCGTCGCGGTCTTCGACGAGCACGGCGCGCTGGCGAACGCCGACGAGGCGGTGGGGGAGCTGGTCAACACCCAGGGCGCCGGCTACTTCCAGGGCTACTACAACGACGAGCAGGCCAACCAGGAGCGGATGCGGCACGGCATGTACTGGTCCGGCGACCTGGCCTACCGCGACGCCGACGGCTGGATCTACCTCGCCGGCCGCACCGCCGACTGGATGCGGGTCGACGGCGAGAACATCGCGGCGGCCCCGGTGGAGCGGATCCTGACGCGGCTGGACGCGATCAACCAGGTCGCGGTGTACGCCGTCCCGGACGAGCACGTCGGCGACCAGCTGATGGCCGCGATCGTGCTGCGCGACGAGGCGACGCTGACTCCCGAGGAGCTGGAGGCCTTCCTGGCTGCCCAGGAGGACCTCTCGCCCAAGGCCTGGCCGCGCTACGTGCGGATCGCGGACGGGCTGCCGAGCACGGCGACGAACAAGGTGCTCAAGCGCGAGCTGGTGGCCCAGGGGGCGACGGCCGGCGACGGCGAGGAGCTCTGGGCGCGCGAGGCCCGCGGGACGGCGTACGTCGCGGCGGGCACTTCCGCTGCGGCAGCGCTCACCTGAGCATGGTGCTGCGGATGTGGACGGTCAGGTCATTGAGCACTGGGCCGTCCGGGACGACCAGGGAATGGCCAGGCAGGTCGGCTGGATCCCCCCGACCCCGACGTTCCTGATCATGCGCGGCCGCGACCAGGACGCGCGGAAGGCGTGGCAGAGGTCGATCGGTGAGACCGCTGGGAGCCAGGGTGCCGTCGCCGACTGGGTCGAGTTCATCGAAGAGATCTTCTGATCAGCTGGAGGAGCACGACGGATGCGACCAGCAGGGCCACAGCCACAGCAACGAAGGGCCACGGGCTCCACTGATCCGCGCAGGTGACCCCGTCCGAGGTGCAGACCGACCCTGGGCCGTCCCGATTGAGCCAGGCCACGTACAGGGCTGGCAGCCCCAAGCCGGCCAGCGACGCCACTGCCGATTCATTTCTCAGCTTCGGATGGACCAGCCCGACCGTGAGGAGCACGAGACCGACCGGCAGGAGGAAGATGCCGATGGTCAGGATTCCCACGAGCCCGAGGCCGATCACGCCGCCGACGACGACCCACCATGCGTAGGTCCAAGCCGGGCGCCGGCCTTCCGGTGGGTGCACGGCAGCAGCGTAGTGGCGTCCCGGAGAGGTGTTGGGAGATCGATCAGGCCGAGGACGTCCGCACATGGCCGATCGCCGGGTCAGGACGGGTCAGGAGCTGCGCGCGAAGACGACGGCCCCGGGGACATCGTCGTCGGGTCTGAGGACCAGCTCGGCCTCGATCGTGAACCCGGCTTCGCGGAGCCAACCCGAGATCGTGCCCGGTCGACGACGGTGGCTGTCGACGTTGATCGGACGGCCTGTGTAGCCCTCGGAGGTGTGACGCGTCTCGTCGCCGACGTGGAAGCCGACCAGGAGCAGGCCCCGTGGTCGCAGTACTCGACGGAACTGCTCGAACACGGTGGGCACGGCGTGGTCCGGCACGTGGATGACGGACCAGAACGCGACGATTCCCATGACCGAGTCGTCCGCCAGGTCGAGTTCGGTCATCGTCCCGACGTCGAAGCGGAGCTCTGGATGGTCGCGCCGCGCGATGGCGATCATCTCGGGCGAGAGGTCGATCCCGAAGGCGTCCACCCCGAGCTCGTGGAGGTAGCCGGTGACGTACCCCGGCCCGCATCCCACGTCGGCAACGGGCCCGCCTCCGGCGCCGTCCACCAGCTCGGCGAACAGCGTCAGGCTGGCCCGGAGGAAGGGCATCTCGTCGAGCAGTCCACGTACCTTCTCGGCGTACCCGCTGGCATCGGTGTCGTACGACGAGCGGGTGTCGGACAGCCAGGCATCAGTCATGGTGGGACGGGTCAGCGCCTGGATTCGTAGTGGGACAGGGTCACGCCGTCCGGGAAGGTTCTCGTGTCCACGAGGCGCAGGTTCACCCAGGTGTCCAGCGCGCTGAAGAACGGCGTGCCGCCGCCGACCAGCACCGGGTGCGTGACCACCTGGTACTCGTCGATCAGGCCGGCGCGCATCGCCGCGCCCGCGAGAGTGGCGCCGCCGATCTCCATCGGGGCGCCGTCCTCGGCCTTCAGCCGGGTGATCTCGGCCACGGCATCGCCGGTGACCAGGCGCGCGTTCCCGCTGACCTCGCCGAGCGTCGTGGAGAACACCACCTTCGGCGTCTTCTGCCAGACGCGGGCGAAGTCGACCTCCACGGGCGTCGCGTCCGGCTGCTGGTCGGCGGTCGGCCAGTGCGCGCTCATCAGTTCCCACAGCTTGCGGCCGTACAGCGAGACCCCGATCTCGCGGGCTCGGTCGTTGAACCACTGGTGCAGCTCGGCACTGGGCGAGCTCCAACCGATGTCGTCGCCGGTCGCGGCGATGTAGCCGTCCAGGGTCGCGTTCATCGAGTAGATCAGTTTCCGCACGGTGTCAGCCTCCCATCAGCTGTGTCGATCTCCTGTGTACCGACCGCGCCGACAATGGGAACTCATCGGTCGCGGGGCTTCGTGCTGGCTGTGCATGCGTCGTCGCAGCACCAGCAGCGTGGCGGCGCTTGGGGGCTTCCTACGTCCGCCGGTGGAAGGTGACCTTGCCGCCAGGCAGGTGTCGGGTCTCGTACTTCGGGTCGTGCACCCGCCTGTGATGGTGCGGGCAGAGGAGGCGACCGGTGTCCGCGCTGGTCGGACCGCCTGCGGACCACGGTCTGTCGTGGTGGGCGTGGCAGAGGCCGGGAGGTGTTTCGCAGCCCTGCGCGGTGCAGCCGCCGTCGCGCACGCCCATGGCGATTCGCATGGCTTCGGTGTGCAGCCGGCGTCGGCGGCCGACGTCGAGGGGCTGGCTCTTTCCGCCGAGGACGACCGGGATGATCCCGGCGGTGCACGCGAGACGGCGGGCCTCGGCTCGCGGAGATGCGGCCGCCGGTGTCCAGGGTGCAGACCCCGGCGTGGTCGAGGTCGGCGAGGAGTTGTTCGAGGGTCATGGTGACCACCACGGTGGCGGAGCAGCCGCCGGTCTTCGGCAGCTTCTCGGCGGGGTAGGTCTCGATCAGCTGGGTCAGCGCGATGCCGTGGCGGACGGGGGTGGGCAGGTCGGGGTCGATGCCCGACGATGCGTGTGTCGTTGGTGGAGCGCGACTGGGTGAGCTGATCGCGAGGATCATCTTGGTCAGCATCTGCCCGTGCAGGCGCGGGGATGCGGAAGCGTCCGTGGCAGGTGCCTTCGTCGTCCTCCCACATGGTCAACGTCGTCCGCCGCAGCGCGCGGGCTTCCTCGGCCTCGAGCGCTTTCCCGTCGAACCTCTCGGCGAGGTCGGGGGCGATCACCTCGAAGATCCGGCCGCCCAGGATGCGTAGTGCCTTCGCGTCGTGGTGCTCAGCCAGCTCCACCAGATGCGTCTCGGCGGCTCCTCGTTGTTCGGTGTCGACCGCGAACTCTCCCGTGGTGGGCAGCTTGTCGAGCGCGGCCACGATCGCGCGGGCCTGGGCGGTGTTGACCTGACCCTCGGCCATCGCCGCCGACAACACGTCGTGGCGCTCCAGTGCTTCGGCGAGGCGGAGGTCGGAGCGGGCTTCGCGGCGGACCTGCCGGGTTTCGACCGCGATCCAGTCAGCGGCCGTCCCGGCACCGGTCTCGGTGGTGGCGCCGGAGCGGTCGGCCTCCGCGAGCAGTCCCAGCTTGAGTGCGTCGAGCTGTGCCTGGGCGTGGGTGAGGGTGGTCAGCGCGTTGCGCTGCTGCTCCTCAGTCATCGACCAGAGCGGCACCTTGGCGATCGAGTCGAGCCGCTCCCGCAGCCGGTGGGCGAAGTCGAGCACCGGGTGGAGGCGGTCGACCGGCTGGCTGCTCATGAGTCAATCCAAGCACCGAGCACTGACAGAAAAGGGCCTCTGACCTGCGGTTTTGCTCATTCTGTGAGACGCGCACGAAAGAATTTCTGGCCGGCTCGGGAGTGGTTTCGACAAGCTCACCGATGAGTTCGGGTCGCGCGAGGTGTCGACACCATGGGCATCGCCATGCGACGCGCGCCGTAGCAACCTGCACCTACGCCAACAGCACAAGGGAGTGCGACTCCGATGAAGATGAAGCTGGAAATGATCCCGCTCCCGGTGACGGACGTCGACCGGGCGATCGCCTTCTATGCCGACAAGCTCGGCTTCACGAAGGACTTCGACGTGCAGCCCAGCGAGGGGGTCCGGATCGTCCAGCTGACCCCGGAGGGGTCGGGCTGTTCGGTCGGCTTCGGGACGGGCCTGGAGGTGTACGAGGCGGAACCCGGCAGTGTCAGAGGCCTGCACCTGGCGGTGGAGGACATCGCCGAGGCGCATGCCGAGCTGGTCAGCCGGGGCGTCGAGATCGGCGACATCCAGGACTTCGGGGGAGGCGTCAAGGGAGCAGGCTTCTCCGATCCCGACGGCAACACGCTCGAGCTGCAGGAGATGGAGTGGCGCAAGGGCGCGACCTTCTAGGAGCTCGCTGACGTCGGTCGAACGCGATGCCGACCAGCGCAGGGGCTTGCGCGGCCTCGACCACTGACCCTAGATTGGACACATGTCCAGTCAGGTGTCCACCATGCCGCGGCGCGAGCTCAACGCGCGGCAGGCGGACACGGTCGAGAAGCTGCTCACGGCCGGCGCCGACGAGCTGCGGGCGGTCGGGCACGACGCCCTGACGATCCGCACCGTCGCCACCCGCGCCCAGGTCTCGCCGGCCACGGCGTACACCTACCTGGCCTCCAAGAACCACCTGTTCGCCGAGCTCTTCTGGCGCCACCTCGCCGAGCAGCGTGCCGACGTGCCGGCCGGCACCACCCCGCTCGAGCGGGTGCAGAGCGTGACGCGGCAGATGACCCGGTCGCTCGCGGAGTCGCCCGAGCTGGCCGCGGCGGCGACGTCGGCGTTGCTGAGCACCGACCCCAACGTGGAGCGGCTCCGGATCCAGATCGGCAGCGAGTTCATCGACCGGTTCACCGTGGCGCTCGGGGACGCCGCCGAGCCGGCCCTGGTGGAGACGCTCGTGCTCGCGCTCTCGGGCGCGCTGCTGCAGGGCGGGATGGGTCTGCTCACCTACACCGAGATGGGAGACCGGCTGGACTCGGTGGCTGCGGTGATCATGAAGGGCAACACATGAGCGTCGAGCCGCTGTCCTTCGACCCCTACGACTACGCGCTCCAGGACGACCCCTACCCGACGTACCGCCGACTGCGTGACGAGGCGCCGCTGCACCACGTCGAGGAGCACGACTTCTGGGTGCTCTCGCGGCACGCCGACGTGCACAAGGCCGTGCGCACCGATGGCGTGTTCAGCAACCGGATGGGCGTCAGCCTCGACCCGAGTGCCTGGACGCCCCACGCGCACACGACCATGTCGTTCCTCGCGATGGACCCGCCCGAGCAGACGCGGCTGCGCAAGCTCGTGTCGAAGGGCTTCACGCCCCGGCGGGTGGCGGGACTCGAGCCGCAGATCCAGCGGATCACCGACCACTACCTCGACCAGTGCCTGTCCTCGGACGGCTTCGACTGGGTGGCCGACTTCGCCGGCAAGGTGCCGATGGACGTGATCTCCGAGATGCTCGGGGTCCCCGAGGCCGACCGCGACGAGGTACGCCGCCTGGCCGACCTGCTCGTCCACCGCGAGCCCGGGCTGCGCGACGTGCCCGCCGTCGGCATCGAGGCCGCGATGACCCTGTTCGGCTACTACGCCGACCTGCTCGCGGAGAAGCGGCGGCAGCCGGCCGACGACCTGGCCAGTGCACTGCTGGCCGTCGAGGACGGCGGCGACCGGATGAGCGACCAGGAGATCATCGCGTTCCTGTTCCTGATGGTGGTGGCCGGCAACGAGACCACCACCAAGCTCCTGGGCAACGCGGTCTTCCACCTCACCGCCGACCCGGAGCAGCGCGACCAGGTCTTCGCCGACCCCGACGACACCGCACCGGTGAACGCATGGGTCGAGGAGACCCTGCGCTACGACACCTCGACCCAGCTCCTTGCGCGGCTGCTGGAGCAGGACCTCTCCCTGCACGGAGTCACTGCTCCCGCGGGGTCGAAGCTGGTGATCCTGCTCGGCGCCGCCAACCGGGACGAGCGCGTGTTCGTCGACCCCGAGCGGTTCGACCTCGGACGCGACTCCAGCGAGCTCGCGCAGACGCTCAGCTTCGGCGGCGGGCGGCACTTCTGCCTGGGCGCCAACCTCGCCAGGCTGGAGGCGCGCGTCGTGCTCCGCACGCTGGTGCGTCGGGTGCGCAGCATCGAGGCGGACCACGCGAAGGCGGTGCGGTTCTACTCCGCCAACGTTCGTGGCTTCGCGCAGCTGCCGGTGACGGTGGGGGTGCGCTGATGGGCAAGTACGACCAGCCCGCTCGCCGGCCCGCCGTGGTCACGGGGGCCTCCTCGGGGATCGGTGCCGCCACCGCGCTGGCACTGGCGGCGGCCGGCCATCCCGTGGCCCTCGGCGCGCGCCGCACCGACCGATGCGACGAGATCGCGACCCAGATCCGGGACGCCGGTGGCGAGGCGGTCGTGCACGCCCTCGACCTGCGCGACCCGATCTCCGTGAAGGCGTTCGCCGCCGCCGTCCTCGCCGACCTCGGCGACGTGGAGGTGGTCGTCTCCAACGCGGGTGCGGTGTCACCTGGCGTGATCCACGAGGTCGACTCCGACCGCTTCGACGACGAGATCGACCTCAACCTCGTCGGCGCGCACCGCCTCGTCCGGGCGTTCGTGCCGCCCATGGTCGAGCGGCGCCGGGGTGACTTCGTGTTCGTGTCCTCCGACGTAGCGGTGCGCGCGCGGCCGTTCATGTCGTCGTACGCCGCCGGGAAGTGGGGCCTCGAAGGTCTCGCCACGGCCATGCAGATGGAGCTCGAGGGCACCGGCGTGCGCGCCAGCATCGTCCGCCCCGGGCCGACCTGGAGCGAGATGGGCGCCGACTGGGACGACGCGGCCGCCGGCGAGGTGATCGAGCAGTGGGTCCGGTTCGGCCTCGCGCGGCACTCGCACTTCCTCAAGCCCACCGCCGTCGCCGACGCGATCACCACGGTGGTGTCCGCGCCTCGCGGGGTGCACCTGAACCTGATCGAAGTCTCACCCGAAGCGCCGTTGGAGGACTGATGAGCGACGTACGAGAGGTCTCCCGCCTCAACCCCGACGACCCGCACGGGCACCTCCAGGAGCTGCGCACCGACCCGGTCGGGCTGCTGCAGCGGGTGCGTGACGAGTGCGGTGACGTCGGCCGCTTCCGGCTCGCCGACCGTGACGTGGTGCTCGTCTCGGGTGCGGAGGTCAACGAGGTGTTCTTCCGGGCGCCCGACGACGTGCTCGACCAGGCCGAGGCCTACCCGTTCATGACCCCGATCTTCGGCGAGGGCGTGGTCTTCGACGCCTCACCCGAGCGGCGCCAGGAGATGCTGAAGAACCAGGCGCTGCGCGGCGAGCAGATGAAGGGTCACGCCGCCACGATCGAGGACGAGATCCGCCGGATGGTTGCCGACTGGGGGGACGAGGGCGAGATCGACCTGCTCGACTGGTTCGCCGAGCTGACCATCTACACCACCTCCTCGTGCCTGATCGGCAAGCCGTTCCGCGAGGAGCTCGACAGCAGCTTCGCGCAGCACTACCACCGGCTCGAGAAGGGCACCGACGCGCTTGCGTTCGTCGACCCGTACGCCGACATCGAGAGCTTCCACCAGCGTGACCAGGCGCGACTGCAGCTGGTCGACCTCGTGCAGGCGATCATCGACAAGCGACACGTGCGAGGGAAGGTCCCTCGTGAGGACCGTGACCTGCTCGACGTGCTGATCTCGCTCAAGGACGAGGACGGCAGCGACCACTTCTCCGCCGACGAGATCACCGGCATGTTCATCTCGATGATGTTCGCCGGGCACCACACCTCGTCCGGCACCGCGGCCTGGACGATGATCGAGCTGCTCCGCCACCCCGAGGTGCTCAAGGACGTCACCGCCGAGCTCGACGACCTGTACGCCGATGGCTCGGCCGTCTCGTTCCAGGCGCTGCGCGCGATCCCGCGGCTGGAGGCTGCGCTCAAGGAGACCCTGCGCCTGCACCCGCCGCTGATCCTGCTGCTGCGCGTGGCCAAGCAGGAGATCGAGATCGGCGGCCACACCGTCCCGGTCGGCACCATGGTCGGCGCCACCCCGAAGGTGTCCAACCGGATCCCCGAGGACTTCCCCGAGCCGCTGCTCTTCGACCCGGGCCGCTACGTCGACCCCCGGCAGGAGGACCTCACCAACCGCTGGACGTGGATCCCCTTCGGGGCCGGTCGGCACCGCTGCGTCGGCAACGCCTTCGCGATGATGCAGCTCAAGGCGATCTTCTCGGTGATCCTGCGCGACTACGAGTTCGAGCTCAGCCAGCCCTCGGAGTCCTACCGCGACGACTGCTCGAAGATGGTGATCCAGCTCGAGCAGCCGTGCCGGGTGAAGTACCGGCGGCGATCCCGATGAGGGCGGTCGCCGACCTGGACCTGTGCCAGGGCCACCAGATGTGCCAGTCGGAGGCTCCCGACGTCTTCGGTTTCGACGAGGACGCCGACCGGGTCGTCGTACTGCAGGAGCGGCCGGACGAGTCGCTCCGCTCGCAGGTGGAGGCGGCCGTGAGGTACTGCCCCGCCATGGCTTTGACGATCGAGGAGGACTGAGATGGGTTCGACCAGCAGAGACGAGCTCGAGGAGTTCTGGGGGCGCTGGCTGGAGGCCAACCGTCGCGCGGAGGAGACCAAGAACTGGAGCCCGCTGGCCGACTACTACGCCGAGGACGCGACGTACGGCTGGATGTACACCCCTGACGAGCACTTCATGGCCGTGGGCCGTGAGGAGATCCGCGCCTATGCGTTGGGCACCGAGATGGCCGGCCTCGACGGCTGGCACTACGACTACATGGCCACCGTGATGGACGAGAAGTCCGGCATGGTGATCGGTTTCTGGAAGCAGAAGGCCGGGATCGACGACGAGAACGGCCACGAGTACGAGATCCTCGGCATCGGTGGCTCCTGGTTCGGGATCGGCAGCGGCGAGGACGGGCTGCACATCGCCTGGCAGCGCGACTGGTTCGACCTCGGCTCGACCGCGCACACGTTCCTGGCGATCGCCGGCTCCGGCAAGGCACCGCAGGGTCTGCTCGACCGGATGCACCTGAACGGGATGGACCAGCCGGGGCACTACCGGCTCGCCGACCTGCCCTCGTCGGTGTGGCCGCCGCCCGTCGAGGCGGGGGAGCACGTGACCCAGGAGTCGCACGGATGAGCGTCGAGGGAGTGGCAGCGCCGCGGATGCTGATCGACGGCAAGCTCGTCGAGGCCAGTGACGGTGGCACCTTCCCGATCCTCAACCCCGCCACGGGGCAGGAGATCGGGGTCGCCCCGGACGCCACGGCCGCCGACCTGGAGGCAGCGATCGCCGCCGGCCGGCGCGCCTTCGACGAGACCGACTGGTCGACGAACCACGAGTTCCGGGTGCACTGCCTGCGCCAGCTGCACCAGGCGCTGGTCGACAACGCCGAGCAGATGCGCGCGCTCACCACGGCCGAGGTCGGCGCGCCGGCGTTCCTCACCTCGGGTCCGCAGTACGACGTGCCGGTGCAGTCGTTCGCCTGGACGGTCGAGCTGGCCGCGTCGTACGACTGGGAGACGGACCTGGGTGTCGCGAAGCCGATGGGCATCTCGACCCGGCGCACGATCCGTCGCGAGGCGGTCGGCCTGGTCGCCGCGATCACGCCGTGGAACTTCCCCAACCAGATCAACCTGGCCAAGGTCGGTCCCGCGCTCGCAGCGGGCAACACGGTCGTGCTCAAGCCGGCACCGGACACCCCGTGGGTCGCCTGCGAGCTGGGCCGCCTGGTCGCGGAGCACACCGACATCCCGCCCGGTGTGTTCAACGTGGTCACCCCGCTGGACAACACGGTCGCCGCGCAGCTGACCGTCGACGACCGCGTCGACCTGGTCTCGTTCACCGGCTCCACCGACACCGGCCGCGCGATCATGGCCGCCGCCGCACCGACGTTGAAGAAGGTCTTCCTCGAGCTCGGCGGCAAGTCGGCGGCGATCGTGCTCGACGACGCCGACCTGAAGGGCGCGGTCGGAGCGACGGCGTTCGCGGTGAGCATCCACGCCGGCCAGGGCTGTGCGCTGACGACGCGCTTGCTGGTCCCGCGCGAGCGGTACGACGAGGCGGTGCAGGTCGCCGCCGAGACGATGGAGATGCTCGGCGCCAACGACCCCACCGACCCGGGCACGGTCTGCGGGCCGGTGATCTCGCCGGTGCAGCGCGACCGGATCCTGGCCTACCTCGACCAGGCCCTCGCGGACGGCGGCACCTTCGCGACCGGGGGCGGAGTCGACGAGTCGAAGGACGGCGACCTCCACGGGGGCTTCTGGATCCGGCCGACCGTGATCGCGGGGCTGGACAACACCTCCCGGGTCGCGCGCGAGGAGATCTTCGGACCGGTGCTCGTGGTGATCCCGCACGACGGTGACGACGACGCGGTCCGGATCGCCAACGACTCGCCGTACGGCCTCTCCGGCTCGGTCGACTCGGGCTCGGTGGAACGAGCCAAGGCCGTTGCCGCCCGGATCCGCACCGGCACGCTGGCGATCAACGGCGGTGTCTGGTTCAACGCCGACGCCCCCTTCGGCGGCTACAAGCAGTCCGGCATCGGTCGCGAGATGGGCGTCGCCGGCTTCGAGGAGTACCTCGAGACCAAGCTCGTCGCTGAACCTGCATGAGATCCCGCCGAGACGTCACAGATGAAAGCCCCAACACCGCCGAGGCGTCGCAGATGAAAATGAGAACTCCCGAGTTCAGTTTCATCTGCGACGTCTCGGCGAGGACCAGGAGAGTGGATGAGGTTCGAGAACAAGGTCGCCGTCGTCACCGGGGCGGCGCAGGGCATCGGGGCGGCGTACGCCCGCGGGCTGGCCGCCGAGGGTGCCGCGGTGGTGGTCGCCGACGTCAACGAGGAGTCGGGCGCGAACGTCGTCGAGGAGATCGAGGCCGACGGGGGGCGGGCGATCTTCGTGCACACGGACGTCTCCTCCGCCGAGTCGGCCGAGGCGATGGCCGCGCGGACGGTCGAGGAGCTCGGCGGGATCGACCTGCTGGTCAACAACGCCGCGATCTACGGCGCGATGAAGTTCGACCTGCTGATCTCGGTCGACTGGGACTACTACAAGAAGTTCATGAGCGTGAACATGGACGGCGCCCTCGTCATGACGCGCGCGGTCTACCCGCACATGCAGGCACGCGGCGGTGGCTCGATCGTCAACCAGAGCTCGACGGCGGCGTACCTCTACTCCGGCTTCTACGGCCTCGCCAAGGTCGGCATCAACGGGCTGACCCAGCAGCTCGCGCACGAGCTCGGCGGGATGGGCATCCGCGTGAACGCGATCGCGCCCGGCCCCACGGACACGGAGGCCACGCGCACGCAGGCGGGCGACGCGGCCAAGGAGCTGGTCAAGGGGATGGCCCTCAAGCGGATGGGCCAGCCCGAGGACATGCTCGGCGCCTGCCTGTTCCTGCTGTCGGACGAGTCGGCCTGGGTGACCGGCCAGATCATCGCGGTCGACGGGGGACAGGTGTTCCGCTCGTGAAGGTCGGCTTCGTCGGCCTCGGCAACATCGGCAAGCCGATGGCGCTCCGGCTCGCGACGTCCGGTGTCGACCTGACCGTCTTCGACGTCGCACCCGAGCCGGTGGCCGAGCTCGAGACGGCGGGCGCGAAGGTCGCCGGCAGCGTCGCCGAGCTGGCGTCCGCGGTCGACCTCGTCTGTGTGATGGTGCGCGACGACGACCAGGTGCGCGAGGTGCTCGGCGAGGTGCTGGGGTCGGCGCGCGAGGGGCTCGTCGTGGCGATCCACTCCACCGTGGCCCCGACGACTCCGGGTGACCTCGCGGACCTCGCCGGGCGTCACGGCGTGCACGTCGTCGACGCCCCGGTCAGCGGCGGCGCGATGGGTGCCGCCGACGGCACCCTGGCGATCATGGTCGGCGGCAGCGACGAGGCGTTCGAGGCCTGCGCAGAGCCGTTCGGGGTGATGGGCTCCAAGGTCGTGCACGCGGGTCCGGTGGGTGCGGGCACGACGTTCAAGCTGGCCCGCAACCTGATGCACTTCGTGTCGTTCACCGCCGCCACAGAGGCACAGCGCCTGGCCGAGGCGGCCGGTCTCGACCTGGTGGCGCTCGGCGAGGTGGTCCGGCACACGGATGCGATCACCGGTGGGCCAGGAGCGATCATGCACCGCGCCACGACGGCGCGGCTCGAGCCCGACGACTTCTGGTACGGCGTCTTCGGTCACGTGCTCGCCCTGGGCGAGAAGGACCTGCGCTTCGCCACCGAGCTGGCCGACAGCCTGGGTGTCGACGTACCCCTGGCTCGGCTGGCCCGCGAGAGACTCGGTCCGGGGCTCGGCCTGCCGACGACGGGAGAGGGATCATGAGCGACAAGTTCGACGGACTGCCCGAGGCGCGACGTGCCGGGCTGGAGAAGATGGAGCAGGTCTACGGCTTCGAGATGAGCGACGGGGAGGGCGACTTCTTCCGCTACACGGCCGACCACCTGTTCGCCGACATCTGGAACCGGCCGGGCCTCTCCGACCGAGACCGCAGGCTGCTGCTGATCGGGATGCTCTCCACCCACGGCGGCGCCGACGTGCTCGGCATCCAGGTGCCCGCGGCGTACCAGAACGGCGAGCTCGACGACGAGGCGCTGCGCGAGATCGTGATCTTCGTGTGCCACTACGCCGGCTGGCCGGTGGGTGCCCGCCTCAACTCGATCGTCGAGGACACGATCAGCAAGGGTCGCCCGGCCTGAGCGTGCGGGTCAGGAACGCCACCTGGTGGGACGCGGCGGCGTCGAACCACGGCTTCCCCGGCCACACGTCGAAGTGGTCGCACGGGTAGTGCCGCACCTCGGCGCGGGCGTCGAAGGCTGCCTTCGCGGAGGCGTGCGGGGGAGCGCTGCGGTCGAAGTCCGCGATCTGCACGAACACCGGACAGGTCAGCCGCTTGGCCTGCTTCGCGGGTCGGTGGCCGCCGAGCTCGAGCCCGACCGAGGCATCGATCTCGTTGCGCCACGAAGGCCCGGCGATCGCGAGGTAGTCCTCGTAGCAGCCGTCGAGGGTGAGCGCGGCCAGCTCACCGGGCCGGCCGACGACCGGCATCGTCACCCCCGGGCGTCCGACGAGGGACGCCGTACGGCCGCGGAGACCCGCGACGGTGGAGCGCAGGATCTCGGTCTTGGTGTGACTGGCCAGCGCGTGCCTTCCGGCGGCGAGCCCGTCGACCAGCGGCGTGAGGGCGACGACCGCAGCGACGTCGTCGCGCCCGGCTGCGGCCTCGAAGACATGGCCGCCCGACAGCGAGACGCCCCACAGGACGAGCCGTTGCGGGTCCACGCCGGGCAGCCGCGCGGCGGCGGCCATCGCGGCCCTGTAGTCCGCGAGCTGGCCGGTCATGCTCACGGTCTGGCGCGGGGTGCCCTGGCTCGCGCCGAAGCCGCGGTAGTCGAAGGCCAGCACGTCGAGACCGGCTGAGGCGAGCGCCTCGGCGAACGGCGCCAGGCCGGAGTCCATGGTGCCGGCCAGGCCGTGGGCCATCACCACCACAGGTCGTCCCGCTGGCGTGTCCAGGGCGTCGTTCGCGGCGGTGAAGTGCCAGCCCGCGCACTCGACCCCCTCGGAGGTGAACCCCACTTCGTCGTACTTCATTCGGTCCCCACCACGTCCGTGTCGATCGTGCCGTAGATCGTCCGCAGCCAGATCGCCGTGACCGCCGCGACCTGGTCGTCGAGGGTCAGCGAGCTCCCACGTACGACGCGCTCGAGCGCGCGGTCGTTGAGCTCGAGGAGCACCGTGGCCAGGGCAACCGGATCGGGGCCGTCCGGCGCCCGTCCCGCGTCGCGCTCACCCTGGATCATCTCGGCCAGCGGGGTGACGAAGGAGAGCCGGTCGGCGTCCCACATGTCGCGGACGGCCTCACTCGTGGCGCGCGCCTCGAGCATCGCGGCGAAGAGCCGCTTGTGCCGCTCCATCGCCTCGAACAGCCCCAGGATCATCGTCTCGATCCGCGTGCTCGGGGTGCCGGCCGAGGAGGTGAGCAGCCTGGAGACCGCGAACACCTCGTCGTAGAGCTCCTCCATCAACGCGGCCACGGCGGCGGCCTTGTTCTCGAAGTAGAAGTAGAACGCCGAGCGG
This sequence comes from uncultured Actinomycetota bacterium, assembly GCA_963842565.1. Taxonomy (GTDB): domain Bacteria; phylum Actinomycetota; class Actinomycetes; order Propionibacteriales; family Nocardioidaceae; genus Marmoricola. Next base: position 42,688 of record CAWJGX010000021.1, on the reverse strand, counting down.
GTCACCCCGGCCCGTCGGGAGATGTCGGCGATGTTGATCGTGTCGAGGCTGCTCTCCTGCAGGTGGTGGTCCAGCGACTTGAGCAGGGCGCTGCGCCGCTGGTCGCCCTTCTGCGGCGGCCGTCGGTCGCGGGTCGTCTGTACGGCGCGGCTCATGCCGGCACCACGCTGCGTGCGCGGGCGATGCCGGCCGGGATCTCCCGGGTGCGCAGGTCGTGCTCGTAGACGAAGTAGTCGAGCTGGTGCGTGTGCCGCGGTCGGTCGAGCATGTGGCCCAGGTAGAGCGCGTGGTCGGCGTCGATGACCCGCTCCATCTCGGCGACGTCCGGTGGTGCGTAGCGCCCCACGGCGTACGCGCCCAGGAGTCGCGCCTGCGCCTCGACGAACGGGAACAGGGTCGGCGTGGCCTGTGCGAAACCCATGAACACCAGGTCGTCGATGCCGGGCTTGAACATCCGCTTGAACAGTCGGATCTGGTTCTCGGGTGCGCTGATGAAGCTCTCGTCGAAGAACGGGAAGGTGATGTTGTAGCCCGTCGCGTAGATGATCGCGTCGAAGTCCGAGCTGGTGCCGTCCTCGAAGTGGACGGTGGCGCCGTCGAGGCGGGCGATGTTGCCCTTCGGTGTCACGTCACCGGACTTCAGCCGCAGCGGCAGCTCGCCGGACTGGGTCGGGTGCGCCTCGAAGAACTTGTGGTTGGGAGCGGGGAGCCCGTAGAGCGTCGGGTCGGAGTAGGTGAACCGCTGGCCCCACTGGGCGACCTTGCGCTGCCACGAGAGAGGGAGCTGCGGGATGGTGCGGTAGTTCATGTCCGCCGCCTTGCCACCGACCAGCTTCGGCACGATCCAGGCGCTGCTTCGCGTCGACAGGGTGACCTCGTTGCGCATGGCCCGTTGCGACAGCTCGACCGTGATGTCGGCGGCACTGTTGCCGAGGCCGACGACCAGGATCCGCTTGTCCATCAGGTGCAGCGGTTTCCACGGGTCGACGTACGCGTGCGAGTGGATCGTCTCGCCGGTGAACTCCCCGGGGAAGTCCGCCGTCCGCGGGTCCCAGTGGTGGCCGTTGGCGACGACGAGCAGGTCGAAGCGGCGTACGTCGCCGGCCTGGTCGGTGATCTCCCAGCCACCGCCCTCGAGCGGCTCGGCGTGCTCGACCCCGTTGCCGAACTCGATGTGCTCGCGCAGGCCGAAGGTGTCGGTGTAGGCGTCGAGGTAGTCCTTGATCTGCGTGTGGTGCGGGAAGTCGGGGTAGTCCTCCGGCATCGGGAAGTCCTTGAAGGACAGCTGGTGCTTGGAGGTGTCGATGTGCAGCGATCGGTAGGCGCTGCTGTGCCCGTTGGGGTTGTCGAAGGCCCAGTTGCCGCCGACCCGGTCGGACCTCTCGAAGCAGGTGTACGGCACTCCGTAGTCGTCGAGCATCTTGCCGGCCGTCAGGCCGCTGATCCCCGCGCCGATGACAGCGGTGGTGGGAGCGGACATGCAGGCGACCTCCAGGGGTGATGTCGGGACGAGACTAGACATGAAGTTGACGGATGTCGAATTTCTTCAACATCTGTCAAAAACGCGGATCAGTGTCTACGGTGTCGCCATGTCACTTCGTCTGACGTGTCCCTGCGGCACGGCCATCACCGGCGAGACCGAGGACGAGCTCGTCGTCCTCGCCCAGGAGCACCTCGGTGCCGAGCACCAGGGGCGCGAGTACACCCGCGAGGAGATCCTGTTCCTGGCCATGTAGCCCGGGAACCGGAACAGGTACATGGCGAGGAGCAGACCGACATGAGCGACGAGTCCCGGCGCGTGGCGGTCGTCTTCGGCGGCGCCTCCGGCATCGGCGCGGCCATCGCCGAGGCGCTCACCACCGCGGGGTACGCCGTCCACGTCGCCGACCTGACCACCTCGCCAGCGGTCGACGTGACCGACGAGGAGGGCGTCAGCGGCTTCCTCGAACAGACCCGGGAGGGGGAGGGGAGGCTGGACCTGGTGGTCAACAGTGCCGGGTCCAGCACTCTCGGGCTGGTCACCGAGCTCGCCGTCGAGGAGTTCCGGCGGGTGGTCGACGTCTGCCTCACCGGCGCCTTCATCGTGCTCAAGCACGCAGGCCGCCTCGTCGACGACGGTGGCTCGATCATCTCGCTCACCTCCCTGAACGCCCGCCAGCCCGGGACCGGGATGGCGGCGTACTGCTCGGCCAAGGCGGGGCTCGCGATGCTGACGCAGGTCACCGCACTCGAGCTGGCGGGCCGTCGCGTGCGGGTGAACGCGATCTCGCCCGGCCTGGTCCCGACGCCGTTGACCGCGCCCGCACTGGAGATCGCCGGGATCGAGGACGACTACCTGGCGAACACACCACTGGGCCGCGCCGGGACCCCGGCCGAGATCGCCGAGGCCGCCCTCTACCTCGCGAACGCTGCCTGGGTGACGGGGGAGGTCCTGGACATCAACGGGGGCGCACACCTGATGCGCTACCCCGACCTGCACGCGCACGTCATGCGCGCCTTCGGCTGATGCCGAGCACCCAGATGATGGCTGAGCTCGGCTGCTACGGCCTCGCCGGGCACACGGCCAATCCTGCCGACCTGCTGGACGAGGTGCGCACCGCCGAGGAGCTGGGTCTCGGTGCCGTGTTCCTCTCCGAGCGGTTCAACGTCAAGGACGCGGGCGTGCTGGCCGGCGCCGCGGCCGCCGTGTCCAGCCGGATCGGGATCGGTACGGCGGCCACCAACCACAACACCCGGCACCCGCTGGTCACCGCCACGATGGCCACCACCCTGCACCGCCTCAGCGGCGGCCGGTACGCGTTCGGCCTGGGCCGCGGGTTCGACCTGCTCTTCGACGTGATGGGACTGCCGCGCGTGACGGGTGCGCAGCTGGAGGACGCGATCGCGATCTACCGGACGCTCTGGTCGGGTGGGTCGGTCGTGGGCCACGAGGGACCGGCCGGGTCGTTCCCCTACCTGAGCCAGGACAGCAGCTTCGACGAGCGGATCCCGGTGCTGATGACGGCGATCGGTGACCGCACCCTCGAGCTGGCGGGGCGGATCGCCGACGGGGTCGTGCTGCACACCTTCCTCACCGACGAGGCCCTCGCGCGGTCGGTCACGAAGGTCCGTCAGGCCGCGGCCGAGGCCGGCCGGGACCCGGGGTCGGTGCGCGTCTGGGCGGTGCTCGGCACGGTCGAGGAGTCGGTCCCCGAGGAGCTGGCCCTGCGCAAGACGGTGGGTCGCCTCGCGACGTACCTCCAGGGCTACGGGCAGGTGCTCGTCGACGCGAACGGCTGGTCTCGCGACGACCTCACCCGGTTCCGGGAGGACTCGCTGGTGGTCGGCTACCCGGGAGCATTCGACGCGGTCGGGACCACCGAGCAGCTGACCTACCTGCGTGACGAGGTGATCCCCGCCGAGTGGCTCGCGGCCGCGGCGACCGGGACTGCCGAGGAGTGCGCGGCCCGGATCGCCGACCAGCTCGCCGCCGGGGCCGACAGCGTCATCCTGCACGGCGCGACGCCGACCGAGCTCGCGCCGGTGGTGCAGGCGTGGGGCCGGGTCCGGGAGCCCGACCGGTTCGCAGACCTGCCCGCCAACCCCGGCTGGATGCGCGGATGACCAACGACGTCGTGATCGCACCGGAGCAGCTCACCTCGGCCTGGCTCAGCGAGGCGCTCGGCAGGACCGTCGAGGTGGTCTCAATCGCACCGGTGGGCACCGGTCAGATCGGTGCCTGCTACCGCGTCGGCCTGGCAGCGCCCGCCTCGCCGACGTCGCTGCTGGCCAAGCTCCCGGCGGCCGATCCCGGCACCCGCGAGATGCTCGCCGGCGCCTACCGCGGCGAGGTCACCTTCTACGCCGACCTCGCCGCCACCGTGTCCGTGACGGTGCCGCTCTGCTCGTACGCCGCGATGCGGCCGGGCACGGGCGAGTTCACCCTGCTCCTCCAGGACCTCGCTCCGGCCGAGCAGGGTGACCAGCTCGCCGGGTGCACGGTGACCCAGGCGCGAGCCGCCGTGACGAACCTGGCCGGACTGCACGCGCCACGCTGGTGCGACCCGACGCTGACCACCGTGGAGGGGCTGAGCCTCAACGGCCCCGAGGACGCGGCCATGCTCGCCGAGCTCTACGGTCCGGCCACGGAGATCTTCGTCGAGGGCCTGGGTGACCTCGTCTCCGAGGAGGACGTCGCGACCCTGCGCGGCTGCGTGCCGGTCGCCGAGCGGTGGGCGCTGGCCAGGGCCGAGCGGTTCGGCCTGGTGCACGGTGACTACCGGCTCGACAACCTGATGTTCGACCCCGAGGACGAGTCAGCGGTCTGGGCGGTGGACTGGCAGACGCTCTCGCTGGCGTTGCCGGCCCGCGACCTGGCCTACTTCCTCGGCACCAGCCTGTCGGTCGAGGACCGTCGGGCGAGCGAGCACGATCTCGTGGCGGCGTACCACGAGGCGCTGGTGGGCCACGGTGTCAGCGACTACGCCCCGGAGACGTGCTGGGACGACTACCGCTTCTCGCTCGTGCAGGGGCCGCTGGTCGCGGTGTTCGGCTACGCCTACGGCACCCGCACCGAGCGTGGTGACCGGATGTTCGCGGCGATGGTGCAACGCGCCTGCGCGGCGATCCGGGACCAGGACACGCTCGCGCTGGCCGGCAGCTGATCAGCCCGTCCGGCTCTCCGTCCCGCGTGCCCGGGCCTCGCCCGCGGCGATCTCCTCGTGCAGGTCCAGGGTGTAGCGCGCGAAGTCGACCTGGATCGTGTGCCGCGGCGCGGCGTAGTACTGCCCGAGGTGGGCCTGCTCGTCGGCGACCAGGATCCGCTCCTGCTCGCCCACCGACGGCAGCGCGTAGCTGCCCGTGAGCAGCTTCGCGAGCAGCTTGCTCTGCTGCTCGGCCAGGTTGACGATCGTCGGCGACGACTGGGCCAGCCCCAGGAAGAAGAGGTGGTCGACACCCGGCTTGATCATCCGCTTGAACAGGGGATACCGGTGGTCCTCGTCGGGGTGCAGGTCGGTCTCGGCGTCGTCGAAGAACGGGAACTTCATCGCGTAGCCGGTCGCGCAGATGATCACGTCGGCCTCCACCTCCCGCCCGTCGACGAGGTGGACGGTGGAACCCTCGAGGCGCTCGATCGCAGGCAGCATGTGGATGTCGCCGGACCCGGCCCTGGTCAGGAAGTCCGCGCTCACCGAGGGATGTGCGGAGAGCGGCTCGTGGTCCGGCTCGGGCAGCCCGTAGTCGCTCATCTTCCCGACCAGGTTGCGGATCAGCTCGCGCGACGCCGCGAGCGCGACGTCCTTGGGGATGTCCGGCGGCGCCATCACCTTGTCGGCCGGCTGTCCGTTGCGGTACTTCGGCAGCACCCACACTCCCCTCCGCGCGGAGACGTAGAGCGTCTCTGCCATCCAGGGCGAGGACAGCTCGCTGGCGATGTCCATCGCGGAGTTGCCCATGCCGACCACGACGACCCGTTTGCCGCGAATCTCCACCGGCTCGAACGGCGAGACGTAGTCGTGGCTGTGCAGCAGCACCCCGTCGAACGTGCCCGGGTAGTCGGGCAGCCGCGGTGACCAGTGATGGCCGTTGGCGACGACGAGGTCGGTGTAGCTGCGCGTCTCCCCGGTCGAGAGGGTGATGTCCCAGCCGCCGTCACCCTGCGCATCCGCGGGGCGGCGTACGGCTCGCTCCACGCCGGTCCCGAACTCGATCCCGTCGCGCAGCCCGAACTCCTCGACGTAGGCACGGAAGTAGTCGTGCATCAGCCGGTGGCTGGGGAAGTCCGGCCACTCCTCGGGCACGGGGTAGTCCTCGAACTGCAGCCGGGTCTTGGAGGTGTCGATGTGCAACGACTCGTAGACGGCGGACCGGCCGTTGGGGTTCTTGAAGTACCAGTTGCCGCCGACGTCGTCGGAGAGCTCGAACTGGTCGTAGTCGATGCCGTAGTCACGGAGGCGCTTGGCCGTGGTGATGCCCGAGCAGCCGGCGCCGATGATGCACACACGCGTCATGCGAGGCACTCTAGAACGTGTTCTAGTGTTTCGACAGGCTCGACAAGCGTCCTGGACGTGAGGTCAGCGCAGCTGGTACGTCGCGATCGAGGCCGCCACGTAGTGGCAGATGAAGGCCGCGATCGTCAGGCTGTGGAACACCTCGTGGAAGCCGAACCAGGTCGGGAACGGATCCGGCTTCTTGAGCCCGTAGACGAGGCCGCCGAGGGTGTAGAGCCCGCCGCCGACGGCGATCAGGGTGATCACGGCCGTGCCGCCGGAGGAGAAGTCGCCCGCGTAGAAGATCGCGACCCACCCGAGCGCCATGTAGATCGGCGTGTAGATCCACCGTGGCGCATCGATCCAGAAGATCCGGAACAGCACCCCGAGGATCGCGCCGGTCCAGACGATCGTCAGCAACCAGACGCGCGCGCTGCCCTCGAGCAGGATCAGCGTGAACGGCGTGTAGGAGCCGGCGATCAGCAAGAAGATGTTGGAGTGGTCGAACCGCCTCAACATGGCCGAGGTCCGCGGTGTCCACGTGCCGCGGTGGTAGATCGCCGAGACCGTGAACAGGAGCAGCGCCGAGCCCGCGAAGACGGCCGACCCCACGCGCGTCGTCAGTGTCGGGGACAGCACGATCAGCACGATCCCCGCCGCCAGGGCGAGCGGCACGGTGCTCGCGTGCAGCCAGCCGCGAAGCTTGGGCTTGACCTCGGCCTTGACCTCGCGCACCCGCTCGCGGACGTGCTCGGCGGCCTCGTGACGCTTGTCGTGCACGGCTTCCGAGACGCGCTCGGTGACACGCCCGGGCGTGACGCGCTTCGGTAGTGGTTGGTCGGGAGCCATGACGCTCAAGATACGGGGCCAAGGTGAACGACCGGCACGAAGGAGTGCCGGATCACAGTCGGCTCCCGGCGGTACAGTCGCACGCGTGGTGGACTGGAAACGAGGACTGCGGCGGGTGCTCTATCCGGCCTACGAAGCCCGCGTCGTCCGCCGCCTGCCGGGGGAGCGGATTCCCAAGCACGTCGGGGTGATGCTGGACGGCAACCGGCGCTGGGCCAAGGCCGTCGGGGCGGACACCTCCCAGGGCCACCGCGCCGGCGCCGCCAACATCGAGCCGCTGCTCGGCTGGTGCGAGGAGATCGGCGTCGAGGTGGTCACGCTGTGGCTGCTCTCCACCGACAACCTGAACCGCCCGGCCGCGGAGCTCGAGCCACTGCTCGACATCATCGGCGAGGCCGTCGAGACGCTCGCGGAGCAGCAGCGCTGGCGACTTCACCCGGTGGGTTCACTGGACCTGCTCCCGGCGGCGATGGCGGAGCGGCTCAAGCAGGCCGCGGAGTCCACCCGTGACGTCGACGGGCTGCTCGTGAACATCGCGGTCGGCTACGGCGGCCGGCGCGAGATCGCGGACGCCGTACGGTCCCTGCTCCAGGAGCACGCCGGGCGCGGCACGACGATCGAGGAGCTCGCCGAGTTCATCGACGTCGAGCACATCGCCGAGCACCTCTACACCAAGGGCCAGCCCGACCCCGACCTGGTGATCCGCACGAGCGGCGAGCAGCGCCTCGGCGGCTTCCTGCTCTGGCAGAGCGCCCAGAGCGAGTTCTACTTCTGCGAGGCCTACTGGCCCGACTTCCGGCGCGTGGACTTCCTGCGTGCGGTGCGGGCCTATGCCGAGCGGGAGAGAAGGTTCGGGAGCTAGGACCGCCGGTCGGCTGTCCGACTAGCGGATCGCCTGACCGGCCAGCAGGCTCGCGGCTTGCTTGTCGACTGCAGACGACGCGGTGCAGCCGTGTCCGTGCTCCCGCGTCGGCAAATCGGCCTGTCGGTCCGATGGCGTGTCCTGCGCAACCACGACCGCGAAGCAGGATTACTTTCAGGTTGTCGAACTGCACCAGCAGGGCGATACCAGGGAGGGCACCGAGTGGTTCACCACCACTGCCACACAACTGGAGGTCAGCACTCGGGCCTCCGCCGTCAGTCCCGGTCCGAGCACACCAGCTAACGGACCGGGCGCAGAGTGCGCGTGCCGGTCACAAGGGGAACAAGTGGCACCTGCGAAGCGCGTCTCTGCACCGAAGCCCGACCACCAGACGGTGGTCACCCCCGGTCGTCGGACCTACGTCCTCGACACCTCGGTCCTGCTGGCAGACCCGGGAGCGTTGAAACGGTTCGAGGAGCACGAGGTGGTGCTGCCGGTGGTGGTGATCACCGAGCTGGAGGGCAAGCGGCACCATCCGGAGCTGGGTTACTTCGCCCGCTCGGCGCTGCGGATGCTCGACGAGCTGCGGGTCCAGAACGGCCGCCTGGACGAGCCGGTGCCCGTGGGCGAGCACGGCGGCACGATCCGCGTGGAGCTGAACCACACCGACGCGGAGTCGCTGCCCTCCGGGTTCCGCCTCGGGGACAACGACACCCGCATCCTCGCCGTGGCCTACAACCTGGCCAACGAAGGGCACGACGTCACGCTGATCTCGAAGGACCTGCCGCTGCGGATCAAGGCCTCGGCCGTCGGCCTGGACGCCGCCGAGTACCGCGGCGAGCAGATCCACGAGTCCGACGCCGGCTGGACCGGGATGCAGGAGCTCGAGCTGAGCGCGCAGGACCTCGACGAGCTGTACGACGACCAGGTGATCGACCTCGACGAGGCTCGCGAGCTGCCCTGCCACACCGGCATGGTGCTGATGTCCGAGCGGGGCAGCGCCCTGGGCCGGGTCAAGGCCGACAAGCGGGTGCACCTCGTCCGCGGAGATCGCGAAGCCTTCGGGATCCACGGGCGCTCCGCCGAGCAGCGGATCGCGCTCGACCTGCTCCTCGACCCCGAGATCGGCATCGTCTCCCTCGGCGGTCGCGCCGGCACCGGCAAGTCCGCGCTCGCCCTGTGTGCGGGCCTCGAGACGGTGCTCGAGCGCCGTCAGCACAAGAAGGTCGTCGTCTTCCGCCCGCTCTTCGCGGTGGGCGGGCAGGAGCTCGGCTACCTCCCCGGCAGCGAGTCGGAGAAGATGTCGCCCTGGGGGCAGGCCGTCTTCGACACGCTCGGCGCGATCACCACTCCCGACGTCGTCGACGAGGTGCTCGACCGCGGGATGCTCGAGGTGATGCCTCTCACCCACATCCGTGGTCGCTCGCTCCACGACGCCTTCGTGATCGTCGACGAGGCCCAGTCGCTCGAGCGCAACGTGCTGCTGACCGTGCTCTCGCGGATGGGCGCCAACTCCAAGGTGGTGCTCACCCACGACGTGGCCCAGCGCGACAACCTCCGGGTGGGTCGGCACGACGGCGTGGTCGCCGTGGTCGACCGGCTCAAGGGTCACCCGCTGTTCGCGCACGTGACGCTGACCCGGTCCGAGCGCTCACCGATCGCCGCCCTGGTCACCGAGATGCTGGAGCACGTCACGATGTGAGCAACCCCGCGAGGGGACGATGTGGCCGGTGTGACCTCTGTGGCGGATTTGTCCCGGGGGTGGCATAAGTCACGGTTGCCTAGCGGTGGTTTACGTTGCAACTGTCCGTTTGTTCATGGATGGTGGTGGCTTCCCCAATCGCTCCGCGCTTCCCCCCAGCACGTCGAGCGTGAATGACGTCAGTGTCGTCAACGCTAGGGTTCACCTTGTCTGAGAAGCACGCCGCCAAGCACCGCAGCACGCCCTCACGATCGCTGCGCACCCACTCCGGCCACCGCCTGCGCAAGGCTGCCGTCCTCGCGGGCGTCGCCGTGGCCGCCACCGGTCTCGCCGTCTCGACGGGTCTGGTCGCGAAGTCCACGCCCCTGGACAGCGGGGCCGCCGCCGCCCTGTCGTCCGCCACGCCGGGCGAGGGCCTCACCCAGTCCGAGCTGTCCGATCGCGAGGAGCGGGCCTCGCGCTCGACCGACGACCGCCGCCCGGCGACGGACGTGGTCAAGGCGCGGGCGCTGTCCAACGCCTCGGGTGCGGCCCGCACGCGGACGGAGGACCTGTCCGCCGCCGACCCGAAGAGCCTCGCGAAGGCGCTGATGCCGCAGTACGGCATGTCCTCCTCGGAGTTCGGCTGCCTGGACAACATCTGGAGCCAGGAGTCCGGCTGGAACGTGCACGCCGACAACCCGAGCTCCTCGGCCTACGGCATCCCGCAGGCCCTGCCGGGCTCGAAGATGTCCTCGGCCGGCCCCAACTGGGCGGACAACCCGGAGACGCAGATCCGCTGGGGCCTGGGCTACATCCAGGGCCGGTACGGGTCCGCCTGTGCTGCCTGGTCCTACAAGCAGGGTGCAGGCTGGTACTGACCCGACCCTGAGTCGGAGCCAGCGCACGAGGACGGCCCATGGCGATCACCAACATCACGGTGGGTGACGCGGAGCTCTGCGTCGACACGTTCGGCAGCGCGAGTGACCCCGCCGTCCTGCTGATGGGTGGCGCCACCTCGTCGATGGACTGGTGGGAGCCGGAGCTCTGCGAGCGCCTCGCCGCGCCCGGTCGGTTCGTGATCCGCTTCGACAACCGGGACACCGGCCAGTCCACGAGCTCGCCGGTCGGGGAGCCGTCGTACACCGGCGCAGACCTCTCGGCGGACCCGCTGCGCCTCCTCGACGCGCTGGGCATCGCCAGTGCTCACCTGGTCGGCGTCTCCATGGGCGGCGGGATCGCGCAGGACATCGCCGTCCAGCACCCGGACCGCGTCCGCAGCCTGACGCTCATCGCCACCACCGCCGCCTTCGACCGCGTCGCCACGCTGCCGCTCCCGCCTCCGGAGCCACGTCTCGCGGCGACCTTCGAGCCGGACACCTCCGACGACGTCGACTGGGAGGACGAGGAGGCGTGCGTTGCCAAGATGGTCGACGTGCAGCGCCTGTACGCCGGGGCGCGGTGGTTCGACGAGGACCGCGTGCGTGCCGTGGCGCGCATCGTCGTCGGCCGCACCCGCAATCTCCGGGCCAGCGTGACCAACCACTGGATCGTGATCGGTGGTGGCGACGAGGTTCCGCACTCGATGGCCGAGATCGACGTACCGACGCTGGTGCTGCACGGCACCGAGGACCCGCTCTTCCCGTTCCCGCACGGCGAGGCGCTGGCGTCCGAGATCCAGGGGGCGACCCTGCTGCCGCTCGAGGGGATGGGCCACGAGGTGCCACCCCACGGGCTGTGGGACGTCGTCGTCCCCGCGATCGCGGAGCACACCGCGCCGCCCTGAGCCTCAGCCGGTCGGACTCCGTGGCCGCGTCAGCGCCCCGTGGTGCCGGTCACTGTCCGGTCATCGTGCGCACGTCGAGGGCCGCGTCGAGCTCCTCCTCGGTGAGGTCGCCGCGCTCGACGTAGCCCATCTCGAGCACCTGCTCGCGGATGGTCCGGCCCTCCTTGAGCGCCGTCTTGGCCACCTTGGCGGCCTCCTCGTAGCCGATGTGCTTGTTCAGCGGCGTGACCACCGACGGGGAGGACTCCGCGTAGGCCAGCATCCGCTCCTCGTTCGCCTCGATGCCGGCGATGCACCGGTCCGCGAGGAGCGGCGAGACCGCGGCGAGCAGGCGGATCGACTCGAGCAGGTTGCGGGCCATCACGGGCATCATCACGTTGAGCTCGAAGCTTCCGCTCGCACCGGCCACACCGACGGTCGCGTCGTTGCCGACGACCTGGGCGCACACCATCAGGGTCGCCTCCGGGAGCACCGGGTTGACCTTGCCGGGCATGATGCTGGACCCCGGCTGCAGGTCGGGCAGGTGGATCTCGGAGAGACCGGTCGTCGGTCCCGACGACATCCAGCGCAGGTCGTTGCAGATCTTGGTGAGGCCGACGGCGATGGTGCGCAGCTGGCCGGACAGCTCGACGAGCGCGTCCTGGCCGCCCTGCGCCTCGAAGTGGTTGCGCGCCTCCGTGAAGGGCAGACCCGTCTCGTCGGCGAGGTCGGCGATGACCTTCTCGGCGAAACCGTCGGGAGTGTTGATGCCGGTGCCGACCGCGGTCCCGCCGAGGGGGAGCTCGGCCACGCGGGGGAGCGTCGACTCGAGCCTCTCGATGCCCAGCCGCACGATCGCGGCGTACCCACCGAACTCCTGGCCGAGCATCACCGGGGTGGCGTCCATCAGGTGCGTCCGGCCGGACTTCACGACGTCCTTGAACTCCTCCGCCTTCGCCTCGAGGGCGCGCGCGAGGTGGTCCAGCGCCGGGACGAGGTCGCTGGTGGTGGCCTCGACGGCAGCGACGTGGATGCTCGTCGGGAAGGTGTCGTTGCTCGACTGGCTGGCGTTCACGTGGTCGTTGGGATGCACCTCGACCCCGGCCTTCGCGGACAGCGAGGCGAGCACCTCGTTCATGTTCATGTTCGAGCTGGTGCCCGAACCGGTCTGGAAGACGTCGATCGGGAAGGCGTCGTGGTGCTGGCCCCCGATGATCTCGTCGGCCGCGCCGGCGATCGCCCGGGCACGCTCGTCGGTGATGATGCCGAGCTCCGCGTTGATCCGCGCCGCGGCCTTCTTCACCCGGGCGATCGCGACGACGTGCGACGGCTCCAGGGTGGTCCCGCTGATCGGGAAGTTCTCGACGGCACGCTGGGTCTGCGCGCGCCACAGAGCGTCGCGCGGGACCTCGATGTCGCCCATGCTGTCGTGCTCGGTGCGGGTCTGGGTGCCTGTCTCGGGACTCATGGCGGCGACGCTACCCGCGACGACTCAGTCGCGGCGGGAGAGGTAGAGCAGGTACTGCTCCTCGCGCTCCTGGAGGAGCACGTCGTACCGGTGCTCGGTGCAGTTGCCGAACACCTGCTCCATCGTCGCAGCGAGGCCGGGAGCCGGGGCGGAGGACCAGACCACCAGCGCGCCACCGGTGTTGAGGATCCGCTGCGTGCTCACCAGGAAGTCGTGCTCGTAGACGCCGCTGTTGGTGTCGTGGACGAGGTAGCCCGGACCGTTGTCGACGTCGAGCAGCACCAGGTCGTAGGTGGAGGAGGCCTCCGCGACGGCCATCACGATGTCGGCGTTGACGATGTGCACGCGCTTGTCGGCGAGGAGACCGGGGCCGTGGGGGATGGTGCCGTCGCGCATCCAGCCGACCAGCGCCTCCTCGATCTCGACCACCTTCACCTGCTCGACGCGAGGGTCGGCCAGGACCCGCTGGGTGGTGTAGCCGAGCCCGAGGCCCGCCACCACGACGTCCCGTGGGTCGTCCACCAGCCCGAGCGCCACGGCCGCGAGCTCGATCTCGGAGGTGGTCTCGTGGGTGTCCATCACGAAGATGCCGTTGACCCGCAGCTCCAGGACGTCCGCAGACCGCTCCTCGACGCGCCGGCGCAGCACCAGCTCCCCGCGCTCGGACTCGGCGCGCGCGACCTCGACGTACTCGGTCATGGTGGGTGTGCTCCTCTCGCCTGGGGCCGGGGCTTGCGTCATACGAGCTGGCTGCTCTGGCCACCATCTCGTATGACGTCCGGTGCAGCGTCATCCGAACCGGCTGCCCGGGCGACCAACTCGTATGACGTCCCGCAGATCGCCTCCTGGTACGCACAGGGACAGACTCCTGGCCCGCATCCACAGGGCCAGACGTCGGGGCTGTTCTCGGCATCGGGTTCAGGTTGGTCTGGGCACGTGGAGCCACTCGGTCAGCATCGGTCACTCGCGCTCGTACGTCGTCCTTCCGCTCGTCGTGCCTGGGTCGTCGAGCTGGCGCGGGGACAAGCCGGTGTGCTCTCGCGCAGCCAGCTCTACGGTGTCGGCATCACTCGCGGCGAGGTTCGGGCCAACGTTCGGGCAGGTCGCTGGCAGTGCTTCGGAAGTCATTGCGTCTGCGTGCACACCGGACCCCTCAGCCGCGAGGCGCGACTCTGGGCGGCGGTGCTGGAGGGTGGACCGCGCGCGTTCCTGGACGGGGACTCTGCCCTGGTGGCTGCCGGTCTCCAGCACTACGAGCCGGCGTCGATCCGGGTCTCGGTCCCTCGCGGAGCCCGCATCCGGCATCGGGGCACGACCGCGAACATCCGGCAGACGCGTCGATGGGACCCCGGCGACCTGGATCCGGGTGCGTTCCCGCGAACCCGGACTGCGCCGTCGCTGCGATCAGGGCGCGCACTGTGGGCCCGCTCGGACCGACAGGCGATCATGCTTCTGACGATGGTGGTCCAGCAACGCTTGGCCACGGCCGAGCAGCTCGCGGTCGAGCTGCTCCGGATCAGGCGAGACAAGCGACGGGGCCTCGTGCAGGGCGTACTTCTCGACATCGTGGGAGGGGTTCGATCGCTGGGCGAGCTCGACGTGCTCCGAGGATGTCGACAACGGGGTCTTCCGGAGCCCGACCTCCAGGTGCTGCGGCGTACGTCCGTCCGGCACGTACTACCTCGACTTCCGCTGGGGGCGCTGGAAGGTGGTCGTCGAGGTCGACGGCATCCAGCATGCCTGGGTGGAGAACGCCATCGCCGAGGCGTTGCGGCAGAACTCCGTCGCGATGGCCGGGGACACCGTGCCGCCTCGCTGGGCCGTCTGCCCGGACGAGTTCCGTCGCCCAGATCGCTCGAGGTCTTCCGCAAGTGCGGGGTGCCCCGGACGAGCTGCTGACGATCAGGTCGCCTGAGCGCTCCTGACCGGACAGGGCGGCCGGTGCTCGCCGCGGACGTCATGACGATCTGGTCGCCTGACCGTACCTCGACTGGACGTCCAGGCGGCCGGTCATACTGGCGAGGTCGCCGGGACGTCATACCAGTTCGTGTGACGCCCCGACCGGGCGAGCAGCCAACTCGTATGACGTCCCGCGCGAACGGGCGATACGCAGAGGTCACTCCCGGGATCGCACCCGGATCCCGCTGATCGGCACGGTGACGGCGCCGGAGGGGTCGGTGAAGAAGTCGTTGCCCTTGTCGTCGACGACGATGAACGCCGGGAAGTTCTCGACCTCGATCTTCCAGACGGCCTCCATGCCGAGCTCGGCGTACTCCAGCACGTCGACCGACTTGATGCAGTCCTGCGCGAGGCGAGCGGCGGGGCCGCCGATCGAGCCGAGGTAGAAGCCACCGTGGGCCTCGCAGGCCTGGGTCACCACCTTGGAGCGGTTGCCCTTCGCCAGCATCACCTTCGACCCACCCGCGGCCTGGAACTGCTCGACGTACGAGTCCATCCGCCCGGCCGTGGTCGGGCCGAAGGAGCCGCTGGCGTAGCCCTCGGGGGTCTTGGCCGGCCCGGCGTAGTAGACCGCGTGGTCGCGGAGGTACGCCGGCATCTCCTCGCCCGCGTCGAGGCGCTCCTTGATCTTGGCGTGCGCGATGTCGCGGGCGACGACCAGCGGACCGGTCAGCGACAGCCGCGTCTTGACGGGGTGCTGGGTGAGCTCGGCGAGGATGTCGTCCATCGGCCGGTTCAGGTCGATCCGGACGACGTCGCCCTCCTCGAGCTCGGTCTCGGGGAGGTACGTCGCGGGGTCCTCCTCGAGCTGCTCGAGGAACACACCCTCCGCGGTGATCTTCCCGAGCGCCTGGCGGTCGGCGGAGCAGGAGACCGCGATCGCGACCGGGCAGCTGGCGCCGTGCCGCGGGAGTCGTACGACGCGGACGTCGTGGCAGAAGTACTTCCCGCCGAACTGGGCGCCGATCCCGAAGGACTGGGTCAGCTTGAAGACCTCCTCCTCCAGCTCGACGTCACGGAACCCGTGGGCCGACATGGATCCCGACGTCGGCAGGTTGTCGAGGTAGTGCGCGCTGGCGTACTTCGCGGTCTTCAGGGCGAACTCCGCGCTGGTCCCGCCGATCACGATCGCGAGGTGGTACGGCGGGCACGCAGCCGTCCCGAGCGAGCGGATCTTCTCGTCCAGGAAGGACAGCATCCGGGCCGGGTTGAGCACCGCCTTGGTCTCCTGGAACAGGAACGACTTGTTCGCCGATCCACCGCCCTTGGCCATGAACAGGAACTTGTACTCCGGCTTCCCGGAGGAGGACGGCGTCGAGTAGAGCTCGATCTGCGCGGGCAGGTTGGTCCCGGTGTTCTTCTCCTCCCACGTGGTGAGCGGCGCCAGCTGGGAGTAGCGCAGGTTGAGCTTCGTGTACGCGTCGTACACCCCGCGGCTGATCGCCTCGCCGTCGTCGGCGCCGGTGAGCACACCCTCGGACTTCTTGCCCATCACGATGGCCGTGCCGGTGTCCTGGCACATCGGCAGCACACCTCCCGCGGAGATGTTCACGTTCTTGAGCAGGTCGGTGGCCACGAAGCGGTCGTTCCCGGAGGCTTCGGGGTCGTCGATGATCCGGCGCAGCTGGGCGAGGTGGGCCGGGCGCAGGTAGTGCGCGATGTCGTGCATCGCCTCGGAGGTGAGCCGCTGGATCGCCTCGGGCGCGACGCGCAGGAAGGTCTGACCGTCGGCCTCGAAGGTGGAGACGCCCTCGGTGGTGACGAGCCGGTAGGGGGTCTCGTCGGGGCCGGTCGGCAGCAGGTCGGAGTACGCGAAAGTCGGTTCGGTAGCCACGAGAGCCGAGTATCCCGCACCCTCTAATGTGAATCCATGGCGGGCGATCTCGAGGGTTGGGCTCAGGGCGGCGACGAACGTTCCAGGCTGCGGATCTCCGACAACGACCGGCACCGCGTGTCCGAGATGCTGCGCGAGGCCGCCGGCGAGGGTCGCCTCGACATGGAGGAGCTCGACGAGCGGCTCGCGGCGGTCTACGAGGCGAAGACGTACGGCGACCTGGTGCCGATCACGGCCGACCTCCCCGGTCTGCAGCACACGCCACCTGCCCAGCCGCGGCCGGCGTACGCCGGGCTCCCCGCGACTCGCTACGACTCCTCGATCGCGATCATGGGCGGCTCGAGTCGCAAGGGGGTCTGGGAGATCGGCGAGACCCACCACGCCGTGGCCCTGATGGCCGGTGTCGACCTCGACCTGCGACAGGTGCGGTTCACCAGTCCGGAGACGACCATCCGGGTGTTCGCCATCTGGTCCGGCGTGGACATCATCGTCAACCCGTACACCCGGCTCGTCGTCGACGGCGTCGGCATCATGGGCGACTTCAGCCAGGGTCGGGACAAGGCGGAGCCCGAGATCGGCCCGGACTCGCCCGTGGTCCGGGTGACCGGCTTCGCCCTGATGGCCGGCGTGTCAGTCCGGCGCCGCTCGATGCCCGGCGGTGGCTCGAGGCGACCCGGGATGCTGGGTCGGTAGAACGGAGCCGCTCAGGCCGACTGGTCCTGGGAGCGGGAGACGTCCGCCCGGTCCGCCGTACGACGGATCACGTCGGTGAAGGTGGCGAACAGCTCGGAGGGCATGTCGTGGCCCATCCCGTCGATCACGATCAGCTCCGCACCGGGGACCGCCCGGGCCGTCGCGCGTCCGCCGGAGACGTGGACCATCTTGTCGGCGCTGCCGTGGACGACGGCGACCGGCATCCTCAGCGTCGCGAGCTGCCGGGACCGGTCGGTCTGGTTGAGGATCGCGACCATCTGCCGCATCACCCCGCTGGCCGAGATGCCCCGGTCGAAGGTCTCCTCGGCCCGCTTGCGGACCTTGGCCTGCTCACTGGGATAGCCCGGCGATCCGATCAGCTGCCACATCTTGGCCGAGCTGGCGACGTACGCCTCGCGGCCGGCGGCGCGTGGCCCGATCAGCTGCGGCAGCAGCGAAGGGTGCTGCCAGCCCACGGTGCGCTTGCCCAGCGTGGACATGATCGAGGTCATCGAGCGGACCCGCTTCGGCTGCTCGACCGCCATCGTCTGCACGATCATCCCGCCCATGGAGACGCCGACGATGTGGGCGCTGTCCCACCCCAGGTGGTCCATCAGGCCGAAGGCGTCGTTGGCCATGTCGCTGAGCGTGTACGGCGGCCGCCCACCCTTGCCCAGGAACGACCGGACCAGCTGTCCTCGCGTGACCCGGCCCTCGAGCCGGGAGGACCGGCCGGTGTCCCGGTTGTCGAACCTGACCACGTGGAAACCGGCCTCGGCGAGCATCGTGCACAGCTCGGGGTCCCACCAGTTCATCGGCCCGCCGAGCCCCATCACGAGCACGAGCGGGTCGCCGTCGGGGCTGCCGAAGGTCTGGTAGCAGAGCTCCACACCGGACGCGACCGGTGCGTAGAGCTCGTCGGAGACGGCGACGGACATGGGGTGACCACCTTTTCCCGGTTTGTTGAAAGATCTCCAAAATGCGGCGTCTGACTCGTCAGTAACGCTACCGTCACAAGGGTGAACTCACCGCTCGGCTCGTTCCTGCTGCCGCCAGGATTCGACGGCCCCTCCGGCGTGCGCGCGCTCGCGCGCGAGTCGAGCACGGTGATCGAGGCCGCCCGCCTGTTCCGGCGGGCCAGGACGGACCGTCGATCCCGCGCCCTGCTGCCCTATGCAGGGAGCCACAAGATCCCCGCCCACGACCCCGTGCTGCTCGTGCCGGGATTCATGGCCGGCGACGCCACCCTCAAGGCGATGTCCCTCTTCCTGCGCCACCAGGGGTTCCGCACCTACCGGGCGCAGATTCGCGTCAACGCCGGCTGCACCCGGCAGGCCGCCGACCGCATCGAGCGCCGCCTGGAGTCCATCGCGACCCGGCGCGAGCGCAAGGTGACGATCGTCGGTCACAGCCTCGGGGGGATGCTCGCCCGGGGTCTCGCGGCCCGGCGTCCCGATCTCGTCGAAGGCATCGTCAGCATGGGCAGCCCGGTGCTCGCCCCGGGTGCGGTGCACCGCGTGCTCGCCTGGGACGCGCAGCTGCTCAGCAAGCTCACCCGCGCGGGGTTCGGCGGGATGATGAGCGAGGACTGCTTCGGCGGCGACTGTGCGCGGCTCAGCTTCGAGGAGTCCCACCTGCCCCTCCACGAGGACGTCGCCAACACCTCGATCTACAGCAAGAGGGACGGCATCGTCGACTGGCGGGCCTGCCTGGACCCGGACGCGCACCAGGTCGAGGTGCGCACCAGCCACTGCGGGATGGCCGTGGACCCGATCGTGATGGACCACGTGCTCACGGCACTGCGTGACCAGCAGGTCAGGCGGGCCAACCAGGAGGCAGCTCCGAGCGCCGAGGTGGGTTCGCTCCGCGTCGCTCGCAGGTGACCGCCGCGACCTCCATCGCACCGCGCAGCAGGCGGCGCAGGTCGTCGAGCTCGAGCGGCAGCCCGTGCGTCGGGCGGGCGAAGGCGCCGAGGTCGTCGAGCTGAGCCAGCGTGCCCGCCATGAAGGCGTCGCCGGCGCCGACCGTGTCGACCACCTCGACCTGCCGTGGCTGCACGCTCACCTCGTCGGTCCTGCTGAACCCGGTGGCGCCACCGGCACCTCTGGTCAGGATCACCAGTCGGGTCCGTTCACCGCGTGTGAGCGTGCGGGCGAAGTCGTCCGGGTCCTCGCCGAGCACCTCGGCGTCCTCGTCGCTCAGCTTGACCAGCGTGCACTTCTGCGCGAGCGCGATCACGTCGCGCCTGGTGTTGTCCGGATCGTCGATGAACGTCTCGCGGAGGTTGGCGTCGTAGCTGACGAAGACCTCTCGGGCGCACGCCTGCTCCACGAGGTCGAGGACGCTCTCACGGCCGGGCTCGAGCAGCGTGCCGAGCGAGCCGACGTGCAGGGCGTGGCACACCGGGAGCTCCTGCCGCGGCAGGTTCCACTCGAGGTCGAAGTCGTAGGAGGCTCCGCCGTCCTCACCCAGGTGGGCCGTCGCGACCGAGGTGCGACCGCTCCCGGTCGGCGCGGTCACGATCTCGACGTCGCTCGCGGTGACGTGCTGCACCACCAGCCCGCCGCGCTCGTCGTGCCCGGTCTGGCTGATCAGGGTGACCCGGATGTCCAGGCGTCCGAGACCGACGGCGACGTTGAGCGGGGAGCCTCCAGCCGTTTCCGTGGAGTCACCGTCCCGATCGATCACCACGTCGATGAGGGACTCACCAGCGACGACGATCACGAGGGCTGCCCGCTCAGTGGTCGAAGTCGACGTCGGCGTACGCGCGCAGCTTGCTGAGCTTGTGCTGGGAGCGGATCGAGCGGATCGTGCCGCTGCGCGAGCGCATCACCAGGGAGTGGGTCGAGGCACCACCGGCGCTGTAGCGCACGCCCTCCATCAGCTCACCGTCGGTGATCCCGGTCGCGACGAAGAAGCAGTCGTCGCCGGAGACCAGGTCGTCGGTGAGCAGGACCCTGTCCAGGTCGTGCCCGGCGTCGAGGGCGCGTTGCTTCTCCTCGTCGTCGGTCGGCCACAGCCGTCCCTGGATCACCCCGTCGAGGCACTTCATCGCGCAGGCGGCGATGATCCCCTCGGGGGTGCCGCCGATGCCGAGGAGCAGGTCGATGCCGGTGCCGTCGCGCGCGGCCATGATGGCGCCGGCCACGTCGCCGTCGGTGATGAACTTGATCCGCGCGCCGGTTGCCCGGATCTCGTCGACCATCTGCTGGTGGCGCGGCCGGTCCAGGACCACCACGGTCACGTCCCCGGCCTTGATGCCCTTGGCCTTGGCGACCTGGTGGACGTTCTCCGCCACCGGGTAGCGGATGTCCACGACGTCGGCGGCCGCGGGGCCGGTGATCAGCTTCTCCATGTAGAAGACGGCGGAGGGGTCGTACATCGAGCCACGCGGCGAGACCGCGAGCACGGAGATCGCGTTCGTCATCCCCTTGGCGGCCAGCGTGGTCCCGTCGATCGGGTCGACCGCGACGTCGCAGGCGGGGCCCTCGCCGTCACCGACCTCCTCGCCGTTGAACAGCATCGGCGCCTGGTCCTTCTCGCCCTCGCCGATCACGACGGTGCCGCGCATGCCCACCGTGGAGATCAGCACCCGCATGGCGTTCACGGCCACGCCGTCGGCGCCGTTCTTGTCACCCTTGCCCACCCATCTGCCGGCGGCCATCGCAGCCGCCTCGGTGACCCGGACCAGCTCCAGGGCGAGGTTGCGATCGGGGTAGCTGGGAGCGACGGAGAGCGAGTCGGGCAGGTGTCTTTCAGACATGGCAGTGATCGTAACCGCACAGGTCGTTGGCAGGATGGCTCCCATGAGCGAGTCGAGACCGGGTGCCACGCGCTACCAGCGCACCTCAGGCGGGCTCGTCGGCGCGATGATCGTCACCGTGCTCTTCGTCGTCGCCTTCGTCGGGCTCCGCGGGTTCGTCCGGGACAACGAGTCCACCCCCGTGCACAAGGTCGACTACCAGACCTGGGTGAAGGCCGGCCGGTCTGACGGGAAGCTCGCCGTCTACGTGCCGAGCCCGGTCCCCGACGGCTGGCGGGCCACCAGTGCGTCGTACGAGACCGGGACGCAGCCGGCCTGGCACCTCGGCATGCTGACCGACGACCGCAAGTACGTCGGCGTCGAGGAGTCGCGCGACTCGACCCAGGATCTCGTCGACGAGCACGTCGACCCCGACGCGACCCGGGGCAAGGACGTCCAGATCGATGGGGCCACGTGGCAGTCCTGGCGCGACGCCGGCGGTGACTACGCCGTGGTGCGGCGGCTCGACGGACCGGACGGGACGCCCGAGAGCGTCCTGGTCGTCGGGTCGGCCCCGGAGAGCCAGGTGCGAGACCTGGCCGGGTCGCTCGAGGACTGAGCCGGACCGGCTGAGCGGCTCACTCGTCGTCGCCGAGGGCCTCGTCGAGCCGTGCCCGGGCACCTTCGAGCGACCGCTGGCAGACCTTGGCCAGCTCCTCGCCGCGTTCCCACAGGGCGAGCGACTCCGCCAGGCTGGTGCCGCCCTGCTCGAGCGTGCGCACCACCTCGATCAGCTGGTCGCGTGCCTCTTCGTAGCTGAGCTCGTCGGTCACTGGTCGTCCTCGCTGCTCTCGTGGTCGCTGTCGTGCGGGTCGTTGACCAGGCCGATCCGGTCTACGGAGGTCGTGGTGGCACCGATGCGGCCGTCACCCACCCGGATGTGGATGTCCTGGCCGGGCTCGAGCGTGGCGACGCTGGACAGCGCCTGTCCGTCGGCATCGGAGAGTACGGCGTAGCCGCGCCGCAAGGTGGCCAGGGGGGAGAGGGCGCGGATCCGGGCCAGCTGGTGGACCAGGTCGTCCGCGCCGCGGTCCAGCCGGTGACCGAACGAGCGGCGGGCGCGCTCCCGGAAGGCGTCGACCTCGGCCATCCGCTCGGTCAGGCCGCTGCGCGGGTCCGCGAGGCTCGGGCGCGACCGGAGGGCCGTCAGCTGCGCGAGCTCGCGGTCGACGAGCGCGCGGATCGCCATCCGTCCACGCTCGCGCGCCTGCAGCACCCGTTGCGCCTCCTCGGCGACGTCCGGCACCACCCGCTTGGCGGCGTCCGTGGGTGTCGAGGCGCGCACGTCGGCGACGAGGTCGAGGATGGGGGAGTCCGGCTCGTGGCCGATCGCCGACACGACCGGGGTGGTCACCGCGTGCACGGCCCGGACCAGGCCCTCGTCGGAGAACGGCAGCAGGTCCTCCACCGAGCCGCCGCCGCGGGCGACCACGATCACGTCGACCTCAGGGTCGCGATCGAGCGACTGGACGGCCTCGATCACCTCCCGGGCCGCGTTCATGCCCTGCATCGCGGCGTACCTCACCGTGACCTGGACGCCGGGCCAGCGCCGGCGGGCGTGCTCGAGGACGTCGCGCTCCGCGGCCGAGTTCTGCGCCGTCACGAGGCCCACGGCCCGGGGCAGGAACGGCAGCCGGCGCTTGAGCTCCTCGGCGAACAGGCCCTCGGCCGCCAGCAGCTGCCGGCGACGCTCGAGCCGGGCCAGGAGCTCACCCTCGCCGACGAGCCTGATCTCACGGACGTTCAGGGACAGGGTGCCCCGGTTGGGGTAGAACGACGGCTTCGCGTGGCAGACGATCTGTGCACCCTCGACGAGCGGGGTGGGCAGCGAGTCGACGACACCGCGGTTGCAGGTGACCTGGACCGAGATGTCGGCGAGCTTGTCGCGCAGGGTGAGGAAGACGGTGTTCATCCCGCCGCGGCGGGAGATCTGGGTGACCTGGCCCTCCACCCAGACGGGTCCGAGCCGGTCGATCCACTGGCCGATCGCCTGGGTGATCTGGCGCACGGGCGCCGGATGCTCCGGGGAGGTCTCGATGGCCATGTGGGGACCCTAGTGCTCTCCACCTACGATTGATCCCATGACTTCACTGGGTACGCCGAGCGTCCTCACGCCCGAGGAGGCGGACCGCGCCGTGCGCCTCGCCGCACCCCGCGGCTACTGCGCGGGCGTCGACCGGGCCGTCATCACCGTGGAGAAGGCGCTGGACCTCTACGGGTCGCCGGTCTACGTGCGCAAGCAGATCGTGCACAACAAGCACGTGGTCGCCGACCTGGAGTCACGCGGCGCCGTCTTCGTCGAGGAGCTCGACGAGGTCCCCGAGGGTGCCACGGTGGTCTTCTCCGCCCACGGTGTCTCGCCCCTGGTCCACGAGCAGGCGGCCGAGCGCAGCCTGAAGACCATCGACGCCACCTGCCCGCTCGTGACCAAGGTCCACCACGAGGCGAAGCGCTTCGCCGGCGACGACTACGACATCCTGCTGATCGGGCACGAGGGCCACGAGGAGGTCGAGGGCACCGCGGGCGAGGCTCCCGAGCACATCCAGCTCGTGCAGAGCCCCGACGACGTGCCCGGGATCGTCGTACGCGACCCCGAGAAGGTCGCCTGGCTCTCGCAGACGACGCTCTCGGTCGACGAGACGATGGCCACCGTCGACGCCATCCGGCAGCGGTTCCCGAACCTGCTCGACCCGCCGAGCGACGACATCTGTTACGCCACCCAGAACCGCCAGCTCGCGATCAAGGAGATCAGCCCGGAGGCCGACCTGGTGATCGTGGTCGGTTCGGCCAACTCCTCCAACTCGGTGCGGCTCGCCGAGGTCGCCCTCGAGGCCGGGGCCCGGGCTGCGCACCGTGTCGACGACGCCAGCGAGATCGACGAGGCGTGGCTGGAGGGCGTGAACGTCGTCAGCGTCACCTCGGGCGCCTCGGTGCCTGACGACCTGGTCGCCGGTGTCCTCTCCTTCCTCACCGATCGGGGCTACCCGGACGCCGAGGCGGTGCACACCGCCGAGGAGTCGCTCATCTTCGCGTTGCCTCCCGAGCTGCGCCGTGACCTGCGCAAGGCGGCAGCGGCGCAGAAGGGCGAGTAGCCCCGGATGGCGCGCTACCTCGACGTCCATCCGGTCGATCCCCAGCCCCGTGCCATCGCCCAGGCCGTCCAGGTGCTGAGGGACGACGGGCTCGTCGCCTACCCCACGGACTCCTGCTACGCCCTCGGCATCCAGCTGGGGAACCGCGACGGGCTCGAACGCATCAAGAGGCTGCGCCGGCTCGACGACAAGCACCACTTCACCCTCGTCTGCCACGACTTCGCCCAGCTGGGCCACCTGGTGCACCTCAACAACGCGGCGTTCCGCGCCATCAAGGCCGCCACCCCCGGGCCCTACACGTTCATCCTGCCTGCGACCGGCGACGTGCCGAAGCGGCTGATGCACCCGAAGAAGCGCACCGTCGGGGTCCGGATCCCCGACCACCCGGTCGTCTCAGCGCTGCTCTCCGAGCTGGGGGAGCCGTTGCTGTCCAGCACGTTGCTGATGCCGGACGAGGACGAGCCGATGACCGACGGCTGGCAGATCAAGGAGGAGCTGGATCACTGGTTGGACGCGGTGATCGACTCCGGGGAGTGCGGGTCGGAGCCCACCACGGTCGTCGACTTCTCCGACGGGGCTCCCGTCGTCGAGCGGGTCGGTGCTGGAGATCCGTCGCGCTTCGAGTGAGCGGCGAGGACCCGCTGCCTCACGGCGAGCACCGCGAGCGTGAGCACGTACGCCGCCAGCAGCCCGCTCGCCCGATGTGCCAGACCGGAGACGACGGCCTGCACCAGCCCGTCACCGGCCTCGGCCACCCAGTCGCGCTGGACGAGCGCGACGAGCGTGACCAGCCCGAGCAGGAGCAAGGGCGGCAGGACACCCACCTGGAAGAAGTCGCGCGGCCGGACCGCCAGCGCAGCGCCGACACAGATCAGCACGAAGCCGATGTCGAAGACCAGGGTGAGGTGACGGTTGATCGACAGGTCGATCGCGAGCAACAACAGTCCGGCCAGTACCGACAGCCGGGTCACACGGCTGCCGGACATCCGGCCCTCTTCCCACAGCGTGGGTGCACTCACAGGGTCAAGGTAGGCCGCCTCAGGCGCTCGATCGACGCGACTCGCCGGACTGCCCCCGGGCTTGGCGGGAGCTCGGGGCGCTCCTGGGCCACCGCGTCGAGCAGCTCGGCGGCGGTGAGCGGGCGCGGGATCTGCTCGACGGGCTGGACCGGCGGCGAGCGACTCGCGGGTGACGCCGATGTCCTCGAACTGGCGCGCCGTCACCAGGACCCGGCTCTCGATCGAGCCCACCGCGCTGTTGAACGCCTCGACGGCACCCTTGAGCGAGCGGCCCACCTTGTCGAGGTGAGCACCCATGACGCCGACACGCGTGTGCAGCTCGCGACCGAGCTCGTGGATCTCGCGGGTGCGCTCGGCGAGGGACTCGGTGGTCCAGCCGTGGGCCACGGTGCGGAGCAGGGCGATCAGGGTCGTGGGGGTGGCGAGCACGACGTCGCGTGAGGCGGCGTACGCCAGGAGCGTCGGGTCGGTCTCCAGCGCGGCGGCCAGGAAGGACTCGGCGGGGACGAACATCACCACGAACTCGGGGGAGCCGGGCAGCGCCCGCCAGTAGGCCTTGCCGGAGAGTGCGTCGACATGGGCGCGCACCTGGCGCACGTGCCGCCGCAGGTGGGCTGCCGCCTCGTCGGGGTCGTGCGTCGAGAGCGCGTCCAGGTGTGCGTCGAGCGGGACCTTGGCGTCGACGACCACCGACCGCCCGCCGACGAGCCGGACCACCAGGTCCGGTCGCTGGTAGCCGTCGTTCCCGGCGAGGTGCACCTGCTCGTCGAAGTCGCAGTGCTCGACCATGCCGGCGAGCTCGACCGCGCGCCGCAGGTGCAGCTCGCCCCACTGCCCGCGCACGTGCGGCTTGCGCAACGCCGTGGACAGGGCGCCGGTCTCGCGCCGGAGCAGGTCGGTGCTGTGTCGCATGTCGTCGACCTGCTGGCGCAGCTGTCCCTGCCACGACGCGCGCTGCTGCTCGACGTCCATCAACCGCTCGTGGAGCCGGTCGAGACCGTCGCGCAGCACGGCCTGGTCCTCGCCGCGCTGCGACAGCGCCCGGAGCACGTCGGGGTCACCCGACCTCCGGGTCCACGCCAGCGCCGCGATCGCGCCGACGAGCAGTCCGATCAGCAGCGTCATCAGGGGAAGCACGATGTCCATGCCCGTGAGCGTGGCAGGTGGCACCGACAGGATCGGGGACCTCATGGCCGTCGGTGGAACCGGAGGCTGCCGTCGGGCAGGCGGTGTGTGGGTGGTAGGCGTGGTCGTGGATGCGTTGGTGGTGCCAGTGGCACAGGGGTACGGCGTCGTCGTAGGTCGGTGCGCCCGCCGTGGGACCAGGGTTGTCGGTGGTGGAGCTCGCACCAGGCGTAGGCGCGTTGGCAGCCGTCGGCGGCGCAGGTGTCGTGCCTGAGCCCGACCGCGATCCGTTGGGCTTCGGTGAAGAGCCGGGTCTCGCGGCCGAGGTCGAGGGCCACCGAGCGTCCGCCGAGGACGGCGGGCAGGATCCCGGCGCCGCAGGCGAGGCGTCGCGCCTCGCCGGCGGAGATCTGCTCGCCGGTGTCGAGGCGGGCGGTCTTCAACGCCCCGGACAGGACGGTGTGGTCGATGGTGACCACGACGGTGGCGGCGGTCCTGGTGTGCAGGTGCTCGGCGGGCAGGTGCTCGAGGAGCTGGGCGAACGCGAGGCCGCGGCGGTGCTTCCAGTCGAAGCTCTCGCCGCGCTGGCGCATCCGCCTGGGTGCGGTCATCGAGTCGATGATCTTGCGCAGGAACGCGGCCGCGGTGGTCGGGACGGTGAAGTGCCCGGTGGTGGTGCCGTCGCCGTTGTCGTGCAGGCTCAGCGAGCTGACTTGGAGCGGGCGATCTCCTCCTCGCGTGGCGACGAGGTCGTTCTCGTGGGCGTCGACCACCGTCCTGGTCGGGTTCGATGGTCTCGATCGCCCGTCGGGCGACCCGACGGAGCTGGTCGGGGTCGAAGCGCTGCGCCTTCTCGACCAGGCTGCCTTCGACCTCGGCACGTTGCTCGCGGACTCACGCCGCCGGGCAGCTGCTCGGTCGCTCGCACGATCACCGCCGCGTGCGCCGGTGAGAGCAGCCCTTCGTCCAGTGCTGCTGCGGTCGCGTCGTGCCCGGCCTCGAGGTCGGTGGCCAGCGCGACCTCCCGCGCTGCAGTGGCGCGTGAGGTGTGGGTCTGCCGGGCTGCCCAGGCGTTGGTGTCGGTGAACCCCGCGGCCGCGGCCGACTCGCGCCTTGTCGGCGGAGGCCAGGACCTTGAGCTTGTACGCGGTGAGTCGGTGGATTGCGCGGTCGATCTCGGCCACCTGGCGAGCATGCCCGGTCACGAGTGCACGGGCGCTGCGTGCAGCCGGTCGATCAGGGCGTGCAGCTCCGCGACGTGGTCCAGCGCGGTGCCGGGTCGGGTGTCGAGGAGTGCGGTGGTCATGGGTCAATTGTCGAACGTATAGGTGTTCGAATCAAGAGGTAATCGCGATCTGTGGGTAACTCGTGGATCGGGTTTCGACAAGGTCACCGACGGTACCGGGGTTCGCGGACGACACTCGTTCGGTATGACGCCTCGAGCGGGTCACGGCGTGCCAGCATCGGCGCGATGCTGGAGGAGCGACGTCTGCGAAGAGGCACCCCCGAGTCGCGGAGGTTCGCCGAGCGCGTTCAGGTCGTCATGGAGCTCACGTCGCGTCTGAACGTGCTCCCGTTCAGCGACCTGGACGGCGAGGAACGCGCTCCTGGGCGAGATCCTGGGCCGGCCGTTGCCGGACACGGTCACGATCTACCCGCCGTTCTTCTGCGACCACGGCCTGGGGATCGAGCTCGGGGAGCAGGTCTTCGTCAACCAGGGCTGCTACTTCCTGGATCTCGGCGGCATCAGCATCGGCGACCGCACGTTGATCGGGCCGGGGGTCACGCTCAGCACCGGGGGACATCCGGTCGAGCTCGCCGACCGCTACGACTTCCTCACGCACGCGCCCATCGTCATCGAGTCGGACGTCTGGATCGGGGCAGCGGCGACGATCACGCAGGGAGTCACCATCGGGCACGGCTCGGTCGTCGGTGCCGGGGCCGTCGTGGCGAAGGATGTCCCTCCGCTGACGGTGGTGACGAGCTCGGGTGCCGTGGAGCGGAAGCGCCTCTAGTCGAGGTCGACGATCACCGGGGCGTGGTCGCTGGCTCCCTTGCCGGCACGCTCGTCGCGGTCGATGAAGGCGCCGGTGACGCGGGCGGCCAAAGACGGGTTGCCGAGGACGAAGTCGATCCGCATGCCGCGGTTGCGCTCGAAGCGCTGCCGGTAGTAGTCCCAGTAGGTGTAGACCTCCGGGCCGGGCGTGTGTGGGCGTACGACGTCGACGAAGCCGTCCTCGAGGAAGCCGGCGAAGGCGGCGCGCTCGGGCGGGGTGACGTGGGTGCTCTTGGCGAAGGCGGCGATGTCGAAGACGTCGTCGTCCTGGGGAGCGATGTTCCAGTCGCCCACGAGCGCGACGTCGCCACTCATCGATCGTGCGGCGGAGCGCAGGCGGGCCAGCCAGTCGAGCTTGTAGGCGTAGTGCGGGTCGTCGACCTTGCGTCCGTTGGGCACGTACAGCGACCAGATGCGTACGCCGCCACAGGTCGCCCCGATCGCACGCGCCTCGGCAGCGGCGGGCTCTCCCCAGGTCGGCATGTCGGGAAACCCGACCTCGACGTCCTCGATGCCGACGCGGCTGATCACCGCGACACCGTTCCACTGGTCGTGGCCGACGGCGGCGATGTCGTAGCCCAGCACGGTCAGCCCCATCAGCGGGAGCTGGTCCTCGCGCGCCTTGGTCTCCTGGACGGCGAGCACGTCGATGTCGTGGCGTTGCAGGAACGCCTCGACGCGGTCGATGCGGCTCCGCAGGGAGTTGACGTTCCAGGTCGCGATGCGCACCCAGCGAGACTATGCGCGCCGTCGCGACAGCGGCAGACTGGTGGGGTGAAACCACTGGGTCAGTACCCGCTCCCCACCCATGTCGTCGCCCACGTGAGCGACCCGCACCTGCTGGCCGAGCGGCGGATGTACGACGAGCTCGACACCCAGGAGAACCTGCGGCGGGCGCTCGGTCGCCTCACCCGTCTGGAGCTGCCGCCGCAGGTGATCGTGTTCACCGGTGACCTGGCCGACCGTGCGGAGCCGAAGGCCTATGCCCGGCTGCGCGAGATCGTCGAGCCGGCCGCAGCGGCGATCGGCGCCACCGTCGTCTGGGTGATGGGCAACCACGACGAGCGCGAGCCCTATGCCAAGGAGCTGTTCGACGAGACGGTCGGCAGCGACGAGCCGACCCAGGACCGCGTCCACGAGGTCGACGGGCTCCGGGTGATCGCGCTCGACACCACCGTGCCGGGCTACCACCACGGGGAGCTCACGCACGGAGCAGCTGGCCTGGCTGACCGAGGTGCTGGCCACCCCCGCGCCGCACGGGACCCTGATCGCCCTGCACCACCCGCCGATCCCGGTGCCGATGATGCGCGCGGCGGAGACGATCGAGCTCTACGACCAGCACCTGCTCGCCGAGGTGATCGAGGGCACCGACGTGCGTGGTGTGCTCGGTGGCCACTTCCACTTCTCGTCGTACTCGCTGTTCGCTGGTGTGCCCGTCTCGGTGGCGTCGTCCACCTGTTACGTGGCCGACCCCGCACCGGCCGATCGCCTGGTCTCCGAGGTGGACGGGCACCAGTCGGTGACGATGATGCATCTCTACGAGGACCGGATCGTGCACTCCGTCGTACCCGTGACGGAGGCGGAGGAGAAGGCCGGCTACCCGTTGGAGCTGATCGAGCAGATCGAGGCGTTGTCGCCGGCCGAGCGGAAGGAGCTGCTCTCGTCGAAGAGCTCCCCGCTCTGGTCGGGCGAGCTGCCGCTCGAGTGACACCGGCGTCATGCACCGATGGCTAGCATCGCGGCATGCGCCGGGTCGTGCAGGGTCTGCTCCTGGGTGCGATCGTGCTCGACGTCGCCTACTGGTCGGTGTGGTTCACCGACCGCCGGCTGATCGCGAGCGAGAACACCCGCGCCTACTACGAGTTCGAGAACGCGTTCCCCCTGGCCGACGCCTGGCTCGGGGTGGCCTGCCTCCTCGCGTGGTGGACCCTGACCACGCGTCGGCCGAGCGCCCTGTTCTGGTTGCTGTGCGCCGGGAGCGCCGGCGCCTACCTGTTCCTCATGGACCTGCTCTACGACCTGGAGAACGGCATCTTCACCAGTGGCTCCGGGGGCGTGGTCGAGGCAGCCATCGTGGCCGTCACCGGGATCTTCGCGGTCACCATCCTGACGTGGTCGTGGCGGCACCGCGGAGCCCTGCTCTCGGGTCAGTGAGCCATGCTGGGGAGATGGACTCTCCCCGACCCGCCCTGGACGCCAAGCTCGCCGAGATCGACGAGCAGATGGCGACCATGGAGAAGAAGCCGGTCGACCAGGGATCGATCTCCTTCGGCAAGCGGATCGGGGAAGGTACGTCGATGGCAGTGGACCGGCTCGCCCAGGTGGCCGTGCACGACAAGCTCCAGGTCACCCGCGCCGACGTGGTCCGAGCGATGGAGAAGCTGGACGACGGCACCTACGGGCGCTGCGACGTGTGCGGCGAGCCGATCCCCGAGGGTCGGCTCGAGGCGCTGCCGTGGGCCGTGCTCTGTGTCGACGACGCAGCCAAGCGTTAGCGTCACCGTCGTGCCGATGAACGAGAACCACGCCAAGCTCTGCCCGAGCCCCGAGTGGGCGGCCTACCTGCACAACGACGTCCTGCCCGCGCTCGCCGACGGGATCGAGCTCGGGCCGCGGATGCTGGAGATCGGTCCCGGTCCGGGCGCCAGCGCCGAGTGGCTGCGCCACCGCGTCGAGGACCTGGTGGCGATCGAGCTGGAGGCGGACACCGTGGCCACGCTGCGCAAGCGGTTCGCCGACACCAACGTCGAGGTGCTCCAGGGCGACGCCACCGACATGCCGTTCGAGGAGGGGTCGTTCGACTCGGTCGGGTGCTTCACGATGCTGCACCACGTGCCCACCCCGGCGCTCCAGAACCAGGTGTTCGCCGAGGCCCTGCGCGTCCTCAGGCCGGGCGGGACGATGATCGCCTCGGACAGCCTGCCGAGCACGGACCTGCACGACTTCCACGTCGACGACGTCTACAACCCGATCGATCCCGCGTCGCTCCTGACCCGTCTGCAGGCAGTCGGCTTCGGGGCGATCACGATCAGCGTGGACTACGCGTTCACCTTCCGGGCGCGCAAGCCCGACGCGGGTTGACCCGAAACAGGGGGCTGGTTGCGTGGCCGGCACCGGGAAGACCCGTGGCCGCTACGTCCGCGCGCTTCCCGACGAGGTCTACTGGGGCAAGCTGCCGAACCGCACCAGCACGCCGGTGGCCGTGGTGTCGTCCGGATCGGTGGTCACCATCGACACCATCTCCCACGAGGGGGTCCTGGAGGACCAGGGCAAGGATCCGCGTGCGTACTTCGAGTCCTTCGGAGTCCCGGAGCGTGAGGTCCTGACCGACGCGGTCGCGGTGGCCGCGAAGGCCACGCACGACGGACCCGGACCGCACGTGGTCACCGGCCCGATCGCCGTACGCGGGGCCGAGCCGGGGGACGTGCTCAAGGTCGAGGTGCTGGACCTGCCCCTGCGCGTGCCGTACGGCGTGATCTCGAACCGGCACGGCAAGGGCGCGCTCCCGGGCGAGTACCCCGAGAAGTTCGAGGGGAAGCCGGAGCTCGCCCGCTACTTCAACCAGGGCGGCAACATCAGCGTCTTCGCGCCGGTGGAGAAGGGGAAGCATGGCCTGCGGGGCCGTCTGCCGGGCCAGGTGAAGGTGGGCTTCGACCTGCACCCGTTCCTCGGGCTCATGGGCGTGGCCCGCGACACCTCGGCGCTCGTCGACTCGGTGCCGCCCACCGACGCCGGCGGCAACATCGACATCAACGACCTCACCGTCGGGTCCACGCTGTACCTGCCGGTGCAGGTGCCCGGCGCGATGTTCTTCACCGGCGACCCGCACATGGCCCAGGGCGACGGCGAGGTCGCGCTCACCGCGATGGAGGGCTCGCTGCGCCCGACGCTGCGGCTCAGCGTCGTCAAGAAGGGGCAGCGTGGGGCACCCAAGGCGGCGTTCGACTATCCCTTCGCCGAGACCCCCGACTTCTGGATCCCGATCGGGCTCAGCGACCCCGACGGCCCCGAGAACGGCGGCAACGCCACCAGCCTGGACATCGCCATGAAGACGGCGGTCCGGAACGCGCTCTCGTTCCTGACCGACGACGTCGGGATGGCCGGTCCGGTGGCCTACGCCTACCTCTCGGCGGCCTCGGACTTCCAGTGCTCACAGGTCGTCGACGGACGACTGGCATCCACGCCCTGATCCGGAAGGCCGACTTCGGTCGCTGACCGGCTCGCCGTGATTGGGCAATGAGTGCCCGGTCGGGGACGATGACCGGGCGATGCCACTCCTCGACCGTCTTCCCGCCACCCCCGACCCCGACGTGCTGTTCGACGTCTTCGAGAGCTGGGTCGGCGAGCAGGGGCTGACGCTCTACCCGGCGCAGGAGGAGGCGCTGATCGAGCTGGTCAGCGGGGCCAACGTCATCCTGTCCACGCCGACCGGCACCGGGAAGAGCCTGGTCGCCACCGGCGCGCACTTCGCGGCGCTGGCGCAGGGGAAGCGGACGTTCTACACGGCGCCGATCAAGGCGCTCGTCTCGGAGAAGTTCTTCGCCCTGATCGACGTCTTCGGCGCGGAGAACGTCGGGATGCTGACCGGTGACGCGGCCGTCAACTCCCAGGCGCCGATCGTGTGCTGCACGGCCGAGGTGCTGGCCAACATCGCGCTGCGCGAAGGGGCCGAGGCGGACGTCGGGCAGGTCGTGATGGACGAGTTCCACTTCTACGCCGAGCCCGACCGTGGCTGGGCGTGGCAGGTGCCGATCCTGGAGCTGCCGCACGCGCAGTTCCTGCTGATGTCCGCGACGCTCGGTGACGTCACCCCGTTCGTGGACGACCTGACCCGGCGTACGGGACGGGAGACGGCGGTGGTCACCAGCGCGACCCGGCCGGTGCCGCTCAGCTACGAGTGGGCGGTGACCCCGATGCACGAGACCATCGAGGAGCTGCTCACCACCCACCAGGCGCCGATCTACGTCGTGCACTTCACCCAGGCCGCCGCGCTCGAGCGGGCGCAGGCCCTGACGAGCATCAACGTGTGCACCCGTGAGGAGAAGGACCGGATCGCCGAGCTGATCGGTGGGTTCCGGTTCAGCCCGGGCTTCGGGAAAACGCTGTCCAGACTGGTGAAACACGGCATCGGGGTGCACCACGCCGGGATGTTGCCGAAGTACCGCCGCCTCGTCGAGCAGCTCGCGCAGGCCGGGCTGCTCAAGGTCATCTGCGGCACCGACACGCTCGGCGTGGGCATCAACGTGCCGATCCGGACGGTGGTCTTCACGGGCCTCTCGAAGTACGACGGGCGTCGCCAGCGGCTGCTGAAGGCCCGGGAGTTCCACCAGATCGCCGGGCGCGCGGGACGTGCCGGCTTCGACACGGCCGGCACCGTGGTCGTGCAGGCGCCCGAGCACATCGTGGAGAACGCCCGGCTGGTCAAGAAGGCCGGTGACGACCCGAAGAAGCTGAAGCGGGTGCAGCGCAAGAAGGCTCCCGAGGGCCAGGTCACCTGGACCGAGGAGACCTTCGAGCGGATCGTCGCCGCCGAGCCCGAGGCGCTGGTCTCGCGGATGCGGGTCAGCCACGCGATGCTGCTGAACGTGATCGCCCGGCCCGGCGACCCCGCCGAGGCGATGCGGCGGTTGCTGCGCGACAACCACGAGGATCCCAAGTCCCAGCTCCGGCTGATGCGCCTCGCCGCCGCGCAGCACCGCGCCCTGCTCGCCGCGGGGGTGGTCGAGCTGCTGGACCCGCGCGAGGACGACGGCCGTCGCGTGCGTCTCGTCGAGGGGCTCCAGTTCGACTTCGCGCTCAACCAGCCGCTGTCGGCGTACGCGCTGGCCGTCTTCGACACGCTCGACCCCGAGGCCCCGACGTACGCCCTCGACGTGGTCTCGGTCGTGGAGGCCACCCTGGAGGACCCCCGCCCGGTGCTCGGTGCGCAGGAGCACCGCGCCCGCGGTGAGGCGATCGGGGAGATGAAGGCCGACGGCATCGAGTACGACGAGCGGATGGAGCTGCTCGAGGAGGTCACCTGGCCCAAGCCGCTGCAGGAGCTGCTCGAGCACACCTACGAGCTCTACCGCCAGCGGCATCCCTGGGTCGGCGAGGACGCGTTGAAGCCCAAGTCGGTGGTGCGCGACATGTACGAGCGCGCCATGACCTTCGCGGAGTACGTCGCGTTCTACGGCCTGACCCGCTCGGAAGGGCTGGTGCTGCGCTACCTCGGTGACGCCTTCCGCGCCTTGCGGCAGACCGTGCCGGAGCGGGTGCGCACCGACGACCTCGAGGACATCATCGAGTGGCTCGGCGCGGTCGTGCGCCAGACGGACTCGAGCCTCCTCGACGAGTGGGAGGCGCTCAGCGACCCCAACCGGCTCCTCGAGATCGCCGCGCCGGACGTGCTGCCGCCGACGCCCGAGCGGATCACCGCCAACCAGCGGGCGTTCCTGGTGATGGTGCGCAACGCACTCTTCCGCCGGGTGGAGCTCGCTGCACTCAACCGCTGGGAGCAGCTCGGCGAGCTCGAGGCCGAGACCGGCTCGAGCATCACGGGGGAGGACTGGCGCGAGGCGCTCGACGCCTACTTCGCCGAGCACGACAGCATCGACACCGGGCCGGACGCGCGCGGCCCCCAGATGCTGCTGGTCGAGAAGGGCGAGCGCACGTGGGAGGTGCAGCAGATCATCGGCGACCCCGAAGGTGACCACGACTGGCGCATCGTCGCGACCGTCGACCTCACCGCCTCGGACGACGAGGGCGAGCTCGTCCTCGACGTGAGCGGGCTGATGCAGCTCTGAACCGGGTCAGGCGTCGTCGTTCGGCACCTCGGCCGCGGGCTGGAGGATCTGCAGCGCCTGGTAGGTCCGGGCGTCGGGGCCCGCAGAGCGGCCGCGATCCCGCCACGAGTCCACCAGGGCGGTCAGCTCCTGGGCGAGCTCGTCGGCGTCCGCGCGGGTGAGACGCAGCGCGCTGTCGCTGACCATCACGAGCGTCTCGGGGTCGCTCTCGGACGCGTCGGCGCGGTTCACCGCGTCGTGGGCGGCGTTGGTCCACTGACGCCGGAAGACGCTGACCGCCGCCTTGCCGCCCGGGGCCAGGGCGAGCTCGGAGG
This sequence comes from uncultured Actinomycetota bacterium, assembly GCA_963842565.1. GTDB lineage: Bacteria > Actinomycetota > Actinomycetes > Propionibacteriales > Nocardioidaceae > Marmoricola. The sequence continues at coordinate 7,415 of CAWJGX010000021.1, read as the reverse complement.
TGTTGATGTTCAGCCCGGACTCGTGGGCGGCCTTCCAGACCCGGTCGCGCCCGTCGCGGGCCAGCTCGGGTGCCTCGACGGCGAGGCCGTACTTGGCGAGCTGACGGAGGTGGAAGCTCGCCTGGTTGGCCGGGATGCCGAGCTCCCGGGCGATGTCGGCGGCCCGCATCGGACCGGTGGCGCTGAGCTCGTCGAGGATCCGGTTGCGCACGGGGTGCGCGATGGCGCGCAGCACCTTGGGGTCGTGCACCGCCTGGGGGCCCTGGGTCATGCCGGCACAGTACCAAGTTCCGCACTGACTATTGCGCAAGAACACTTGCGCAAGTTACCGTGCGAATATGACCAGGTTCGGACGGCTCGCACGCAACCACGACTTCACGGTGCTCTGGACGGGGGCCACGATCAGCGAGCTGGGCAGCCGGATGAGCATGTTCGTCTTCCCGTTGCTCGCCTTCCAGCTCACCGGCTCGGCGTTCGTGGCAGCTCTCGCGGAGTCGGCTCACCTGCTCGGGCTGGCGGTGGCCCTGCTGCCGGCCGGGGTGCTGGCCGACCGGTTCGACCGGCGCCGGCTGATGCGGCTGGCCAGCGGGTCCGGCGTACTCCTCTACGTGTCGCTCGTGGTCGCCGCGATGGCTGGTGCCCTGACGATGCCGCACCTGCTCGGGGTGGCCGTGCTCACGGGCGCGGGGGCGGGGCTGTTCGCCCCGGCGGAGATCTCGGCCGTCCGCTCGGTGGTGGCGACCGACGAGCTGCCGACGGCACTGTCGCAGCACCAGGCGCGCCAGCACGTCGCGTCGCTGGTCGGTGCCCCGATCGGTGGGCTGCTGTACGCCGTGACGCGGTGGCTTCCCTTCGCCGTCGACGCGGTGTCGTACGCCGTCTCCTGGTTCATGCTCGGGCGGATCAGGACCGACCTGTCCGCCCCCGAGGTCGCGGGGCGCCGGCCGCGCCCGCGGCAGGAGCTCGTGGCGGGTCTCCGCTTCATTCGGCAGCACCCGTTCCTGCGGGTGCACCTGGTGTGGGCGGTCTTGACCAACCTCGTGGTCAACGCCCTGTTCTTCACCGCCGTGCTGCGCCTGATCCAGGGTGGGTTCCCGCCCCTCCAGATCGGGCTCGTCGAGACGGCAGCGGGGGTCTTCGGCGTCCTGGGCGCCCTCGCCGCCCCCAGCATCATCGACAGGTTCGCCACCGGGCACCTGACCATCGCGATCGCCTGGAGCCTCACGCCGCTCGTGGTGCCGATGGCGCTCGTCAACAACCCGGCCGTGGTGGCCGCGGCGCTCGGGATCGGGCTGTTCCTCAACCCGGCCGGCAACGCCGGCATCGGCGCCTACCGGATCGCCGTGACACCGGACGAGCTGCAGGGCCGGATCCAGTCGACCACGCAGTTCCTGTCGATGTCGGTGCTCCCGGTGGCTCCGCTGCTGGCCGGGTTCCTGCTGGGCCGGCTCGGCGGGGGAGAAGCAGTCGCCGTGCTCGGTCTGCTCACGGCCCTGATCGCGCTGATCCCGACCCTGAGCCCGGCCATGCGCACCCTGCCCCGCCCCGCGGTGTGGCGCTCCGTCGCGCCGCGGGTGCCGGTGGCGGCGTGAGGTGCAGGTTTCCCCGGGTAGCAGGGATCGCCCGACAACCCTGACCGTTATGTCCTCAGGCTGACGTCAGGCGAAGGCGCCCTCGCCGGTGATGGCGCGGCCGACGATGAGCGTGTTCACCTCGCGGGTGCCCTCGTAGGAGTAGATCGCCTCCGCGTCGGCGACGAAGCGGCCGACGTGGTGCTCGAGCAGGATGCCGTTGCCGCCGAGCACCTCGCGGGCCCAGCCGACGGCGTCGCGCATCCCCACGGTGGCGTGGGCCTTGCACAACGACGCGTGCTCGTCCTTGAGCAGCCCGGCGTCCTGGAGCTGCGAGGCGCGCACGTTCATCGCGGTCGAGGAGGTCACGTTGCTGAGCATCTTGACCAGCAGGTCCTGCACCATCTGGAACGACGCGATCGGGCGGCCGAACTGCTGGCGCTGCTTGGTGTAGCGCAGGGCGTGCTCGAAGGCGCCGCGCGCGCAGCCGGTGGCCTGCCAGGCGACGCTCATCCGCGTCACCCGGAGCACGTTGGCGGTCGAGCGGAAGCTCTCGGCGTTCTGCAGCCGGTTGGCCTCGGGAACGCGTACGTCGGCCAGGTGGATCTCGGCGTTCTGTACGACGCGCAGCGCGATCTTGTCCTCCTGCTTGTCGAAGGTCATCCCGTCGGTGCCCTTCTCGACGACGAAGCCCTTGACCTGCTCGTCCTCCTCGTCCCGCGCCCAGATCACGACGAGGTCGGCGAACGCGGCGTTGCCGATCCACTTCTTCTCGCCGTTCAGGATCCAGTCGTCCCCGTCGCGCCGTGCGGTCGTGGCCAGCCCCTGGGAGATGTCGGAGCCGTGCTCCGGCTCGGTCAGCCCGAAGGCGCCGATCAGCTCCATCCGGGCCATCGGCGGGAGCCAGCGCTCGCGCTGCTCGTCGGACCCGCACAGCTGGATCGAGCCCATCGCCAGACCGCCGTGCACCCCCATGAACGTCGCGATGGAGGGGTCGACCCGGCCGAGCTCCATGGCGACCATGCCGTCGACGAGAGCACCGCGAGCCGGACACCCGGGTCCGTCGAAGGCCAGGCCGGCGATGCCGAGGTCGGCGATCCCGGGCACGAGGTCGTGCGGGAACGCGGCGCGAGTCCAGTAGTCGTTGATGACCGGCTCGACCTCGCGGGTCATGAACGCGCGCACGTTGCTGAGCAGCTCGCGGTCCTGGTCCTCGAGGAGGAGCTCGAAGCCGAGGAAGTCGGAGAAGGGGGAGTCCTCGAGCCCCAGGTCCTCGAGCTCAGTCATGCGGTTCTCCTCGTCGAGGAAGGCGTCGATCACGGGTGCCAGCTCCTTGGCCTCGGTGAGGATGCCGAGATGCCCGCCGCGGTAGACGTGCAGGCGGGCGGCCGGGATCAGCCGGGCCTGCATCCGCGGGTTGCACACGGGGATGATCGGGTCGTCGTCCCCACCCATCACCAGCGTCGGCTGCCGGATCAGCCCCAGGAACGGAAGGCTGCTCCAGCCGGCCATCGCGGCCAGCTGGTAGTAGTAGCCCCGCTTGGGCCCCGACCGCGTTGCGGCGTGGAGCAGGGCGGCGCCCTTCACGGGGTCGCTGCGCATGGAGCCGCCGTAGATCTCGGGGGCCACCTTCGCGGCGTACGCGGGATCGCGGTGCCGGCGCGGCGTCGACATGATCCGCAGCACCCGCGGGTGCGCCGGGACCATCAGCACGCCGGTGCCGGTGGCGACCAGCACCACCCGTCGTACCCGCTTGCGGGACTGGATGGCGAGCTGCTGGGCGAGCCCGCCGCCCCACGAGAGCCCGAACACGTCGAACTGGCGGTGACCGAGCCTGGTCATCAGGGCCGCGACCCAGGAGGCCAGCCCCGCGATCGGGTAGGGAAACGGTGGCAGCTGGCTGCCGCCGACGCCGGGCACGTCGAACCGGACGATCCCGCGCTCGGGGTCGAGCTGGTCGACGAACGGCTGGAGCGCCTCGAGGCTGACCCCGATGCCGTTGCACAGCAGCAGCGGCGGCTCGTTGACGCGGCGGCCGACGCCGGGGCGCACCGAGACCCGTGCGGTGATCCCGCGCACGGTCACGTTGCGGACCCGATCGGGCGCCGCCTGCTCCGCGGTCACTACGTCTGGCCGATCACCGGTCATGGACGTAGGTGCCCGGAGCGTCGCACAGCGGCTCGTGCGTGGCGTTGCCGAGCTTGCGCGGGCGGTTGCGCTCCTCGCCGGCGTGGGCGGCCAGCCACTCGACGTAGTCGTCCCACCAGCTGCCCTTGACCTTCGACGCGCCGGCCAGCCAGTCGGCGGCCTCCGGAGGGTTCTCCGACGCGGTCTGGTAGCTGGCCTTCGGGTTGCCAGGCGGGTTGACCATCGCCGCGATGTGCCCGCTCGTCGAGAGCACGAACTTCGTCTCGCCGCCGAAGAGCTGGGTCGTCTGGTAGCACGACTCCCACTTGCACAGGTGGTCGGCGATCCCTGCGACGACGTAGGTGTCCCGGTCGATCTTGGAGAGGTCGACCTTGGTGCCGAGCATGTCCGCCTCACCGGGCTCGACGAGCGCGTTGCGGATCGCGAGGTCCATGAAGTCGCGGTGCATGCCCGCCGACATCCGCACCGGGTCAGCGTTCCAGTAGAGGATGTCGAAGGCCTTCGGGGCGTGGCCCATCAGGTAGTTGTTGACCCAGTAGTTCCAGATCAGGTCGTTGGGGCGCAACCAGGCGAAGATCTCGGCGAGCGAGCGCCCGTCGAGGTAGCCCTTCTCCTGCGAGGCGCGGGTCGAGGCGGCCGCCGACTTGTGGGACAGCAGCGCGCTGGTGACGCCGGCCCGCTCCTGGTCGAGCACCGTGACCATGAGGCTGAAGGACGCGACCCGGTCGAGCTCGCCGATGTCGGCAAGGTGCGCCATCAGCATCGAGGAGATCATCCCGCCGGAGCAGATGCCCAGCACGGAGGTCTTGTCCTGCCGCGAGATCGACTCGCAGGCTGCCATCGCGTCGAGGATCGCCTGGCCGTAGGTGTCGAGGTCCCAGGCGGCGTGCCGGGCGTCGGGGTTGCGCCAGGAGATGCAGTAGACCTGTTGCCCGCCGCGGACGAGGTGCTCGATCATCGAGCGGTCCGCGGCGAGGTCGACGACGTAGTACTTGTTGATCGTCGGCGGGACGATCAGCAGCGGCACCTCGTGGACCTTGGGGGTCTGCGGGGTGTACTGGATCAGCTCGAAGACGTCGGTGCGCAGCACCACTTCCCCGGGCGTGACTGCGATGTCCTCGCCGACCTCGAACGCGTCGGCCTCGACCATCGAGGGCACCCGCGGCGGGGTGGCGAAGTCGCGGACCAGACGTCGGCTGCCCTCGAGCAGGTTGCCGCCGCCGGTGTCGAGCGTGCGCTTGAGCACCTTGGGGTTGAGGAACGGGTTGTTGCTCGGGGCGGAGGCCTCGACGACGTTGTCGACGATGAAGCTCATCCGCTGGTCGTCGCCCCACTCGAGCTCGGCGTCGGAGACCAGCCCGCGTGCGGCCTCGCCGAGGGCGAGGTAGCTCTGCAGGGTGCGCCGGAACAGCGGGTTGCGCGCCCACGCCTCCTCGGTGAAGCGGCGGTCCTTCTCGTGCGGCGCGAGCTCGGAGCGCCCGACGCCGACCTTGGCGAGCTCGGCGATCAGACCGGCGCCGCGGCGTACGACACGGTGGGGGCGGCGAGCGAGGCCGGCGGTGAACCGTATGCCGGACATGCCAGGCACGAACCGGCGCAACGGGCCACGGCTCGCGTCGTAGAGCAGCATGTCGAGCGGCGTGGCCAGCTCGCGGGAGGACTGCTCGGACGACTCGTCGCTCTCGCGCTCGGTCTCCGAGACCTCGGCCTTGGTTGCGGCGCTCATGTGGCGGCCTCCTCAGAGTTGGGTGCGCTGACCTCGCGGCGCAGGATCTTGCCGGTCGGGCCCTTGGGGAGCTCGTCGACGATCCACACCGCGCGAGGGTACTTGTACGCCGCCAGGCGCTCCTTCGCGAAGGCCTGCAGCTCCTCCCCGTCGACCTTGTGGCCGTCCTTGAGGGCGACGGCGGCGCCGACCTCCTCGCCCAGGCTGTCGTCCTTGATCCCGATCACGGCGACCTCGGCGACGGCTTCGTGCTCGTAGAGCGCCTCCTCGACCTCGCGCGGGTAGACGTTGTAGCCGCCGCGGATGATCAGGTCCTTCTTGCGGTCGACGATGAAGAAGTAGCCGTCCTCGTCCACCTTGGCCATGTCGCCGGAGAGGAACCAGCCGTCCTGGATCGCCTCGGCGGTGTCCTCCTCGCGGCCCCAGTAGCCCTTCATGATGTTCTCGCCCTTGATGGCGATCTCGCCGACCTCGCCCTGCTCCACGTCCTTGCGGTCGTCGTCGACGACCTTCATCTCCACGCCGCGCACGGGAGTGCCGATCGATCCGGGCTTGCGCTCCTGGCCGGGCTGGTTGAAGGAGGCGACCGGGGAGGTCTCGGAGAGCCCGTAGCCCTCGAGCACGATGCAGTCGAAGGTCTTCTCGAAGTTCTTCATCACCTCGACGGGCATCGCGGAGCCGCCGGAGATGCAGGTGCGCAGGCTCGACATGTCCGCCTCCTCCGCCCCGTCCGCGTGCAGCATCCCGGCGTACATCGTCGGGACGCCTTCGAAGACGGTGACCTTGTCGCGAGCCACGACCTCGAGGGCCTTGCTGGCGTCGAAGCGGGGGATCAGGGTCAGGCAGGAGCCCTTGAGCACCGAGGCGTTCAGCCCACAGGTCAGGCCGAAGACGTGGAAGAGCGGCAGGCAGCCCATCACGACGTCCTCCTCGGTGAGCTCCACGAGGGTCTCGGCGCTGGTCGCGGCGTTGGTGATCATGTTGTGGTGGGTCAGCTCGGCGCCCTTGGGCTGACCGGTGGTGCCGGAGGTGTAGAGCAGCACGACGTTGTCGTCGTCCTCGCGGCTGACCACCTCGGTGTCGGGCTCGTGCTGGGCGAGCACCTCGGCGAAGTCGGGGCCGACCTCGACGCACTCGATGCCGACCGCCTCGGCACCCTTGCCGGCCTCCTCGGCCATGTCCTTCCAGGCGAAGACGATCGAGGCGCCGGAGTCCTCGAGGTAGTACTTCACCTCGCGGCCCTTGAGCAGCGGGTTCATCGGGATGACGACGGCGCCGATCGAGATCGCGCCGTAGAAGACCACGGGGAACGGCGGCACGTTCGGCAGCACCATGCCCACGCGGTCCCCCGGGCCGATCCCCTTCGCCTTCAGCATCGCGGCCACCCGGCTCGCGCCGTCCGCGAGGTCGCGGTAGCTCAGCACGAAGTCGTCGAGCTTCACCGCTGGACGGTCCGGGTGCTGTTCGGCGGTCTGGGTCAGGTTGTCGGCCAGGTTGGTCACGAGCGCCTCCGGGGGCGTGCGTCATCGTGCGTTGGGCGTGCCGAGCGGGCTCGGGAGCAGCTCGGGCACGGCGACCTCGTCGGGGGTCGCGGTCGTTCATCTGTTCACTACCCACTGTGGCGCGCGCCACACCCGTGCACCAGCCCTGCCGGACAGCAATCCTGCTCAGGACGTGCCCCGAGCCGGTGCAGGCGTCCCGTGGATGCGCCGGGCGTACTTCCGAAAGGCCCGGCGGGCCAGCCAGGGAAGCACCGGTCGCAACGGTGCCGGGAGCTTGGCGATCTCGAGCGCCAGCGCGTCCGGGTCGCCCTCGTAGAGCATCATCCCGAAACCGGTGAGCAGCATCGACTTCGGGATCGACTCCATCCCGCGCTCGGTGAACTCGTCCCACTCCTCCTGCCGGATGTGTCTGGCCATCAGCGGCAGCACGCGGGTCTCCTCGGCCTCGAGGTGCTCGCACAGCGCCGC
>CAWJGX010000020.1:0-33137 GCA_963842565.1 uncultured Actinomycetota bacterium | reverse complement strand
CCGGGCGTACCGCTCGCTGACTCGCCGTACGGCGTCGGCCAGGTCGGGTGAGTCCTCCACCTCGAAGTCGCAGTCGAGCGCCCCGAGCCAGAAGGCGATGTCCTGCGGCGAGCGCGCGCCGATCTGCACCCGGCAGCGGTCCTCCCCCAGCGGCTCGATGCTGCCCTGGGTCCACGAGCCCATCCGCTGCTCGACGACCGAGGCCGGCGCGTGTACGACGACCCGGCCGGTCACCTTCATCTGCACCTGGCGGGTCTTGCTCGCGACGTACGCCGCGATGTCCTCGGCCGGGAGCTCCCGGGCCCGGAAGCGGTGCCCCACCGAGCGGGTCTCGCTCATCCGGTCGCAGCGGAAGGTGCGCCAGTCGTCGCGCTGGAGGTCGAAGGCGACGAGGTACCAGCGCTGGCCCCAGTTGACGAGCTGGTAGGGCTCGACCCGGCGCTCGGTGGCGGACCCGGAGTGGTCGGAGTAGGCGAACCGGACCACCTCGCGGTCACGTGCGGCCGCGGCGACCAGGGCCAGCAGCTTGCCCGCGACGTTCGCGCCGCGACGCCGGCCGGCCACCCGGACGGTGTGGGCCTGGAGGGCGTCGACCCGTCCGCTGAGCCGTTTCGGCAGCACCTGCAGGAGCTTGGTCAGCGCCTGCAGCGCGGTCTCCTCGAGCCCGTCGACCGCTCCCCCGCTCGCGGTGCTCAGCGCGACCGCGATCGCGACGGCCTCGTCGTCGTCGAGCAGGAGCGGCGGCATCGCTGCCCCGGCCGAGAGCCGGTAGCCGCCGACGGAGCCGCGGGAGGCGAGCACCGGGTAGCCGAGCTGGCGCAGACGGTCGATGTCGTTGCGCACGGTGCGCTGCGTGACGCCGAGCCGCTCGGCGAGCTCGGGGCCGGGCCACTCACGCGGGGTCTGCAGCAGCGAGAGCAGCTTGAGGAGGCGTCCGGAGGTTTCTGCCATGTGCTCGAGAATAGGTCATCATCAGGAACGAAACGTGCCTGATGGACTCCTAGCGTGGCGGCATGACATCGATCCCCCAGATGACGATCAGGACGACGAACCCGACCACCAGGAGCACCCGATGACCACCCTCCTCGAACCACCCGCCAGCACCGTCGAAGCACCGGTGACCACGGACACCTCCACCGAGGCTCCGCGCCTGATGTGGGCCGGCTTCGCGGTCGTCCTCTCGGCGATGATCCTGAACATCCTCGACTCGACGATCGTCAACGTCGCCGCGCCCGCGATCCAGCGCGACCTGGCGATGTCGACGTCCTCGCTCGAGTGGGTGGCCGCGGCGTACACCCTGGCGCTGGCGGTCGGCCTGATGGCCGGCGCGCGTCTCGGCGACATGTTCGGCCGCAAGCGGATGCTGCTCCTCGGCCTGGTCGGCTTCGTGCTGTCCTCGGCGTTCTGCTCGTTCGCCTGGTCGGGCGACGTGCTCGTCGTGGCGCGAGCAGCGCAGGGGCTCTCGGCGGCGCTGATGGTGCCGCAGACCTTCGGCCTGATCCGCGACCTGTTCCCGCCCCAGCACATCGGCAAGGCGTTCGCGGCGTTCGGCCCGGTGATCGGGCTCTCCACCGTGCTGGGTCCGGTCATCGCGGGGCTGCTGATGAAGGCGGATCTCCTCGGCACCGACTGGCGCGCGCTGTTCCTGATCAACCTGCCGCTCGGCGTCTTCGCCCTGGTCCTCGGAGCGAAGGTGCTTCCCGACGGCTCCCCCTCGCACGCCGGACTGCGCCTCGACGGCGTCGGCACCCTGCTGCTCGGAGCCGCGAGCTTCCTGCTGGTCTTCCCGCTGGTCGACGGCCGCACCCTGGGCTGGCCGACCTGGGTCTTCGGCGTGCTCGCTGCCTCCCTGCCGATGCTCGCCGCCTTCGTGCTCCAGCAGCGGGCCCGGCTCCGCGCCGGACGGGCGCCGCTGGTCGAGTTCAGCGTGCTGCGGAAGCGTTCCTACGTGTCCGGCACTCTGTTCACGCTGGTGTTCTTCGGCAGCATCGTCGGCTTCTCGCTCACGATGGGTCTCTTCCTCCAGATCGGGCTCGGGTTCACCGCGATGCACGCCAGCCTCTACCTCGCTGCGATGGCCGTGGGCGCGTTCTTCGGCTCCGGGGTCGGCGCCTGGGCGGCCACGGCCGTCGGTCGCCCGATCCTGCACGTCGGACTCACGATCATGGCCGCGGGCGCGCTGCTGCTGTGGTGGTCGCTGCGGTCGCAGCACGGTCAGCTCGGGTTCACCGACCTGGCGCCGGGTCTCTTCGTCTTCGGTGTCGGCATGGGGATGATCTTCGTGCCGCTGTTCAGCATCATCATGGGCGAGATCGACGACCACGAGGTCGGCTCGGCGAGCGGCCTGCTCGAGTCGCTGCAGCAGCTGGGCGCCTCCCTGGGCGTCGCGGTGCTGGGCACGCTGTTCTTCGACAAGATCGCGCTCGAGGACGGTGGGCCGGGAGCTGCCATGGCCGCCGGTCGTCATCTCGTCGCGGCCGAGGACACCCTGCTGCTGCTGGTCGGCCTGATCGCGGTCGCCTGGTGCATCGGTTGGTTCCTTCCGCGCAAGGCGCGGGAGATGGTCTGAGGGGGTGTGGGGTCCCGGTGCTGGCCCTGGGGTCCTGGTTTCGACAAGCCCCCGACGGCCGTTCAGGCCCCCGGGATCCCGAACAGGTTGACGCCGTTGTCCCAGCAGACGCGCCGCAGCCAGTCGTCACCGAGCCCCGGATGGCGCTCGGCCAGCCGGGACAGGCCGTCGAGCTGTTCACGGTAGGGATAGGGGATCGTCGGGAAGTCGCTGCCGAGCAGCACCCGGTCCCCCATGTCGGCGAGACGCGGCAGCAGGTCGTCCGGGTACGGCGCCTCCTGGTCGAAGAAGCCGGTGAAGACCATGGTCGTGTCGAGCCGGGTGTGCTCGTGGGCCTCGGCGAGGGCGAGGAACTCGGCGTACTCCGGGGCGCCCATGTGGGCGATCACGACCGGCAGCCGCGGATGGCGGGCGAGCAGCCGCTCGAGGTGCTCCGGGCCGGTGAACTCGTTGCCGACCGGACCGGAGCCGATGTGCGTGACCACCGGGGTGCCGGCGTCCTCGATCGCCCCGAACGCCTCGTCCAGCAGCGGGTCGTCGAGCCGGAACTCCCCCACCTGGGTGTGCAGCTTGAACACCTCGACGCCGGCCTCGATCAGCTCGCGCACATAGCCGGCGGCCTCCGGCTCGGGATAGAACGTGGCCGACCACAGGCACTCCGGGACCTCGCGCGCGAAGTCGCGTGCCCACTCGTTGAGCCAGGTCGCGACACCCGGCCGATGGGCGTACGGCAGCGCCGAGAACCGTCGTACGCCGAAGGAGCGGAGCTGCTCGACCCGCTCCTCGTGGCTGCCCCGGTAGCGGATCGGCCACTCCCGTCCGATCTTGGGACCGGCCTCGTCGAACTGGGCGTAGACCTTGGCCTGCAGCCGAGGCGGCAGGAAGTGCACGTGCACGTCGAAGAGGCCGGGCAGTCCGAGCTGCTCCCACCAGCCGCGCACGTCGGGTTCGCTCACCATGCCGCTCACTGAAGCAGACCGATCTCACCGAGTGGGGTCTTCGCCATGCCGATCGAACGCAGGGCCCGATGCAGCATCGGTGTCAGGCTCTCGATGTAGGTGGCGGTCAGATGACTCCCCCGCCGATACACCAGCGTGTGGGCGATCACCGGCGGGCAGGTGTCCCCGGGCGGGCAGATCCACCGGTTGAGGTCGACGTACGGCAGGTCGAGCTTGTCGGCGGCGTCCTTCAGCAACGGCGACCCGCTGCGTTTCAGAGCGGCGTCGCGGTCGAACGAGCACACCCGGTAGTCGGCCGGATGGCGCTCGACGCAGTCGTAGACCGTCTGGGTCAGGGGTGAGGCGTTGTCCGCCAGGGCCACGACCTTGGTGCCCAGGGACTGGATCGCCGCCAGTCCGTCGACGAGCCCGCCGGTCGAGGCGTCGTAGTTCGTGCCGCGGTGCGAGACGATGGCGTAGTCCGGCGCCCCGCGCTCCTTGAACCGGGCCAGCACCTTCTCGTTGTACGACGCGCAGTCCGGCACCACGCCGGCCGTGGTCACCGTGCAGGCCGCCTTCAGGTACACCTCCAGTCGCCACCCCTCCCGGTTGGCGATCCTCCTGAGGGCCGGGATCCACTGATGGGCCTTCGAGTCGCCCAGCAGCGCCACGGTGACGTCACCGTCTCGTTGACCGAAGACGCAGCCAGGCTGGAGCTGGTCGCTGCCGAGCCTGGTGAGACAGGTGTTCCCCACGGGCACGTCCAGCGGGGCGGCGCCGGGCTCGGGGACGACCGGCCCGGTCGTGGTGTAGAGCCGATGCGGATCCGGCACCAGGCGCCACCGCGCGGCAGTGCTGTCAGCCACCAGTGCGCCGGCCCCGCTCGCACCGCTCGTGCTGCCCACGACCGGGGCAGAGCCGAGGACCAGGTAGCCGGAGAGAACGCAGGCTGCCATCGACGCGGCACCCAGCGCGAGCGCCCGCGGGTTGCGCCTGGTCAACCTGCCGAACCGCAGCGGGTCCTCCACGTAACGCTTGGTGGCCGCCGCCAGCGGGAGGGCGAGGAGCCCGATCCCCAGGACCGTCCAGGTCGAGAGACCAGGCCACCTCGCCTCGGCCAGGACGATCAGCGGCCAGTGCCACAGGTAGATCCCGTAGGAACGTCCACCGATCCAGGTCATCGGACGCAGCCCCAGCACGCTGTCCGCCCCGCCACCCCCCTTGCTGCAGCCCGCGGCGATCACGGCTGCCGTTCCCAGGGTGGGCACCAGCGCGGCCGCCCCCGGCCACGGCGTGCTCCTGGAGAAGAGGAGTGCGGTGCAGGCGATCGCGGCCAGTCCCGACCAGGCGAGCAGGAACGAGGCCCGTCGCGACAAGCCCACCCAGGGATCCGGCCGCGAAGGCCAGCAGCGAACCGATCGCGAGCTCCCAGACGCGCGTCGTGCTGACGAAGTACGCCGTCGCCGGGGACGTGCCCGTCGCCCAGACGGAGTAGGCGAGCGAGGCGACCCCACCGACGGCCACCAGCACGAGGAGCACCTGCCGGGGACGCCACCCGAGCCGCCGCGCCACGGCTACGGCGAGGAGGATCGCCAGCGGCCAGACGACGTAGTACTGCTCCTCGACGCAGAGCGACCAGTAGTGCTGCAGGGGCGAGACCGCGGCGCCCTCGGCGAGGTAGTCCACCGAGCGGGCAGCCAGCGTCCAGTTCAGGACGTACAGCGCCGCTGCGATGCCGTCGGCCCCCAGGTCGCTGCGTGCGGAGCTGGGCATCACCCACCACCCGAGCGCCAGGGTGACCAGGATGACGAGCGAGGCGGCCGGGAGGAGGCGGCGGGCCCGACGGGCGTAGAAGGCGGAGATCGACACGGTGCCGGAGCGGGTCAGCTCACGCAGGAGGAGCGAGGTGATCAGGAACCCGCTGATCACGAAGAACACGTCGACGCCGGCAAAACCGCCGGACAGGACGCCCGCCCCGGTGTGGTAGACGAGCACCATCGTGACGGCGATCGCCCGGAGGCCCTCGATGTCCAGGCGCACCCCGCGAGAAACTCGCTCCGGCGCAGCCCGGCGTTCGCTGCCCGGGGGCGACTGAACCGTCGTCAAGCTCAGTCCATGCCCTTGAGCTGCCGCCCCAGCGCCTGTTGCTTCTCCCGGTCGGCCTGCTTCTCGGCGAGCGCGTGCCGCTTGTCGTAGGTCTTCTTGCCGCGCGCGAGGGCGATCTCGACCTTGGCCCGGCCGTCCTTGAAGTAGAGCGAGAGCGGGATCAGCGTGAAGCCGCGCTCGTTGACCTTGCTCTCCAGCCGGTCGATCTCGTGACGGTTGAGCAGCAGCTTGCGGACACGGCGGGGCTCGTGGTTGGTCCAGGTCCCCTCGGTGTACTCCGGGATGTGGACGCCGTGCAGGAACACCTCACCACCGTCGACCTCGGCAAAGCCGTCGACCAGGGTCGCGCGACCGGCACGCAGGGACTTCACCTCGGTGCCGACGAGCACCATCCCGGCCTCGAAGGTGTCGTCGATCTGGAAGTCGTAGCGCGCCTTGCGGTTCTGCGCGATCAGCTTCTGTCCCTTCTCCTTGGCCATGAGGTCATCCTCTCAGCCGCGGCAACCGGGTTGTGACGCGCCTCACAGGTAGTTCATCGGGTTCACCGGGCTGCCGTTGAGCAGGACGGTGAAGTGCAGGTGGCAAGCCGGTGGACCAGCCCGTGGTGCCGGCGTGCCCGATGGTCTGGCCGCGCCTGACCCGCGCCCCGCTGCCGACGGCGTAGGAGGTGAGGTGGTTGTAGATCACCGTCATGTTCTTGCCGTTGACCTTGCCGAGGTCGAGGTAGAGCCGGTGGCCGTAGACGTCGGACCACTGTTCGGAGATGACGGTGCCCGAGTTGGCGGCGCGCTCGGGGGTGCCGCACGGGGCGTGGAAGTCGGTGCCGTCGTGCAGGCCCCAGTAGCCGTAGATCGGGTGGCGGCGCCAGCCGAACGCCGAGGTGACCGCGCCCGGGACGGGGCGGGCCAGGAACCCGCCGGAGTCGCCCCGGAAGCCACCCTTCTGGCGGCGTGCCCGCTCGATGATCATCCGGCGGATCCGGTTCTCCTGACTCTTCAGCGCGCGCAGCTGGACCAGGTCGGCCCTGCGGGCGCGGGCCGCCACGATCTGCGCAGCCCGCATCCGGCCCACGTGGGTGGCCACCTCGCTGCGTGCAGCGGCGGCGGTGCTCTCCAGCGACTGCTTCTTGACGAGGTTGGCGCGCGCGGCCGTGCGCTGGGTGGCCACCACCTGCTTCGCCTTCTCGACCCTGGCCTCCTCGGCGACCATGCGGGCGCGAGCCAGCTTGAGGTCGTCGAGCATCGTGGTCTGTCGGCTCATCAACGAGTCGACGGTGTTCATCCGGCTGGTGACCTCTTCGGGGTTCTGGGAGTTCAGCATCACCGAGAGCCCCATCAGCGAGGGGTCACCGTTGGCGTAGTTGCTCGCGGCGAGCTGGCCGATGGCTGCGCGCTGCGAGACGACGCGTGCACGGGCCTTGTCGAGTGCGATGCGCGCCCCGGCCAGCCGATCCTCAGCAGCCTGGAGCCGGGCCTGCATCAGCGCGTCGACGCGGGCCGCCGCGTCGAGGTTGCGCTGCGCGACCGTGAGCCGGCGCTGCGCGGCGCCGAGCGCGGCGCGAGCCCTGGTCAGCCCCCGGGCGGCGCCGGCGAGGGCCTTGCTGGACTCCTCGAGGTCGCCCTGGGCGCCGCGGACCTGACCCTGCACGTGCCGCTGCCGGTCGCGGAGCTTGTCGTCCGCCATCGCCTGTGGCGCGATGGCGCTGACCCCGATCAGCAGGGCCGCGCATGCGGCAGTGAGCTTGAGCCGGGTCGGAAGCGGAGTGCCTCCGGGGAAGGAGCGGACCACGAGATAAGCCGTTCATCTGGGGAAGAAGTGAACGCCGCGACCGTAACCCGCGAGCCTCACACTTTGAGGTATTTGCGCGTCATCACGAGTGTCGGGATCAAGGTCAGCAGGATCCCGAGCACGGTGATGCCGGCGATCGCGAGATAGGCGTCGTTCCAGTCGACCCACTCGACGATGTTGGAGCTCGGTCTGAGCTTCCCGTAGATCACGAAGTACATGAACGCCATCAGGGCACCCGCGGCCAGCGCGATCCCGATGACGGCGGCGACGAGGGTCTCCATCAGGAACGGGAGTGAGATGTAGAGCGTGGAGGCGCCCACCAGGCGCATGATCCCGATCTCCTTGCGGCGCGCGAAGGCCGCCATCCGGATCGTGTTGCCGACCTGCAGGATCGCCGCGACCAGCAGGAACGCCGCGATCGCGATCGCCCCCCACTTCATCACGGTCATCCAGAAGTAGATCGGCTTGAGCACCTGCCGCAGGTCACGGACCGCATCCACCCCGGGCATCCCCACGAGCGCAGACTTCACCCCCTGGAACTGGTTGGGGTTCTTGAGCTTGACCCAGTAGGACTCCTGCATGTCCGAGGCCCGCACCGTGGAGTAGATCTCCTGCTGGGACTTGTCCTGGGACAGGTAGACCCGCTTCCAGGTCTTGAACGCCTGGTCCTTGCTCTGGTGGTAGTACGACGCCACCTCGGGGCTGGTGTCGATCGCCTGCTTGACCGCCGTGCGCTGGGTCGGCGAGATCTCGCCCGAGGAGCAGTTCGGGGTCTTGCTGTTCTGGTTGCACATGAAGACGGTGATCTGGAGCTTGCTGCCCCAGAAGCGTTCGGCCTTGTCGGCCTGCTGGTTGAGCAGCAGCCCCATGCCCACCAGGGTGAGCGAGACGAAGATCGTGACGATCAGCGCCACCGACATCGAGATGTTGCGCCGCAGGCCGGTCGCGGTTTCCGAGAAGACGTATCTCAGCTGCATCGCGTCTCCCCCCTAGGCCTGGTAGCCGTAGACACCGCGAGCCTGGTCGCGTACGACGTGCCCGTCGGCCAGCTCGACGACGCGCTTGCGCATCTGGTCGACGATGCCGGAGTCGTGGGTGGCCATCACCACGGTCGTGCCGGTGCGGTTGATCCGGTCCAGGAGCTTCATGATGCCGACGCTGGTGTTGGGATCCAGGTTGCCGGTCGGCTCGTCGGCGATCAGGATCTTGGGTCGGTTGACGAACGCGCGCGCGATCGCCACGCGCTGCTGCTCGCCGCCCGAGAGCTCGTCCGGCATCCGCTGGCCCTTGCCCTCGAGGCCGACGAGCTCCAGGGTCTCGGGGACGACCTTGTTGATCTGGGCGCGGGACTTGCCGATCACCTGGAGCGCGAAGGCGACGTTCTGCGACACCGTCTTGTTCGGCAGCAGCCGGAAGTCCTGGAAGACCGTGCCGATCTGGCGACGCAGGGCCGGCACCTTCCAGCTGCGCATGCGGTTGAGGTCCCTACCGGCCACGAAGACCTGGCCCTTCGTCGACCGGGTCTCGCGCAGCACGAGCCGCAGGAAGGTCGACTTCCCGGAGCCGGACTCACCGACGAGGAAGACGAACTCGCCCTCGGCGATGTCGGCGGTGACGTCCACGAGTGCCGGCTTGGTGTGCCCGGCATAGGTCGAGGAGACGTTCTCGAATCTGATCACGGGTGGGGTGGCCGGTCTCGGGGATGGGGAAGGTTTCGTGCCCGGCCGCTGGTCAGCCTAAGTGAGCGGCCCTACGGTTGAGCGCATGTCTGCTCCCTCGGCCCGTCGCGCGTTCCGGCCTGTTCCGCGCGTGGCTGCCGTTGTCCTGGCCGCGGTGGTGGTCCTGTCCGTGGCCGTCACCGGCTGCGACTCGGACGAGCCCGAGAAGAGCGCACAGACCCCAGCGCCCACGCCGATCGCCGGCCTGAACAGTGCAGCGATGCAGGTGCCGCGGATCGAGTTCTGCGCGTCGGTGCCCGACAAGGCCGTGACCGATGCCCTCGGCGGCAAGCCGGACACCAAGGCGGCGTACGGGAACGGCGACACGGAGAAGCTCGACGAGACCGGCGAGGACGTCCTGCACGAGATCGGTTGCTCGTGGAGCACGGACGAGGGTGCCACCGCGCGAGCCTGGGTCTTCGCGAGGCCGGTCGACGCACCCTTCGCCAAGCGCGCGGTCGCCTCGAACCGGAGCACCGCGGGGTGCCGGGTCGTGTCGGGGCCGGCGTACGGCAGGCCGACGGTGACCCAGGTGTGCCGCCGTGCCGGCGGGGAGCAGCGGGTCCGGCACGCCGGGTTGTTCGGTCAGACCTGGCTCAGCTGCGAGGTCTCGGCGCCCTCGGCGGCGGCCGCGGGGATCCGTGGCCGCGCCGACGCCTGGTGCGTCCAGGTCGCCAACGCCCTGAACACCGCGCGCTGACCACCGCCCGATGAGCCCTCCTCCGGGCGGGCCGACGGCCGGTGACATGCTGGTGGACCCCTCTTTCCGCCTTCTTCGAGGAGCTCCACGTGACCACCTCCACCCAGGTCCGACTGGCCCGCCGCCCCCAGGGCGAACCCGACGACGAGACCTTCTCCTTCGAGGAACACGATCTCCCCGATCTGGACGACGGACAGGTCCTGCTGCGGGTCGTCTACCTCTCGCTGGACCCCTACATGCGCGGCCGGATGAGCGACGCGAAGTCGTACGCCGACCCGGTGGCGGTCGGGGACGTGCTCGTCGGCGGCACCGTGTGCGTGGTCGAGGAGTCCCGCGACCCGTCCCTCGAGGCCGGCGACATGGTGCTCTCCTACTCCGGCTGGCAGACGCACGCGGTCGCGGACGCCAAGGCCCTGCGGAAGCTCGACCCGTCCGTGGTGCCCGTCTCGACGGCCGTGGGGGTGCTCGGCATGCCCGGCTTCACGGCGTACGCCGGCCTGCTCGAGCTCGGGCGACCGCAGCCCGGCGAGACGGTGGTCGTCGCAGCCGCCACCGGACCGGTGGGGTCGGCGGTCGGCCAGATCGCCAGGATCCAGGGCGCCCGCGCGGTGGGCATCGCCGGCGGCGAGGCCAAGCAGAAGCTGCTGATCGAGGAGTTCGGCTTCGACGTCGCGCTCGACCACCGCTCCCCCACGTTCACCGAGGAGCTGGACGAGGCGGTGCCGGACGGGGTGGACGTCTACTTCGAGAACGTGGGCGGCAAGGTCGGCCGTGAGGTGCTCAAGCGGATGAACCTCTACGGCCGCGTCCCGGTGTGCGGGCTGGTGGCCGACTACAACGCCACGGACGCCCCCGACGGCCCGGACCGCGCACCGGCGCTGATGCGCCAGGTGCTCACCAAGAGCCTGACCATCCGTGGCTTCATCCAGAGCGAGTTCGCGAAGTCCCACGGTCGCGACTTCGTGCGGGACATGTCGGGCTGGGTCGCCGACGGGTCGGTGCGGTACCGCGAGGACGTCGTCGACGGTCTCGACTCCGCACCCGAGGCGTTCCGGGGGATGCTGCGCGGCCGCAACTTCGGCAAGGTGCTCGTCCGCGTCTCCGAGGACCCGACGCAGTGACCGGCGACCGCGACCCGGGTGGCGCGGGTCCGGTCACCGTGTCGATCGTGCGCCACGTGGCGCCGGACCATGCCGACCAGATGGTGGCCTGGGTCCGCGCCGGAACCTCCCTGGCCGAGCGGTTCGACGGCTTCCTCGGCACCGGCTGGGTGCGGCCCTTCGCCGGGTCTGACGAGTGGCACATGCTCTACCGGTTCGCCGACCAGGCCGCCCTCGCTGCCTGGGAGTCGTCACCGCAGCGCGCCTGGTGGCTCGGCTCCGCGCAGGGTCTCGTCGGCGAGTCGCGGGTGGAGCGGCGAACCGGCATCGAGGGATGGTTCGACACTCCGACCGAGGTCGACGTGCAGGACCTGCGCCCGGCGGCTCCCGCGCCGCCGAGGTGGAAGCAGGCCGTCGTGATCTGGCTGACCTTCTTCCCGTTGAGCCTCGCCCTGGGCTCGCTGCTGCTGCTCACCGGCCTCGAGCTGAACATCGTGCTGCGGACGTTCCTGACCACGCTCGTGGCGACGCCGATCATGACCTACGCCCTGCTGCCCTGGATGACCCGCCGCTTCGAGTGGTGGCTCAAACCTTCGCCCGCTGGGTAAGAGGACAGGGAGTCGAGGGAGAAGAGCATCCAGGGTCTGTCGTCGATGACCAAGGCCGAGCTCGAGAAGGCTGTCGGTGGTCGCTCCTAGGGTGGATCCATGAGCGAGTCTCGGACCTATCCGGCAGGGGTCACCTCATGGATCGACGTGACGGTCGATGACGTCGAGGCGGCCAAGGACTTCTACGGGCGCCTCTTCGGGTGGACGTTCACGCAGGCGACGCCGCCGGGCATCCCGGTGCGCTACGTCATCGCGCAGCTCGACGGTCAGGACGTCGCCGGCGTCGGTGGCCCCGCCGAGCCGACCGGATCGCCAGCCGGGGTGTGGAGCACCTACGTCGCCGTCGACGACATCGACGCCGCCATCGCCTCGGTGGAAGCCGCGGGTGGTCGCGTTGTCCACCCCGTCGAGCAGGCCGGCGAGGGAGGCCACAACGCCACGGTGGCCGACCCGTCCGGCGTGGAGATCAGCCTGTGGCAGGCGAAACGGCGTCTGGGCGCCCAGGTGACCAACACCCCCGGCGCGTGGAACTTCAGCGACCTGCACGCGGCAGACCCCGTGGCTTCGCAGGCGTTCTACGAGCACGTCTTCGGCTGGGTGTTCGTCGACATTGACCAAGAAAATGGGACCAGCGCGACGATGATCCAGGTTCCCGGCTACGGCGACCACCTGGCCGCCACGGTCGATCCCGGCATCCACGAACGCCAGGCCACCGCACCACCGGGGTTCGCCGACGTCATCGGCGGCATCGCTCAGGCGAGGGACGAGCAGCCGCACTGGCACGTCACCTTCACGGTGGCCGATCGCGACGAGTCGGCGAGCCTGGCCGAGTCTCTCGGCGCGACCGTGCTCGGCCGCGAGGACACCGCCTGGACGAAGCAGGCGACGCTCCGCGACCCACAGGGTGCGGTGTTCACCGCGAGCCAGTTCACCCCACCCGGCTAGCCGGTCACGGGGTGCGGCGGGTTCGGGACGTACGACGCGTCGGCGGCCAGTGCCCCGTCCACGAGACGCACCGGCACCGGGTCGATGATCTCGAACGAGAGGATGCCGGCGGGTTCGAGGTTGCGGAACCCGACGAACGCCCAGGACCCGTCCCGCTGCTGCACCAGCGGAGCGGCGAAGAGCTCCGGCTCGGCCCGGAACGGGGCCGCGCGGCTGACGTCCCAGGGGCCGAGCAGGCTGTCCCCGGTCATCGACCAGGTGCAGAAGTCGCCGTACTCCTCGCGCCGCACGGTCGACTGCTCCTCCGGGTGACAGGTGAACACCAGCACGTGCTGCCCGTCGATGACCCGCACCTGCGCGACCTCGAGCTGTCCGAAGCCGGCGCCCGGCGAGCAGACCGGTCCACGCGCCTCCCAGTGCACGAGGTCGGGGCTCCACGCGTGGCCGATCACGCCGTCGTCGAGCCTCGCGGCGCCGCGGGCACGGGCGGCGACGAGCATGTGCCAGCCGTCCCCCGCCTCGTCGCGCACGACGAACGGGTCGCGCCACGTCTCGCTGGCGGTGCCGTCCTCGGGGAGCGAGGCGTACCACCGGGTGTCGACGCCCAGGGCTTCTGCGGTCGCCACGCGCTCCCAGGTGGTCAGGTCGTCGGACTCCACGACGCCGACCCGCTGGTCGCGCAGCTCGTGCCCGCGGGTGTTGATCGCGGTGTAGAACATCCGCCAGCGTTCGTCGTCGCCGCGGACCACCGACCCGGTCCAGATGGCGAGGTCGTCCCAGGCTCCGGTGCGCGGCCCGAGGGCATCCGGCAGCAGCCGCCAGTCGCGGAGGTCGGTCGACACGGCATGACCGACAGTAGCCCGCGCGTGGCGCAGGCTCGGATCACCCAAGGAGCGCGGCGCCTTGAGGAAGTAGAGGTGATAGCGCTCGCCGTCGTCGGCGACCCAGCTGTCCCAGACCCAGTCGTCCTCGAGGCGCAGCACCGGTGTGCTCCGGCCCGTCAGGCGGAGGCGGTCTCGGCGCCACGACGCCAGCGGATGCCGGCCTCCAGGAACGCGTCGATGTCGCCGTCGAGCACGGCTTGCGGGTTGCCGGACTCGTACTCGGTGCGCAGGTCCTTGACCATCTGGTACGGGTTCAGCACGTAGCTGCGCATCTGGTCGCCCCAGCTCGCCTGCACGTCACCGCGCAGCTCGTCGAGGTGGGCCTTCTCCTCGGCCTTCTTCATCACGAGCAGCTTGGCCTTGAGGATGACCATGGCGCTGGCCTTGTTCTGCAGCTGCGACTTCTCGTTCTGGCAGGACACGACGGTGCCAGTCGGGATGTGGGTCAGGCGTACGGCGGAGTCGGTCGTGTTCACCGACTGTCCCCCCGGGCCGCTCGACCGGTAGACGTCGACCCGGACGTCCTCGTCGGGGATCTCGATCTGGTCGGTCTGCTCGAGCACCGGCACCACCTCGACGGCGGCGAAGCTGGTCTGGCGGCGACCCTGGTTGTCGAACGGGCTGATCCGGACGAGGCGGTGCGTGCCCGCCTCGACGCTCAACGTCCCGTAGGCGTACGGCGCGTGCACCGCGAAGGTGGCCGACTTCAGGCCGGCCTCCTCGGCGTAGGAGGTGTCGAAGACCTCGACGGGGTACTTGTTGCGCTCGGCCCAGCGGGTGTACATCCGCATCAGCATCTCGGCGAAGTCCGCCGCATCGACGCCACCCGCGCCGGACCTGATCGAGATGATCGCCTCGCGGGCGTCGTACTCCCCGGACAGCAGCGTGCGGACCTCGAGCTGCTCCACGGACTTGTGCAGCTTGGCCAGCTCCGCCTCGGCCTCGGCCATCGAGTCGGCGTCCGCCTCCTCCTGCGCCAGCTGAACGAGGATCCCGAGGTCGTCGATCCGGTCCTCGAGGGAGGCGAACCGGTCCACGGTGTTCTGCAGGAGGGAGAGCCTCCCGGTCACGCGCTGAGCGTTCGTCTGGTCGTCCCACAGGTCAGGGACCGCCACCTGCTCGCCGAGGTCGGCGATCTCCTCGCGCATGCCATCGAGGTCCAGGACGGACCCGATGGTCTTCATCGTCGCCTGGAGCTGCTTGATCTCGGAGTCGAAGTCGGTTGCTGCCACAAGGATGAAGGCTACGTGCCCGCGCGACACGGTGCTGCGACCGGTTCAGTCGCTACCCTGACGCGAGGTGGAGGGAGGCGCCATGAGCGGCGTGGTGTTGATCCTGATCGGTCTTGTCCTCGGGTTCGTCGGCGTGCGGTCGCTCAAGCTGTCGATGGCGCTCGTCGGTTTCGCGGCCGGTTGGTTCCTCGCCGACGTCTTCGACTCCTCGGCCACGACCGACCTCCTGATCGGGCTGGCCGGCGCGGTGACCCTGTTCCTGCTCACGCTGTTCGCAGCCAGGTTGATCTTCTGGCTCCTGGGGGCGTTGACCGGCGTCGTCGTCGGGGCCAAGTTGTTCTTCGTCGTGGACCAGGGCGACTCGAGCCTGGTGCTCGCGTTCGTCTTCATCCCGGCCGTGGCGCTGGCCGGCGCCTTCCTGGCCGAGAGGATGCGGCACCGGTTCATGCGCTGGGCCACGGCCGCCGCCGGCGCAGCGCTCACCCTCAGTGGGCTGGGACTGGTCGCACCCTCGTCCCTGGGCTTCCTCCGCGACCCCAACAAGCCGAGCACCCAGACGACCTCTTTCCTGATCTGGCTGGCGCTCGGCATCTTCATGGTGGCTGTGCAGAAGCGACAGCAGACGGCCGACGACTGACCGTCAGCCCCAGGCGGGGTCCGGCTCCTCGAACGGCCGCGAGACGAGGAGGTCGAGCCCGAGTGCCTCCGAGAGCAGCTTGGTGGCCAGCTGTCCGCGCACACTGTTCCCGGCCGCGTCCAGGGGTGGCGAGAACGTGGCCAGCCCGCCCTTGCCGGGTGCGACCGTGACGATCCCCCCGCTCACCCCGCTCTTGGCCGGCAGCCCGATCTCGTAGAGCCAGTCGCCCGAGAGCTCGTAGAGACCGGCCGTGAGCATCACGGCCAACGTGCGGCGACAGGTGTCCGGGCTGACCACGCGTCGCAGGGTCACCGGGTTGACCCCACCGTCCGCGAGCGTCGCCCCCATCGTCGCCAGGTCGACGGCCGTGACCTTCAGGGAACACAGCCGCGTGTAGACGTCGGTGGCCTCGTCCGGGTCGAAGTAGAGCCGACCGTGCCCGGCCATCAGCCGCGCCATCGCCTCGTTGCGACCGTTCGTCGCCCGCTCGGAGTCGAGCACCACCTGGTCGACCTCGAGGTCGCGACCGGCGAAGCGAGAGAGCCCATCGACCAGGAACTCCCACTTCTGCTCCGCGGTCTCCCCGGGAGCGAGGCTGGTGGCGGCGATGGCGCCCGAGTTCACCAGGGGATTGGTCAGTCCGTCTGCCGCGATCTCGACGGCCATCACCGAGTCGAACGGGAGCCCGGTGGCGTTCACGCCCAGCCGCTCGCGCACCACGCGTTGCCCGAGCGCGTCGCAGACCAGGGCGAACAGGAACGGCTTGACGACGCTCTGGATCGTGAACGGGTGGGTGCTGTCCCCGATGCCACCGGCGCGGCCACGCACGCCCACGATCGCGATCCCGAAGAGGTCGGGCGAGGCCTCGGCCAACGCGGGGATGTAGTCGGCCACCTGTCCGTCGTGCACGTCGAGGTAGGTGCGGTGGGCGAGCGCGACCACCCCCTGCACCGTCTCGAGGTCGGGCAGATCACCCGTGGAGACCTCTGTCTTCGTGTCGCCGGGCGTGCTGTCGTGGGCACGCATCCCCGGGTTCGAGCCAGGACGTACGCCGCCGGAGCGGACCTTCGTCTCGAGCGCCTCGTCGGTCATGTGGCCCCTCCCGTCCGTCGCCACCACACGACGGTCGACAGGCCGCACGCTAGTCCGTGTCGGGCGACGCGGCACTCACCCGCAGCGGGCGATCAGAGCGGCGTGATGTCCTCCGCCGGCAGCCAGCGCTCGACGGTGGCCCAGCCGACGGCGTCGATCCAGAGCACCGAGATCACCCGACCCTCCCAGCCACGCTCCGTGCGACACCACTCGACCAGCAGGCTCGGCTCACCGTTCACGTGGCAGTGTCGCGCCGGGGTGTTCGGCGTACCCCTCGGTGCGCGGCGTGCTCGCGGGCTCCGACGCAGTGCCGGCGACACGCTCGGCGAGGGTGCCGTGCTTCCCCGTCCCGTAGCCGCCGCGCATGGGGAACAGGGTCGCACACCCATCGAACGGATGATCGAAAAGGCTGGCGACCGAATGCTCTCGCCCAAGAGGTGCTGAATGCCCCGATCGGTCCGGGTTCGTACCCGGGCCAGCCAGAAAACAGGCGTCGATCCCGAACCGATGGACGCTGACGGGGCGACAGTCTTGGTATGGGTGCAGGTGAACCCTCGGACGTCGAGCTCGTCCGGGCCATGTCCGATGCGGATGCAGAAGCGTTGCGCATGCTGTACGAACGGCATGCGGCGTGGATCGCGGCGCGGCTGGCCCGCAGGTGCTCGGACCGGGACGCCGTGGCCGACGCACTGCAGGACACCTTCGTCGCAGCCTGGAACGGCGCCAAGGGCTACCGCGCCACGGGCGAGGTGCCCGGGTGGCTCTGGGGGATCGCCGTACGCCGCCTCGTGAGCCGCGTGCGCGCCCGTGGCAGCAGCGTCCCCCTGGGCCCCGCCCTGCTCGACGCAGACGCCGTGGACGTGGCCGCGGAGGAACAGCTGATGCTCTCGGTCGAGTACGCGGACGTCGGTCAGGCCCTGGCCCGGATCTCCCCCGAGCTGCGCGTGGTGCTCCAGGCGACGGTGCTGGACGGACTGTCCACGCGCGAGGCCGCCAAGCTGCTCCAGATCCCCCAGGGCACCGTCAAGACCCGGCTGATGCGCGCTCGCGCCCAGCTGCGAGAGGAGCTGGCATGACCACGTCCGACGCCCGCCCGTGGCACTGCGACGAGGACACGCTCGCCGCCTTCGCCCTCGGCACGGTGGACCCCGTCTCCGGGACGTCCGTCGAGACCCACCTGATGACCTGTGCGCAGTGCCGGGCCTCCGTCAGCCGGCTGTACCCCGCGGATCTGCTGGACCAGGTCTGGGACGGGGTGCGGGAGCGGGTCGAGGCGCCCGCGCCGGGACCGGTCGAGCGTGTGCTGGTGGGCCTCGGCCTGTCCGCAGAGACGGCCCGGCTGCTGGTCTCGGTCCCGGCGATGCAGGGCGCCTGGCTGGTAGGACTGTTCTGCGCCACCGGGTTCGCTGCGCTCGCGACGACCCTCGACGACGAGCTCGGACTGATGACCTTCCTGGCGATCGCGCCGCTCGCCCCGGTCGCGGGGATCGCGGCATCCTTCGGCGGCGACGCCGACCCGGCCCACGAGCTGGTTGCCGCGGCGCCGTACTCACCCGTGCGACTGCTGATGGTGCGCACCGCCGGAGTCCTCGCCACCTCGGTGCCGCTGGCGGTCCTCGTCGGCCTGCTGATGCCCGGCCCGGCCTGGCTGGGCGTCGCCTGGCTGACCCCGGCCGCCGCCGCGGTCTGCCTCACGCTCGCGATCGGGCCGTGGCTCGGTCACACCGCGACCGCCGCCGTCGTCGCTGCGATCTGGTCGGTCACGGTCGCCGGCGCAGCCCGGATGGACGACGTGCTCGCGCTGGTGGAGCCCGCCATGCAGATCCTCTTCCTCGCCCTCGCACTCCTCGGCGCCACCGTCGTGGCGCTGCGCTACCGCACACTCAGCACTCCCTGGAGGCAGTCATGAGCTCAGCCGTTCTCAGCCACGTCAGCAAGCGGTACGGCCGCACCGAGGCCCTCCACGACGTCGACCTCACGTTCGGCACCGGGGTCACCGGGTTGCTCGGCCCCAACGGGGCCGGCAAGACGACCCTGCTGCGGATCCTGGTCACCGCGCTCGACCGCGGACGGTGGTGAGGTCAGTGTCCTCGGCGAGGAGCCGACCACGCCGAGGGGACGGGTCGCGATCCGGCGGCGTCTGGGCTACGTCCCGCAGGAGACCGGCTTCCCGCGTGGGTTCACGGTCTTCGGCTTCGTCGACTACATGGCGATCCTCAAGGAGTGGTCCCGGCGCTCGACCCGGCATCTCGAGGTGCGTCGGGTGATCGATCGCGCCGACCTCGCGGCCGTCGCCACCAAGCGGGTGAAGTCGCTCTCGGGAGGTCAGCGCCGCCGGGTCGTCCTGGCCCAGGCCCTGCTGGGTCGACCTGACCTGCTGGTCCTCGACGAACCCACGGCAGGTCTCGACCCCGAGCAACGGGCCAGGTTGCGCGACACCCTCAGCCGGGCCGGTGAGGCGTCCACCGTGGTGATCTCCACCCACCAGACCGACGACGTGGCCGCGCTGTGCGAGCGCGTCGTCGTGCTCGATGCGGGCCGGGTGCTGTTCGACGGGTTGGTCGAGGACCTGATCGGCCGCGCTGCCGGACGGGTGTGGCTCTCAGACGTTGCCCATGCCGCCGCCCAGCACACCTGGCGGACCGGGTCGGGCCGCTGGCGCAACGTCGGCGACCCGCCCACCGGCGTACAGCTGATCGAGCCCGCGCTCGAGGACGCCTACTCTGCTCCTCGTCGGCGACGCCGCACTCGACACCGGGATCGAGGCCGTGGCATGAGCACGCTGACCGAATCCCCTGCACCTCGCGTCGAGCCCGCCGCGACGCTGCGCGAGCTCGCGCTCGTCGACGCGAAGCGGTACGCCACTCATCCGCTCTTCCTGTTCGGGTTCGTCGCCAACGCCGCGCTCATCTACGCGGCCGCACGCGACCGGGTGCCCGCTCCGCTCGGGATCGCGATCTCGCCGGCCTTCTTCCTCGGCGTGCTCGGACTGGTGGTCGCCCACCGCCTCACCACGTCGCTGGGGCGCAGCCACGAGCTCGTCGACTCGATGCCCTCGAGCGAGCGGCGGCGTACGGCGGCGCTCTGCCTCGCCTGCCTGGTCCCATTCGCCGCCGGGCTCGCCAGTGCCGTGGCGATCCTGGTGCTGAGCGCGGCGTACCCGCCCGAGCTGGTGCCCCCGCACACGCAGATGGCCTGGTTCGGCGACTACTCAGGGGTGGACGTCGTCGCCGCGCTGCTCGCCATCGGCGCCGTGGCTTCGCTCGGCGGTCCGCTGCTCGGAATACTGATCGCCCGGTGGGCACCGTTCCGGGGGTCGGCACTGCTGGCGATCGTGGTCATCTTCTTCGTGTGCGAGTCGTCGACCCACTGGTCGGTGCCGTGGAGCGTGTCCCTGCCCTGGACCTCCTTGTACGACGAATACGCGAGCCACGGCGTGGTCACCCACTCGGTGATGTGGGCAGGGGTCTCCCAGGTCTGGTACTGCGTCTACGCCCTGCTGATGTGCGGCCTGGCCGCGGTCGGCGCCATGCTTCACGACCCGGTCGATCGGCGGCCGCTGCTGTGGACCGGCGGAGCCGTCGCCGTGGCCGCGGCAGGCGCGTTCGCGCTGACTGTGGCATGACCGTCGCGCTCCGCCCGGTCACCGCGACGCTCCCTCTCCGGGTGCCGTGGGTGACAGTGGCGGGGTCCTCGCTCGTGGCCGGCATGCTCACGGTGCTGTCTGCGCTCGCCCCCGGCGCCGCTGAATCGCCGTTGACCGTTCGTCTCGCCCAGCTGGCGCTGGCCGCGAGCGCGGCGTACCTGCTGGACGACGCGGGCGCAGCCCTGACCCGCGTGGTCCCACGACCTCTCTGGCTCCGCAGGCTGTTCCCGGTGGCGCTCGGCCTGGTGGCGGTCTCGGCAGCGTGGGTAGCGGTCGTGCTCGCCCTGCCTCCGCTCGACGAGCCCGTGCTGCGTGCGCTCAGCGTCGAGGTCGCTGTGCTGGTCCTGGTCGCCCTGGCCGCGAGCTCCGTGCTGGCGGCTCGCGACGAGCCCGAACCGGGCAACCTGGTGGCGGTGGCCCTCCCGCTCGCCGGGCTGGGTGCGCTGGTGCTCGGCGGCGTCCTCGGCTTCGAGGTGTTCCCCAGCCGGCTACCCCTCCACGGGGTGATGACCGCCGCCTGGGCGTCGGTCGGGTTGTGCTGCGTGGTGGTGCTGGTGCGGACGACGCGCGCCGGGTGAGGTCAGTCTGGCCACGTCCGTAGGTCGCGAGCAGGAGACCACCGGGCGTGGTGACGGCATCGAGGCACCGCAGTCGTGTGGGTGGGCTCCCTTCGGGAAACAGGCGATGGCCCGTTCCCAGGACGCACGGGTTGACGAGCAGCAGGAACTCGTCGATGAGGTCGTGCGGGAGCAGTGTCTCGATCAGGCGACCGCTCCCCATGACTCCGAGCACGCCGTCCACGCGTTCCTTGAGCTCGGTCACCGCGTGGACGACGTCGCCCGCCAGCAGGGTGGAGTTGGGCCAGCGCAGCGGTTCGTCCGGCCGCGTCGTGGCGACGTACTTGTCGGCACCTTCGAGCGCGGCGCCGAACGGACTGTCGGGCTGCTGCGTCCAGTAGCCCAGCACGTCCTCATACGTACGTCGCCCGAACAGCCAACCGGACAGGCCACCTCCCGCGGCCATCCGCTCGCCCATCTTCTGAGCGGCCGCCTCGTCGGACAGCGCCCAGCCGCCCTGCGTGAAACCGTCGCGCGTGTCCTCGTCCGCACGCGCCGGGGCCTGCATCACCCCGTCGAGGCTCACGTGGTTCATCACCAGGATGCGACCCATCGTTGTCTCCCGTCTGTCGCCTGACTGTGAAGACTGACGCGGGCGCCGAGAATCATCGACATTACTTCTCCACAGATATCGAACATCCACCCGAAACTGTCGGTGTTCACGCCTAGAAATTAGTCCATGAGCAGCCAATCAGTCGACCGGATCCATCCGGTCACCGACTTCGCCCATCGGCTCTCAGCGCGCCTCGAAGACCTCGCCCGGACACCGGTCTGGTCGATGACTCCGACCGAGCAGCGCGACTCGCTGATCGAGCTCACCCGCGCGGAGGCACAGCTCGCCGCACTTCGCTTACGCGTGCTCGCCGAGGCGGACCGCTCGGGCGCCACCCAGGACCGCGGCGCCTGCTCCGCAGCCGACTACGTCGCCGTCGAGACGCGCCAGACCAGGATCGCGGCCCGCTCGGACCTCAAGCTCGCCCGGGCACTCGACACCCACCGCGTCCTCGATGCCGCCATGTCCGAGGGCCGCGTCAACACCGCTCAGGCGCGCGCCATCGTCAACGCCCTCGACCGGCTGCCGGCCGCCGGCCCGTTTGCCGTCACCGGTAAGCAGCACGCCGAGGCCGAGACCCATCTCGTCGCGCTCGCCGACGACCACGACGCGAAGGCGCTCATCGTCCTCGGGCGGCGGATCTTCGAGGTGGTCGCCCCCGATCTCGCTGACGCCTACGACGGCAAGGTCCTCGAAGGCCAGGAAGCAGCGGCGTTGCGCCGAACCACGCTCTCCATGCGCGAGGACGACCAAGGCACCTGCCACGGCCGGTTCCGGATCCCCGCGCTGCACGGCCAGATCCTGCAGAAGATGATCCTGGCGCTGTGCTCCCCTGCTCGACACACCGCGACCGACATCGGCGACGACCTACCCACCCGCGTGCGCTTCGGGATCGCCTTCACCCAGCTTCTCGAAGCCATCCCCGCCAAGTCCCTGCCCAAGGCAGGGGGTTGCGGCGCCACCATCGTCGTCACGATGACGCTCGAGCAGCTCTCCGCTCAGCTCGGCGCCGCCGGCGTCTGCACTCTTGACACCGGCGGGCACATCTCCGCCGCCGAAGCGCGTCGCCTGGCCTGCTCGGCCGGCATCATCCCTGCCGTCCTCGGTGGCGGGTCCGAGGTCCTCGACCTCGGCCGGAAGAAGCGATTCCACAACGGACACCAACGCATGGCCATGACGCTCCGCGACCGCGGCTGCACCGCCCAGGGCTGCGACCGCCCGCCCGCGCTCTGCCACGCGCACCATGACATCCCCTGGTCCGAGGGCGGTCCCACCGACGTCGACCACAGCCGACTCCTCTGCGGCCACCTCCACCGCCGAATCCACGACCCGCACTACCGGGTCACGCGGGAACCCACCGGCAAGGTCAGCTTCCACCGGCGGACGTAGGCCGAGCTACTAGCTCTGCCTCCATCAGTCCCGCAGCACCTCGTAGGTGAGGTGCGTCGCCACCGGCGACGTCTCCACGCCCACCTGCCGGAGCCGGTGCCGACCGACGGCCTCGAACAGCGGGGTGCCACCGCCGAGCACCTCCGGGGACAGGTGGATCCGCAGCTGGTCGAGGAGACCCTCGGCGAGGCAGCTGCCCACGGTTCGGCCGCCGCCCATGACGAACACGTCGCGATCCCCGGCGGCCTCTCGCGCCTGCCGTACGGCGGAGGCCGGACCGTCGAGGACGAAGGTGAAGTCGTGGGACGCGGCCAGTCGGACGTGGTCGGGCGTGGAGCTGGTCAGGACGAAGAAGGGTGGGCGGGCGTCCTGGTCAGCGCCGTACCCACGCTCCTCGCTCCACCCGCCCGGGGCGTCGACGGTGTCGAACAGGTGGCGGCCCATGACCACGGCGCCGGAGGCGGCGCTGTGGCGCTCGAGCACGCCGCGGTCGACGGGGTCGTCGCTGTCGAGGGCCCAGGCGTGCAGGCCCTCCGCGTCCAGGCCGAGGCCGTGCTCGACGTCGGCGCCGGGTCCGGTGACGAACGCGTCGAGGGACATGGTGATGTCTCCGATGATGGTGGTCATGTCAGGTGCCGACTCCCCGCGGAGGTCGGACTCATCGGTCCGACCTGCTCTACGAGTCGAAACCGAACCCCAGCTTGTCCATCGCCTTGAGCCAGAGGTTCTCCCGGCCACCGTGCTCGTCGGCCCGGGCCAGCGACCTGCGCGTGGCCTCGACGCCGATCCAGCGAACGGGCTCGGGCGGGAACGGCACCGGCTTCTTGCGGACCATCTCCAGCCGGGTGCGCTCGGACTCGGTGCCGCCCAGCAGGTCGAGCACCACGTCACCGGCGAAGCGGGTGGCGGCGACCCCGAGGCCGGTGAAGCCGAGGGCGTAGGCGACGCGGCCGGAGAGCGCGGTCCCGTAGAACGCGGTGAACCTGGTGCAGGTGTCGATCACGCCGCCCCACGCATGGGTGAAGCGCAGTCCCGACAGCTGCGGGAAGGTGGTGAAGAAGTTCCGGGCGAGCACCTCGAAGGTCTCGCCGCGGACGTCGTACTCGGGCTTGATGCCGCTGCCGTAGTGGTAGATCGCGTCGTACCCGCCCCACAGGATGCGGCCGTCCCGGGTGGTGCGGAAGTAGTGGAACTGGTTGCCCGCGTCGCCGATCCCCTCACGGCCGCGCCAGCCGATGGCGTCGCGCTGTGCCTCGGTCAGCGGCTCGGTCATCAGCGCGTAGTCGTAGACCGGCACCGTCATCAGTCGCAGCCGCCGCAGCAGCGGCGGGAACGCGTTGGTCGCGAGCACCACCTGGTCCGCGAGCACCCGACCGGCGGCCGTCTCGACGGTGATCCCGTGGTCGACGCGTGCGAGCCCGGTCGCACGCGTGCCCTCCGCGATCCGTACGCCGACGGACAGGCACGCCTCGCGCAGCCCCCAGGCCAGCCGGGCTGGCTCGAGGATCGCCGCCTCGGGATCGTGGTACGCCGCCAGGAAGGTCGGTGAGTCCACCCGCTCGCGCAGCTCGGGCGCGTCGAGCCAGGTCGAGGGGATCCCCCGCGCCCGCATCTCGTCGTGCTCCTCGCGCAGCCCGGCCACCTGGTGGGGCCTCGTCGCCACGGCGAGGGATCCCGCCCTGACGAAGTCGCAGTCGATCGCGTGCTTCTCGATCGTGCGCTCGATGCCGTCGAGGTTCTCGATCCCCATCCTGGTGAGGGCGGCGAGCTCGTCGGGCCACCGGGCCAGGCCGTTGCCGAACCCGTGGGTCAGGCTCGCCTCGCAGAAGCCCCCGTTGCGACCGCTGGCCGCGTCGCCGCACCGGCTCGCCTCCAGGACGAGCACGTCACGGGACGGATCGCGTTCCTTGGCCAGCAGCGCGGTCCACAGTCCGAGGTAGCCGCCACCGACGACCACCAGCGCCGCCGAGGTCGAGCCCTCGAGGGAGGGCAGCGCCTCGGGCCGCGCGGGGTCGTCCAGCCAGAACGGGGTCGGGCTGGCGTCGCGGAGCGAGGCCGACGCCGCTGACGAGGCAACGGAGCCCATCAGGCGAGCGCCTTCTCCTGCCGCCGACGGTTCATCTCGGCACCGAGCACGATGGCGATCGAGATCACGAACATGATCGTGCCGACCACGTTGACCTGCATCGGCACACCGCGCTGGGCCACGCCCCAGACGTACATCGGGAAGGTGGTCGTGTTGCCCGCGTTGAGGTTGGTGATGATGAAGTCGTCGAAGGACAGCGAGAACGAGAGCAGGGCCGCACCCAGGATCCCCGGGAAGACGAGCGGGAAGGTGACCCGCCAGAACGTCTGCGACTCGGTGGCATAGAGGTCCATCGCCGCCTGCTCGAGGTTGTTGTCCAGCCCGGCGAGCCTGGCTCTCACCGTGACCACCACGAAGGACAGGCAGAACATGATGTGCGCGATCAGGATCGTCCAGAAGCCGAGCTGACCGCCGAAGCCGGACGCGACGAAGAGCGCCAGCAGCGAGGAGCCCATCACGATCTCCGGTGAGGCCATCGGCATGAAGATCACCAGGTTGGCGGCCGACCGGCCCGCGAACCGGTGCCGCACCAGGGCGAAGGCCATCAGGGTGCCGAGGATCGTCGCGACCAGCGTGGCCAGCAGGCCGATCTGGATGCTGCGGCTCACCGCCGAGCACATGCTCGCATCGGCGCAGGGGTGCAACCAGTTCTGCAGGGTGAAGCCGTCGAAGCGGTAGATCAGCTTGCTGTCCGGCTTGTTGAAGCTCATCAGGACGACGACGAAGATCGGGATGAACATGTAGATGATGACCAGGATCCCGCCCATCAGGACGAGGTGCTTGCCGATCCAGCGGCCGAGCCGTTGCAGGGACGAGTTCACAGCAGCTCCTCCGTCCCCGCGCGTCGGACGTAGAAGAGCACCATCACCAGGATGAGCAGCATCAGCATCACCGACAGGGCGCCCGCGGCCGGGTAGTCGTTGGCGTCGGTGAACAGGTTCTGGATGACGTTGCCGATCATCCGCTGCTTGGGACTGCCGAGCAGCTCGGCGTTGATGTAGTCACCGACCGCCGGGATGAACGTCAGCAGCGTGCCCGAGACGACGCCGGGCAGGGACAGCGGCCAGGTGACCTTGAAGAAGCCCACGATCGGGCGGGAGTAGAGGTCAGCGGAGGCCTCGATGAGGCGATGGTCGATCTTGTCGATGCTGGCGAACAGCGGGAGCACCATGAACGGCAGGAAGTTGTAGACCAGACCCGCGATCACCGCGACCGGGGTGGCGAGCAACCGGCCGTCGCTGCTCATCAGGTGCAGGAACTGGAGCGTGTTGACGATGAACCCGTCGTCGCGCAGCAGCAGCTTCCACGAGAGCGTGCGGACCAGGAAGCTGGTGAAGAACGGGGCGATCACCAGGACGAGCATCAGGTTCTTCCAGCGCCCCGACTTGAACGCGATGGCGTAGGCGAGCACGTAACCGACCACCAGGCAGATGAACGTGGCCACCGCGCCGTACAGCAGCGAACGGACCAGCGGACGCCAGTAGGCCTGCAGGGCGTCGGAGTAGTTCGAGAAGGACCAGTCCATCTCGTAGCCCTGGAGCACGGAGCCGTCGGGGTTGTAGAGGCTGGTGGCGACCAGTGAGTAGAAGGGCACCACGAAGAACACGACCAGCCACAGGGTGCCGGGCAGCAGCAACCAGTAGCCGGTGAGCTTGCGCCTCTCGACGTGCCGCTCTTCCGGCTCGTCGGGTTCGGAGGCGGCGACTCGGGCGCCACCCACGGTGGCTGCCGTCACAGCGCGTCCTCGCGGTCGACGCCCGCGTCGGCGGCCTGGTTGTGGTCGAGGAGGAACGCGAACTCGGGGCGCCAGGAGAGGTCGACCTGCTCGCCCTGGCGGAACAGCCGCCGGCGGCCGGTGTTCTGCTCGAAGACCTGGATCTCCTGGCCCCACGGCATCCGGACGAGGTACTGCGTGCTCACGCCGACGAAGCTGACGTCGCTGACGACGCCGCCCGGGATGCTGTTGCCGGGCGCGTCGAGCTCCTCGCCCACGTCGGCGATCAGCACCTTCTCGGGGCGGATCCCGACCCAGCCGAGCTCCTCGGCGGTCCCGCTGACGTGCGCACGCTCGGCCGGGATGGAGGCCAGCACGCCCTTCATGTCCACCACCACGAAGTCACCCTCACGGCCCTTGATCCGTCCCTCGATCAGGTTGGACTGGCCCAGGAAGTTGGCGACGAACGTGGTCTGCGGGTTGTCGTAGAGGTCGCCGGGGGCGCCCATCTGCTCGATCACGCCGGCGTTCATCACCGCGATCGTGTCGGCCATCGTCATGGCCTCTTCCTGGTCGTGCGTGACGTGCACGAAGGTGAGGCCGACCTCGGTCTGGATCCGCTTGATCTCGATCTGCATGGCGCGCCGCAGCTTGAGGTCGAGAGCACCCAGCGGCTCGTCGAGGAGCAGCACCTCGGGGCGGTTGATCAGCGCCCGGGCGAGAGCGACGCGCTGCTGCTGCCCGCCCGAGAGCTGGGCCGGCTTCTTGCGCGCCTGCGAGTCGAGCTCGACGAGGTCGAGCATCTGACGCACCTGCTCGTCGACGCCCTTGTCCTTGCGGCGCCGCAGGCCGAAGGCGACGTTCTCGAAGATGTCCAGGTGCGGGAACAGCGCGTAGTTCTGGAACACGGTGTTGACCGGCCGCTTGTAGGGCTTGTCCCAGGTGATGTCGCGGTCACCGAGCTGGATGGTTCCCGACGTCGGTGTCTCGAGCCCGGCCACCATCCGCAGCGTCGTCGTCTTGCCGCACCCGGAGGGGCCGAGCAGCGCGAAGAAGGAGCCGCTGGGCACGTCGAGGTCGAGGGTCTTCACCGCCGTGAAGTTCGCGAACTCCTTGGTGAGACGGCGCAGTCGCAACCCGTCGAAGGGTGCGTCACCGTCCCCGTCGCGAGGCGTCGAGACCTCAGCCACCTGTGACATCCGCCCACTCTCCTTCGTACTGCTTGCTCTGCTGGTCGTCGAGCACCATGAAGTCGAACGCGCCCTTCAGGTCCTCGGCGTCGGGGAAGATCAGCTTGTTGTCGACCAGGCTGTCGTCGATCTTCACCATCGCCTCCCGCGCGCCTTCCACGGGACAGATGTAGTTGACGTACGCCGCGAGCTGGGCCGCGACCTCGGGCTCGTAGTAGTAGTCGATCCACTTCTCGGCGTTGCTCTGGTGCTCGGACTTGTTGGGGATCAGCATGTTGTCGCTCCACAGCGACAACCCCTCCTCCGGCACCACGAACTTGATGTCGGGGTTGTCGAACTGGGCCTGGATCACGTCGCCGGACCAGGCCTCGCAGGCCACGATGTTGCCGGCCGTGAGGTCCTGGATGTACTCGTTGCCGGTGAACGCCCGGACCTGGCCCTTCTTGACGACCGACTGGAGGTTGACGAGCGCCTTCTCCCACTCCAGCCGGGTGAAGTCATCCGGGTTCGCTCCCTCGATCGCGAGCATGAACGCCATCGTGTCGCGCATCTCGGAGAGGAGCGTGATCTTGCCCTTGAGGTCGGGCCGGGTGATCAGGTCCGAGAAGCTGCCGACCTCCTTGGTCAGCTTGGCGTTGTAGGCGATCCCGGTCAGGCCGCTCTGCCACGGGGCGGAGTAGGTGCGGTCCTTGTCCCACTGGCGGTCCTGGAGCGGCTCGATCAGGTTGGCGTGCAGGTTGGGGACCTTGTCGACGGCGATCGGCTGGATCCAGCCGAGCCCGATCATCTTCGCGGCCATCCAGTCGGTCAGCATCATCAGGTCGCGCCCGATCGGCTGGCAGTCGGCGAGCTGGTTGCGGACCTTGGCGAAGAACTCGGCGTTGTCGCTGACGTCGTCGGTGTAGGCGACCGAGAGGTCGTTGGCCGCCTCGAACTCCTCGAGCGTGCTCTTCTGCTTCTTCGACGGCGGGTCGATGTAGGCCGGCCAGTTGGAGATCACGAGCTTCTTGGACGTGGCGGAGACGTCCTTGGCCTTGCAGGTGGCCGGGTCCTGGATCGCGGACGGAGTGCCGAAGAGGGGGAGCACCGCAACGCTTCCGATGCCGAAAGCCGCAAACCCGGCACCCTTCAGCACCGTACGGCGAGACACGCCACCCCTGCCGCCGGAGGCGCCTGCCGGCCGCCCCGTGCGGTGAGAACTTCCGACCACCCGGACTCCTTCGTTCGGGGCTCACCTAAACATGTGGGACCGCGATCGACAAGCGATTCAGTCGTCTTCTCAGGTTAAATCCACGAAAAACATGACGTGCACGGGCGCAGGGCAACGATTTACCGCATCAGTTCGGCCACGATCCCTTGCCATGCCCGCTCCCCAGCCACCACGATGACTCGCATGACCGAGAAGTCCCTGGCCGGGTCGCGCGCCACCCCTCCGCTCGACGAGGTATCCAAGTCGATCATCGAGCAGCTCCAGCAGGACGGCCGGCGTTCCTACGCGGCGATCGGCAAGGCCGTCGGGCTCTCCGAGGCTGCCGTCCGCCAACGGGTGCAGCGGCTCTCCGAGGGCGGCATCATGCAGATCGTCGCCGTGACCGACCCGCTCCAGCTCGGCTTCGACCGGCAGGCGATGGTGGGGATCTGCGTCGACGGTGACATCCAGCCCGTTGCGGAGGCGCTCTCGGCCCTCGAGGAGGTCATCTACGTGGTGATGACCGCGGGCAGCTTCGACGTGCTCTGCGAGGTGGTCAGCGCCGACGACAAGGAGCTCCTCGAGCTGGTCGTCCGGCCGCATCCGGGCCGTGCCCGGAGTCCGCACGACCGAGACGTTCATGTACCTCCAGCTCGCCAAGCAGACCTACTCGTGGGGCGTGCGCTGAGCGTGCCTGACGACCTCGGGAGGGACTACCGCTCGCTGTCGCTGTGGCACGAGACCGCTCGTGACGACTTCGCACCACGGCCCTCGCTGCCCGGCCCGGTCACCTGCGACGTCGCGATCGTCGGGGCGGGGCTGACCGGGCTCTGGACGGCCTACTACCTGCACCGCGCCGACCCGTCCCTGCGCATCGTGGTGCTCGAGCAGGAGGTCGCCGGCTTCGGCGCCTCGGGCCGCAACGGTGGCTGGTGCAGCGCGCTCTTCCCGACCTCCTGGGACGCCCTGGCGCGTGCGTCCTCCGCGGGTGAGGCCCTCCGGATGCACCGGGAGATGCAGGAGACCGTCCGCGAGGTGGGACGGGTCGTCGAGGCCGAGGGGATCGACGCCGACTACCAGCGCGGCGGGACGCTGACCCTGGCACGCACCCGCCTCCAGCTGGATCGCCTGCGGGCCGACGTTGCGACCGCGCACGCCCGTGGGTTCACCGAGGAGGACGAGCGCCTGCTGGGTGCCGACGAGGCGCGCAGCCGTCTCGGTGCCAGCAACGTCCTCGGCGGCGTCTTCACCCCCCACTGCGCGGCGGTGCACCCTGCACGACTCGTCCGTGGTCTCGCCCGGGTCGTCGAGGCGGCCGGCGTGCCGATCTTCGAGCGCACCCTGGTGCGCGCGATCGAGCCGGGTCGTGTGCAGACGGACGCCGGGACGGTGCGGGCGGAGGTCGTGCTGCGCGCCACGGAGGGCTACACGCCGCGACTGGCCGGCCAGCGGCGCGCGGTCGCCCCCGTCTACTCGCTGATGGTGGCGACCGAGCCGCTGGCCGACGACGTCTGGGAGTCGATCGGGCTGGCCGAGCGGTCGACGTTCAGCGACGGGCGGCACCTGATCATCTACGGCCAGCGCACCGCCGACGGCAGGCTGGCCTTCGGTGGCCGGGGCGCGCCGTACCACTTCGGCTCGCGGATCCGGGCGTCGTACGACGTGGAGCCGCGCGTCTTCGACGACCTGCGAGCCGTGCTGCGCGAGCTGCTCCCGCAGATCGGCGACGCAGCGTTCACCCATGCCTGGGGTGGATGCCTGGGGATCGCCCGCGACTGGTCCGCCTCGGTGGGGCTGGACCGCGCGAGCGGGATCGGCTGGGCCGGCGGCTACGTCGGTGACGGCGTCGCCACCACCAACCTGGCGGGCCGGACCCTGGCCGACCTGGTCACCGGCACGGCCAGCGACCTGGTCACGCTCCCCTGGGTCAACCACCACAGCAGGCGGTGGGAGCCCGAACCGCTGCGCTGGCTCGGCATCAACGCCGGGCTCCGAGCCATGTCGACGGCCGACGGCGAGGAGCGCTGGACCGGGCGACAGAGCCGGATCGCGCGCTTGATGGCCCCGCTGACCGGCGGTCACTGAGCGCCATCCCGCCGGCAGCCACCCGATCCCGCCCGTGGCCGAGGCCGAACCACTATCGTTTCCGATCACGTGCCGGTGTTCGGGGAGCGGACTTGATCAAGGGTGAGACGGGTGGCGACGGCGAGCGAAGCGTGACCTCGCGCCGCCGCGACAACGCGACTCCCATCGACCACGTCTCGAAGTCCATCATCGAGATGCTCCAGGTCGACGGACGTCGGTCCTTCGCCAGCATCGGCGAGGCCCTCGGCATCGCGGAGTCGACGGTGAGCCAGCGCGTCACCCAGCTCTCGGACGCCGGGGTCATCCAGATCACGGCTGTCTCCGACCCGCTCCAGCTCGGGTTCGCGCGGCAGGCGATGATCGGGATCACCGTGGAGGACACGGCCGTGAAGGCCGTCGCCGAGGCCCTCGCCGCCATCCCCGAGGTCGTCTACGTCGTCATCACCGCGGGTGGCTTCGACATCCTCGCCGAGGTGGTCGGGGTCAGCGACGCCCACCTCCTGGAGCTGGTCACCGCGCAGATCAAGCCGATCAACGGCATCACGGCCATCCACACGTTCCTCTACCTCGAGCTGCAGAAGCAGACCTACACGTGGGGCGTGCGCTGAGCGGCCTCAGGCCTTCTCGACGGAGATCTCCTCGTCGGCGTACCACTTGCGGATGACCTTCTTGTCGAACTTCCCGACGCTGGTGCGCGGCACCTCGTCGATGAAGGCCCACGAGTCGGGCAGCTGCCACTTGGCGAAGTCCTTGCTCAGGAACTCGCGGAGCTCGGCGGGAGTCAGCGACGCGCCCTCGCGCAGGACGACCGACGCCAGCGGGCGCTCGTCCCACTTCTCGTCCGGGATGCCGATGACGGCCGCCTCGACGATGTCGTCGTGGGCCATCAGGGCGTTCTCCAGGTCGACCGAGGAGATCCACTCCCCGCCGGACTTGATCACGTCCTTGGCCCGGTCGGAGAGCCGGATGTAGCCGAGCTCGTCGATCGAGCCGACGTCACCGGTGCGCAGCCAGCCGTCGTGGAACTTGTCGTCGACGTCCGGGTCGTCGGACTCGTAGTAGCCCGCGGTGACCCAGGGTCCCCGGACCTCGAGCTCGCCGACGGCCGTGCCGTCCCAGGGCTGCTCGTTGCCGTCGTCGGCGACGATGCGGCCCTCGACGCCGCACAGCACCCGGCCCTGGCTGCCCCGGTAGTCCCAGACGTCCTCCCCCTCGACGCCGACGGGAGGCATGCCCGCCGACGCCACGGGCGAGGTCTCGGTCATCCCCCATGCCTGGCGGATCTCGATGCCGTGGCGGTCCTGGAGCGCCTTCTGCAGCGAGACGGGTACGGCGGAGCCGCCGCACAGGATCAGCCCCAGCGACTCCGGCTTCTTCTCGGGGTTCTTGTCCAGGTAGCCGAGCACGTCGTTCCACACGGTCGGCACGGCGCCGGACAGGGTCGGCCGGCTCTCGTTCATGAACCGGCACAGCGGCTCGGCCTGGAGCCAGCGGTCGGGCATGCACAGGGACGCGCCGCTCATGATCGCGGCGTACGCCAGGCCCCAGGCGTTGGCGTGGAACATCGGCACGAT
This sequence comes from uncultured Actinomycetota bacterium, assembly GCA_963842565.1. GTDB lineage: Bacteria > Actinomycetota > Actinomycetes > Propionibacteriales > Nocardioidaceae > Marmoricola. The sequence goes on along the minus strand of CAWJGX010000020.1, from coordinate 777 downwards.
CGGCAGCACCCGGTCGTGGAAGCTGATCGCCCGGCGTTGCCGGTGCTGACCGCCTGCGAGTGCAGCCACGCCGAGCGGTGGCTGTAGACGACGCCCTTGGGGTTGCCCGTGGTGCCGCTGGTGTAGCACATCGCCGCCGCGTCACGCTCGTCGATCTCCGGCCAGTCGAACTCGTCGGACTGCTCGTCGAGCAGCTCGTCGTACAGCAGCACCTCCTTGCCGCTCGAGCGCAGCGAGTCGAGGTCGGCCGAGGCTGCGTCGGGGCCCGCGACGAGGACGTGCTTGACGGTCTTCATCTCCGGGAGGTGCGGAGCGAGCAGGCCGACGAGCGAGTCGTCGACGATGACGACCTGGTCCTCGGCGTGGTTGGCGATGTAGACGAGCTGCTCGGGGAACAGCCGGATGTTCAGCGTGTGCAGCACCGCGCCCATCGACGGGACGGCCAGGTAGGCCTGCAGGTGCTCGGCGTTGTTCCACTGGAAGGTGCCGACGCGCTGGTCGCCGTCGATGCCGAGCGAGCGCAAGGCGTTCGCGAGCTGGGCGACCCGCTTGCCGAGCTCGGCGTAGGTCATCGAACGGTCCCGTCGGCGGTCGCGGTGACCACCTCGGAGTCGGCCTGCACGGTGGTGCCGTGCTTGAGGATCGAGCCGATGGTCAGAGCTGAGTCCTGCATGGTGCTGCGCATTGCGAGGTGACCTCCTGGGCCGGGCGAGCGGGCGTGCCCAGAGCCTTGCGCACGACGCAAGCGATATCCAGACCCTGACCGCCCTACCCACC
>CAWJGX010000019.1:0-126314 GCA_963842565.1 uncultured Actinomycetota bacterium | reverse complement strand
CTGATCAGTCTAACGGCCATCAGCTCGCGTTTCATTCCAGTTGCCGCTCCACGCCGACGCGCGGACACAGTCTTGACTTCTCGGTCCTCGCTTGCGGCGGCCTTTCGCCCAGATGACCCGGCCTCGGTCAGCCCGAATGCGCGGCCGCGGCCGTCAACGCGCACGGCCGGTGGTCAGGAGGTAGTCGGCGACCACATGCCCGTCGGCGTCGCGGTGTCGGGCGATGATCTCGTCACGCACGTCGGCCAGGTCGAGGTCAGGCATGTGCTGTGCGACGTACACCGCGGCGTAGTCCCGGTGTCCCTCGCTGCCACGCGTGACCCCGTCCCAGGTGAAGCACAGCCGCTGAACCTGAACGTCGAGAGCGCGGGAGTCGAACCTCTCGGCAGCGACCTCCGGGACGCCCCATCCGAGTTCCTGGTCGGGGAACCGGTCAGCGAAGCCGGAAGCCTCCCTCACAGCCGCATTCATCTCGCCGAGGAAGCTGTCCGGCGGCCAGGCTGTCAGTCCTACGAAACCGCCAGGCGCGCAGACACGGAACAGCTCTGCGGCCGCGCGATCAGGATCAGGGGCGATGACCGCACCGAAGCTCGACACCACGGCGTCGAAGCAAGCGTCGGCGAACGGGAGATGCTCCACGTCGGCTCGTACGGCGCGCAGATCCGCAACCCGATCTCTCGCACGCATGAGTTGCACAGCCGACAGGTCGCAGGCGACCGGGACGCCGCCTGCCTGAGCCGCCATCATCGACACGGTGCCGTCACCGGCACCGACGTCGAGCACCAGCTCACCGCCGAGAAGGCCGGCCGCAGCCACCAGCTCCGCGGCGGCAGGGGCGATGGTCGCCGACAGGCCGGCGTAAGAACCTGCTTCATAGAGGTCGAGCTGACTCTGCTTCACAGCGCGAGGGTCCACACGCACTAGTTTCGCGGCCCGACCATGACCGCGCCAGAGGTCTGAAAGCCATCGGCGGCACCCGGCGCCAATGCCGGTGATCTACCCGGTGTCGTCCCTGAGGTCGGTCGCGTGAAAAGTTCCGGGTCGGCTCAGGGGGGCACCCGATGCGGATGGAGCCGTGCGCGGCGCACAGTTGGAGATGTCAGGGAGAGACCCTGCACCCCGCCGAAGGACGTGCTTGACCATGGATGACATCCGCCAGAACTTTGCCCGCCAGGGCCTCATCAGGCCTCGTGAGGGCCGTGTCCTGGGTGGCGTGCTCGCCGGCCTCGGCCAGCGGTTCGGATTGGCGCCGTGGACAGCGCGCCTGCTGTTCGTACTCGTGCTGATGGTGCTGCCGGGCAGCCAGATCCTGATCTACCCGGTCCTGTGGGTCCTGATGCCCTCGGAGGAGACGGTCGCCTACCGGGTGCCTGCATCCTCGCCGTCACCGGCTGCCTGAGCCGCACACCAAGGCGAGCGCGACCCGAGAGGGCCAAGATGCTCAGGTGTCGGCGATGCCGCCGCGAAGCGATGGCCAATCGGACGAGGGCAACGGCCTCCTCAACGAACGTGGACCCGGATCCGGCGGTCTCCCGTCACCCGCGCGACATGTGCCTGTCCGGCGACACCCTCGCACCCGCCCCGCGCGCCTGCCCACGTCAGACCGCCCGGGCGTACCGCTCGCTGACTCGCCGTACGGCGTCGGCCAGGTCGGGTGAGTCCTCCACCTCGAAGTCGCAGTCGAGCGCCCCGAGCCAGAAGGCGATGTCCTGCGGCGAGCGCGCGCCGATCTGCACCCGGCAGCGGTCCTCCCCCAGCGGCTCGATGCTGCCCTGGGTCCACGACCCCATCCGCTGCTCGACGACCGAGGCCGGCGCGTGTACGACGACCCGGCCGGTCACCTTCATCTGCACCTGGCGGGTCTTGCTCGCGACGTACGCCGCGATGTCCTCGGCCGGGAGCTCCCGGGCCCGGAAGCGGTGCCCCACCGAGCGGGTCTCGCTCATCCGGTCGCAGCGGAAGGTGCGCCAGTCGTCGCGCTGGAGGTCGAAGGCGACGAGGTACCAGCGCTGACCCCAGTTGACGAGCTGGTAGGGCTCGACCCGGCGCTCGGTGGCGGACCCGGAGTGGTCGGAGTAGGCGAACCGGACCACCTCGCGGTCACGTGCGGCCGCGGCGACCAGGGCCAGCAGCTTGCCCGCGACGTTCGCGCCGCGCCGCCGGCCGGCCACCCGGACGGTGTGGGCCTGGAGGGCGTCGACCCGTCCGCTGAGCCGTTTCGGCAGCACCTGCAGGAGCTTGGTCAGCGCCTGCAGCGCGGTCTCCTCGAGCCCGTCGACCGCTCCCCCGCTCGCGGTGCTCAGCGCGACCGCGATCGCGACGGCCTCGTCGTCGTCGAGCAGGAGCGGCGGCATCGCTGCCCCGGCCGAGAGCCGGTAGCCGCCGATGGAGCCGCGGGAGGCGAGCACCGGGTAGCCGAGCTGGCGCAGACGGTCGATGTCGTTGCGCACGGTGCGCTGCGTGACGCCGAGCCGCTCGGCGAGCTCGGGGCCGGGCCACTCACGCGGGGTCTGCAGCAGCGAGAGCAGCTTGAGGAGGCGTCCGGAGGTTTCTGCCATGTGCTCGAGAATAGGTCACCATCAGGAACGGAACGTGCCTGATGGACTCCTAGCGTGGCGGCATGACATCGATCCCCCAGATGACGATCAGGACGACGAACCCGACCACCAGGAGCACCCGATGACCACCCTCCTCGAACCACCCGCCAGCACCGTCGAAGCACCGGTGACCACGGACACCTCCACCGAGGCTCCGCGCCTGATGTGGGCCGGCTTCGCGGTCGTCCTCTCGGCGATGATCCTGAACATCCTCGACTCGACGATCGTCAACGTCGCCGCGCCCGCGATCCAGCGCGACCTGGCGATGTCCACGTCCTCGCTGGAGTGGGTGGCCGCGGCGTACACCCTGGCGCTGGCGGTCGGCCTGATGGCCGGCGCGCGTCTCGGCGACATGTTCGGCCGCAAGCGGATGCTGCTCCTCGGCCTGGTCGGCTTCGTGCTGTCCTCGGCGTTCTGCTCGTTCGCCTGGTCGGGCGACGTGCTCGTCGTGGCGCGAGCAGCGCAGGGGCTCTCGGCGGCGCTGATGGTGCCGCAGACCTTCGGCCTGATCCGCGACCTGTTCCCGCCCCAGCACATCGGCAAGGCGTTCGCGGCGTTCGGCCCGGTGATCGGGCTCTCCACCGTGCTGGGTCCGGTCATCGCGGGGCTGCTGATGAAGGCGGATCTCCTCGGCACCGACTGGCGCGCGCTGTTCCTGATCAACCTGCCCCTCGGCGTCTTCGCCCTGGTCCTCGGAGCGAAGGTGCTTCCCGACGGCTCCCCCTCGCACGCCGGACTGCGCCTCGACGGCGTCGGCACCCTGCTGCTCGGAGCCGCGAGCTTCCTGCTGGTCTTCCCGCTGGTCGACGGCCGCACCCTGGGCTGGCCGACCTGGGTCTTCGGCGTGCTGGCTGCCTCCCTGCCGATGCTCGCCGCCTTCGTGCTCCAGCAGCGGGCCCGGCTCCGCGCCGGACGGGCGCCGCTGGTCGAGTTCAGCGTGCTCCGGAAGCGTTCCTACGTGTCCGGCACTCTGTTCACGCTGGTGTTCTTCGGCAGCATCGTCGGCTTCTCGCTCACGATGGGTCTCTTCCTCCAGATCGGGCTCGGGTTCACCGCGATGCACGCCAGCCTCTACCTCGCTGCGATGGCCGTGGGCGCGTTCTTCGGCTCCGGGGTCGGCGCCTGGGCAGCCACGGCCGTCGGTCGCCCGATCCTGCACGTCGGACTCACGATCATGGCCGCGGGCGCGCTGCTGCTGTGGTGGTCGCTGCGGTCGCAGGACGGTCAGCTCGGGTTCACCGACCTGGCGCCGGGTCTCTTCGTCTTCGGTGTCGGCATGGGGATGATCTTCGTGCCGCTGTTCAGCATCATCATGGGCGAGATCGACGACCACGAGGTCGGCTCGGCGAGCGGCCTGCTCGAGTCGCTGCAGCAGCTGGGCGCCTCCCTGGGCGTCGCGGTGCTGGGCACGCTGTTCTTCGACAAGATCGCGCTCGAGGACGGTGGGCCGGGAGCTGCCATGGCCGCCGGTCGTCATCTCGTCGCGGCCGAGGACACCCTGCTGCTGCTGGTCGGCCTGATCGCGGTCGCCTGGTGCATCGGTTGGTTCCTTCCGCGCAGGGCGCGGGAGATGGTCTGAGGCTTCCTGTGCTGAGCCGACGGCCGTTCAGGCCCCCGGGATCCCGAACAGGTTGACGCCGTTGTCCCAGCAGACGCGCCGCAGCCAGTCGTCACCGAGCCCGGGATGGCGCTCGGCCAGCCGGGACAGGCCGTCGAGCTGTTCACGGTAGGGATAGGGGATCGTCGGGAAGTCGCTGCCGAGCAGCACCCGGTCCCCGATGTCGGCGAGACGCGGCAGCAGGTCGTCCGGGTACGGCGCCTCCTGGTCGAAGAAGCCGGTGAAGACCATGGTCGTGTCGAGCCGGGTGTGCTCGTGGGCCTCGGCGAGGGCGAGGAACTCGGCGTACTCCGGGGCGCCCATGTGGGCGATCACGACCGGCAGCCGCGGATGGCGGGCGAGCAGCCGCTCGAGGTGCTCCGGGCCGGTGAACTCGTTGCCGACCGGACCGGAGCCGATGTGCGTGACCACCGGGGTGCCGGCGTCCTCGATCGCCCCGAACGCCTCGTCGAGCAGCGGGTCGTCGAGCCTGAACTCCCCCACCTGGGTGTGCAGCTTGAACACCTCGACGCCGGCCTCGATCAGCTCGCGCACATAGCCGGCGGCCTCCGGCTCGGGATAGAACGTGGCCGACCACAGACACTCCGGGATCTCGCGCGCGAAGTCGCGTGCCCACTCGTTGAGCCAGGTCGCGACGCCCGGCCGGTGGGCGTACGGCAGCGCCGAGAACCGTCGTACGCCGAAGGAGCGGAGCTGCTCGACCCGCTCCTCGTGGCTGCCCCGGTAGCGGATCGGCCACTCCCGTCCGATCTTGGGACCGGCCTCGTCGAACTGGGCGTAGACCTTGGCCTGCAGCCGAGGCGGCAGGAAGTGCACGTGCACGTCGAAGAGGCCGGGCAGACCGAGCTGCTCCCACCAGCCGCGCACGTCGGGTTCGCTCATCATGCCGCTCACTGAAGCAGACCGATCTCACGAAGCCCTCCATGTCCAGGCGCACCCCGCGAGAACCTCGCTCCGGCGCAGCCCGGCGTTCGCTGCCCGGGGGCGACTGAACCGTCGTCAAGCTCAGTCCATGCCCTTGAGCTGCCGCCCCAGCGCCTGTTGCTTCTCCCGGTCGGCCTGCTTCTCGGCGAGCGCGTGCCGCTTGTCGTAGGTCTTCTTGCCGCGCGCGAGGGCGATCTCGACCTTGGCCCGGCCGTCCTTGAAGTAGAGCGAGAGCGGGATCAGCGTGAAGCCGCGCTCGTTGACCTTGCTCTCCAGCCGGTCGATCTCGTGGCGGTTGAGCAGCAGCTTGCGGACACGGCGCGGCTCGTGGTTGGTCCAGGTCCCCTCGGTGTACTCCGGGATGTGGACGCCGTGCAGGAACACCTCACCACCGTCGACCTCGGCAAAGCCGTCGACCAGGGTCGCGCGACCGGCACGCAGGGACTTCACCTCGGTGCCGACGAGCACCATCCCGGCCTCGAAGGTGTCGTCGATCTGGAAGTCGTAGCGCGCCTTGCGGTTCTGCGCGATCAGCTTCTGTCCCTTCTCCTTGGCCATGAGGTCATCCTCTCAGCCGCGGCAACCGGGTTCGACGTCGGGACACCGGGGGGTTCTGCGATCCGACGTCCATGCTTGCCCGATCCCGTTCGGACGCCTCACGGTAGTCATCGGGTTCACCGGGCTGCCGTTGAGCAGGACGGTGAAGTGCAGGTGGCAAGCGGTGGACCAGCCCGTGGTGCCGGCGTGCCCGATGGTCTGGCCGCGCCTGACCCGCGCCCCGCTGCCGACGGCGTAGGAGGTGAGGTGGTTGTAGATCACCGTCATGTTCTTGCCGTTGACCTTGCCGAGGTCGAGGTAGAGCCGGTGGCCGTAGACGTCGGACCACTGTTCGGAGATGACGGTGCCCGAGTTGGCGGCGCGCTCGGGGGTGCCGCACGGGGCGTGGAAGTCGGTGCCGTCGTGCAGGCCCCAGTAGCCGTAGATCGGGTGGCGGCGCCAGCCGAACGCCGAGGTGACCGCGCCCGGGACGGGGCGGGCCAGGAACCCGCCGGAGTCGCCCCGGAAGCCACCCTTCTGGCGGCGTGCCCGCTCGATGATCATCCGGCGGATCCGGTTCTCCTGACTCTTCAGCGCGCGCAGCTGGACCAGGTCGGCCCTGCGGGCGCGGGCCGCCACGATCTGCGCAGCCCGCATCCGGCCCACGTGGGTGGCCACCTCGCTGCGTGCAGCGGCGGCGGTGCTCTCCAGCGACTGCTTCTTGACCAGGTTGGCGCGCGCGGCCGTGCGCTGGGTGGCCACCACCTGCTTCGCCTTCTCGACCCTGGCCTCCTCGGCGACCATGCGGGCGCGAGCCAGCTTGAGGTCGTCGAGCATCGTGGTCTGTCGGCTCATCAACGAGTCGACGGTGTTCATCCGGCTGGTGACCTCTTCGGGGTTCTGCGAGTTCAGCATCACCGAGAGCCCCATCAGGGAGGGGTCACCGTTGGCGTAGTTGCTCGCGGCGAGCTGGCCGATGGCTGCGCGCTGCGAGACGACGCGTGCACGGGCCTTGTCGAGTGCGATGCGCGCCCCGGCCAGCCGATCCTCAGCAGCCTGGAGCCGGGCCTGCATCAGCGCGTCGACGCGGGCCGCCGCGTCGAGGTTGCGCTGCGCGACCGTGAGCCGGCGCTGCGCGGCGCCGAGCGCGGCGCGAGCCCTGGTCAGCCCCCGGGCGGCGCCGGCGAGGGCCTTGCTGGACTCCTCGAGGTCGCCCTGGGCGCCGCGGACCTGACCCTGCACGTGCCGCTGCCGGTCGCGGAGCTTGTCGTCCGCCATCGCCTGTGGCGCGATGGCGCTGACCCCGATCAGCAGGGCCGCGCATGCGGCAGTGAGCTTGAGCCGGGTCGGAAGCGGAGTGCCTCCGGGGAAGGAGCGGACCACGAGATAAGCCGTTCATCTGGGGAAGAAGTGAACGCCGCGACCGTAACCCGCGAGCCTCACACTTTGAGGTATTTGCGCGTCATCACGAGTGTCGGGACCAAGGTCAGCAGGATCCCGAGCACGGTGATGCCGGCGATCGCGAGATAGGCGTCGTTCCAGTCGACCCACTCGACGATGTTGGAGCTCGGTCTGAGCTTCCCGTAGATCACGAAGTACATGAACGCCATCAGGGCACCCGCGGCCAGCGCGATCCCGATGACGGCGGCGACGAGGGTCTCCATCAGGAACGGGAGTGAGATGTAGAGCGTCGAGGCGCCCACCAGGCGCATGATCCCGATCTCCTTGCGGCGCGCGAAGGCCGCCATCCGGATCGTGTTGCCGACCTGCAGGATCGCCGCGACCAGCAGGAACGCCGCGATCGCGATCGCCCCCCACTTCATCACGGTCATCCAGAAGTAGATCGGCTTGAGCACCTGCCGCAGGTCACGGACCGCATCCACCCCGGGCATCCCCACGAGCGCAGACTTCACCCCCTGGAACTGGTTGGGGTTCTTGAGCTTGACCCAGTAGGACTCCTGCATGTCCGAGGCCCGCACCGTGGAGTAGATCTCCTGCTGGGACTTGTCCTGGGACAGGTAGACCCGCTTCCAGGTCTTGAACGCCTGGTCCTTGCTCTGGTGGTAGTACGACGCCACCTCGGGGCTGGTGTCGATCGCCTGCTTGACCGCCGTGCGCTGGGTCGGCGAGATCTCGCCCGAGGAGCAGTTCGGGGTCTTGCTGTTCTGGTTGCACATGAAGACGGTGATCTGGAGCTTGCTGCCCCAGAAGCGTTCGGCCTTGTCGGCCTGCTGGTTGAGCAGCAGCCCCATGCCCACCAGGGTGAGCGAGACGAAGATCGTGACGATCAGCGCCACCGACATCGAGATGTTGCGCCGCAGGCCGGTCGCGGTTTCCGAGAAGACGTATCTCAGCTGCATCGGGTCGGATCAGCTCTCCCTCTAGGCCTGGTAGCCGTAGACACCGCGAGCCTGGTCGCGTACGACGTGCCCGTCGGCCAGCTCGACGACGCGCTTGCGCATCTGGTCGACGATGCCGGAGTCGTGGGTGGCCATCACCACGGTCGTGCCGGTGCGGTTGATCCGGTCCAGGAGCTTCATGATGCCGACGCTGGTGTTGGGATCCAGGTTGCCGGTCGGCTCGTCGGCGATCAGGATCTTGGGTCGGTTGACGAACGCGCGCGCGATCGCCACGCGCTGCTGCTCGCCGCCCGAGAGCTCGTCCGGCATCCGCTGGCCCTTGCCCTCGAGGCCGACGAGCTCCAGGGTCTCGGGGACGACCTTGTTGATCTGGGCACGGGACTTGCCGATCACCTGGAGCGCGAAGGCGACGTTCTGCGACACCGTCTTGTTCGGCAGCAGCCGGAAGTCCTGGAAGACCGTGCCGATCTGGCGACGCAGGGCCGGCACCTTCCAGCTGCGCATGCGGTTGAGGTCCCTGCCGGCCACGAAGACCTGGCCCTTCGTCGACCGGGTCTCGCGCAGCACGAGCCGCAGGAAGGTCGACTTCCCGGAGCCGGACTCACCGACGAGGAAGACGAACTCGCCCTCGGCGATGTCGGCGGTGACGTCCACGAGTGCCGGCTTGGTGTGCCCGGCATAGGTCGAGGAGACGTTCTCGAATCTGATCACGGGTGGGGTGGCCGGTCTCGGGGATGGGGAAGGTTTCGTGCCCGACCGCTGGTCAGCCTAAGTGAGCGGCCCTACGGTTGAGCGCATGTCTGCTCCCTCGGCCCGTCGCGCGTTCCGGCCTGTTCCGCGCGTGGCTGCGGTTGTCCTCGCCGCGGTGGTGGTCATGTCCGTGGCCGTCACCGGCTGCGCCTCGGACGAGCCCGAGAAGAGCGCACCGACCCCAGCGCCCACGCCGATCGCCGGCCTGAACAGTGCAGCGATGCAGGTGCCGCGGATCGAGTTCTGCGCGTCGGTGCCCGACAAGGCCGTGACCGATGCCCTGGGCGGCAAGCCGGACTCCAAGGCGGCGTACGGGAACGGCGACACGGAGAAGCTCGACGGGGCGGGCGAGGACGTCCTGCACGAGATCGGTTGCTCGTGGAGCACGGACGAGGGCGCCACCGCGCGAGCCTGGGTCTTCGCGAGGCCGGTCGACGCACCCTTCGCCCAGCGCGCGGTCGCCTCGAACAGGAGCACCGCGGGGTGCCGGGTCGTGTCGGGGCCGGCGTACGGCAAGCCGACGGTGACCCAGGTGTGCCGCCGTGCCGGCGGGGAGCAGCGCGTCCGGCACGCCGGGTTGTTCGGTCAGACCTGGCTCAGCTGCGAGGTCTCGGCGCCCTCGGCGGAGGCCGCGGGGATCCGTGGCCGCGCCGACGCCTGGTGCGTCCAGGTCGCCAACGCCCTGAACACCGCGCGCTGACCACCGCCCGCTGAGCCCTCCTCCGGGCGGGCGGACGGCCGGTGACATGCTGGTGGACCCCCTGTTTCCGCCTTCTTCGAGGAGCTCCACGTGACCACCTCCACCCAGGTCCGACTGGCCCGCCGCCCCCAGGGCGAACCCGACGACGAGACCTTCTCCTTCGAGGACCACGATCTCCCCGATCTGGACGACGGACAGGTGCTGCTGCGGGTCGTCTACCTCTCGCTGGACCCCTACATGCGCGGCCGGATGAGCGACGCGAAGTCGTACGCCGACCCGGTGGCCGTCGGGGACGTGCTCGTCGGCGGCACCGTGTGCGTGGTCGAGGAGTCCCGCGACCCGTCCCTCGAGGCCGGCGACATGGTGCTCTCCTACTCCGGCTGGCAGACGCACGCGGTCGCGGACGCCAAGTCCCTGCGCAAGCTCGACCCGTCCGTGGTGCCCGTCTCGACGGCGGTGGGGGTGCTCGGCATGCCCGGCTTCACGGCGTACGCCGGCCTGCTCGAGCTCGGGCGACCGCAGCCCGGCGAGACGGTGGTCGTCGCAGCCGCCACCGGACCGGTGGGCTCGGCCGTCGGCCAGATCGCCAGGATCCAGGGCGCCCGCGCGGTGGGCATCGCCGGCGGCGAGGCCAAGCAGAAGCTGCTGACCGAGGAGTTCGGCTTCGACGTCGCGCTCGACCACCGCTCCCCCACGTTCACCGAGGAGCTGGACGAGGCGGTGCCGGACGGGGTGGACGTCTACTTCGAGAACGTGGGCGGCAAGGTCGGCCGTGAGGTGCTCAAGCGGATGAACCTCTACGGCCGCGTCCCGGTGTGCGGGCTGGTGGCCGACTACAACGCCACGGGCGCCCCCGACGGCCCGGACCGCGCACCGGCGCTGATGCGCCAGGTGCTCACCAAGAGCCTGACCATCCGTGGCTTCATCCAGAGCGAGTTCGCGAAGTCCCACGGTCGCGACTTCGTGCGGGACATGTCGGGCTGGGTCGCCGACGGGTCGGTGCGCTACCGCGAGGACGTCGTCGACGGTCTCGACTCCGCACCCGAGGCGTTCCGGGGGATGCTGCGCGGCCGCAACTTCGGCAAGGTGCTCGTCCGCGTCTCCGAGGACCCGACGCAGTGACCGGCGACCGCGACCCGGGTGGCGCGGGTCCGGTCACCGTGTCGATCGTGCGCCACGTGGCGCCGGACCACGCCGACCAGATGGTGGCCTGGGTCCGCGCCGGAACCTCCCTGGCCGAGCGGTTCGACGGCTTCCTCGGCACCGGCTGGGTGCGGCCCTTCGCCGGGTCTGACGAGTGGCACATGCTCTACCGGTTCGCCGACCAGGCCGCGCTCGCTGCCTGGGAGTCGTCACCGCAGCGCGCCTGGTGGCTCGGCTCCGCGCAGGGTCTCGTCGGGGAGTCGCGGGTGGAGCGGCGTACCGGGATCGAGGGATGGTTCGACACTCCGGCCGAGGTCGACGTGCAGGACCTGCGCCCGGCGGCTCCCGCGCCGCCGAGGTGGAAGCAGGCCGTCGTGATCTGGCTGACCTTCTTCCCGTTGAGCCTCGCCCTGGGCTCGCTGCTGCTGCTCACGGGCCTCGAGCTGAACATCGTGCTGCGGACGTTCCTGACCACGCTCGTGGCGACGCCGATCATGACCTACGCGCTGCTGCCCTGGATGACCCGCCGCTTCGAGTGGTGGCTCAAACCTTCGCCCGCTGGGTAAGAGGACAGGGAGTCGACCCCCGAGGAGGCATCGATGCCGAAGGCATGGAGCGCGAAGCGCGAGCGTCAGTACGAGCACATCAAGGAGGGGCTGGAGGACTCCGGTCGCAGCGAGGACACCGCCGAGGAGATCGCCTCGCGCACGGTCAACAAGGAGCGAGCACGCGCCGGGGAGTCGAAGGAGAAGAGCACGACGTCGACCGACGACATCTCGTCGGGACGCAGGGGCGGGCTGCGATCCCACTCCGGATCGGGAGGGCGCACGAAGGCGCAGCTCTACGAAGAGGCGAAGAAGAAGAACATCGAGGGTCGGTCGTCGATGACCAAGGCCGAGCTCGAGAAGGCTGTCGGTGGTCGCTCCTAGGGTGGTCCCATGAGCGAGTCTCGGACCTATCCAGCAGGGGTCACCTCATGGATCGACGTGACGGTCGATGACGTCGAGGCGGCCAAGGACTTCTACGGGCGCCTCTTCGGGTGGACGTTCACGCAGGCGACGCCGCCGGGCATCCCGGTGCGCTACGTCATCGCGCAGCTCGACGGTCAGGACGTCGCCGGCATCGGTGGCCCCGCCGAGCCGACCGGATCGCCGAGCCGGGGTGTGGAGCACCTACGTCGCCGTCGACGACATCGACGCCGCCATCGCCTCGGTGGAAGCCGCGGGCGGTCGCGTGGTCCACCCCGTCGAGCAGGCCGGCGAGGGAGGCCACAACGCCACGGTGGCCGACCCGTCCGGCGTGGAGATCAGCCTGTGGCAGGCGAAACGGCGTCTGGGCGCCCAGGTGACCAACACCCCCGGCGCGTGGAACTTCAGCGACCTGCACGCCGCAGACCCCGTGGCTTCGCAGGCGTTCTACGAGCAGGTCTTCGGCTGGGTGTTCGTCGACATCGGCCAAGAAAATGCGATCAGCGCGACGATGATCCAGGTGCCCGGCTACGGCGACCACCTGGCCGCCACGGTCGATCCCGGCATCCACGAACGCCAGGCCACCGCACCACCGGGGTTCGCCGACGTCATCGGCGGCATCGCTCAGGCGGGTGACGAGCAGCCGCACTGGCACGTCACCTTCACGGTGGCCGATCGCGACGAGTCGGCGAGCCTGGCCGAGTCGCTCGGTGCGACCGTGCTCGGCCGCGAGGACACCGACTGGACGAAGCAGGCGACGCTCCGCGACCCGCAGGGTGCGGTGTTCACCGCGAGCCAGTTCACCCCGCCCGGCTAGCCGGTCACGGGGTGCGGCGGGTTCGGGACGTACGACGCGTCGGCGACCAGCGCCCCGTCCACGAGACGCACCGGCACCGGGTCGATGATCTCGAACGAGAGGATCCCGGCGGGTTCGAGGTTGCGGAAGCCGACGAACGCCCAGGACCCGTCGCGCTGCTGCACCAGCGGAGCGGCGAAGAGCTCCGGCTCGGCCCGGAACGGGGCCGCCCGGCTGACGTCCCAGGGGCCGAGCAGGCTGTCCCCGGTCATCGACCAGGTGCAGAAGTCGCCGTACTCCTCGCGCCGCGCGGTCGACTGCTCCTCCGGGTGACAGGTGAACACCAGCACGTGCTGCCCGTCGATGACCCGCACCTGCGCGACCTCGAGCTGCCCGAAGCCGGCGCCCGGCGAGCAGACCGGTCCACGCGCCTCCCAGTGCACGAGGTCGGGGCTCCAGGCGTGGGCGATCACGCCGTCGTCGAGCCTCGCGGCGCCGCGAGCGCGGGCGGCGACCAGCATGTGCCAGCCGGCCCCTGCCTCGTCGCGCACGACGAACGGGTCGCGCCACGTCTCGCTGGCGGTGTCGTCCTCGGGGAGCGAGGCGTACCACCGGGTGTCCACGCCCAGGGCTTCCGCCGTCGCGACGCGCTCCCAGGTGGTCAGGTCGTCGGACTCCACGACGCCGATCCGCTGGTCGCGCAGCTCGTGCCCGCGGGTGTTGATCGCGGTGTAGAACATCCGCCAGCGCTCGTCGTCGCCGCGGACCACCGACCCGGTCCAGATGGCGAGGTCGTCCCAGGCGCCGGTGCGCGGCCCGAGGGCGTCCGGCAGCAGCCGCCAGTCGCGGAGGTCGGTCGACACCGCATGGCCGACGGTGGCCCGCGCATGGCGCAGGCTCGGATCACCCAGGGAGCGCGGCGCCTTGAGGAAGTACAGGTGATAGCGCTCGCCGTCGTCGGCGACCCAGCTGTCCCAGACCCAGTCGTCCTCGAGGCGCAGCACCGGTGTGCTCCGGCCCGTCAGGCGGAGGCGGTCTCGGCGCCACGGCGCCAGCGGATGCCGGCCTCCAGGAACGCGTCGATGTCGCCGTCGAGCACGGCCTGCGGGTTGCCGGACTCGTACTCGGTGCGCAGGTCCTTGACCATCTGGTACGGGTTCAGCACGTAGCTGCGCATCTGGTCGCCCCAGCTCGCCTGCACGTCACCACGCAGCTCGTCGAGGTGGGCCTTCTCCTCGGCCTTCTTCATCACGAGCAGCTTGGCCTTGAGGATGACCATGGCGCTGGCCTTGTTCTGCAGCTGCGACTTCTCGTTCTGGCAGGACACGACCGTGCCGGTCGGGATGTGGGTCAGGCGTACGGCGGAGTCGGTCGTGTTCACCGACTGTCCCCCCGGGCCGCTCGACCGGTAGACGTCGACCCGGACGTCCTCGTCGGGGATCTCGATCTGGTCGGTCTGCTCGAGCACCGGCACCACCTCGACGGCGGCGAAGCTGGTCTGGCGGCGACCCTGGTTGTCGAACGGGCTGATCCGGACGAGGCGGTGCGTGCCCGCCTCGACGCTCAACGTCCCGTAGGCGTACGGCGCGTGCACCGCGAAGGTGGCCGACTTCAGGCCGGCCTCCTCGGCGTAGGAGGTGTCGAAGACCTCGACGGGGTACTTGTTGCGCTCGGCCCAGCGGGTGTACATCCGCATCAGCATCTCGGCGAAGTCCGCCGCATCGACGCCGCCGGCGCCGGACCTGATCGAGATGATCGCCTCGCGGGCGTCGTACTCCCCGGACAGCAGGGTGCGGACCTCGAGCTGCTCCACGGACTTGTGCAGCTTGGCCAGCTCCGCCTCGGCCTCGGCCATCGAGTCGGCGTCCGCCTCCTCCTGGGCCAGCTGGACGAGGATCCCGAGGTCGTCGATCCGGTCCTCGAGGGAGGCGAACCGGTCCACGGTGTTCTGCAGGAGGGAGAGCCTCCCGGTCACGCGCTGAGCGTTCGTCTGGTCGTCCCACAGGTCGGGAACCGCCACCTGCTCGCCGAGGTCGGCGATCTCCTCGCGCATGCCGTCGAGGTCCAGGACGGACCCGATGGTCTTCATCGTCGCCTGGAGCTGCTTGATCTCGGAGTCGAAGTCGGTTGCTGCCACAAAGATGAAGGCTACGTGCCCGCGCGACACGGTGCTGCGACCGGTTCAGCCGCTACCCTGACGCGAGGGTGGAGGGAGGCGCCATGAGCGGCGTGGTGTTGATCCTGATCGGTCTTGTCCTCGGCTTCGTCGGCGTGCGGTCGCTCAAGCTGTCGATGGCGCTCGTCGGTTTCGCGGCCGGTTGGTTCCTCGCCGACGTCTTCGACTCCTCGGCGACGACCGACCTCCTGATCGGGCTGGCCGGCGCGGTGACCCTGTTCCTGCTCACGCTGTTCGCAGCCAGGTTGATCTTCTGGCTGCTGGGGGCGGTGACCGGCGTCGTCGTCGGGGCCAAGCTGTTCTTCGTCGTGGACCAGGGCGACTCGAGCCTGGTGCTCGCGTTCGTCTTCATCCCGGCCGTGGCGCTGGCCGGCGCCTTCCTGGCCGAGAGGATGCGTCACCGGTTCATGCGCTGGGCCACGGCGGCCGCCGGCGCAGCACTCACCCTCAGCGGACTGGGACTGGTCGCACCGTCGTCCCTGGGCTTTCTCCGCGACCCCAACAAGCCGAGCACCCAGACGACCTCGTTCCTGATCTGGCTGGCGCTCGGCATCTTCATGGTGGCCGTCCAGAAGCGGCAGCAGACGGCCGACGACTGACCACGTCAGCGAGCGAGCGAGCGACGGTGAAGCTCTCCGGCCGGGTCCGGCTCCTCGAACGGCCGCGAGACCAGGAGGTCGAGCCCGAGTGCCTCCGAGAGCAGCTTGGTGGCCAGCTGTCCGCGCACACTGTTCCCGGCCGCGTCCAGGGGTGGCGAGAACGTGGCCAGCCCGCCCTTGCCGGGTGCGACCGTGACGATCCCCCCGCTCACCCCGCTCTTGGCCGGCAGCCCGATCTCGTAGAGCCAGTCGCCCGAGAGCTCGTAGAGACCGGCCGTGAGCATCACGGCCAACGTGCGGCGACACGTGTCCGGGCTGACCACGCGTCGCAGGGTCACCGGGTTGACCCCTCCGTCCGCGAGCGTCGCCCCCATCGTCGCCAGGTCGACGGCCGTGACCTTCAGGGAACACAGCCGCGTGTAGACGTCGGTGGCCTCGTCCGGGTCGAAGTAGAGCCGGCCGTGCCCGGCCATCAGCCGCGCCATCGCCTCGTTGCGACCGTTCGTCGCCCGCTCGGAGTCGAGCACCACCTGGTCGACCTCGAGGTCGCGACCGGCGAAGCGAGAGAGCCCCTCGACGCAGGAACTCCCACTTCTGCTCGGCGGTCTCCCCGGGGGCGAGGCTGGTGGCGGCGATGGCGCCCGAGTTCACCAGTGGGTTGGTCAGTCCGTCTGCGGCGATCTCGACGGCCATCACCGAGTCGAACGGGAGCCCGGTGGCGTTCACGCCCAGCCGCTCGCGCACCACGCGATGCCCGAGCGCCTCGCACACCAGGGCGAACAGGAACGGCTTGACGACGCTCTGGATCGTGAACGGGTGGGTGCTGTCCCCGATGCCACCGGCGCGGCCACGCACGCCCACGATCGCGATCCCGAAGAGGTCGGGCGAGGCCTCGGCCAGCGCGGGGATGTAGTCGGCCACCTGTCCGTCGCGCACATCCAGGTAGGTGCGGTGGGCGAGCGCGACCACCCCCTGCACCGTCTCGAGGTCGGGCAGGTCACCCGTGGAGACCTCTGTCTTCGTGTCGCCAGGCGTGCTGTCGTGGGCACGCATCCCCGGGTCCGAGCCGGGACGTACGCCGCCCGAGCGGACCTTCTTCTCGAGTGCCTCGTCGGTCATGTGGCCCCTTCCGTCCGTCGCCACCACACGACGGTCGACAGCCCGCACGCTAGTCCGTGTCGAGCGACGCGGCACTCACCCGCAGCGGGCGATCAGAGCGGCGTGATGTCCTCCGCCGGCAACCAGCGCTCGACGGTGGCCCAGCCGACGGCGTCGATCCAGAGCACCGAGATCACGCGTCCCTCCCAGCCACGCTCCGTGCGACACCACTCGACCAGCAGGCTCGGCTCACCGTTCACGTGGCAGTGTCGCGCCGGGGTGTTCGGCGTACC
The DNA here is from genome assembly GCA_963842565.1 of uncultured Actinomycetota bacterium. Taxonomy (GTDB): domain Bacteria; phylum Actinomycetota; class Actinomycetes; order Propionibacteriales; family Nocardioidaceae; genus Marmoricola. Next base: position 109,755 of record CAWJGX010000019.1, on the reverse strand, counting down.
CCTCGGTGGCGGCGTGCTCGCGGGCTCGGACGCAGTCCCGGCGACACGCTCGGCGAGGGTGCCGTGCTTCCCCGTCCCGTAGCCGCCGCGCATGGGGAACAGGGTTGCACATCCATCGAACAGATGATCGAAAACGGTGGATCCAGTGGATGCATCAGCGCTCGGGGACGAGCAGCCTGATGTCGTCGACCACGGCCGTGCCCTCGTAGTAGTTCAGGTGCGGGTCGCCGATGATGAACGAGTCGGGGTAGGCGGATCCCGCCGGCCAGGTGTGTTCCGTGGTGGCGGTCCCTGCGGGACCCGTGTGCTCCAGTGACGTGTCGAACTCACCGCCGTACTCCTCGGCTGTCTGGTTGTAGTGCCAGACGGGTCGACCGTCCTCCACGAAGTCGTGGTGGTAGCGCAGCTTTCTCGGACCACCATTCCGGAAGGGCCCGGTCATCTCGAGCGTGTAGCCGGCGTCGTCGCGCTCGACGGCGAACGTGTACGACGCGCCCGGCAGCTCGCCGGTCTGCAGCTCGGCGGCAGAGAGGAGGTCGCGGTACTGGTGCCTGGGACCCCACGAACCGTCGCCACTGAACTCGCCGCACTCGGTCTTGAAGTAGTACTCGTTGCTGAGGAAGTTGTTGGCCTCACGGAACAGGTCACCCCGGACGAACAGCGCGTTGACGCCCGTGAGGTTGCTCTTCCTCACGCTCTTGATGTCACCACTCCCCGGGTCGCACACGCCGTACACCTTCGACCACGGAGCCACGCTGTTGTAGCCGTCCATGACCACCTTGCGGTGGTTGTGGATCGACGGGTTCCCGTGCGGCGCCGGTGTCGCGTAGTCAAGGATTCCCAGGTAGTAGAAGCCGTTCTGGTTCTTCACGTCCGCCGACTCGCACCGTTCCTTGCCGGGCTCCGCCCCGGCGAACGTCCAGGGGTAACCCGTCACGCAGTCCCGCGGCCGGTAGCCGTTGACCTTGCCGTCGTAGCGCAGCCTCCCGTCCCGCCGGCCACCGAAGTCGAGCCCGCGCAGCGTCACCTCCACGCGGTAGCGCGCTGGCAACGGCTTCGTCGGCCGGATCACCACACCCGCGTCCCAGCTGGGCTCGTGGATCTCGGCACCGCCTCCTTGCCCCGGCACCTGTCGCAGACCCGGCTCGGAATCGGGTTCGCCGTCCAGGTTCTTGTCCACCGCTGCGACTTCCGCGGTGAGCCATCCGTCACGACCGAACGTCACCCGCTTCCGGTAGACCGCGAGCGTGTCCATCGCGCGAGTGAAGGACTCACCGCTCATGGCGGTCCACGCCTCACCGTCGTCGTCGAACTCGTCCACGTGCCACGGACTCCCGGGACCCTGGGGATCCTTCACCCACGGGGCCTCGTCGATGTGGAGGCCGACGGAGAACGTCTCGTGCTTGACCACCCGCCAGCGCTTGCGCGGGTCATCGGTGAAGAACTCGCCCGCCGCCGCAGCGGCCAGGAGCGCCACGGCGCCACCGACGAAGATGCGGGTCCTTGCCCTGCCCACCGCGACCTCCCGGGGATCCCGTCCAGTCTGCTGATTGAACGCCCGCGCCACGTCATCGGCAACGACGAGATGCCCACAGCTGCCGAATGACCCCGATCGGTCCGGGTTCGTACCCGGGTCAGCCAGAAAACAGGCGCCGATCCAGAACCGATGGACGCTGACGGGGCGACAGTCTTGGTATGGGTGCAGGTGAACCCTCGGACGTCGAGCTCATCCGGGCCATGTCCGATGCGGATGCAGAAGCGTTGCGCATGCTGTACGAACGGCATGCGGCGTGGATCGCGGCGCGGCTGGCCCGCAGGTGCTCGGACCGGGACGCCGTGGCCGACGCGCTGCAGGACACCTTCGTCGCGGCCTGGAACGGCGCCAAGGGCTACCGCGCCACGGGAGAGGTGCCCGGGTGGCTCTGGGGGATCGCCGTACGCCGCCTCGTGAGCCGCGTGCGCGCCCGTGGCAGCAGCGTCCCCCTGGGCCCCGCCCTGCTCGACGCAGACGCCGTGGACGTGGCCGCGGAGGAACAGCTGATGCTCTCGGTCGAGTACGCGGACGTCGGCCAGGCCCTGGCCCGGATCTCCCCCGAGCTGCGCGTGGTGCTCCAGGCGACGGTGCTGGACGGACTGTCCACGCGCGAGGCCGCCACCCTGCTCCAGATCCCCCAGGGCACCGTCAAGACCCGGCTGATGCGCGCTCGCGCCCAGCTGCGAGAGGAGCTGGCATGACCACGTCCGACGCCCGCCCGTGGCACTGCGACGAGGAGACGCTCGCCGCCTTCGCCCTCGGCACGGTGGACCCCGTCTCCGGGACGTCCGTCGAGACCCACCTGATGACCTGTGCGGAGTGCCGGGCCTCCGTCAGCCGGCTGTACCCCGCGGATCTGCTGGACCTGGTCTGGGACGGGGTGAGAGAGCGGGTCGAGGCGCCCGCGCCGGGACCGGTCGAGCGGGTGCTGGTGGGCCTCGGCCTGTCCGCGGAAACGGCCCGGCTGCTGGTCTCGGTCCCGGCGATGCAGGGCGCCTGGCTGGTGGGACTGTTCTGCGCCACCGGGTTCGCTGCGCTCGCGACGACCCTCGACGACGAGCTCGGGCTGATGACCTTCCTGGCGATCGCGCCGCTCGCCCCGGTCGCGGGGATCGCGGCATCCTTCGGCGGCGATGCCGACCCGGCCCACGAGCTGGTTGCGGCGGCACCGTACTCACCCGTGCGACTGCTGATGGTGCGCACCGCCGGAGTCCTCGCCACCTCGGTGCCGCTGGCGGTCCTCGTCGGCCTGCTGATGCCCGGCCCGGCCTGGCTGGGCGTCGCCTGGCTGACCCCGGCCGCCGCCGCGGTCTGCCTCACGCTGGCGATCGGGCCGTGGCTCGGTCACACCGCGACCGCCGCCGTCGTCGCTGCGATCTGGTCGGTCACGGTCGCCGGCGCAGCCCGGATGGACGACGTGCTCGCGCTGGTGGAGCCCGCCATGCAGATCCTCTTCCTCGCCCTCGCACTCCTCGGCGCCACCGTCGTGGCGCTGCGCTACCGCACACTCAGCACCCCCTGGAGGCAGTCATGAGCTCAGCCGTTCTCAGCCACGTCAGCAAGCGGTACGGCCGCACCGAGGCCCTCCACGACGTCGACCTCACGTTCGGCACCGGGGTCACCGGGTTGCTCGGCCCCAACGGGGCCGGCAAGACGACCCTGCTGCGGATCCTGGTCACCGCGCTGACCGCGGACGGTGGTGAAGTCAGTGTCCTCGGCGAGGAGCCGACCACGCCGAGGGGACGGGTCGCGATCCGGCGGCGTCTGGGCTACGTCCCGCAGGAGACCGGCTTCCCGCGCGGGTTCACGGTCTTCGGCTTCGTCGACTACATGGCGATCCTCAAGGAGTGGTCCCGGCGCTCGACGCGGCATCCCGAGGTACGTCGGGTGATCGATCGCGCCGACCTCACGGCCGTCGCCACCAAGCGGGTGAAGTCGCTCTCGGGAGGTCAGCGCCGCCGGGTCGTCCTGGCCCAGGCCCTGCTGGGTCGACCTGACCTGCTGGTCCTCGACGAACCCACGGCAGGTCTCGACCCCGAGCAACGGGCCAGGTTGCGCGACACCCTCAGCCGGGCCGGTGAGGCGTCCACCGTGGTGATCTCCACCCACCAGACCGACGACGTGGCCGCCCTGTGCGAGCGCGTCGTCGTGCTCGATGCGGGCCGGGTGCTGTTCGACGGGTTGGTCGAGGACCTGATCGGCCGCGCTGCCGGACGGGTGTGGCTCTCAGACGTTGCCCATGCCGCCGCCCAGCACACCTGGCGGACCGGTTCGGGCCGCTGGCGCAACGTCGGCGACCCGCCCACCGGCGTACAGCTGATCGAGCCCGCGCTCGAGGACGCCTACTTGCTCCTCGTCGGCGACGCCGCACTCGACACCGGGATCGAGGCCGTGGCATGAGCACGCTGACCGAATCCCCTGCACCTCGGGTCGAGCCCGCAGCGACGCTGCGCGAGCTCGCGCTCGTCGACGCGAAGCGGTACGCCACTCATCCGCTCTTCCTGTTCGGGTTCGTCGCCAACGCCGCGCTCATCTACGCGGCCGCACGCGACCGGGTGCCCGCTCCGCTCGGGATCGCGATCTCGCCGGCCTTCTTCCTCGGCGTGCTCGGACTGGTGGTCGCCCACCGCCTCACCACGTCGCTGGGGCGCAGCCACGAGCTCGTCGACTCGATGCCCTCGAGCGAGCGGCGGCGTACGGCGGCGCTCTGCCTCGCCTGCCTGGTCCCTTTCGCCGCCGGGCTCGCCAGTGCCGTGGCGATCCTGGTGCTGAGCGCGGCGTACCCGCCCGAGCTGGTGCCCCCGCACACGCAGATGGCCTGGTTCGGCGACTACTCAGGGGTGGACGTCGTCGCCGCGCTGCTCGCCATCGGCGCCGTGGCTTCGCTCGGCGGTCCGCTGCTCGGAATACTGATCGCCCGGTGGGCACCGTTCCGGGGGTCGGCACTGCTGGCGATCGTGGTCATCTTCTTCGTGTGCGAGTCGTCGACCCACTGGTCGGTGCCGTGGAGCGTGTCCCTGCCCTGGACCGCCTTGTACGACGAATACGCGAGCCATGGCGTGGTCACCCACTCGGTGATGTGGGCAGGGGTCTCCCAGGTCTGGTACTGCGTCTACGCCCTGCTGATGTGCGGCCTGGCCGCGGTCGGCGCCATGCTGCACGACCCGGTCGATCGGCGGCCGCTGCTGTGGACCGGCGGAGCCCTCGCCGTGGCCGCGGCAGGCGCGTTCGCGCTGACGGTGGCATGACTGTCGCGCTCCGCCCGGTCACCACGACGCTCCCTCTCCGGGTGCCGTGGGTGACAGTGGCGGGGTCGTCGCTCGTGGCCGGCATGCTCACGGTGCTGTCTGCGCTCGCCCCCGGCGCCGCTGAATCGCCGTTGACCGTTCGGCTCGCCCAGCTGGCGCTGGCCGCGAGCGCGGCGTACCTGCTGGACGACGCGGGCGCAGCCCTGACCCGCGTGGTCCCACGACCTCTCTGGCGCCGCAGGCTGTTCCCGGTGGCGCTCGGCCTGGTGGCGGTCTCGGCAGCGTGGGTGGCGGTCGTGCTCGCCCTGCCTCCGCTCGACCAACCCGTGCTGCGTGCGCTCACCGTCGAGGTCGCTGTGCTGGTCCTGGTCGCCCTGGCCGCGAGCTCCGTGCTGGCGGCTCGCGACGAGCCCGAACCGGGCAACCTGGTGGCGGTGGCCCTGCCGCTCGCCGGGCTGGGTGCGCTGGTGCTCGGCGGCGTGCTCGGTTTCGAGGTGTTCCCCAGCCAGCTGCCTCTCCACGGGGTGATGACCGCCGCCTGGGCGTCGGTCGGGGTGTGCTGCGTGGTGGTGCTGGTGCGTACGACGCGCGCCGCGTGAGGTCAGTCCGCCTGGTCCGGACGTGCATAGGTGGCGAGCGAGGAGACCACCGGGCGTGGTCGCGGCATCGACGCAACGCAGACGTGTGGGCGGACTTCCCTTCGGGAAACAGACGATGGCCCGTTCCCAGGACGCACGGGTTGACCAGCAGCAGGAACTCGTCGATGAGGTCGTGCGGGAGCAGTGTCTCGATCAGGCGACCGCTCCCCATGATCCCGAGCACGCCGTCCACGCGTTCCTTGAGCTCGGTCACCGCGTGGACGACGTCGCCCGCCAGCAGGGTGGAGTTGGGCCAGCGCAGCGGTTCGTCCGGCCGCGTCGTGGCGACGTACTTGTCGGCACCTTCGAGCGCGGCGCCGAAAGGACTGTCGGGCTGCTGCGTCCAGTAGCCCAGCACGTCCTCATACGTACGTCGCCCGAACAGCCAGCCGGACAATCCACCTCCCGCGGCCATCCGTTCGCCCATCTTCTGAGCGGCTGCCTCGTCGGACAGCGCCCAGCCGCCCTGCGTGAAACCGTCGCGCGTGTCCTCGTCCGCACGCGCCGGCGCCTGCATCACCCCGTCGAGGCTCACGTGGTTCATCACCAGGATGCGTCCCATCGGTGTCTCCCGTCTGTCGGCTCTCTGTGGAGAATGCTCAGTCCCGCAGCACCTCGTAGGTGAGGTGCGTCGCCACCGGCGACGTCTCGACCCCCACCTGCCGCAGCCGGTGCCGGCCGACGGCCTCGAACAGCGGGGTGCCTGCTCCGAACACCTCCGGAGAGAGGTGGATGCGCAGCTGGTCGAGGAGGCCCTCGGCCAGGCAGCCGCCCACGGTGCGGCCACCACCCATCACGAACACGTCCCGGTCACCGGCGGCCTCTCGCGCCTGTCGCACGGCGGACGCAGGGCCGTCGAGGACGAAGGTGAAGTCGTGCGACTCGGCCAGACGGACGTGGTCGGGTGTGGTGCTGGTGAGGACGAAGAAGGGCGGGCGGGCGTCCAGGTCCGCGCCGTACCCGAGCTCGTCGCTCCATCCGCCCGGACTGTCGACGGTGTCGAACAGGTTGCGGCCCATCACGACTGCTCCGGACGCGGCTGCGTGCCGCTCGAGCACCCCACGGTCCACGGGGTCGTCGCTGTCGAGGGCCCAGGCGTGCAGGCCCTCCGCGTCCAGGCCGAGGCCGTGCTCGACGTCGGCGCCGGGTCCGGTGACGAACCCGTCGAGGGACATGGTGATGTCTCCGATGATCGTGGTCATGTCAGTGCCGACTCCCCGCACAGGTCGGACTCATCGGTCCGACCTGCTCTACGAGTCGAACCCGAACCCCAGCCTGTCCATCGCCTTGAGCCAGAGGTTCTCCTTGCCGCCGTTCTCGTCGGCTCGGGCCAGCGACCTGCGGGTCGCCTCGACGCCGATCCAGCGGGCGGGTTCGGGCGGGAACGGCACCGGCTTCTTCCGGACCATCTCGAGCCGGGTGCGCTCGGTCTCGGTGCCGCCCAGGAGGTCGAGCACCACGTCACCGGCGAAGCGGGTGGCGGCGACGCCGAGGCCGGTGAAGCCGAGGGCGTAGGCGACGCGGCCGGACAGCGCGGTGCCGTAGAAGGCGGTGAACCTGGTGCAGGTGTCGATCACGCCACCCCACGCATGGGTGAAGCGGAGTCCGGACAGCTGCGGGAACGTCGTGAAGAAGTTCTGCGCCAGCACCTCGAAGGTCGCGCTGCGGGCGTCGTACTCCGGCTTGATGCCGTTGCCGTAGTGATAGATCGCGTCGTACCCGCCCCACAGGATGCGGCCGTCGCGGGTCGTGCGGAAGTAGTGGAACTGGTTGCCCGCGTCGCCGATCCCCTCGCGGCCGTGCCAGCCGATGGCGTCGCGCTGCTCCTCGGTGAGTGGCTCGGTCATCAGGGCGTAGTCGTAGACCGGGACCGTCATCAGCCGCAACCGCCGCAGCAAGGGCGGGAACGCGTTGGTCGCGAGCACCACCTGGTCCGCGAGCACCCGACCGGCAGCCGTCTCGACGGTCACTCCGTCGTTCACCCGCGACAGTCCTGTCGCCGGCGTGCCCTCCGCGATGCGTACGCCGACCGACAGGCAGGCCTCGCGCAGGCCCCACGCGAGCCGGGCCGGCTCGAGGATCGCCGCCTCGGGATCGTGGTACGCCGCCAGGAAGGTGGGTGAGGCCACCCGCTCGCGCAGCTCGGACGCCTCGAGCCAGGTCGACGGGATCCCCCGCGCCCGCATCTCGTCGTACTCCTCGCGGAGCCCGGCCACCTGGTGCGGCCTCGTCGCCACAGCGAGGGACCCGGCCCTGACGAAGTCGCAGTCGATCGCGTGCTTCTCGATCGTGCGCTCGATCCCGTCGAGGTTCTCGATCCCCATCCGGGTCAGGACCTCGAGCTCGTCGGGCCACCGGGCCAACCCGTTGCCGAAGCCATGGGTCAGGCTCGCCTCGCAGAAACCACCGTTGCGGCCGCTCGCCGCGTCGCCGCACCGACTCGCCTCCAGCACGAGCACGTCGCGCGAGGGATCGCGCTCCTTGGCCAGCAGCGCGGTCCACAGGCCGAGGTAGCCGCCACCGACGACCACCAGCGCCGCCGAGGTCGAGCCCTCGAGGGAGGGCAGCGCCTCGGGTCGGGCAGGGTCGTCGAGCCAGAAGGGGACGGGGCTCGCGTCACGGAGCGAGGCCGACACCACGGGCGTTGCTGCGGAGCCCATCAGGCGAGCGCCTTCTCCTGCCGCCGGCGGTTCAGCTCGGCACCGAGCACGATGGCGATCGAGATCACGAACATCACCGTGCCGACGACGTTGACCTGCATCGGCACACCGCGCTGGGCGACGCCCCAGACGTACATCGGGAAGGTGGTCGTGTTGCCCGCGTTGAGGTTCGTGATGATGAAGTCGTCGAAGGACAGCGAGAACGAGAGCAGGGCCGCACCCAGGATTCCAGGGAAGACGAGCGGGAAGGTGACCCGCCAGAACGTCTGCGACTCGGTGGCATAGAGGTCCATCGCCGCCTGCTCGAGGTTGTTGTCCAGCCCGGCGAGCCTGGCTCTCACGGTGACCACCACGAAGGACAGGCAGAACATGATGTGCGCGATCAGGATCGTCCAGAAGCCGAGCTGACCGCCGAAGCCGGACGCGACGAAGAGCGCCAGCAGCGAGGAGCCCATCACGATCTCCGGTGAGGCCATCGGCATGAAGATCACCAGGTTGGCGGCCGACCGGCCCGCGAACCGGTGCCGCACCAGGGCGAAGGCCATCAGGGTGCCGAGGATCGTCGCGACCAGCGTGGCCAGCAGGCCGATCTGGATGCTGCGGCTCACCGCCGAGCACATGCTCGCATCGGCGCAGGGGTGCAGCCAGTTCTGCAGGGTGAACCCGTCGAAGCGGTAGATCAGCTTGCTGTCCGGCTTGTTGAAGCTCATCAGGACGACGACGAAGATCGGGATGAACATGTAGATGATGACCAGGATCCCGCCCATCAGGACGAGGTGCTTGCCGATCCAGCGGCCGAGCCGTTGCAGGGGCGAGTTCACAGCAGCTCCTCCGTCCCCGCGCGTCGGACGTAGAAGAGCACCATCACCAGGATGAGCAGCATCAGCATCACCGACAGGGCGCCCGCGGCCGGGTAGTCGTTGGCGTCGGTGAACAGGTTCTGGATGACGTTGCCGATCATCCGCTGCTTGGGACTGCCGAGCAGCTCGGCGTTGATGTAGTCACCGACCGCCGGGATGAAGGTCAGCAGCGTGCCCGAGACGACGCCGGGCAGGGACAGCGGCCAGGTGACCTTGAAGAAGCCCACGATCGGGCGGGAGTAGAGGTCAGCGGAGGCCTCGATCAGGCGATGGTCGATCTTGTCGATGCTGGCGAACAGCGGGAGCACCATGAACGGCAGGAAGTTGTAGACCAGACCCGCGATCACCGCGACCGGGGTGGCGAGCAACCGGCCGTCGCTGCTCATCAGGTGCAGGAACTGGAGCGTGTTGACGATGAACCCGTCGTCGCGCAGCAGCAGCTTCCACGAGAGCGTGCGGACCAGGAAGCTGGTGAAGAACGGGGCGATCACCAGGACGAGCATCAGGTTCTTCCAGCGCCCCGACTTGAAGGCGATGGCGTAGGCGAGCACGTAACCGACCACCAGGCAGATGAACGTGGCCACGGCGCCGTACAGCAGCGAACGGACCAGCGGACGCCAGTAGGCCTGCAGGGCGTCGGAGTAGTTCGAGAAGGACCAGTCCATCTCGTAGCCCTGGAGCACGGAGCCGTCGGGGTTGTAGAGGCTGGTGGCGACCAGTGAGTAGAAGGGCACCACGAAGAACACGACCAGCCACAGGGTGCCGGGCAGCAGCAACCAGTAGCCGGTGAGCTTGCGCCTCTCGACGTGCCGCTCTTCCGGCTCGTCGGGTTCGGAGGCGGCGACTCGGGCGCCACCCACGGTGGCTGCCGTCACAGCGCGTCCTCGCGGTCGACGCCCGCGTCGGCGGCTTGGTTGTGGTCGAGGAGGAAGGCGAACTCGGGGCGCCAGGAGAGGTCGACCTGCTCGCCCTGGCGGAACAGCCGCCGGCGGCCTGTGTTCTGCTCGAAGACCTGGATCTCCTGGCCCCACGGCATCCGGACGAGGTACTGCGTGCTCACGCCGACGAAGCTGACGTCGCTGACCACGCCGCCCGGGATGCTGTTGCCAGGCGCGTCGAGCTCCTCGCCCACGTCGGCAATCAGCACCTTCTCGGGGCGGATCCCGACCCAGCCGAGCTCCTCGGCGGTCCCGCTGACGTGCGCACGCTCGGCCGGGATGGAGGCCAGCACGCCCTTCATGTCCACCACCACGAAGTCACCCTCACGGCCCTTGATCCGTCCCTCGATCAGGTTGGACTGGCCCAGGAAGTTGGCGACGAACGTGGTCTGCGGGTTGTCGTAGAGGTCGCCGGGGGCGCCCATCTGCTCGATCACTCCGGCGTTCATCACCGCGATCGTGTCGGCCATCGTCATGGCCTCTTCCTGGTCGTGCGTGACGTGCACGAAGGTGAGGCCGACCTCGGTCTGGATCCGCTTGATCTCGATCTGCATGGCGCGCCGCAGCTTGAGGTCGAGAGCACCGAGCGGCTCGTCGAGGAGGAGCACCTCGGGGCGGTTGATCAGCGCCCGGGCGAGAGCGACGCGCTGCTGCTGCCCGCCCGAGAGCTGGGCCGGCTTCTTGCGCGCCTGCGAGTCGAGCTCGACGAGGTCGAGCATCTGACGCACCTGCTCGTCGACGCCCTTGTCCTTGCGGCGCCGCAGGCCGAAGGCGACGTTCTCGAAGATGTCCAGGTGCGGGAACAGCGCGTAGTTCTGGAACACGGTGTTGACCGGCCGCTTGTAGGGCTTGTCCCACGTGATGTCGCGGTCACCGAGCTGGATGGTTCCCGACGTCGGTGTCTCGAGCCCGGCCACCATCCGCAGCGTCGTCGTCTTGCCGCACCCGGAGGGGCCGAGCAGCGCGAAGAAGGAGCCGCTGGGCACGTCGAGGTCGAGGGTCTTCACCGCCGTGAAGTTCGCGAACTCCTTGGTGAGACGGCGCAGTCGCAACCCGTCGAAGGGTGCGTCACCGTCCCCGTCGCGAGGCGTCGAGACCTCAGCCACCTGTGACATCCGCCCACTCTCCTTCGTACTGCTTGCTCTGCTGGTCGTCGAGCACCATGAAGTCGAACGCGCCCTTCAGGTCCTCGGCGTCGGGGAAGATCAGCTTGTTGTCGACCAGGCTGTCGTCGATCTTCACCATCGCCTCCCGCGCGCCTTCCACGGGACAGATGTAGTTGACGTACGCCGCGAGCTGGGCCGCGACCTCGGGCTCGTAGTAGAAGTCGATCCACTTCTCGGCGTTGCTCTGGTGCTCGGACTTGTTGGGGATGAGCATGTTGTCGCTCCACAGCGACAACCCCTCCTCCGGCACCACGAACTTGATGTCGGGGTTGTCGAACTGGGCCTGGATCACGTCGCCGGACCAGGCCTCGCAGGCCACGATGTTGCCGGCCGTGAGGTCCTGGATGTACTCGTTGCCGGTGAACGCCCGGACCTGGCCCTTCTTGACGACCGACTGGAGGTTGACGAGGGCCTTCTCCCACTCCAGCCGGGTGAAGTCATCCGGGTTCGCTCCCTCGATCGCGAGCATGAACGCCATCGTGTCGCGCATCTCGGAGAGGAGCGTGATCTTGCCCTTGAGGTCGGGCCGGGTGATCAGGTCCGAGAAGCTGCCGACCTCCTTGGTCAGCTTGGCGTTGTAGGCGATCCCGGTCAGGCCGCTCTGCCACGGGGCGGAGTAGGTGCGGTCCTTGTCCCACTGGCGGCCCTGGAGCGGCTCGATCAGGTTGGCGTGCAGGTTGGGGACCTTGTCGACGGCGATCGGCTGGATCCAGCCGAGCCCGATCATCTTCGCGGCCATCCAGTCGGTCAGCATCATCAGGTCGCGGCCGATCGGCTGGCAGTCGGCGAGCTGGTTGCGGACCTTGGCGAAGAACTCGGCGTTGTCGCTGACGTCGTCGGTGTAGGCGACCGAGAGGTCGTTGCCCGCCTCGAACTCCTCGAGCGTGCTCTTCTGCTTCTTCGACGGCGGGTCGATGTAGGCCGGCCAGTTGGAGATCACGAGCTTCTTGGACGTGGCGGAGACGTCCTTGGCCTTGCAGGTGGCCGGGTCCTGGATCGCGGACGGAGTGCCGAAGAGGGGGAGCACCGCAACACTTCCGATGCCGAAAGCCGCAAACCCGGCACCCTTCAGCACCGTACGACGAGACACGCCGCCCCTGCCGCCGGAGGCGCCTGTCGGCCGCCCCGTGCGGTGAGAACTTCCGACCACCCGGACTCCTTCGTTCGGGGCTCACCTAAACATGTGGGCTCGCGATGGACAAGCGATTCAGTCGTCTTCTCAGGTTAATTCCACGAAAAACATGACGTGCACGGGCGCAGGGCAACGATTTACCGCATCAGTTCGGCCACGATCCCTTGCCATGCCCGCTCCCCAGCCACCACGATGACTCGCATGACCGAGAAGTCGCTGGCCGGGTCGCGTGCCACCCCTCCGCTCGACGAGGTGTCCAAGTCGATCATCGAGCAGCTCCAGCAGGACGGCCGGCGTTCCTACGCGGCGATCGGCAAGGCCGTCGGGCTCTCCGAGGCTGCCGTCCGGCAGCGGGTGCAGCGGCTCTCCGAGGGCGGCATCATGCAGATCGTCGCCGTGACCGACCCGCTCCAGCTCGGCTTCGACCGGCAGGCGATGGTCGGGATCTGCGTCGACGGTGACATCCAGCCCGTCGCGGAGGCGCTCTCGGCCCTCGAGGAGGTCATCTACGTGGTGATGACCGCGGGCAGCTTCGACGTGCTCTGCGAGGTGGTCAGCGCCGACGACAAGGAGCTCCTCGAGCTGGTGTCCGGCCGCATCCGGGCCGTGCCCGGGGTCCGCACGACCGAGACGTTCATGTATCTCCAGCTCGCCAAGCAGACCTACTCGTGGGGCGTGCGCTGAGCGTGCCTGACGATCTCGGGAGGGACTACCGCTCGCTGTCGCTGTGGCACGAGACCGCTCGTGACGACTTCGCACCACGGCCCTCGCTGCCCGGCCCGGTCACCTGTGACGTCGCGATCGTCGGGGCGGGGCTCACCGGGCTCTGGACGGCCTACTACCTGCACCGCGCCGACCCGTCGCTGCGCATCGTGGTGCTCGAGCAGGAGATCGCGGGCTTCGGCGCCTCGGGCCGCAACGGCGGCTGGTGCAGCGCGCTCTTCCCGACGTCCTGGGACGCCCTGGCGCGCGCGTCCTCCGCGGGTGAGGCCCTCCGGATGCACCGGGAGATGCAGGCGACCGTCCGCGAGGTGGGACGGGTCGTCGAGGCCGAGGGGATCGACGCCGACTACCAGCGCGGCGGGACGCTGACCCTGGCACGCACCCGCCTCCAGCTGGATCGCCTGCGGGCCGACGTCGCGACGGCGCACGCCCGTGGGTTCACCGAGGAGGACGAGCGCCTGCTGGGTGCCGACGAGGCGCGCAGCCGTCTCGGTGCCAGCAACGTCCTCGGCGGCGTCTTCACCCCCCACTGCGCGGCGGTGCACCCTGCGCGACTCGTCCGCGGTCTCGCCCGGGTCGTCGAGGCGGCCGGAGTGCCGATCTTCGAGCGCACCATGGTGCGCGCCATCGAGCCGGGTCGTGTGCAGACGGACGCCGGGACGGTGCGGGCGGAGGTCGTGCTGCGCGCCACGGAGGGCTACACGCCGCGACTGGCCGGCCAGCGGCGCGCGGTCGCACCCGTCTACTCGTTGATGGTGGCCACCGAGCCGCTGGCCGACGACGTCTGGGAGTCGATCGGGCTGGCCGAGCGGTCGACGTTCAGCGACGGGCGACACCTGATCATCTACGGCCAGCGCACCGCCGACGGCAGGCTGGCGTTCGGTGGCCGGGGCGCGCCGTACCACTTCGGCTCGCGGATCCGGGCGTCGTACGACGTGGAGCCGCGCGTCTTCGACGACCTCCGGGCCGTGCTCCGAGAGCTGCTCCCGCAGATCGGCGACGCAGCGTTCACCCATGCCTGGGGTGGATGTCTGGGGATCGCCCGTGACTGGTCCGCCTCGGTGGGGCTGGACCGCACGAGCGGGATCGGCTGGGCCGGCGGCTACGTCGGTGACGGCGTCGCCACCACCAACCTGGCGGGCCGCACCCTGGCCGACCTGGTCACCGGCACGGCCAGTGACCTCGTCACGCTCCCCTGGGTCAACCACCACAGCAGGCAGTGGGAGCCCGAACCGTTGCGCTGGCTCGGTATCAATGCCGGGCTCCGCGCCATGTCCACGGCAGACAGCGAGGAGCGCTGGACCGGGCGACAGAGCCGGATCGCGCGCCTGATGGCTCCGCTGACCGGCGGTCACTGAGCGCCAGCCCGCCGGACAGCCACCTGATCCCGCCCGTGGGCGGGGCCGAACCACTATCGTTTCCGATCACGTGCCGGTGTTCGGGGAGCGGACTTGATCAAGGGCGAGACAGGTGGCGACGGCGAGCGAAGCGTGACCTCACGCCGCCGCGACACCGCAACGCCCATCGACCGGGTCTCGAAGTCCATCATCGAGATGCTCCAGGTCGACGGACGTCGCTCCTTCGCCAGCATCGCCGAGGCCCTCGGCATCGCCGAGTCGGCGGTGAGCCAGCGCGTCACTCAGCTCTCGGACACCGGGGTCATCCAGATCACGGCCGTCTCCGACCCGCTCCAGCTCGGCTTCGCCCGGCAGGCGATGATCGGGATCACCGTGGAGGACACGGCCGTCAAGACCGTCGCCGAGGCCCTGTCGGACATCCCCGAGGTGGTCTACGTCGTCATCACGGCCGGTGGCTTCGACATCCTGGCCGAGGTGGTCGGGGTCAGCGACGCCCACCTGCTGGAGCTGGTCACCGCGCGGATCAAGCCGATCAACGGCATCACCGCCATCCACACGTTCCTCTACCTCGAGCTGCAGAAGCAGACCTACACGTGGGGCGTGCGCTGAGCGCCTTCAGGCCTTCTCGACGGAGATCTCCTCGTCGGCGTACCACTTGCGGATCACCTTCTTGTCGAACTTCCCGACGCTGGTGCGCGGCACCTCGTCGATGAAGGCCCACGAGTCGGGCAGCTGCCACTTGGCGAAGTCCTTGCTCAGGAACTCGCGGAGCTCGGCAGGAGTCAGCGTCGCACCCTCACGCAGGACGACCGACGCCAGCGGGCGCTCGTCCCACCGCTCGTCCGGGATGCCGATGACGGCTGCCTCGACGATGTCGTCGTGGGCCATCAGCGCGTTCTCCAGGTCGACCGAGGAGATCCACTCCCCGCCCGACTTGATGACGTCCTTGGCCCGGTCGGAGAGCCGGATGTAGCCGAGCTCGTCGATCGAGCCGACGTCACCCGTGCGCAGCCAGCCGTCGTGGAACTTGTCGTCGACGTCCGGGTCGTCGGAGTCGTAGTAGCCCGCGGTGACCCAGGGTCCCCGGACCTCGAGCTCGCCGACGGCCTTGCCGTCCCAGGGCTGTTCGTTGCCGTCGTCGGCGACGATGCGTCCCTCGACGCCACACAGGACACGGCCCTGGCTGCCCCGGTAGGCCCAGACGTCCTCCCCCTCGACGCCTGTGGGAGGCATGCCCGCCGACGCCACGGGCGACGTCTCGGTCATCCCCCACGCCTGGCGGATCTCGATGCCGTGGCGGTCCTGGAGCGCCTTCTGCAGCGAGACGGGCACGGCGGAGCCGCCGCACAGGATCAGCCGGAGCGACTCCGGCTTCTTCTCGGGGTTCTTGTCCAGGTAGCCGAGCACGTCGTTCCACACGGTCGGCACGGCACCGGACAGCGTCGGCAGGCTCTCGTTCATGAACCGGCACAGCGGCTCGGCCTG
Source organism: uncultured Actinomycetota bacterium (assembly GCA_963842565.1). Lineage (GTDB taxonomy): Bacteria > Actinomycetota > Actinomycetes > Propionibacteriales > Nocardioidaceae > Marmoricola. The sequence goes on along the minus strand of CAWJGX010000019.1, from coordinate 94,013 downwards.
CAGCCAGCGGTCGGGCATGCACAGGGACGCGCCGCTCATCATCGCGGCGTACGCCAGGCCCCAGGCGTTGGCGTGGAACATCGGCACGATCGGCAGCACCCGGTCGTGGAAGCTGATCGCTCCGGCGTTGCCGGTGCTCACCGCCTGCGAGTGCAGCCACGCCGAGCGGTGGCTGTAGACGACGCCCTTGGGGTTGCCGGTGGTGCCGCTGGTGTAGCACATGGCCGCCGCGTCACGCTCGTCGATCTCCGGCCAGTCGAACTCCTCGGACTGCTCGTCGAGCAGGTCGTCGTAGAGCAGCACCTCCTTGCCGCTCGAGCGCAGCGAGTCGAGGTCGGCCGACGCGGCGTCGGGGCCGGCGACGAGCACGTGCTGGACCGTCTTCATCTCGGGCAGGTGCGGCGCGAGCAGGCCGACGAGCGAGTCGTCCACGATGACGACCTGGTCCTCGGCGTGGTTGGCGATGTAGACGAGCTGCTCGGGGAACAGCCGGATGTTGAGGGTGTGCAGGACCGCGCCCATGGACGGGACGGCGAGGTAGGCCTGCAGGTGCTCGGCGTTGTTCCACTGGAACGTGCCGACACGCTGGTCGCCGTCGATGCCGAGCGAGCGCAGGGCGTTGGCGAGCTGGGCGACGCGCTTGCCGAGCTCGGTGTAGGTCATCGACCGAGTCCCGTCGGCGGTCGCGGTGACCACCTCGGAGTCACCCTGCACGGTCGTGCCGTGCTTGAGGATCGAGCCGATGGTCAGTGCTGAGTCCTGCATGGTGCTGCGCATTGCGGGGTGACCTCCTGAGCCGGGCGAGCGGGCGTGACCAGAGCCTTGCGCACGACGCAAGCGATATCCAGACCCTGACCGCCCTACCCACCTAGTGTCTCGAGCATGCGACCTCGTCGACTACGTGACCTCGACGGCCTCAGGGTCTTCATCACCGGTGCCGCCAGCGGGATCGGCCGCGCCACCGCGGAGGCCGTTGCCGCCCAGGGAGGGCATCTCGTCCTCACCGACCTCGACGCGGAGCGGCTGGCCGCGACGGCGGCCGGCATCACGGCCTCGGGCGGCGTGGTGCTCCTGGCCGAGGCGGCCGACGTCAGCGACCACGACGCCGTACGCCGCCTGGCGCGCCGGGTCACCGACGAGCACGGCCCGATGGACATCGTGATGAACGTCGCCGGCATCTCGGCCTGGGGCACGGTGAGCTCCCTCGAGCACTCGACGTGGCGCCAGCAGGTCGAGGTCAACCTGATGGGACCGATCCACGTCATCGAGGAGCTGGTGCCCCCGATGGTCGAGGCAGGGCGCGGTGGCCACCTCGTCAACGTCGCGTCGGCGGCCGGGATCATCGGGATGCCGTGGCACGCGGCGTACAGCGCCAGCAAGTTCGGGCTCCGCGGGGTCTCCGAGGTGCTGCGCTTCGACCTCGCCCGTCACGGCATCGGCGTCTCGCTGGTCTGTCCCGGGGCGGTGCACACGCCGCTGACCCAGACGGTCCGCATCGACGGCGTCGACACCGACAGCCCGCGCTTCCGCAAGGCCCAGGCGCGCTTCCACGAACGCGCGGTCTCACCCGAGGAGGCGGCGCACGCCATCCTCAAGGGCGTACGCCGCAACAGGTACTGGGTCTACACGTCCTCCGACATCCGCACGATCCACCTGGTGCAGCGCTACTGCCCACCGGCGTACTCGCTCGCGATGGGCGCGCTGAACCGCGGCGCCAACCGGGTGCTGCCGGCCGTCCAGCAGGCACGGAGGGCCGAGTGATGCCGGCTCCACGCGTCTCCCCCGGCGGGTTCCGCGAGCTCGGCCTGCCGATCTGGCTGTTCAGCCGACTCGCGGGTCGGGTCACCCGCACCGGTCCGCCGCGCATCTTCACGACCCTCGGGCGGCACCACGGGCTCTTCTGGGGCTGGCTGCACTTCGCCGGGAAGCTGATGCCCGGCGGCCGGCTCCCCCGCATCGACACCGAGCTGGTGATCCTGAGGGTGGCCGTGGTGCGCGGGAGCGACTACGAGTTCAACCACCACCGCGCGCTGGGTCGGCGGGCCGGGCTCGACGACCACGACATCGAGCGCGTGCGGATCGGTGCGAGCGCGGTCGGCTGGAGCGACCGTCAGTCGCTGCTCCTGCGCGTCACGGAGTCCCTGCTCGAGGACCGTGACCTCGACGACGCGCTGTGGGCCGAGCTCCGCGCCGCCGAGGACGAACGCACCTGCATCGAGCTGCTCCTGCTCGTCGGCCACTACGACATGCTGGCCACGACCCTGCACACGTTGCGCGTCCAGCCGGAGGAGCGGTGAAGCACTCGTGAGCCTTACGACCCGACCCACCCTGCAAGGCACCTTCCGGATGGTCTCCTCCGCGCACTGGCTGGCCTCACAGGCGGCGGGCGCGAACCCGCGCGGCATGCAGGGGTACGCCGTCGGCCGCTAGCGCCGGCGGAGCTCGGCGGCGACGGCGGCGTAGCTGATGGTGACGTCGTCCTCGGGCAGGTAGCGCCACGGGTACTCGCTGACCCGGCCGTCGAGCAGGTCGAGCGCCTGGCGCACGAGGTCGTCCTCGCCGAGCTGTGCGAAGGCGAACAGGAAGGTGTTGAGGTCGCGGACCCGCCAGGGGGCGTCGGCGTTCTGGCCGCCGGTGAACGCGGCCCATGCGATGCCGAGACGGTGTGCCGTGGCGGCATCGCGCCACAGCTGGGCGGCGCCCTCGGGGTCGGGGGGCCCGGCCGCTCCCAGCCGCGAGATCCAGACCTCGACCAGCGCCTCCGGCACCAGACCGTGCACGGTGGCACCCGCCATGCTCGACTCGCTCAGCGACCACGCGAACTGCTGCGTGTGCTCCTCGGTCCCGCCCCACTTCGGCGACAGCGCCCGCAGGGCGTGGGAGTGTCCGCGACGGTGGGTCGGCGCGACCTCGCGCAGCCGGTCCAGCCGCTGCAGCGCTACCTCCGCGCCGTGACCGAGGGCCCGTGCGCAGCTGACGAGATACCAGAGCGGCACCTCGTCACCGGGCAGGTCCAGCGAGAGCAGGTCCAGCCGCTCCTCGGCCTCCGTCATCAGGCTGAGGAAGTCTCCCGCCTGCTGCTCGCTCGTGACGGCGACGACGCCGCGACCACGAGCGGCCCAGGCCATGTTGTGCAGGTGGACCGCAGCGAGCAGCCGCACCTGCGGGTCCTCCGAGGCGCCCGCACCGGACACGGCCTCCTGCAGCTGCTGGGAGAGCGCGAGTGCGTGCACGGCCACGGCCCGCTTCTCCACGTGGGCACGCGACTGCACCAGGTCGACGTACGCCGTGAGGTCGACGTCACCCGCCAGCAGCTGCTCGAGCTCCTCGTCGCCGTCGGCGGGCGAGAGACGCGGACGGTCGCCTGCGTTCTTGCGGAACCACCCCATGGCGCTGACCTCCCCGAGAGTCCGGACACGGTAACGCCGCCCCGGGCACAGGGGAACCCGGTACGCCGAGGGGCTCAGTCCCGAGGCTTGGGCGGCACCATCACGGCATTGAGCGCGAGCGCCTTGGCCCGGTCACCCTTCACCTTCAGGGCACCGGTGAGCACGCCGCGCACGGGATGGAGCTGACCGGTGGCCAGTCTCAGGAAGTCGGCTCCGTCGATCGTGATCGTCGCGTCGCGGCGCTGACCCTCGGGCGGGCTCGTCTCGATCGTGCAGGCACCGTCCGCGATGTGTACGACGTAGCGGTCGACCTCGCCGTCGCGGCGGCCACCGATCCGGAACCCGACGGAGAGCGTCATGTCGCTCGCCTTGTCGGCGTCGATGAAGTCGGGGAAGCGGCGGAACACCTCCTCGAGCACGATCGGCCGGAACCCGCCCTCCATCACCGACCGCATGTGCTTCGCCGAGGTGGTGGCGACGGCCGTCGCCACGTCGACCGGGTCGAGCGCGGTCGGGTCGACCGCCTTCTGGTCACTGCCCGGCACGGTGAAGACCGTGCCGACGGCCAGGGCGAGCATCTCGTGGCCCTCGATCCCGAGCCGCGCGCCGAGGTAGAGCAACGCAGGGTTGCGCTCACCGGTGACCAGCCGGACGAAGTCGAGGATGTCCGCGGCGATGACGACGTCTGGCTGCGCCTCGCTGTCGATGGCGACAGTGCCGTCCTGGAACCGGACGGTGTGGCACTCGTCGTCCTTCCTGGACCGGGCGAGCTGGAAGCGGACGACCCCCTGGATCTCCTCGAGCCGCTCGGCGTCGGCGAACTCGGCGAACCGGTCCAGGATCGCCACCACCCCCGCTGCCCGGAAGTGCTCGAGGTCGATCAGCCGACGGAGGTCGGCGTCGTCCGCGGTTCGGATCACCTCGGTGATCTCGAGGACGTCGGTGGTGCAGAAGTACTCGTTCAGCTCGTCCGCCGACATGGCGGCGAATCGGTCGATCACGCGGTGGTCACTGGGGTCGGTCTCCGGTTCGGCAGGCAGGGTCTGGGCAGGCCAGGGCTGACGTTAGCCGGGAAGGTGCGTCCTGGGGGCCATTCGCGGACCGCGTCTCGGTCTCGACAACCCGGCCAGCTCCACCAGGCGCTGGACCCGGTGGCGGTGGCCGGCGTACGGCTCGAGGAGCTCGGCCATCCCGGCGTCGTCCACCGGCTTCCCCGTCAGCACGTAACCCACGTTGGCGGCGATGTGGTAGTCGCCGAAGCTCACCGCGTCGGCGTCCCCGAGGGCCCGGAAGCGCGTCTCCGCACTCGTCCAGACTCCGATGCCGGGCAGCGTGCGCAGCCGGCGGTCGAACTCCACCGGGGTCTCGCGGCCGGCCCGCTCCAGCGAGGTCGCCACCCGGGCCGCGTGCTGGATCGGGCGTGACCGGGCTCCGTCGACCGGAAGCCTGAGCCACTCCCAGGACGGGATGGCCCGCAGCTCCTCGGGCGAGGGTTGCACCCAGAGCCGCACGACCGGCTCCGGCTCGCTCGGCGGGCCCGGTGCCCGCTCGCCGAACCGGTGCACCATCACCCGGAACGCACCCAGCGCCTCCATGCCGGTCACCTTCTGCTCGATGATCGCCGGCACCAACGACTCCATCACCAGGTCCGTGGCGCCGACGCGCCAGTGCCGGTGTCGTCGCCAGGCCTGGGTGAGCTGCGGCGGTGGCACGAACCCCGACGGGTCGTCGTCGGCGCCGAGCATCCGGGGCAGCTGCTCCAGCGCCCAGTCGGCGCCGTCGCCCCAGGCCTCGCCGGTCACGCTGCCGTCCGCCGCGTCGGCCCGGATGCACAGCGTCGCGGTGCCCACAGGGGTGCGGATGCCCCGCCAGATGGCGCCGTCGGGGCCGCGGCGGTACGTCGGGTCCCCCGACCCGTGGCGCAGCTGGAGGAGGTTCACCGCGACCGGGCAGGGCCAGTCCGGGCGCCAGACCCGGGACCGCGAGGCGGTGAGCGCTGCCATGCCCGCACACTATGTCGGCGGCTCCCGACACAATGGCGGGCATGTTGCTCGCCCGACTCGTCGACGTCTCCGGCCAGGTGGCCGGCACCGGCTCACGATTGGCCAAGCGAGACCTGATCGCGGGCCTGCTGGCCGAGGTGGCCGACGACGGGGACACCGAGGTCGACATCGCCGCGTCCTACCTCTCCGGCACGTTGCGCCAGCGACGCACCGGTGTCGGCTGGCGCGGTCTGGCCGACGTGCCGGCTCCGGCCGCGGAGGCCTCCGTCTCCCTGACCGAGGCCGACGCCGCGTTGGCGGAGATCAGCGTGCTCTCCGGCTCCGGGTCCGCGGGCGCGAGGCGGACCGCCGTCGGGGCCCTCTTCGAACGGCTGACCGCCGCGGAGCAGGACTTCCTCCGGGCACTGATGACCGGCAACGTCCGTCAGGGCGCGGCCGACTCGGTGATGCTCGACGCCATCGCGGCTGCGGCGGGGCTGCCCCCGAAGTCCGTGCGCCGCGCCGCGATGTTCAGCGCGCCCACGGGGCCGATCGCTGCCGCGGCCCTCGGTGAGGGAGCCGCTGCCCTCGAGGCGTTCACCCTGCTGGTCGGCCGCCCGGTGCGGCCGATGCTCGCCGGCACGGCACCCGACGTCGCCGGCCGGCGTGGCCAAGGTGGACGGCCCCTTCGCGGTCGACACCAAGCTCGACGGCATCCGGATCCAGGTGCACAAGCACGGCGACGAGGTCACCGTGTTCACCCGCAGCCTCGACGACATCTCGGCACGGCTGCCCGAGGTCGTCGCCCTGACCCGCTCGTTGCCCGCCACCGACCTGATCCTCGACGGTGAGGCGCTGGTCCTCGACGAGACCGGTCGGCCGCGTCCCTTCCAGGAGACCGCGTCGACGACCGCCACGCACACCGGAGCGACCGGGATCCGGCCGTTCTTCTTCGACCTGCTGCTCCACGAGGGTGACTCGTTGATCGAGACTCCGACCAGCCAGCGACTCGAGCGACTCGACGCGGTCGTCCCCGAGGAGCTGCGCGTCCGTCGCCTGGTCACCGACTCGGTCGAGGAGGCCCAGTCGTTCTTCGACGAGGCGGTCGTCGACGGGCAGGAGGGGGTGATCCTCAAGCGACTCGATGCGGCGTACGACGCGGGGCGGCGGGGGTCGGCCTGGGTCAAGGTCAAGCCGCGGCACACCCTCGACCTGGTCGTGCTCGCCGTCGAGTGGGGCAGCGGGCGCCGCCAGGGCTGGCTCTCGAACATCCACCTCGGCGCTCGCCAGGGCGACGGTTTCGTGATGCTCGGCAAGACGTTCAAGGGGATGACCGACGAGATGCTCGCGTGGCAGACCGAGAGGTTCCTCGGGCTCGAGACCAGCCGCGAGGGCCACGTCGTCCATCTCCGGCCGGAGCAGGTCGTCGAGATCGCCTTCGACGGCGTCCAGCGCTCGACCCGCTACCCCGGGGGCGTCGCGCTGAGGTTCGCCCGGGTGCTGCGCTACCGCGACGACAAGCCACCCAGCGAGGCCGACACCCTGGACGAGGTCAGGCGGATCTCCGGCCAGCTAGGCGGCCTGGCGTGACACGCGGCACACACGTGTGTAAACCGGTGTTGCACTAGGATCTGCGCATGACCAGCACGAGCACGTCGAGCCGGCAGCCGGCAGCTGCGCGGCGCCGTGCACGCGAGCGCGAGATCCTCCGGGCGACCCGGGAGCTGTTCGACGAGAGCGGTGTCCGCGACGCGCAGATCGAGGACATCGCGCGGGCGGTGGGCGTCAACCGCGCGATCATCTACCGCCACTTCAGCGGCAAGGAGGAGCTCTTCGCGCTCACCCTGGTCAGCTACCTCGACGACCTGCAGAAGCGGCTCTCGGCCGCCGCCGGCACCGACGGTTCAGCCACCGACCGGCTGGTCACCGTGGTCGAGGCGTTCGTCGACTTCGGCCTGGAGTACCCCGCCTTCGTCGACTGCGCCCAGACACTGATGCGCCGACCCGGCCCCGAGCTCCTCGAGGAGATCAGCGAGGGCTCGCTGTTCCGGCTCGGCCGGGGCATCTCCGCGTGCCTGACCCAGCTCAGCGACGTCCTCGACGCGGGCGTGGCGGCCGGCGAGTTCCGGGTGGAGGACTCCACGCTGCTGGCCAACCAGATGTACGCCAGCGGCCTCGGCGCCCTCCAGCTCGCCAGGGTCGGCGTCCTCGTCAAGGAGTCCGCGCCCGGCATCCCGGCGATCGCACCGGTCTCCGCCGACCAGGTCCGCAGCTACGTCGTCGCCTCCGCGAAGGCGGTCGCCACCCTCTGACCCCCATGACGCCGAGACGTCACAGATGAAAGCCCCAGAACCGCCGAGACGTCGCAGATGGAATTCCATCTGCGACGTCTCGGCGCGTTTCTGGCTTTCAGGTGTGACGTCTCGGCGTTACTTCTCCAGGATCGCGGTGACGCCCTGGCCGCCGGCGGCGCAGATGGAGATCAGGCCGCGGCCCCCCTCGCCATCTGACTGAGCCTTCTGGTCGAGCAGCTTGGCCAGGTTGGCCACGATCCGGGCGCCGGTCGCGGCGAACGGGTGACCCGCGGCGAGCGAGGAGCCGTTCACGTTGAGCTTGGTGCGGTCGATCGAGCCGAGCGGCGCGTCGATGCCCAGGCGCTCCTTGCAGAACACCGGGTCCTCCCAGGCCTTCAGCGTGGAGAGCACCTGCGAGGCGAAGGCCTCGTGGATCTCGTAGAAGTCGAAGTCCTGCAGGGTCAGGCCGTTGCGCTCGAGCAGCCGCGGCACGGCGTACGCCGGAGCCATCAGCAGGCCCTCGCCACCGTGCACGAAGTCGACCGCAGCGGTCTCGGCGTCCACGAACCACGCCTGCACGTGCAGGCCGTGCTCCGAGGCCCACTCCTCGGTGGCGAGCAGCACCGCGGAGGCGCCGTCGGTCAGCGGGGTGGAGTTGGCGGCCGTCATGGTGGCGGCCTCGCCCTTGCCGAAGACCGGCTTGAGCTTGGCGAGCTTCTCCAGCGAGGAGTCGGCGCGGAGGTTCTGGTCGCGGTCGAGCCCGTTGAACGGGGTGATCAGGTCGTCCTGGAACCCGCGGTCGTAGGACTCCGCGAGGTGGTGGTGCGAGGCCACCGCCAGCTCGTCCTGGGCCTCGCGGGTGATCTGCCACTCGAGCGCAGTGAGCGCTGCGTGCTCGCCCATCGACAGCTTCGTCCGCGGCTCACCGTTCTGCGGGATCTCGATGCCGATGTCGGTCGGCCGGATCGCGCCCAGGGCCTTGATCCGCCCGGCGGTGTCCTTCTGCTGGTTGACCTTGATCAGCTTCTTGCGCAGCTTCTCGGAGATCGCGATCGGTGCGTCGGACGTGGTGTCCGACCCACCCGCGACGCCGGCGTCGATCTGGCCGAGGGCGATCTTGTTCGCGACGTAGATCGCGGCCTGGAGCCCGGTGCCGCACGCCTGCTGGAGGTCGGTGGCCGGGGTCTCGGGGGCCAGCTTCGAGCCGAGCACCGACTCGCGCGTCAGGTTGAAGTCGCGGCTGTGCTTGAGCACGGCACCGGCGACGACCTCGCCGAGGCGCTCACCCTCGAGACCGAAGCGGGCGACGAGACCGTCGATGGCCGCGGTGAGCATCTCCTGGTTGGAGGCGGTGGCGTAGACGCTGTTGGAACGGGCGAACGGGATCCGGTTGCCGCCGACGACGGCGACACGGCGAGTCTTGTCCTGCATGAACGATTCGTCTCCTCTGGATGGATGCTGCGCTCATCCTCCCGCCCGGCGAGGTGAAAACAAACCAGGTGAGGGGCACATCACCTTCTTTGGACACGGAGTTACACCGCTCGTTACCTTGGTGTCGTACCCGCCGGTAGGACGCGATCCTGCCCGGATCGTGCACGGCCCTGTGCGCGCCGTACCGTTGCGTCGAGCGCGCGCCCATCCAGAGGACCACCCAGAGGAACGTGAGATGACCGACCACTACCAGTCCTTCACCGCCAGCCCCGTCGGGAAGCTGTTCGTCAAGAACCTCGGCCTGCCGAACCCGACCGCGCTGGAGCGCTGGACCGAGGGCGCGCCCGTCGTCGACGGCACCGTCATCACCGGCGGCAACGGCCGCCTGGCCAAGACCCTGACCGTGGCCCTCGACAACCTGGGCGTCACCCACGTCGGCACCGCGTCCGAGGACGAGAAGTACAAGGCCCTGGTCTTCGACGCCACCGGGATCGGCTCGTCGGCCGAGCTGCTCGCGCTGGAGCAGTTCTTCACGCCGCTGATGCGCAGCATCACCCCCAACGCCCGCGTCCTGGTGCTGGGCACTGTCCCCGAGCAGACCGAGAACAACGCGGAGCGGGTCGCCCAGCGAGCCCTCGAGGGCTTCACCCGGTCGCTCGGCAAGGAGATCGGCAAGGGCAGCACCGTCAACCTGGTGTACGTCGCTCCTGGCGCCGAGAGCACCCTGGAGTCCACCCTCTCCTTCTTCCTGAGCCCCAAGAGCGCCTACGTCTCGGGCCAGGTCGCCCGCCTCGGCGCGACCGGGACCACCGAGGCCGCACCGGTCGCGGACCCCGCCAAGCCGCTCACCGGCAAGGTCGCCATCGTGACCGGCGCCTCGCGCGGGATCGGCGAGCAGATCGCCCGGGTGCTGCACCGCGACGGAGCGACCGTGCTCGGCATCGACGTGCCCCAGGCCGCCAGCGAGCTGCAGGTGCTGATGAAGGAGCTCGACGGCGACCACCTGACGCTCGACATCACCGGCAAGGACGCGCCCCAGCGCATCGCCCAGCACGTCAAGACCAAGTTCGGGCAGGTGCACGCGGTGGTGCACAACGCGGGCATCACCCGCGACAAGAAGCTGGCCAACATGGCCGAGGACCGCTGGAGCTCGGTGATCGCGGTCAACCTGACCGCGCCCGAGCGGATCACCCGCGAGCTCCTCGACCAGGGCCTGATCGAGGACAACGGCCGGATCGTCGGCGTCTCCTCGATCGCCGGCATCGCCGGCAACATGGGCCAGACGAACTACGCCGCGTCCAAGGCCGGGGTCATCGGGCTGGTCGACTCGCTGGCCGAGGACCTGAAGAACGGCATCACGATCAACGCCGTCGCCCCCGGCTTCATCATCACCCAGATGACGGCCGCCGTGCCGTTCGCGACCCGCGAGGTCGGCCAGCGGATGAACGCCATGAGCCAGGGCGGTCTGCCGGTCGACGTGGCCGAGGCGATCGCGTGGTACCTCTCCCCCGGCTCCACCGCCGTCAACGGCAACGTGGTCCGCGTCTGCGGCCAGATGATGCTGGGCGCCTGATGGCCCCGGAGTCGACCGACCGCACTGTCGAGGGGCAGCCGAACGCGCTGCCGACGATGCTCAAGGCCGCGCTGCCCGTGCTGCCCGTGGTCAACCTGATCCCGGGTGTGGCCAAGAAGGGCGGCGACCTGCCGGACCTCACGCTGCACCGCAAGGACGTGACGATCGACCCCGCCCACGTGGCGGCGTACGCCGGTGTGTGCGGCTTCGAGCCGAGCCAGACGGTGCCGTTCACCTACCCGCACATGCTCGCGTTCCCGCTGCACATGGGGATCATGACCGACGGCTCGTTCCCGTTCCCGGCGATCGGCACGGTGCACGTGGGCAACTCGATCACGCAGCACCGCCCGGTCTCGCCCCAGGAGAAGGTCGACGTCTCCGCGAGCGCCGTCAACCTCCGTCCCCACCCGAAGGGCAAGGTCTTCGACCTGGTCACCACGGTGACCTCGGCCGGGGAGACCGTGTGGGAGTCCACCTCGGTCTACCTGCGCGTGGGCAAGAAGGACGACTCCGCGAAGGCCGAGGGTGAGCCGTTCGACGTCGTCGCCGGCACCGGCCTGGTCTGGAAGCTTCCGGGCAACCTCGGCCGCGAGTACGCCGCCGTCTCCGGCGACCACAACCCGATCCACCTCTACCCGCTCAGCGCGAAGGCCTTCGGCTTCAAGCGCCAGATCGCGCACGGCATGTGGACGAAGGCGCGCAGCGTGGCTGCGTTCGCCAACCGGCTGCCGGACCATGCGACGGTCGAGGTCGAGTTCAAGAAGCCGGTCTTCCTGCCCGGGAAGGTGGCGTTCGGGTCGCGCGTCGTCGAGGACGGGCTCGACTTCTCGCTCACCAGCCCGAGCAGTGGCGCTCCGCACCTCGTCGGCCGCGCGCGACGCGGCTGAGGCTCGAGCCAGGCTCAGCCGCGGCGAGCGCCGTAGACGCGGTACGTCGTGAGCGCCTGGCCCGCCTTGGACACGGTGCGCAGGTAGAAGCGTGCGATCGAGGGACGCCAGATCCCCAGGTCGGTGACCCGGTCTCCGTTCCAGTCCCCGGTGACCGGCATGTCCCCGACCGCGCCGTAGACCACGCGCTTGGTGACGTAGCTCGTCCCCGACGGAACCCGAAGGGTCCACGTCCGCGTCGTCGGGTTGAACGCCCCGAGGTCGGTGCGCCGGTCGCCGTTCCAGTCCCCCGTGACGGGCTGGTCGCCCGTCGTTCCCCACCGGACGGCGGTGAGAGCGCCGTGCAGCGATCGCTCGTAGAAGGTGTGCGTCGAGGACCGGTACCAACCCAGGTCGCTGCGCCGGTTCCCGTCCCAGTCACCGGTGACGGGGATGTCCGACGCCGCTCCCAGGCCGGAGACGGTGACCGCCTTGCCGCTCGCGGATCGCAACGCCCCGGACGTGCTGCCCAGCCCCTTCACCCCGAGCTGTGAGGTTCCGTTGCCGTCGAAGTCGCCGACGAAGGGCACGGCCCCGGGGCGGCCGAAGGCTCGGGCCACGGCCTGGGTGCCGGTCTTGAAGTACGCCACGCCGCTGGTCGGGGTGGTCCGGTAGACGCCGACGTCAGCCTTCCCGTCGCCGTCCCAGTCCCCGACGATCGGCCGGTCGTTGCAGTTGGCCGAGGTCCGGGTCGCACCGAACGGGAACAGCGCGCGGTGCAGGTAGGGACGGAAGTACCCGCCGTTCAGGCGCTCCTCGTGGTGCAGGTGCGGGCCGGTGACGTTGCCGCTCCCGCCGACGTACCCGAGCAGGTCACCCTGGTCCACGACCTGGCCCACGGTGGCAACGATCTTGTTCAGGTGGGCGTAGAGCGTGCTGAAGCCCCGGCCGTGGTCGACGACCACGTAGCGACCGTAGCTGCCGGTGAGGGTGACCGTGCGCGTGACGATGCCCGGCGCACTGGACAGGGCGGGCTTGCCCAGGTCGTTCGGGGTGTTCCAGTCGATCGTGTAGGCGCTCGGGGAGTGGGACGACCGCGTCGTGCCGGTCCAGCTCTGGCCGCACAGGAACGGCATCTCGAAGTCCGGTCCCGAGGAGGGACTCACGGCGACGGTGCGGGCGTTCGCCGGCCCCATCCGGCCGAAGCCGTGACCACCGTCCGAGCCCGCCGTCGCGGCGGGCGAAGCCGCCGCCACAGCGCCACAGCCGAGGGCGAGCGCTGACACCGACAGAGCCACGATCCGAGACGCCACGACTGATCACATCCATCACTTGAGTCGCAATAGTCGACAAAAGTAACGGAAGTTGCGGCGTGTCGCGAGCAACGTGTCCAAAAAATAGGCTAAAGAGCGTCCCGGTGGACGCGGATCAGGCCTTCCTGCGCGACCGTCGCCACGAGCTGCCCGTCCTGGGAGAAGACCCGGGCGAGCGCGAGTCCCCGACCCCCGGAGGCGGAGGGCGAGGCCTGGTCGTAGAGCCACCACTCGTCGGCGCGGAACGGCCGGTGGAACCACATCGAGTGGTCGAGCGAGGCCGCCTGCATGCCCGGTGACTGGATGAACAACCCGTGCGGCACCAGGGCGGCCACCAGCAGCGTCATGTCGGAGGCGTAGGTGAACGCGGCCAGCTGGGTCACGGGGTCGTCCGGGAGGTCACCGCTGGCCCGGATCCACCACTGCGAGCGCGCCGGGTGGTGGCTGGCGTCCAGCGTGCCGCCGGCGCGCGAGTCCGCGATCGGTCGTACGTCGAGCGCGGACCACTCCCGCAGCCATTCGTTGTTGGCCTCCTTGGACCCCCGGTCCATCGCGGGCCGGCAGTCCTCGGGCGCGGGCACGCTCGGCATCGGGTCCTGGTGCTCGAGGCCCTGCTCGGGGATCTGGAAGTTGGCCGTCAGGAAGAAGATCGGGCGGCCGTGCTGACGGGCCGCGACCCGGCGGGTGGCGAAGGACCGCCCGTCCCGGATCGTGTCCACGTCGTAGATGATCGGCACCTTCGTGTCGCCGGGGCGCAGGAAGTAGGAGTGCAGCGAGTGGCACGCGAAGTGCTCGGGGACCGTGCGGACCGCGGCGACCAGCGACTGGGCGAGCACCTGGCCACCGAAGACGCGCTGCATCATGGTCTCGGGCTGGCGCCCGCGGAACAGGTTGTCCTCGATCTCCTCGAGGTCGAGCAGCTCGACGAGCTCAGCGACGGAGGACGGCACGGGCGCTACTCGCTCTCGGGGTCTTCGAGACGTGCCAGGAACTGCTCGAACTGCGCCCCGATCTCCTCACCACTGGGCAGCGGCTCGTCATCGGCCAACAGGTTGGCCGACTGGGTGTGGAACGCGTCGTACTGCTGCTCGAGCCCGCTCACCACCTCGCGCACGTCGTCGGAGTCGGCGATCTGGGTGGCGATCTCCACCTGCCGGGCCTCCCCGGCGTCCTTGAGCGCCGTCTGGTCCCACTGCAGCCCGGTGACGTCCTCGAGACCGTCGAGGAGGGCGGCCGACGCCTGCGGGTAGTCGAACTGGGCCACGTAGTGCGGGATGTGCGCGACGAAGCCCATGGCGTCGTGACCCCACTCCCCCAGCCGGAGCTCGACGAGCGAGACGGCGCTCGCCGGCACCCGGATCTCGCCCTTCCACACGTTCTCCTGCACCAGCAGACGATGCGCCGTCGCGTGGTTGGTCAGCTGGACCGGGCGCGTGTGCGGCACCGCCATCGGCACCGACCCCAGGGCGACGACCAACCGGACGTCGAAGTGCTCGACCACGACGCGGACCGCCTTGGCGAACGCCTCCCAGCGGATGTCGGGCTCGGGACCGGTCATCAGCAGGTACGGCGAGCCGAGCCGGTCCTCCATCAGGCGTACGACGAGCCGGGGGGCGTCGTAGTCGGTGTAGTGGTCCTCCGTGAACGTCAGCGGAGGACGACGCGCCCGGTAGTCGTAGAACTCGTCGACCTCGAAGCTGGCGACCACCCGACCGGCCCCGTCGGAGGTCAGGTGCGCGACCGCGAGCCCGGCTGCGTTGCCGGCGTCGAGGAAGCCGTCGAGCGCCGTCACCAGGACCGGACCGTCCGCGCGTCCGTCCAGCTCGGGGACGTCGTCGACGATGTGCACGAACCGTGCCTCGGTCACGTGGGCTCCTCCTGGCGGCGGGCGGATGACGAACGGGCTGTGTCACCACCCTAGTGCGGCCGTGCCCGTCGCTGTTCCCGCACCCTCAGCCTGGCTCAGTCGTCGGCGGCCTTCACCGAGTAGTCCTCGGCCGGCACGCCCTCGCCCCGGCCGACCCGGCTGTGCCCGTAGCCGTAGAGGAAGTAGATCGCGAACCCGATGATCATCCAGACCACGAACCGCAGCCACGTCTCGATGCTGAGGTTCAGCGCCAGGTAGAGACAGACGACCGCGGCCAGGATGGGCAGCACCGGGTTGAACGGCACCTTGAACGAGCGCTCCAGGTCCGGCCGCCTCTTGCGCAGGATCGGCACGGACAGCGACACCAGCCCGAACGCCGTCAGGGTGCCGATGTTGACCATCTCCTCGAGCTTCCCGATCGGGGTGAAGGAAGCCACGATGGCGACCAGCGCGCCGATCGTCACCGTGATCATGACCGGCGTGCCGCTCTTCTCGTTCACGTGCGCGAACCCTCGCGGCAGCAACCCGTCCCGGCTCATCGCGAACAGCACCCGCACGGCGCCGATCATCAGCGTCATCACCACGGTCGTCAGGCCGGCGACCGCTCCCGCCGAGATCAGCGTGGCGAACCCGGGTTTGCCGACGTCCTGGAAGGCCGTGGCGAGCGCTGCGTTCGGGTCGATGTCCTTGTAGTTGACCATCCCCGTGATCACCAGCGCGACGGCCACGTAGAGGATCGTGCAGATGACCAGGGAGCCGATGATGCCGCGGGGCAGGTCCTTCTGCGGGTTCTTCGCCTCCTCGGCCGTGGTGGCCACGACGTCGAAGCCGATGTAGGCGAAGAACACCACCGAGGCCGCCGAGATGATCCCCAGGATGCCGTAGGTCTGCGCCTGGAAGCCGAAGATCCACTGGAACAGGGGCTGGGAGAGGCCGCTCGCGTCGACCGGGTCGGCTGCCGGTGGGATGAACGGGGTGTAGTTGCCGGGCGTGATGTAGAACAGCCCGGCGACGATCACGAACAAGACGATGAACAGCTTGACGCCGACGAGGACCAGGTTGACCCGCAGCGACTCCTTGATCCCGATCGCGATCAGCGTGGTGAGCAGGGCGACGAGGATGAACGCCGCCAGGTTGAAGTGCCCCCAGCCGGCCTCCTCCGCCGGGCCGAGGCCATCGGGCCAGCCGAGGCCGATCGCGTCGAGGAAGGTCACGAAGTACTGGCTCCAGCCCTGCGCGACCACCGAGGCGCCGAGCATCAGCTCGAGGATGAGGTCCCAGCCGATGATCCAGGCGACCAGCTCGCCGAGCGTCGCATAGCTGAAGGTGTACGCCGACCCGCTGACCGGCACGGTCGAGGCGAACTCCGCGTAGCAGAGGGCCGCCAGGCCACAGCAGACCGCGGCGATCACGAACGAGAACACCACCGACGGACCCGCGTAGTCGGCCGCCGCTGCTCCCGTGAGGGTGAAGATGCCGGCGCCGATGATGACGCCGATGCCGAACACGGTGAGGTCCAGGGCCGTCAGGTTGCGCTTGAGCTGGAACCCGGACTCGTGGGTGTCGCTCATCGAGTGCTCGACCGACTTGGTGCGCAAGAGGTTCATAACGGGCACGCTACAACCGGGCCGCCCCCGTGGCGAGGCACAATCGAGCGTGCCAGCAGCCGATCCCGCCCTCGTCAGCCGCGTGCGGGAAGCGCTCCGGGCCGAGGGTGATCCGGAGCTCGCCGGGCCGATGCAGTCCTACATGAAGTCCGCGATGCCCTACCGCGGTCTGCCCGCCCCGCGGCTCCGCGCGGTGTTGAGGCCGATCCTGGACGCGTCGACCCTGCACGACGAGCAGACCTGGCACGCCACCGTCCTGGCTCTGTGGGACGGCGCCCGCTACCGGGAAGAGCGGTACGCCGCCCTGGCCCTGGCTCGTCACCGTCGCTACCGCGAGCACCGCCAGGTGGCCACGCTCGACCTCTACGAGCACCTGGTCCGCACAGGAGCCTGGTGGGACGTGGTGGACGAGACGGCCACCCACCTCGTGCGTGAGCTGGTGCTGGCCCACCCCGAGGAGGTGGCGCCCGTGATCCGAACCTGGGCGGAGGCCGACGACCTGTGGGTGCGGCGTACGGCCGTGATCTGCCAGGTCGGCACGCGCGAGCAGTGCGACCAGGAGCTGCTCGGTGCCAGCATCCTGGCCAACCTGGACGGTTCGACCCGCAGCTCTCCCCCACGCTCGCCGTACGGCCGGGAGTTCTTCGTGCGCAAGGCGATCGGGTGGGCCCTGCGCGACCACGCACGCACCGACCCACGCTGGGTGCTGGCCTTCGTGGAGGCACACGGCAGCGGACTCTCCGGCCTCTCGAAGCGCGAGGCGCTCAAGCACGTCGACCCGCTGACGGGCAAGGAGCCGGGCGCTCAGCCGTAGATGTTCCGGATCCGGGCAGCCGCCCGGCGCGCGAGCTCGTGGTTGTCGTAGCCGAGGACCTGCTCGAGCACCCGATCCTGGTCCCGGTCGGTGGTGCCTTCACCGCCGTTGTGCATGGCGTCCACGAGCTCCCAGATCCGCGCCTCGCCATAGGTGGCGACGATGTAGTCGCAGGCCATCCAGCTCAGCGCGTAGTGCCACTCCTGGTCACTGTCGTTGAACGTCGGCGAGACCGGCATGCCCTGCACGTCCGTGCCGGCACGGCCCACGGCGGACGTGGGGATGATCCGCGAGCGCACCGGGATCTCGCGTGCGCCGAGGTACTCGGCCACGCCCTCCGAGACCCAGGCCGGTGCCCCGTCGTCGCGGGGGCCGATCGCGACGTGGCTCAGCTCGTGACGAGTGATCCGGCCCAGGAACGGTTGTCCGGCGCTGATCGAGCTGGGCAGCAGGAGCATCCTGGTCGAGGCGACCTGGCTCTCACCCTCGGCACTGGCGTACGTCGGGAAGGTCAGGGCCCCGAGGTGGTCCAGGCTGCCGCCGGGGACGTCGGTGAAGGACGCCAGCACGCCGGCGTTCTGGATGTTGTAGACCACGACGCGGTCGGACCAGCTGAAGGGCAGCGCACGGTCGAGCTGGACGATGCCGGTGCTGACCGCCTCCATCACCTGAGGTGCCGAGGCGCGGGTGCGGCGGTCGAAGATGCCCAGGACGCCCGGCGCCTTGCGCACCGTGATCGCGGTCAGGTCCCAGGGAGCCTGGGCGCCTTCGGCGAGCGCCTTCCCCGTGGCCGTGCGGTCGGAGACGATCGTGGCCCGTCCGTCCTTGAAGGAGAACGCGAAGCCCACGGTCCGGGTGACGGGCACGGCGTCGAAGGCCGCGAGCTGCGTGACCAGGCGGATCCGGGGGACGTGCACCTGCGAACCCCAGCGGTCCGGCACCGCGAGCCCCTGCCACTGCTGGTCGGTGACCCGATAGCTGAACTGCGCCAGCGGGAGCTGGACGAGGTTGCGGTAGTAGCGACTCTGGCGCGCCATCAGCTGGCGGTCGGCGTGGTTCACCCGGCGCAGGAACAGGGAGAGGTTGCGCTTGCGGATCGCTTGCACGCGCTGGTCGAGGATCCGCTGCTCCTGGACCCGGGCCTGGACAGCCGTGACCCGGCTCTCGCCCTGCTTGCCGAGAAGGCTGTGGTCCGGCTCGTCGTCGCTGCACGCCGCCAGTCCGCCGCACAACAGCCCCAGGGCGGCCACCGAGGTGGCCACACGCCGGGCTCGGTCAGTCCGCCAACCCACGGTCAGCCGGCGTCTGGAGCGGCGGCTGTCCGGCGTCGTCGCCGAGTCCGGTGACGTCCTCCACGATGCCGCGCGCCAGCGCCTGGGCCGTGAGGCCCACCCGCTCGAGGATCGCGTCACGCTTGGCATGGTCGAGGAACTCCTGCGGGATGCCGTACTGGCGGTAAGGAGTGTCCACCTGCTCGTCGTTGAGCAGTTGCAGCAACGTCGAGCCGCATCCGCCGACCCTGCCGTTGTCCTCAACGCAGACGACCTGCCGATGGTCACGGGCCAGCTGCACAATTGCCGGGTCCCAGGGCTTGACCCAGCGCGGGTCCACCACCGTGACACCGATGCCCTGGTCGGCGAGCCTGGCTGCGACGTCGACCGACACGGCGGCCATCGAGCCGATCCCCACGATCAGGACGTCCTTGGCCCCGTCACGGACCAGCACGTCCATCGAGCCGATCCGGTCCACGGCCTCGAGGTCGTCGGGGGGCGGCCCCTTGGGCAGGCGCAGCACCGTGGGCGCGTCGGTGACCACCACGCACTCGCGCAGCAGCTCGCGCACACGCGCGCCGTCGCGGGGGGCGCAGAGCCGGAGTCCCGGGACGACCTGCAGGATCGACATGTCCCACATGCCGTTGTGGCTCGCACCGTCGTCGCCGGTCACGCCCGCCCGGTCGAGCACGAGGGTGACGCCGCAGTGGTGCAGCGCCACGTCCATCAGCACCTGGTCGAACGCCCGGTTCAGGAAGGTGGCATAGATCGCGACGACGGGGTGCAGCCCACCGAGCGCGAGACCGGCGGCACTCGTGACGGCGTGCTGCTCGGCGATGCCGACGTCGAAGGTGCGCTCGGGGTACGCCGCAGCGAACCGGTCCAGGCCGACCGGGTAGAGCATCGCCGCGGTGATGGCGACGAGGTCCTTGCGCTCCGCCCCGAGGGTCACCATCTCCTCGGAGAAGAAGTCGGTCCAGATCCGGCCCTTGGGGGTGCCGACGCCCGTCTCGACGTCGAACGGTCCGATCTGGTGGAACTGGTCGGCCTCGTGCCGCTCGGCCGGGTCGTAGCCGAAGCCCTTGCGGGTCATCACGTGCACGATCACGGGACCGCCGAACTTCTTGGCCTGGGCGAGCGCGTGCTCGACCGCCGGGCGGTCGTGACCGTCGACCGGCCCGACGTACTTCAGGCCGAGGTCCTCGAAGAGGCCCTGGGGCGCGAGGGCGTCCTTCATGCCCTTCTTCATGGCGTGGAGAGCGTCGTAGACCGCGGGTCCGACGCCGCGCACGCCCTTGAGGCGGCGCTTGACCTGGTCGAGGATCTGCTCGTAGCGCGGGCTGGTGCGCAGCGTGGTCAGGTGGTTGGCGAGCCCGCCGACGGTCGGCATGTAGGAGCGGCCGTTGTCGTTCACGACCATCACCAGACGGCGGTCGTCGCCCTCGGCGATGTTGTTCAGCGCCTCCCAGGCCATCCCGCCGGTGAGGGCGCCGTCGCCGATCACCGCGACGACGTGCCGGTCCTCGCCACGGATCGAGTAGGCCTTCGCGAGGCCGTCGGCGTAGGACAGCGAGGTCGAGGCGTGGGAGTTCTCGACCACGTCGTGGTCGGACTCGGCCTGGCTGGGATAGCCGGACAGGCCGCCCTCGGTGCGGAGCGTGTCGAACGCGGTGGCGCGACCGGTCAGCATCTTGTGCACGTAGGCCTGGTGGCCGGTGTCGAAGACGACGCGGTCACGCGGGGAGTCGAAGACCCGGTGGATCGCCATGGTCAGCTCGACGACGCCCAGGTTGGGGCCGAGGTGCCCGCCGCGCGGTGCACAGGTGCGGATCAGCTCGTCGCGGATCTCGGAGGCCAGCTCGGTGAGCTGGCGGTCGTCGAGCCCGCGCAGGTCCTGCGGACCTGTGATGTGCTCGAGGTGACCCATCTGGTGCGTGCTCCCTGATTGTCGAGTGCTGGTGTCGGCGATCGATGTAGAAGTCTAGACGCCGTCGGCCGTGAGGCTGATGACCGCCAGCGCAGGCTCGTGCAGGCTGCCCAGCCACACCTGGCCGTCGTGCTCTCGTACCCCGGTGACCAGGTGGTACTCGCTGGTGTCCAGGTCGAGGTCGTGGACCAGCTGTCCGTCGTCGTCGAAGGCCTGCACGCGCACGGTCCGCTTCGGCTTCGGCTGGAGGGGTCCGGGGAGCCGGGTGGCGGCTCGGCGCACGAACATCGGCGCCTTCGTGCGCAGCTTCTCGACCACCGGGTCCAGGGGCGAGGCGACCGTGACCCAGATCAGGCCGTCGCTGCCGCGCGAGATGTTGTCGGGGTAGCCCGGCAGGTCGCTCGTGAGCAGGTCGGTCTGCCCGGCCCGCTCCCCCGTCAGCCACAGGCGTACGACGGTCCGCCGCGCCGTCTCGGCCACGCACACGTAGGACTCGTCCGCGGCCAGGGCGACACCGTTGGCGAAGGCGAGCCCGTCCACGTGCACCTCCACGGTCCCGTCCGCGCGGCGGCACAGCAGCCGGCCGGTCTCGGTGTTCTCGACGATGTCGGCCTTCCACCTCTGGATCGGGTGGACGGTGCTGGAGTCGGAGAACCAGATGTCGCCGTTCGAGGCGACGGCGGCGTTGTTGCAGAACACCATCCGCACGCCGTCCACCTCGGTGAGCAGCCGGTTGACGACACCCGTGGTGGTGCTCATGACGAGCAGGCCCTGGTGGGCGTCGGCGATCAGCAGCCGACCCTCGCCGTAGAGCTCGATCCCCAGCGGACGGCCGCCGGTGTCGCCGACGCGGTGCACCGAGCCGTCGGGCTCCACCCGGAAGACGCTGCCGTCCTCGGTGCCCGTCCAGGCGTTGCCTGCGGCGTCGACGACCACGTCCTCGGCACCCATCCGGGGCACCTCGATGCGTCGCAGCCGGTGGTCGGTCGTCATCGGTGGGTCCCTTCGTCGCGCAGCCGTCGGTAGAGGTCGGAGTCGAGGAACAGGGGCAGGAAGTGGGCCAGGGACTCGGCCAGGTCGAGGTCACGCGCGCGTTCCGGGTCGACGAAGACGATGGCGCGCCCCTCACCCAGCACGATGTCGTCGTCGGTCAGGTCCACGCGGCCGGCGTACACCCGGTAGGAGCTGCGGTGGCCGTCGGAGTAGCTGAACTCGGTCTCCTCCCACAGCACCAGGTCCCCGGGTGCCGTCTCGATCCCGGTCTCCTCCCGGATCTCCCGGTGCACGGCCGTGTCGAAGTCCTCATCGTCCTCGACGTGACCACCGACCATCCCCCACTGGTTGGCGGCCCGGGGTGCGTGCTCGTCGCGGTGCTGGAGCAGCACGTGGCCCCGGGAGTCGATCAGCAGGACGACGGCGATCCGGGGCATGTCGGTCACCGTAGTCGGACCCCACAGACCCCCTACAGCCTGGCGACGAACCGGCGTCCACGGAGCGCCTCCTCGACCAGACCCACCTCTCGGCGTACGCCGAGCAGTCGCGCCGACTCGCGTTGCCACGTCTCGACCGCCGCCTCCACCACCGCTCCCTCGGCCACCTCGCGCAGGCCACCGCGGGCCTCGCTGAGCCCCTGGTTGACGGCCGCCTGGCAGGCCTCGACGTGCAGCACCGCGAACCGGGCCAGGACGACGGCGTGCCGCCGCAGCGTCGGGTAGGAGCGGTACTCCGGCGGGCACAGGTCGAGCAACCAGGCGACCGCGGTGGCCTCCCAGTCCGGGGCGCCCGGCGGACGCACCGCCGACGGCCACCCGGGTGGGCTGACCGGCCGGCTGCCCGCACGGTCCGGGACCGAGGAGATCCGTCGGCGGGGGTGCGTGATCGACATGGCTCCAGCGTAACCGTTGATCGAACAGGTGTTCGATCCATCTCGGTTCAGTAGACCAGTAGGGCGCGAAAACTAGACCAGTCGACTTCCGCGTCATGGAGTGCACCCAGGGCCGTCTCCTGCACAAGAAGCACCACCCCCACGGCCGCGGGCCACGTCATCCGAGGAAACTTCGATGGACAAGCAGCAGACTTCAACGACCACCACCGTTCACATGACGGTGCCGTTCGTCTCGGGCGAGGCGCTCACCGACCTGCTCGAGGGCGAGCTGGTCTTCGACGCGGCCGACCCGTATGCGGTCACGATGCACCTCGAGGCCAAGGCGGGTCGCGTGACCTGGACCTTTGCCCGGGACCTGCTGGCCGAGGGCCTCTACGACCCGGTGGGCGACGGCGACGTCCAGGTGTGGCCCTGCCTCAGCGGGGCCGGGGAAGCCGTCGTCATCATCGAGCTCTCCTCCCCCACCGGCTGGGCGATGCTCCAGACCGGTTCGCGTGCGATCCAGACCTTCGTCACCTCGACCCACGAGCTCGTCCCGACCGGCCAGGAGAGCAGCCACCTCTCGATGGACGCGCTCGTCGCGCAGCTGCTCGACGCCTGAGCGAAGTTTTCCGTCCGCCCTGTCGATTCCAGCTGGTCGACTTCGTCACAGTGGTGTGGCGAGAGTCGCCATAGCCTGTAGAGGGCCACTGGAAGGACCGGACATGACCGACACCTACATCTACCTGATCCGCGAGAAGGACTGGGACTCCGACAACTACCTGCCGGGCACGACTCCGTCCACCGACTCCCACGACCAGGTCTTCCGTGAGCACGCGGAGTTCCAGGCCGCCGTCGCCGCGCTGGGCGCCCGCATCGTCGGGGCCAACGCCCTCCAGAACGCCTCCTACGGCGGCATCGTCACCCGCGGCGCCGGTGACCGGGTCGTCGAGGACGCCGTCTACACCGACAGCCCCTACACCGACTCCAGCGAGCTGATCACCGGCTACTACGCCGTCGAGGTCGACGACGAGCCGATGGCCCGCACGGTCGCGGCCCTGGTGCCGAGCGGCGGCACCGTCGAGTGGCGCAAGGTCTTCCCCATCGGCTGAGTCCGGACCGGGCCTGTGGGCAGGCGCTGCCACGATGGGGTGGTGGCGCCGACCAGCGAGGAGTTCCAGGAGGCCTGGCCGCGCATCGTGCGCGCGCTGGCCTCGTGGACGGGCAGCCTCGACGACGCCGAGGAGTACGCCGCCGAGGCGGTGTCCCGAGCCGTGACGCACCACGACGTGGACGATCTCGCGGCGTGGTGCGTCAGCGTCGCCAAGCGCGCCTGGATCGACGACCACCGCCGCCGGGACGTCTTCACACGACGGATGCCCGAGCTGGCACCCGACGAGTCGACGGCTGCCATGCACGAACACGACCTGCCCGAGGGGCTCGACGACCGGCTCGCCCTGCTGTTCGTCGCCTGCGACGACGCGCTCAGCCGCGGCGCGTCGATGGTCCTCGCGCTGCGCGTGGTGTGCGGCCTGAGCGTCGCGGAGATCGCCACGCACCTGGGCATCGACGCCACCACCGCGGCCGCCCGTCTGACGCGCGCCAAGAAGGCTCTCGCCGCAGCCCGGGGCGAGTTCCGGGTGCCGACGGCCGAGGACCGCGCCGCGCGGTTGCCGGTGGTCCTCGACTGCGTGGCCGGCATGTTCACGGTGGCCCACCGGGTCGGGTTCGACCCGCCCGACGCGCTCGCGGACTCCGGCAACCAGGCGCTCTCGATCGCCGACGCGCTCGTGGCGACCTTCCCGGCAGACACCGAGGTGCACGGCCTGCGCGCCGTCATCCGGCTCGGACTGGCCCGGAGACCCGGCCGGGTCGACGAGCAGGGGGTCGCGCTCACGCTGGACGAGATGGACCGGTCGCGGTGGGACCAGCGCCTGCTGCGGGCCGGCCTCGCCGACGCGACGTACGCCGCCTCCGGGGACGGGAGGTTCGCGCTGGAGTCCGCGATCTCCGGCCTGCACACGGTCGCCCCGACGTTCGCGGACACCGACTGGCCACGGATCGCGGACCTCTACGTCGCGCTCGAGCACAGGTGGCCCTCGCCGGCCGTCCACGTTGCCCTGCTCGTCGCGCGCAGCCGAGCCTCGGGCTCTGCCGAGGAGCGGGTGGCGATCGAGCGAGAGCTGGACCGGGTCGCGGCGGACGGCCCCTCGTTCGCCCGACGCGACGCCCTGTTCGCGCTCGCCGACCTGCGCTGGCGCCTCGGCCGCGCAGACGAGGCGGCCGTGCTGTACACCGAGCTCCTGGAGACCGTGACGAGTGAGCCGGTGCGCCGCTTCTGCCTCCGGCGGATCGGCTAGCCGACGGTCCGCATCGGACCACCGGGACGCCCGTAGGACTCGGCCACGATCTCGGCCACCACCGACAGGGCGATCTCGCCCGGGGCCTTGCCCCCGGTGTTCAGCCCGGCGGGCACGTGCAGCTTGTCCAGCCCCGGAGCGGCTTCCTGCTCGAGCTCTGCGAGCAGCCCCTCGGAGCGACGCCGGCTGGCCATCATCGCGACGTACGACGCCTCCGAGGCGAGGGCGGCGCGCAGCACCTGAGGCGCGTCCGGAGCGTCGTGGTCGCACAGCACGACCGCGTCGCCCACGGCCAGTGCCAGACCGACGATCTCCTCGAGCCCGAGACCGTCCTCGTCGCGCTCGACCACCACCACCGGACGTCCGACGGTCGCGGCGATCAGCTCGATGGACTCGGCGATCGGGTTGCGCGAGAGCACCACGATCCGTCCGCGCGCCTCGTCGTCGTCGACCCAGGGCTGCTCACGCGTCGTCATGCGCCCAGATTGTCATGCGCGGTGCAGACCAACGGAAATTTTTGCTAGAACATCCTTGTATTCAATACATTATTGTTCCAGAATGCGCTCATGACCGAGGCCACACCCGCACGCCAGACGCGCTCCTACGACTCCAGCCGCCGTCAGGCGATGGCAGCTGACAACCGACTTGCAGTCCTCGGGGCCGCGTCCAGGCTCTTCGGTGAGCGAGGCTGGAGCGGCACCGGGATGCGTGACATCGCACGTGCCGCCGGAGTGTCGGTCGAGACCGTCTACGGGGTCGGCACGAAGAGCCAGCTGCTCGTACAGGCGATCGACGTCGGTGTGGTCGGCGACGGCGAGCCGGTGCCCCTCGCCGACCGCGACGTCTTCCGCGACCTCGGCAGGGGCGACCGGGCCACCCGCCTGCTTGCCGCGACCCGGATGCTCGCGACGCAATACGCCCGCGTCGCACAGCTGCACAGAGCGCTCGAGAGTGGAGCGATGGGTGACGAGGACCTCGCCGAGAAGCTCGACGAGGTCCGGGAACGACAGAGCACCTCCTTCGGCGAGGCGTTGAGCCTGATCCTGGGCCGCCCCGCGCCGGAGTTGGTCAACGGCCTCCAGGCGATCGGGAGCCCTGAGGTCTACCTCCAGCTGGTCGGTTCGGCCGGCTGGAGTGCAACGCAGTACGAGGAGTGGCTGGCCCATACGTGGGGGCGGCTGCTCGACCACATCCCCGAGGAGAAGTCATGACCGCCCACACCAATCACCCGGACGCCCCGGCCGACACCCAGATGATGCCGATCGTCCACTCGGCACTGCGGCGCGACCTGGTCCGTCTCCGCATCGTGCTCGGGACCCCGGAGGCGGCAGAGCCGCGTCGACGCACGGCCTTGGCCGAGCACGTCCTCTGGCTGATGCACTTCCTGCATGACCACCACTCCGGCGAGGACGACGGCCTCTACCCGCTGGTCGTGCGCCGCAACCCCGAGACGGCGGAGCTGGTGGAGCAGATGGACGAGGACCACAGCGCCATCACGCCGGCAATGGACAATCTGACCGCCGCTGCGCAGCGCCACCTCGACGACGCGCATAGTCCGGATGAGCTGTTGGCAGGGGCCATCGACTCCCTCAACGACGTGCTCAACCCTCACCTGGAACGTGAAGAACAGGTGATGATGCCAGTGGTCTCCCGCAGCATCACCGACCGCGAGTGGCGCGCCTGGGACGAGGAGTTCAACATCAAGCCGAAGGGACTGCGCAAGCTCGCAGAGGAAGCCCACTGGGTGCTCGACGGCCTCGACGAGGACAGCCGGGACCACGTGGAGCACGTCGTCCCGCCGATCCCACGGTTCCTCCTGCTCAAGCTTCTGGGTGGGGGTTACCGACGCAAGCGTGCGCTGCTCTGGGAGGACACCGTGGCGGGCAACATCCCCTCACTGTCGATCGACGCCGCCAGGGCCTGGGTCCGATGAGGTGGCGCCTCCTCTGGGACGCGCACGTCGAGGTCGAGGTCGCGGCGTCTCCGGAGCAGGTCTGGAAGGTCCTCACCGACGTCACCCGCGTCGGAGAGTGGAGCCACGAGTGCCGGTCGGCGACCTGGCTCCCGGGTCACCACGCGCCGGCGCTCGGCGCCCAGTTCGCGGGGAGCAACAAGTCGGGACTCGTGAGCTGGGGTCGTCGCTGCACCATCACCGCACTGGAGCCGCTGAGGTTGATGGTCTACGAGACCGGTGGCGGCGTCCCCCCGGACTCGACGGAGTGGCGATTCGATCTCACTCAGACCTCGACAGGTGGCACTCGGATCACGCAGTCGTTCCGGATCCTGCAGCTGGCCCGGGTGGTGGAGATCGCCATCGTCCTGCTCGTGCCACAGCACCGCGACCGGAGACCTGCCTTGCAACAGGACCTCGATCGCCTCGGTCAGGTCGCCGCGACCGGCGTCCCCAGCGCGACCTGAATGTCAGCCCGCCAGGAAGGAGAAGCGCACCTGCCGGTCCGCGTTGTCGACGTTCAGGTCGACCAGGCAGATGCTCTGCCAGGTGCCGAGCGCGAGCCGACCACCCAGCACCGGGATCGTGGCGTACGGCGGCACCAGCGCCGGCATCACGTGCGAGCGCCCGTGACCCCGGGAACCGTGCCGGTGCCGCCACCGGTCGTCGGCCGGGAGCAGGTCACCGAGAGCCGCCAGCAGGTCGTCATCAGACCCGGCGCCCGTCTCGAGGACCGCGATCCCTGCGGTGGCGTGCGGGACGAACAGCTGGAGCAGTCCGTCGTCCTCACCGGAGACGAACGCTGCGCAGTCGTCGGTGAGGTCGAGGACCACCTCGACGTCGCCGGTGCGGTACTCACGTGTCTCCGACCTCATCGGTTCCCCTCCTCGCGCAGGTGCTCCTCGACCCGCTCGACCTTGGCGGCCAGCTGGCCGTCGTACCCGGGCCGGATGTCGGCCTTGAGCACCAGCCCGACACGGGGGTACCGCGCCGCCACGACCTCGACCGCCTGCTTCACCGCGGCCATCACCTCGTCCCACTCGCCCTCGATGTTGGTGAACATCGCGTTGGTCTCGCAGGGCAGGCCTGACGCCCGCAGTGCCCGGACGGCTTCGGCGACGGCGGCACTCACCCCGCCGTCCGGTCCGGACTCGGAGGGGTCGAGGGCCTGCCCCGAGGGGCTGATGCTGATCGCCACGATCATGTGTTCAGCCTCGCAGTGCGTGGGGTGTTCGCCAACTCCGGGCAGGAGTTGAGACGATGGGCACCGAGGGACATCACCGGAGACGTCCGATGGTGACGGGATCAGGAGCAGACCATGTCAGTGGCGCGGATGGTGGTCGTGCGCGCTCCTGCTCGCGCTGACTGCTGTCCCGCTGTCGCTGGAGGGGCTGCAGCCCACGTCGTACGGCGGGTGGCCGGCCCTCGGGTTCGCCGTCGCGCTGTTCCTGGTCGCCGGGTCCGAGTACCGCTGGCAGGTGGCCCTCGCCGAGACCGTCGTGGCGACCCCCGCGCTCATGCTCGGCTACGACGATCACCGTCTGGCGGGCCCTGGTCGGGACCCTCGCGTTGACCATGCCGGCCCTGCTGAGCCAGCACCTGCTCACCCGGCACCGGCCCGCGCACCTGCTCCTCGACGAGGTGGACAGCGTCCGCTACCACGCGGGCACGGCCGCGTCTGCCCTGCTCTGCGCGGGTTTCGCGGCCCTGGCCGTGGTGGACAGCGTCAGCTCGCGCGACCTCGGCCTGTCGGTACTGATGGCCTTCCTCGGCGGGCTGACGGCCCAGCTGGCCGTCCTGCCGTTGCTCGTCCCGCGCTCACGACGCCGCGCCTCCGGGGGGATGATCGAGCTGACCGTCCAGCGGCTGCTGCTGGTGGCCGTCATGCTGGTGGTCTTCCTGCCGAGCACGAGCATCTCGCTGGCCTTCCTGGTCTTCCCGGTGCTGGGCTGGGCGGCGCTGCGCGCCACGAGGCGTGAGGCACACATCCAGCTGTTCGCGGTGTGCGTGGCGGCGTACGGGTTCACCTTCCGCGGCTACGGTCCGCTGGCGGCGCCCAACGACGTGGTGCCCGAAGACCTCACCCCCACGCTGCTCTACCTGTTCATGGCCGCGTGCTGCTACCTGATCGTCCCGTTGACGCTGAACGTGGAGCGCCTCTCCCGGATGACCTCGCAGGCGACCCGGTCCGCGACCACGATCCAGCGGCTCCTGGACTCCGCCAGCGGGACCCTGTTCATCGCGACCGACGCGATCGGACGGATCACGCACTACAACGCCGGCGCCGAGCAGGCGCTGGGGTACTCGCAGGAGGAGGTCCTCGGGCAGAGTCCCGGGATGTTCCACACCGAGGAGGAGACGGCGCGGCAGGCGCGGGAGATGGGCGTGCCGAACGGCTACCTGGAGGTCGTGCTCGCGATGGTGAAGAGCGGTGCCAGGCGCGACTGGGAGTTCGTCCGCAAGGACGGCACCCGACGGATGACCTCACTCACGCTGAGCGAGGTGACCGACCCCGAGGGCGGGGTGCTCGGCTACATCGGAGCCGGGGAGGACATCACCGAACGCGTCCGCGCACAGGAGGCCCTGACCGTCGCGCTGGAGCGCGAGCACGCCTCGGTGCAGCGGCTCGTGGAGGTCGACAACGTCAAGCAGGACCTCGTCTCGAACGTCAGCCACGAGCTGCGCACCCCGATCACGAGCATCTCCGGCTACGCGGAGGTCCTGGTCGACGGCAGCCTGGGCGAGCTCAACCAGGAGCAGGCCGACGCCGTACGCCGGATCGAGCGCAACACCGGCAGGCTCGGCCTCCTGGTGGAGGACCTGCTCACCCTCTCCCGGGCCGAGTCAGGACCCCTCGACCTCGACCACGGCGAGCTGGACCTCCGCGAGGTGGTGGCCGAGGCGTTCGAGCTGCTCGAGGACCTGATCGGGGCGCGGGCGCTCGACGTACGGCTCGAGCTGCCCGAGGAACAAGTGATCATCCTCGGTGACGCGCCCGCGCTGGAACGCGTGGTGATGAACCTGATGAGCAACTCGATCAAGTTCACCCCCGACGGGGGCCGCGTGACCGTGACCGTCCGCCCGTGGGAGGGCGGCGCCGAGCTCCTGGTCAGCGACACCGGCATCGGCATCCCCGAGTCCGACCAGGAACAGCTCTTCACCCGCTTCTTCCGGGCCGCTGCAGCGAACGAGCAGGCGATCCAGGGCTCCGGGCTGGGCCTGAGCATCGTGCACGCCCTCGTCGTGCAGCACGGCGGCACCGTGTCCGTCGTGTCGCACCCGGGCGAGGGCACCACCGTGACGGTGCGGCTCCCCTTCCCCTCGTCGGACTGAACGGAACGCCGATCCCCGCAACGTCATACGTCCCGGTCGCGATGGCGACCGGGACGTATGACGTTGTCGAGCGGGTCAGGAGTCGCTCGCCCTTGCAGGCTCAGTTCGAGCTACCTCGGAGACTCCTCAGGACGTAGTGCATGATCCCGCCGTGGCGGTAGTAGCTCGCCTCGCCGGGGGTGTCGATGCGGACCTTCGCGTCGAACTCCGCGTCTCCCGCCTTGACCTTGACGGTCTTCGGGATGGTGCCGTCGTTGAGCTCGGTGACGCCGGAGAACGAGAACTCCTCCTCGCCGGTCAGCCCGAGCGACTCGGCGCTCTCGCCCTCGGGGTACTGCAGCGGCAGCACGCCCATCCCGATCAGGTTGGAGCGGTGGATCCGCTCGTAGGACTCGGCGATGACGGCCTTCACACCCAGGAGCGCGGTGCCCTTGGCTGCCCAGTCGCGTGACGAACCGGAGCCGTACTCCTTGCCCGCGAGCACGACGAGCGGCGTGCCGGCCTCGAGGTACTTCTCGGAGGCCTCGAAGACGGTCGTCACGTCTCCGTCGCCCGTGAAGTCGCGGGTGAAGCCGCCCTCGGTGCCCTCGGCGAGCTGGTTGCGCAGCCGGATGTTCGCGAAGGTGCCGCGGATCATCACCTCGTGGTTGCCACGGCGCGAGCCGTAGGAGTTGAAGTCACGCTGGCTGACGCCGTGCTCGGCGAGGTACTTGCCCGCCGGGCTGTCCTTCTTGATCGCGCCCGCCGGGCTGATGTGGTCGGTGGTCACCGAGTCGCCCAGCTTGAGCAGCACCCGCGCGCCCTCGATGTCCTCGACCGGCTCCGGCTCGTCGAGCATGCCGTCGAAGTAGGGAGGCTTGCGGACGTAGGTGGAGTCCTCGTCCCACGCGAAGGTGTCACCCTCCGGCGTCTCGAGGGACTTCCACTGCTCGTCACCGGCGAAGACGTCGGCGTAGTCGTTGGTGAACATCTCCGAGGTGATCGCGCTCGCGATGACCTCCTCGACCTCCGCGGCGCTGGGCCAGATGTCCTTCATGAAGACGTCGTTGCCGTCCTCGTCGGTGCCCAGCGGGTCGTTGTAGAGGTCGACGTCCATCGAGCCGGCCAGCGCGTAGGCGACGACCAGCGGCGGGGACGCGAGGTAGTTCATCTTCACGTCCGGGTTGATCCGGCCCTCGAAGTTGCGGTTGCCCGACAGCACCGAGACGACGGCGAGGTCGTTCGCGTTCACCGCGTCGCTCACCTCCGGGATGAGCGGACCGGAGTTGCCGATGCACGTCGTACAGCCGTAGCCGACGAGGTTGAAGCCCAGCTTGTCGAGGTACGGCGTGAGCTCGGCGCGCTCGTAGTAGTCGGAGACGACCTTCGAGCCGGGAGCCAGCGTGGTCTTCACCCAGGGCTTGGTGGTGAGGCCCTTCTCGACGGCGTTCTTGGCGAGCAGCGCTGCGCCGATCATCACCGACGGGTTGGACGTGTTGGTGCACGACGTGATCGCCGCGATCGCCACCGCACCGTGGTCGAGCTCGAACTCGGTGCCGTCCTCGAGGGTCACCTTCGCCTTGTTGGACGGGCGTCCCTTCCCGCTGCCGGCCGGGTGGTTGCGCCAGTGGTCAGGCGCTCCGTCACCGTTGCCGCCCTCGGAGTGGGAGGGGGCGTCGCTCGACGGGAACGACTCGTCGGACTGCTCGTCGACCTTGGAGTGCTGTGCCTCGTCGGGCTTCTCCTGCGCCGGCACGCCTTCCTTGTCCGAGCCGCCCTCGGCGTCCCCGTCGTCGACGTAGTCGCCCAGCGAGGAGCGGAACGCCTCCTTGGCCTCGGACAGCGAGACCCGGTCCTGCGGCCGCTTCGGCCCGGCGAGCGAGGGCACCACCTCGGCGAGGTCGAGCTCGAGCCGCTCGGAGTAGCGCGGCTCGGCGTCGGGGTCGTGCCAGAGTCCCTGCTCCTTGGCGTAGGCCTCGACCAGGGCGATCTGCTCGTCGTCGCGGCCGGTCAGCTTGAGGTACTTGGTGGTCTCCTCGTCGATCGGGAAGACCGCGATCGTGGAGCCGAACTCCGGGCTCATGTTGCCGATCGTGGCGCGGTTCGCCAGCGGGAGTGCGGAGACGCCGGGTCCGTAGAACTCGACGAACTTGCCGACCACACCGTGCTCGCGCAGCATCTCGGTGATCGTGAGGACGAGGTCGGTCGCGGTCGCACCCTCGGGCAGGTCACCGTTGAGCTTGAAGCCGACCACGCGCGGGATCAGCATGGACACCGGCTGGCCGAGCATCGCCGCCTCGGCCTCGATGCCGCCGACACCCCAGCCGACGACCCCGATGCCGTTGACCATCGTGGTGTGGGAGTCGGTGCCGACGAGGGTGTCGGGGTACGCCGTCAGCTCGCCATCGATGTCGCGGGTGAACACCACGCGCGCGAGGTGCTCGATGTTGACCTGGTGGACGATGCCGGTGCCGGGCGGGACGACCTTGAAGTCGTCGAAGGCACCCTGGCCCCAGCGCAGGAACTGGTAGCGCTCCTTGTTGCGCTCGTACTCGATCTCGACGTTGCGCTCGAACGCCTCCGGGGTGCCGAAGACGTCGGCGATCACGGAGTGGTCGATGACCATCTCGGCGGGGGCCAGCGGGTTGATCTTCGAGGCGTCCCCGCCGAGCTCCTCCATGGCCTCGCGCATCGTCGCCAGGTCGACGACGCAGGGCACGCCGGTGAAGTCCTGCATGATCACGCGCGCCGGGGTGAACTGGATCTCCTTGTCGGGATCCGCATCGGGGTCCCAGCCGGCGAGGGCCTTGATGTCGTCCTCGGTGATGTTGGCACCGTCCTCGGTGCGCAGCAGGTTCTCGAGCAGCACCTTCAGGCTGAACGGCAGCGAGGCGACGTCGAGCCCCTCCCCCTCGACCGCGTCGAGACGGTAGATCCCGTAGGCCTTCCCGTCGACGTCCAAGGTGCCCTTGGCGCCAAAGCTGTCCGGTCGTTCTGCAGGGCTCGACATGGTTCTCCTCAGGTCAACGGGTGTTCCTGGTCGCTGTTCCCCATCTTGCCCACCGCCACACGAGCGGGGAAAGAAAGGGAACCCTTAGTCAGGGTATCTTGATATCAAGATATCACGCGCCACTAGTGTGGCGGGATGCGCTATCGAACCCTGGGAAACAGCGGCTGTTCCGTCTCCGAGCTGTGCCTCGGCACGATGACCTTCGGTAACGAGACCGACGAGGAGGGCTCGCACGCGCAGCTCGACCGCTTCGTCGAGGCAGGTGGGACCCTGGTCGACACGGCCGACGTGTACACGAAGGGTGCCTCCGAGGAGATCATCGGACGCTGGCTCTCCGCCCGTCCGGCGGACGTCACCGACTCCGTCGTACTCGCGACCAAGGGGCGGTTCCCGATGGGCCCGGGCCCGAACGACCTCGGCCTCTCGCGACGGCACCTGACCCGTGCCCTCGACGACTCGCTGCGGCGGCTCGGCACCGACTCGGTGGACCTCTACCAGGTGCACTCCTGGGACCCGAGGACGCCGATCGCCGAGACGCTGCGCACCCTCGACGACTTCGTCCGCGCGGGCAAGATCCGCTACTACGGCTTCTCGAACTTCACCGGCTGGCAGCTGACCAAGGCGGTGCACACGGCCCACGCCCTCGGCCTGTCCGAGCCGGTGACGCTGCAGCCGCAGTACAGCCTGATCGTGCGCGAGACCGAGTGGGAGATCGTGCCCGCCGCCCTCGACGCCGGACTCGGGCCTGCTGCCGTGGAGCCCGCTGGGCGGTGGCTGGCTCAGCGGGAAGTACCAGCGCGACCAGCGTCCGACCGGCTCGACGCGCCTCGGCGAGGACCCGGGCCGGGGCATGGAGGCCTGGGAGCGGCGTGGCACCGAACGCACCTGGCGCATCATCGAGGCCGTGCAGACCGTGGCCGAGCAGTCGGGGTCCTCGATGGCCCAGGTGGCGCTGTCGTGGCTGACCGGCCAGCCGGCCGTGACCTCCACGATCCTCGGAGCCCGCACGCTCGAGCAGCTCGACGACAACCTCGGCTCCGTCGACTGCGTCCTCGACGTCGACCAGCTCACCCTGCTCAACGAGGCCAGCGACCTCCAGGCCTCGGACTACCCGTACGGCGACCTGGCACTCGACCAGCGCGACCGCGACCTCGCCGGCGGCTGACCCCGCTCCGCTGTGGCCGGGCGGGACGTCATACGAACTGGTCGCCCTGACAGCCAACGTGGATGACGTCCTGGCGACGTCATACGAACTCGTCGCTGTGGCTGCCAGAACGTATGACGTCCGGGCCGACCTCAGGTCACACGGTCTCAGTCGGGGAGCCGGTCTCCCCGCTCGCTGACCAGCTGCTGCGGCGCCGAGAGCCGCCAGGCCTCGAAGGTGAGCTCGGCCAGCTCGTCACGGTCGATGCCGTCGAGGTGGACCACCACCCAGCCGAACCCGTAGGCGGTGAACTGCACCTCGAAGACCTCCGGCCGCTCCGCCACCAGGGCAGTCTGCTCGGCGATCGTCTGCTTGAGGCCGACGGTCCGCGTGGGTTCCCAGAGGTAGCCGAAGGTGCGCCCGGAGACCTGGAAGGCGGTGTAGCGGGAGTGCTCGACCGCCTGGACGTCGTCGAGCTGCCGGACGAGCTCGAGGAACTCCGCGATCGTGGTCACGCCGGCACCACCAGCGCCACGCACTCGACGTGGTGCGTCATCGGGAAGAGGTCGAAGGCGCGCAGCGTCTCGAGGCGGTAGCCCGCCTCCGCGAAGTAGCCGAGGTCGCGGGCAAGAGCGGCAGGGTCGCAGGCGACGTAGGCCACCGCGCGAGGGTGCAGTCCGGCGATCGCGCGCACGACCTGGCGCTTGGCACCAGCACGCGGAGGGTCGAGCACGACGAGGTCGACGTCGTCGCCCCCACGGTGCAGTGCCCGGTCGACCCGGTCGCGCACGACGAAGGCCCGGGGGTACGCCGCCAGGTTGCCCTTCGCGAGCTCCGTGGCACGCCGATCGGCCTCGATCGCTGTCACGGACCCGTCCGGACCCAGCGACTCGGCCAGGAACGCGGTGAAGAGGCCGACACCCGCATAGAGGTCGAGCGC
This sequence comes from uncultured Actinomycetota bacterium, assembly GCA_963842565.1. Lineage (GTDB taxonomy): Bacteria > Actinomycetota > Actinomycetes > Propionibacteriales > Nocardioidaceae > Marmoricola. The sequence continues at coordinate 59,098 of CAWJGX010000019.1, read as the reverse complement.
CTGCTCCCCCGGCCGCGGTGCCAGCATCTGCATGCACCGTCTCGACGAGGACCTGTGGCGCCCCGGGGTGCACCTGCCAGAACCCGTCACCGGCGACCGTGAACTCGTGCGTCCCCAGGGAGGTCTCGACCTGCTCGACGACGGGGTCCGAGCGGTCCGGCTCCCGTGCGTCCGGGTGCGCGATCAGGCACGTCTCGACCGGGACCACCTCGTGGGAGCGGTGCTTGCGCAGGCCGACGCCCCCGTCGGGCAGGTGCACGTACTGCATCCGTGTGCGCCAGAACAGGCCGTGGTCGTCTCCGGGCACCGCCTCGACCACCACGTCGCGCTCGATCCCGGCGAGTCGCGAGAGCTGCTCGGCCACGACGTCCCCCTTGAGGACCCGTTGCTCGTCCAGCGACACGTGCTGGAAGTCGCAACCGCCGCAACCGTCTGGATGGGCGAGGGGGCACGGGGCCGGCACCCGGTGCGGCGACGGCGTCACCACCTCGACCGCGTCACCGCGCAGGAACCGACCGCTGTCCTCGGTGATCTCGACGACCACCTGCTCCCCGGGCAGGGCGTGCCGGACGAAGATCACCCGACCGTCGTGCCGCGCCACGAAGTGACCACCATGGGCGACGGCACCCACGTCGACGTCGAACCGGCGTCCGACCAACGGGCTGGGTGCTCCGGTCACCGGCCGGACCGGGTCCGGCCACGGCGTACGTCGCCGGGGCGAAGTCGCTGGAACTCCCAGTCCTCGCGCTCCTTCGCGATCTCGGCCCCGCGCAGCTGGTAGGGCACCGAGGTCACCATCACGCCGGGGGTGAACAGCAGCCGCCCCTTGAGCCGGAGCGCCGTCTGGTTGTGCAGCACCTGCTCCCACCACCGGCCGACGACGTACTCCGGGATGTAGACCGCGACCACACCGCGCGGGTTGGCCTCCCGGATCTCGATCGCGTAGTCGACGATCGGCCGGATGATCTCGCGGAACGGTGAGTACAGCATCTTCAGCGGTACGTCGATCCGCTGCGCGTCCCACTCGTCGACGAGCTTGTTGGTGGCACCGCCGTCGACGTCCACGAACACGGCCTCGAGGACGTTGGGGCGGGTCGCCTTGGCATAGGCGAGTGCCCGCATCGTCGGCCGGTGCAGCTTGGAGACCAGCACGATCGCGTGCACGCGCGTGGGGAGCATCGGGTCGCTGTCCTGGATCACCAGCTCCTCGGCGACCCGGTCGTAGTGCTTCCGGATCGCGCGCAGGATCATGTAGAAGACGATCATCGCCAGGATCGCGATCCAGGCTCCCGCGAGGAACTTGGTGAGCAGCACCACCACGAACACGGACGCGGTCATCGCCAGGCCGAAGGAGTTGATCAGCCGGGAGCGGAACATCTTGCGACGCGTGGCCGGGTCCTGCTCCGTCCGCAGGTGGCGCGTCCAGTGCCGGATCATGCCGAGCTGGCTGAGGTTGAAGGAGACGAAGACACCGACGATGTAGAGCTGGATCAGCCGCGTCGTCTCGGCGTCGAAGGCGATGATCAGGACGATCGCGAAGCCGGCGAGGATCAGGATGCCGTTGCTGTAGGCGAGCCGGTCGCCCGCGGGAACCGAGCTGGCGCGGGGCGTAGCCGTCCTTGGCGAGGATCGAGCCGAGCACCGGGAAGCCGTTGAACGCGGTGTTGGCGGCGAGGATCAAGATGATGCCGGTCATCGCGACGACGAAGTAGAAGCCCGGCGGGAAGTCGCTGAAGACCGCCCTGGCGATCTGGGCGATCACGGTGTGCTGGTCGTAGCCCTCCGGGAGCGGCGACGCCGTCGGCGTGGGTGAGCCGGTCGAGGTCGTGCGGGTCGACCATCCGCAGGCCCATGTCTGCGGGCCAGGATGATGATGCTCAGCATCATCGTGACGGCGATCGCGCCCAGCAGCAGCAGCGTGGTCGCGGCGTTCTTGCTCTTCGGCTTGCGGAACGCCGGCACCCCGTTGGAGATGGCCTCGACACCGGTCAGGGCGGCACAGCCCGAGGAGAACGCCCTGGCCAGCAGGAAGATCATCGCCGCCTGGGAGATGTCGCCCTCGTAGCCCGGGGCCGGGTGGATGCACGAGGTCCGCGCTCTCCACGTCCGGGAGGGTGCCCTGGGCCGCCCGGATCGCGCCGTAGACCGCCATCCCGAGCACGGCGAGCATGAAGCCGTAGGTCGGGACCGCGAAGAACGCACCCGACTCGCGGACGCCGCGCAGGTTCATCGCCGCCAGCGCCACCACCAGCACGCAGGCCACGGTGGCCTCGTGACCGGAGAGCACCGGGATCGCCGAAGCCGCGTTCTGGACGCCGGACGACACCGACACGGCCACCGTCAGCACGTAGTCGACGAGCAGCGCGGCGGCCACCGTCACCCCGGCCCGCTCGCCGAGGTTGACCTTGGCGACCTCGTAGTCACCGCCGCCGCTGGGGTAGGCGTGCACGTTCTGCCGGTAGGAGGCCACCACCGTGAGCATCACGACCGCGACGGCGACGTCGATCCTCCAGCTGAAGACGTACGCCGAGGCGCCGGCCACCGAGAGCATGATGAAGATCTCGTCCGGTGCGTAGGCCACCGACGACAACGCGTCGCTCGCGAAGACGGGCAGCGCGATGCGCTTCGGCAGCAGCGTGTCTCCCAACTGGGAGCTGCGCAGCTTGCGGCCGAGCAGGATCCGCTTCGAGACATTTCCGACGCCCACACTTGGAGGCTAGAGCACTGCGCGCCGCTCCGGCGTCGGACCTACTAGTGTTCGCACCGTGCACGTTGTGATCATGGGCTGTGGCCGCGTCGGTTCGACGCTCGCGCGAAGCCTCGAGGACCGCAACCACACCGTCAGCGTCATCGACAGCAACCCCGACGCGTTCCGCAGACTGGGTCCCTCGTTCAACGGCACCAAGGTCACCGGCTACGGCTTCGACCAGGCGGTGCTGGCCGAGGCGGGCATCGAGCGCGCCGACGCCTTCGCAGCCGTGAGCAGCGGTGACAACTCCAACATCATCGCCGCGCGCGTGGCCCGGGAGACCTTCGGGATCCAGCAGGTGGTGGCCCGCATCTACGACCCCGGCCGCGCCGAGGTCTACCAGCGTCTGGGCATCACCACCGTCGCCACGGTGAGCTGGACCGCGGACCAGGTGCTCCGCCGGATCCTCCCCGCGGGGGCCGAACCCGACTTCCGCGACCCCTCGGGCACGATCCGGGTCGACCACATCGTGGTCCCGGAGACCTGGGTCGGGCATCGCACCGTCCAGCTGCAGGAGCAGTCGGGCAGCCGGATCGCCTGGATCGACCGCCTGGGCGCCGGGATGCTGCCCACGCGCGAGACCGTGATCCAGGAGGGCGACATGCTGCACCTCGTGATGCGCGAGGAGAAGGCCAGCGGCGTCTACGACGTGCTCAAGAAGGGCCCGGAGGACGACTAAGGTGACGACTCCTGCTCCAATGGCCGGCTGCGCGACGCCCCACGGGCGCCTCGCTTCGTTGTCCTCAGTCGCCGTGGCTCCGCCACGGCTCCTTCGTCCGCCTTGCGATGCATCCCGTGGATGCGCCGCTCGCTACGGCCATGGAGCAGGAGGCATCACCTGATGCGCGTTGCCATCGCAGGTGCCGGAGCCGTGGGACGGTCGATCGCTCGTGAGCTGATCGGCAACGGCCACGAGGTCCTGCTCATCGACAAGGAACCCGGCTCGATCAAGCCCGACCGCGTCCCGGACGCGGAGTGGCTGCTCGCCGACTCCTGCGAGCTCTCCTCGCTCGAGGAGGCCAGGCTGCAGGACTGCGACGTGGTGATCGCCGCGACCGGTGACGACAAGGCCAACCTGGTGACCTCGCTGCTCGCCAAGACCGAGTTCGGCGTCCCGCGCACGGTCGGCCGGGTGAACCACCCCAACAACGAGTGGCTGTTCACCGAGGCCTGGGGCGTCGACGTCAACGTCTCGACCCCGCGGATCATGTCCGCCCTGGTCGAGGAGGCCGTCTCGATCGGCGACCTGGTGCGCCTGTTCACGTTCCGCCAGGGCAACGCCAACCTCGTCGAGATGACGCTGCCCACCGACTCGCCGTACGTCGGGAAGCCCGCGGGTCTGATCCCGTTCCCGGAGAACTGCTCGCTCGTGACGATCCTGCGCGACGGGCAGGTCTACACGCCCGACCCGGAGCAGCCGATCGAGTCCGGGGACGAGCTGCTGTTCGTGGTGCCGGCCGAGGTCGAGGAGGAGCTGGAGCGGATGCTCGCTCCCACCGAGCACGGACGCGACAAGGACTGAGCCGCTCACAGGTGCGGTTCGGGGTGCCCCTGCTCGATCGGTGTCCGGTTGCGGGTCAGCACCCACAGCATCGCCGCCAGGGCAGCGAGCTGGAGCGGCCAGCCCATCCCCAGCTTGGCGAAGCCGAGGGCAGCGACCGCGGAGTCGGTCGACCACCAGCCGTTGCGCCCGGCGAGGTAGATCGGCCCCTGCACGAGCACGCGGAGCAGGCACGGCAGGGCCAGCAGCCAGGTGAGCCGGCTGCACAGCCGGACGACGTCACGGTCCGCGTGCCAGGCCGTGGGGTCGCCACCGGCGACGCTGCCCACGATGAACCCGACGATGGGCCAGCTGATCACGATCGTGAACACCATCAGCAGCGCGTAGCCGAGGTTGTAGATCAACCCGGGTGCGAAGTAGGCGAGCGCCTGGTCGCCCGCATCACCACCGCCGCGGGCCGCCCGCCATGCGAACAGGGCGCCGATGCCGATGCCGAGCAGCGCGTTGAGCACGAACTGCGGCGACGAGCGCTGGACCAGGCGCACCAGGAGCAGCACGCCGGCGCAGCCGACGCTGACCATGATGGCGAGCCGGAGGTCGTGCAGGGTCAGGAACAGCACGGTGAACGCGATGGTGGGCACCGCCGCCTCGAGCATCCCCCGTCCGCCGCCGAGGGCGTCGCCGAGCTGCTTGCGGACGACCTCCTCGACCGTCCGGGTGGTGGTCTCGCTCATGCAGCACTCACATCGGCCTCAGGTCGTAGCGCGGGTTGTACATCATCCTGACCCCGTCCTGGACGCCGATCCGGCCCTCGACCCGGATCGCCCGTCCGGGCACGATGCCGCCGATCCGGCGGCGGCCCAGCCACACCACGTTGATCGAGCCCGACCCGTCGTACAGCTCGGCCTCGAGCGCCGGGACCCCACCTCGGGGCCGGAGCGTCACGGTCTTCAGGGTGCCTCCCACGACGACCTTCCGCCGATCGGGCGCCTCGCGGATGGCGACCAGGCCGGCCTTCTCGGTGTCCTTGCGCAGCTCCCGCGCCTCCGCGCGGTCCTGGTTCGCCCAGCGGCTGATCGAGGTGCGCAGGCGACTCTTGTGCTCGGACATGCTCAAAGCGTAGTCAGTGGCGGGTCGGCCGACCGACGGTTCAGTCGACGCGCCTGGCCTCGGGAGGCAGCGCGAGGGGCAGCGCGGAGCCCGGCGCCATCGCTTCGCGGCCACGACGTACGACGGTCTGGCGGATCGTCTCCTCCCACGGACCGGCCTTCCGGGCGTCGACCGCGGGCAGGCCCATCAGCGTCGCGCGCAGCAACCACGCGCTCCCCTCGTGGGCCACGATCCTGCTCGCCTGCGTGACGAGCTGACCGTTCTCGTCCTCCACCGGCACGTGGCAGAGCATCTCGGTGCCGAAGCTGCCCTCCTGCTCGGTGACCGTTCCGCCCATCCGAGCCGTCTCGGCGGCGATGCGGGGACGCAGCTCGTCCCAGGCCCCACCACCTCGGGAGGCGGCGAACGCGCGCAGCTCGAGCGCGCCTTCCTCGGCGACGAGCACGGCAGCGATCACCGCCCCGCTCTCCTCCTCGACCTGGAGCCGCAGCTCCATCTCGCCGACGGGCGTCACGAGCAGGCTGCCCAGGTCGACGCAGTCGCGGGTCTCCTCGTCGACCTCGGAGATGTCGAAGGGCCCGACCGCCGCCTCGACCGGGTCGGACGAGGCATCGTTCTCCTCGACGGAGCCGTCATCGGGCTCCTGCGAGCCTGACTTGCGACCGAACCTCACGTTGTTGCGCCTCCTGGCCGGACCTCGTCCGGCGACTGCTCGAGCTGGGTGAATCCTCCGGTCGAACCGTAGCCCCCGTCCCCGCGCACCGAGTCCGGCAGGTCGACGACCTCCACGAACGCGGCCGTCTCGAACCGCTGGATCACCAGCTGGGCGATCCGGTCACCTCGCCGGACGGTGAAGGGCTCGTCGGTGTCGGTGTTCACGAGGCACACCTTGACCTCGCCGCGGTACCCCGCGTCGATGGTCCCGGGAGCGTTCACGATCGAGATCCCGTGCCTGGCCGCGAGCCCCGACCGCGGGTGCACCAGGGCGACGAACCCCTCGGGGAGCGCCAGGGCGATGCCGGTGGGCACCAGGGCCCGCTCCCCCGGCTGCAGGGTCACCTCGACCGCCGCGTGGATGTCGGCGCCGGCGTCGCCGGGGTGGGCGTACGACGGCGCCGGAAGCTCCGGATCGAGCCGCAACAGCGAGATCTGCACCATGGCTCGCGACCCTACCGGCGGCCACCCGCGTCCGTGGTGACAGGCTTTGCCCGTGCCCTCGCCCGCCTCCTACTCAGAGCGCCTGAGCGTGCCGCTGCGCTGGTGGGTCCAGGCCACGATGCTGCTGGCCACCCTGTGGCTGGCCTTCGTGGTGGCGATGCCGGCCTGGGCGGCCTGGTCGGCGACCGGGGCCCTGCTGCTCGTCATGGTCGGGCTCTTCCTGTGGTTCGGCAACGCCCAGGTGGCGGTGCGTGACCAGGTGCTGTACGCCGGAAGGGCGCACATCTCCGTCGACCTGATCGGCCCGGCGGAGACGCTGGACCCCGAGGAGACGCGTCGCGTCCACGGGGTCGAGGCGGACGCGCGTGCGTTCCTGCTCACCCGGCCCTACCTCAAGCGCGCTGTCCGGATCCCGGTGCGGGACCCGGCCGACCCGACGCCGTACTGGTTGCTCTCCACGCGCCATCCCGACGAGCTGGCCGCCGTCCTGGCCACGGCCGGTCCGGCGCTCGGCAGCGGTTCTGACTAGGGTTGAGGGGGTACGGGGTCAGTGGTGTCACGAGATCCCGGGCACTGACCAAGACGTTGCACGAGCATCAGCGAGAGGCAGACATGGCCAAGGACAAAGACACGTCGGACGGCAGCAAGGACAGCTCGAAGATCTGGTCGATCTTCTCCCTGCTCGCCGCACTGATCGGCGCGACCGTTGCACGCAAGAGCCTCACCACGGCCTGGCAGAAGGCGACCGGCAAGAATCCGCCGGCCAACCCCGCCGACCCGGACGTCGACCTGTGGGAGGCGCTCCTGTGGGCCACGGTCAGCGGCACCGCGGTGCAGATCGCCAGGATGCTCGCGACGCGCCATGCCGCGAACTACTACGCGAAGTCGACCGGACACCTTCCTCCCGGGCTCCAGAAGGACGACCAGGACGACAGCGCGCCGACGCCCACCACCTGACTGCGGCTGACTCCGAACGCGACGAAGGGCCGCCCCCGGTCGGGGGCGGCCCTTCGTGTTCGTGGGTCGGTGGCGCTTATGCGCAGTCGCGGCAGATCAGCTTCTTCTCGTCCGCGAGCTGGCTGCGGTGGTGCACCAGGAAGCAGCTCATGCAGGTGAACTCGTCCAGCTGCTTGGGCTTGACCTCGACGGCCAGCTCCTCGTGCGAGAGGTCGGCTCCGGGCAGCTCGAAGGACTCGGCCGCCTCGGCCTCGTCCTCGTCGACCTTGCCGGAGTTCTTGTCGTGACGGCGGGCCTTGAGCTCCTCGAGGCTGTCCTCGCTCTGCTCTTCCTCTGTCTTGCGTGGTGCGTCGTAGTCGGTTGCCATGCTCTTTCTCCTGCTCCCAAGTCCCAGTCGGTCCCGGGTGATCGGTCGGGCAAGTGCCCTGATCGAAGCCCCGATGCTCCTCGCTGCTTCGCATCCCCGTGACGGCGGTGATTGTGCACTAGTCGCGGCGATTGTGCACACCCATTCCCCGGAGTGCGGTCCGTGCGTGTCGGACGAGACGTGAACGCACCCGGTTCGGTGGTTGTTCCCGCTCCCACCCGCGCTTTTCTGCACGGAAGATGGCGAACCTTAGAGCATGGATGAGTCGTCGAGGTAACCGCAGTCCCTGACCAGGGCCGAGAAGGCGGACCAGCCGTCCTCAGGAGCGGCCACGACGAGCTCCATGGCGGCCGCGGTGGTCCAGACCTCGACCCGGGCTCCGGCCTCCGCAGCGACCAATGCTCCGGCGGCGTGGTCCCAGATGTGCGGCCCCTCCTCGACGTAGGCGTCGAGCATCCCGGCGGCCACGGCGCACAGGTCCAGCGCGCACGATCCCTGGCGCCGGATGTCGCGCACCTGCGGGAGCATCCGGGCCGCCGCCCGGGCCTGGCGGGCGCGGGCGCGGGTCTCGTAGCCGAAGCCGGTTCCGATCAGGGCCTGTGCGAGCGGAGGCGTGCTGCGGACCCGGAGGGGCGCCGTGTTGCAGGTGGCGCCCCCGCCCAGCAGCGCGGCGTACTCCACCTCCGCGGCGGGGTTGCGTACGACGCCGGCCACAGCCCGGTCTCCGCGCATCGCGGCGATCGAGACGGCGTAGTGCGGGATCCCGTAGAGGTAGTTGACCGTCCCGTCGATGGGGTCCACGACCCACGTCACGCCGGACGTGGACTCGACGTCGGCACCCTCCTCGCCGACGAACCCGTCACCGGGTCGCGCGCCGAGCAGCCGCTCGCGGATGAGCTCCTCACAGGCCCGGTCGGCCGCGGTCACCACGTCGACCGGGCTGGACTTGGTGGCGGCGACGGCGACGCCGCGCTCACGCAGGGCCACGACCAGCGCCCCTGCCTCGCGGGCGGTGACGAGGGCCAGGTCCAGCAGGCGAGCGTCCTCGGAGTCGTGAGTCTGTTCCACGCCTCTTCCGGGGCCATCGTCAGTCCTGGCCGCACAGGGCCGGCCTGGGACCGCGCGGGTTGCGGCAGCACCCGGCCGGGCACACGTCCCACACCGCCTCGGACCCGGTCGCGGCCCGGTCCGGTGACTCGCCCCGCTCGGCGGCCGCGCGCTCCAGGAGGAGGTCGCGGACCATCGCCACGAACCTCGGGTCGAGCCCGGCCGTCGCTGCTCGCGCGAACGGGAGCCCGATCTCCTCGGCGGTGGCCCGGGCCTCGGTGTCGAGGTCGTAGATCACCTCCATGTGGTCGGAGACGAACCCGATCGGCACCACGACCACGCCGGGCACGCCGCGCTCCTTCAGCGAGCGGAGGTGGTCGTTGACGTCGGGCTCCAGCCACGGGACGTGGGGCGGCCCGGACCGCGAGCAGAAGACCACCTCGGAGGGGTAGCGGTGTCCGGTCTCCTCGCGGACCCGCTCGACGATCTCGGCGGCCACGACCCGGTGCTGGGCCACGTAGGCACCACCGCGCGGGCCACTGTGGTCGTTCATGTCGATCGGGATCGAGTGCGTCACGAACGCGATGTGCCCTCCCCTGCGGGCCTCCTCCGGCAGCTCGGCGAGCACGGCGAGGGTGGCGTCGACCATCGGCTCGATGAAGCCGGGGTGGTTGAAGTAGTGCCGCAACCGGTCGAGCTGGGGCGCGTCCGGGACCTCGGCCACGGCCGCGGCGAGGTCCTCGCGGTACTGGCGGCACCCGCTGTAGGAGGAGTAGGCGCTGGTGACGAGGACCGCGGCCCGGGAGATGCCGTCCGACCGCATCTGCTCCAGGGCGTCGCGCAGGTAGGGGTCCCAGTTGCGGTTGCCCCAGTAGACCGGGAGGTCGACGCCGCCGGCCGACAGGTCGGCCTCGACCGCTGCGATCAAGGCCCGGTTCTGGTCGTTGATCGGGCTGCGTCCGCCGAGGTCGTAGTAGTGCTGGCCGACCTCCTCGAGGCGCTCGTCGGGGATGTCCTTGCCGGCGGTGACGTTGCGCAGGAACGGCACGACGTCCTCCGCCTTCTCCGGGCCACCGAAGGAGACGAGCAACAGGGCGTCGTACGGCTTCGTCTCCAGCATGGGGCCAGCCTAGAAGGTGCCGACAACCTTCTAGGCTCGGCCGGTGCTCACCTCCTACCGCCGGGTCTTCTCCTATCCCGGCGCCGTCGCCTTCTCGGCGACCGGGCTGGTGGCACGGTTGCCCATCTCGATGATGACGCTCGGCATCGTGCTGCTCGTCTCGTCGCTCACCGGTTCCTACGCCCTGGCCGGGCAGGTCTCCGCGGCGTACATCATCGGGAACGCGGCCTTCGCCGTCCCGCACGGCCGGTTGGCCGACCGGTTCGGCCAGCGCCGCGTGCTGTACGTCGACGCGGTGGTCTTCGCGCTCTCGACCACCCTGATGATCCTCTCGATCGTCGGGGACTGGCCGCTGCCGTGGCCACAGCTGCTGGCCGCCCTGGCAGGCGCCGCCATCCCCCAGATCGGCACCATGGTCCGCGCCCGCTGGGCCCACCTGCTCGAGCGCCCCAGCGAGCGGCACACGGCCTTCGCCGTCGAAGGCATCGCCGACGAGGTGGTGTTCGTGACCGGGCCCGCCCTGGTCACGCTCCTGGCCACGTCCTTCGCGCCCCAGTCCGGGCTGGTCGTGGCGCTCGTCGCGGGCACCGTGGGCACGGTCGCCCTGGCGGCACAACGCCGGACCGAGCCACCCGCTCACCCGCGCGACCGGACCGTGGCCCGCGCCCCGATGCCGTGGGGTCTGCTCGTCCCGCTGACGGTCGGCGCGCTGGCCCTCGGCAGCCTGTTCGGGGCCCTCGAGGTGGCCACGGTGGCCTTCGCCGACGACGAGGGACACAAGGCCGTGTCCGGCCTGATGCTCGGCGCCTTCTCCCTGGGCAGCCTGATCGCCGGTGTCGTCGCCGGCGCGGGCCAGTGGCAGCGCGGCCCGCTGGAGCGCGCCCGGATCGGGATGGTGCTGCTGGCCGTCGGGACGGTCTCGCTGCCGTTCCTGCCGGGGCTGCCGATCGTCACGCTCGCCCTGTTCGTCACCGGGCTGACCCTCGCCCCGACGCTGATCGCGCTGTTCTCCCTGATCGAGGCCTCGGTGCCGCGGTCCCGGCTGAACGAGGCGATGGGGTTCGTGCAGACGGGCGTCAGTGCCGGCATCGCGCCGGGAGCCTGGCTCGCCGGCGTGATGGCCGACGAGGTGAGCGGGTCGGCGGCGTACTGGGTGTGCACCGCCTCGGCCGTGCTCGCCGCGATCTCCGGGATCGCGGTGCGCGCCCCCCGGGCAGCCAGGCGAGCCGACCAGGAGGTGGCGGGCTAACCTGCCGCGCATGGGCACATGGACCAACTGGTCGGGGCTGAGCACGGCGCACCCGATGGGCGAGCTCACCCCGCACGATGCCGGAGACGTGGTCGACGCCGTGCTGTCGGCCCGCCACCAGGACCTCGTGGTGAAGATGCCGGGCACCGGCCACTCCTTCACCGACATCGCCCTCACCGACGGCCTGCTCCTGCGCCCGGACAGCCTCCGAGGTGTCGTCGGCGTCGACCGTGACGCGATGACCATCACCGTGCTCGCCGGTACGCCGTTGCACGAGCTGAACACCGCCCTGGAGAAGCTCGGCCTGTCGCTGCACAACATGGGTGACATCGACGAGCAGACGATCGCCGGTGCCATCTCGACCGGGACCCACGGGACCGGAGGACGGGTGGCCTCGCTCAGCGCCCAGGTCGCGGGCCTCGAGATGGTCACGGGAGACGGCACCCTGCTCCGGGCCGACGCCGAGGAGAACCCGGACGTGCTGGCCCTGGCGCGGATCGGTCTGGGGGCGCTCGGCATCCTCACCTCGGTCACGCTGCGTGTCGAGCCGCTGTTCACCCTGGCGGCCCACGAGGCGCCGATGCGCTGGGACGAGGCGCTCGACCGCTTCGACGAGCTGGCCGCGAGCAACGAGCACTTCGAGATGTACTGGTTCCCGCACACCGACCGGCTGCTCACCAAGCGCAACAACCGCAGCCTCGAACCGGCCGAGCCACTGTCGCGGTTCCGGGCCTGGCTGGACGACGAGTTCCTCTCGAACCGGGTCTTCGGCTGGAGCAACCACCTGACCAACCTGAGACCCGCGCTCGTCCCCCGGCTCAACGACATCTCCGGCCGCGCCCTCAGCGAACGTCGCTACAGCGACGTCCCGCACAAGGTGTTCACCTCCCCTCGCCGGGTGGTCTTCCGGGAGATGGAGTACGCCGTGCCCCGCGAGGCGGGCGTCCAGGCGCTCCGCGAGGCTCGTGCCCTGATCGACGCGAGCGACTGGCGGATCAGCTTCCCCGTGGAGATCCGGGTGTGTCCCGCCGACGACGTACCGCTGTCCACGGCGTACGCCCGCGACTCGGTCTACCTGGCCTTCCACACCAACCCGCAGACCGACCACACCGACTACTTCCGCGGCATCGAGGAGATCATGCGCGGCCACGACGGCCGCCCCCACTGGGGCAAGCTGCACACGCGCACCGCCGCGGACCTCGCGCCGGCGTACCCGCGCTGGCAGGAGTTCCAGGCGCTGCGCGACCGGCTGGACCCCGACCGGATGTTCACCAACGCCTACCTGGACCGCGTCCTCGGTGGTTGAGCAGCGAGCGTCTCGACGCTAGACGCTGGCCGACCCGCGTGGCAGCGGTGCGTGCCAGTTGCGCCACAGCGCCAGCACGCGCAGCCCGAAGCAGATGGCCACGCCCGGAAGCGCGACGGCCGCCTCCGAGAGCCCGATCTCCGAGGCGACCACCGCCCAGGTGGCGCCCAGCAGGGCAGGGGTGGCGTACAGCTCGCTGGAGAACACCACCGGCAGGCGCCCGGCAAGCAGGTCGCGGGCGATCCCGCCGCCGATGCCGGTGACCATCCCCATCAGCGCCGAGGGAGCGAGACCGAGCCCGGAGTCCAGGGAGATGAGGGCGCCCGTGACGCAGAACAGTCCCAGCCCGGCGGCGTCGAAGACGTTCACCACGGGCTCGAGGCGCCCGAGCGCGGGGTGGAAGGCGAAGGTGACCAGCCCGGCCACGACCGGGACCATCAGGTAGCGCCAGTCAGTCAGGGCCGCCGGTGGCGTCTCGCCGATGAGCACGTCGCGCAGGAAGCCGCCTCCGAGCCCCGTGACGCCGGCGAGGACGAGCACTCCGAAGATGTCGAGCTGCTTGCGCACGCCGACCAGGGCGCCGGAGATGGCGAAGACGAAGATGCCGCACAGGTCGAGCACGAGGAGCAGCGTGCTCTGGTCGCCCATGGACGAAGGGTAGGGCGGCCACGGGCCGAAACCGCCGCTCTCCCGCTCGGGTCCTCCCCCGGCGCGTCGCCCGGCTCCCGGCCGCCTCACGCTGAAGTAGGCTCGGGCCGCAGGTGCGATCGAAGGAGCGGCAAAGGCATGCAGGACCTCACCCCGGTGGGGCTGAGCGAGGACGGAACGACCCTCGTCCTGATCAGCTCTTCGGGCGAGGAGTACGCCGTTCGCGTGGACACCCGGCTGCGTGCAGCACTGCGTGGCGAGAACGCTCGACTCGGCCAGTTGGAGATGAAGATGGACAGCGCACTGCGCCCCCGAGACATCCAGGCGCGCATCCGCGCGGGCGAGTCTCCCGAGGACGTCGCGGACGCCGCGAAGACCACGGTCGAGGCGATCATGCCGTACGCCGGCCCGGTGCTCGCCGAGCGCGCCCACGTCGCCCAGACCGCCCTGAAGGCCTCGCTCCGGCGCCGGTCGGGCGAGGCCACCAGCCAGGCCCGCACGCTCGGCGAGGCCACCGAGCAGCACCTCGCCGAGCACTCGCTGCACGACGAGGACGTCGAGTGGGACTCCTGGCGCCGCCCGGACGGGCGCTGGGCCCTCGTCGCGTCGTACACCGTCTCGGGCAGCGCCCGCACCGCCGAGTTCACCCACGACCTCCCCGGCCGTTACGTCGTCGCCGAGAACGACGACGCGCGGGTCCTCACCGGAGAGCTGGCGGCCCCCGGGCCCGCGCCCGCCGCCGGCACCCGTGCGGCGCAGGTGCGCAGGCTCTCCTCGGTGCCGGCCCAGGACGAGCTGCCGCTCGGCGACGACGCCATCGAGCTGGTGCGCGACCGGCCCCAGGGCGCCGAGGAGCTGACGCCCGAGGTCCCCGTCGAGGCCGCCCCCTCGCCGGACCCGCTCGCCGAGACCGCCGACGCGGACTGGATCGCCACCCCCACGCCCGCCCCCGACGACGTGCCCCTGCCCGTGGCCGAGACCGAGGCGACCAGGCTTCCGACACCGACGAGCCCGCCGGCCCGGAGGACGAGGCGCCGTCGCCGGCCCCTCGCAAGAAGGGCCGTTCCTCGGTGCCGTCGTGGGACGAGATCATGTTCGGCGGCGGCAAGGGCGAGTAGCCCGTCCCGCTCCACCCGCACGAGCCTCCGCGCGTGACCAGCCCCACGCGTCCCAGGACTGTCCCTCGGGGTTACTCGCCGGTAATATCGTCTCAATCGCGTGACTGATCAGGTCCGGCGCGAGTTGAATGGCAAGCGACCCAGACCCGACCTCCGAGAGCGGTACTCACCATGGCCTATTTCGTCACCGGAGCGACCGGGTTCATCGGTCGCTACCTCGTCCAGGAGCTGGTCGACAACCGTGAGGGCGAGATCTTCGCGCTGTGCCGCGAGGGTTCGCGTGACCGCCTCGAGGCACTGATCCAGCAGTGGGGCACCGACCGGGTCACCCCGGTGATCGGCGACCTCGGCGAGCCCGACCTGGGGGTGAGCACCCAGTGGGTGACCGCCCACAAGGACGAGATCGAGCACTTCTTCCACCTGGCCGCGATCTACGACATGACCGCCTCCGACGAGATGAACGAGACGATGAACGTCGGCGGCACCCGCAACGCCGTGGAGCTCGCCGGCAAGCTCGAGGTGGGCCACTTCCACCAGGTCTCCTCCGTGGCGGCCTCCGGTGACTACCGCGGCGTCTTCGACGAGTCGATGTTCGACGAGGGCCAGCGCCTGCCCTCGCCGTACCACCGCACGAAGTTCGAGTCGGAGAAGATCGTCCGCGAGGAGTCCACCGTGCCGTGGCGCGTCTACCGCCCCGCGATCGTGGTCGGCGACTCCGACACCGGTGCGATGGACAAGGTCGACGGTCCCTACTACTTCTTCCCCGTGCTCAAGCGGCTGCGCGACTCGCTGCCCGGCTGGATGCCCCTGGTGGGCGTCGACCTCGGTGACACCAACGTGGTGCCGGTCGACTACGTCGCCAGCGCGATGGAGCACATCGCCCACAAGCCGGGGCTCGACGGCCAGGCGTTCCACCTGGTCAACCCGGAGCCGCAGAACACCGTCGGGCTGATCAACACCTTCGCGGCGGCGGCCAAGGCTCCCCAGTTCGCCGTGCCCGTGGACCGCAGCGTCACCAACCTGGTGCCGACGGGCATGCTCCCCCACGCCCTGCGCCCCAAGACCCTGATGGGCGTCGCGCTGCGCAACGCCGGGGTCCACCTCGCGCTCTCGCAGACCATCGGTCGCCTCGGCATCCCACCCGAGGTGCTCGAGCACATCTCCTTCCCCTCGGTCTACGCCTCGCGCAGCACCGAGAAGGCGCTCGCCGGCTCGGGGATCTCCGTGCCCGATCTCGACTCCTACTCCTCGACCCTGTGGTCGTGGTGGGAGGAGGTGCTCGACGACTCGATCAAGAGCGACTCCGCCACCGTCAAGGCGCTCACCGGCAAGACCGTGGTGATCACCGGTGCCTCCTCGGGCATCGGCCTGGTCACGGCCCTCCAGGTCTCCAAGGCCGGCGCCATCCCGATCCTGGTCGCCCGGGGGGCCGACAAGCTCGAGGCCACCAAGCGGCTGATCGAGAGCCAGGGCGGCACGGCGTACTCCTATCCCTGCGACCTCTCCGACCTGCACGCGATCGACGCGCTCACCAAGCAGCTGTCCGAGGACTTCGACCACATCGACTTCGTCGTCAACAACGCCGGCCGCTCCATCCGCCGTTCGCTGAAGCTCAGCGAGGACCGCTTCCACGACTTCGAGCGCACCATGCAGCTGAACTACTTCGGCGCGATCCGCCTGGTGATGGGACTGCTGCCGAAGATGCGGGAGCAGAAGTCCGGGCACATCGTGAACATCTCCTCGATCGGCGTGCTCACCAACCCGCCCCGGTTCTCGGCGTACGTCGCGTCCAAGGCAGCCCTCGACGCCTGGAGCAACGTCGTGTCCAGCGAGCTGATCAGCGACGGCGTCTCCTTCACCAGCATCCACATGCCGCTGGTGCGCACGCCGATGATCGCGCCCACGAAGATGTACGACCGGTTCCCGGCCATCAGCCCGGCGCAGGCCGCCGGCAAGGTGATCACGGCGCTGGTCGAGCGGCCGCACGAGATCAACACCAAGACCGGCAACCTCGGTGCGCTCGCGCACACCCTCGCTCCCAAGGCGGCGTTCCGGTTGCTGCACGTCGCCTACCAGGTCTTCCCCGACTCGTCGGCGGCCCGCGGGAACGACCCCGAGGCCCGGACCGAGCGGGTCAGCCTGCAGAAGGCGCTGGCCAGGGCCTTCCAGGGCGTGCACTGGTAGGTCGCCGTGCGGATCTTCCACATCGCCACGGTCACGGACTGGGAGGCCGCGGAGGCGTCCGGCAGCTACACGACGTCCACCCGTGGTCGCACCCTCGAGCAGGAGGGCTTCCTGCACGCCTCCCGCGAGGACCAGACGGCTGGTGTCTTCGACCGCTACTACCGCGACGCGGGTGAACCGCTGCTCCTGCTGACCATCGACACCGACCGGCTCGACGTGCCGTGGCGCGAGGACGAGGTGGGCAGCGACACCTACCCGCACATCTACGGACCGCTGAGCCCGGCCGCGGTGGTCGACGTCCGACCGATGGACCCGCCCCTCACGTAGAGACGACGAGGCTGAGCACGTCGACCAGGGCGATTCCGATCGCCGCGAGGAACGGCAGCCGTCCACGCGTGGTCATCGCGACGAGAGCCAGCACGACGGTCACCGCGAAGACAGCCACCGTCGCGGAAGCTCCCGCGTCCGCCGGGCCGAGCAGGGCAGCGGCGGAGCCCGCCAGGAGCACCAGGGGTGCCAGGAGGCGCACCCGGCGTGCGCCCAGCCTCTGGGGCAGCCCGTGGACCCCGGTGGCCACGTCGTCGGCCAGGTCGGGCAGCGCGTTCAGCAGGTGGGCACCGACGCCGAGCAGTGCCCCGGCCAGGATCGTCCACGGTCCTGGCAGCTCCGGCTCCGCGAGCGCCAGGGTGACGACGGCAGGCAGCGAACCGAAGGCCACGGCGTAGGGAACGGCAGACCACACCGTCCGCTTGAGGACGAGGTTGTAGGCCCATCCCGAGCCGACGCCCAGCACGAGGTGGACCAGGCCCGACGCCAGCCCGCACGCCAGCGAGAGCACCACGCAGGCGGCCAGGGCGACGGTGGTCGCCCGACGGACCAGGGCCTCGCTGACCTCCTGCCCGGCGACCGGCTTGTCCACGCGACCGGCCTGGCGATCCCTCGCGGAGTCGATGAGGTCGTTGGACCAGCCGATGCTGAGCTGCCCGGTCGCCACTGCGGCAGTCACGAGGGCACCCCTGGCGAGCCCCAGTCCGGCGCCGGTGGCGAGGAGCGCCGTCAGCGTGGTGACGGCTGCGCTGGGACCGGGGTGACACGCCCGGAGCAGCGCGCGGGTGCGGGTCACCCGGCGCCCGTGGCCACCGGTCGGGCCGGGTCGGCCACCCACTCGCTCCAGGACCCTGGGTAGAGGCCCGCCTCGATCCCGGCGACCTCCATCGCGAGGATGTCGTGGGCTGCGGTCACGCCCGACCCGCAGTAGGCCGCCACGTCGTTTCCCTCTGCGGCGGCATAGACCGTGCGCAGCTCGGCCGGGGTCCGGAACCGGCCGTCGGCGGTGAGGTTCTCCCCCGTCGGCACGTTCACCGCCCCGGGGATGTGGCCGGCCACCGGGTCGACCGGCTCCTCGTCGCCACGGAACCGCTCCGGGTTGCGGGCGTCGATCAGCACGCCGCGCTCGGCGTGGTCGAGGACCTCGTCCGGCTCCAGGACGGTCATCTCCCCCGGTCGGGCGGTGAAGTCGCCCCTGGTCGGCGTCGGGTGGTCGTCAGCGGATGGTTGGCCCGCCGCCACCCAGGCGGACCAGCCGCCGTCGAGCACGCGCACGTCACGGTGGCCCGACCAGCGCAGCAGCCACCAGCACCGTGCGGCGGCGCGGCCGGCCCAGTCGTCGTACACCACGACCGGGCGGTGCTCACTGACCCCGGCAGCACGCATCGCCTCCTGGAAGACCTCCGGGTCGGGAAGCGGGTGCCGACCACGCGGCCCGGGTGCCGACGCGAGTGCGCTGTCGAGGTCGACGTACGCCGCCCCGGGGACGTGCCCGCGGGCGAACTCCTCGGCTCCGGGAGGACCACCCATCCGGTAGCGGACGTCCAGCAGCGTGCAGGCGTCGTCCGCGAGCAGCGCGACGAGTTCGTCGACGTCGACCAGTGGAGAGCTCATGGCATGATCCTCCCCGATGGCCGAACTCCAATTCTTCACCGGGACGATGGATTCCGGGAAGAGCACACTCGCCCTGCAGACCAACCACAACCACGCGGCGCGCGGGCGGGTCGGTCGGATCTTCACCACCCACGACCGCGCCGGCGAGGCGATGGTCTCCTCCCGTCTCGGCCTGACCCACGACGCGCTCGAGGTCGACGGCGCGTTCGACTTCTGGCGGTACGTCGTCGAGGACCTCACCCACGGCGCCCGGATCGACTACCTGATCTGCGACGAGGCCCAGTTCTACACCGGGCCCCAGATCGAGCAGCTGGCCAAGATCGTCGACGAGCTGCAGATCGACGTCTTCGCCTTCGGCATCCTCACGGACTTCCGGACCCAGCTGTTCGAGGGGTCGCAGCGCCTGGTCGAGCTCGCCGACCGGATGAACGTCCTGCAGGTCGAAGCGCTGTGCTGGTGCGGCAAGCGCGCCACCCACAACGCCCGCACCCTCGACGGCGAGATGATCACCGAGGGCGAGGTGATCGTCGTCGGCGACGTCGAGAGCGAGACCCCCGCCGAGGTGGCCTACGAGGTGCTCTGCCGCGCCCACCACCGACGCCGGATGACCGCCTCCCGCGCCCGCGCCATCTCGATGGTGGCCGAGCCCCTGCCGTTCGCGTGAGGGTGCAGGGATACCCGGTTAACCGGGTATCCATGGCTTGTTGGGGTGTTGCAACGCCCGAAGGAGCCATGAGTACCCGGTTAGCCGGGTACTCCGACGCCCCTAGCTCACCAGGATCGGGATGTGCATCTCCCGGGAGGTGAGGGAGCCGTGCAGGCCGATCAGGGTCATCTCGTACTTGAAGTCCTGCGAGCTCATCAGCGCCCAGTCGTCGTGGGCGGCCACGACGACGTCGCCGAGGCGCAGGCGTACGCCGTGGTCCACCGTGCCGAACCAGCCGCGGGCGATCGCCTCGTCGCGGGTGAGCACGGTGGCCTTGTCGCCGAGGACCGAGCGCCAGGTGGCCGCGACGTCCTCGACCGCACCGCCCCGGCAGTAGACGTGCCGGAACCGCGCCTCGCCACCGAGCAGGACCACGCCGTCGCGCAGCCCCGGCTGCTCGTCGATGTCGACGTGCGTCTCGGGCGTCGAGTCCACCATCCCGTGGTCGGCGACGACGAGCAGGCGTACCTCGTCCGGCAGCGCGTCGCGCAGCTCCTGGACGTCCTCGTCGATGTCGCGCAGCTGGGAGCGCCAGCGCTGCGAGTCGACCCCGGCCCGGTGTCCGTGCCAGTCGAGGTCTCCGTCGTAGACATAGGTCAGGGACGGACGCCGGCCCGCACCCGCCACCGCCCCGTCGATCCGCTCGCTGAGGTCGTCGGCGCCGACGTACGCCGCACCCCGCTGGCCGCACCGCGTCAGGCCGGAGCCGGCGAACTCGCGCTTGCTGACCACGCTGGTGTGCACGCCGGCACCCTCGAGCCGGTCGAAGGCGGTGCGGTGCGGCTGCCACTCCAGGGGGTCGACCGGCTGGTCCCAGAACAGCGAGTTCAACAGGGCTCCGGTCTCGGGGACCCGCGAGGTGAACCCCACCAGCCCGTGCTGGCCCGGCGTCAGCGCCGTGCCGAGCGAGGTGAGCGAGGTGGCCGTGGTCGAGGGGACGCCGCAGGTGGCGGGCTCCTCACCCAGCAGCGAGTGGAGGTACGGCGCCTGCGCCCGGTGCTCGGCCAGCAGCTCGTGGCCGAGCCCGTCGACGAGCATCACGACGTACGCCGGGGCGGGGGGCAGCACGAGCGAGGTCTCGTGGATGCCGATCGCGACACCGAGAGCGGTGGCCACCGCAGGCAGCACGTCACCGAGGGAGCGCCCGGAGTAGTCGGGCTCGACGAAGCCGGCCCGAGCCTGGAGCGGCGCCACCTCAGCCCTGGGTGCGCGCCGAGAGGCTCTCGGCGAAGGCGAGCACGTCGTCGACCGCCTGCTGACCGTCGGCGGCCGAGCTCACCCTGAGGGAGAAGTCGTCGGAGGCGAGCACTCCCGTGTAGCCGTGGTCGGCCTCGCACTCGGGGTCGGCACACGCAGCAGGCTCGAGGTCGATCCGGTTGATCCCGCCCCAGCCGACCGTGAGCACGACCTCGCTGGGCGTGGGCTCGCCGCTGCCGCCGTACGTCGCCGGGTTGGCCACCATCCGGTTGAGCACGACCGAGCGGACCGACGAGAGCCGGATCGCCTCGCTCGACGTGGACGTGTAGGGCTCGGGCAGCAGCTCGTCGGGGGCGTGCTCGTCGGTGTGGCACAGGATCAGCCGGGTGGGCGTGAGGACGGCGACGGTGATGTGCCGCCGCACCTCGTCACGGTCGATCGTGGGCTCGTGGTGCACGAGGTAGGACGAGACCTGCTCGCCGGCCACTGCGGACCGGACTCCGGCGGCGACCACGTGCGGGTAGTAGCCGGTCTTGTCGATCGCCACGACCAGGTCGTCGAATCGGTCGCTGGGGGCAACGGAACGCATGCCGTCAGTGTGTCACGGTGCCCGGCCGTCAGGGCTGCGAGCGCCCGGCCATCCCAATTGGCCAGCTCAGCCGGGGAGCGTGTCCGTCGCCGGGTTGCTGAGTCGTCGCACGAACAGGTCCGACCTGGGATCGGCGACCGGCATCACCCGGGCCGTGCCGTGCAGCACGGCGACACCGTGCACGGTCGCGTGCACCAGCATCAGGTCGACCTGGCTCACCTGCGGGAGGTCGATCTTGAGCTGGGCGAGCCGTCTGATCAGGTCCTCGACCGCGCTGACGTCCACCTGCTCGCTGCCGCGGTAGCCGAAGAGCAGCGGCGCGGCCTTGATGGCACGCACCATCTCGGCGGCATCGAGAGCGCTGATGGGCGGGATCCGGAAGGCGCGGTCACCCACGAGCTCGGTGAGGGCACCCGAGACGCCGAACGAGAGGGCCGGCCCGAACAACGGGTCCTCGAGCCCCGCGATCGCCACGGGGACTCCCGGCGCGGCCGTGCGCTGCACCACGAACTCGGCGTCCGCCGCGTCGGTGATGATCTCCATCAGGGAGTCCCAGGCGTCGCGCATGTCCGAGGCCTCGTGGATGCTGCGCCACACGTGCGCCTGGTCCGGTCGCTGGCGCAGGCGCTCCGCCGTCGCCTTGAGCACCACGTCCCAGCCGAGCTCCTCGGCGGCGGCGAGAGCCTCGTCGACCGTGGCCACGTGGATCCGCTTCCACAGGTCGATGCCATAGCTCGCGAGCAGGTCGTGCAGCTCCGGGCCGGTCAGCTCCCGCCCGTCGGGGGAGTGCATCAGGATCTCGTTGACCTGCCGTTTCGCCGACTCGTTGTCGATGTCCTCCAGGACGGCCACCGAGTCGTCGTGACGCTGCAGCCACGCGGCGTACTCCACGACCCGCGCGAGCGCCCGCACGGCAGCCTCCACGGCGGGGTAGGAGGGCACCGAGCCGCGACCGGCGGTGTGGCCGGCCAGGTCGGGCACACGAAGCAGCTCGGGCACGCCCTCACGCCCCAGGAACGTCGAGACGAGGGGCTTGTCGGACTGTTCCCCGACGGCGGCGAGCACGTTGGCGACCTCCTCGCCGCCCGCGTCCAGCGGTGGGATGTAGACCGCGACCACTGCGTCCACGTGGTCGTCGTCGATCGCCGCGTCCAGCGCGTCCTCGAAGTCGTCGGCGGTCGCGTCGGCGCCGAGGGCGATCGCGCTGGTCACGGTGAGGCCGCTCGCGGCCGCGGCGTCGACGGCGAGGAGTCCCAGGGCGTCGGAGTTGCCGACGATGGCGACCCGGGAGCCGCTCGGGAGCGGCTGGTGGGCGAGCAGCTGGGCGACGTCGAACATCTCGTCCAGGTCGTCGACCTGGATGATCCCGGCCTGCCGGAACATCGCGTCGACCGCCTCCGGTGGCGCGGCGATGTGGCGGACCGCGTGGCCCATCGGCACACCCTGGGTGGTCCGGCCGGAGCGGACCGCGATGATCGGCTTGGACCGGGAGACCCGGCGCGCGATCCGGGAGAACTTGCGCGGGTTTCCGATCGACTCCAGGTAGAGCAGGATCACCTCGGTCGCGTCGTCCTCCTCCCAGTACTGCAGGAGGTCGTTGCCGGACACGTCCGCCCTGTTGCCGGCGCTGACGAAGGTGGACAGGCCCAGACCTCGACCGCGGACCTTCTCCAGGATCGCCGATCCCAGCGCCCCGGACTGGCAGAAGAACCCGGCTCGCCCCCGCGGCGGCATCAGCGGCGCGAGCGAGGCGTTCAGGGACACCTCCTGGGCGGTGTTGATCACGCCCAGGCAGTTGGGTCCGATCAGGCGGAGGCCGTAGGAGCGGGCCAGCCCCACCAGCTTGCGCTGCCGCTTGCGGCCCTCCTCCCCCGTCTCGGCGAAGCCGCTGGAGATCACGATCAGCCCGTGGACACCCTTCGCGGCACAGTCGAGGACGACGTCCTGCACCGACTCGGCCGGCACGGCGACGATCGCCACGTCGACGTCGCCGGGGATGTCGCTCACGGTCGGGTACGACGGCATGCCGGCCACGGCATCCGCCGCCGGGTTCACCACGTAGACCCGGCCCGTGTAGTCGCCGAGGACCAGGTTGCGCACCAGCACCGAGCCGATGGTGTCGCTGCGCCGGGAGGCGCCGATGACCGCGACGCTGCGCGCGTTCAGGAAGGTGGCGATGGACGCCGCCTCCGAGCGGTGCTCGCGGGCCGCGATCACGCCGATCGCGGTGTCGGTGGGGTCGATGTCGAACTCGAGGTGCATCACCCCCTCCTCCCAGCCGCCCTTGACGACGTAACCCTGCTCGCGGAAGACCTGGATCATCCGGCGGTTGTCCGGGAGGACCTCGGCCACGAACCGGTCGACCCCTCGTTCGCGCCCCGCCTGGGCGAGGTGCTCCAGCAGCAGCTGCCCGATGCCGCGCCCCTGGTGGGAGTCCTGCACGAGGAAGGCGACCTCGGCCTGCCCCTTCTCGATCACGTCGTAGCGGCCGACGGCGATGATCTTCTCGGCCACGGTCATCACCAGCGCGACCCGCTCGTGGTAGTCGACGTTGGTGAAGCGCTTCACGTCGCGGTCCGAGAGGGTCGGCATCGGGGCGAAGAACCGGAAGTACTTCGACTCCTGGGAGACGTGGGCGTAGAAGTCCACGAGACCCTCGGCGTCCTCGGGGAGGATCGGCCGGAGGTGCGCGGTGCGGCCGTCGCGCAGCAGGACATCGGCCTCCCAGTGCTCCGGGTAGTCCCTGGGAGCTCCGGCGACCTCGTCGGTGTCCTGTGCCGTCACGCTTGAAATGTACCGTCCAGCGGACGAACGGCGTGCCCGTGCAGGATTCTCCTTGCCCGTTGGGGAGAATCGCGCCATGGCCCGTCGTACAGCACCACCTCCCGAGGAATTCGAGGAACACATCGTCGACATCGACGTCGGCGACGAGATGCGGACCAGCTTCCTGGAGTACGCCTACTCCGTCATCTACTCGCGCGCCCTCCCCGACGCCCGCGACGGCCTCAAGCCGGTGCAGCGACGGATCCTCTACGCCATGCACGACATGAACCTGCGTCCCGACCGCGGGCACGTGAAGTCCTCCCGCGTGGTCGGCGAGGTCATGGGCCGCTTCCACCCGCACGGCGACGGCGCCATCTACGACGCGTTGGTCCGGATGTCGCAGAGCTTCTCGATGCGGCTGCCGACCGTCGACGGCCACGGCAACTTCGGCTCGCCGGACGACCCGCCGGCCGCCATGCGCTACACCGAGGCCCGGATGGCGCCCGCCGCCGTGGCGATGACCGCGGACATCGACGAGGACACCGTCGACTTCCGCCCCAACTACGACGGTCGCGAGCTCGAGCCGTCCGTGCTGCCGGCCGCGATCCCGCACCTGGTGGTCAACGGCGCCGCCGGCATCGCGGTCGGGATGGCCACCAACATCGCCCCGCACAACCTGGTCGAGGTGATCCAGGCGCTCCGGCACCTCGTCAAGCACCCCAAGGCCGACCTGGACGCGCTGATGCGGTTCGTGCCGGGTCCGGACCTCCCGACCGGCGGCAAGATCATCGGGCTCGACGGCGTGCGCGACGCCTACGAGAGCGGACGCGGCAGCTTCCGGATGCGCGCCACCACGCGGATCGAGTCGGTGACCCCGCGTCGCAAGGGCATCGTCGTCACCGAGCTGCCGTACGGCGTGGGCACCGAGCGCGTGATCGCCGCGATCAAGAAGCTCGTGCAGAGCAAGAAGCTGCAGGGCATCGCCGACGTCAAGGACCTCACCGACCGCGAGAAGGGGCTGCGCCTCGTCATCGAGGTGAAGACCGGCTTCCACCCCGAGGCGCTGCTCGAGCAGCTGTTCAAGAGCACGCCGCTGGAGGAGTCCTTCGGGATCAACGCCGTGGCCCTGGTCGACGGCCAGCCGCGCACCCTCGGCCTCAAGGAGATGCTCGAGGTCTTCCTGGCGCACCGCTTCGAGGTCGTCCGCCGACGCTCGACCTACCGCCGCGGCAAGGCCGCCGACCGCCTGCACCTCGTCCAGGGCCTGCTCACGGCGATCCTGGACATCGACGAGGTGATCCAGCTGATCCGGTCGAGCGACAACGCCGAGGAGGCGCGCGGTCGGCTGATCTCGGTCTTCGACCTGACCGAGGTCCAGGCCAACTACATCCTCGACATGCCCCTGCGACGGCTGACGAGGTTCTCCAAGCTGGAGCTGGACAAGGAGTCCGACGAGCTGCGCCGCACCATCGAGGAGCTCGACGCGATCCTCGGCGACGACGCCAAGCTGCGCGCGGTCGTCTCCGACGAGCTCGCGGACGTGGCGAAGACCTTCGGCACCCCGCGCCGCACGGTCCTGCTCGAGGCGTCGGGACAGACGACGACCTCGACGGCGACACCGCTCGAGGTGGCCGACGACCCCTGCTACGTGTTCCTGTCGTCCTCCGGCCTGCTCGCACGCACGACCACGCTCGACCCACCCGGAGACGGCGGTGGCCGCACCCGTCACGACGTGATCGTCTCGGCCGTCACGGCGACGGCCCGCGGCGAGGTCGGCGTACTCACCTCGGCCGGCCGGGTCGTCAAGCTGGGTGTGCTCGACCTGCCCACGCTGCCGAGCACGGCCAACCACCCCAACCTCCAGGGCGGGGCACCGGTCGGTGAGTTCCTCACCCTCGAGGGCGAGCGCGTCCTCGGTCTGACCAGCTTCGACCCCGCCTCCCCGGGGCTGGCGATCGGGACGCGCCAGGGAGTGGTCAAGCGGGTCAACCCGGAGTACCTCTCGGCCCGCGACGACTGGGACGTGATCTCGCTCAAGGACGGCGACGAGGTGGTCGGCGCCGTCGAGCTGCGCACCGGTGACGAGACCCTCTGCTTCGTCACCAGCGAGGGACAGCTGCTCCACTTCGCCGCGAGCGGCGTACGGCCACAGGGGCGTTCCGGCGGCGGCATCGCGGGCGTGAAGCTCGGCGCGGGCGCCCGGGTGGTCTCGTTCACGGCGCTCGACCCCGACGGCTCGGTCGTGGTCACCGTCTCCGGTGCGAGCTCCGCGCTGCCGGGCACGGAGGCCGGCTCGGTCAAGGTCACCCCCTTCTCGGAGTACCCGCCCAAGGGCCGGGCCACGGGTGGGGTCCGCTGCCACCGTTTCCTCAAGGGTGAGGACGAGCTCGTCTTCGGGTGGGCAGGTCCGGCGCCCGCGCAGGCCGCCGCCGACAGTGGCGCTGCGGTCGACCTCCCCGAGCCGGTCGGGCGTCGCGACGGCTCCGGCCACCCCGGCAGCCAGCCGATCGCCGCCTGCGCAGGGCCGGTCACCGTCTCGCTTCCGACGCCGCCCTCCACCGACGTGGCAGGCTGACGCCATGCCTCACCCCCGGTCGCTGCGCGTCCCGACCCTCCTCGCCGCCCTGCTGGCCGCTGTCCTGCTCGTCTCCGGGTGCGGAGGCGGAGGCGACTCGGAGAAGAAGGCCGAGAAGTCGCCGCAGCAGGTGATGGAACAGGCCAAGAAGAAGTTCGACGACGCGTCGAGCGTCCACATCAACCTCTCGACGACGTCGACCCCCTCCGAGGGCAACGGCGTGCTCGCGGCGACCGGCGACCTGACCCCGGCACCGGCCTTCGAAGGCGACGTGAAGGTGGTGATCAACGGACTGACCGCGACGGTGCCGATCACCTCGGTGGACGGCAAGGTCTACGCGAAGCTCCCGCTGCAGACGAAGTACACCGTGATCGACCCCGTCGAGTACGGCGCACCCGATCCGAGCGCCTTCGCCGACCCCGACACCGGGATGTCCTCGCTGCTCACCCAGCTCGACGACCTCCAGAAGCAGGGCGAGAGCCGCAGCGGTGACCAGATCCTGACGACCTACACCGGGACGCTGCCGGGCAAGGCGGTCAAGGAGATCATCCCCAGCGCGGCGGCCGACCAGACCTACAAGACGAGCGTGGGGGTCGACGAGAAGGGCTACGCCAGGACCGTCAAGATCACCGGAACGTTCTTCGCGGGCAACGACGACGTCACCTACAACCTGAAGCTCAGCGACTACGACGCCGGCGTGAAGATCAGCGCTCCGTCGGCCTGATCGGCGACCCGACCGTGGCCTCCGAGCGGCGCACGGGTCCGGTCGCCGGACCCGACCGGGCCGCCCGGTTGCTGCTCGCCCTGGCGGCCGTCGCGGTCGCGTTCGCCGCGGCCGACACCTACGTGGTGGTGCTCTCGCTGCCGGACATGATGGGCTCGGTCGGGCTGAGCGTCGACGAGCTCCAGCGGGCGGCCCCGATCGTGAGCGGCTTCCTGCTCGGGTACGTCGCGATGCTCCCCCTGATCGGCCGGATCGCGGACCTGCGCGGACGGACCCCGGTGCTGGTCGCGGCGCTGGTCGTGTTCGCCTTCGGCTCGCTGGTCACCGCTGCGGCGTACGACCTCGAGAGCCTGGTGGCCGGTCGCTTCCTCCAGGGCGTGGGCGGCGGCGGCCTGGTGCCGGTGACCCTGGCCCTGGTCGCCGACCTCTACCCCGCCGACCGCCGCGGAGTCCCGCTGGGCGTGGTCGGCGCCGTCCAGGAGCTCGGCAGCGTCCTCGGCCCGTTGTACGGCGCCGTGGTGCTCTCCTTCGGCACCTGGCGCGACATCTTCTGGATCAACCTCGCCGTCGGCCTCGTCCTCGCCGCTGCGGTGACCACCCTGACCCGGAGAACGGATAGTCCAGATCGTTCGGCCGGTGCCACACCGCGTGTCGACCGGCCGATCGACCTGGACTACCCGTTCTGGCGGCGCGTGGACTGGGTCGGGATCGTGCTGCTCGCGCTGGTCCTGATCTCGATGCTGCTGGTGATGCGGCAGCCGAGCAGCCTGGTGAGCTCGGTCGACCTGGGTGGGCCGTTCGTGCCGTTCTCCGACGGCGGGTCGATCTGGTGGTCCCAGCTCGGGCTGCTCACGGTCGTCCTCGGCATTGCCTTCGTGGTCTGGCTGCTGGTCGCGCCGCGACCCCTGGTCGACCTGCGCGACTGGTGGCGCTCGGTGCGCGAGGCCGACCTCGTCGGGGCGGCCCTGCTGTCGGTCGCCCTGGGCGGGATCATCCTGGCCTTCGCCACCGCCGACCCCGAGGTGCAGGTGTTCTCACCGGCCGGGCTCTGGTACCTCGCCCTCGCCGCAGTCGCCGCCGTCCTGTTCTGGTTGCACAACCGCCGCTCCACCGCTCCGCTCGTCCCGCACGGGGCGTTCGCGCAGCGACCCGCCTGGGGCGCGGTGCTGGTCAGCTTCTTCGTCGGGGCGGCCCTGATCGCTGCGCTCGTGGACATCCCGATCTTCGCGCGGATCACCATCGCCGACGGCTCGCAGATCAAGGCCGCGCTCGTGCTGGTGGAGTTCCTGGTGGCGCTGCCGGTCGGCGCGCTCGCGGGCGGCGTACTCGTCCGGCGGCTGCCGGCCGGTGGCATCGCCGCCGTCGGCATGCTGCTCGCGGCGGTCGGCTTCGTGCTGATGGCCGGGTGGGGCTTCGAGTCCCTGGAGCACCTGGCTGCCTCAGCCGTCCTGGCGATGACCGGCCTCGGTTTCGGGCTGGCGCTCGCCCCCGTCAACGCGGCCCTGCTGGCCAGCACCGACGACACGGTGCACGGGGTCACCAGCGCACTGCTCGTGGTGTCCCGCATGGTGGGGATGCTGGTCGGCATCTCGGCCCTCACGACGATCGGGCTGCGGCGCTACTACGCCGTGCAGGTCGGGATCCCGGCGCCGAACAGCGTGTGCGGCGGGAACAAGACCCGGTGCGCGGCGTACACCCGGCTGATCGAGCAGGCCGGCATCGAGCAGCTGCAGGCCATCTTCCTGGGCGCGGCCGTGTGCGCCGTGGTGGCGGGCGTCGCCGCGCTGCTCTGCTTCCGGGGAGCCCGCACCCGCGGGGTCACCGCTGACCGGGCGGTCCTCGGCACCGGATAGTTTGCTCCTGTGTCCCCCGACTTCGACGACCTCCTCGAGGCGAACCGTGAGTTCGCGCAGACCTTCGACCTCGCCGGCTTCGACGGCGTCGCCCACGCGGGCATCGCGATCGTCACCTGCATGGACTCCCGGATCGCGCCCCTGCAGATGCTCGGACTCCACCCCGGTGACGCCAAGATCTTCCGCAACCCCGGTGGCCGGGTCACCCCACAGGCGCTGGAGGCGCTCGTCCTCGGCGTGCACCTGCTCCAGGTCGAGCGGATCCTGGTGATCCCGCACACCCGCTGCGCCATGGCCAGCGCGACCCTCGAGGAGCTCCGCGAGCGGGTCGGCGAGTCCGCCGGCCAGGACGCGTCCTGGCAGCACTTCGGTGTGGTCAGCGACCAGGAGGCCGCGCTGCGCGACGACGTCCGCAAGGTCCGCACGCACCCGCTGATCCCGAAGACGGTCGCCGTCGGCGGTTTCCTGTACGACGTCGACACCGGCCTGATCGACCAGCTCGTCTGAGAGCAGCGCAGCGCCCCGAGCGAGAAGGTCCAGTCGACCTCCTGTGCGCCAGACTGGTCACATGGACCTCGACCAGGCACTCGACTTCGCCCGCACCCACCACCGAGCAGTGCTCGCGACCCGCAGCCCCGGCCGCATCCACCAGAGCCCGGTGATGGTCGGGGTGGACGAGGAGGGCCGGCTGACCGTGAGCAGCCGGGAGACGGCGTACAAGACCAAGCAGCTGCGCGCCGACCCCTGGGCGCAGCTCTGCATCATCCCGGACGGTTTCTTCGGCGCATGGATCTACGTCGAGGGTGAGGCAGAGATCGTCTCGCTGCCCGACGCGATGGAGCCGCTCGTCGACTACTACCGAGGGATCAGCGGCGAGGCCGACGACTGGGACGAGTACCGCGCCGGGATGGAGCGCGAGCAGCGGGTGATCATCCGGATCACCCCGACCCGCGCCGGCC
Organism: uncultured Actinomycetota bacterium; assembly: GCA_963842565.1. GTDB lineage: Bacteria > Actinomycetota > Actinomycetes > Propionibacteriales > Nocardioidaceae > Marmoricola. The sequence continues at coordinate 29,277 of CAWJGX010000019.1, read as the reverse complement.
CCGACCGCCAGGGCTGACGGACCTGACGCGTCAGACGTGGGTCCTGGCAAGGCGGAGGAGCGAAGGCGTGGTGTGAAGCGGAGCGCCACGTCGAGCGACGACAACGCCGCCAGGGCCCGCGTATGACGCGTCAGGCGTCGATGGCGTCGGCGTCGACTTCATAGGCTCCGGCGACGAGGAAGTCCTTGCGGGGGGCCACGTCGGTGCCCATCAGCAGCTCGAAGACCAGGGCGGCCTCGGCGGCGTCGTGAGCGGTGATCCGGCGCAGGGTGCGCTGACGCGGGTCCATCGTGGTCTCCGCCAGCTGGTCGGCATCCATCTCGCCGAGACCCTTGTAGCGCTGCACCGGGTCCTTCCAGCGCACGCCCTTCTTGGTCAGCTCCGCCAGCTTCCGCTGCAGCTCGGGGTCGGAGTAGGTGTAGACGTACTTCTCCATCCCCTTCTTGGGGTTGGTCAGCTCGATCCGGTGCAACGGCGGCACGGCCGTGAACACCCGCCCGGAGGTGACCAGGTCGGGCATGTACTTGAAGAACAGGGTCGCCAGCAGGCAGCGGATGTGGGCGCCGTCCGAGTCGGCGTCGGCCATGAAGATGATCCGGCCGTACCGCGCGGCGTCGATGTCGAAGGTGCGCCCCGAGCCGGCGCCGACGACCTGGATGATCGACGCGCACTCGGCGTTCTTCAGCACGTCCGCGACGGTGGCCTTCTGCACGTTCAGGATCTTGCCGCGGATGGGCAGCAGCGCCTGGAACTCCGAGTTGCGGGCCAGCTTGGCCGTGCCGAGCGCGGAGTCGCCCTCGACGATGAACAGCTCGGAGCGGTCCACGTCGCTCGAGCGGCAGTCGGCGAGCTTCGCGGGCAGCGCCGAGGACTCCAGGGCGTTCTTGCGTCGCTGGGTGTCGCGGTGCTGACGCGCCGCGAGCCGGGTCTTGGCGGCGCCGGCCACCTTCTCCATGACCAGCTTGGCCTGGGCCTTCTCGGCGCGCTTGGTCGAGGTGAGGAAGTTCTTGAGCTCGGCCGCCACCACCTTGCGTACGACGGACCGCGCGGCCGGCGTGCCGAGCACCTCCTTGGTCTGCCCCTCGAACTGCGGCTCGGCCAACCGGACGGTCACCACGGCCGTCATGCCCTCGAGCACGTCGTCCTTGACCACGTCGGTGTCGTTGGCCTTGAGCACCCGGGTCCCGCGCATCGCGTCGTTGAAGGTCTTGGTCAGCGCGGCCTCGAAACCGGCGACATGGGTGCCGCCCTTCGGGGTGGCGATGACGTTCACGAACGAGCGCATCTCGGTCTCGTAGCCCAGGCCCCACCGCACGGCGACGTCGACGGTGAGCTCACGCTCGACGTCCTGGGGGGTCATGTGCCCCTTCTCGTCGAGCAGGGGCACGGTCTCGGTGAACACGTCCGAGCCCTGCAGCCGGAGCACCTCGGTGACCGGCTCGTCGTGGCTCAGGTAGGTGCAGAACTCCGCGATCCCGCCGTCGTGCCGGAACGACTCGGTCACCGGTTCGGGGCCGCGCAGGTCGGTCAGGCTGAGCTCCAGGCCCGGGACGATGAACGAGGTCTGCCGGGCGCGGGTGACCAGCTCGTCCCAGGTGAACTTCGCGTCCTTGGTGAAGATCTGGCGATCCGGCCAGAACCGGATCCGGGTGCCGGTGACGCCCTTCTTGACGCGGCGGCCCTTGTGCAGCCCGGAGCCGGGGTCGAAGCCCGCGGACGGGCCGTCGCCGCTGAAGACGCCCGGGAAGCCTCGCTGGAAGGACATCCCCTGGGTGGCCGGCGAGCGGTCCACCTCGACGTCGAGGCGCGCCGAGAGCGCGTTCACGACCGAGGCGCCGACACCGTGCAGGCCACCGGTCGCGGCGTAGGAGCCACCACCGAACTTGCCGCCCGCGTGCAGCTTGGTGAAGACCACCTCGACGCCCGAGAGCCCGGTCTTGGGCTCCTTGTCGACCGGGATCCCGCGTCCGTCGTCGTGCACCTCGGCGGACCCGTCGGGGTGCAGCGTCACGTCGACCCGGGTGCAGTGGCTGGCCAGGGCCTCGTCCACCGAGTTGTCGATGATCTCCCAGAGGCAGTGCATCAGCCCGCGCGTGTCCGTCGAGCCGATGTACATGCCCGGCCGCTTGCGGACCGCCTCCAGCCCCTCGAGCACGAGCAGGTGCTGGGCGTTGTACGTGTTGTCGATGGTTCTACCTCTGCGGTCGGTGCTCCTCGACAGGTCCGGTGGCGCTGTCGACGAGGGTGGTCGTCTGCGAATCTACCCATCCCGGCCCCGCCGTCGGAGACGACTCGCCACCCCACCGACGCGCCGTACGGGGGAATCAGCGATGTCCCGCTTTGCGCGTGTGCTGAACTGGTCCACACGGAAGCCAACCTGGGTGAGTTCGTCCGTTTCGCTCCAGATTCATCGGCGACACGGCAGACTCGGCGCACGACGTGTGAGGAGCACCACCTCGTCTCAATGGCGGGACGCCCCTCCACCCGGGAAGGATCCCGCGTGGTTGACTGTTGTGACTGACATCGCGAGCGGGAACACGAAACCAAGGCAGCATCCGTTCGTTGATCCAGACACCCGACGAGAGTGAGGCCCCAAGTGACTACTGCGACAGCCCCCAGCGCCGCACCGCTCACTGCGGTCGACCGGTGCGACCGATGCGGTGCCCAGGCCTACCTCCGGGTGCAGCTCAAGAGCGGCGGCGAGCTGCTGTTCTGCGCGCACCACGCCCGTGAGCACAGCGACAAGCTTCGCGAGGTTGCGGAGCACGTCCAGGACGAGACCGGCAAGCTGGCCGACTCGCCTTCCTCCTCCACCGACTGACCCCCGACGACGCCTGATCCGAGGCCCTGGTCCCTGGCGGACCGGGGCCTCGGTCATCTCCCGGGCTGCTGAGTGAGAGGGTCGCTGCCATGAGTGGGTTGGAGTACGCCGTGGCACTGGCCATCGCCATCGGCGTGGTCGGCGTGATCGTCCCGCTGCTCCCCGGGTCGCTGCTGGTCCTCGGCGCGATCCTGGTGTGGGCCTGGGACATCGGCTCACCCACCGGGTGGGCGGTCCTCGCCGTCGCCACCCTGGTCATCGCCCTGGGCAGCGTCGTGAAGTACGTCGTCCCGGGCCGCCGGCTCAAGGACAACGGCATCCCGAACTCGACCCTGTTCCTGGGCGGGGCCCTCGGGGTCGTCGGGTTCTTCGTGATCCCGGTCGTCGGCCTGCTGATCGGCTTCGTCCTCGGGGTCTACCTCGCCGAGCTGCGGCGCGTCGGCGGCCGGGACGCCGGGCCCGCCACCTGGCACGCGCTGAAGGCCGTCGGCCTGTCGATGCTGATCGAGTTCACCGCCTGCCTGCTCGCTGCGGCGGTCTGGGCCGTCGGCGTCGTGGTCACCTAGCGCGTCGTGGTGGTCTAGAGCATGGTCACCGTCCTCCTGGCGCTCGGTGCCGCGGTCGCCTACGGGCTCTCCGACTTCATCGGCGGCGTCGTGTCCCGTCGTACGTCGGTCTGGCCGGTCGCCCTGACCGCCTGCCTCGGCGCCGCCATCGGCACCGTCGGCCTGGCCCTGGTCCTGCCCGGTGACCCGACGGCAGCCGACTACGCCTGGGGACTGCTGGCCGGCGTGGGCAGCGGAACCGGCACCGTCTTCCTCTACCGGGGCTTCGCCAAGGGCCGGATGGGAGTGGTGGCGCCCGTCTCCGCCGTGGGTGCGGCCCTGCTGCCCGCCACGCTCGGTGTGGTGACCGGCGAACGCCCGACCCTCCTCGTCTGGACGGGGATGCTCGTGGCCCTGCCGGGCATCTGGCTGGTCTCTCGCGAACCGTCCGAGGGCGAGCGGGGATCCGAGCTCGCCGCCGGGCTGGTCGACGGCGTGCTCGCAGGACTGGGTTTCGGTCTCCTCTTCGCCGCGCTGGGTCAGGTTCCGGACGGGGCCGGCTACTGGCCCGTGGTCGGCACCCAGGTGATCTCGATGGCCGCCGTCGTCGTCGCTGCCCTGCTGCTGAAGGGCGACCCGGTCCCCCACCGGGCCGTCGAGTGGTGGGGGCTGGTGGCGGGTCTGCTGGCCACCACGGCTGTCGTCGCGTTCCTGCTCGCCCGCCAGCAGGGCCTGCTCAGCGTCGCGGCGGTGCTCACCTCGCTCTACCCCGCGTTCACCGTGCTGCTGGCCACGCTCGTGCTCCACGAGCGGCTGCATCGTGGCCAGGCCGTGGGGCTGGCGCTGTGCACGGTCACGGTCGTCTGCGTGGCCCTCGGCTAGCTGTCCAGGTGGCGTTCGAGCAGCGCCTCGAGCGGGTTGCTCAACAACAGCAGGAGCAGGGCCAGGTAGCCGACGCCGGGCACGACGAGCGCCACGAGCAGGGCGAGCGCGAACAGGATCACCACCGCGAGCGAGCCCGCCACCTGACCCGCGCCGGGGCCGACCTCGCCGCTCCAGGTCGCAGGATGGCGACGGACCACCAGGGTCATCGTCCCCAGGATCAGGCTGCTGACCAGCATCGTGCCGACGTAGATCACGATCTGCAGCTGGTCGGTGTCCATCACGCCGACCATGGCGGTGATCACCGGCAGGAAGACGATGGTGAGCATCCAGGCCACGTTGAGCAGCATCAGCGAGCCGGTCCAGCGCTCGACCGAGGCGAAGAGCTTCTCGTGGGAGTACCAGAAGCGCGCGATGATCACGAAGCTGAGCACGAAGGCGAAGAGCTGGCTGCCGTTGTCGCGGAGGTACTCGGCCGTGTCGAGTCCCTCCTCGGCAGCTGCCGAGACGCTCTCCAGCAGCGGCAGGATCAACAGGGTCATCGCGATCGCGACGACGGCGTCGGTGAAGAACTTCATCCGCTCCGCGCTGCGAAGCACCGTCGACTCGGCCATGCCCGAACGCTACAAGGGCACGGACAGGCTGAGCCCGAAGTCCTCGCCCGGGTCGGTCCACCACTCGGCGACCCTGAGTCCAGCGTCCGCGAGCTCCTCGACGACCCCCGCTCGACGGAACTTGGCGGAGATCTCGGTGCGCAGCTCCTCGCCCTCGGCGAAGTCGACCTCGAGGTCGAGCGCCGCGACCCGGACGTGCTGGCGGCTCGTCGACCGCAGCCGCATCTCGATCCACTCGTGCTCGGTGTCCCAGCGGGCGACGTGGTCGAAGGCGGTCGGGTCGAAGTCGGCGCCCAGGTCGCGGTCGAGCACGCGGAGCACGTTCTTGTTGAACTCGGCGGTGACCCCCCGGCTCGTCGTCGTACGCCGCGACCAGGCGGGCCGGGTCCTTGACCAGGTCGGTGCCCAGCAGGAAGGCGTCGCCGTCGCCCATGGTGCGGCGTACGTCGGACAGGAACCGCGCGCGCTTGGCGGGCTCCAGGTTGCCGATCGTGGAGCCGAGGAAGGCCAGCAGCCTCCGGGGGTGCCGGGGCAGCTCACCGAGGTGCTTCTCGAAGTCTCCGACGACCGGCTCGACCTCGAGGGCGGGGAACCGCTCGGCCACCGCCGCGCTCGCGTCCTTCAGGACAGCAGGGTCGACGTCGAACGGCACGAAGCGCCGCAGCGTGCCCGCCTCCGTCAGCGCTCCGATCAGCAGCTGCGTCTTCTCCGAGGTGCCGCTGCCGAGCTCGACGAGGGTCTCGGCAGCGCAGGCGCGCGCGATGTCGACGACGTGCCGGTCGAGGATCGCCCGCTCGGCCCGGGTGGGGTAGTACTCCTCGAGCCTGGTGATCTCGTCGAAGAGCTCGCTGCCCCGCGCGTCGTAGAAGTACTTCGGAGGCAAGGTCTTCGGATCGGCGGTGAGTCCGGCTCTCACGTCGATCGCCATCTGTGCGGCCAGCGCACCCGGGTCGAGGTGGATCTTGGCGTCGAGGACCGGCATCAGCTCTCCAGAGGGGTCACGGTGACGTCGCTGGTGTCGCGCCGACCCACGTCCAGCAGGTGCCGATCAGGTACGTCGACCCACCGGGCGTCGTCGTCGTAGGGCTCGCTCGCCACGACCACGCCGTCGGGCTCGACGAGATAGCTCATCGGGTCACCCCAGGAGACCGCGACGATCCGCTCCCGGTCGGTGAGCAACAGGTTGAGCGAGGCACCGGGATCGGCGGCGGCCACCTTGCGCACCGTCTCGACGACCTGGTCGACGCCCTCGGCGAACACGTGCGCGGCCAGGACCGCGGAGTCGCACACCGACTCGGCGTCGTGGCGGGCCGGCAGCACCGAGCGGTCGACGCGGCCGTTGTGGGAGAGCAACCAGGCTCCGTCGGTGAACGGGGCCGCGGCGCTCTCGTCCATCGGCATCCCGACCGTGGCGGACCGCACCGCCGCGAGCACCGCTCCGGAGCGCAGCACCGGCGCCACCGAGGCGAAGGAGGCGTCGCCCCACAGCGGCTTGGCCGAGCGCCAGCGGACGGGGCCGTCCTGCTCGGGTGTGAAGAAGCCGACGCCCCACCCGTCGGCGTTGAGCAGACCGCGCTGCTGGCGGCGGGGCGCGTAGGACTGCCGCTCCAGCCCGAAGGGCGGGTCCAGCACGAGCGCGGACAGGGTCCGCGGCTCACCGATCCAGGCGAGGTGCCTACACATCCCAGGCCAGCCTCAACCCGCTGAAGATCTGTCGCCGGATCGGGAGGTCCCAGTTGCGGAAGGAGGGCCGGACCGAGGCGCCGCCGACGGCCCACGACCCCCCTCGCAGCACGCGGTAGTCACCGCCGAAGAACGGGGCGCTGTAGGCGGCGTAGAGCATCCGCTCGAACCCGGGCCAGGCCTCGAACCCGCTCGAGGTCCACTCCCAGACCTCGCCCATCAGCTGCTCGACGCCATAGGCGGAGGCGCCCGCCTCGTAGGCGCCCACGGGCGCGGGGCGCAGGGCCTCGCCGCCGAGGTTGGCCAGTGCCGGCGTCCACTCCGAGTCGCCCCACGGCCACCGTCGCCGGCGCTGCTGCACCGGGTCCCAGGCGCACGCCTTCTCCCACTCCTGCTCGGTGGGCAGCCTGCCTCCCGCCCAGGTGGCATAGGCCTCGGCCTCGAAGAAGCAGACGTGCTGCACGGGCTCGTCCGCCGGGATCTCCTCGACGTTGCCGAAGCGCGTGCGCGAACCGTCCGCGGACCAGAACAGCGGTCGCTCCAGGTCTGCCTCCACCCGGTGGCGCCAGCCCCGCTCGGACCACCATCGCGGCTCGTCGTAGCCACCGGCCTCGATGAACGCCTGCCACTCCGCGTTGGTCACCGGCACGCGGGCGATCCGGAAGGCCGGCAGGTCGACGGTGTGGGCGGGGCGCTCGTTGTCGAGCGACCACGGCTCGTCGTCGCCGTCGACCCCCAGCGTGAACGGCCCGGCGGGCACCAGCACGGAGTCCCGAGGCACCGGCCGCCCGGGCGGCAGCGACGAGCCGCCGCCCAGCAGGGGCGCGCCGTGACGCAGCTGGTGGGTGGCCAGCATCGTCTCCACGTGCTGCTGCTCGTGCTGCTCGACCATCACGTAGGGGAACAGCCGTTCCGGGGTCTCGTCGCCGACGCGCTCGAGGCCGTCGAAGACCCGCCCCCGCACGTCGGCGATGAAGGACCTGGCCTCGTCCGGACCGAGCAGCGGCAGGCTGACCCGGCTGGCACGCGGGTGCTCGAAGGCGTCGTACAGCTGCTCGACCTTGCACGAGAGCAGGCCCTGGGCCGCGGCGTTGCCCCCTCGCAGCAGCCAGAGGTCCTCCTGCTGGCCGATGTGCGCGAGGTCCCACACCAGGGGGCTCATCAGCGGGCTGTGCTGCGTGGTCAGCTCCGTCTCGTCGAAGTCGGTCAGCCGAAGGGTGCGGGCGCGCGAGGCCTCGAGTCCCCGGGCGGCAGTCTCGAGTGACGGCTCAGGCACGTGCTTCCTCCTCGAGCACGGCGAGTGGTCCGCTCGTCTCGATGGCTCGGCGCAGCTCGGCGCTGGGGCTGCTCCCGGACGCGATCAGCTCGGCGAAGCTCTCGACGTCGCCCTTCAGCGACGGCGGACAGTGCTGCGCGGCGAGCTCTGCGCAGCCGGTCACCGCGCGTCGGATCGTCTCGTCGTCACAACCGTGCCTGGCGGCCGTCTCCCAGCTGTCGGCCACCGGCGCGCAGAGCTCGGCGGCAGCATCGGCCGCGACCGGGTCGTCGAGCAGCGTGACGGTGATCGCAGCGAGTGCCGGCCACCACCGGTCGGGCATGGCGTCGAGGCAGCGCAGCTCCAGGTAGCCGCGCGGACGGACGGGTGGGAACAGCGTGGTCAGGTGGTAGTCGAGGTCGGCCATCGTCGGCCGGCGACCGAACGGCGCCCCGCCCCGCAACCACTGGGCGAACGGGATCCGCTCGGTGACGGGAAGCAGCCCGGCGCCGTCGCGCACCAGCATCACCGGCGCGTTCAGGGCGTACGTCGCCCACGCCGCGGTCGGCTCCCCCAACGGCACCGGATCGCTGCGCCCGTGGTCGATGCCCTGCCAGGTGCCCTGGCGCATCGAGTGCCAGCCGGTCGTCGCTCCGCCGAGCCAGGGCGAGGTCGAGGAGGCGGCCACCAGCATCGGGACCATCGAGTGCACCAGGCCCCACCGGGACTCCCAGCCCGACACGGGACCTGCGTCGAGATTGACCTGCAGCGCGGACGTCGCGGCCATCATCTCCCGACCCGACCCCGCGCAGCCGAGGGCGTCGAAGTGCTGCTCCATCGCGTCGTAGCGAGGACTCGGGTTGATCCGGCTGACCGGCCTGGCCAGGTCGCTCCCCAGTGCGGCGGCACCGAACCCGGCCTCGCGCAGCTGGGCGCGCAGCGCGTCACTGTCGGCGCGGAGCGCGGACACCGCCGAGGCCAGGTCGGCCGCCGGTGGCGTGGACAGCTCGATCTGCCCACCGGGCTCGAGCGTCACCGGGCTGCCGGAGGGCATCGGGGGCAACCCCTCGGCCAGGGCCTGGACCTCGTCCCAGCCCGGCCGTCGCTGGGGACTGATCAGGTCGACGAGGTGGAACTCCAGCTCCAGCCCGACGCGTCCGCCGTCGTCGGCGACCAGCGCGGTCTCGGCGACGTGCTCGCGCGCCGTCTCGAGAGGGTCTGCGGAGGTGAGCAGCAGGTCATCGGCCGGATCGTCCACGCGCGCGTGCGCAAAGGTGTCGGCCAGCTTCTGAGCGGTCATCCACCCCTCCAGGTCCGGACCGGCTGCCGGGGCAGCCGCGGGTCGGTGCGGGGCGACCGTCAGGCCGTCCTCGTCGTACTGCAATCCAGACTTGCACACAGCACCGACAAGCCCAACCCTGCGCCGTTGGCGAGCACCCTCAGACCGAGGTGAGCGCCTGGCAGACGCGCTCGACGGACTCCTCGGTGAGGTCGACGTGGGGGCTCAGCCGGAGGTAGGGCGACGCAGGCCCGTGGACCCCCATCTCCAGCGGGGCCCGCCACGGCAGGCAGACACTGGTGAGCACGCGGTGCTCGGCGAGCAGCCGTTCCCGGACGACGCCCACGTCCTGACCCGAGGTCGGGACCAGGGCGGTCGTCGAACCTGCGGGCGCCTCCGGGTGGACGACCTCCCAACCAGCGAGGGGGTCCACGCTGTCGCGCACGAGCCGGCCGACGTCCCGCAGCCGCGCGTGCACGCGCTCGGGGACCAGGGCCAGGTGCTCGCGCAGCGCCACCCCGAGACCCACCCGGCCGGCGACGTGGGCCTCGTCGGACTCGAGGTGCTGCACGTCCGGCAGGTCGGGGTGCTTGGCGAGGCGGCGCAGCCGCAGCGTGTGCCGGTGCTCCGGTGCCACCGCCAGCATCCCCACACCGCGCGGGCCGGTCAGCCACTTGCGGCTGGTGGCATAGACGGCGGCCGCACCGCGAGGGACCGCGACGTGCCCCACTGCCTGCGCCGCATCGAGCCAGACCGGGACCCCGTGGGTGGCGGCCAGGGAGACCACCTCGGCACCGGGCTGCACGAGACCACGCTGGGCGGCGACCAGGTCGACGTGCACCAGGTCAGGCGGGTCGCTGATGAGCTGCTTCTCGAGCGCCTCGAGGTCGAGGACTCCGGCCGCGTCGACCGGCAGGGTCACCGGGACCAGGCCGCGATGCGCGAAGGTCTCCAGGTTCGGGCCCCACTCCGACGCGGCCACCCCCACGCGGTCGCCGGGCGACAGCGGCCACGCGTCGAGCAACGCGTCGAAGGCCGCGGAGGCACTCTCGACGAACGCAACCCCGTCTGCGTCGCTGCCCAGCAGCCCGGCGACGTCCGTGCGGGCAGCATCGAGCCGGTCGCGCACCTGTTCCTGCGCGACGTAGCCCCCGATCTCGGCCTCGAGCCGCGCGTGTGCGGCAACGGCCTCCAGGGTGGCCCTCGACGAGCGGCCGACGGCAGCACTGTCGAGGTGGAGCAACGACGACTCGGGGCGGGCGGCGGCCCAGTCCTCCCACGCGCGATCGGTCACGCGCTCAACCTGCCACAACCGAAGCGGTCGCTCACGCCTGGCTGGCGCGGACGAGTGCCCGGAAGAGCCCCGCGTCCTCGGCGACCTCGGGGTGCCACTGCACACCGAGCAGGAAACGCTCGCCGGGTGTCTCGATCGCCTCGACGGTGCCGTCCCCCGCCCACGCGACCGCCGTGTAGCCGGGATGGGTCCGCACCGACTGGTGGTGGTGGCAGCCGACCGTGAGCTCGCCGCCGGCAGACACGAGCACGTCCGCCAGCCGGCTGCCGGGCTGCACGCGGACGTCGACGACCCCGAAGCTGTCCCCGCCCGGGTCGTGGACCGCATGGCCGACGACGTCGGGCAGGTGCTGCTCCAGGGTGCCTCCGGACTGCACGGCCATCACCTGCATCCCACGGCACACGCCCAGGGTGGGCAGGGCTCTCTGCCCGGCTGCCTCGAGCAGGGCCAGCTCCCAGGCGTCACGATCAGGGCGCGGGACACCGGTGGCCGGGTGTGCCGACTCGGCGTACTGCGTGGGGTCGACGTCCGCACCCCCGGAGATGATCAGCCCGTCCAGGCGTGCGACGGCGACCTGCGCACCCTCGGCGTACGGCGGCACCGGGGGCAGCAGGACCGGCACTCCCCCGGCGGCCGCGACGGAGTCGGCGTACGACGCCGGCAACAGGTCGGCGCGCTGGTCCCAGATGCCCCAGCGCGCGGGCTCCCGGTAGGTGCTCAGCCCGATCAGTGGTCGCGTGGACATGGTGACTGCTTCAGAGCGGGGTGACGTAGGCACCGGAGATGCCGCCGTCGACCAGGAACGTCGAGGCGGTCATGAAGCTGGACTCGTCGGAGGCCAGGAACAGCACGGCGTTGGCCATCTCCTCCGGCTCGCCGAACCGCCCCATCGGCACGTGCACGAGCCGACGCGCGGCCCGCTCGGCGTCCTTGGCGAACAGGTCCTGGAGCAACGGGGTGTTCACCGGTCCGGGGCACAGGGCATTGACCCGCACGCCCTGTCGCGCGAACTGCACCCCGAGCTCGCGGCTCATCGACAGCACCCCACCCTTCGAGGCGGAGTAGGAGATCTGCGAGGTCGCGGCCCCCATCACGGCGACGAACGACGCGGTGTTGATGATCGACCCACCGCCCTGCTCGATCATGTGGGGCAGCGCCGCCTTGCAGCACAGGTAGACGCTGGTGAGGTTGACCTCCTGCACGCGGCGCCACGCCTCGAGGTCGGTGTCCAGGATCGAGTCGTCCTCGGGCGGGGAGATGCCGGCGTTGTTGAACGCGATGTCCACCGAGCCGTAGGTGTCCTTGGCCGCCTGGAAGAGCGCGTCGACCTCGTCCTTGTCGGTCACGTCCACCCGGACGAAGGTCGCGTAGTCCTCCCCGCCGAGCTGACCGACCACCTCGTGGCCACGCTGGTCGTCGATGTCGCCGATGACGACCTTGGCCCCCTCCTCGACGAAGCGCTGCACGGTCGCGAGACCGATCCCGGAGCAGCCCCCGGTGATGACCGCGACCTTGCCGTCCAGCCGTCCTGCCATGCGCTTTCTCCTTCTAGGTCTGGTGGTTTTGCTAGTGAGCGAAGAAGACGTTCTTCTCCTCGGTGAACGCGTTCGGGGCGTCCGGCCCCAGCTCGCGTCCGAGGCCGGACTGCTTGTAGCCCCCGAACGGGGTCCAGTAGCGGACCGAGGCGTGGGAGTTCACGCTCAGGTTGCCGGCCTCGACCTGACGAGAGACGCGCAGTGCCCGCCCGAGGTCGTTCGTGAAGATCGACCCGGACAGGCCGTACTCCGTGTCGTTGGCGAGCGCGACGGCATCGTCCTCGTCGTCGAACGGCATCACGGCGACGACGGGCCCGAAGACCTCCTCGCGCCAGACCGGCTCGTCGGTCGAGGTCGACTCCACCACGGTCGGGGGCAGCCAGAAGCCGTCGCCGTCGGGGCAGGATCCGGTGAACGCGACGCTCGCGCCGTCGATGTAGCGCTGCACCGAGTCGCGCTGGGCGGCCGAGACCATCGGGCCCATCTCGCTGTCCTCGCTCGCGGGGTCGGTCACGCGCAGCTGCTTGACCGCCTGCTCGAGGTGGCCCACGAACTCGTCGTACGCCGAGCGCTGGACCAGGATCCGCGAGCGTGCGCAGCAGTCCTGGCCGGCGTTGTCGAAGACGGCGTACGGCGCGCTGGCGGCCGCCTTCGGCGATGTCCGCGTCCGCGAAGACGATGTTGGCGCTCTTGCCGCCCAGCTCGAGGGTCACGCGCTTCACCTGGTCGGCACAGCCGGCCATGATCTGCTTGCCGACCTGGGTCGAGCCGGTGAAGCAGACCTTGCGGACGTCCGGGTGCGTCACGAAGCGCTCCCCGACCACCGAGCCCTTGCCCGGGACCACGGTGAGCACTCCTTCCGGCAGGCCGGCCTCGACGGCGAGCTCACCGAGCCGGATCGCCGTGAGCGGCGTGATCTCGGCCGGCTTGAGGACGACCGTGTTCCCGGCGGCCAGCGCGGGCGCGAATCCCCAGCCCGCGATGGGCATCGGGAAGTTCCAGGGGACGATGATGCCGACCACGCCGAGGGGCTCGTGGAAGGTGATGTCCACTCCGCCTGCCACCGGGATCTGCCGGCCGAAGAGGCGCTCGGGGGCGGCGGAGTAGTAGTTCAGGCAGTCCCGGACGTTGCCCGCCTCCCAGCGGGCGTTGCCGATCGTGTGGCCCGCGTTGCCGACCTCGATCTGGGCGAGCTCCTCGAGGTGCAGGTCGACGACGGTCGCGAACGCACGCAGCAGCCGGGCGCGCTCGCCGGGCGCCACGTCGCGCCACGGGCCGAAGGCCGCCTGCGCGCGGGCGATGGCGGCGTCGGTCTCCTCGACGCTGGCGGAGGAGACCTCCGCGATCTGCTCGGCCGTGACCGGGCTGATGACGCTCGTGCTCACGCGTTCACATCCTCTCGAAGGTCCGGGCGAGCTCCCAGTCGGTGACGGCGGCGTCGAAGGCCGCGAGCTCGACGTCGGCCATGTTGACGTAGTGGTCCACGACGTCCTCACCCAGGGCTGCCCGGGCGATCTCGGAGGAGGCGAACGCCTCTCGCGCAGCTCGCAAGGTGTGTGGCACGTGCGGCTTGTCGGAGTCGTAGGCGTTGCCCACCAGCTCGTCCTCGAGCTCGAGCTCGTTCTCGATGCCGTGGAGTCCCCCGGCGAGCATGGCGGCCAGTGCCAGGTAGGGGTTCACGTCCCCGCCGGGCAGGCGGTTCTCCATCCGGGCCGACGGACCGTGGCCGACCAGGCGCACTGCGCAGGTGCGGTTGTCGGTGCCCCAGGCGACGGCTGTGGGAGCGAACGACGCCGAGGCGAACCGCTTGTAGGAGTTGATGTTCGGTGCGTAGAGCAGGGTGAAGTCCGCCATCGTGGTGAGCACCCCGGCGACGAACTGGTCGGTAGAGCGGCGACCGCTCGTCCCCCTCACCGAAGACCACGGTGCCGTCCTTTCCCCGCAGGGACAGGTGGATGTGGCACGAGTTGCCCTCGCGCTGGTCGTACTTCGCCATGAAGGTCAGCGCCTTGCCGTGCTGGGCGGCGATCTCCTTGGCGGCGGTCTTGTAGACGGCGTGGTTGTCGGCGGTGACCAGCGCCTCGGCGTACAGGAAACCGACCTCGTGCTGGCCGAGGTTGCACTCACCCTTGACGCCTTCGACGTCCATGCCCGCGGCGTACATGTGGTTGCGGATGTCGCGCAGCAGCGGCTCGACCCGCGAGGTGCCGATCAGCGAGTAGTCGATGTTGTACTGGTTGACCGGGGTCAGGTCACGCCAGTGCTTGTCGTGCGCCTCCTCGTAGGTGTTGTTGAAGGCGATGAACTCGAGCTCGGTGCCGGCGAGCGCGACCATGTCCATCGCCGCGACCTTCTCGAGCTGGGTCTTCAGGATGGTGCGCGGGGACTGCGGGACCGGCGCGTGGTCCAGCCAGACGAGGTCACACTGCACGAGGGCGGTGGCGGGCAGGTGCGGGAGCAGGCGCAGGGTGTCCCAGTCGGGGACGAACTCCATGTCGCCGTAGCCCTTCTCCCACGAGGAGATCGTGTAGCCGTCGACGGTGTTCATGTCGACGTCCACGGCCAGGAGGTAGTTGCAACCCTCGGTGCCCTGCTCCAGCGCGACGTCGAGGAAGTAGCGCCCGTGCAGGCGCTTGCCCTGCAGCCGGCCCTGCATGTCGGTGAAGGCGAGCACGACGGTGTCGACCTCGTCGGCCTCGATCAAGGATCGCAACGCCTTCTGGGTGAGGTATCGGTCGTTGGCTGTGCTCATCGCGATCTCCTGTGGTTGCCGATGGTTCTGGTCACTGCCGTCATCCGAGCAGTCCTCGCAGCAGGGCGGCGGTGTCGTCGCAGTGCTCCTCCATGACCTGGCTGGCACGCTCGGACTGCCCCGCGAGGACGGCTTTCACGATCCTCGCGTGCTGGGTGTCGGAGTGCGCGATGTTCGTGTCGAGGACAGGGATCGCGCTGAGCATCTCGTGCAGCGTGGCCTGGACGGCGGTCACCGACTCGATGATCCGCGAGGAGCCGGTGAGCGCGGCGATGGTCAGGTGGAAGCGCGAGTCCGCCTGCCGGTGCATGGCCGGCCCGCGGGCCTTGACGACCGAGGCGTGCGCCGCCTGCAGGCGCTGGCTCTGCTTGGCGTCGAGGGGCATGCCCGCGGCCAGCGCTGCGGCTCCCGGCTCGACGATGCGACGGAAGTCGAGGGCGTCGTTCCAGTCCGCACGCCGGGCAGCCGTACGCCGCGACGCGGCCCGCGCCGACGGTGTCGAGGCCCGCATCGTGACCACCGTGCCGCCACCGCGCCCGCGAGTGGTCTGCACCAGTCCGGCCTGACGCATGGCGGCCATCGCCTCCCGCAGGGTGGCCCGGGAGACCGCGAGCCGGCCGGCGAGCTCCCGCTCGGGCGGCAGGGTGGTGCCGCGGGGGTAGACACCCAGCCGGATGAGCGTGGCCAGCTGCTCCACACAGGCCTCGAAGGCATGGTGCCCGCGCACCGGTCGCAGCACGTCCTCGCCCAGAGCAGATCCGTGCGCAGATCCCGGATCCCGACCCCGCGGGGGACGGTAGGTCGGGCGCGGCGGAGGTCACGGCCCAAGTCTCACTACCGGGACCAAACGGTGTCAATGGTCTGAGTTCAAACCTTTTTCGGCGTGGACTATGGACGCACCCGCGCGGCGGGTCTAGCCTCCAGCAACATCGACACCTTCGAGCCCAGGAGTTTCCATGTAGTGCTGAACCGGCAGAGCTTTCCGACGACGAAAAACACCTTGCCAAGCTCGGGTACAGCCAGGACCTGAACCGCTCGTGGTCCGAGCTTCTCCAACTTCGCCATCTCGTTCTCGATCATCTCGATCCTGGCGGGATGCTTCACCAACTTCGGTGCCGGCTTCAACAACGGCGGCCCGATCTCGATCTCGTGGTCGTGGCCGATCTCTCGGTCTGATCATCCTGATCATCGGCTTCACGATGTCGGAGCTGGTCTCGGCCTACCCCACCTCGGGCGGGCATCTACTGGTGGGCCTCCAAGATCGGCGGCCCCGCGGCCGGCTTCTTCACCGGCTGGCTGAACCTGATCGGCCTCGTCGCCGTGACGGCCGGCGTGGCCTACGGATGCGCCACCTTCATCGACCTCACCATCAGCACGTCAGCTCCGAGTCGTACGCCGGTGACTACTCGCTGACGCGGGTGTTCCTGATCTTCGTGGTCGTGCTCGTCCTCGCGGCGGTCCTGAACATCTTCAGCAGCCACCTGATGGCCATGATGAACAACGTCTCGGTGTGGTGGCACGTGGCCGGCGCCGCGGCGATCGTGATCCTGATCCTGATCGTCGTCCCCGACCAGCACCAGAGCATCGGCTACGTGTTCACGGAGCGGTTCAACAACTCCGGCTTCGGCGGCGGAAGCACCGCGGCTTCTTCTGGTTCGCGATCGTGCCCGTTCGGCTTCCTGCTGACGCAGTACACGATCACCGGATTCGACGCGTCGGCCCACCTCTCCGAGGAGACCGCAGAGCGCCGCCGAAGGTGGCCGCCAAGGGCATCTGGCGCTCGATCTTCTACTCCGTGCTCGGTGGCTACGTCCTGCTGCTCTGCGTGGTCTTCGCGATCCCCGACAACGCGAAGGGACAGCCGGACAACGCCCTCGCGGTGGCGGCGTCGACGGGATCTTCGAGCGCGCTGGGCAGCACTGGCCACCTTCGTCCTGCTTCATCTCGACGGCAGCGCAGTTCTTCTGCGCCACCTCCTGCATGACCTCGGCCTCCCGGATGACCTTCGCGTTCAGCCGCGACGGTGCGATCCCCGGCTCGAGCAGGCTGGCAGGCGCTGACCACGAAGAGTCCCGGCCAACGCCGTGATGCTCGTGGCGTGGCCGCGGCAATCATCACCCTGCCGGCGCTGATCAAGGTGGATGTCAACGGAGTTCCGGTGCGTGGCGTTCTTCGCGGTGCGTCCGATCGCCGTGATCGGCCTCTACCTCGCCTTCGCCATCCCGATCTTCCTGCGCTGGCGGCATGGGTGACAAGTTCGAGCTCGGCTCCTGGACCAACGGCAAGAAGTACAAGTGGATGAACCTCGCTGGCCGTGATCGAGATCGTCGTGATCTCCATCTACCTCATGATGCCGTTCACCCCGGCGGCGTACCCGGTCAACGAGGACTTCGCGTGGGAGAGCGTCAACTACGCTCCGATCCTGACCCTCGGGACACTGATGCTCCTCGCGATCTGGTGGAACGTGTCGGCCAAGAAGTGGTTCACCGGTCCGAAGCACACCATCGACGAGGCCGTCGTCCAGGCCTTCGACGACTGACCGGTCGGCTTCAGCGTCGCAAACGCGCGGACACAAGTCTGAGCGCGCCGGCCCTTCCGAGCCTGAGCGGGCATCGCTCGACAGACTTGTGTCCGCGCGTCTGCGTATGACACCCGGCTACGGTCGAGGGCATGGTCGAGCTCGGCAGGTTCCGCGGCACGGGAGGGCTGTTCTTCTTCAGCCACCACCCGTGGGTCGGTGTGGTGCTCCTCGCGATCGTCATCGCGCTCGTGATGTACCAGAGCCGGAACCGGCGCTGATCCTCGAAAGCGTCAGTCGAGGTAGTCGCGCAGCACCTGGGAACGGCTCGGGTGGCGCAGCTTCGACATCGTCTTCGACTCGATCTGGCGGATCCGCTCGCGGGTCACGCCGTAGACCTTGCCGATCTCGTCGAGGGTCTTCGGCTGGCCGTCGGTCAGGCCGAAGCGCATCGAGACCACGCCGGCCTCGCGCTCGGAGAGCGTGTCGAGGACCGCGTGCAGCTGCTCCTGCAGCAGCGTGAAGCTGACCGCGTCGGCCGGCACGATCGCCTCGGAGTCCTCGATCAGGTCGCCGAACTCGGAGTCGCCGTCCTCACCCAGGGGGGTGTGCAGGGAGATCGGCTCGCGGCCGTACTTCTGCACCTCGATGACCTTCTCCGGGGTCATGTCGAGCTCCTTGGCGAGCTCTTCCGGGGTGGGCTCGCGGCCGAGGTCCTGCAGCATCTGGCGCTGGACGCGGGCGAGCTTGTTGATCACCTCGACCATGTGCACGGGGATGCGGATGGTGCGGGCCTGGTCGGCCATCGCGCGGGTGATCGCCTGACGGATCCACCAGGTGGCGTACGTCGAGAACTTGTAGCCCTTGGTGTAGTCGAACTTCTCGACCGCGCGGATCAGGCCGAGGTTGCCCTCCTGGATCAGGTCGAGGAAGAGCATCCCGCGGCCGGTGTAGCGCTTGGCCAGCGACACCACGAGGCGCAGGTTGGCCTCGAGCAGGTGGTTCTTGGCACGGCGGCCGTCAGCGGAGATCCACTCGAGCTCGTCCTGCATCTTCGGGCTGATCTTGCCGCCCTTGTTGAGCTTCTCCTCCGAGAACAGGCCGGCCTCGATGCGCTTGGCGAGCTCGACCTCCATCTCGGCGTTGAGCAGCGGGACCTTGCCGATCTGCTTGAGGTAGTCCTTGACCGGGTCGGCAGTCGCACCCGCGACCATGACCTGCTGCTCGGGCTCGTCGGTCTCGTCGGCCGAGGAGACGATGAAGGTGGCTTCCTTCTCGTCCTCCTTGATCGAGGGATCGTTCTTGACGTCCTTCTCGAACTGCTCGTCGGGGACGTCAGCCAGGAGCTTCTTGCCGTCTGGCCCGACGACAGCGGCCTGGGCCTGGATCTGCTCTGCGGTCTTGACGGAGGTGGTCTTCTTCGCGGTGGCCTTCTTGGCGGGAGCCTTCTTCGCCGGGGCCTTCTTCGCCGCCGCCTTGTTGGCGGTCGAACTTGCCGAACTCGAGGACACGAACTACCTCTCGGTTGTCTTAAGTAAACCTTCAGGAAACTTCCGGGGCGCGACAAGACCCGTACCTGTCAACAGCCGCGCCCTCATTGTGTCACGCCGACCAAGGTGCTCCCGACACGCCTCGGGACCTGACGACGACGAGGCCTCACGACGGCGCGGAGGCCTTCGCAGCGGCCTTCTTCTCCTTCTTGTAGGCCCTGACCTTCTCCAGCGAGGCCGGATCCACGACGTCGGCCACCGAGCGATGACCCTCGAGGCTGTAGTCCCCCACGGCCGCCTCCCAGCCCTCAGGTCGTACGTCGAGCTGCTTGGCCAGCAGGGCCACGAAGATCTGGGCCTTCTGCTTGCCGAAGCCGGGGAGCGCGGTCATCCGCTTGATCAGGTCCTTGCCGTCGGCGGCCTCGGTCCAGATCCGCTCGGCCTGCCCGTCGTACTCCTCGACCACGATCCGGGCCACGGCCTGGATCCGCTCGGCCATCGAGCCCGGGAACCGGTGCACGGCCGGCGGCTCGGCACACAGCGAGGCGAACTGCTCGGGGTCCGCGGCCGCGATCTCCGCAGGCTCCAGCCCGCCGAACCGGTCGACGATCTTCGAGGGACCCCGGAACGCGTGCTCCATCGGGTACTGCTGGTCCAGCAGCATGCCCAGCAGCAGGGCGAACGGAGAGTCGGTGAGCACCTGGTCGGCGCGTTCGTCGCCGGTGATGTGGATGGCCATCGACCCATCATGCCAACGGCGCCGGTCAGTGCCACCACGGGCCGAAGCGGAGGCCTGTGGATGAGCAGTCGCCGCAGCGCCGCGCGCGGGCAGGCTGTGCGGATGGACCCTGCACTCCACGAGGCCGTCACCGGCGAGCTCCGCGCGTTCGTGCGCGACGCCGGTCGACGGCGGTCGCTGTCCACGACGTGCCATCTGGGCCTTCCCGGCGGGGATCGGGTCTCGATCCCGCACGACGAGGCGCACGACCTCTCGCTGCGCACCGACCTGGTCGTGCGGGCCCTGGACGGGCTGCTCAGCACCGACGGGGCGTGTGCCTGGGTGACGAGAGGCGGCTCGGCCGGCACCGTGGACGCGGACGCCGAGTGGTTCGCCGCCTCCCGGGCCGGTTTCGCCGGTCACGGCCTGCGGCTCCCGGCCTTCCTGGTGCTGCACCGCTACGGCTGGGTCGATCTCGTCAGTGGCGAGCAGCGTCGCTGGCTGCGGGTGCGCCACGCCTGATCGGAGTCGAGCACGAGCCCTGGGCTCAGAGCGGCCAGGTGTGCACGGGCTCGTTGGCGTGCATCAGCTCGCGGTACTCCTGCAGGGTCAGCCGCAGCGCCTCGGCACGGCTGGCGCCGCCTTCCTCGTGGGTGTGCACCCGGTCGACGTACCAGGAGGCTCCGTTGCGGTGCAGCACGCAGCGCTGCTCGATGATCGCCAGCAGCCGGTCGGCCTCGTCGGGCTCGACCCCCCACGTGCTCAGCCCTTCGCGGGCGAGCGGGAGCAGGCGCCGCAGCACCAGCTCGGTGGCGTCCACCTCGCCGACCCCGGGCCAGTAGACGCGCGAGTCGATCCCGTGCTGGGCCGCCACGTGGAAGTTCTCCTCGGCGGCGGAGAACGACATCCGCGACCAGAGGGGCCGGTCGTCCTCGGCGAGCCGCCGCACCAGGCCGAAGTAGAAGGCCGCGTTGGCCATCGTGTCGACCACGCTCGGCCCTGCCGCGAGCACTCGGTTCTCCACCCGGAGGTGGGGCACGTCGTCCACGACGTCGTACACCGGACGGTTCCACCGGTAGATCGTGCCGTTGTGCAGCTTCAGCTCCGAGAGGGTGGGAGTGCCCCCGGCCTCGAGCACCTCCAGCGGATCCTCGTCGTCGGTGATCGGGAGCAGCGCCGGGAAGTAGCGCACGTTCTCCTCGAACAGGTCGAAGATCGAGGTGATCCACCGCTCGCCGAACCACACCCGCGGCCGGACGCCCTGCTCCTTGAGCTCCTCGCTGCGGGTGTCGGTCGCCTGCTCGAAGAGCGGGATCCGGGTTTCCTGGAACAGCTGCTTGCCGAGCAGGTACGGCGAGTTGGCACCGACCGCGAGCTGGATGCCGCTGATCGCCTGGGAGGCGTTCCAGTACGCCGCGAAGTTGTCCGGGCTGACCTGGATGTGCAGCTGGGTGCTCGTGCACGCCGCCTCGGGCATGATCGACTCCGAGGTCGCTCGGAGCCGCTCGGCGCCCTGGATGTCGATGACGAGGTCCTCGCCCCGCGCCGCCAGGATCTGGTCGCTGAGCAGCTTGTAGCGCGGGTTCGGGCTGATCTTCGACGGGCTCAGGTGGCCGTCCTCGAGGGTCGGCAGGATGCCGATCATCACCATGTGCGCGTGGACCTCGTTGGACTTGCGCTCCGCCTGGTTGAGGCTGCTGCGCAGGTCGTCCTCGAACCCGGAGACCCCCCGTGACCCCAGGCGTCGCGGCAGCACGTTGATCTCCAGGTTGAACTGCGCCAGCTCGGTCTGGAACAACGGGTTGGCGATCGCCTCGAGGGCCTCGGCGCTCTTCAGGGCCGGTCGCCCCTCGTCGTCGACCAGGTTGAACTCGATCTCCATGCCGGTCATCGGGTCCTCGACGTCGAACCGCGACTCGCGCAGCATCCGCGCGAAGACGTCCAGGCACCGGCGCACCTTCTCCCGGTGCCGGGTCCGGTCGGAGCGGCTGAACTCCTGGAGGTCGACTTCGGTACCCATGTGCCGACCCTAGAGGAGTGGCACCCCCGGATCGAGGGCGAAGACAGGCAGCTCGTCCTCGCGGATCTGCCGCCACACGTGCGGCGGCACGGCCCGGGTCAGGACCTCGGCGACGCACTGCGCCATCGAGTAGTCGGGATCGACGTCGAGGCAGCGGTCGAGCGCGCACCAGGCGAGCGCCCCGTCACCGTGCTGCCAGGCCGCGAACGCCAGCAAGGAGCACACTCCGGGAAGGAGGTCGCGCGGGCTCCGGCGGACGAGCTCGCGCCACAGCTCGACGTGGGCACCCGAGTTCTCCCGGCTGATCGTGGCCCAGGCGGCGTCACGCGTCGGCACCAGCGACGCGAGCACCAGGATGCGACCTGCCTCACCCGGGCCGAACTCACCTCCGTGCTCGACGCGGCGGAGCAGCCGGCGCTGCAGCCAGGTCGCTTCCGCCCGCAGGAGCTCCGGAGCCGATGCCGCTGCCTCGGCGGACGTGCGGACCAGGTCCGCGAAGCGCGTGGCGGCCAGCGCGACCTGCACGGCGTCGTCCTCGTCGGTGCCGACGAGCGAGTCGGCGAGCTCGGCGCGGTCACGGTGCACGACCTGGCCGGCGAACACCCGCTGCGCGGTGAACGGGTGGGTCTCCAGCTCGTACGGCGTGCCGCCTGACCCGTCGTCCGGCATCGGGTGCCAGCGACCGTCGTCGATCCGGAGGACGTCGACGATCTCCACCCCCAGCTCCAGCAGTCGACCGGTCAGCAGCTCCGCCTGGGACCTGGCCGCCTCGACGTCGTCGGTGTAGATCAGGGCCGCCGCGCGACGGACACCGTTGGCGACCACGGCCGAGACCAGCACGTCGACCACCTCGTGCTGCGCGGCACGCTCGGGAGGGAGGTCGACCCGGGCATGGAAGGCGCCGCCGGGTGGCCCGAAGGTCAGCAGGACCACCGAGTCCTGCGGATGGAACCCGAGCACCACCGGGACGAGGGCGATCAGGTCGAGCGGGGTCCGCGCGACGTAGGTCGCCGGAGGCGGTGCTGGACTGGGGGTGACTGGAAGGTTCATGGCGTCACACTCGGCGCGCGTCCCGGTCGGCGGCGCCGCGATCCGCGGGCCGGGGGAAACCCGACCTGTCCGTGCCACCTGTGGACGTGAACCGGCTCTGGCGCACCCGGGCCCTGTCACCGATGCATGACACGATCGACCGGTGCGTTCCGAGCCGACGATCCTGCACGTGGATCTCGATTCCTTCTTCGCCGCGGTCGAGCAGCGCGACAAGCCCTCCCTGCGCGGCAAGCCGGTCGTGGTCGGCGGCGTGGGCGGACGCGGCGTCGTGGCCACCGCCTCCTACGAAGCACGCGCCTTCGGGGTGCACTCGGCGATGCCGACGGCGGAGGCCCGGCGACGGTGTCCCAACGCAGCGTTCCTGTCGGGTCGGTTCCACGCCTACCGCGACGCGAGTCGCGCCGTGATGGAGCTCCTCCGATCGGTCAGCCCGCTGGTGGAGCCGCTCTCCCTCGACGAGGCGTTCGTCGACCTCGTGGCGGCCGACCTCCCCGACCACTCGGTCACGACCGTGAGCGCGCTGGGACGCGAGCTGAAGGCGCGGGTGCACGAGGTCACCGGAGGACTGACGGGCTCGGTGGGGATCGGCACCTCGAAGCTGGTCGCGAAGATCGCCAGCGACCTCGACAAGCCCGACGGGCTGGTGGTGGTCGCCCCGGGGATGGAGCAGGACCTCCTGCGCCCGATGCAGGTCACGATCATCCCGGGCGTCGGCCCGGCCACGGCCGAGCGGTTGCGCCGAGTCGGCGTGCACACCGTCGAGGAGCTCGAGCAACTGACCCAGGACGAGCTGGTCAGGCTGCTGGGCCGGGCTCACGGCGCCGGCCTGTACTCCCTCGCCCGAGCGGAGGACGACAGGCTCGTCGAGCCCGAGCGCGAGGCCAAGTCGGTCAGCGTGGAGGACACCTACGACACCGACCACGTCGACAAGCGCCTGCTCGAGGCCCTCCTCGACCGGCAGGCCCTGAAGGTGGCCGAACGGCTGCGCAAGGCGCGTCTGTCGGGCCGCACCGTCTCGATCAAGGTGAGGCTGCACGACTTCTCGACGGTGAGCCGTTCCGCGACGCTGCCGGAGCCTTCCGACGACGGCCGGCAGATCGCCCGGGTGGCCCGTCGGATGCTCGGCGAGCTGGACACCTCCAGCGGCGTACGACTGCTCGGGGTGGGCGTCTCCGCCCTGGCCGACTGGATCCAGGAGGATTTGTTCCCCGACGACGAGGACGAGGACGAGGTCGCCGACGAGGCCACCGAAGCCGCGGTCGTGGCGGCCTCACGACACCGTGGCTGGTCACCCGGCATGGACGTCGTGCACGAGATCCACGGTCGCGGGTGGGTGTGGGGATCCGGGCGGGGCGTGGTCACCGTGCGCTTCGAGACGGCCGAGACCGGCCCGGGACGCGTGCTCAGCTTCGGAGTCAGCGACCCGGAGCTGGCTCCGTTCCGACCGCCCGAGGAGTAGCTGCGAGAAGAGACCCGGACCGGCGAAACCTGCTCGTGCGGGCTGCCGCTGCACCAGAATGGTCTGGACGCAGGCGTGGGGCCCGCGGAAAGTATGAGTTTCCGCGGACCCCACTGGGTGGCGCGACGATGATTTCCGCACCGAACCGGCGACTCCCGCGACGCCCAGCTGCCCATCATCTGGCAACCTGCCCACGAGTTTCCCCGCCGGCCGGACCCGCAGTTCTCATCCGGTTCCCCGCTGCCCTTGCGGGCTGCGGTGAGAGATTTCTACGTGACCACGGACCCCTTCCACAAGGGCAGAATCCAACTTCTCCGAACTCTTTTTCACCGGGGCCATGTTGCCCACAGAACGGCCCCTGTCCTCCACAGACCGACGCCCTTGTCCACACGGTTTCCACAGGCTCCTGTGGACAACTCGCAAGCGGCTCGTTTCACCCGGGCAGGCATGGATTCGGCCGACGCGGGCACCGAGGGATCACTGAGAAGTGCCTGAGAAGTGCTCCCAGCTGCAACTTCGTGGCGCATCGGCACGTCGGTACAGGTGAGAGCGCACGGCGCGGTCTCACCGGCGAACCAGTTGCACCGACCGGACTCCCCTCGCAGGGAATCCCAGGGCCCGACCAGGCGTTGGACAAAAGCAGGACCAGCACTGCGAACCCCGGCAGGGCGGTCCACCTGTAGGAAGGGAGCGAGTGTCGAGATGACCACCACCCGCGTCGAGCGTGAGATCGAGGGCCGTGACAGCGTCGGCCTCTACCTCGACGAGATCGCGCGCACACCGCTGCTCGACGCCGCCACGGAGGTCGAGCTCTCCAAGACCATCGAGGCCGGCCTGTTCGCGCAGAAGCTGCTCGAGGAAGGCCGTGTAGGCCGCAGGAAGGGTGGCGCGCCCAAGAACGCTTCCGAGGCCGAGCTGCTCTGGATCGTCGAGGAGGGCGAGCGCGCGATGCAGCGCTTCATCAACGCCAACCTCCGCCTCGTCGTCTCGATCGCCCGCAAGTACGGCCGCAGCCAGATGCCCATGCTCGACCTGATCCAGGAAGGGAACACCGGCCTGATCCGCGCCGTCGAGAAGTTCGACTACGCCAAGGGCTACAAGTTCTCCACCTACGCCACCTGGTGGGTACGCCAGGCGATCACCCGCGGGATCGCGCAGCAGGCGCGAGTGGTCCGTCTCCCGGTCCACGTCGTGGAGGAGCTGAACCAGGTCGGATCGGCACGGCGCACGCTCGAGCGTCAGCTCGGTCGGGACCCCGACCCCGAGGAGATTGCCGCCGAGCTCGACATGGACATCGAGCGCGTGCTCGACCTGATGTCCTGGGGCCGTGACCACGTCAGCCTCGACACCCCCATCGACGAGGACGGCGACACCTCGCTGGGTGACCTGATCGCCCAGGAGAGCTCGCCGGGACCGGACCTGACCGTCCTGGACACCGAGTCGAAGGACCGGCTGAACACGCTGGTCGAGCTGCTCGACGAGCGCTCGGCCGACATCGTCCGGTCGCGCTACGGCCTGGTCGACGGACGCCAGCACAAGCTGGCCGACATCGGCGCCCGGCACGGCATCTCCGCGGAGCGGGTCCGCCAGCTCGAGCGGGAGGCGATCGCGAAGCTGCGGCGCCTGGCCGACCCCGACCTGGCCGCCTGACCGCCCCCGGACCGCTCGGCGGGTCGCGGTGACCTGATCTCTCAGTCGCCGCGCTCCCCCGCCGAGACCACGTCAGCGAAGACCTCCGCCACCCTCCGGCGGAGGTCTTCGTGCGTCCCGGTGTTCTCGATGACGTGCGTGGCCACAGCGAGGCGGTCCTCCCGCGAGACCTGCGAGGCGATCCGAGACTCGGCGTCCTCGGTGGTCCAGCCGCGGTCGGCGGTCATCCGCTGCACCTGGACCTCGTGGGGAGCGTCGACGACGATCACCGCGTCGAAGGTGTCGGCCCGGCCGCTCTCGGCCAGCAGCGGGATGTCGTGCACGACGACGGCGTCCTCGGACGCTCCTTCCTCGAGCGCGACGATGCGCTCGAAGACCAGTGGGTGCACGATCGCCTCCAGGCGTTTGCGCGCGCCCTCGTCGTTGAACACGAGTCGCCCCATGGCGGGCCGGTCGAGCTCGCCGTCGGGTCCGAGCAGCTCGGCGCCGAACTCCTCGACGACGGCCGCCAGGCCCGGCGTACCCTTCGCGACCACCTCGCGGGCGAGGGCGTCGGCGTCGATGATGACGGCCCCGTGCTCTGCGAGGGCAGCCGAGACAGTGCTCTTCCCCGACGCGACGCCACCGGTCAGTCCCACGCGAATCGTCATGCGGGGATCATTCCAGCCGCCTCGGCGTCCTGGGTGGGGCCCCGTCAGGAGCCGGGCTCGAGCCCCTCGTCCGGCAGCACGCGCGGCTGGCAGGATCGGGGTGTGGATCTCCCGCCAGGGTCGCGCGTCGCCCTCCTCGTCCCCGGTTCGGAGGCGTACGCCGAGCTGGTGATCGCGCTGCTCCGGCGGGGAGTGTTCCCGGTCCCGATGGACGCCCAGCTGACCACGAGCGAGCGCGACTCCTTGCTGGCCGACCTCGACCCCGAGCTCGTGGTGAGCACCCAGGAGGAGCTGGAGAAGCTGCTCGCGTCGACGGCGGCCGACGACCGGACCGGCCCTCCCCTGGGCCGCCCGATCCACCTCACGAGCGGCACCACCGGACGACCCAAGGGCGTCTTCTCGGGCCTGCTCGACACCGACCAGGCCGAGGCGCTGGTGGCCGAGGAGCGCGACCTGTGGGGGTTCGGCGCCGACGACGTCAACCTGGTGCTCAGCCCGCTGCACCATTCCGCGCCGCTGCGCTTCGCCGTCGGCACGTTGCTCGCGGGTGGCCGGGTCGTGGTGCCCGGTCCGTTCGACCCGGCGCGGGTGACCGCCGCGATCCTCAGCGAGCGACCCACGTCGATGTTCTGCGTGCCGGCGCATCTCCAGCGCCTCTTCACGCACTGGGAGGAGCACGGCGAACCCGACCTCTCCTGCTTCAGGCTCGTGGCCCATGCCGGCGCGCCGTGTCCCGAGTGGGTCAAGCGCCGGCTGATCGAGCGGTTCCCACCAGGCTCGACGTGGGAGTTCTACGGCTCCACCGAGGGCCAGTTCACCGCCTGCCGCAGCGAGGAGTGGCTCGAGCACCCGGGCTCGCTCGGCCCGGCCCGGCCGGGACGGACGATGACGGTCGACGAGGACGGACGGCTGTGGTGCGTGGTGCCGCCGCACGCGCGGTTCAGCTACTTCGGCGACCCGGAGAAGACCGCCGAGGCGTGGCGCGAGACCGCGGACGGACCGGCCTTCACGGTGGGAGACCTCGGCCGGATCGACGCGGACGGCCACGTCCACCTGGACGGCCGTCGCGAGGACCTGATCATCTCCGGCGGGGTCAACGTCTACCCGGCGGAGGTCGAGCGGGTGCTGGGCGAGGTCGAGGGGGTCGACGACATCGCGGTGTTCGGAGCCGAGGACGAGGGCTGGGGCCAGCGCGTGTGCGCTGCGGTGGTCGGGTCCGTCGACCACGACCGGCTCGCGGCGTACGCCCGCGAAAACCTGGCGCCGGCCAAGCGCCCCAAGGAGTACCACCGTCTCGGCGAGCTCCCCCGGACCCCGACGGGCAAGGTGCGTCGGCTGGACCTGCCGGACCTGCTGTCCGGCGGTCGGTGATGGGGTTCTCCCGGGCCGAGCTGGATGCGTTTCGCGACGTCGAGGTGCCCGACCTGCTCCCGGGCCCCGGCACCGACCTCCGACTGCTCTTCGTGGGGATCAACCCCGGCCTGTGGACCGCGGCCGTGCAGACGCACTTCGCGCACCCGGGGAACCGCTTCTACCCTGCTCTGCTGCGCGCCGGCATCCTGACCGACCCCGTCGACCCGTCGTCCGGGATGACCGACGCGGACCGGGCCGCCTTCACCTCGCGCGGGCTCGGCATCACCAACCTCGCGCCACGTGCCACCGCCAAGGCCTCCGAGCTGTCCGCCGCCGAGCTGCGGGAGGGCGGCGAGCGGCTGCGCGCGCTGGTCCGCGACCGCGGACCGCGGGTGGTCGCGGTGGCCGGGATCACGGCGTACCGCCAGGCCTTCGGGCACCCGAAGGCGGTGCTCGGGCCTCAGCCCGACCGGTTCGAGGAAGCCGAGCTGTGGGTGGTCCCCAACCCGAGCGGCCTCAACGCCCACGAGACGATCGCGTCCCTCGCCGAGGCGTACGCCGTGCCTGCCCGGGCCGCCGGGATCCTGCCTCCCTGACCGGCTGGAGCGGGGTTGGCAGTAAATTGCCGCACCGTGTCCTTTCAGCCACTGGTGGCACTAAACAGGTGAGCGCATAGTTACTGCCATGAACACATTCATCGCCCTCATCGTCCTCGTCGCCGCCGTCGCCGTCATCGCCCTGCTGGTGGCCGAGCTGGTGGCCGCCGTTCGTGGCGACGGCTACGGCCGCCGTCCGGCGCCCCGCTCGCACCACCAGGACCCCTTCGCCGGCGGACGCCCGCACGCGCTCTGAGCGCCGGGTGACCCCGGCGCACCGCGGTCCGAACGCACAGGAGCCCGGCCCCTGACGGGACCGGGCTCCTCAGCAGAGATCAGGCAGTGTGCGTCACCGACGCGTCACTGACCGCCGCCGGTGAGCTTCTCGCGCAGAGCCTGCAGAGCCTCGTCGCTGGCGAGCGAGCCACCCTCGGCCTCGCCACCCTCGGCGGCAGGCGTCTCGCCACCGCTGGAGTACGACGTGGCCTCGCCGGCCTCGACCTCGGCCACCTTCGCCTCGGCCTGCTGCTTGACGTGGGCCTCCCAGCGCGCGTGCGCCTTGGCGTACTGGTCCTCCCAGACCTTGCGCTGGTCGTCGAAGCCCTCGAGCCACTCACCCGTGTCGGGGTCGAAGCCCTCGGGGTAGATGTAGTTGCCCTGCTCGTCGTACGTCGCGGACATGCCGTAGAGGGTCGGGTCGAACTCCTCGCCCTCGACCGCGGTGGCGGTCTCGTTGGCCTGCTTCAGCGACAGCGAGATCCGGCGACGCTCGAGGTCGATGTCGATGATCTTGACCATCACGTCGTCGTTGACCTGGACGACCTGCTCGGGGATCTCCACGTGGCGCTCGGCCAGCTCGGAGATGTGCACCAGGCCCTCGATGCCCTCCTCGACGCGGACGAACGAACCGAACGGCACCAGCTTGGTGACCTTGCCCGGGACGATCTGGCCGATCTGGTGGGTGCGGGCGAAGTGCTGCCACGGGTCTTCCTGGGTGGCCTTCAGCGACAGGGAGACGCGCTCGCGCTCCATGTCGACGTCGAGCACCTCGACGGTGACCTCGTCACCGACGGTGACGACCTCGCTCGGGTGGTCGATGTGCTTCCACGACAG
>CAWJGX010000018.1:0-276131 GCA_963842565.1 uncultured Actinomycetota bacterium | reverse complement strand
GTGCCGCTGCCGGCGAAGGGGTCGAGCACCACCCCCTCCGGCGGGCAGGCTCGGCGATGGCGCGCTCGACGAGCGCGTCCGGGAAGGGGGCGGGGTGGCCGTCGGCCGCGCCCCGGCGGCCCACAGGGATGACCCAGACGTCGTCGACGGTGGGCAGGTGCTCCCGCCGCAGGTAGGCGTGCTCGGCCCGGGTCAGGACGAAGATGGGTTCCCACGCCCGGGTGTACCGGTCGTTGACGTTCTCCGGAGCGTGCCCGTCCTTGACCCAGGCGATGATGCTGGCGCAGCGCCAGCCGTGCTCGAGCACCAGCGCCGACGCCACCCGCCACGGGATCAGGCAGAGGGACTTGTCGGCCACGTCCAGGAGCCGGCCGGCCGGGGCCGTGCCGTTCGCGGCGACCGCCTGGGCGCTGATCCCCCGCGCCCGCTCCGGATCGCCCCGGTACTGCCCCGGCTGGCTGGCGTAGGTGTCGCTGAGATTGAGGTAGAGGCAGCCTCCGGGCAGGAGCACCCGGCCGATGCGGTCGACGGTGGCGCACAGGCGCGCGACGTAGTCCGCCGGACGGGGCTCCTGGCCCAGCTCGTCGGGGTGGCCGTCCGTGTAGGTGCGCAGCATCCAGTAGGCCGGGCTGGTGACGCACAGGTGCGCGTGTGCCCGCCGCGCGATCAGCGCGTCCAGGTAGTCGTCGGCGGCGCTCGCGGTGACGACGTCGTAGGGCAGGTCCCCGGCGTCCACGCGCGTTCGGGCCGTCGCCTCGAACGCCGCGGCGCGCCGGGCGTGGCCCAGGGCGTGGGCGCTCGGGCCCCGGAGGCGCTTCGCCAGGGTGAGCGCCGCCGCCCGGGTGAGCACGGCGTCCGGGTCGGCCCGGACGTCCGCCTTGAACTGCGCGTAGGCGTCGTCGGGGATCGAGGCCAGTTGCTGCCAGCGGGAGGCCCGGTGCTTCGCGACGGCGGGCGCGTCGGCGACGCCCAGCTCGACCAGCGTCGGGGGCAGCGCAAAGGTCGCCGGCGGCGACGTTTTCGCCGGGCGCCCCTGGCCGGCCCGCTGACCGGTCTCGGCCAGCCGGGTGAGGAGGGCGCCGGCCTTGCGCTCGGCGTCCAGGGCGTACTCGGCCCAGGCGTTCTGGGCCTCCCGGGACAGGTGCGCCTTGCGCGCGGCCAGGCGCACCACCTCGGCCTGGTCGATCAGCGGGGTCAACTCGGGGAGCGTGGCCGCCTCCTCCAGCGCCCGCCGGGCCCCCTCCAGCAGCCGGGGCGAGGCCAGGTTGGCGGCGGCGGTCGGGCCGCGGGGCACCAGGGCCGTTCCGGCCGGGCGGCCGGTCGCCGGCCGGGCGTCGCCGGTCTCCCAGGCGTCGGGTTGCTGGTGGTAGGGCGCGTTCATGGCGTCGGGGTTTCGCTTTCCGGGAGGGGTGCGGCCGCCCGCCCGCGCGAGGCGCGCAGCGCGACCCAATACCGCTCCCAGGCGGCCCGGGGCGCCGCCGCGCAGGGCCTCCAGGTCGTCGTAGGAGCCGGACACGGTGTGGGGGCGCCGGTGGTCCCGGGTGGACACCTCCGGGGCGCGCAGCTCAACGACCCGGCCCGGCCGGGCGAGGAGGCGGAGGGCGCGGAGGATTTGCGCCCGATCGGGCGCCACGGCGGCCGACCGCGAGGACCGCCCGCCCGGCCCCGCCATTCGGGTGGGCGGTTCTCCCCGGGTGGGGGTGTGGCGTACTATGGGTCCGCACCGGGTGGGTTGGTGGTGGTGTTCCGTTGCCGTCCATCCTGTGCACTCTCTGCGGGCGCTTCGGGGCCGTGCTTGCCGGCTGACCCCGGGGCGCCCGCTCCTTCTGCGGGGACGGGGCCTACGCGGACCCTCCCTCCTCCATCCGCCGTGGCGCAGCGGTGCGACCGCCGGACGACCGAGCGGGCCTCCACGAGCCGGTCGCGCGCGTTCCCGGAGGCGCTCGCCACCGGTGCCTCACTCGCTGTCCCAGTCGCGGCCACCGTCGCGCCGCCCGCATCGTCCGCCGGCCTCCGCGCCGGCGGCGCGTCAAGCGCCGACCTGGTCACCGTGCTCCTCCTCACCATCGGACTCGGTCCGCGTAGGCCCGCCGCTCGGTGCTGGTCAACTTGGTGTAGATCAAGGTGGTGTCCAGCCGGGCGTGGCCGAGCTGCTGGCTCACCTCGGACAGCGGGACGCCGCCCGGAGCCTGGTGCACCACCGCCCCGTGGCGGAAGTCCAACCCGGACGCCGGCCGGCGCGTGCCGTCCCGCCAGGTCGACGCCCACGCCCGCCCGCCGGGCGCAGCCCGTCACCAGCCGCCAGAGCTGCACGCGGCTGATCGGCCCCCCGGGGGCCTGCGTCGAGGCGAACACGTACCCGCCCGCCGGGACGCCGTGCTCCGGCAGTAGGCCAGCAGCGCCGCCACCAGCCCGGTGGCGACGTAGACCCGCTTGCGGCCGCGGTCGGCCCGGCGCTGCTTCTTGTTCGCCAGCTCAGCGCCCCCTCGGTCGCGTCCACGTCCCGCCGGGCAGGGCCAGGACCTCGGACACCCGCCCGCCGGTCTGCCACAGGGTCTCCAGCAGGAGACCGGTCGCGGGTGGTCCGGGCCGCGTCGACGACGGCCCGGGCCTGCTCGGCGGTCACGTAGCTCGGCAGCGCGGCGCCCCGCGCGCCCTGGCGACCGGGCTCCCCCCGGCGCGGACGGGTAACACTCACGGCCACCGTTACCCCGACAGGCGCGAGGAGCGGTGCCCGGTGTCCGACCGGCCTCCGGCGGCCCCCCGCGGTCCCAGCCGGAGGCGTAACACTCTCGGGCTTCGGTTCCCCGGGCCCCGGCGCAGCCGCCGCGCATACGGTCTCCGACGGGCTCGACTGAGGCCATCACGGCTCCTCGCCCCGTTTGCGCCCCCGGACTCCCGGCCGGGTGGCGGGGTGCCGGATTCGGGGCCCAATCCGGCCGCCGGCGTCCGGGGCCGGCGGCTGCGGGCCCGCAGGGCCCGCGTGCGCGCCAGCCTGGCCATGTGCGCCCGCATCGCGGCATGCGCCCGCCGGCGGCGTTCCTCCTCCGGCAGCCGGCGCTCGGGATCGACCTCGGCCTCGAACCGGGCCAGGAACGCGGCCCGGGCCGGCTTCGTCGTCTCCCTGGGGTCGTGCCGGGCGTGCAACGCGAAAGCGCCGATCCTCCCCCGCAAGGACATGTCCCTGGGGTCGAACCGGCGCTGCTTGGGGGCCGACGTCCTCTGCTCCATGGCGTGCCTCTCTAACCGGGGTGACGCGGTGCAGCACCCCGAGATAGCCGGGCACCCCGACGTCCGCGAGACGGCGGCGCCTGGGAAGCTTCGTCGGCGAGTGGGTATTCTGTTCTACGTGATGATGGCATAGCGCATACCGGTATGGCAAGTAGTCACAGCTCACATTCCCGGAAGGTGAGCCTGCCCCCGTCCAAGTCATTCAAGTCTTCCACGCCGACCGGCCACCACCAGATGTCGAGCCGGATCCGGGCCAGCTGCGTCGCGGTGAGGGCGTGCAGCGGGCAGTCGTCCGGACAGCGAGCCGGCACCGCGGCGGCGTTCACCCGGCCGCACACCGGGCAGCGGAACAGCAGGGGGGTCTCGTCGGTGGCGGGCACCACCGTGCGCGACCGCGAGCCGCCGATATTCACGGAGGTCGTGAAACCCCTGGCCGGTTCCGCGCGGGCGGCGCTCGGAGGGTACGAACTCGTGCCACGGCCTCCGCCAGCGTCGCGCCCGCCGCCACTCCTGCTCGGCCCGCCCCGACAGCCGGAACACGCCGTCGGGGCCGGCGACGAAGCCGAGGAGGAAGTCGACCCGGTGCCGCCGGGCCACCGCCGCGCACGGCGGTGACGGAGCCCCAACTCGTGGCCACTCTTCCGGATCCACGAGGCGCAGCCCGGCGGCCACGACCTGCTGGCTGAGTTCCGCGGGGGTCGTGTCATCATACGGCGGCAGCGCCGGCCAGATGCTCGCCACGTCCGCGCTGCACGACGCGTACCCGCACCGCACCCGCGTCGGCGACCCCTGCACGTCGTCGAGGCGGCCGAGCACGCCCGAGCGCCCGCCCCGCCCCAGTCCGCGCCGGCCACGGCGTGCCCATGTGTAGCCGGTTCACAGGCGGTCCCCGGGGAGAGCCTCCGGTAGGCCTCCCGCGCCCGCTCGTCGGCGGCGCTCGCCCCGTAGCGGCCGAGCATCGCCCGCGACCGCCAGCCGGCGAGGCGCATCAGGTCGCCCTCCTGGCCACCGGCGGCGAGCCAGCTGTGGGCGAACGTATGCCGGAACAGGTGCACCCAGGTCGTACCGATCCCGGCCCGCGCAGCGCGAAGCTTGACCAGCTGGAGCACGCCGGAGTCGGTGAGGCGCCCGCGCTGGCTGAGCCACAGCTCCGGCCGGTCCCGGTGCGGGTGGCCGGCCCGCGCCCGCAGGTAGCGGTCGAGCGCCCTGGCCGTCTTGCGCCCGAACGGGCAGGCGCGCCGGCGCCGCCCCTTCCCCAGGACGACGGCGACGCCCAGATCGAGGTCGACGTCCTCGACGGAGAGGCCCGCCAGCTCGGCCCGGCGCATCCCCGTGTCCAGGAGCAGACGGACGATCGCCGTGTCCCGCCGCGAGAGGAAGTCCTGGCCCTCGCACGCCCGCAGGAGGCGCCGGAGCTGGTCGTCGGTGAGCACCTTCGGCGACGCCGGGGGGACGGCGAGGCGTCATGTTCGCCATCGGCGAGACCTTCACCTCGCCCTCCTCCAGCAGCCACTTGAAGAAGGCGCGCAGGGCGCGGTAGCGGTTGTCGGCCGTCGCCGGCTTGAACCGCTCGAGCAGACGGACGATGAAGGCCTCCACGTGCTCCCGCCGGACGTGGGCGGGCGCCGTCGGCATGCCCTGCTCGGCGAGGAACTCCCCCAGGGTCGCACCCCGTCCAGGTAGGTCCGCAGCGTCTGGGCCGACTTGTTCTCCGCCAGCAGGTGGCGTCGGAACGAGGCCGCCAGCACCCGGAACTCGGCGAGCGACGGCGCCGTCTCGAACACGCGCCCCCGCGCCCGGTCCTCCCCGCCCGGGAGCGTCTCCCCCGTCACCATCGGTACGTCTCGCGCCACGACTCCACCTCCTGGCCGTCGCCGCTCAGTTATCGGCTGTACTCGCGGTATGGCATTAGAACAACCGTACAAACGACTGCGAACCTGCTTGGTTCCTATCTGGTAGCGAGGGCAGGGCCGCACGGCATGCGGCCGCGGAACTCAGCGCATGCGGGACGAGCAACGCCTGGACATCCCGCTCGCCGGACCGGCGCCGGCCGGCGCCGCCGGTGCCGAGGACGCCGCCGGTGGGGCCGCGCCGCCGCCCCCGGCCGGGCTCACCCCCGCCTCGCGCGGCAGCCGGCCGGACGGCGCCGCCCCGCCCGCGCCGCGCCCGCCCGGCGGCGTGAACGTCAACACGGCGTCCGCCGCCGAGCTTGAGGCGCTGCCCGGCATCGGCGAGGTCACCGCCCGGCGCATCCTGGAGGTCCGCGCGGCGCAGGGCCGCATCGGCTCGCTCGACGATCTGCGCCGGGCCGGCATCCCGGAGGCCTTGCTGCGGCGCGCCGCCGCCCGGCTGGTGTTCGAGTGACCGCCCCGCGCGCCCTCCGGCCGGCGGAGCCGCCGCGGTGACCCTGCTCGCCCCCCTGGCCTTGATCGCGACCGTCTGGGGGCTCGCCGCTCTCGGTAGCCCCACCGCCCTGCCGGCGAGCGCGGGCGCCGGCGCCGCTGCCTGGCCGGCCCTGCCCCGGAATCCGTCCCTCGTCTGGGGCGGCGCCCTGATCCTGACCGCCGCCGGAGCGGTCGCCCTCGCCGGCGCCCGCGCGCGCCCCACGTGGTCGCCGGGATGGCGCTGCTGGCCTGCGCCCTGGGGGCGATGCGAGCCACGTCCGTCCTCGCCGGCGCCGCCGGGCCGTCGCCGCTCGAACGGCGCCTCGCCGCCGGCCCGGTCGCCGCCCTCCGCGGCGTGGTCGCCGCGCCGCCCGTCACCGGCGAGCGGGCCCAGCGCCTGCGCGTGCGCGTCACCGCCGCACGCGCTCCGGGCGATTCCCCCTGGGAGGCGCTGAGCGGCAGCGTGCAGGTGTCGGCCAGGCCCTCGCCTTCCCTGCGCCCGGGAGACGTCCTCGAGCTGCGGGGCGCGCCGGAGGTCCCGGAGGCGGGGGCGCCGGCGGGCTACGCCGCCGTCCTGCGCCGCCAGGGCGTGGACGCCGTCCTGGCCTTCCCGGTGCTTACCCGCCTCGGCCACACCGCCGCCGCCCACCCCTGGGGCGAGGCCCCCGAGCGCCTGCGCGACGCGCTCGCCGGTGGCCTCGAAGCGCTCCTGCCCGAGCCCCAGGCGTCGCTCGCCGCCGGCATCCTGCTCGGTCAGCGCTCGGCCCTGCCCCCGGAGCTCCAGGAGCAGCTCGCCCGCTCGGGGACGAGCCACGTCGTCGCCGTCTCCGGCTACAACGTCGGCCTGGTCGTCGCCGTCGCCGGAAGCGCCGCCGGTCGGGCGAGTCGCACCCGCCGCCGGCGCCGGGCGGCGGTCGCCATCGCCTCGCTCGCCCTCTGGGCCTTCGTCGCCCTGGTCGGCCCATCCGGTAGCGTGCTGCGCGCCGGCGCGATGGCCCAGCTCGCCCTCGCCGGGCGGGCGTTCGAGCGCGAGGGCGCGGCCGGGGCCCTGCTCCTCTGGGCCAGCGCCGCCCTGCTCGCCTGGCGCCCCGTCCTCGCCCTGGACGCCGGCTGGCAGCTCAGCTTCCTCGGCACCGCCGGGCTGGTCTGGCTCGGCCCCGCGCTCGCCGCCCGGCTGACCGCGCTGCCCCCGACCGTGCGCGAGGCCCTCGGCGCCACGCTCGCGGCGCAGCTCTTCGTTCTGCCCGCCCTCGCCGCCACGTTCGGTCGCGTCTCGCTCGTCGCCCCGCTGAGCAACGTCCTCGTCCTCCCCCTGGTCGGGCCGGTCATGCTCGGCGCCGCCCTGACCTCGGCCGCGGCCCTGCTCTGCCCGCCGCTGGCGCCCTTGCTCGCCGGGCTCACCTGGGCCCCGGCGACCGCCCTGCTCGCGGCGATCGCCTGGACGGCCGGCCTCCCCTTCGCCGCGGCCACCCTCCCGGAGTGGTCGCCCGGCGCCGTCTTCGCCTACCTGGCCGCTGCTCGTCGCCCTCTGCGCCGTCCGGGAGCGGCGAGACCGGCGCAGCGGCGCCACCGGCCGTCGCCGTCCCGGCCCCGGGCCCGCAGGCCATCCCGCTCGGCGCCCTGCTCGCCCTGAGCGCCGTCGGCTGCGCCATGGCCGCCCCGCTCGTCCCGGTCGCGCGGGAGCCCGAGCTGCGCGTGACCGTGCCCCCGGTGCCTACCGGGATGCTGGCCCTCGCGGTCGCTCCGGACGGTGCCCGTCTCCTGCTCGACGGTGGCCCAACCACCGGCGGCGCCGCCGCCCTCCTGGGCGACTCCCTGCGCCCCTGGGACCGGGCCCTGGACGCCGCCCTGATCGCGGACCCGCGGGACACCCACCTCCAGGGCCTGCCCCGCGTCGTCGGTCGCTACCGCACCGGCGTCCTCCTGGACGGAACCCGGGACGGCGATCCGGACCGCTACCCCGCCCTGCGAGACACCCTGGACGCCGCCCGCACCCACGCCGTCCCCCACCGCACCCTCGCTCCGGGAGACAGCGTCCGCATCGGGCGCGACCTGCGCCTGACCGCCTCAGGCGCGCCGGGGCGCCCCTCGTGGCGCCTGGCGTGGGGCGAGTTCGGTCTGCTGCTCCCCGGCGATCTCCGCCCCGCCGCCGGTCAGGCGGCGGGGGCCGCCGGGCCCGCCGCACCCCCCAGCGACGTCCTCCTGCTCGACGCCGCCGGCGCCGCCGGGCCCGACGTCGACGACCTGCTGCGCGCCGTGCGACCCGCCCTCGTCGTCGTCCAGGGAATGACCGGACGGCGGGACGCCGGGCCCGTCCGGCTGGCGCTCAACCCGTCCGCCGCGCAGGGCCCGGACGCGCCCGCCCCTCCGGTCCGCTGGCACGACTTGGCACGGGACGGCCCGCTGCGGCTCGACGTCCGCCAGGGGGCCTTTCGGCTGAACGGCGGCCCGTGGATTTGCCGCTCGCCGAGCCCGCGACCCGTAAGTGGCGGGCCCCCTTAGCTCGCCCGCCGGCGGGCGAGCCAGGCGCGCGCCGCCTGCACCTTCCCCTGCCGGGATGGGCGAAGCTGGTACTGCGCCTGCAGGGCGTCGACCAGGCGGTCGAGCGCCGCCGTCGAGCCGCGCTTCAGCTCCACCTCGACGTACCGCCGCCGGTAGGGCGTGCCCTCGACGACGACCTCGTCGAGCGAGAGGACCGCCTCGCTGCCCTCGCCCTCGAGCACGATCTCGCGTCGCGGATTGCGCAGCACCACGTCCGGACGCAGCCGGCGCATCAGGTCCGCCCCCGACCTTGCGCCGCCGGGCCCGTCCTCCGCCGGTCGGGCGCCGAGGGCGGCGAGCGCCTCGACCACCGGCTTCGCGTCGGGCAGCGTCGCCCACTCCGCCGGGCCCGAGCCGGCCGGCGCGTGCGCCGTCAGCTCGCTGCGGTGCCAGACCGCGCCGTTCGCGGCCGTCACATCCGGCAGCGGTCCCTTCAAGGTCAGCTCTGCCAGCGCGCCGGCCCCGCCGCCGGAAGCCGGCCGCTGGGGACTCTCTTCGCGCACCCGCAGCGTGCTGCCGACTTGGGCGAGGTCCCCGTCTGGCGTGTCCCAGTAGGTGTCCCGGAGGGAGACGTCGCGCGGCGCCGGACATCCATGTCCTCGAGACGAACACGCGTTTGCCCCGCCGGAGGTCGATGATGTCGGTCCGAGTCGAGAAGCCGACGGTCGCGTAGGAGTCGCCACTCACGAACGTTGTGGTCGACGCGTACCGGCCGTTGGGCGACACGCGGGTCCGGCTCGGAGCCCGGGCAGCTCTATCCGCGACAGCCGCCGGAACTTCTGATCGAAGATGACGGCCTCCGACGTGACCTGCCAGTTGTTCTGTTCGAGGCTGAGGCACACTCCCCTGCCGGCTGCGAAGTCGACCCTGTCGCAGCGCATCGACGTCACCGCCGGGTCGCTGCTCAGGCGATCGATGGCCACCAAGGAAAGGCGTCCGTAGTCGCGATTGGTCGAGGCGTTGCGGAACAGAACATGAGGTTCCTGTCCGAGTCCGTCGGCGGCCGACGTGGAGTGCACCGGTTCGCCCCCCGTCGCGGCGACTCGGCTTCGGGCATGCAGGACGTAGACAACAGAAGTCAGGGCGCGAGACAACGATCGCCACGAAAACGACCGTGCGCATGCGGCTCGGCCGGGCGGAGCCGACCGCCGGTGCGACGGTTCGGTCCTCGGCGGCCTCTCTCGTCGTCAGGCCCGTCACACCTGCTAGAGCAACGGTTCTCACCCGTGATACATCGCGGACGGGGCACGCCGGGACCGCATCGACAAGGGACTCAGACGGGCGCTGGAGCCCCGATCAGCTGGCCGTACAGGACCTCGAGCTGGAGAACCTTCGGATCCCACAGGCCGATCTCCGCCACTCGTCGTCGACCTCCGGCGCCGAGTGTGCGTCGAAGCCCGGCGTCAGCAATCAGCGTTTTCAGGACATCAGCGATGTCTTGGGCGAATTGCGTCGGGTTGGTCGGATGGATCCGGAAGCCACAGCTCTCGTCGACCACGTTGCCGGGACCGCCCAGATCGCTCACCACGACCGGCAGGGCGTAACCCCATGGCCTCGAACACGACGTTGCCACCGGGCTCTCGATAGCTCGGGAAGACGAACACATCGGCTCGCCGGTAGAAGGCGTCGATCTCGCCTCGCGGGAGATAGCCGTGGAACACCACGCTCTGGTCGACGCCCAGCTCCCGGGCGAGTGCTTCACACGCCGGACGATCGAAGCCGTCGCCCACCACGTCGAGCGTGACATGCACGTCGGTCCGCAAGCAGGGACAGGGCGCGGATGGCGTCGCGGAGGCCCTTCGTCCGCACGATCCGGCCGACATAGAGCAGACGTACCGAACCGTCCGTGGTCGCGCGCGGCGTGAGCTCGGGAAGCGAGTCGATCGCCGTCTCGCTCATGATCTCGAACCGTTGGATGCGCCGGGGCGCGAGGAACTCACTGACATACGGCGCGATGCCGATGACGCAGCGAGCGTTGTCGTAGGTGCGCCGCAACGACGGGTCCCAGCGAATCCGGGCCCGGTCCAACGAGCGCAACCCGACATACCAGGGTCCCGAGTCGTCATCGCTCTCGAAGCCGGGCGGCGAGTCGAGACTCCCACCGACCGGTCCGATGACCACGGGCAGCCCCAACCCGATCGCCGGGCACGGGTAGCGCATGGCGACGGGCACGAGCTGGTGAGCAAGGTCGAACTGCTCCCCACGGCGCCGAGCGCCTCGCGCAGCCAGCGGCGGGCCCGTCGGTGAAAGGAGACATAGCCCGGCTTGAGCATGCTGTTCAGTCGCTCGGCCCGACCGAGAAACCGGGGCTCGGGCCACTCGATGACGCGCGCCTTCGGTAGCTGTTGTGCCGCGGGGACCTTGCCGACCTTGTAGTAGGTGAGCAACGTGACGTCGTGACGTGCGGCGAGCCGGCTCGCCCACTGATAGGCCACCCAGGCCTCGCCGACATCGCTGCCGTCGCAGGTCGGTGCGATCAGCAACAACTTCACCCACGGAGGGTATCGGCTCGCCTCGACGAGGCGAGGCCTCAGCTCAGCGTTTGGTTGGTCTCGTCCCAGCGGTTGCCGCTCAGGACGTTGCCGTTGCGCCGGTTGGTGAAGTGCGCGATCCAACCCCACCGACCGCCCCGCGGGAAGTACTTCCGGCTGATGCGGTTGTTCGTGATCCGGATGTTGGAGGTCGCGCCCTTGTCGCCGTCACCGCCATAGATGCAGTAGCCGCCGCCGGCCAGCAGGTTGTTGTCGATCCGGTCGTTGGCCTGCCGGCCGAAGTCCTGGAACATGCTGACCGCATCGGTCTGGCCGTAGCTGTTGAAGATCGTGCTGTGGTACACGGTGAGCCCACCGCGGTCGTTGCTCGTGACGCCGTTCAGATGATCCGGGCCGCCCGACGAACCCCAGTCGTAGAACCCGAAGTCGTGGATGTAGGAATCTCGAACGATGCCGCCATTCAGCTGCACACCAGTCGTCGTGTGCCAGATGTCGACTCGATACGCCCTGCACGTGAAGACGTTGTACTGGCACTGGATCCCGGCCTCGAGGCGGTCCTTGCCCTTGCCCGATCCGTAGATCTCAGAGTCGACGATCAGCGTGTTGGACGAGCCGTTGTTGACCTTGATGCCCTGGCTGGAGTGGTTTGCCCCGGTCTGTCCCGTCGTCCTGACGGCGACCCGCGACGCGTTTGATGGTCACGTTGTCCGCGTCGACCACGATCCCCGCCGTGGTCACGACGTGATCGACGACCGCACCGTTCCCATCGACCTCCAGCCAACCGCGAGGATCCCAGTGCCACCCTCGACCGCTGCGGGCCTGCGCGGGCACTGCGGTCAGCCCGTCCCGGCGGGTACGCCCGTGTTCGACGGCGTCCGGGTAGCCGCACGCGCTCGGACGGACCGCACAGTTCCGCCGAGCGCTCGCCGGCAACGTCGTCGGCGGCTGCGTCGGCTGAGGCGGTTTCGGGATGGGTCGAAGTACGCACGCAGACGCCGCGGACGTGATGAGAACGCTCGCCACGGCGATGAGACGCCGGGTGCCCGTCCGGGCGTACCTGTTCTGTTGCGCTTTCGTCATCTCAGCCCTTCAGTCTCCGTGCAGTCGATGGTCCCGAACTTGGGTGCGAAAGGGCAGGTAAATCCGTTGTCGGCGCTTTGAGACACCGAGACCCCCTGTCCCGATCGACCTATTGTTACGGTAACATGTCGATCTCGACCAAATCGCCATCGCCTCGAAGAGACACGGTCACGATGCTCTGTCCCATGCCGCAGTGCCGGCTAGGAGGGCAGGAGGGCGGTCGAGCAGTCGAGCACTGCAGGCCGGCTGCTTGGAACGAGCAGGGCGCGGAGCGCCACCTTGCTCTGCTCGACTCCGAGGACGGCTCGGTACCCCTCGCTCCCCGCGGCGAGCGCCAGGTACAGCAACGACGCTGAGCGCGCCGTGGCGGCGACGGTACAAGCGCACCCGATTCACGATCTGCATGGAGTGGATGGTGCTGTCATGACCGGACTGCTGTCCGATGTGGACCGCGACTGCTGCAGGCTCATACCGGGTGCTCCAGCCCGCTTCGCGCGCCCGCAGGGAGAAGTCGGTCTCCTCGGAGTACAGGAAGTACGACTCGTCCCAGCCGCCGAGGGCGTCGAAGCAGTCGCGCCCGATCAGCAGTGCAGCACCGAGTGCCCAGTCGACGGCATGGCGATGGCCATAGTCGCCGGCCCGGTTGCAGTACTCCGACAGCGCCGGCAGGCGGGTGAACGTCAGGCCGAGCGCTCGGAGCAGTGTCGGCTCCCGGCGCAGCGAGAAGTGCAGTTGACCATCGACGCCGAGGATGCGAGGAGCGACGATGCCCGTTCCGGCGACGAGGGCCCCGGCCAGTGCGGGCACCGCTCCGGCGTGCAGCCGGATGTCAGGGTTGAGGATGAGCAGCGGACCGCTCCCGGCACAGCGGGCAACGCCGCGGTTGATACCTGCCGCATACCCGTCGTTGAGCGCTCGGACGATGACGCAGTCGCCGCGACGCTCGAGGAGCTCCACGGTGTCGTCGGTCGACGCATTGTCGACGACGACGACCTCGGCCGAGAGACTGCCGAGAGCCGGGCCAAGGGAGTCGAGCAGGTCGCCGACGACGTGTGCGCTGTTGTAGCGTGACCACGACGACGCTGATGTCGGGCCCGTCGCTCAGCACGCGATCTCCCTCCGTCGGGCACGCACCATGCCGCGCCGGACAACCCCATCGTGACTGCGAACAGTCGCGGTGAAGGTGGGAAACGACAGGGCATCGAACGTGGCTGCCGCCACGAGCGCCCGGCACATGAGGAGGCGGCAAACATCTGACCGAGGTTGCGCACCTCGTCGTCGGCGGAGCGCCGGCGCAGACCGCGTCCGAGGAACATCGGCACGGCGAAGACGGCGATCAGGCAGGCGACACCGACCAGACCGATCTCGACCAGGCTCAAGAGGTACTGGTTGTCGAGGACATGGAATCGGCCGGCGATGAACGAGCCCGGCCCACGTCCCGAACCAGGGCGAGTGGTGGATGAAGTTTGCGGTGTACCCGTAGTCATCGGTCCGGGACGTGATCGATGAATCGCTGCTGCCGGCGGTCACGAATCCCTTGAGCGTCCCGAGCATGCCCGGGACGGTGAGGAAGATGAACATGACGAACACGCCGAGCACGGCAAGACCACGCCGACGAAGCGACCGGGTCGTGCCGGCGAAGAAGAAGACGAGCACGACCGCCGCTGACAGCAACGCCGACCGGCTGATCGACACGGGTACAGCGAAGCCGATGGCGGCGACTGCAGCCCACCGCTTCCACGGCCGCCACACCCGGTCATACAGGAGGACGTGCACTGCGAAGGCGAGCGTCGACGCCACGATCACGCCGAACTCGATGGGATGCAACGCCGTGCTCGACGGCCGAGTGAAGCTGCCGCGTGCGCCGAGCGACGTCAGGTCTCCTCGGGC
This sequence comes from uncultured Actinomycetota bacterium, assembly GCA_963842565.1. Taxonomy (GTDB): domain Bacteria; phylum Actinomycetota; class Actinomycetes; order Propionibacteriales; family Nocardioidaceae; genus Marmoricola. The sequence continues at coordinate 262,513 of CAWJGX010000018.1, read as the reverse complement.
CGAGAGGAGCGGGATCTTGGCGAGGTAGACGGTGAGATCGATCCCGGGCTTGAACTGGATGATGCCGATGAAGGCCATCACCGCAACGCCGGCGACGAGCGACCGGACCACCTGGCGGACCTCGTCGAGATCGCGCAGGCCCTCCGCCGCGGTGAGAGCCACGCCGCTGAACGCAAGCATCGTGATCAGGAACCGCAAGACGTTCGTCGCCTCGTCGGTCGGCACGGCGTGGGTGTTCATCAGCCGCGTACGACACGAGCATTGCCAGCCAGAGGAGCCCGACGACGACCCGCAGTGGCGTGCAGCAGCGGACCACACCCAGGCCAGGACTCAACGCGCTGATGAGCCACCACAGGAAAAGGCCGAGCCCGAGCAGCAACGCCGGTGAGCCGAGACCGCCGAGCGCCCCGACGACGAGACGTCCCGGGATCAGTGCGAGCAACCACACCTCGACGCGGAGCAGCGTGACGGCTCGCAACGCTCGTTGCGGCGCGACAGGTCGAGCCTCTCGTGTCAGCGTGGACGTCATCGGTGCAGTTGCGCGGTCAACACTTTCGAGGCGCCGCCCTGCTCGACTCGTCCCGCCGGCCGGAGCGATCGCTCGTCGAGCTGCCGTCGGGTCATCCCAAGCCGACTGTCCATGGAGTCCGGCAGGGCCTCGACGAGTCCCGCCAAGACGAGTCTCACGCGCTCGACGATCCTCCGCCGAGCTCCGGCGTCGGGTCCAAGCTCCGTTGCGACGCGACGCGGTGCGACGCTCGTCGACGCCGCCACGGCGGTCGCGCCGTTCGGCTCGCCGGTTCGCCCAGACATCGGCCAGCACGGCGATGCCGAGCAGCGCCAGCACCTCGGCCCCGACGGCCGCGATGAGCCGGCGCAGCGTGCCGGAGAGCACCGTGGTGGCCCGATCGGGCGCCACGATGGTCGCCGTCCTGATGAAGTCCTCCGGGTCCAGCGCCCGCACCGTCTGGAGCCCATCCAGGTCGTGCCGGGCCTCCTTGACCACGAGGCCCGCCGTGTGGATGGCGGCCAGCCTCGGAGGGCGCCTCGACGACGACGTCAATGATCGGGCCGTTGTAGAACGTGATGTTGGCTCCGACCGTCCAGGTGCCGATCGCTCCCGCGGTCCGCAGGCGCGCCCCGGCAGGTGCGCTCCGCAGGACGCGGGCGACGATGTCGACCACGACCGACAGGTCGCCGAAGCGGAGGTACGGGTTCCCAGAGGTCGTTCGCCCCGGCGCTCTTCGATCTCGGAGCGGTGACGGGAGCCGAGGGGTCGCTCGGCGTCGTCGTCGACGTGGTCCTCGGGACTCGTGGTCGTCGTGGTCGTGCCCGTCGGGTCCTTCTGCGCCGGGCTCAGCAGGACGAACGAACTGCTCACCCGGTAGGTCGGCGGGGACGTCTGGTAGATGCCGACCAAGCAGACAACGGCCAGGACCGCCAGGGGGCCAACGATGCTGATGCGCCGCCGCAGCAGCCGAATGATGCTCAGTATGTCCACGCTGGGGCCTCGCGTCGGTGTGGCTCTCGGTCACCTACGAAGAGCGCCCCGCGCGGTGCTTGATACATAGCCGCGGCCGTGTCCCGCGAGGGCCACCGCGTCGATGCCGGCGAGCAACGGCACTGGCCCGTACGGTCCAGTCGTGGCCGGCGGCGAACGATCGCCGGCGCGCCATGTCCGATGGGTGCCGTGGCTGGCTGACGGCTCGATCGACCGCATCGGCGAAGTGGCCGGGCGTGCCGGCCACCGGCCACGAGGTCCGTGTCGAGCCACCGGGTGGCGGGCAGGTCGGTGGACACGACCGGGCGGCCGGCCGCCAGATACTCCATCGTCTTCAAGGGAAAGCTTCCCTGGTTGAACGCGCTGTCGCCGTACGGCACCAGGCCGACGTCGATGACGCCGAGATAGCCCGGGCAGGGCGTCGAAACGGCTTGGCACCGACCCACTGCACGTTCGGCCGATCGACCAGGGCGGCCCACCGGGCCGGTTCGAATGCAGCATTGCGCGGTCCGACGAGGAGCAGCGAACGGCCTCGAGCGGCGATCGCCTCGAGCAGGCCGAGGTCGATCCGGCTGTTGATGTGGCCGACGAACCCGGCGATCGGGAGCGGGGAGCACCACATCCGTCGGGCGCGCGACGTCCATCGACACGAGGCATAGGCCGCAACGTCCGCGCCATACGGGATCAGCGCCGGGTCATAGCCACGCGCGCGCCACGAGTCGGCGACGGCGGGATTGGCGGCGATGATCAGGTCGGCCGAACGGACCGAGCGGAGCTCACCGGCGGCGAGCCGAGCGGCGTTCAGCCCGAGCAACTCGGCACCTCCGACGAAGTCGTCCTGGGCCCAGTAGACCCGCGACCTCCTCGTCGCAGCTCCCGAGCACCGGGTGCATCGGCCAGGCCGAGATGAGCGCGCCGACGTTGCCGCCGAGACGGGCGCGTCGCCCGGCGCAGGATCCGTGCGGCTGAGCGCGGTGGTCAGGGTGGTCATGCCCCGCCGCGAGGGGAACGGCTGCACGATCGGCGTGAGTCGAGCCAGGCCGGGCGCCTGCATGCGTAGCGCCGGCCCGTTCACGCAGGCGGCGAGTGCCGGGTTGCGCCGGGCCGTGAGCCGCGACATCGGTGGATCGACGTACAGGACCGGGACGCTGGGCGGCCAGCCGCTCGGCCAGGTGCTGGTCGGCGAGCTTGATGCCGTCGTAAGTTGTTCGCGGCGCACAGCACGATCAGCCCGTCCCAGCGATCGCCGCCGCCGGTCGAGCGGGAGAGTGGTGCGCATCGCCTAGACGCCGTGGAGGCGCCAGCGGCGCCACCACAGCCAATCCCGGGCGCGGCGCGGCGACGGTGCCGGTGAGGACCGAGGGGAGCCACGGGGTGCGACGGGGACCGATGCGCCGGCGCCATTGCAGGCCCCGGTACTCCCGCAGGGTCGTCGGCATCGCGGTAGGTGGCGAGGGCGAACGCCTCGAGCTCGTCGACCGAGACCTGAGTCGAGCCTGCGCCGGTCGAAGGCGCGGCAGGCGGTCCGCAATGCTTCGCGGGCCGAGAGCCAGGTCGCTGCGGTCCCGGAGACGATCGACCGTCGACCAGCACGCGAGCCGTGCGCCGTCGAAGACCGCGTCGAAGGCCGCCTTGCGCTGCTGGAGGTCGACCAGCGGGGAGCTGAACTGCTTGCGCATCATGCTGTCGGAGTGGACCCGGTAGTAGGCCTGGTCGACGCCGGCCAGGAAGGCGACCTTGCCGCACGAGGCGAACCGAAGCCACATCTCGAGGTCGCCGGCGTGGGTCAGCTCCGGTCGGTAGCCGCCCATCTCGTGCTGGACCGATGTGCGGACGACCACCTCGGGCGACGAGATGCACGACGTGGCGGTCCGGCAGCGCTCGGCCGATCCAGTCCGCACCGTCCCAGAGCTCGAGGCGACGGGGCCCGTGCGGGGCTCGGGGCAGAGGTCGTGGGACTCGAAGTACACCGAACGCCCGTATGCCATGACGATGTCGTGGTCGGCGTCCATCACCGCCGGTCGCCCGGGCCAAGGCGCCGGGCACGAGGAGGTCGTCGGACGAGAGCAGCACGGTGTAGTCGTTGGCGGCCCATGCCAGTCCCTCGTTGTAGGTGGCGATGTGGCCGCGGTTCTCGGCGTGGCGACGGAAGGTCACACGCGGATCGGCCGCGAGACGCGCTACCGACGAGCGCGGAGTCGTCGGTCGAGCAGTCGTCGATGATGAGCACGTCGACGTCGACCCCACCTGGTCGAGCGCGCTCGCGACGCAGCGCTCGAGGAACCTGGCGTAGTTGTAACAAGGGACGACGACGCTGACCGAGCTCATTGCCGCACCAATCTCATCCTCAGCAGCACCACGCCGACTGGGCGATCAGCACAATGAGCTCTCGGCACTGCGTGCCGAGAAACGAACCGTACCCATTGTTCGCTCGCCCTCCGGTCTCTGCTCATTGCTGCACCAATCTCATCCCCCGCAACACCACGCCGACTGCGGACAGATCAGCAGCAATGAGCTCTCGGCACTGCGTGCCGAGAAACGCAACCGTACCCATTGTTCGCTCGCCCTCCGGTCTCGCTCATTGCTGCACCGATCTCATCCCCCGACAACACCACGCCGAGCTGCGCACAGAGTCGGCAGCCAATGAGCTCTCGGCACTGCGTGCCGAGAAACGAACCGTACCCATTGTTGCTCGCCCTCCGGGCTCGCTCATTGCTGCGTTGCTTTCACGCGGACAACACCACGCCCAGCGCCCACAAGTCGGCGCCAATGAGCTATCGGCACTGCGTGCCCGAAACGAACCGTACCACCGTCCGCTCGCCCTCCGTGCTCACGCATTGGTGCCGCCGTGTTCACGAACGTCGGGCGACAGGCGCTGCCATACCGTCTTGAGCCGCGGGTACCGCTGACCGGCGTCGCGTTGGAGACGGGCCACGCGATACCGGGCGGTCAGCCTGGTCCGCTCGGGGAACGACTCGAACGAATAGTCCGGGTAGCTCCGGTTGAAGGGCTGGGCGCTCCACTCCTCGGGCGCTGGCGCGGCGAGCATCGTGAAGGCCGCGGCCCTGTCGTCGAAGACGCCTTCGAAGCGCCAGTTGGGCTCCACGTTCATGTGCCGCAGCAGCGGCGCCACGGCGGGCACGGGCACGTCGTCCATGATCAGCAGCCCGCCGACATTGAGCGCCTTGGTGGAGTAGTGCCAGTCGACCTCGGGATAGGGGAACGAATGGGCGCCGTCGATGAAGATGATGTCGAAGATCCGATCGCGGCACAGCGGCGGAAGGATGACGTCGGAGAAGCCCGTACGGAACACGACCTGCTCGATGTCGACACCGACGCGCTCGCAGTAGTCGCGAACGCGCTCGTGCTCGCCGGGATCGGGACTGATGACCGTGTGCTTGGCCCCGCACGCGGCGAACACGACCGTGGACACGCCACAGCCGATCTCCATCGTCTCGTCGCCATCGTGGACCGACTGCTCGATCAACCGAAGGGTGTCGGTGAGTGTGTCCCAACGCACCGTCCCACCGAGGTGGAAGCTCGGCTGATCGTTGAGAACCCTGTCGACAATGTCCATGCTCTACTCCTCACTCGCTGATCGTCGGCCGACATCATCGGGGTGTCGGCACGTAGACGTTGACGCGGCGCCGGATGCTGACCAGCGCTCGCAGTTGCATGACGGCCTTCCATGGCACGTACCACGGCGCGACCGTCACGCAGAGCCAGGTCCGCCGGCTGGCGCCGGCCTCCACCAGTCCTACGGCCGAGGACGAAGGCGAGCAGCCCGGTGAGCGTGCCGCCTGACCCAGGCCACGGCGGCGACGCCGGCGATCGCGCCGAGGCCGGTGGCCACGCAGAAGCGACAGGACGGCGATGGCGAACGGAGGGTCGCCGAGGAACCAGGCCGCTTCGAGCGCGGCAGCGTCGTGACGGCGAAGCAACGGCTTGACGAACTCCCGGGTAGCGGACATGCGTCCGGCCTCGTAGCGGACGCGTTGGACGCCGGCGTCGTGCCAGGTGTCGCACGTGGCCGAGCGGAGCCGAGCGCCCTCGATGTGCCGCGGACGGATGCCGTCCAGGCAGAGATCGAGACTGAACCAGAGGTCCTCGGACGCAGGCGCCCGGAACCGGTACTCCGAGACGAGACGCCGGGTCAACACCATGCCCGTGCCGCGGAGGCGCACGAGCAGCTTCAGCCGGTCCCGACCGCGAGGCATCAGGACGCCCTGGAGAGCGAAGGAGGCGAGCGCGGCCTGGTCGATGAGCCGGGAGCCGATGGCGGCTTCGCTGCGAGCCTGCAACGCCTCGGCCCCGGAGGCCAGCGCGGTCTCGCAGGCGGTGAAGAAGCCCGGCTCGATGATCGAGTCGGCGTCGATCATGACCATGGCGTCCCAGGCCAGCCCGAGCGCGTGCTCTACCCCGTCCTGGCGGGCGGCCGCACGCGGCCGGGTTCGTCGCCCGGCACACGTTCCAGGACCTGGGCGCCGGCCAGCGGGCCAGGTCCGCGGTGGCGTCGGTGCAGCGGTCGGCCACTACGAGCACCGTGTCACCCGGACGACGGTCGGCCATGAGCGCCGCCAGGGTGGCGCCGATGACCTTCTCCTCGTTGTGGGCGGGAACGAGCACGATGAAGCGCACAGGCGCCACGACGGCGGGCCGGGCGGGGGCCCGGTAGAAGATCGATGCATAGGCGAGTGTGCCCAGGTGGACGGCGGTGGCCGCCCCGGGCAGGCCCACGACCACGGCGAGGAACACGAGAAGCACGGTCATCCCCGAGCCACCGACAGCCTGGTTCGCCGCGAGGTGAGCAACGGTACCCAGAGCCGCCGCACCACGAGGAGGTAGACGCTCAGCCCGGCGAGACCCCCGACACCGAGGCGCACCACGTCGATTCCCGGGAGCCGGGTCACGCCGAGGGCGACGACGAAGACAGCGAGAGCACCGGCGACGGGTCGCCCGATGGATCGCGCCATCTCTCGCACGTCGAAGCCTCGGTCGCGACAGCACCAGCGCATACGCGGGGATGACCAGGCACCCCGCCGCCACGAGCTGTCCGATCCCGACGCCCTGCAGACCTCCGAGGTGGGCACCGATCGCGACCGCAGGGACCAGCGCCACGAGCCACAGGCCGTTCAACGCGAGGGCGGCACGTCCCCGGCCGCTCGCGACCAACGCATCGGTGGCCAGGAGCGTGACGACGCGGAAGGCAGTCACCGCGGCGAGGAAGCGAAGGGGGGCGGATGCAGCGACCCACTGGTGGCCGTAGGCGAAGCGCACGGCGGGCAGGCTCAGCACGGCGAGCAGGACACAGAAGGGCAGGGTCACAGCGGTCACGCCGCCGAGCGCTCGGCTGAAGGCGTCGCTCAGTTTCCGCGGGTCGTGCTGCAACCTCGCGAATCCCGCCACCGACACGCGGTTGACAGGCCCGGACACCAGCCCGATGGGCCAACTGGCCATGTTGAAGGCCAGGAGGTACAGACCGAGTGGCGCGGCGCCCAGGATGCTGCCGACGAGGAGATAGTCGACGTTGAGGACCGCGACGCCGCACCAGCGCGGCGCCCGCCAGCGGCAGACCTTCACGGACCAGGAGGCGCGCCGTCGTCGGGTCGAACCGAGGCCGGCCCGGCACCGGCGACCAGATGTACAGCATGATCCCGACCGTGAGGTTGCTGGCGAGATGACCCCAGGCCAGGCTCCACGGTCCGAAACCGGCGAGGGCCAGCCCCACGGTCAGGCCGATCTCGACGACCATGCCGACAACCTCCGCCGTCGACCGCACATGCTGGCGGAACGTACGGGTGGCCAGCGCAGAGTTGACGGTGAAGGCGCCACTGATCAGCAGCCCCACCGACATCAGGCGCACCAGACCGGCGGCCCCAGGCAGGCGTTCAGCAGCCGGGCAAACGCTGGCGCGGCGATCCAGAACAGGCCGAACATCACAACACTGGCCGCCCCGACCACTGACTTGGCCGTCGAAGCGATGGCGTCGAAGTTGCCCGGCCAGCGGACGAGGGTGGGTTCGATGCCGATGTCATTGACGCTGGCGGTCACCATGAGGGCCACGGCACCGACTGCGTAGATCCCGAACTCCCTCGGTGACAGCAGCCGCGCCAGGACGAGGCCGGACACCAAGGTCCCGAGTCGCAGGACGGCGCTCCCGGCGAAGCTCCAGCGCAGCCCGCGCGTGACGAGGTGACCGAGCTCGCCGTCCGCGATGGACGGCTCGCCGAGGTCGGCTTCGGGCATCACGACGTTCAGGCGGGGACGGAGGCGAGAGCGCCCCGCTCGGAAGCGCGGCCGGTGAGGGCGGGCGGGATCCAGCTCGCCGGAACCGTGCCGTCAGCGAGCACGGCAGCCACCCGCTCGGCGGTGTGGCCGTCCCACAGGGGCGGCTGGCGGCGGATTGGTTGGCTGGCCAGTGCCTCCGTCGCGGCGCGCGGATCGCGGCCGGGTCGAAGCCGACCAGGTGGTTCGTGCCGTGGGTGATCGTGACCGGACGTTCGGTGTTCTCCCGCAGCGTGAGGCAGGGGACGCCGAGGACGGTCGTCTCCTCCTGGACGCCGCCGGAGTCGGTGAGGACCAGCGACGCCTGCGCCTCGAGATGCAGGAAGTCGAGGTAGCCGAGAGGATCGGTGAGCATGATGCCGCGTCCCGAGTCCGGCCGCGCTCCAGCTGCGCCAGCATGGCTCGGGTGCGCGGGTGCACGGGAAACACGAGCGGCAGTTCACGACCGATGTCGTGGAGCGCGGCCAGCACACCCCGGAAGCGCAGCGGGTCGTCGACGAGGGCCGGCCGGTGCAGGGTCACGAGGCCGTAGCGACCCGTCGACCCCGATGTCGGAGCGCGATGGGCCGGGCCATCGCCGTCTCGAGGTTGGCGAGCAGGCTGTCCACCATGATGTTGCCGACCAGGTGGATCGCGATCGGGGCGGATGCCCTCGGCCAGCAGGTTCTCGTCGGCGTCATCCGACGGCGTGAACAGCCAGGTCGGCGCTGCCGTCCACGACGATGCGATTGATCTCCTCCGGCATCGTCGCGATCGAACGCGTGAGTCCGGCCTCGACGTGGGCCACCGGAATCTCCGCTTGGCCGCGACGAGCGTGCACGCCATCGACGAGTTCACGTCTCCCACCGTGACCACCTGATCGGCACGCGTTCGCGTCGAGCCACTCGTCGAACGCGACCATCACCCGCGCCGTCTGCATCGCGTGCGAGCCCGAGCCGACGCCGAGGTTGACGTCCGGCGGGTCGATGCCGAGGTCGCTGAACAACGAGTCCGACATCGCCCAGTCGTAGTGCTGGCCGGTGTGGACGAGCGACCGAGTCGATACCGACGCCGCGTAGCGCCCGCAGCAGCGGCGCGACCTTGACGAAGTTGGGTCGTGCTCCGGCGATGACGATCGATCTCATGCCGGCGGCCGCCAGCCGTCGCCTCTCGCGCACGTCATGCAGACGAAAGCGGCAGTTGCCCACCAGGTAGCGCTTCCACATCCGGCGGGGCTCCTGGCCGAGCCGCCACGTCCACTCGAGGCCGAGCCGCTGCACGCCGTCGGGGCGCCCGGCTGACCTTGCCGGCCACGACGTCGAACGACCCGCCGACGCCCATGACGAACGGGACGCCGAGCCCCGCGAGATGCTCGTGCAGCCAGAGCTCCTTGGCCGGGCTGGGGATCGCGAGGAACAGGTAGTCCGGCGCTGCCGCCCGCACCTCGGCCACGACGTCCGCGTCGTCGGACCAGTAGCCGCTCCGGGAGCCCGCGATCCGGAGACCCGGGTACCGCTCGCGAACACGTCGACGACCTCGCTCGACGACCTCGTCGGTCGCACCGAGGAAGTACACGGAGCCGCCGTCGTCGCGGGCGGCCTCCACGAGACGCTCGAAAGAGATCGATCCCGGCCACCCGCTCGGGGAGCGGGCGGCGAAGGATGCGGCTGGCCCAGACGACCGATGCCCCGTCGGCGTTCACGAGATCGCACGACTGCACGATCCGCCGCAGATCGGGGTCGCGGTCGAGCTGAACGAGCTTGGAGGCATTCAGCACGACGTGCTGGTGCGGAGTCCCGGTTTCGACGAGCGCCCGAACCGCGTCGACTGTCTCGTCCATCGTGAGCGTGTCCGTCTGGATGCCGAAGAGCTCGACGAACGGCTCCATCGGCACGGTCCGCACAAGGGTTAAGCATCGGTGCGAACCTTTCCTTCAGCCCACGCCTCGAGGATCCAGCCGAGGTGATAGGGACGGCACGTGCGATTGACTTCAACGGCATTGCCGACCTGACGAGAGGCCGGCCGATGGTGCGGGTGGCGACGCTGTTACCGACGAGGGCGAGGCGATGCCAAGGGACGCTGCGACGGATCGACCGGTGGGCGAAGCGTGCCTCCGTGTCGAGCAGATCCACTCCCAGCTCGTTCGCTCCCCTCGACCAGGCCAGACCCCGATCGACCGCTCGGACGTAGGCCGGGCTCACCACTGACGGCCGCCAGCTCGAGCAGCGCCATCGGAGCCATGGCGTCCTGGTGGACGGAAGTACAGCTCGTAGCGGCCCGACGACGATCGCGCGCTCGGCGTCGAAGAGCCACGGCCAGCCGCCGTCGGGAGCTGGAGTCGGAGCAGGTGCTGGCCGAGGCGCTCGGCGTCGCGCAGGGCCCGGCGATCGCCGAACCGGCGGCCGAGCACGGCCAAGCGCGAGGAACGTGTAGATCTCGGTGGCGAAGTTGGGCAGGTGCCGCCGGAACGTCGGACGCGGCGTCGTGGTAGTAGAGGCCGATGGTGCCCGGCGCGTGGACGCCGGTGCCGGCGAGCCGGTCGAGCAGAGCGGGCGTGCCTCGGTCGCATGATCGAAGGCGTAGGCCAACCCGATGATCATCCAGGCGATCTCGAGACCGGCGAGCGGGTCGAGGGCGCCACGTCCCGAGATCGCCGCTCGAGCTGCTCGACCAGGCTGCCGCGTCACCACCGTCACGCCGGGCATCGGCCCACAGCGCCAGCCCGATGTCGCCGGGTGAGAACGTGGCTCGATGCCGGAGGCAGAGGCTCGTACAGCGTCGTTGATCCGTGTCGAGCGACAGGCCGGCGGCCCGGGCCCGCTGGAGACCGAGCAGCACGATCAGGCTGTAGCGTACCGAATCGCCGTGTGGTTGCGGATCGCCGAATGGGCGGTCGAAGCAGTACAGACCGGAGGACCGAAGCGCGTCGTCGGTAGGACATCGAGCGCAACGAGACGAGATCCGGACATCCGTGGTGGTGGCCGCCGGTGAGGATCTGCAGGTGCTCCACGTTCGGGCCATCGACTGAGTGGCGGGTGTCGAGCACGTAGCGGCGCGTCGCTGATCAGGTGTCGAGATCGAAGGCGTCGTGGTCGGTCAGGAGCACGACGGCGTCGGCGGCCGCGACCTCGTCGGCGGTCGCTTCGACCCGGTCGACCCGGGCGTCGACGGCTGCGGCGGCGACGTGCGGGTCGGCGGCGCGCACGTCGGCGCCGAGCGCGGCGAGCCGCTCGGCCACCACGACCGGCGGCGACTCGCGGGCGTCGCCGGTGTTCGCCTTGTACGCGAGGCCGAGCAGCAGGATCCGGCGTGCCGTTGACCGGCGCGCGCCGTGCCGGTTGAGCAGCGCCGTGACGCCGCGCGACGACGTAGTCGGGCATGTGCTCGTTGACGTCGTTGGCGAGCTCGACGAAGCGGAACGGCGTGCCCGAGCTGCCGGCGCACCCGCCACGAGAGGTACGAGGGGTCGATCGGCAGGCAGTGGCCGCCGACGCCGGGACCGGGCGTGAAGCGCATGTAGCCGAACGGCTTGCGTCGACGCCGCGTCGATCGCCGACCAGATGTCGACGCCGAGGTCGCCGGCGAACATCGCCAGCTCGTTGACGAGCGCGATGTTCACGTGGCGGAACGTGTTCTCGAGCAGCTTCACGAGCTCGGCCTCGGCGGTCGAGCCGACCGGGACGACCTTGTCGACGAGCGCGCCGTAGAACGCCTCGACCGCGCGCAGCGAGCCGGCGTCGATGCCCGAGACGACCTTCGGCGTGTTCTCGAAGGTCCACGTCGGCGTTGCCGGGATCGATGCGCTCGGGCGAGTAGCCGAGCAGGAAGTCGCTGCCGGCGCACGAGGCCGGACGTCCTCGAGGATCGGCCGACGCAGCTCCTCGGTCGTGCCGGGGTAGGTCGTCGACTCGAGGACGACGAGCGCGCCGGGCTCGGAGCGTACGGCGCCGAGCGTGTGCGCCGCCGACTCGACGAAGCGAGAGGTCGGGCGCGCCGTCGCGCAGCGGCGTCGGCACGGAGATGATCGCGACGTCGAAGCCGGCGAGGTCGCCGCGCGTCGTCGGTGGCGTGGTAGCCCCGTGATCGAGCGCGGCGGCGAGCCGCTCGTCGGAGACGTCCTCGACGAACGAGCGTCCGCCGCGCAGCGCTCGACCCGCGGCGTCGTCGAGCTCGTAGCCCGACGACGTCGAAGCCGACCTCGCTGGCGCGCATCGCGACCGGGAGGCCGACGTAGCCCTGCCCGACGACGACCAGCTTCTGGTCAGCGGGGACTTGGGGCTCTCGGCTGCTGCTCTGTCGACGTTTTCACATCCGGTCACATCGATTGAGAGTCCGCCGCGGCCCCGGAAATACATCGGGCTCGGACCGGCCGGATCGCCGCCCACCATTGGTTCTTCGAGCTAGATACATCGCGCAGCCGTGCTCCCGACACGAAGTACCGACCAGCGGGCCGTCGGTCCCGTTCTTCGTGCCAGAAACACCGCCCAGCAGCACCGACAGCACGAAGAACCGACCAGCGGGCCGTCGGTCCCGTTCTTCGTGCCAGAAACACCGCCCAGCAGCACCGACAGCACGAAGAACCGAAGCAACGCTGCGCAGCCGCCAGCGGCAGCGGCCCGACCGATGACACCCGGATCGGCGAAGCCGGCGAGGCGGCGCCGAGCAATGGAACGGCTAGCCGGCGAGGATCTCCACGACGGCCAGGTTCCAGCGGTCAGCCGTGGGTGCCGTGTCGTTGATGGCGACGCTCGTGCCGGCGGCCGCGGTCGGCGCGTTCCGGGACTGCACCCAGAATGTGTCGCCGACGGCCGAATCGACCCATTGATTGACCATGGTCTGGCCCGACCCGAGGGTCCGTGCGACGGCGCTGTCCCAGTCATTGCCGACTCCGAACACCAAGGAGCCGGCCTTCGTCGTGACGACCGAGGCCGTCGGAGCGCCCGTCAAGGCGTTGGCCGCGACCGTCGCGCCGGCTCCCGCTGAGCCGGTGAAGCCCGTCACGGTGAGCGACTGGTCGTAGCCGGCGGTCTTCTGTGTCGACCTGACCGTGACACCCGAGATTGCAGTTGTCGCCTTGGCCACCCAGATCTCGGACGTGCCGAGCTGGGTGTTCGAGCGCTTGGCCAGCGTCCAGGTGAGCCCGCCGCCGGTCACGGTCGCGGTCTGGCCCGCGGTGCCGTCCGAGCTCACGAACACGACGAGCTGCTCGCCCGCCAAGGCATTGAACGCTGCGGTCGTCACGGTGCCCCGCCCTCGGACGTTCACGGTCCGGTTGAGTGCCAGGCCCGCTCCCGGACCGTTGGCCACGGTGACCGTGATCGGAGTCGAGGTGCGTGCATTCCCGCCGCGTCGGTGGCCGTTGCGCTGAGGGTGTGGGTGCCGTTCGAGACGGTGGCCGTGTACCAGGAGGTCGTGTAGGGCGCCGTCACCCGCGGTGCCGAGCGGACTGCCGTCGAGTTGCAATTGCACCGAGGCAACGCCCGTGTCGTCGGAGGCTGTCGCCGTCACGTTGATTGCACCCGCCACCGTGGCACCGTCGGCAGGGCGCGGACATGGCGACGGTCGGAGCGGTCGTGTCGGACGCTCCCGACACGTGGACCATCGAGGCGACCGACGGGACGCCGGCGCTGTCGACCACGAACACCATGTAGTCGCCGGGAGGCGCGACGGCCGAAGAAGCCGGCGTCTGCACGGTCAGCGAGCCCGCACCAGCGGTGAAGGCCAGCGGCACGAAATGCTGGTCCATGTCGATCTGGTGCGTATCGGCGCCGAGCGACACGAGGTTCACGCTGGCGATCGAGGCCGCCTGTGGCGTGCTGATCGTCATCGGCGAGCCGTACGTCGTCGCTGGTGGTGCCGAGGAGATGACCGGTCGGGCCCCCTTGAAGAGGTACGGCGGCGAGTAGATCTGACCCGAGTACTGACTGTGCTCGCTGAGCCCGACCGAATGGCCGCCGCCGGCAGACCAGCACCGTGGCGTCAGGCAGCAGGATCGCGCTGTGGTGGTAGCTGCGGCCGCGGCCATGGGTGCCGCTGCGGTCCAGGTTTGGGTCGTCGGGTTCCAGATCTCCGCGGGCAGGACACCGGTCGGCGGACTCACCTGGTCGCCGTTCGTGTTGCCGCCGGCCGAGAACACCGTGCCGTCCGCCAGCATGGTGAGCGTGTGGTAGATCCTCGCGTTCTTCATTGGTGCGACCGCCTGCCACGCCGGGGTCGCCGCCGTCAGGTCAATCGTCGCCGTGCTGGCCTTGGCCGTGTCGTTGGTGGTGAGGCCGTTGCCACCGCCGAATAGAGCACCTTGCCCGGTCGGTACATGACCGATGTGCCGTTCTTCAGGCCACTGAGTCCGCCGACCTGGGTCCAGGCCTGGTTGGCGACGTCGAGGCGTGAACGACTTGTCGGCCGACGGGGCGATCGTGAACACCTTGCCGTTCGGCACGAGGTAGCTGAAGGGGTACTCCACCTCGTGGACCTGCGAGGTCGAGACGTTCGACAGCAGCGTCCATGCATGTCGTCTGCGGGTCGTAGACCTCGGGAGTGTCCGCCCAAGTGGTCGCGTTGTCCGAGTTCCCGCTGATGGCGACGAAACGGCCGTCGGCGAGTTGGGTCAGGGTCGGATACCAGCGGGCCCTGTGCATGTCGGCCAACCCGGACCACGTGGATGTCGCAGGGTTGAACACCGTCGTGTCGACGATGCCGAGGTCACCGGTGGTCGGAATGCCGTAGCCGCCAACCGTCATGACCCGCCCATCGGGAAGATGGACGACGCCGCCACAGAAGATGCTCGCCGTGGCGTTGATCTCGGGGCCGAACGTGTTGGTGGAGGGTCGCCACACCGCGGTCGGCGTGGGCTTCTCCCAGCCGTCCCAGAACAGCAGGTCGCCGTTCTTCATCAGGACGGAGTGCACGGCGACCATCGGCCAGGTCTGCAACGGGCCCCACTGGCCTGCCGTACCGGATGTCGGGACGGTCGTCGTGGTGGAGGTCGTCGGCAACGTGGTGGTGGTCGTGGTGGTTGTGGTGGTTGTGGTCCCTGCAGCCGTCGAGCCGTAGATCGACACCGGCCCGTCCGAGTACCGAGTGCCTGGAGACCAGGTGGCAGGCAACCCGGCGAGCGAGCCGCTCGCGCTTACTTCGGTCTGGGTGCCGCCACCACAACAACGATCGCGGAACGTCAAGGTCCCCGTACCCGCAGGCGACAGGATGGCCAGCCAGTACGTGACGCCGGATGTGATGGCGACGGAACCGACGGCGACGTCGTTCCAGGCCCCGGCTGTGGGGGCGTTGATCGAGCCCTGGGTGAGCAGTGCCCCCGGGTGCCCGTTGGCGTCGGAATAGAGACCTGCCGCGAGCTTGGTCGCAGCCGAGCCCGCGTCGACGTAGACGGTGATCGAAGCCATGGTCGCGGTACTCGTCGCCGCCACCCGGTACGCCTCGGCCCGACCGGCCACGTTGGCGTCGGTCGATGGCTCGATCTGGGTGCCACCGAGGACGGTTGCCGCCTGCACCGGGTTCGGCCCGATGAGCGCGGCAATCGACGCGACGACCAGCGCCATCACGACGAGCGTGGCGTTCCGACGGAAGCTCGAATGGAGGCGACGACTCATGGAATGGCTCTTCTTCCGCAGATGCAAACTGGTGATGTATTGGATGGATGTGAGCGCGACGCGCACCCGGACGGCGCACCGCGACGGGAGGCGCCTTATGCGGCCGGCTCGCGAACGTCTTGCCACCAGCCGACGAGCTGCTCGAGGCCTTCACGGAGTCCGACGGTCGACCGGAATCCGATCTGCTGTTCCGCCCGAGTGATGTCGGCCACCCGGCGCGGCACCGAGTTGACGCCTCGCTCCGGTCCGTACTCGGGCGTGAGGGTCGAGCCCATGACATCGAGCAACGTGACCGCCAGGTCGTTGAGGCTCGTCTCGATACCTGTGCCGACGTTGAGGATCTCGTCGGTCGCAGCTGACTTGGCGGCCAGGACGTTCGCACGAGCGACGTCGTCGACGTACACGAAGTCCATCGTCTGACTGCCGTCGCCGAGAATGAGCGGCGCCTGGCCGTTGGCGATGCGCTCCATCCAGCGGATCAGGACCTCGGTGTGCAGGCCCCGCACGGCCATCCGCGGGCCGTAGACGTTGAAGTACCGCAGCACCACGTAGTCGAGCCCGTGCATGTCGTGATATGTGCGCAGCAGGGATTCGTTGCAGGCCTTGGCCATGCCGTAGAGGGTGCGGTTGTCGTAGAGGTGGTGGCTTTCCGGGGTGGGAAGCACGTCGGCCATGCCGTACACGGCGGCTGAGGATGCGGCCACGACCTTGCTGACGCCGGCACGGGCGGCTGCGTCGACGACGTTGAACGTTCCGTCGACCATGACCTCGAGCGCCAAACGGGGCTCTTCGGCGCACTGGGTGATGCGGATTGCGGCCTGGTGGAACACCACGTCGCTGCCTGCGACCACTGCGTCGACCGCAGCTGGATCACGTATGTCGCCCTCAACGATGGACACGTGCCCGTTCGCCACTGCCCAGGCGAGATGCTCGGGCCGTCCGCGGCTGAACTGGTCGAAGACAACGATGTCGAATCCACCGTCCTCCACGAGAGCGTCCACGATGGCGGAACCGACAACGCCGGCACCCCCGGTTACGAGCGCGCGTTGCTTGTTCATCGATGTCCTTCTTGGTCGAGGTGAACTGCAGCGCCGCCGGCGGCGAGGCTGCGAGGAATGGCGTCGAGGATGCGCAGCACGCGCAGGCCGGCGTCGCCGTCGGTCAGGGGCTGGCGATGCTCACGGATCGACGCGGCGAACTCGCCGACCACGCCTTGGAGTGCTTCGGTCTCCCGGAGGGCGGGAGCGACCATGTCTCCGATTCGGTAGGACACGAGCTTGTCCCGGCGCAGGTCGTCCGAGTCGGTCGTCATCTCGACGCCCTTGTCGTAGATGCTGAGGCGCTGGGCCGGGTTGAGGTCATCCCAGACGGCGATGCGGCGGGTGCCGCCAACGAGCGTCGTGCGGATCTTCACCGGGCTCAGCCAGTTCACGTGGATGTGCGCCATGGCGCCGGTCGGCAGTTGCAGGGTCAGGTAGCCCATGCACGCACGGCCGGTACCGAGCGGATCGGCCGCTTGCGCGGCGATGGTCACCGGGGCGCAGCCGTCCGGGAGGATGAAGTCGAGGATCGACAGATCGTGCGGTCCGAGGTCCCAGAACACGTCGACATCTCGCTGGACCAGCCCGAGGTTGATCCGCACCGAGTCGAAGTACTGCAGGTCGCCGATCGTGCCGTCGTCCATGAGCTGGCGCAGCTTCTGTACGGCGGGCGTGTAGCAGTACGTGTGGTCGCACATGAGGACGAGTCCTCGGTCGGCCGCGGCCTGCACGAGCTTCTCGCCTTCGGCCACCGATGAGGCCAGGGGCTTTTCGATCATGACGTGCTTGCCGGCATCGAGGCAGGCCAGAGCGACGTCGATGTGGGTGCTCGGCGGGGTTGCGATGGCGACCGCCTCGATGGTGCGGTCGTCGAGGATTCGGTCGAGGTCGTCGGTGGCGTACGCGCTCTGACCGGCGAGCCGCTGCGCTCGGTCGAGGTCGAGGTCGCACACCGCGAGCAGCTCGGTCGACTCGCTGGACAGCGAGGTTGCGGGCGAGGTTGGGGCCCCAATACCCGGCGCCGACCACGGCGACGCCGACTCGGCTGGCCGGCTGCTCGTCAATATTCGGCTTCATGCTGTCGATTGCTCCCGCGTTCGGTCCCGCTCCGGTCGCTCGAGAGGAGTGCTCTCGACCTCGGCTTGATACATCGGGTCCGTCGCCGGTGAGAGTCCGAGCCGGTCGTGCGCCGGCGAGAAGCGCAGACCGCAGGAGCAAGCGAGGCGGGCATCGAGGCGCTCACCGCAGCTACAGACCCATCCGATCTGGCGACCGGGGTTGCCGACGACCAGGGCGTGGCTCGGCACGTCACGGATGACCACTGCGCCGGCGGCGACGAATGCGTGCTGCGCCGACGGTCACGCCACACACCACGGTGGCGTTGGCGCCGATGGTTGCGCCACGACGGACCACGGTCCGGCTGAACAGCTCCGATGGCTTCTTGACTGCGGCACGAGGCCGGAGATCGTTCGTGAACACGGCACAGGGGCCGACGAAGACGTCGTCCTCGATGGTCACTCCGTCCCAGATGACCGCCCCGTTCTTGACCGTCACGCGGTCGCCGATCCGGGCGCCTCCCTCGACGAAGGCCTGGCCGCAGATGTTGCAGATCGCGACCGATGACGGCACCATCGAGCACATGGGCGAACGCCCAGATCCTCGTCCCGGCACCCACCGCGTCGCTCTCGCAGAGGGCATGACTGTGGACGAACACGTCCGCGCCGGTCATCGCAGTGCTCGGCGGAGCTCGTCGACGACACGGCTCTGTTGAGCGGCAGTGATGTGCGGCGAGATCGGCAGGGAGAGCAGGCGACCGGCTTCCGCCTCGGCGACCGGGAAGTCCCCGGGCCGGTGTCCGAGGTATGCGAAAGCCGTTTGGAGATGGATCGGGATCGGATAGTGGATGCCCGCACCGATCCCGGCGCGTTGCATGCGGCCGAGCACGTCGTCGCGGTCGGGGACCAGGACCACATAGAGGTGCCAGACGTGGGCGTTGCCCGTCGCGACCGACGGACGGCTCACCTCGGGCAGCGACTCGAGGAGCTCGTCGTAGCGCTGGGCGGCGACCGAACGGGCCGCGTTCCACGCGGTCGAGCCGCGAGAGCTTGGCCATCAGGACGACGGCCTGCAGAGTGTCGAGTCGGGAGTTCCACCCGATCTCGGACGTGCTCGTAGCGGCGAACGCTGCCGTGGTTGCCGAGGCAACGGATGCGCTCCGCCACCTCTGCACCGCCGGTCAGCACCGCGCCGGCATCGCCGTAGGCGCCGAGGTTCTTGCCGGGATAGAAGCTGGTGGCAGCAGCGACGGACTGCGGCTCCGGGCCCGGCACCCGACTGCGTGGCCCCCTGGGCCTGGGCGGCGTCCTCGATGATGAGCAGGTCGTTGGCGTCGGCGATTGAGCGCAGGGGCGCCATCGGGGCCATCTGGCCGTAGAGGTGCACCGGCAGGAGGGCGCGAGTGCGAGGGGTCACCCGAGCAGCGGCCGCCTCGGGGGCGATCAGGTGGTGGACGGGGTCGACATCGACGAAGCACGGCTCCGCCCCGGCACGCACGACAGCCTCGGCCGTCGCCACGAATGAGTTGGCCGGCAGGAGCACCTCGTCGCCGGGTCCGATGCCCGCGGCACGCAGCGCCAACTCGAGCGCGTCGGTGCCGTTCGCAGCCCCGATGCAATGGTCGATGCCGCTCCAGCGGGCGTACGCGGCCTCGAACTGCTCGACATCAGGGCCCTGGATGAATGCCGTGGAGTCCATGACGCGTCGAAAGCCGGCCTCGACCTCGGCGCGGACCTCAGCGTCCTGGCCGGCGAGATCGACGAACGGGACAGGTGTTGCGTCGGTCAGGTCGGTCGAGGGTGACACGGCGGCGGTCATCGACTGACCGCCATCGCGGGTGCCGCGGCTCGCAGACGGGTGGCGGGAATGCCGGTCCAGACCTCGGCGGGCGGCACGTCGGTCAACGTGACCGCGCCCATCCCGATCAAGCTGCCTGCACCGATGGTCAGGTTCTCCCGGATCAGCGCGCCGGCACCGATGTACGCGCCCCGGCAGATCTTCACGCCACCGCCGAGTCGCACGCCCGAACCGATCGTGGCGTAGTCCTCCACGACGTCGTCATGGGTCAGCACGACACCGGGCATGACGGCCACGTGGTCACCGACCACGACGCGAGCGGTTGCGATCGTCCCCGCAAGGAGGACTGAGCCGACGCCGACATCGGTCGACCGGGCGAGTGCCGCGGACGGGTGGATGATCGTCGCGTACCGCTCGGCTGCGAGACCGAGTCGGGCCACGAGTGTCGGCCTCGACGTGTAGTTGCCAGGGTTGCCGGTGCACACCACGATCTGGGCGTCCAGGTCGGTCGCCATCGCGATCGGGCCGAGCACGCGCAATCCGTCGATGATGCGACCGTGGCGCTCTTCAGCGTCGTCGAGAAAGCCCAGCAGGTCCCAGGTCGGCCATGCATCGTTGATGGCCCAGACCGCCTCCGCGGTCTCGCGGGCGAAGCCGCCTGCGCCGACGAGAACGAGGGGGCGCATGTCAGGCCGCGCTGCGAGAGGCGGTGGCCGCGATGCGGATGACGTCGACGACGCGATCTTGGTCGTCCTCGCTGAGCAGATGGTGCAGCGGCAAGATGACCGAATCGTTCGAGATGCGCTCGGTGACGGCCAGGTCGGACCGACCCTCGCCGCCGTAGGCAGGCTCGAGGTGGGCGGCCATGATCCCACGCTTGGCGCCGATCTTGTCGTCCATGAACCGTTGCAACAGTTCGTTGCGGCTGATGGGGAAGTCCGGCGGCAACAAGGCCCAGAAGGACTGGTAGTTGATCACTCCGTACGCAGGGTCGGCCGGGGTGATGAGCCCGTCGATGCCAGCCAGGCGCTCGTGGTACCCGGCGGCAAGCTGACGGCGCCGCTGCACGATGGCGTCGAGGCGGCCGAGCTGGACCAGCCCGATGGCGGCCTGGACATCGGTCATGCGGTAGTTGAAGCCGGTCTCGAGGTACTGCTCGAGCACGACCGAAGATGCGTTGTGGCGCTCGGCGGCGCTCATGCTCATCCCGTGTTCCCGCAGCCGGCGGGCGCGGGTTGCCCACGCTTCGCTGGTCGTGGTGAGCATCCCTCCCTCACCGGTGGTGATGACCTTGCGGGGGTGGAACGAGAAGGCAACGAGGTCGGAGTGACTGCCGATCGGCGTGCCCTTGTAGGTGGCACCGAGGGCGCATGCGGCGTCCTCGACGACGGCCGCTCCGTGCGCGTCACAGACGGCCCGGACGGCATCGATGTCGGCGGGAATGCCGCACTGGTGGACGAGGATGACCGCTTTGGTCCGGGGCGTCATGGCCCGCTCGACCGTCTCGGCGGAGAGGTTCTGCGTGGTCACGTCGACGTCGGCGAAGACGACGGTGGCGCCGGTGTAGCGGACGCAGTTGGCGGTGGCGATGAAGGACAGCGAGGGCACGATGACCTCGTCGCCCTGGCCGATCCCGAGCAGGACCAGCGCCATGTGCAGCAGCGGTCGTGCAGCTCGTGAGGGCGACGGCGTCGGTCGATCCGACCCGGGCGCTCACCGCCTGCTCGAATGCTGCGACGCGTGGACCTTGGGCTACCCAGCCCGACGCCACTGCTTCGGCCGCCGCGGCGGCTTCCTCAGGGCCCAACCAGGGCTTCATGACCGGAATCGGGCTTTTCTCGGCTTGCGGTGTTGTCTCCATCGGACGCTATGAGATGCCGACGACCGAGCTTGATACATCGACCTTGTGCAAACTCGCACGAGTCGTTCTCCGTGCCAGAAACGCCGCCAGACGACACCTGTGGCACGAAGAACCGAACCGCCGGCCCGCCCACCCGTTCTCCGTGCCAGAAACGCCGCCGACGACACGGACCGAGGAACCGAACCGCCGGCCCGCCCACCCGTTCCCCCAGAGCGCCGCCCGAACGACACCTGGGGCACGAAGAACCGGAGCGGCGCCGAGTCAGGTGGTGAAGATCGGGTCGACCCAGTAGTTGGTGGCGTTCCAGGTCTCGGTCGGCGGAGTCGTGGACGACCCGTAGACGTAGACCCCGTTGGCCGAGTGCGGAATCTGCGGGTGCGTGCAACGGCGGGAGCATCCAACCCGGCGGTGAACCCGCCGCCGGTGGCCGAGTAGTGGCCGTTGGGCGCGTAGTAGGACGCCACATATTCCACTCCCGGCGACACGGCGACTCGGGCCGTGAAGGTCGCCGTCTGCCAGCCCGAAGCCGTCTCCCCCGTGGCCGTCGTCGTGCCGAGCAACGTCCCGGCGGGCGACCACAGGTTCACCACGTGGGATCCGGTGTTCGCAGCCGCCTTGTAGAACCGCACGCCGTTCACGAAACCGGGGGTGTCGACCGTGAACTTCACGCCCAGCTGCACCGCACCCGAGTCACCCGAGTCGGCCTGCGCCGGCACCGACGTCCCGAACAGACCACAGGGGCATGCCGGTCCGGCGGCCTGAGGCGTCACCGCATTGGAGGCGACAGACGGGGGACCGGTCCCGATGGCGTTGACCGCCGTCACCGTGAACGTATAGGTCGTCCCGTTCGTCAGGCCGGACACCGTGGCCGACGGCGACGGAGGCGAACCGGACACGGTGGTCACCGCCTGAGCGGTCGAGCCGATGTACGGCGTCACCCGGTACGACGTGATGACGCTCCCACCGTTGGCCGGGGCTGTCCATGACACCGACGCCGAACCCGATGCCGACGTGGACGCCACGACGCTCGTCGGCGCAGCCGGCGCTGTGCTCGCGGACTGCGAGGTGGTGAACACCGGGTCGACCCAGTAGTTCGACGCGTTGTAGCTACCCGTCGGGAAGGCCGTCGAGGATCCGTAGACATACACGCCGTTGGCCGATGTCGCATTGGCCGGCGCATACACCGGCGGCTTGCTCACTGCGCTGTTGAAGCCGCCGGCGGTCGCCGAGTAATGACCCCTCGGGCGCGTAGTAGGACGCCACGTATGTGGTCCCGGGCGACACGGCGACCGGTGAGGCGAAGTTCGCCGTCTGCCATCCGGACGTCGTTTCACCGGTTGCCGTCGACGTCCCCAACGCCTGACCGGCCGCCGTCCAGAGCTTCACGATGTGCGAGCCGGTGTTGGCCGCTGCCTTGTAGAAACGCACCCCGTTCACGAACCCGGCCGTATCGACCGTGAACTTGACTCCCAGCTGCACCGCAGCCGTGTCTCCCGAGTCAGGCTGGGCCGGGACGGTTGCCCCGAACAGCCCACACGGGCACGCCGCCGCCGCCGCTTGCGGCGTCACCGCGTTGGACGCGGCCGACTGGGCGCCGGTTCCGTTGGCGCTGACCGCGGCCACCTTGAACGTGTAGGCGGTCCCGTTCGTCAAGCCCGACACGGTGGTCGAAGCCGCCGGCGGGGATCCCGAGACGGTGGTGACCGCCTGGGCCGTCGTGCCGATGTACGGCGTCACCCGGTAGGACGTGATCGGGCTCCCGCCGTCTGCGGGCACGCCCCACGAGACCGAGGCCGAGCCTGCGGCCGGGCCGGCGGTGGCCACCACGTTCGCCGGCGCAGCAGGCAACGACGAGGGCTGGGACGTGATGAACACCGGATCGACCCAGTAGTTCGTCGCGTTGAAGCTGTTGGTCGGCAGGGTCGTTGCGGACCCGTAGACGTAGACACCGTTGGAAGACGTTGCATCGTCCGGCGCATACAGCGGCGGGTTGGTCACCGCGGCGTTGAACCCACCGCCCGTCGCCGCGTAGTGGCCGTTCGGCGCGTAGTAGGACGCGACGTAGTTCACGCCCGCCGACACCGCCACCGGTGAGGCGAAGTCCGCCTGCTGCCATCCCGAAGCCGTCTCGCCGGTCGCCGTCGCCGTTCCCAGCAACGTGCCGGAAGCCGAGAACAGGTTCACGACGTGCGTGCCGGTGTTGGCTGCGGACTTGTAGAAGCGCACCCCACTCAGGAAGCCCGGGGTGTCCACCGAGAACTTCACGCCCAACTGGACGGCCGCCGAATCATCGGTGTCGGCCACGGTCGGAACGGAAGCCCCGAACAGACCACACGGACAGGCCGGCGCCGACGCTCGAGGCGTCACGAGATTCGACGAGGCCGACAGCGCTCCGGTTCCGACAGCGTTGACCGCTGCGACCTTGAACGTATAGCCGGTCCCGTTCGTCAGGCCCGACACCGTGGCCGAGGCGCCGGAGGCGACCCCGACACCGTGGTGACCGTCTGGGCCGTCGAACCGATGTACGGCGTCACCCGGTAGGACGTGATCGCGCTCCCACCGTTGGCCGGGGCAACCCACGACACGGACGCCGAGCCTGACGTCGAAGCGACCGACGCCACCACGGACGACGGCGCGTCTGGCTCCGTCGGGGGCGTCGCTCGGCGTGACGGCGTTCGACGCTGCGGACTGCGGTCCGTCGCCGAGGTCGTTCGTGGCGATGACCTTGAAGGTGTACGCCGTGCCGTTGGTCAGCCCGGTGATCGCTGCGGTCGGTGCAGGCGGCGAGCCGGCAACGGTCGTCGCAGGTTGGGCGACGGTTCCGGCGAACGGCGTCACCGTGTAGGACGTGATCGGGTTACCGCCGTTGGCTGGGGCAGTCCAGCTCACCGTGGCAGCGCCGTCGCCGGGCGTGGCTGTGACGCCGGTCGGCGCGGCCGGTACGGCGGGCGGGGCGGTCGGCGTGACCGTGTTCGACGGCACCGAGGACGCGCTTGTCCCGAGCGAGTTCCGAGCGGTGACCTCGAACGAGTAGTTCGTACCGTTCTGGAGGCCGCTGACGGTCAGCGTCGTCGCCGGCGGCGACCCGCTGATCGCGATCGGCGCCAGCGCCGTCCGCGTCTCGGTGGTGATGTAGGGCGTCACCGTGTACCCGAGAAGGGGACTGCCGCCGGTGGCCGGCGCGGTCCAGTTCACGGTGGCGAACCCATCGCCTGCCATGGCTGCGACATCCGTCGGCAGCGGCGGGCGCGCTCAGCGCCGTCGGCGTGACGGCGTTCGACGCAGCCGAGG
This sequence comes from uncultured Actinomycetota bacterium, assembly GCA_963842565.1. Taxonomy (GTDB): domain Bacteria; phylum Actinomycetota; class Actinomycetes; order Propionibacteriales; family Nocardioidaceae; genus Marmoricola. The sequence continues at coordinate 238,096 of CAWJGX010000018.1, read as the reverse complement.
CGGCGACTACTGCCGACTGCGTTCGTCGCCGTCACCTTGAACGTGTACGACGTCCCCGGTGTGAGGTTCGGAATGTCAGCGACCGTCGGCGGAGGTCCACCCGACACGGTCACCGCGGTGCCGGCGGTCGAGCCGACGAACGGCGTGACCGTGTAGGACGTGGTCGGGCTTCCGCCGTTGGACGGAGCCACCCAGCTGACCGAGGCCGATCCGTTGTCGGGAGTCGCGACGACACCGGTCGGTGCGGCCGGTGCAGTTGCGTGCGCCGTTCGTGACCAGCGCGACGTCGTCGATGCACCATGTTCGTGTCGTCGGGCGGCGTCGAGCCGTCCTGGTGGACGTTGAACCACAGCACGACGGTCTGGCCGGCGTACGACGTCGTGTCGATCGTCTTGTTGGTCCACACCTGTGCGTTGGAGTTGCTCTTGAAGATCGTGGCGAGGGTCGCACCGCCGGTCGTGCGGATCTGGGCTTCCTGCCAGTCGAACACGCAGGCCGCGCCCGTGCAGGCGTCGTCCGCCGTCGTCGGGTAGTACCAGAAGCTGAGCGTCGACGTGCCGTTCGGCACGGTGAGCGTCTGGGTGACCGAGCTGTTGCCGTTCGGTTGCGTGGCGGGCTGGGTCGTGCCGAGGAACATGCCCCAGGAGCCGGTGCGAGCGCGGGCGCTCGTGCGAGCGATCGTCCCGACGCCGCTCGTGATCCACGGACTGATCCCTCCTTCGAAGCCGCCGTTGATGACGACGGACGCGGTGGCCGACGGCTGGACGGCGTTGGACGACAGCCGAGGCTGCCGCCGTACCGGCGGGGTTCGAGGCGGTGACCTTGAACGTGTAGGTGACGCCATTGGTGAGCCCGGTGATCGCCGCCGAAGTCGGCGCCGGGTTGCCGGTGACGACCGTCGGGGTGCCTGCGGTGGTGCCGACGTACGGGGTGATCGTGTAGCGTCGTGGCCGGTCCGCCGGAGGCGGCGGCACTCCAGGAGAGGCCGGCGGAGCCGTAGCCCGCCGTCGCCACCAGGTTGGTGGCCGTGCCGGGCGCTGCGGACGGCATGAAGCTCACGTCGACCCAGAAGTTTCCGCCGTTGTCGCCGACGGTCGGGAAATCGCTCGAGCTCGCATAGGTCGAGAGCCCGTTGCCCGAGGCGGCGGTGTTGATGCGACGCGTGCAGCGGCGCACTGTTGGTGACACCGTTGCCGGCCGCACCGGGCGGGGCCGGCGACCTGTAGAAGTAGTTGTCGTCCGTGGAGTAGTGGCCCCTGGGCGCGAAGTAGGACGCCACGTACGTCGTGTTCGCCTGCACCGGGACGGGGTTGGAGAAGTTGACCTGCTGCCAGCCCGATGCGGTCTCGGCGGTGAACGTCGCCGTGGCCAGGAGCTGACCGGTGGACGTCCAGAGGTTGCCGACGTGGGTGCCGGTGTTCGAGGCTCGACTTGTAGAAGCGGATGCCGTTGATCGTGCCGAACGTGTCGGTCGTGAACTTCATGCCGACCTCGATGGCATTCGCGTCACCGCTGTCGGTGGTGCCGGGCGTGTAGTCCGGGACCGAAGAGCGTGCACGGGCAGTTGACGCGTGACCGTCTTGCCGCTTCCCGGCGTCTCACGGTTGCCGCTGTCGTCGACGGCGCGTGTCTTGACCGTCGTACCGGGACTGCCGTGGACCTTCCACGAGTAGGTCCAGGCCGGTCGTGCCCGTGGCCGGGTGCCACGTGGATCCGTTGTCGGTCGAGACCTCGACGCCGGCCACGACTCCGCCGCCGGTGTCCGTGGCTGTGCCCGACACCGTGACGGTTGCGCCATCGGTGAGTGAGGCGCCAGCGGCCGGAGCGCTGATGCGTCGACGTCGGCGCGATCGTGTCGGTCGACGCGGTCGCGAGCGTCATGCCCGGCATGAGGCGTCGCCGGCTGGGCGCGCATGTCGGCGAAGAGGTTGACCGTCGCCTGCTGCATGTCGGGGTCAGGTGTCCCGCCGCGACCGTCTGTGTCGAGTCCGAAGGACCACTGCACGGTCCCCGCCCCGAACACGAGGGCTCCGCTGGGCGCGCGATAGATGCGTCAGGTGGTGGGTGACGGTTGCCGGCACGACCGTTGCGCCGTAGTCCGTGAACGCCTGAGGAACGTTCACCGTGGTCGACGAGAGCTGGAACAGCCCCGGCGGCCGGAAGCCGTTGTCGACGTCGACGTCCCACTCATAACCGAGCGTGTCGAGATTGAGCCCGAGCGTCTTGGTCGCACCCGACGGCGAGGTTGGCGACCGACGTGTTCCGCCAGAGCCTGAGCTGCTTGTACTGAGCCGGCACCTTGATGTCGGCCGTCCCGGAGTTGACGATGAAGTACTGGCCGGTGAGCGCGTTCTCGGCCTGTGCCGGAGTCCCCGGCGGTCTGAACCGCGAGTCGCGCCAGGTGCCCGTCGTGACGGCGGGCGCCAGCGGGTCGACCGGTGCGTCGAAGTGGCTGTCCTTGTAGCTGACCAGCGTCCGGAGCGCGGTGGAGGGACCGGCGATGCTCGACTCGTAGCGGGTCTTCCAGAAGACCTCGTTGCCCGTGAAGAACGCCATGTTGACACCGTGGTCGCGGGCGGCTTCGACGTTGGCTCGCTGCGTGGCGGACCAGTACTCGTCATGGCCGGCGGTCACGAACACGTTGTGGTTGAGCAGGAGCGGCGCACGGCTCTCCACGTCGATCTGGCTCATGTAGGAGACGTCGTAACCGTTCTGCCTCCATGAACCGGACCATCGGGTACTCGCCGTAGAGGAGCCAGGACCGTCCCTGGTCGTCGTCGGCGGTGTGGAACGGGCGGTTGTAGGAGACCTTGTACGCCGCCTTGTAGCCACGCGGATTGCCGGGCGGGCAGGACACGGTGCACGAGTAGAGGCTGTTGCCGCCGTAGGTGTTGTACGCCTGCCAGGTGGCGTCGTTCGTCTGGAACACGATGTCGGATCGGCCGGCGTCGTTGCGCACGACGAACGGGATCACGCTGCCGCCTCCGCTGTCGTCGCGCACGAGGTGCGCGAGGTAGATGCCCGAGACCGCGTCACCGCGGTGGAGGACTGGTTGACGATCGCGCCGCCGCCCCGTGCGGCCATGTGCTGGTAGACGGCCCGGGTCATCACCAGGGCGCCGTCCATGTTCACGCTCATGAACTTCCGGTAGTAGTCCCAGTCGACCGTGATGAGCAGGTCGAACTTCATGTCGCCGTAGATGGCGGCGTTGTTGACCAGCAGGTCGATGCCGCCGAGCTCCTCGACGGCGCGCGCGGCCATCGCCTCGGCCGACGCGGTCGACGAGACGTCGGCGCGCACGAAGATCGCCCGTCCCCCGTCGGCCGTGATCTCCTTGGCGACCGTCGTCCCGCCTCCTCGTCGAGGTCGGCGACCACGCACGGCGGCCCTTGGCCGCGAGCCCGCGGGCGTAGGCCTCGCCGATGCCCCGGCCGCGCCGGTGACGATGGCGACCTTGCCCTCGAACCTCTCCCATCTCCTGGTCCTCGCCGGCGTCGGTGACTGACTCATGAGTTCTCATTTTCGTCGTGGCGTCTGGGCGGTGTTGGGGCTTTCATCTGCGACGTCTCGGCGGGCTTTCAGGCGGGCTCGGCGACGACCTTGGTCTCGAGGTACTCCTCGAAGCCGGCGACGCCCATCTCCCGGCCGATGCCGGACTGCTTGTAGCCGCCGAAGGGCACGTCGGCGCCGATACCAGACGCCGCCGTTGATCGCGAGGGTGCCGGTGCGGACCCGGCGCGGCGACGGCCCACGCCCGCTCGAGGTCGCCGCAGTGGACCGCGCCGGACAGGCCGTACGGCGAGTCGTTGGCGATGCGGACGGCGTCGTCGTCGTCGTCGTGCGGGATGGCGACGAGCACCGGCCCGAAGATCTCCTCGCGGGCGACCCGGGCGGAGTTGTCGAGGCCGGTGACCAGCGTCGGCTCGATGAAGAAGCCCTGCTCGCTGGTCGGGCGCGCCGCCCGCCGCCGGTGGCGAACGTGCCGCCCTCCTCGACGGCGGCCGAGGTAGCCCTCGATGCGGTCGCGCTGGCGGGCCGAGATCACCGGGCCGCAGACGGTGCCGGGGTCGGTCGGGTCGCCGGCGGCGAGCGTCGCCATCGTCGCGGCGGCGACCTCGACGACCTCGTCGTACCGCTCGCGCGGGACCAGCAGCCGGGTGGTGATGGCGCAGCCCTGGCCGGCGTGGGTGCTGACGGTGAAGGCCGTCGCGCCGACGGCCGCGCCAGGTCGGCGTCGTCGAGCACGATGAAGGCGGACTTGCCGCCGAGCTCGAGGAACACCTTCTTCAGCGTCGGTGCGGCGGCGGCCATGACCTTGCGGCCGGTCGCGGTCGAGCCGGTGAACGACACCAGGTCGACGCGGGGGTCGGTCGCTCGAGCTGCGCGCCGAGGGCGTGGTCGAGCGAGGTGACGACGTTGAGCACGCCGGGCGGGATGTCGGTCTCCTCGGCGACCAGCCGGCCGAGCGCGGCAGGCCGACCCACGGCGTGTCGGGCGCCGGCTTGAGCACCACGGTGCAGCCGGCCGCGAGCGCCGGGCCGACCTTGGCCAGGTTGATCTGGTGCGGGAAGTTCCACGGCGTGATCGCGCCGACGACGCCGACGGGCTCGCGCAGGACCCAGCGGTGGGTCGGCATGCCCATCGGCGCGGCGCCGCCGAGGTCGGTCTTCCACTCGTAGCGCTCGGCCAGGTCGGCCGCCCACGCCGAGGTCCTCGACGGGGAGTCGAACTGCGGGCCCGTGGTGAGGAACGCGGGCGCGCCCACCTCGGCGATGGTGAGCTCGCGCAGCTCGTCGCCGTGGGCGTGCAGCGCGTCGCGCAGCTGGCGCAGGCAGCGCGCCCGGAAGGCCGGGTCGGTCGACCAGTCGGTCTCGTCGAAGGCGCGGCGGGCGGCGCCGATCGCGGCGTCCATGTCGGCGGCGGTGCCGTCGGCCGCCACGCCCAGCACCTCCTCGGTGGCCGGGTTGAGCGTCTCGAAGGTGCCGCCGCCGGTGGCGCGGCGACGAGCTTGCCGTCGATCAGCATGCTGGGCGGTCGGGCGCGCTCATCCGTGCGACTCCTGGGTGACGTGCTTCCCGGCCTCGACGGGTGGCGGCCAGACCGTCGAGGGCAGGTCCGCGAGCCGGGTAGTGACCGGGCAGCTCGACCCGTGCGGTGCATGCGGGCGATCATGCCCTCGGGCGCCGTGCCGGCGCCGTCATCTCCAGGAACAGGCGCGGCGTTGCCGAAGTCGAACCAGTCGCGCTGCCACGCCACTGGAACGTCGCCGGCGTACGCGAACCAGCTGCCGCCGATGCCGGCCACCTCGTACTCGTGGCCGTGCGGCGTCGGCGATCCGGCGATCTGCTGCCAGAAGCCGACGACCATGCCCCTTCTCGTCGATCAGGATCTCCTCGTACGGGTACTCCCAGCCGTCGAGGCCGCCCATCTCGGGCCCAGGGCGAAGCTCCGGATCTCCTCGCGGCCGACGGCCATGAAGTGCTCGTCGGGGCCGTAGTTCCAGCCGTAGGTGGCGTCCTCGGTGTAGAAGTCGGCCAGCGGGCTCCAGTCGCCGGCCGCCTCGGCGTCGCGGTTGGCCTGGAGCCAGCGCCGACCATCTCCTCCAGCTCTTCCCTGGCTCGGTTGAGCCCCCACTGTTGGTTGAGCGTGTCGGGACCACGTGCTCTCCTCAGTCCTCGATCGTCAGGGCATGGGTGGGCAGTACTTCACGGCCGCCTCGGACCTGCGGCGCAGCGCTCGTCGGGCGGCTCGTGCAGGACGACGACCGGTCGGCGTCCTTCGTCGACGCCGAAGACGTCGGGCGCCTCGGACTCGCACACCCCGTGGCCCTGGCACAGGTCCGGTCGACGCAGCGCCTCGGATCGAGTGCAGGCCGTGCCGTGGCGGTCTGAGCTCGTCGAAACGCAGCGGACCCTCGCCGGCGGTCCGGCGGCACCAGGCAGGGCTGGGCGAGCTGCACGACCATCTTGGAGTGGTCGTTGCGGTAGGTCTCCGGGGGCTGGGCTGAGCTCGAACTCGTAGTCGCGCAGCAGCACCGAGAAGATCGCCTTGAGCTGCATCATGGCGAAGGCGGCGCCGACGCAGCGGTGGCGGCCGGCGCCGAACGGGATCCAGTTCCACGGGTTGGCGAGCGTCCTCCTGCCCGGGTCTCGAGGTAGCGGCCGGGGTCGAACGCCTCGGGGTCGGCGAAGGCCTCGGGCAGCCGGTTCGACACCGACGGGCGAGGCGCCGACCATCTTGCCGGCCTGGCGATCGCGTGGCCGCCGACCTCGAGGTCGACTGCTTGGCCACCCGCAGCAGCAGGATCAGCGGCGGGTGGAGGCGCAGCGCCTCCTTGATGGCCGCCTCCGAGCCGCGGGCATCTCGCGCAGCGCCTGGTAGCTGACCTCGGCGCCGTCGGCGTACAGCTCGTCGAGCTCGGCGACGACCGCGGCCATCTCGTCGGGGTGGCGGAGCAGCTCGATGAGCGTCCACGCCGCGGTGCCCGAGGTGGTGTGGTGCCCGGCGAACATCATCGAGATGAACATGCCGGTGATCATGTCGGCGCTGAAGCGGAGGCTGCCGTCCTCGTCCTTGATCGACATCAGCACGTCGAGCAGGTCGCGGTCGTCCTCGCCGGGCGGCCGGCCGCGCCGTCGCGCTTGTCCATGATCGCCTGCGACCAGCTCGACGAGCCCGGCCCGGGCCGGGTCGCGGCGGTGGAAGCTCTCGATGTCGGCGTAGGGGTCGACGTAGGCGAGGGCGTCGGTGCCCTGCTCGAGGTCGTGGTAGAGCTGCGCGAAGCGGTCGTCGAGCTCCTCGCGGAACGTGCTTGCCGATGAGGCAGGACGACGACGTGTAGATCGTCAGCTCGGCGAACCAGTCGAGCAGGTCGATCTCGCCCGCGTCGTCCCAGCTCGGCGACCATCCGTCGACCTCGCGCTGCGATGGTCTCGGCGTGGCCGCGCATCAACTTGTCGCGCAGGGCCTGGTTGTGGAGCTGCTCCCGGCGGCGCTCGGGCGAGGCGTCGAACACCACGCCCTCGCCGAAGATCGGCGTCATGAACGGGTAGGCCGCGGCCTGGTCGAGGTCCTCGTCGGGCGCCCGGAAGAACACCTCGTTGGCCTCGGCCCCGGTGAGCAGCACGACGTCCTTGTCGGCGAGGCGGAACTCGCCGACGTCGCCGCACTCGGCGCGGACGCGCTCCATCAGGCCGATCGGGTCGGCGCGCAGCTCCTCGAGGTGGCCGGTGCCGCCGTCGTCGCCCGAGACCTTCGGCGGTCGCGGAGAGCGGTGCGTCGTGACGGTCGCTCATCGGTCGCTCCGAACGGGGGCGCTTCGGGCTGCGACCTCGACGAGGGTCAGGTGGGTGCCCTCGGGCGCGGAGACCATGGCGACGATGGCGTCGGCGACGTCCGTCGGGCGAGGAGAGCGCGTTGTGGCGGAGCGAGGCCCCAGCGTCTCCCACTGCGCGATGACCTCGTTGGACGGTCGCCTCGTCCCAGTCGGTGCCCTGCTCGGTGGTCGACGGGCCGGGGCGGACGATGCCGACCCGGACGCCGGTGCCCTCGAGCTCCATCTGCATGGCGCGGGCGAGGCCCTCGAGGCCGCCCTTGGCGGCGACGTAGGACGCCATGAGGGGCCGGGGCCGCACCGCCACGTCGGAGGTCACGAACACGATGTCGCCGCGGCGCCGCTCGACCATCGCCGGGCACGATGCCGTGCACGAGGCGCTGGGCGCCGAGCAGGTTCACGTCGAGCTGGCGGGCGAACGCGTCGGGGTCGACCTCGGCATCAGCGCCGCGGCGACGACGGCGCCGGCGTTCGAGACGACGACCTCGATCGGGCCGAGCGTCGCCGCGGCCGCGGCGGCGAACGCGTCGATCGAGTCGGGGTCGGCGCAGGTCGAGGGCGGCGCGACGGCCTCGCCGCCGGCGGCCGCGGATCTTGGCGGCGATCTCCTCGCACCGGTCGACGCGCCGGGCGCCGAGGACCACGGGGTGGCCGGCCGCGGCCAGCGCCAGCGCGGTCGCCGCGCCGATGCCCGACGAGGCGCCGGTGACGACGGCCGGCCGGCGCGCGGGGCTGGCTCGAAGCGTGGCATCAGCGCACCTCCACGGTCGACGTGGCAGCGACGCGAAGCCGCGGACGTTGACGGAGTGAACCGCGACGGCGTTCCGCGTGGTCGATCTCGTAGGCCGCGACCCGCGTCGACCAGCTCCTCGAGCACGACGCGCGCCTCGAGCCGGGCGAGCGAGGCGCCCAGGCAGAAGTGGCGGCCGACGCCGAAGCTGGCGTCTGCCGAGCTCGCGGTCGCGGTCGAGGTCGTAGCGGTCGGGGTCGGCGAAGACCCGCTCGTCGCGGTTGGCGAGCCGGCGAGCAGCAGCACCCGGTCGCCCTGCGGGAGCCGTGGCGCCGTGCAGCGTGAGGTCCTGCTCGAGCGAGCCGGGCGAGCATCTGGCTCGACGTGTCGTAGCGCAGCGTCTCCTCGACCCACGTCCGGGCGATGTCGCTCGGGGTCGGCGAAGCGCTGGTCGCGCTGCTCCGGGTCGGCGGTAGGCCGCCCAGTACCAGGCGTTGCCGAGCAGCTTGGTGGTGGTCTCGTTGCCGGCCACGACCATGAGGAACAGGAACGCGATGATCTCGTCGTCGGTCAGGCGGTCGCCGTCGACCTCGGCGGCGAGCAGGGCGCGAGGTGAGGTCGTCGGCCGGGCTCGGCGCCGCCGCTCGGCGAGCATGTCGGCGTAGTAGACGACCAGGGTGAAGGCGGCCTCCATGCCCGCCGGCGGGCACGTCGTGCACGCCCTCCTCGCGGTGGACCAGCAGGTCGGACAGGCGGCGGAGCTCGTCCCGGTCGGCCTCGGGGCACGCCGATCAGCTCGGAGATGACGTCCATCGGCAGCTTGCCGGCGAAGTCGGCGACGAAGTCGAAGTCGCCCGTCCGAGCGGACAGGCACTGGTCGAGGTGGTGGTCGGTGAGCCGCGGATGCGCGGCTCGAGTGCCCGCCACCCGGCGGGGCGTGAAGCCCTTGGACACCAGCCCGCGCAGCCGCGTGCTCGGGCGGGTCCATGGCCAGGAACGACATGGTCGTGTGGGCGTGGGGCCCAGGCGCCCGGGTCGAGCGACACGCCCTCCGCGTTGGGAACACGCCGTCGGTCGCGGACGCGCCTTGGCACGTCGGCGTGGCGCGACAGCGCCCAGAAGTCGTGCTCCTCGTTGTGGTAGAGCGGCGCCTCGTCGCGCAGGCGGGCGTAGGTCGGGTACGGGTCCTCGTGGATCTCGTAGTCGTAGGGGTCGTACACGGCAGCGGCGACGCTCATGCGTTGCCCTTCAGATCACGGCGGCGACCGGTCCAGCCGGTCGGCCATCTCGGTGTAGGTCAGCAGCCCATCCCGCCCTGCAGCAGCGCCCCGGAGAGCGCGAGCACGAGCGTCTCCACCACGGCCGGGTCGGCGTCGTCCCCGAGCGCCACGGTGAACCGGTCGATGAACTCGGCTGCCGATCTGGATCCGCAGCCGCTCCACGTCGGGGTCGGTGCTCGAGCAACGCCGACGTCGCGGCCGCGGCCAGCTCGGGCGACTCCGCGAGCGACCGGGTCATCTGCCGCGTCACGCTCTGCACCCGCTCGAGCGGGGTGCTGCCGGCCGGCACGTCGGCACGCTGCTCGGCGAGGTGGCGCCAGAAGAGCTCGGCGAACAGGTGGTTCTTGGAGGCCAGGTAGGTGTACGCCGTGGCCGGCGAGACCTGGGCGCGGGTGGCGACGGTGCGGATCGTCAGGGCGTCGTGCCCGACCGCGCGCAGCTCGTCGGCGCCGGCCGTGAGCAGCTTCTCGACCGTGTCCGCCTGCCGCGCGTTGAGCTCGCGCCGCGGCATGGTGGACACCTGACTGGACATGTGTCCAATCTAGGGTCAGTGGTCGAGGCCGCGCAAGCCCCTGCCCTGGTCGGCATCGCGTTCGACCGACGTCAGCGAGCTCCTAGAAGGTCGCGCCCTTGCGCCACTCCATCTCCTGCAGCTCGAGCGTGTTGCCGTCGGGATCGGAGAAACCTGCTCCCTTGACGCCTCCCCCGAAGTCCTGGATGTCGCCGATCTCGACGCCCCGGCTGACCAGCTCGGCATGCGCCTCGGCGATGTCCTCCACCGCCAGGTGCAGGCCTCTGACACTGCCGGGTTCCGCCTCGTACACCTCCAGGCCCGTCCCGAACCCGACCGAGCAGCCCGACCCCTCCGGAGTCAGCTGGACGATCCGGACCCCCTCGCTGGGCTGCACGTCGAAGTCCTTCGTGAAGCCGAGCTTGTCGGCGTAGAAGGCGATGGCCCGGTCGACGTCCGTCACCGGGAGCGGGATCATTTCCAGCTTCATCTTCATCGGAGTCGAACTCCCTTGTGCTGTTGGCGTAAGTGCAGTTGCGTACGGCGCGCGTCGCATGGCGATGCCCATGGTGTCGACACCTCGCGCGACCCGAACTCATCGGTGAGCTTGTCGAAACCACTCCCGAGCCGGCCAGAAGTTCTTTCGTGCGCGTCTCACAGAATGAGCAAAACCGCAGGTCAGAGGCCCTTTTCTGTCAGTGCTCGATGCTTGGATTGACTCATGAGCAGCCAGCCGGTCGACCGCCTCCACCCGGTGGTCGACTTCGCCCACCGGCTGCCTGCGACCTCGACTCGATGCGCGGAGGTGCCGCTGTGGTCGATGACCGCGGAGCAGCAGCGCGACACCTGACCAACCCTCGCCAAGGACCAGGCCCAGCTCGACGCACTGGAGCTCCGGGTCCTCGCCGAGCAGACCGCTCCGGCGCCACCACCGAGACCGGGGCCGGCAGCGCCGCGGACTGGATCGCCGTCGAAACCCGACAGGTCCGCCGCGAAGCCCGCTCCGACCTCCGCCTCGGCCAAGCCCTCGAGCGGCACGACGTGCTGCTCGGCGGCGATGACCGAGGGCCGGGTCAACAAGGCCCAGGCCCGCGCCATCGTGACCGCCCTCGACAAGCTCCCGACCTCCGGCGAGTTCGCCGTCGAGCCGGAACAGCGCGAGCAGGCCGAGACCTACCTGGTGGCGATGGCCGAGCACCACGACGCGAAAGCACTACGCATCCTGGGTGGCCGGATCTTCGAGGTGATCGCACCCGACCTCGCCGAGAAGTTCGACGGCAAGGCCCTCGAGAAGGAAGAAGCCGAAGCGCTGCGGCGTACCACGTTGACGATGTTGGAGGACGACGAAGGCACCTGCCACGGCCGCTTCCGCATCCCGGCACTGCACGGGCAGATGCTGACCAAGATGATCCTCGCGATCAGCTCACCGTCGACCACCACCGACACCGGCTCACGGCATCGGGATCGACCCCGACCTGCCCACCCCGGTCCGCCACGGCATCGCGCTGACCCAGCTGATCGAGACCTACCCCGCCGAGAAGCTCCCGAAGACCGGCGGCTGCTCAGCGACCGTCGTGGTCACGATGACCCTCGAACAGCTCCTCGCCGACCTCGACCACGCCGGGGTCTGCACCCTGGACACCGGCGGCCGCATCACCGCCGCCGAAGCCCGACGTCTCGCGTGCACCGCCGGGATCATCCCGATCGTCCTCGGCGGGAAGAGCCAGCTCCTCGACGTCGGCCGCAAACGACGACTGCACACCGAACCGATGCGGCTGGCCATGGGCGTGCGCGACGGCGGCTGCACCGCCCAAGGCTGCGAAACACCGCCCGGCCTCTGCCACGCCCACCACGACACCCCGTGGTCCGAAGGCGGCCGACCAACGTCGACACGGTCGCCTCCTCTGCCCGCACCACCACAGACGGGTGCACGACCCGAAGTACGAGACCCGACACCTACCCGGCGGCAAGGTCAGCTTCCACCGACGGACGTAGGACCACCCAGAGCCGCCACACCGCGAGGGTCAGCTCGCCGGAGGAGCAGCGCGAGCGCGAGCATGGCCTATCCCGAGGGCGAGCAGGGCCAGGTGGATCAGCTTGACGATGCGCGCATCGCGGCAGCTCGGGTCAGCGCCTCGGCCGTCACCGGATCGGTCAGGTCAGGTTCGGGGCGGTCCTCGTCGTCGTCCCAGCGGTGGTGCAGTCGCACGCTGCCAGCGTCCCCCAGGTGCCAAGGCTGACGATCGCCCCTTTGGTTCACCTGGATCGAACCCGAGCGCGATGATTTCTACAGGCCTGGCTGGTCAACACTCCAGACAAGATCCATCGAAGGCCCGGGAGGAACCGTGACCGAGCAGCCCGCCAGCGCCCTACCCTCCGTAGTCGACCGGCAGACGTGGGAGGCCGCGCTCGACGATCTGCGTAGGCGTGAGAAGGCCGCCACGCGTGAGCTTGATGCCATCGCCGCACAACGGCCGAGGCTGCCGGCGGTCGAGCTGCCGGACTACACGCTGACAGGTCCGGACGGCCCGGTACGACTGGTCGATGTGTTTGGCGGGCGTTCCCAGCTCATCGTCTACCACCACATGTGGTCTGACGACGCCGAGTGGCAGTGCGATGGCTGTACGGGACTCACGTCGCAGTACGTTCGGCTGGGCTTCCTCGACAACTACGATGCCCGCTTCGTCATCGTCACCAACGGAGCCATCGAGGAAGCGCTGGCCTACAAGGCCAAGGTCGGCAACGAGATGGACTGGTACTCCTCGTCGGAGAGCTCGTTCGGCGCCGACGTCGGCGCCCCTCCCGGTGGTGGCTTCGCCGTGAACGTGTTCCTCCGCGACGGCGACACGGTCTACCGCACCTGGCACACCGACGGCCGCGGCACCGAACAGCTCAGCTACACGTTCGCGTTGATCGACATCCTGCCCTGGGGCCGCCAGGAGGAATGGCAGGATTCACCCGACGGGTTGGCCGAAGTCGCCAACCTACTCCAAGTGGCTCGACTCTCCCGACGTCGCCCGGCTCTACGGCCCGCACGGAGACCCCGCTTAGTCGCGCACCGATGAGTTCCGTTGTCGGCGCGGTCGGTACCAGGAGATCGACACAGCTGATGGGAGGCTGACACCGTGCGGAAACTGATCTACTCGATGAACGCGACCCTGGACGGCTACATCGCCGCGCGCGGCGACGACATCGGCTGGAGCTCGCCCAGTGCCGAGCTGCACCAGTGGTTCAACGACCGAGCCCGCGAGATCGGGGTCTCGCTGTACGGCCGCAAGCTGTGGGAACTGATGAGCGCGCACTGGCCGACCGCCGACCAGCAGCCGGACGCGACGCCCGTGGAGGTCGACTTCGCCCGCATCTGGCAGAAGACGCCGAAGGTGGTGTTCTCCACGACGCTCAGCGAGGTCAACGGGAACGCGCGCCTGGTCACCGGCGATGCCGTGGCCGAGATCACCCGGCTGAAGGCCGAGGACGGCGCCCCGATGGAGATCGGCGGCGCCACCCTCGCGGGCGCGGCGATGCGCGCCGGCCTGATCGACGAGTACCAGGTGGTCACGCACCCGGTGCTGGTCGGGGGCGGCACGCCGTTCTTCAGCGCGCTGGACACCTGGGTGAACCTGCGCCTCGTGGACACGAGAACCTTCCCGGACGGCGTGACCCTGTCCCACTACGAATCCAGGCGCTGACCTGCAGCGGTGACTCGGGGCCGTTCAGAGCCTCGTCGTGAGCGTTGTTGATCCAGAGATGCGATACGAACCGCGCCGGTAGCCGCATAGGTGTGGTGCGCGGCACGACGTGTCATATTCGTGGGCATGGCCCAGGTGTTGTTCACCTCGTGCCCGGCGTACGGACACGTGCTGCCGTTGCTGCCACTGATCCGAGCGGCGAAGCGCGACGGCCACGACGTGCGGGTCGCCACAGGCCCGGACCTGGCTCGGTCCTCTGGCCTCTCGCGGTGTGGACGTGCACGCCGTCGGACCGACGTGGGAGGCCGCCTGGTTCGCGCACGAGGCGGCGTGGGCGAACACCGGCGTCCCCGACGACCAGAAGATGGTGGACGGGGCCGTCGCGCTGTTCGGAGCGCCCGCACTCGCCCGCTTGAACGACCTGGTGGTCATGGCCGCTGCCTGGCGGCCGGACGTCATCGTCCACGAGGTCCTCGAGCAAGGGGGTTCAATGCTGGCTGGGCGACTCGGGATCCCCGGCGTGGTGCACGGCATCGGACCCATGTTCCCGCCGTACGCCCAGCTCATTGCCGTCACGGGTGCGGCCATCGGCGAGCCCGACCGGTGGGCGCAGCTCTCGAACGAGCAGGCCCTGGACCTGTGTCCGCCTGCGTTGCAGCCCGACGGACCACCGCCCTGGCCCACAGCCGCCGCCGTGCGGCCGAGCGCTGGCGAACCCGGCGAGCTGCCTCCCGAGGTCGCTGAGGTGCTCGCTGCCGACCGCCCGGTCGCCTACTTCACCCTCGGCACCGTCAAGAACGCGGACACGCGAGACTTCACGACCGGACTCACGGCCTTGGAGGAGTACGACGGCACCGTGATCGCCACGACGGGGCGTCGCATCGACGCCGCTGAGCTGGGTCCTTTGCCCGCCAATGCCGTGGTCGCGGACTTCGTCCCCCAGGCCGCCGTGCTCGAACGGACCGACCTGCTGGTCTCGCACAGCGGGTCGGGCACGATGCTCGGCGGCCTCGTGCACGGCGTTCCCCAGGTGGCCCTTCCGCGCGGGACCGACCAGCCGGACAATGCCGCCCTCCTGGTCCGTGCCGGTGCCGGGTTGCTTGTCGCCCCGGAGAAGTACTCGGTCACGTCGATCGTGGACGCCGTCAGGGAGGTCACCCTCAACTCGGCGTTCCGGGCTGCGGCCGAGCGGGTGCGCGACGAGATCGCCGCCATGCCGGACGCCGACACCGCGTGGGCTGGCCTCGCGTTCTGACCGGGCCCGAGCCGCGTTGGTTGCTGCTCGTCCAGGGACAACGTCAGGCGGAGTTCACCCGATGGTTCACCGAGACGATCCGCCGCGCCTCCTCAGGTGACTGCGGAGGCAGCGGAAGTGCCGGCCGCGACGTACGCCGTCCCGCGGGCCTCGCGCGCCCAGAGCTCCTCGCCGTCGCCGGCCGTCGCCCCCTGGGCCACCAGCTCGCGCTTGAGCACCTTGTTCGTCGCCGTGCTCGGCAGCTCGTCCGCGATCCGCACGTAGCGCGGCCAGGCCTTGGGCGAGAGGTCCTCCTGGGCAGCCAGGAACGCCTCCAGCTCCTCGGGAGTCAGCGTCGCCTCGTCGCGCAGCACGATCGCGGCCATCAGCTGGTCGCCGACGTGCTCGTCCGGGACGGCGTACACCGCGACCTGGTTGATCGCGTCCAGCCGCGTCAGGATCCGCTCCACCGGGGCCGCCGCGATGTTCTCGCCGTCGACCCGCATCCAGTCGGCGGTGCGGCCGGCGAGGTAGATCCAGCCGTCGGCGTCGCGGTAGGCCAGGTCGCCGGACCAGTACATGCCGTGCCGCATCCGCTCCTGGTTGGCCTGCTCGTCGTTGTAGTAGCCCTGGAAGTAGCCGGCGCCCTGGGTGTTGACCAGCTCCCCCACCGCCTCGTCGGCGTTCGCCAGCGCGCCGTGCTCGTCGAAGACCGCGACCGCGCACTCGGTGACCGTCTCGGAGTCGTAGACCGCCACTCCCTCGAACCCCTTGCCGATCGAACCCTGGGGCGTGCCCGCCTCCCGCGTGATGATCACGGCGAGCTCGGTCGAGCCGAAGCCGTCCATCACGGTGCAGTCGAACCGGCGGGTGAACTCGTCGATGTCCCGGTCGCCGGCCTCGTTGCCGAAGGCCACCCGCAGCGTGTTGTCGGCGTCGTCGGGCTGCTCGGGGGTGGCGAGGACGTAGGCGAGCGGCTTGCCGACGTAGTTCATGTACGTCGCGCCGTAGCGGCGCACGTCCGCGAGGAAGGCCGACGCCGAGAACTTCGCCGGCGCCATCGCGGCCCCGCTCGCGAGCGCCACCGCCCAGCCGGCGACGACCGCGTTGGAGTGGAACAGCGGCATCGAGAGGTAGCAGACGTCGTCGGGCGTCATCGCGAACCGCTCGACGAGGTTGAGCCCGGAGAAGAGCACCATCAGGTGGGCCACCTGCACGGCCTTGGGGTCACCGCTCGTTCCCGAGGTGAAGATCATCATGAAGGTGTCCATCGCCTCGACCTCGCGGTGCGGCACCAGCTCCCCCGCCCGGTCACGTGCTGGGCCAGCAGGTCGGCCCACTCCTGGGTCGAGGTGTCCAGCACGCGCACGCCGCTGAGGTCCAGGCCCTCGAGCAGGTGGCGGTGCTCGGCGTCGGTGACGAGGAGCTGGCACTCGGCGCGGCGTACGTCGGCGAGGAGACCGGCGCCGCGACGGGTGGTGTTGATGCCGCAGAGCACGTAGCCACCGAGCCCGGCGGCGGCCATCGCCCGGAGCATGTCCGGGGTGTTGCCCAGCAGCGCGCCGACGTGGAGCGGTCGCTCGGGGTCCGCGAGGGCGATCAGGGCGGCCGCCTCGGAGGACGCCTCGGCGACGTGCTCGCGCCAGGTCCACACCCGGTCGCCGTACTTCACGCCCGGGGTGTCGTCCTCCGCTCGCTCTCGGAGCAGCTGCTGCACGTTCTCGGCCACGGACTCTCCCTTGATCTCTCGGCCAGGTCGGTTTTGACGCGTGTCAAACTACGAGAGTACGTGGTAGAACTGCAACCGGTTCTAGCCGGGAGGGAGGCACGGATGACCAGTCGGTACGCCGCCCTCTCCCGCGCCGAGCTCGCCCGCCTCGTGCCCGAGCTGCTGCTCTCCGGCCAGCTGATCGACCGCTCCGGGATGGCCTGGTGCATCGCCGCCTGGGGTCGCGAGGAGATGGCCCAGGTCGCGATCGAGGAGTGGGCCGCGGCCTCGCCCGTCTACACCAAGCGGATGCAGCGCGCGCTCGGCTACGAAGGCACCGACGTGGTGACGATCTTCAAGGGGCTCCAGCTCGACATCGGCGCCCCGCCGCAGTTCATGGACTTCCGCTACACGGTGCACGACCCCTGGCACGGCGAGTTCCACCTCGACCACTGCGGCGCCCTGATGGACGTCGAGCCGATGGGGCCGTCGTACGTCACCTCGATGTGCCACGACATCGAGGACCCCACCTTCGACGCGACCGCGGTCGCCACGAACCCGAGAGCGCAGGTGCGGCCGATCCACCGGCCGCCGCGAGCCTCGACCGACCAGCACCCGCACTGCGCGTGGACGGTGATCATCGACGACTCCTACCCCGAGGTGAGCGCCACCGACGCGTGCCGGGAGCTCCGGTCCAGCCGGGCCGCGCTCTGGGAGCTGGACCCGATCACCGACGGCGACGGCGCCGCCGACTACTCCGGCCCGCTGCTCGGCGACCTCGACTTCGGCGCGTTCTCCCACTCCGCGCTGGTCCGCATCGCCGACGAGGTGGTGCTGCAGATGCACCTGCTCGACCTCGGGTTCGTGCGTGCCCTGCGTCAGCGCGCCGAGGAGGAGCAGGTGCGGGAGATCGCCACCAAGCAGCTCACCGGCATCGCCGGGATCAGTGCCGAACGGATCCATCGCGAGCTCGGACTTCCCGGCGGCATCGAGGGTGCGCTCCGGGTCCTCGAGCTGCACCCGCTGCTCAACCCGGCCGGCTACGTCGAGGCCGACTTCGGGGCCGGGACGATCCGCGTGAGCAGCAGCCCGGCCCACGAGGACGGCGGCTGGATCAGCCTCTGCGGGCCCGGGTCACTGCGTCCGCTGCAGGCGATCGTGCGCGCAGTCGACCCACGGCTCGACGTCGAGCTCGAGGGGACCGGCACCGACTGGACGGCGCGGATCGTGCGAGCGCAACGAGCCGGCCCGGGAGTTCGACGAGGTCGCGGTGACCAGGATCAGCACGGGCGCGGAGTTCCGCTTCGAGCCGCGCCTCTCGCTGCCGATCACGCCCGTCTGAGGTGGCGACGGCGGCGCGGATCAGGTAGAACACGTTCTAGGTTTCGGGTTTCGACAGGCTCAACCGACGGTGGTTCCGGCTCAGGAAGGTGCATCGATGACGTCGTTCGTCACGCGGTTCGACTTCCGGGCGCCGGGAGCCGACGCCGATGCGCGCCGCGAGCTCTACGAGCGGGCCCTGGAGCAGTCGGCGTACGTCGACGCGCACGGCCAGGACGCGCTGATGCTCTCCGAGCACCACGCCTCCGACGACGGCTACCTGCCCAGCCCGCTGATCGTGGCGGCCGCCGTGTCCGCCCGGACCAAGCGGATCCCGATCACCGTCTCGGCGTTGCTGGTGAACCTGTACGAGCCGCTCAAGCTCGCCGAGGACATCTCCGTGCTCGACCACCTCAGTGGCGGGCGGGTGAGCTTCACCCTCGGGCTCGGCTACCGCCGCGAGGAGTACGACCTCTTCGACCGGCCCTGGGAGACCCGAGGCGCCGACATCGAGGAGAAGATCGAGCTGCTCCTGGCCCTGTGGCAGGGCAGCGAGGTCGTCCACGACGGCCGCGCCCTGAAGATCACCCCGATGCCGCTGACCCGGCCGCACCCCTTCCTGTTCTACGGCGGCGGCTCCCCCGCGGCCGCTCGCCGGGCCGCGAGGCTGGGGCTCGGCTTCCAGCCGCAGTCCGCCGACAAGGGACTGCGCGACCTCTACCTCGCCGAGTGCGAGCGCCTCGGCCGCGAGCCGGGCTTCGTGATGCTGCCGCCACCCGGTCCGGTCAACGTCTTCTGCTCCGACGACCCCGACCACTTCTGGGGGACGTACGGCGAGTACCTGCTCGCCGACGCCGTCGCCTACCGCTCGTGGGCCAACGAGATGAACTCCGTCGTCCTCGACGACGCCACCACCGTCGAGGAGCTGCGCACCGGTGACCGCTACGCCGTGCTCACCCCCGACGACCTGATCCAGAAGTGCCGCGATCGCGAGATCCGGATGGTCTCCAGCCATCCGCTGTGTGCCGGACTGCCGTCGGAGCCTTCATGGGAGAGTCTCCGGCTGGTCTGCGAGAAGGTGCTGCCGGCACTCCGACCTGACGTCCACACCCCGTAGGAGAGATGCGATGCCCGACGCTGTCCCCCTCACCGACCTGACCGAGTGGTCGGACGAGGTCGACGTGCTCGTGCTCGGCGCCGGGATGGCCGGGGTCAGCGCGGCGATCGAGGCCGCCACGTCCGGCGCCCGCGTGCTCGTGATCGACCGAGGCGGCCACCTCACCTGCACCAGTGCGATGGCCGGCGGCCACTTCTACCTCGGCGGCGGCACGGCCGTGCAGCAGGCGACCGGCTGGGACGACTCCCCCGCGGAGATGGCGAAGTACCTCGAGCAGATGAGTCCGGACTGCGACCCGGAGAAGATCCGTCTCTACGCCGAGGGAAGCGTCGAGCACTTCGACTGGCTGGAGTCGCTGGGCTTCGAGTTCGAGCGGTCGTTCTACCCGCACAAGGCGGTCGTGCAGCCGGGCACCGAGGGCGTGATGTTCACCGGCAACGAGAAGTGCTGGCCGTTCAAGGACCTCGCGAAGCCCGCACCGCGCGGGCACAAGCCACCGGTCGAGGGCGACCTCGGGGGCGCCTCGATGGTCGTGGACCTCGCGCTGAAGAAGCTCGAGGCGTTGGGGGTCGAGGTGCGCTACGACACCGGGGCCACGGCGTTGGTGGTGGACGGAGACTCCGTTGCCGGTGCCACCTGGAAGAGGTACGACGAGACCGGCGCGATCAAGGCGGGTGCGGTCGTCATCGCGGCGGGTGGGTTCGTGCTCAACCCGGAGATGGTCGAGACCTACGCCCCGCAGCTGGGTGCGCTGTTCCAGCGCGGGATGGCGCTCGGCAACACCTACGACGACGGGCTCGGCATCCGCCTCGGCGAGTCCGCGGGTGGCGTCGCCGACCACATGGAAGGCGCCTTCTTCACCGGTCCGTTCTACCCGCCCGAGGAGATCCTGCGCGGCATCGTGGTGAACAAGCTCGGCCAGCGCTTCGTCGGCGAGGACGTCTACCACTCGCGGATGTCGGCGTTCGTCTTCGACCAGCCCGACCAGACGGCCTGGCTGATCCTCGACTCCGAGACGATGCGCGAGCCGGCGTACGGCTTCCAGCCGCTGGTCGACGGCTGGGAGACGATCGAGGAGATGGAGGCCGGGCTCGGCATCCCTGACGGAGCGCTCGTCGAGACCATGACGGCGTACAGCAAGCACGCCGCCGATGGCGAGGACCCGACGTTCCACAAGGGCAGCGACTACCTCGTGCCGCTCGACCAGGGTCCGTGGGGCGCCTACGACCTGACGCCGGGCGCGTGCTTCTACGCGGGGTTCAGCTGCGGCGGTCTGCGGGTCGACCCGGACGGTCGGCTGCTGCGCGAGGACGGTCGGGTGATCGAGGGCGGGTACGCCGCCGGGGCGTGTGCCTCGAACATCGCGGTCGACGGGCGCGGCTACTCCTCGGGCACGCAGCTCGGCGAGGCCTCCTTCTTCGGGCGACGAGCCGGTCGGCACGCGGCGGGACAGACGTCGTGACCACCGAGCTGCCGTCCGGCTGGGTCTTCGACGACACCAGCGCCGAGGAGGTCGAGCGCCAGCGCGCCGTCTACGAGCCGTTCACGAACCGGCTGCGCGAGCTGGTCGACCTCGGCATCCGTAGCGAGGTCGACCTGGCCACCGTGAGCGAGGCACAGCTGCACCTCGAGGCGGCGATCGAGCTGCTCGAGGAGAAGACGATCGAGGGCGGGTACGGCGTCCGCATCGGCGACGGCTTCGGCCGCAACTGGGGCAACGCGATCATGGGCCTGCGCAACGCCATCGCTCCCCCGTTGGCCATCGAGACCGACGGGGTCAGCAGGTCGTGGGTCGACTTCGAGCTGGGCGCGCCGTACGAGGGGCCGCCCACGTTCGTGCACGGCGGAGTCCTCTCACTGATCCTCGACCACGTCTTCGGTGCCGCGGCCGGAGCGGACCACACTCCCCACATGACCGGCACGCTGACGCTGCGCTACGAACGCGCCACCCGGCTCGGCGTACCCCTGCGGGCGGAGGCGTGGATCGACCGCAAGGAGGGACGCAAGTCGTTCGTGGTCGGGTTCGTCGCCGACGAGGAGGGGCACACCGTCGAGGCCGAGGGCGTCTTCATCCAGCCGCGGAAGTGGGGCGGATGAGCCGGATCCGCGTCGTCCAGTGGGCCACCGGCGGCGTGGGGCGGGCCTCGGTCGAGGCGATCCTGCGTCATCCCGAGCTCGAGCTCGTCGGCTGCTGGGTGCACGCGGCCGACAAGCACGGCCAGGACGTCGGCGAGATCGTCGGCATCGGCCCGATCGGCGTCACGGCGACCACGGACACCGACGAGATCCTGGCGCTGGACGCGGACGCCGTCGTCTACGCGCCGATCCTGCCCAACGGCAAGGAGGTCGCCGCGCTGCTCGCCTCGGGCAAGAACGTGGTGACTCCCGTCGGCTGGTTCTACCCCGAGCCCGGCCGCACCGACCGGATCGACGAGGCCTGCCGGCTGGGCGGTACGACGCTGCACGGCACCGGCATCAACCCCGGCGGCGCCACCGACCTGCACCCGATCCTGTTCTCCTCGCTGAGCTCGGCGGTCACCTTCGTCCGCGGCGAGGAGTTCACCGACATCCGCAGCTATGCGGCGCCGGACGTGCTGCGCGGGTTCATGGGCTTCGGCGGGACGCCCGAGGAGTCGATGCAGGGACCGATGCTCCAGATGCTCTCCGGCGGGTTCCTCCAGTCGGTGCGGATGTGCCTGGACGCCCTCGGGTTCGCCGAGGCGGAGATCGTGCCGACCCAGGAGGTCGCCGTCGCGTCGGCCCGGATCGAGGAGACGCCGATCGGACCGATCGAGCCCGGTCAGGTCGCAGCGCGGCGGTTCGCGTGGGAGGCGAAGATCGGCGAGCGGGTCGTCGTACGTGTGGCGGTGAACTGGCTGATGGGCGAGGAGCACCTCGACCCGCCCTGGACGCTCGGCCCCGAGGGACAGCGCTACGAGGTCGAGGTGCAGGGAGACCCGGACACCTTCGCCGTGATCCACGGCTGGCACCCCACCTCGATCGAGGCCGGCCTGGTCCGCAACCCCGGCATCGTCGTCACGGCCGCGCACTGCGTGAACTCGATCCCCTACGTCGTCGCCGCCGAGCCCGGCATCAAGACCTACCTCGACCTGCCGCTGATCGCCGGCCGGGCGCACCCCGACCTGGCTCGTCCGTTGGAGGGAGCAGCTCGTGAGCTCGTATGACCTCGTCGTGGTCGGCTCCGGCGGCGGCGCGCTGACCGGGGCTGCCCTGGCCGCGAAGGCCGGACTCTCCGTCGTCGTGCTGGAGAAGACCGACCTGTGCGGCGGCACCTCGGCGTACTCCGGCGGCGCCTGCTGGCTCCCCGGCAGCGACGTCCAGCAGCGTGCGTCGATCCCCGACTCGACGGAGTCCGCGCGCGAGTACCTCGGAGCCGTGCTGCAGGGCGTCGACCCGGTCAAGGTCGAGGCGTTCCTCGCGACCGCGCCCGAGCTGGTGGCCGCCCTGGAGGCGGACGACGACTTCGCGTTCGAGTGGCTGCCGTTCCCGGAGTACTACGCGGCGCCGGGCCGGGTCCCGTGGGGGCGCTCGATCCAGCCGACCTCGATCCTGCGCACCGACCTGCCTCCTGCGGTGGCGGCCCTCGTGCGACCGCCCGTGGAGCGCGACCGTGTCGGCGAGGGTGGCCGGCGCACGCTGACCGGCGGTCAGGCGCTCGTCGCCCGACTGCTGACGATGATCCTGCGCGACGGCGGCGTCGTACGCACCGGGCACTGCGTGACCTCCCTCCTCACCGAGGGTGACCGCGTCGTGGGGGTGGTCGCCGACACCGCCGACGGGCCGGTCGAGATCACCGCGACGCGAGGCGTGCTGATCGCCTCGGGAGGCTTCGAGGGCGACGAGACACTGCGCGAGAAGAACGGCGTCCCGGGTCACGCCGACTGGTCGATGGCGCCACGGGGAACCAACACCGGCGAGCCGATCGCGGCTGCCGAGGCGGTCGGCGCCGCGACCGCTCTGCTCGACCAGGGCTGGTTCTGCCCGGGGCTGCTGCAGGTCGACGGGCGTGGCTCGTTCACCCTCGGCTTCCGCGGCGGCCTGA
Organism: uncultured Actinomycetota bacterium; assembly: GCA_963842565.1. Lineage (GTDB taxonomy): Bacteria > Actinomycetota > Actinomycetes > Propionibacteriales > Nocardioidaceae > Marmoricola. The sequence continues at coordinate 215,111 of CAWJGX010000018.1, read as the reverse complement.
TGGTGGACGCGACCGGTCGCCGCTACGCCAACGAGTGCCTGCCCTACGACCGGTTCGGTCGCGAGATGGCGAAGGCTGCCGAGCGGGTGCCGTCGTGGTTCGTCTTCGACAGCCGCGAGGGCGGGAGGCTGCCGGCGATCTCGATGCCGGAGGGCGACCCGGCCGAACACCTCGCGCACGGCACGTGGGTGCAGGCGGACACCGTTGCGGCCCTCGCCGACGCGATGGGCGTTCCGGCGGACGCGCTCGTCGAGACCGTCGAGCGGTTCAACGGCTTCGCCGCTGCCGGTTCCGATGACGACTTCGGCCGGGGCAACGACGAGTACGACACCTTCTTCGCCGGTGGGGGCGGCCCCGAGACCGTGCTGCTGCCGCTGGCGCAGGCGCCGTACTTCGCCGCGAAGTTCGTCCTGTCCGACCTCGGCACCAAGGGCGGCCTGGTCACCGACGCGTCCGGTCGCGTGCTTCGCGAGGACGGCTCGTCGATCGACGGCCTCTACGCCACCAGCAACTCGACGGCCAACATGGCCGGCGCGTTCTACCCCGGCCCCGGCATCCCGCTCGGCACCGCGATGGTGTTCGCGTCGCGCGCCGTCGACCACCTCCTGGAGAGAGAAGAAACCGCATGAGGCACGGCATCGTCCTGTTCACCAGCGACCGCGGGAGCACGCCCGCGCAGGTGGCCGTCGCCGCCGAGGAGCACGGCTTCGACACGTTCTACGTGCCCGAGCACACGCACATCCCGGTGCGACGCGACGCCGCCCACCCCGGCACGGGCGACGAGACGCTGCCCGACGACCGCTACGCGCGCACCCTCGACCCGTGGGTCTCGCTGGCGACCGCTGCCCAGGTGACCTCGCGGATCCGCCTGTCCACCGCGGTCGCGCTGCCGGTCGAGTCCGACCCGATCACGCTGGCCAAGTCGATCGCCACGCTGGACCACCTCTCCGGCGGTCGCGTCACGATCGGCGCCGGCTTCGGCTGGAACACCGACGAGCTCACCGACCACCACGTCCCCGCAGGGAAGCGGCGTACGGTCCTGCGCGAGTACGTCGAGGCGATGCGCGCGCTGTGGACCCAGGACGAGGCCGCCTACGACGGGGAGTTCGTCACCTTCGGCCCCTCGTGGGCCTACCCGAAGCCCGCCCAGTCGCACATCCCACTGGTGATCGGCGCCGGCGGCGGACCCAAGACCTTCGCCTGGATCGCTCGCACCGCCGACGGCTGGATGACCACGCCGATCGAGAGCGACATCGCCGGCAAGGCCGACGACCTCCGCGCCGCGTGGTCGGCCGCCGGCCGCTCGGGCGAGCCGCAGATCCACGCCCTCGCCGTCTCCAAGCCGACCCCGGAGCTGCTCTCGACGTGGGAGGACGCCGGCGTCACCGACGCCATCTGGGGCCTCCCCGACAAGCCCCACGACGAGATCGTCGCCTTCCTCGGCCGGCACGCGGAGCGCCTCGGCATCTGAGCCTGGGTCTTTGTGGTTGATCCCGTGCACCTGCTGCACAGGATCGACTCGTGGATCCCGCCGTCGAAGAGCTGCTCGCCGTCCAGGCGGGCGTGCTTTCCAGGCGGCAGCTGCTGGCCCTGGGACTGGCCGACCACGACATCGCTCGCATGCTCCGACGGCGGATCTGGGCGACGGTGCACGAAGGGGTCTACGTGAATCACACGGGCGAGCTCACGTGGCTTCAACGGGCCTGGGCGGCCGTCTTGTTCTCGTGGCCGGCGGCCCTGAGCCACGGCTCGGCGCTGCGCGCCTCCGATGGACCGGGCGCGAAGCAGTCGGACGCTCCGACCCTGCACGTCATGGTGGAACGCAATCGACGGTTGGTGGCCCCTCCGGGAGTGCGGGTGCATCGCCGTCACGGATTCGCCGCGCACGTGCAGTGGAACCTCGGACCGCCTCGGGTTCGCTACGAGCAGGCTGCCCTGGACGTTGCTGCGACGGCGGCGTCCGAGTTCGAGGCTGTGGCGGCGCTGGCGAAGGTGGTGTCCTCGCGACGTACGACGGCCGCACGCGACGGCACTCGAGCTCGACGGCTCGAACCGGAGTCGAGCGGGCGTCTACCGCGACGCGGCGTACACCGAGCAGGTGCTCGTCGAGCTCGACGGCAGGCTCTTCCATGACTCGACGGGGGCACGCGATCGCGACTTCGACCGCGACCTTGTCGCGCTGGTGGGAGGAAAGGTGACCCGGGATGCGCCTTGCGTGGTTGATCGCCTTCACCTGGTGCACGGGATCAACCACACAGCCCGCCGCTAGCCCCCGAGCTGCTCCACCAGCTCCTCGACCGAGGTGACCGGGCGCTGGCAGACCAGGTGGCGGCAGACGTACGCCGCGGGTCGGCCGTCGACGAGGTCGCGGTCGGCCATCAGCGGGATCGTGCTGGTCCCCGGCTCGGCGGCCACGACGACCGACCCGAGGGGTGCGTGCCGGCGCGCCGTCTGTTCGAGGAGATCCCGCTCGGCTCCCGGGGGACCGACGACGGCCACCTCGACCGGACCGTCGAGGGCGGTCTGGGCCGCGGCAAGACCCCAGCCGGCGAAGCGCGGTGAGGAGTCGGCGATCCGGCGCGTGACCAGCAGGGCTCGCTCGGCGGCGTCGCGGTGGGGGCCCGATCCGGTGAGGGCGGCGTACGAGAGGAGGGCGTGCAGCACCGCCGAGTGGCCGCTCGGGTAGGCGTTGTCCGAGGGGTCGCGCGGCCGGGCCAGCAGCGCCTCGGCGTCGTCGGCGGTGTCGTGGAACCCGCCGTCCTCGGCCGCGAAGCGCGCGAGCACGACGTCGAGCAGCTGACCCGCCCGGCCGACCCACACGCCGTCACCCGTGGCACACGCCAAGGAGAGGAACCCGCTCGCGACACAGCCGTAGTCCTCGAGCACGCCCGCGTGCGATCCGGCCACGCTGTCGCGGGAGACCCGCAGGAGCCGCCCGGCCCGCAGGTGTACGCCGGCCAGGAACTCGCCGCACCGCACCGCGGCCTCGACCAGCTCCGGGTCACCGAGCAACGTGCCCGCCTCGACCAGGCCGGTGATCGCCAGCCCGTTCCAGGCAGCCACCACCTTGTCGTCGCGATCGGGCCGCACCCGGTCGGCACGGGCCGCGAGCAGGCGTGCACGGACGGACTCCCACCGTGGCGAGTCGTCCGGCTGCTCGAGCAGCTGCAGGGTCGAGCTGCCGTTCTCGAACGTGCCGCGCTCCGTCACGGTCAGCAGAGTTGCGGCCCAGGCGCCGTCGTCGGGACCGAGCACCTCGACGAGCTGTGCGGGGGTCCAGACGTAGAAGGTGCCCTCCTCCCCCTCCGAGTCGGCGTCGAGCGCCGAGGCGAACGCTCCCTCGTCGGTCAGCAGCTCCGACAACATGAAACGCGCGATCCCGCGGGCCACCTCGGCGGCCTGCGCGTCGTCGTACCGAGATGCCCAGTGTGCGTAGACCGACAGCAGCTGCGCGTTGTCGTAGAGCATCTTCTCGAAGTGCGGCACCACCCAGGCGCGGTCGACGCCGTAGCGCGCGAACCCACCGGCCAGCTGGTCGTGGATCCCGCCGGCCGCCATCGCGGCGAGCGACTTCCCGGCCATCCGCATCGCCGTCTCGCCCACCCCCGACGACGTCGGCACCCGCAGCAGGAACTCGAGCACCATCGACGGCGGGAACTTCGGCGCGGTCCCGAACCCGCCCCACTCCGCGTCGAAGTCACGCTGCAGCGAGGTCACCGCCGCGTCGAGAGCGGTCTGGTCGAAGGCGACACCACCCGAGAGCTCGACCGACCGGGTCAGCGCCTCCCTGATGCGGCTCGGCGGACGCCGACACCTCGTCGGCGCGGTTGGTCCACGCGTCGTCGATCGCCGCCAGCAGCTGCGTGAAGCTGGGTTGACCGTGCCGCGGCTGGTCGGGGAAGTAGGTGCCGGCGAAGAACGGGCTGCCCTCGTGGTCGAGCACGCACGTCATCGGCCAGCCGCCCTGCCCGGTCATCGCGACGGTCGCCTGCATGTAGACCGCGTCGACGTCGGGCCGCTCCTCCCGGTCGACCTTGATGCTGACGTAGTGCTCGTTCAGGTACGCCGCCGTCGCCTCGTCCTCGAACGACTCGTGCGCCATCACGTGGCACCAGTGGCAGGCGGCGTACCCGACGCTCAGCAGGATCGGCACGTTGCGCTCGCGCGCCTCCGCGAACGCCTCCTCGCCCCACTCCTGCCAGTCGACGGGGTTGTCCTTGTGCTGGAGCAGGTACGGCGACGTCGCGTCGCCAGGCGGTTGGGCACGAGGGTCTCCTTGTCTCACAGAGTCCTGTGAGGGCGAGCGTCGCCCGACGACCCATCCTGCCCGACCACGCACGGGGTCACCCTGCCCGGTCGCGCACGACCCCCGCTCAGGCGAGCCCGAGTCCTCGCCGGCCGGTCTCGTTGAGCTCGTCCACGGTGAAGCGGTCGGTCCAGTCCCGCTCGTAGTGCTCCTCGGGGAAGTCGCTGGGGCTCGAGCCTGTGGCGAACGCCTCGCGGACGGTCTCGGCGTACGCCGCGTTGCGCTCGCACCACGGAGCAGCCGGGATGTACATGACGTTGCCCCAGCCCTGCTGGTCCTGGATCGGGGCGACCGAGTGGATCATGTCGCAGTGCCACCACACGGAGTCGCCGGCCTTGACGTCGGGGATCCCGGACAGGGCCTCGATCAGCAACGGGTGCCACTTCTCGCTCGCCGGGAACACCTGGTTCACGGTGACGTCACACATCTCGTCGTCGGGAACGTCGTCGAGCAGGGGGCGCAGCAACAGGTAGGCCATCGCCTCCGGGATGGGGACCGTGTGCAGGACGCCCTGGTCGTGGTCCATGTCGGAGAGCGCGGTCCAGCCCTGGAAGGTGCGGAAGGCCGAGCACATGGTGGAGCCGGGGTACGACGGACCGGAGGTGCGATGGGCGGCGTCCCAGGGGTCGTACTCCTCGACGCTGCCGTCGAAGAGATGCCGGAAGGCCTCCTGGTAGCCCTCGGTCATCCAGAGGTCCAGGGTGCCCGGGTCGGAGTGGGTGCCGAGGCCGCCGGAGTCGGCACCAGGCGGGCGACGGCGGATGCGGTCGGGGTAGAGCGAGTCACGGTCCGGGTCGAACCAGGTGACGCCGTCCGACTCGTGCCGCCACTGGGAGTTCAGGAAGGCCTGGACGTTGGCCATCCGCTCACTCTGACGGGCCTCCATCTGTGCCTTCGACCAGTAGATCGGGTAGATCTCGGGCTTGGATCCGACGCTGCCGAAGAAGTCGTCGCCGGGTCCGCGGTAGTTCTCGAAGAACTCGTTCTTCTCCACGTAGTCGACGATGTCGGCGTCCCACTGACGGGCCTGCTCGTGCTCGAAGTGACCGCGGACCACGAGGCAGCCGCGTCGCCGCAGCTTGTCGAGCTGCTCCGCACTGACGCTGCCACTGGCGATGTCGGCGTACTCGATGACCGGCCACACGTCCTCGCCGCGGTCTCGTTCCGCCGTGATCTCGGCGACGCGCGCGGCTACGCGCTCCTCGACCGCCGCGAAGACCTCGGGCACCGTGCGGCCGGACGCCTCGATGCGGGCACGGAGAGCTGCCTTCACCTCGCGGATGGCTGACGGGAGGTCGTCGGGGATCGTCTCCCAGTGCGGGAGCTGTGCCGAGTGCTGGGTGCGGGCCGGGCTGAGGGTCATGCCTGTCTCACTCCTTTGGGAAAGATTCCTTACCAAAGAAGATACGTGTCGGAACCCTTTTGGGCAAGACTCCTGACTAAACTGTTTCTCATGACACCCCCGGCTGACGGCCAGCAGGCCGCGAAACCGTCGCTGGACCTGCTGCGCTCACTCACCGACGAGCACGTGCTCCGCGCCGTGATGGATCACGGGCGCCTCACCCGCGCGGAGATCGCGGCGCAGACGGGCATCTCCAAGCCCACCGTCTCGGAGAGCGCGCGACGGCTCAGCGCTGCCGGCGTGCTGGTCGACACCGGCGAACGCACCACGGGGCGAGGACGCGCCGGCTCCTACTACACGCTCACCGACGCCGTCGGCACCGCACTGGTGGCGACGATGCGACCCGAGGCAGTGACGGCCGAGTCGCTGGACCCGTTCGGTACGACGCGGGTCGAGGCCGTCGTCCCGCTCGAGCCCGGCGCCGGGCCGGACGCGGTTGCGGCTGCCCTGTCCGAGGCGGCGCGACGGGTGATGCCGAACGCAGATCCGTTTCGCCTCGCCGTACTGAGTGCGGCCGACCCGGTCGACCGCTCCACCGGCCGGCTCGTAGCCCTGCCCGACGCGCCCTTCATGGTCGGCGACCTCGATCCCGTCGCTGTGCTCACTCCACTGGTCTCCGGCGTCATCACCGTCGACAACGACGTGAACTGGTCCGCCCGTGCCGAGCGCGAGGCTGGTGCCACCCGTTCGGACAACTTCGTCTACCTCCACCTCGGAGAGGGTCTCGGCTGCGCCGTGATGGGCAACGGTGAGGTCAACCGAGGGCACCGAGGCCTCGCCGGCGAGATCGCCCACGTCGTCACCATCGGCCCGGGCGGACGCGCGACCCGGCTGACCGAGGTGTTCGCAGCGCTCGACCTACGACGGCCCGGGACCGCGGCGATCGACGTTGATCGTCTGCGTGGTGCCTACGGACAGGTCGGCTCTGACGGCGTGACGACGTTGGAAACCGTGGCGCAAGCGGTGGGCGGCCTGATCGTCGCGGCCATCGCTCTCGCGGATCCCGAGGAGGTCGTGCTGGGTGGTTCCTGGGGGCGCGAGCGCGTGTTCGTGGAGGCTCTCGACAGCTGGCTGGCATCGGCCCCGCGCGCCGTACCGATCAGGGCGGCGAGCACGGAGACCCCGGACCACGCGGGAGCGCGGATGGAAGCCCTGGCAGCCCTGCGGACCTCCATCGCTGCCAGCGGAGCCCACAGGGAGCCGACCGGTCAGATCCCGAGAACCCGCCGTGCGAGCAGGTCCCCGAGCGCCCAGTCCTGAACAGCGACTCCCACCGACTTGAAGACGGTGCGGTCCTCGAGCACCGGTCGCCGTTCGAGCGCCTCGGACAGCTCGACCAGGTCGCCGACGTCCAGGACACCCGAGGCGATCGCATGGTCGATCTCACCGGCCTCCGCCAGTGCGGCCTCCCGCTGGTCCACGACAACGGTGGCGGTGGCCAGGAGCTCGTCGGGGAGCTCGCGCATCGAGTGCTGGTAGGAACCGATGGCGTTGACGTGCACGACGCTCGGCAGGCTCTCGGCCCGGAACAGCGGCTCGGTCGCGGGCGTGGCGCAGCAGACCACGTCGGCCTCCTGCAGTGCGGACTCCAGGTCGGTGGTGACGCGCACGTCCAGGTCGGCGATCTCGTCCCCGAGGTCGTCGCGGAGCGCCACTGCGGCCGCCGTACGCCGAGCCACCAGCGTCACCGTGTCGATGGGCCGTACGGCGCACACCGCCCTCAGCTGGTCGGCCGCCTGGCCGCCGGCGCCGACCACGACGAGGCGGTGCGCTTCAGGTCGCGCCAGCAGCTCGGTCGCGACTCCGACCACGGCACCCGTGCGGATCGTGGTCACCGTGGCGGCGTCGGCCACGAGGACGTCCGTGCTGTCGGTGCTCACCCACACCACGGCACCGACGATCGCCGGCGTGCGGGAGAAGTCGGCACTGATCGACTTGACCACCGTCGACCTCGTCGGACGATGGTGCACAGCCATGCTCAGCGCGCTCCCCTCCCCCAGAACCGTCCGCTGCGGCAGCTCGAACTCGCCGGCTCCGAGCGCCACGAACGACGTGCGAACGGCCGCGATGGCGTCCGACATGGAGAGGGCCGCGCGCGTCTCGTCGGCGCTCAGGACTTCGGTCGACATGAGGCCCAACCCTCGGCTCTGACGGGCGGTTGCGCAAGGTCGGCGGCAGCGCCCTAGCGTTGGTCGGGATGAGCACGCAGACGGCAACGGTGCGGGGCCGCGTGCGGAGCGCGCTTCCCTGGGGTTTCGTCGTCGCTCTCGTCCTGGTCTCGCTGAACCTCCGGGCACCGTTCGTGGCCGTCGCGCCGATCGCCGACCGGCTCCGCGACGACCTCGGCGTGAGTGCCACCGCGGTCGGGGTGCTGACCAGCCTGCCGGTGCTGTGCTTCGGCCTGCTGGCACCCGTGGCACTGCTGGTCATCCGGCGCACCGGCGCCGAGCTCGCGGTCGTCGCCTGCCTGGTCAGCGTGATCCTGGGGTCCTTGCTGCGCAGCTCCGCGGCGTACGGCGCGTCGGTCGCCGGCACGCTGGTCATCGGGCTGGGCCTCACCGTCGGCAATGTCGTCGTCCCGGTGTTGATCAGGCGCGAGAGCTCGGCGCGGCAGGCCGGCGTGATGACGGGCATCTACGTCTCGGCGATGAACATCGGCTCGATGATCGTCTCGGTCGCCACCGTCCCGATCGCCGACGCCGGCGGCTGGCGGCTGGCCCTCGACGCGTGGGCGGCGATGGCGGCCGTGGGCCTGGCGGCGTGGCTGCTGTTCATGCGGCACGACCGGCGCCGGCGCGAGGCGGTCCCGCCCTCGGTTCCGGAGGCTGTCGACTCACCGACGGCGGACGCGCCCTCACCGTGGCGTACGCCGCTGGCCTGGCTGCTGGGCCTGGCGTTCGCCGGCCAGGCCGCGTCGTACTACGCGATCACGGCCTGGCTGCCGAACCTGCTCTCCGACGAGATCGGTCTCAGCGCGGGATCGGCCGGCGCCGCCTCGTCGGTGTTCCAGGTCTCCGCGATCATCGGCGCCCTCGGCATCCCCCTGCTGGCGCTGCGCGTGCCGGGCTGGGCGGCGATCGGTCTCGTCGGGCTGCTCTGGATGTCGCTGCCGCTGGAGCTGCTGTTCTTCCCGGAGGCGTACCTGCTCGGCAGCGTGCTCGGCGGCATCGCCCAGGGCGGTGGCTTCGCGGCCCTGTTCACGGTGGTCGTGCAGGTGTCGCACAGCGACCGCGAGAGCGCCCGGCTGTCCGCGTTCGTGCAGGGCATCGGGTACGTCGTGGCGGCGACCGGCCCGGCCGTGCTCGGGCTGACCCACGACGCGACGAACGCGTGGACCGTCCCCGTGCTGATCGTGCTCGGCACGACGGCGTCGTTCACGGTGCTCGGCGTGTGGGCCGGCGTCACCCAGACCCGGCAGGCGCGCTCGGCCTAGAGGCTCGAGTCGCGGCCCGGCGTACTGGCTGTCAGGACAAATCGGGCGGGGTGGTCGGGCTCTCCCTGACGTTCTCGGGCGTTGCATTGCCCGAGAACGTCAGGGATACCCGGTTAACCGGGTATCCCTGCACCCCTGGAGCTCAGGAAGCGAGCTGCAGGTTCCGGCCGAGGATCGCGCGGACCTGGTTGGCAGCGGGGCTGTCCTCGGTCTCGATCACGGCGAGGAGGTCGTCGATCTCGGCGGGGGTGCTGTAGGCGGAGAGCTCGCGCTCGAGGGCGCGGCGCTCGGTTCGGGTCTGACGGCGCTCGCGCAGCTCGTCACGGACCGATGTCCAGAGCTGCAGCGAACGACGCGAGGTGGTGGTGGACTTGTTCGCGTTGGTGTTCATGGGTCAATTGTGCGACGTGGAAATGCATACGTCCAATGACTGTTCGTCGAGTCATCCATGCCATAACGTCATGGACATGGAGACCGATGAGCTGCGCTGGTTCCAGCGCGTGGTGGACGGGATGACCGTGACCGAGGTGGCCCAGATCGACCGGGTCAGCCAGCCCGGGGTGTCCCGGGCGCTGGCCCGTCTGGAGCGTCAGGTGGGCACCCCCCTGCTCTACAAGAACGGCCGCATCCTGCGACCGACCCAGGCCGGCAACGCGTTCAAGCGGCACGTCGACGCGCTGATGCACGCCCTCGACGACGGGATAGCCGCGGTCAACGAGGTGGTCGACCCGGAGACCGGGACGGTGGCGCTCGCCTTCCAGCTCTCCCTCGGCACCTGGCTGGTGCCCGGGATGATCAGCCGGTTCCGGCGCGAGCACCCCCGGATCCGGTTCCGGCTGGAGGAGTCCGACGACGCCCTCGGTTCCTCCCTCGTCTCCGGCGGCAGGATCGACCTGGAGTTCACGGGCAGGCGACCCCGCAACCCGGACGTGCACTGGGAGCCGCTCTTCGCCCAGCCGCTCGTGCTCGCGGTCCCAGCCGAGCACCCGCTGGCCGGGCGTCCGGAGGCGTCCCTCGCCGACGTGGCCGAGGACGACTTCGTGATGCTCCGCCAGACGTGGGACCTGCGCACGCTCACCGATCGCCTGTGCACGGCGGCGGGCTTCACACCCCGGGTCGCCTTCGAGAGTGACGACCTGTCCGTCGCCCTCGGCCTCGTCAACGCCGGCCTGGGTGTCGCGGTGGTCCCCGCCGCCGACCTCCGGGCCAGCCCCACGAGCGCGAGCGAGGAACCGCGGCTGCGACTCACCGACCCTGGCGCACACCGGGAGGTCGGGCTCGCCTGGTCGAAGGAGAGGCGGCTGCTCCCCTCGGCCGAGATGTTCCGCCAGCACGTCCTCGAGGCCAGTCGCACCCAGCTCGGAGAGGTGACCCGTGCCCGGCGACCTGCAGAATGGATGCATGGCTGAGACGAGCGTCCCGACGTACACCCTCAACGACGGCACCACCCTGCCCGCGATCGGCTTCGGCACCTACCCGCTCACGGGCGACGACGGCATCGCGGCCGTGCAGAGCGCCCTCGAGGTCGGTTACCGGTTGCTCGACACCGCGGTCAACTACGACAACGAGACCGAGGTCGGCGAGGCCCTGCGACGCTCCGGCCTCCCCCGCGACGAGGTGCAGGTGGCGAGCAAGCTGCCCGGCCGCCACCACGCGTACGACGACGCCATCGCCTCGGTGCACGGATCGCTCGAGCGGCTCGGCCTCGACTACCTCGACCTGCACCTCGTCCACTGGCCCAACCCCAGCGTCGGGAAGTACGTCGAGGCCTGGCAGGCGCTCGTCGACCTCAAGGAGCAGGGGCTGGTCCGCTCGATCGGCGTCTCCAACTTCAGCCAGGACCACCTCACCCGCATCATCGACGCCAGCGGCGTCACGCCCTCGGTGAACCAGGTCGAGCTGCACCCACGCTTCACCCAGCAGTGGATGCGCCAGGTCAACGAGGGGCTCGGCATCCGCACCGAGGCCTGGAGCCCGATGGGCAAGCGGCAGGCTCCGCTCGAGGAGCCCGCGGTGACCAAGGCGGCCGAGCGGCTGGAAGTCACGCCCGGGCAGGTGATCCTCCGCTGGCACGTGCAGATCGGCTCGTTGCCGATCCCGAAGTCGAGCAGCGCCGAGCGTCAGCGGCAGAACCTCGACGTCTTCGGCTTCGAGCTCACCGAGGGTGAGGTCGCCGCGATCTCCGCCCTGACCGACCCGGACGGCCGGCTGTTCGGCGGCGACCCGGACACCCACGAGGAGATGTGACGCCGCTCCAGGAGGCAGCCGACGGCTCAGGGGACGGGACCGGCGGCAGCGCGACGCGCAGGAACTGCGGGCGGTAGAGGAACGGGTCGTTCTCCACCTTGGTCGCGTCGGTGTTGTTCCGGCTGTAGGAGACGATCACCGAGCGCTGGGTCCTTGATCAGGTCCGGGTGCGCGAGCGGCATGTAGCGCAGCTAGCCGCTGCTTCATGTCCGAGGGCAGGTGCGCCACCGTCGTGCCGCCGTCCGAACGGACCGGTCGGTGACGGCGCGGTCCACACGACGAGGTCGCTCCCGAGCAACTCGTCGCGCTTGCTGAGCGGCGTACCAGCGGTCGCCCCGCTTGAACACGCTCAGCGTCTGCGAGACGCCGCCGTCCGCGCCGATGAGCTCCTTGGCCTTCGCGGCCGAGCCCTGCCAGGTGCGTCCGTCCCAGTACTGCCACTGCTCGTTGTCGAGCAGGTTCGTCGGACGCGCGCGGGCCACCTGCAGCGCGTACCCGAAGATGCCCTTCGCCTTCGGGTCGTGCGGTCCCGTAGAGGTAGACCCACGCCGTGAGTCCACCGCGGCTGCTGCACCCCACATCGGTCGGGCGGTCGTCGACCTGGTCCGGACCGATGTCCCGCTGCGACGAGCAGCTGCGGCGTCTTGCCCGGCGCCACCACGAAGACCGCCATCGACGGGGCCGAGGGTCTCGAAGGCGAAGGTCGCCGTCTGGCGCACTGGTCGTCCGTACCCGCTGCGTCGCGACCCCGACGAGGTCGTAGCCGTCACGCTGCACGCGTGCGATCGACATCGGCCAGTAGCCCACGTCGTCATGAGTCGCGGTCCGGGATCAGGGCGCCGCGGCTCGCGGGCAGGACCGTCTCCAGGCACGTCGCCGCCCGAAGACCAGCATGGAGTTGCGGACGAACCTCTGCACCGTCGAAGTCGGGCGCGCGCAACGTGTCGGCGAAGACCCACAGCCGCCGGCCGTCCTGCAGTCGATACGTCGGCGCCGACGTCCGCGCCCTGGAACGACGAGCCTGCCGCGCACGGTGCGCACGTAGTCGTTGAGGCTCTTCACGACTGGTGAGGGTCGTCGTGGGGGCCGGCACGCAGTCGGTCTCCGCCGCGCGCTGGCGGGCACGGGCGCCTTCGAGACCACGCCGCACCGGCGGGCGCGAGCACGACGGCCGCCACCACCGCCAGCGCCGTCGGGATCACCGCGACGGCGAGCACCCGGAGCCGCCATGCCCGGAGCGGCCCCTGCCTCCTGCACCGACGCGCGACGCCGTGGTGCGCGGCGCCATGCCAGGCCGACGAGCGAGCACCACGATGACGCCGCCGAGCAGCAGCGCCGGCTGGACACAGTCGGACGATGCCGAAGCACGACAGCGAGAGCGGTCAGGTCGAGCGTCGCGCCGTGCGGCGTCCACGGCTCCGCCTGCCACCACGGCGTCGGCAGCAGCCGCGCGTCCCGCACCGAGAAGAGCGGTCCGGTCGAAGAAGACCAAGACCGTTGCCGCCACCGCCACGCCCACCGAGCCGAAGAGCGCGTCTCGAGCGTCGGCCGTCGCCGCAGCGCGACTGCGAACAGTCGCGAGCGAACCCGACGCCCCAGACCAGCCACCGAACGACCCGAGCCGTCGTCGCCGTGGTCATCGCCGCCCCGACGAGGCTCAGTCCCGGCGCAGGCGCCGGCGAGCAGCGCCACCCGCGCGCTCGCGACCCGGGAACCGCCCGGCCGGCGCGACCGCACAGGGCCGACGCGACGGCCGACCACGAAGCCGACACGATCCACAGCGAGCTGAGCAGGTAGACGCTCGAACGGGAGACCTCCTGGGTGCCGGCGTCGGCGTCCACCTCCCGCGTCGACCGTGGCGCCGGTCCATCGAGGTCGCTGACCCGCCTTCGGCGACCTGCGTCACGCGCGAGCCGGGTCATGTCCGGGTCGTTGACCGAGGAGACGTAGAGCACGTTCGTCCTCGCGGTGATCCGGATCCACGACCAGGGTCGCGACGGTCGCCCCGCTGCGAACAGGGTCCCGGGGGTCGCGCTCGTCCGAGCAACGCGGTGGCCGCGTGCAGCGGGTCCCCGGGCAGCGTGGTTCAGTCGCTCGGCGACCGACTGCGCGACGATCCCGGCGTGCCCTGCACGGCCACGGGTACGTCGTGGGGCTGGATCGTGCTCCGCGCGACCGGGATGCGCAACCACGAGACCGACCTGGACCACCAGCAGCGTCGCCAGCACGACCCAGACGGTCCGCGGGCAACCCGCTGCGTCGTGCCATCATCGACACCGGGACGCGATCGCGCTGCTAACCCGATGCTCACCCCCACGCCTCGGCAGGGCCGCGGCGTCGACGGAGGCCGATCCCCGTTGACATCCGGCGCCGCTTGACCGTCGTCAACGCTGCGCCAGCCGCGCGGCCGACCCCCCGACGCACCAGCACCGTCACCACCGCGGTGAGCGAACCGACATCGCCCCCGTTGGCGAGCTGGCTCGCGCCGTTCGTGAACGCCGTCAGCGGCAGCATCCCGTTGAGGGTCCGGATCACCGACGGTGCCGTCTCCAGCGGGATGACGTTGCCCAGCGCCGCGACCTGCACCAGCAGGAACAGCACGAAGATGGTGACCCCGGCGCCTCCGAGGGCGAGCCGCAACGCGTAGGCGAGGACCGAGAAGGTCACCGCCGCCAGCACGGACAGCAGGACGAACCCGAGCGTCGAGGCCAGGTCGGCGTGGAAGACCCAGGTCGCGACCACCACCGCCGCCACCTGCACCAGGGCCAGGCCGATCACCGGGACCACCTGGGTGAGGGCGAGCCGGCGCGAGGACACCGGGGCGAGCGCGTTCCGTCGGGCCGTGGACACGTCGACTGCCGAGGGCACCCACCAGCGCGGCGAGCCACAGCACCACGGCGACGATGGCCGCGAGCAGCCAGCCGTTCCCGTGCGAGGTGTGCTGCAGCGAGTGGGTGAGCAGCACGGGCGTGCTGACGACGTCGGCCAGGGTGTCCTGCTGGGAGGTGGAGTAGGTCGGACTCTCCTTGGCCCCCTTCGTCAGCCCGCTGCTGAGCTGGTGGGCGCCGCTGTCGGTCGAGGTGGCCCCGGAGCTGACCGACTTGCTGCCCGTGGCCAGCGAGTCTGCCGCGAGGAGGTCTTCTCGGTGCCGCCGACGAGCTGTCCTGCCGCGTCGTCGACGCCGACGGCTCCCTGGGACACCGCGTCGGCACCGGAGAGCAGCTGCACCGTGCTCCGGCTCAGCTTGCCGCTGGCTGTGCTCAGCGACTGCGCACCTCGGGCCAGCTCGGCCTCGGCTGCGGCCAGCGAGTCGGCACCCGTCGCCAGACCCTTGTTGGCGGCGGAGAGCCTGACCGCGGCCCGGTCGGTGAGCTCCGATCCCGCCGCGACAGCCACGCGTGTGGTCGCGAGCGCGCCTGAGCTGCAGGCAGAACTCGACGGAGCCACCCGCGGCCGAGCACTGCGCGACGAGCCCGCTGACCTCGCCGGCCACCCGTCGCGAGCCGTCCGCGAGCCGGCCGGTCAGCCTCGGGAGAGCAGCCGACCCGCCAGCCACCTTGTCGGCGGCACCGGCGAAGTCGGCACCCTTCCTCGCCAGGGTGCGTGAGCTGCTCGCCAGGTCCTGGGCGCCGCGGTGCAGCTTCCTGGCGCCTCCCGAGACACCCGAGACGCCCTGCTCGAGCTGGGCGGCTCCGGACTGCAGCGACTCGGTCCCGGCGTGCAGCGAAGCCGTGCCGGACGCCACCTGGCCCAGGCTCGACGCGAGCGTGTCGGTGCCGTCGGTGAGCTGGTCCGCCCCGTCCGCCACCTGAGCGGTGCCGTCCGCGAGGCTGGCCGCGCTCGAGGCGGCCGACTGGTTCGACTTGGCGATCTGGTTGAAGCCGCCGTACACGTTCTTGAGGTAGCCCTGGGTGGTCTGGTTGCCCAACGAGTCGGCCGCCGCGGCCACGACCTGCGCGCTGATGTAGGGGACGGTCGTGCTGGCGGCCGCGTTGCTCACCAGCGTGACCTTCCCGCTCACCGGCTTGTCGGTCCCCGAGGACAGGATCGCCTGGGAGAAGTCGGAGGGGATCGTCAGCACCGCGTAGTAGTCACCCCGGCGCAGGCCTGCCTTCGCGTCGTCGCTGTCGGTCAGCGTCCAGTCGAGCTTCGTCGCCGACGGCTTCGGGTCTGGTCAGCGATGCCGACAGGGCCCTGCCCGGCCGCCATCGGCTGGGGGTCGGTCAGGATCGTGTCGTTGTTGACGATGGCGACCGGGATCTTGTCGAGCTTCTGCTGGCGATCCGCGACCGACCAGCCGAGGACGGCCGCGGCGACCAGGGGCAGCAGCAGGCCGACGATCACCAGGCGCACCCACCGTCCACGATGACCGTGCCTCGGTGCCGTTGCATCCTGACTCATGGCTCCACCTCGACTCTGCTCTTTCCGGCGTCATCTGCCCGGAGCTCCGTGCCGGCCGGTGAGACCGGCTGCCTCGGCCTCGGCTCGACCCTGCAGCAGGATCACCGTCACGCCCCGCCGCGCCAGCTCGGCTGCGAAGGCGTCGGCCGACGTCCTGCCGACCGAGTCTTCCTGCGGCGGTAGGCCGGAGAGAACGATCACGGTGACGCCGCCCGCGATCCCCAGCGCGGCATCCGCGACGGCCTGCTCGAGCCGCGCCCTGCGTCGTCCGGGCCGACGGGGACGTTGGCGGTCAGGTCCTCGATCAGGCTGGTGGCCCGAGCCGTCGAACGCCCGGCGCTCGCGTCGCGAGAAGCTCGCGAGGTGCGCCCGCTCGCGCACCTGTTCCTCGACCGATTCGCGAGCTGGCACCGTGCCCTGGGCCAGGTCGATGTGGTGGCCTCGCGGTTCACCGCCTCGCGCTGTTCGGGCACCAGGTGCCCGCCCACGACCAGCTCACCGCTGAACGCACGTCGTCGCCCCGCCAGGACGAGGCCCAGCTCCCGGTCGTCCAGCTCGTCGGGCACGGCCATCCGGTTGACCCGCCCGGGAAGGGCCACCAGATCGACAGGGGTGGTGCCCTCCACCAGGACGAGGTCCCTGGCCAGCAAGGTCGTCTCGCCGTTGCTCGTCTCCCAGCGGTCGAAGTCGATCTTGCGCTGCAGGGCCGCACCCTCCACGTCGACGACCGGCAGGGCGCGCTCCAGGGCCGTGGGCAGCCACCACGCATGCCGCCCGAGCATCACCATCACGGCCGGCACGAGCGTCATCCGCACCAGGAAGGCGTCGACGAAGACGCCGATGGCCAGGCCGAAGGCGATCTGCTGGATGGTGGCCGTCCCGCTCGGGATGAAGGCCACGAAGACGCTCACCATGATGAGTGCGGCGGCCGTGACCACCCGGGCGGAGGCCTGGAACCCCCGGGTGACCGCCTCGTGCGGCTCGCCGGAGTGCACGAAGTCCTCACGCATCGCCGAGACGAGGAACATCTCGTAGTCCATGGCGAGCCCGAACAGGACACCCATGACGAAGATCGGCAGGAAGCTCACGATCGGCCCCTCGGACAGGCCCGGCACCAGCGCGTCGAGCCAGCCGAGCTGGAAGACGGCCACCACCGCGCCGAGCGCCGCCCCCACCGACAGGAGGTAGCCGAGCGTGGCCTTCAACGGCACCGCGATCGAGCGGAACACGATCATCAGCAGGATCAGCGACAGCCCGATCACGATGATGCCGAACGGCAGCAGCGCGTCGCCGAGCCGGGCGGACGCGTCGATGTTGATCGCGGCTGTGCCGGTAACGAGCATGTCGCTCACGGAGTACTTCTTCTCCAGGGCCGGGTGCCTGCGCCCGGAGCTCCTGCACCAGGGCGACGGTCGAGGCCGCGGTCTGGCCGGCCGGTGGGATCACCTGGATCAGCGCGGTGTCCGCCTCCTGGTTGGGAGTGGCCTGCGTGACGGCGACGACGCCCGGGAGCTTCTTGATCGCGGCGGCGAGGTCGTTCACCGTGCCCTTGGGATCGCTGCTCGTGATGATGTCGGCGGTCATCGACAGCGGAGCGTTGTAACCCTCGCCGAAGACCTGGGTGATCTTGTCGTAGGTCTGTCGCTGCACCGAGGAGGTCGGCGCGGTGCTGTTGTCCGGGATGGCCAGGCGCAGGCTGAGGGCCGGGACGGCAGCGAGTCCGAGGATCGCGACGACGACCAGCGCCGTCACCACCGGGAACCGGGTGGTCACCCTGACCCAGACGCTGGCGAACCCGGCGCGCGGCGGCTTCGGCAGTCGTACGCCGCCTCCACCGCCGTGACGTCGAGGCTTCGGACGCAGCCGCTCGCCGAGCACCAGCGCGATCGCCGGCAAGCAGGGTCAGCGCGATCACGACCGCGACGGCGACCGCTCCCGCCGCGCCGAGACCCATCACCGTCAGCACCGGGATCTGGGCCACCGAGAGGCCGGCCAGCGCGATGATCACGGTGGCGCCGGCGAACACGACCGCGCTGCCGGCCGTCGCGAGGGCACGCGCCATCGACTCGGCCACGTCGAGACCCTCGGCCAGCTGCCGTCGATGTCGCGACAGGATGAACAGCGCGTAGTCGATGCCGACCGCGAGCCCGAGCATCTCCGCCAGGGTGGGGGCAGTGCTCGAGACCGTCACCAGGTTCGAGGTGATCACCACCGCGCTGAGGGTCACCCCCACCCCGACGAGCGAGGTGGTGATCGGCATCCCCGCGGCGAGCAGCGAGCCGAACGTCATCGCCAGGATCAGGAAGGAGACGAACAGGCCGAGGAGCTCGGGGAGGTGGCTGGGATCGGCCGTGCTCTTGTAGGCGTCACCGCCGACCGCAGGTGGCGACGGCCGAGGACGCCGGCGGCTCGGCCGCCTTCGAGGACCGCGTGCGAGAGTCGCGTCCGACGGGACCTTCGCACTGAAGCGCAGGTTGCCGAGCGTCGCGCGGGAGTCCTTGGAGATGGTCGGGGGGTCGGTCGTCAGCGGGTTGGTGAGCTTCACCCCGTGGACCTTGTCCACCGCGTCGACGATCCCGGCCACGGACTTCGAGCTCGCCGAGTCGGTGATCGTGCCCGACGGGACGGTGAACAGGATCTGACCGGTGGCGCCGGTCTGGCCGAAGCGCTCGCCGACGACGTCCTGCCCCTGCTGTGACTGGGTGCCCGGGATCGAGAACGAGTCGTCGTAGTGGTCACCGAGCAGCGCCGAGCAGCCCAGCAGGAAGGCGAAGAGCAGACCCCAGACGCCGAGGACGAGACCGCGACGGCGGGCGATGAAGCGGCCGAGGCGGTACAGAGCGATGGACATGGGGGCGCCTTCGGAGGTCCGCGCGCCGAGTCCGCGGCTCGAACGGTGGGGATCTCGTGCGGCTCGGGCCAAAGTTCTGGCAATCATGTGACAGAACTTTGCGGTCTGGCAATGGTCGCGGGGCGCTGGACTAGGCGACTGCGTCCGATGCGCAGCAGGGCCTTGACCCCGGTCACCGAGGATGCGTTGGGTGTCCTCCAGCGTGAGACCCCGGTGCACCCGCAGCTGCTCGATGGCCTCGAACTGGCACAGGAGCTCGAGGCACGTGACCACGGCCTCGGCGTGCGGCTCCGGGATGCGCGGCCAGCTCGGCGGCGAAGTGCCGACGGGTCTGGTCGCTGAGCTGCTGCCGGCGCCGCTCCACCTGGCGCGCGATGGCCGGCGCCTCGTGGGCCAGCGACAGGGCCGCCCGGATGGTCGGCGCGCTCGTCTCGTAGAGCGCCAGCCGGTGCGCCACGAGCCGCTCGATCCGGTCGTCGAGGGAGCCCTGGCCGACGTCCTCGAGCTGCCAGAGCGGCTCGGCCACCTCGATGCGCCGGGTGAGCGCTGCTCCCAGCAGCGCGCGACTGTCCGGGAAGTAGCGGTAGACCGACCTCGGCGAGACCCCGGACCGGGCCGCGACGTCCTCGACCGTGGGGACGATCTGGCCCTCCACGAACAGCTCGTGGACGGCGTCGAGCACGGCGTCGCTGTTGCGGTCCCGCCGCGCGGTGCGTCCGTCCACTCGGGTCGCCACTGTCTCCCCCTGACTCCCGGTCCTCTCCATGATCCA
The DNA here is from genome assembly GCA_963842565.1 of uncultured Actinomycetota bacterium. Classification (GTDB taxonomy): domain Bacteria; phylum Actinomycetota; class Actinomycetes; order Propionibacteriales; family Nocardioidaceae; genus Marmoricola. The sequence goes on along the minus strand of CAWJGX010000018.1, from coordinate 195,699 downwards.
CCAGAGTGGACCGGACGGGACGCCGGATGGTCAGCCCGGGTCCACGAACCGGACCCGTACCATCGATCGACCTCCCCCCGACTCGAGGTGTCACGTGAGATTCGTCGTCGACGTCAGCGCGGTCCTGCACGTGGTCGAGCACGGGATCGAGGTCGCGGGAGAGCACGAGCTGCTCGCGCCGACCCTGATCCGCTCGCAGGTGCTGTCGACGCTGCACGAATCGGTGCAGCGGGGCGACATCCCGGCGAAGGTCGGCCGCGATCGCCTCGACGGGTTCGGGCGGTTGAAGATCCGGCTGCTGGGCGACGCGGTGCTGCGGCGTACGGCGTGGCAGGTCGCCGACCAGCTGGGCTGGGACTCCACCTACGAGGCGGAGTACGTCGCGCTCACCCGGCTGCAGGCGGACGCGCTCGTCACCCTGGACGCCGAGCTGGCACGACGCGTCGAGGGGGTCGTCCCCACCGCGTCGATCGACGCACTCCGCTAGCGACGGCCCAGGGCGAGCTCGGCGGCGCGCAGGGACGCCGACGACTCCTGTGCGTAGATCTCCTCGGGCACGTTCACCGTGCCGCCGATGACGCCCGACATCCAGTCGACGTCGCGTTCGGCACCGCCCTGGTCCTCGTCACGGCTCCCGCTGTCGGCCAGGTTCGAGGCGAAGATGCCGGCCGCCGAGCGCGGCAGGAAGTCCTCGTAGACGATCGGCTCGGGACGCAGCACGCCGGCACGCACCAGAGCGGACGGGTCCCCTCCCTCGAGTGCGGCGACCTGCTCCTTCGACGGGGGGCCTGCGGGCGCGTCCGGGACGACGCGATAGGTGAAGAACCCGAGTCCTTCCAGGCAGAGGTCGCGCTCCGTGCCGGGCAGCCCCTCCTCCCAGACGCGCGGTGCCACGTCGGCGCGGACGAGGTCCGGGTTCTCGGCGAGGCGGCGGTCGACGACAGCGACGAGCTCGTCGAAACGCACCCGACCCGCTGGGGTGAGCGCGATGCCCCGGGCCTCGACCTCGCCGAACCGCACGCGGAGGGTCCCTTCCGAGACCTCACCATCGGCAGCACGGAAGGCGCGCGGCTCGGCGAGAGCGCGGAAGGAGGTCTGCCGCAGCAGCACGTCCGGACCGTCCCACCGCGGCGGCCCCTGGATCTCGTCGATCATCTCGATGCCGCGCGCCTGCATGGAGACGTAGAGGTCGTCGATGTCGAGCACACGTGGAGTCAGGTGGTTGATGTGCGTCGACGTCACCCCGCCGATGTCGGCGGCGACACCGGAGACTCGCTCGAGCTCGGTGTACCAGGCCCGGTCGACCGGTTCGGTGGACAACGCGAAGGACGCGACGGCCAGCTCCAGGTAGCGGTCTGCGTCTTCGGTCGTGAGCTCCCCGTGCTCGACGGCGACGTCGGCCAGCGCCAGCAGCTCGGCCGGGAAGAGCTCGCGGGCCTCCAGGAAGCGGCGCAGCCGGCTCTCGAGCTCGCGGTCGAAGAAGCGCCGGTCCTCGGGGACCAGCATCGAGGTGAACACCCGGAACGGGTTCGTCGCGAGCTCGTCGCGGTCGAGGGGCCGGAAGGCGGTGGAGACCACAGGGACGGGCACGGGTGCCGCGTCGCGCAGGTCGTAGAAGCCGCACGGGAACATGCCGAGCGCCCCGAAGACCCGGGCGACCTGTGCGAGCTCCCGGGGGGACCCGACGCGGATCGCTCCGTGCCGCTCCGCCGTGACCCGCTCGATGCTCCCCAGTCGTTCCGCGTCGGCGCCCTCGCGTGCGAGGACTCGCTGGTTCACCTCGTGCGAGACCTCGACGAGCGTCGTGTAGGCGGGCACCTCCGTGCCGTAGAGGCTCGAGAGCCGCGCCGCGAACCGCGTGCGCAGCTCGGTGCACGTCACCGTCGCCGGGGTCGCCATCAGACGGTGCCCATCAGACGGAGAAGTCGACGCCCTGGGCGAGCGGGAGCTCCCCGGAGTAGTTCACGGTGTTGGTCGCGCGACGCATGTAGGCGCGCCAGGCATCGGAGCCGGACTCGCGGCCGCCGCCGGTCTCCTTCTCCCCGCCGAAGGCCCCGCCGATCTCGGCGCCGGACGTGCCGATGTTGACGTTGACGATGCCGCAGTCGGATCCCTCGGCGGAGACGAACTTCTCCGCCTCGGCCTGGTCCGAGGTGAACACGCTGGACGAGAGTCCTTGCGGGACGGCGTTGTTCAGCGCGATCGCCTCCTCGAAGTCCTCGTAGGGCAGCACGTAGAGGAGCGGTGCGAACGTCTCCTGCTCCACGACAGCGGTCTGCTGGTCGATGCGCACGATCGAGGGCCTGGCGTAGAAGGCGTCCGGCGCCTCCTCCTCGAGCTCGCGACCACCGCCGGCGACGAGCTTGCCGCCCTCGGAGCCGGCCTGCTCGATGGCCTGCTGCATGGAGTCGTACGCCGTCCGGTGGATGAGCGGCCCGACGAGCGTGCCCTCCTCCAGCGGGTTGCCGATCGGGAGCCGGTCGTACGCCGAGACCAGGCGGTCGGTGAGCTCGTCGACGATGCTGCTGTGCGCGATGACGCGACGCATGGTCGTGCACCGCTGGCCCGCCGTACCTGCCGCGGAGAACACCACCCCGCGCGTGGTCAGGTCGAGGTCTGCCGTCGGGCTCACGACGGCGGCGTTGTTGCCGCCGAGCTCGAGGAGGGACCGTCCGAACCGGTCGGCGACGCGCGGCCCGACGGCTCGTCCCATCCGGGTGGAGCCGGTCGCGCTGAGCAGGGCGACACCCGCGTGGTCCACGAGCGCCTGCCCGACGTCGGCGCCGCCGATCAGCACCTGGCTCAGGTCGGCCGGTGCGCCGCAGTCAGCGATCGCCTGGGCCAGGATCGCGTGGCTGGCGAGGGCGGTGAGCGGGGCGAGCTCCGACGGCTTCCAGATGACCGGGTCGCCGCAGACCAGGGCGATCGCGGTGTTCCAGGACCACACGGCCGCGGGGAAGTTGAACGCGCTGATCACCCCGACGACGCCGAGCGGGTGCCACGTCTCCATCAGCCGGTGGCCCGGTCGCTCGGAGGTCATCGTCCGGCCGTAGAGCTGGCGGGAGAGACCGACGGCGAAGTCGCAGATGTCGATCATCTCCTGGACCTCGCCACGCGCCTCGGAGGTGATCTTGCCGACCTCGAGGCTGATCAGGGTCGCCACGTCGTCCTTGTGCACGGCGAGCAGCTCGCCCAGCCGCTTGACCAGGGCGCCGCGCACCGGGGCCGGCACCGCTCGCCACTGCAGGAAGGCGGCGTGCGCCCGCTCCACCGTGTCGTCGACGGTCGACCCGTCGACCCAGCCGATCTCGACGAGCCGCTGGCCGTTCACGGGCGAGGTGTTCACCACGTCACCGGCGATCGAGCCCACGTCGACACCGCATCGCGCGGCCGTGTCGAGCGCGAGCTGGTGCAGGCTCGCGCCGCTGGGGATCTGGTGCATCGTGCTGGTCATCGGTGACTCCCTGGTTTTCGTGGCTGGTCCTCGTGGTTGGTCCTAGACGATGTTGAGCTCGGGTCGCAGGCCGGCGCCGGCGAAGCGTGAGGCTGTCAGGGCGCTGACGTCGACGACGGGCTGGTGCCCGAGGTACAGGTCGCGCATGACCTCGCCGATGGCCGGGCCCATCAGGAAGCCGTGGCCGGAGAAGCCCGTCGCATAGAGGAAGCGTGACACTCCCTCGGCCTCGCCCACCAACGCGTTGTGGTCCGGGGTCATCTCGTACAGCCCGGCCCACCCTGCCGCAAGTCCCACGTCGCTCAGCGAGGGGGTACGTCGCGCGATCGCCCGGCCCAGGCCGGGCAGCCACTGGTCGGACTCGGTGAGCTTGAACCCCGGGGACTCGTGCGGGTCCGACATCCCGAGGAGCAGCCCCTGGCCCTCCCCGTGGAAGTAGAAGGAGGTGGAGAAGTCGATCGTGAACGGCGTGCGCGGGTCCAGCCCCGGCACCGGCTCGGTGGTGAGGATCTGGCGACGCAGTGGCTCCACGGGCAGGTCGACGCCCACCATGGCGCCGAGGTCCCTCGACCAGGCGCCCGCCGTGCAGATGACGGTGTCGGTCGCGATGGTGCCCTGCTCGGTGACGACCTCGGTGACCGCTCCCCCGCTCGAGGTGATCGCCGTGACCGCGCAGCTGCGGACCAGTCGTGCACCCGCGCGCCGCGCCGCCGCGGCGTACCCCGCGACGACGCTCTCGGGGGTGCAGTGCCCGTCACTCGGGGAGTACGCCGCCGCCAGCAACCCGTCCGTGCTGACCAGCGGCGAGAGCGCCTTCGCCTCGGCCACGTCGATCATCCGGCTGGGCACGCCGATCTCGTTCTGCAGCGCGACGTTCTTCTCGAACGCCTCGACGTGCTCGGGATCGTCGAGGAGGAACAGGTAGCCCACCTGGTGCAGGTCGATCTCCTGACCGAAGGTGTCCGCGAACGTCTCGAAGGTCCGCAGGCTGCGCCAGCCCAGCTCGATGTTCACGGCGTCGGAGAACTGCGCGCGCACCCCTCCGGCGGCCTTGCAGGTGGAGCCGCCGCCGAGCTCGCCCTGCTCGACCAGGACCACGTCGGTCACCCCGGCACTGGCCAGGTGGTAGGCCGTGCTGAGCCCCATCACCCCGCCACCGATGATCACCACCGAGGCGCGGGACGGGAGCTGGACAGCAGGCACCCGTCCAGCCTCGCGTGATGCACAGTTCAGGACAAGCGACGGAAACTGCGGGTCAACCAACAGCATCGCTAAACTGTCGCTCGTCCGAGAGGAGGGTGGCGTCGTGCCCCAGAGCCCGAGGCTGAACCTGACCCAGGTCAGCACCCTGCGCGAGCTGGTCAGGCGAGGCACCCTGGCCGCGGCCGCCCAGCATCTCGGCTACACACCGGGAGCGGCCTCCCAACACCTCGCCTCCCTCGAGGCGGCGCTCGGCGTCGCCCTGGTCGAGCGGTCGGGACGGCACCTCGTGCTCACCGACGCGGGACGTGTGATGGCCGAGCACGCCGAGGAGCTGCTCACCGCCGAGTCGCGCGCCGTGAGCGCCACCCGGTCGGCGCACGACGCCGTGGCCGGTCCCCTGGTCATCGGGACCTGGGGCAGCACCGCGGCAACGCTGCTGGCGCCCATCGTGCAGCGCATGTCCGCCGCGTTCCCCGAGGTGACCATCAGCTCCCGCGAGGTGGACCTCGACGCGACGTGGACCAGCGTCCGCTACGACGAGGTCGACGTGGCGTTCGGCCTGGACTACCCCGACGCGCCGATGCCGCGCGACGCCTCCATCCAGCTGGTCCGGCTGCAGCCCGAGAAGTTCGCGGTCGCTGTGGCCGCCTCCCACCTGCGCACCCACGGCGACCACGTCGAGGCCGACGAGCTCGCCGACCTGGACTGGATCCTGCCGCCGGAGAGCTCCCAGTACGGGCGCGCGATCAGATCCGGACTCAGGCGTCGCGGTGTCGAGCCGCGCGTGGTGCACGAGGTCACCGACACGGCCGCGTCGCTCCAGCTCGCTGCAGCCGGACTCGGTGCCACCGTGATGACCGGGCTGATGCGACGGCTGAACACCAGCCTGGAGCTGACCGCACTGCAGATGCGCGATCCGCTGACCCGGCAGATCGTGCTGATCAGCCGGGGCGACGTCGCGCAGCGGCAGCCGGTGCGGCACTTCGTCGACGAGTCCAGCAACCTGGTCGACGAGCTCCTCGCCGAGGTGGAGTGGTAGGCAAGAGCCATGGTGCGTTCGTTGATCATGTCGCGCAGGGACCTCGAGTTCCTGCTCTACGAGTGGCTGGACGTGGAGGACCTGCCGGCCCGCGCGAGGTACGCCGAGCACGGTCGCGAGACGTTCGACGCCGTCCTCGAGCTGTCCGAGCGGCTCGCGACCGACGTCTTCGCCCCGCTCAACCGACTGGTGGACACCGACGAGCCCCGGATGGACTCCGAGGGCAAGGTCGTCCTGCCGGCCGAGGTGGCCAAGGCGCTCGCGACGTACACCGAGTCGGGGCTGCCGACGAGCGTGTTCGACGCCGAGCTCGGCGGGATGCAGCTGCCCTTCGTGGTGCACGCCGCGAGCTCGACCTGGTTCCAGGCCGCGTGCGTCGGTGCCTTCGCCTACCCCTTCCTGGCCGAGGGCAACGCCAGCCTGCTGGTCGCGCACGGCACCCCCGAGCAGGTGAGCACGTACGCCGCCCCGGTGATCGAGGGCCGCTGGTACGGAACGATGGCGCTCTCCGAGCCCCAGGCCGGCTCCTCGCTCGGCGACATCACCACCCGCGCCGTACGCCAGGACGACGGCAGCTACCGCCTGACCGGCACCAAGATGTGGATCAGCGGCGGCGACCACGAGCTCGCCGAGAACATCGTGCACCTCGTGCTCGCCCGCACACCCGATGCGCCCGCGGGCTCGAAGGGGATCTCCCTGTTCATCGTGCCCAAGCACCTCGTCGCCGACGACGGGTCGCTCGGCGAGCGCAACGACGTGGTCCTGGCCGGGCTGAACCACAAGATGGGCTACCGCGGCACCACCAACACCTTGCTGAACTTCGGCGAGGGGGCGTTCACGCCCGGCGGGCAGGCAGGTGCGGTCGGCCATCTCGTCGGCGAGGAGGGCAAGGGCCTCAACGCGATGTTCCACATGATGAACGAGGCTCGGGTCAGCGTCGGAGCCGGAGCGATGGCGCTCGGCTACACGGGCTACCTGCACGCGCTGCAGTACGCCGAGGAGCGCACCCAGGGTCGGGCCCTCGCGGACAAGGACCCGTCGTCACCTCCGGTGAGACTCGTCGACCACACCGACGTGCGCCGGATGCTGCTGGCCCAGAAGTCCTACGTGGAAGGGGCCTTGGCACTCGTGCTCTACTGCGGCCGGCTCGTGGACGAGGTCGCCACCGCCGAGTCCGCCGAGGACCGCGCGACCGCCGACGTGCTGCTCGGGATGCTCACGCCGATCGCGAAGTCGTGGCCCTCGCAGTGGTGCCTGGCGGCCAACGACCTGGCGATCCAGGTGCACGGCGGTTACGGCTACACGCGCGACTACGCCGTCGAGCAGTTCTACCGCGACAACCGGCTCAACCCGATCCACGAGGGCACCCACGGCATCCAGGCGCTCGACCTGCTCGGGCGCAAGGTCGTGCTGGACGGCGGCCGCGGGCTCGAGCTGCTCGCCGAGCGGATGCGCGCGACGACGGCCCGTGCGGCCGACGCCGGCGGTGAGGCCGCGACGTACGCCACCCAGCTGGACGGCCGCGTCGACGACCTGCTCCGCGTCACCGCCACGCTGTGGGGCACCGGTGACCCCGAGCAGGCGCTGGCCAACGCCACCGCCTACCTCGAGGCCGCCGGCCACCTCGTCGTCGCCTGGCTGTGGCTCGAGCAGCTGCTGGCGACCGGCGACTCGACGGGCTCGTTCTACGACGGCAAGCGGGCCGCCGCGCGCTACTTCTTCCACGTCGAGCTGCCGACGATCGGGCCCAAGCTCGACCTGCTGGAGTCGCTCGACCGGACGACGCTGGACCTCGACCCGGCCTCCCTCTAGGACCGGATGCGCTCGTTGGCCGGGTCGTAGAGGGGCTTCAGCGAGACGGTCACCGGGTAGCGGTCGCCCCCCACGTTCACCTCGTACGACGCACCGCGGACCCACTCGCCGTCGACCACCGCACCGTCGGGGTCCCAGAGATAGGCCAGCCCGACGCAGCTGCCGAGCGTCTCCCCCCACGCGGCCGAGGTGACCTGGCCCGCGGGCACACCGTCGCGCAGGACCAGCTCGCCGCCCCACAGCATCGGCTCGGGATCGGAGACCTGGAAGGAGACCAGCTTGCGCCGCGGCCCGGCGGCACGGGACTCCTCGACAGCCGCACGCCCGAGGAAGTCGATGTCGGTCTTCAGCTTGCAGGCGAACAGCAGCCCCGCCTCGACCGGGTCGTAGTCGGGGGTGAGCTCCTTGCCGAAGGCGCGGTAGCCCTTCTCCAGGCGCATCGACTCGATCGCGTAGTAGCCACCGCGGTGCACGTCGAGGTCGGAGCCTGCTGCGAGGAGGTCCTCGTAGACCCCGACGGCGAACTCCGTCGGCACGTAGAGCTCCCAGCCGAGCTCGCCGACGTAGGTGATCCGGGTGGCCCGCACGGTCGCGTGGCCGAGCGAGATCGATCGGCTGGCGCCGAACGGGAAGTCGTCCAGGTCGTCCGGGGAGAGCCGTGCGAGCAGGTCGCGCGAGCGTGGTCCCATCACCCCGAAGACGGCGAGCGACGACGTGACGTCGACCAGCGTCGCCGAGGCGCCGGACGGCAGGTTGCGCCGGACGTGGTCCTGGTCGCGCTCGGTGGTCGCGGCGCTGGAGACGATCAGGTACTCGTCCTCGGCCACGCGCGTGACGGTCACGTCGGACTCGTAGGTCCCGCGTGCGTTGAGCATCCCCGTGTAGACCGCCCGCCCGACGGCCACGTCGACGTCGGCGGTGCACAGCCACTGCAGCGCCTGGCAGGCGTCCGGCTCCTCGGAGGAGGTACTTCGAGAACGACGTCTGGTCGAAGACCGTGACGCCGGTGCGGGTGCTGGTCTGCTCGGCGGCCGACCAGGGCAGCCAGTTCTGCTTGCCCCAGGAGTAGTCGATGGTCGGGGTCTCCCCGGCAGGGGCGAAGAAGTTGGCCCGCTCCCAACCCATCCGGCTGCCGAAGTTGGCGTTCGCCTCGACCAGCAGGTGGTGCACCGGCGATCGGCGGAAGGGCCGCGCCGTACGCATCTCCCGGTTGGGCCACGGGATCTCGTAGTGCAGGCCGAGCACCTCCCCCACGCGGTCGCGCAGCCAGCGGACGTTGCCGTTGAACGGCGCGAACCGGCGGATGTCCACGGTGGTCAGGTCGCTGGTCGGCGCCCCCTCGACGATCCACTCCGCCAGCGCGCGGCCGGCCCCACCCGCCGACGCGATCCCCACGGAGTTGAACCCCGCGCCGACGAAGAAGTTCGCGACCTCGGGCGCCTCGCCCAGGATGAACTGGTTGTCCGGGGTGAACGACTCGGGACCGTTGTAGAACTTGCGGATCCCGGTGCGCTCGAGCACCGGCACCCGCAGCACCGCGTTGTCCATCAGGATCGAGAAGTGCTCCCAGTCCTCGTCGAGGAGCTGGAACTCGAACGGGTGGGGCAGCTCGTGCGGCGAGACCCACGGCTTGGCCTCGGGCTCGAACCCGCCGACGACGAGCCCGCCGACCTCCTCCTTGAAGTAGGTGTAGCCGTCGGGGTCGCGCAGCACCGGAAGGTCGGGGTGCACGCCGTCGAACGGTTCGGTGACGACGTAGAAGTGCTCGGCGGAGTGGAGCGGCACGGTCACGCCGACCATGGCGCCGACCGCCTTCGCCCACTGGCCCGCGCAGTTGACGACGTACTCCGCCTCGATCTCGCCGGACCCGTCGGCGGTGTCGTAGGCGACACCGGTGACGCGGCCGCGCTCGGTGGACACCGCCGTCACCCGGGTGTGCTCGAAGACCCGCGCGCCCCGGTTGCGGGCTCCCTTCGCCAGCGCGTTGGTCAGGTCGGTCGGGTTGGCCTTCCCGTCGCCGGGCAGCCAGATGGCACCCTCGAGGTCGTCGACCTGCATCACCGGGTAGCGCTCCCGCTGCCTCCTCGGGCGTGAGCAGCACGCACTCCATCCCGAAGGCGTCCGCCGTCGCCGCCGTACGCCGCAGCTGCACCATCCGCTCGGGAGTGCGAGCGACCGTCACGCCACCGCACTGCTTGTAGCCCGCCGACAGACCGGTCTCCTCCTCGAGAGCGGCGTAGAGCTCCACGGAGTACTGCACCAACCGGGTGCCGCTCTCGGACGCCCGCAGCTGGCCGACGAGACCGGCTGCGTGCCACGTGGTGCCCGAGGACAGCTGGCCCTGCTCGAGGAGGACGACGTCCTCCCAGCCGAGCTTCGTGAGGTGGTAGGCGACGCTCGTGCCGATCACGCCGCCGCCGATGATCACGACGCGTGCACGGTCCGGGGGGATCGAGGCGCTCAACCGCCGTCTCCCGTCGTTGCCTCGTCCAGAAGGGCCGTGAACCCGGGCGCCCGCATCTCCTCGACCGCGCCCTCGAAGCGCTCCATCCCCCAGCCCCAGAAGTCGAACTCGAGCGGGCTCATGGCCTGCTGGATGAATCCCCAGAGTGCCCAGCCGTACTGCGAGACGATCGCCTGGAGGTGGGCGCGTGCGATCTTCTCGGGCCGCCGGCTGCCGTAGTACGCCGTGACCAGCTCCTCGAGCTGGTCGATGCTCAGCTTGCACTCGGTCCAGGTGTTCCCGAGCTCGAAGCAGGGGTCGTTGTTGCCGGAGTACTCGTAGTCGATCAGCCACATCCGGTCGGCGTCGTCGATGAAGTTCTCCGCGAGGAGGTCGTTGTTGCAGGGCACCGTGCCCTCGTCCCGCACGGCCAGGGCGACGTGGATGTCCTCGAACTCCCGCGCGAAGTCGTCGTAGTCGTCGGGCATCCGGTAGCCCTGGTCGCGACACGTGGCGCGGTAGCGCGGCTGCCGCTCGAACATGTCGAACTCGTTGACGAACCGTGGGCCCTCGTGGAGCTGCCGGATGCCGGCGGCGACCCGGGGCACGATCCCGTCCCGGGAGAAGTCGTCGTTGTGCAGCGTGACGCCTTCGACGTAGCCGATCACCAGCACGCCGAGGTCGGGCCGGTAGTCGACGACCGGGGCACCGACACCCGCCTCGGCCGCTGCCCGGGTGTTCGCGTGCTCGGCGTCCCGGTCGATGTCCAGCGCCTCGGCGTTGTCGTCGCTGCAGCGGGCCACGAAGACCCCGTTGGGCGTGGTCACCTTGACGTTCCGGTTCGTCAGGCCGCCGGAGAGGACCTCGACCTCCCGCGGGCCGGCGAGCGCGGGGATCTGCGCGAGCTTGTCGTCGAGCTGGGCGTCGCTCAGCGAGAAGACCGACATCAGGCCAGCGCGTCGTGGATCGCCCGCACGTAGGCCTCGGAACGGTCCGAGCCGATGATGCCGGGAGCCATCCGGTTCATCATGTAGCTGATCGTCGTACGCGAGTCGAGCTCGCTGAAGATCACCGAACCTCCCCAGCCGCCCCAGTAGCAGCTCTTCCCCTGCGCCACGTAGGGCAGCGTCTGGGTCTCGGGGAGCGCGTAGCCGATCCCGAAGCGCAGGTTGACGCCGAGCACGAGGTCGGGCCCGTGGCTCTGCTCGTCGAAGATCAGGTCGATCGTGTCCTGGGAGAGCAGCTTCACCCCGTCGACCGTGCCGCCGAGCGCCAGCGACGACAGCATCCGCGCGACGGACCGCGCGTTGCCGTGGCCGTTGATCGCCCCCATGTCGGCGCGCCGCCAGCCTGGCGTGTTCGCGGCGTCGGCCGTGGCCGCGGGACCGGTGAACGTCTTGAACATCGGGCTGTCGGGGTCGAGCGCGGCGAGGTCGATGTCCAGCGGCGGTGGAGGTACGACGGGCGCGATCCGGCCCCAGTCGGACTCGACCGCGCCGATCTGGAAGTCGGCCCCGAGGGGTCCGGCGATCTCCTCGGCCACGAACTGCTTGAGCGTCTTGCCGCTCACCCGACGGATCACCTCACCGACGAGATGGCCCTGGTTCTGCGCGTGGTAGCCCGACGCCGTGCCCGGCTCCCACCACGGCGCCTGGGCGGCGAGCCGGCTCGTCGACAGGTCCCAGTCGTACATGTCCTCGACCGCGAACGGCTGCTCCCACCCGGAGACGCCCGAGGTGTGGCTCATCAGGTGGCGCAGCTCGACCTGGTCCTTGCCGTTCTCGCCGAACTCCGGCCAGTACGCCGCGACCTTCTCGTAGGGGTCGAGCAGACCGCGGTCGACCAGCATCAGCGCGGCCAGGCTGGTCACGGTCTTCGTGGTCGACCACACGTTCACGATCGTGTCCTCGACCCAGGGCGTCGTGCGCGCCTCGTCGCACCAGCCGCCCCAGATGTCGAGCAGCGTCTCGCCGTCGACGTCGACCACGATGCTCGCGCCGAGCTCGTCGGCGTCCAGCCGTTCGGCGAGGACGTCCCTGATGCCCTCGAGCTTCGCGTCCGCGGTTCCGTGCACCTCGGCCATGTCGTCTCCCTGTCGCCACCGTCGAACTCCCCACGGGCACCTTGTCGCGAAGCCGGGCTCACCGCAATAGGTTGTGCCGCGTGACGGAGGCGGTGGTCGTGGGCAGCGGGCCCAACGGGCTGGCTGCGGCGCTGACCCTGGCAGCAGAAGGCGTCAGCGTGCGCGTGCTCGAGTCGGCCGACACGTCCGGGGGCGGCACGCGAAGCAGCGAGCTGACCCTCCCCGGCCTGGTCCACGACGAGTGCTCGGGCTTCCACCCGCTCGCCGTCGACACCGCGTTCTCACGACAGTTCGACCTCGGCGCGCACGGCCTGCGCTGGCTCTGGCCCGAGATCCAGTACGGCCACCCGCTGGACGGTGGATCGGGAGCGGCTGCCTGGCAGTCGGTCGACCGGACCGCCGCTGCGCTGGGCCCGGACGGCGCAGCGTGGCGCACGGTCTTCGGCTCGCTGGCCGAACGGTTCGACGGGATCGCCGAGGACTTCCTGCAGCCGCTGGCGCGCGTGCCCGGCCATCCCGTGGCGATGGCCCGGTTCGGGGCCTACTCCGCGATGCCGGCCGCAGCACTCGCCCGCCGGTGGTCGACGGTGGAGGGGCGTGCACTGTTCGCGGGAGTGGCGGCCCACGGCTTCCGGCCGTTCCGCTCCCCGATGTCCTCGGCGATCGGCCTGGCCCTGGGAACGGCAGCGCACCGGTACGGCTGGCCCGTCGCCGCAGGCGGCTCGGCGGCGATCGCCCGCGCCATGGTCTCCATGATCGAGGAGCGGGGCGGCACGATCGAGACCGGCATCGAGGTCACCTCGCTGGCCGAGCTGGGCTCCCCGGACGTGGTGCTGCTCGACGTGGCGCCCGCAGCCGCGGCTCGCATCGCCGGGGACCGGCTGCCACCCCGGGTGGTGCGTGCACTCAACCGCTACCGCCACGGTCCGGGCTCGTTCAAGGTGGACTTCGCCGTGGCCGACGGCGTGCCCTGGAGCTACGAGCCCGCTCGCCGGGCGGGCACGCTGCACCTGGGCGGCGACCTCCGCGAGGTGGCCGAGGCCGAGCGGATGGTCAACCGCGGGAAGCTGCCGCGTCGTCCGTTCGTGCTCGTCGGCCAGCAGTTCCTCGCGGACCCGTCGCGGTCGCGGGGCGGCGTACATCCTCTCTATGCGTATGCCCACGTGCCGGCAGGGTACGACGGCGACGCGACCGATCTGGTCGAGGCGCAGATCGAGCGCTTCGCCCCCGGCTTCCGCGAGCGCGTCCTGGCTCGGCACGTGCGGACGGTCTCGCAGATGGAGCAGCACAACGCCAACTACGTCGGGGGTGACGTCGTCACCGGCGCGAACACCCCGCTGCAGCTGGTCGCGCGGCCCCGCCCGGCCCGGGACCCCTACCGGCTCGGGGTCGACGGGATCTACCTCTGCTCCGCGGCGACGCCGCCCGGCGCCGGTGCTCACGGCATGTGCGGCTACAACGCGGCCCGGTCAGCGTTGGCCCGCCTGTGAGGCACGGAAGTCGGGGACGGGCAGCTCCACGCCACACTCGTAGTAGCGCATGGCGAGCTGCGAGTGCTCCACGTCGATGGTGCCCTCCCCCACGGCAAGGACGTCGTTGAGCCAGAGGTACGACGGCGCGGCGGTCTGGAAGGTCATCACGTGCACGCCTGATCCGTCAGTCAGCGACGACAGGCCGGTCAGGGCGAACAGCACCTCACCCCCGTCGGGCACATGGATGACGCCGCGCGCATCGGGCAGGGCATGCCCGGCTCGGACCCTGGGGAAGTTCGACCACTGCGCAGTCCCGGAGAGTCGTCCCACCAGGGTGCCGGTCCCCTGCCCGTAGAACCTCCCGTCGGCTGCCTCTCCAGGCTCCACCTCGTGGAGCAGGTCGTAGGTCCAGCTCACGTCGCACAGATGATCCAGTCGCATGCCGCACCCCTCGACAGTCGTCTCACCCTCGACTGTAAGCCTTGAGCCATCGTGCACATCGCCTTCGCCACCACCGCCGTCTCGTCCTCCATCGGTCCCGCTGTCGTCGGGGCCGTGCTGCTCGCTGCCGTGCTGCACGCGGTCTGGAACGCGGTGGCCCACTCCATCGACGACCAGCTCGTCGGGTTCGCGCTGATCGGCGTGGCCGTCACCGTCGGCGCAGCGGTGGTCGTGCTGGTCTCCCCGGCACCGTCGACCGCGTGCTGGTGGTTCCTCGCCGGTTCGGTCGTGCTGCACGTGGCCTACAACCTGCTGCTGATGCGTTCCTACCGGCTCGGGGACTTCGGCCAGGTCTACCCACTGGCGCGGGGCACGTCGCCCTGGCTGGTGGCGCATCGCCGGGGTCGTCTTCGTCGGCGAGGACCTGTCCGTCCTCCAGCTGCTCGGGGTCGTGGTGATCTCCGTGGGGTTGTGCACGCTCGTCTTCGCCGGTGGTGTGCCCACCCGCGCCGCGCGTCCGGCCATCGCCGCCGCCCTCCTCACCGGCGTCGTCATCGCGGCGTACACCACCCTCGACGGGCTGGGTGTCAGAAGCGCTGACACGGTCGCCGGCTACACCGGCTGGTTGTTCCTGCTGCAGGGACCGGTCCTGCCACTGGCGGCCGTGGCGGTCCGGCGCCGACTGCTGTGGCAGCAGGTCCGCCCGCACCTGCTGACCGGTCTGACCGCTGGCGCGCTGTCGCTGGTCGCCTACGGGCTCGTGCTCTGGGCGCAGACCCGCGGGGCTCTGGCCCCGATCGCCGCGCTGCGCGAGACGAGCGTCATCGTCGGCGCGGTGATCGGCACCCTGGTGTTCGGCGAGCGGTTCGGACGCTGGCGGATCACGGCGACGGTCCTCGTCGTCGCGGGCGTGGTCCTCGTGACCCTGTGAGGTCGACCCGGACTGCGCTACGCCGTACGCCGGGCGAGCAACGTGGAGTCGTGCACGTCGACCGTCACGCCCTCGCGGACCATCGTCCGTGGCCGCTGCTCGACCACGAGGAGCTCGAACCCGTCGGGAAGACCGGGCACCAGGTCAGCAGCGACGAACATCGCCCGGTGGTGGCTCGAGGAGAGCTGGGTGAACACCTCGGACGGCGCGTGACCCACCACCAGGAGATGTCCGCCGGGTGCGACGGCCTCGGCCAGCCGGCCGGTGACCTCCACCATGCCGCCGTCCGGTGGGTGCAGGAAATGGGTGGTGACCAGGTCGAAGGACCGACCGTCCGCCGCGAAGGTCCGCGCGTCGACCTGCCACCAGTCGGTCCGGTCGGCGACACCGGCGTCGTCGGCATGCTTGGCGGCGCGGGCCAGGCCGTTGGCCGAGAAGTCGGCACCGGTGACGGTCCAGCCCTGCTGGGCCAGCCAGATCACGTCGCCACCCTCACCGCAGCCGACGTCGAGCGCGGTGCCCGGAGTCAGCGCAGAGACCTCGGCGACCAGCTGGGCGTTGGGGTGTCCGCTCCAGACCGACTCCTCGCCGGAGTACCGCTCCTCCCATGCGTGCGGCTCGAACATCTCCGCCGCTTCTTCGTCGTGGTGCTGGTGCGCGTGCTCACTCATCAGGAGGCTTCCTTCTCGGCGTACGGCTCGGTGACGTTCATGCGCTCAGCGTGCCGGGCTGCTCCGCGGTTGACAAACTCGTTTGCCATTTCAGCAAGCCGCAAGCGAACGCGCGCCTGGGTCAGCCTCCCGGGAGACGCGCCTCGACCGACCACCCGCCCACGCCGGTGGTCCCTGCGCTGAACTGCCCTCCGAGCGTCTGGATGCGCTCGCGCAGGCCGATCAGGCCGCGACCGGTGCCGGCGAGCGGCGCCTCGACCTGCGCGGCTCGTCCGTTCTCGACCCGCACGGACAGGCCCTGCTCGGCCTCGTCCACGCTGATCACGATGCGCACGTCGGCACCGGGGGCGTAGCGCAGTGCGTTGGTCAGGCTCTCCTGCACGACGCGGAAAGCCAGGTGCGCGACCGGCTCCGGGACTCGGTCACGGTCGCCCT
Organism: uncultured Actinomycetota bacterium; assembly: GCA_963842565.1. Lineage (GTDB taxonomy): Bacteria > Actinomycetota > Actinomycetes > Propionibacteriales > Nocardioidaceae > Marmoricola. The sequence continues at coordinate 179,715 of CAWJGX010000018.1, read as the reverse complement.
CGAACCGACACGTGACGTTGAGCCCGCTGCGGCCTGCGCGGGCCACCACCTCGTCCACGAGCGAGAGGTCGGCCACGCCACCCGCGTTGCCCTCACTTCCACCCAGGAGCTCGATGAGCCGCTCGAGGTCCTTGCTGCCCTGACGTGCGGACTCGGAGATCGCCGCGAACGCCTCCTTGGCACGCACCGGGTCGGCATCGACGAGGCGCTGCCCGGCGGCTGCCTGGATCACCATCACGCTGATCGCGTGGCCGACGATGTCGTGCAGCTCGCTGGCGATCCGCGCCCGCTCGTGCCGCAGGGCGATCTCGGCGAAGAGCTCACGCTCGTCCTCGAGCTCCTGGGCGCGCACCGCCAGCTCGTCCGCCATCTCCTGACGCAGTCGCAGCACCGTCCCTGCGACGTACGGCGGCACGGTGAACATGAGGGCAGCGACCCCGCTGCCCATCTCGGCGAGGTAGTAGAACGGCACCAGGTAGGCCAGGCCGCACAGGGCCACCAGCCAGGCGGCGCGACCCGACCAGCCGAGCGCGAGCACCGCGAAGCTCAGGGAGAACAACGCGATCCCGCTGTCGGGAAACCAACCACCGCCGACCGCCAGTGCCGCCAGGTACAGACCGAGGGACACCACCGACGCGACGCGCGGATGGCTGCGCCACCACATCAGCGCCAGTCCGCCGCCGAGCACCAGGACCATGAACAGGTTCCCCCGCAGCGTCGTCGGCCAGCCGTGCAGCGCCGTCGGCAGGGCCACCAGGAGGAGGACCCCCAGGGCGATGGCGCTGCGCTCGACGAGAGGCATCAGGGTCGCGGCTATCCCGGCACCGGGAGCTGAGCCACGGCGTTGGCATGCCCCCGGCTCACCCTCACGTCCAACGAGCCGCCGAGGAACTTGGCGCGTTCCCTGGCGCGGGCCACGGCGGCCTTCAGGTCGGCGGACCTGTCGACCGGTCCGTTGACGCGGATCTCGAGAGCGTCCTCGTCGAAGCGCACGCCGACCTCGATGCGAGAGTCCGCCTGGTCGGCGAGGACGTTCACGAGGTGCTCCACGATGCGGTACGCCGAGAGCTCGACCGTCGCGGGCAGCGAGCGCGGGTCACCTGACACGGTCAGTCGCGCGTCGGCACTGATCTGCCGGGCCAGCAGCGCGTCGAGATGCGCGACGGTGGGAGCGGGGACAAGCGCGATGTCTCCACCGCGCAGCAGACCGACGATGTCGCGCATGCCGTCGAGGGTGGCGCGACTGTCCGTCTCGATCGACTCGAAGAGGGCCTTGGCTGCTTCCGGGTCGAGGTCCTTGCCAGACTCCGCCGCGGTCGTGAGCTGGCCGAGCCGCGCCTGCAGCAACCCGTCGAGCTCGCGGGAGAGCCGGGCCCGGTCGTCCGCGAGCTCCAGGGAGACGCGCTCGTCGCGCAGCTCCCTGAGCTCGACGGTGCGGGCCCTGAGCTCCGCGCTCATGGCGCTGCGCTGGCGGACCGCGCGACCGACTGCGAAGACGATCAGCAGGACCGGGACTGCGAGCACGATCGGCTCGAAGCCAGTGGTCGCGTCGACCACGAGGACCGCGGCGCTGAGCAGCGTGGCCAGGCCCAGGTTGATCCACGCCTGCCTGCGCTCCAGCGAGACCGCTCCGAGGTAGGCCAGGACGAACGCGAGTGGCAGTCCTGCGCCGCACCTGGTCACCCAACCGAAGAACACGTCGTGGAGCACCATCACCACCAGAGCGATCCCGGTCACGGCCACGACGCCGCGCCGCCACCACAGGACCGGGACCGTCGCAAGCGCGAAGACCGGGACCATGGCCCACGAGTGCGACGTCATCTCGTGGACCATGGTCCGGCCGGCGATGGCCGCTGTGACATCGGCGTTCGAGATCATGACGTTCCCGACCATCAGCGCCGTGCCGAGCGCGGTGAGGCCGCAGGCGAGCACCCAGTCGACGGGACGGATCCCGCGGAAGACCCCGCTGGTGCCCTCACTCATCGCTCGACCCCTCAGGCGTGGACGTGCTCGGCGTCAAGCGTAGGCTCCGCGGCCTTCTCGGCACGAGACTGCACGAACAGTCCGATGCCGTAGAACACGGCTGCGATCGGCACCGAGAACACGAGGGCGTCCAGGCCTCCGGTCGAGGAGTCCTTGACCAGGGTGACGATCTGGAGGGCGAGGATGCCGACGAGACCGATGATGTGGTTCTGCCTGCTGCCCGCGAAGCGCGCCACGGCGTACGCCATCGCGATGGACAGCGGCAACGCGAAGCCGCAGCGGGTGACCCACCCGAACATCGGGACGCTGACGGCGATGACCACGAACGAGACAGCGATCGCGGCCAGGATGTTGCGGCGTCGCCAGAGGATCGGCAGGGCCGCCACCATGAAGACCGGGATCATCAGTGCCGACTGCGAGTCGAGCGGGTGGGCGAGGTCGGCGTCCGCCCCGGCGTTGACGTTCTCGAGCCCGATCAGGGCGGCGAGCGCGACCATGACGGCCGTCAGCACGTAGTCGAGGGGCCGGATGCCCTTGAGGATGTCCATCTTCTTTCCTTTCGATCCGGCGTCTGGGTGACCCCGTTGGCACCACGCTGTCAACCCGCCTCCGTAGTCCGCGTCAGCAGTGAGGACGATCCTCACGCCGAGCGTCATCCTCAGGGAGGACTCGCCACCGGCCCGGGGATCGGCACAATGAGCACGTGATCAGGGTCCTCATCGCCGACGACCAGGAGCTCGTGCGCACCGGCTTCCGGGTGATCCTGGAGGCCGAGGGTGACATCGAGGTCGTTGCCGAGGCCGAGAACGGCGTCGAGGCGGTTCGTCAGGCAGCCCTCGTGAAGCCCCAGGTCGTGCTGATGGACATCCGGATGCCGGAGCTCGACGGGCTCGCGGCGACCGACCAGATCTTGCGACAGACGGACCCGCCCACGATCGTGGTGCTCACGACGTTCGACCAGAACGAGTACATCTACCGCGCCCTGCGCGCCGGCGCAGCAGGCTTCCTGCTCAAGGACGCGCCCTCATCGCGGCTGATCGCCGCCGTCCGCGCCGCGGCCACCGGCGACTCGCTCATCGAGCCATCCATCACCCAGCGTCTGGTGGAGCGGTTCGCCGAGCCGGTGGCCAGCACCGGCATCCCGGCAGAGCTCGAGCAGCTGACCGAGCGCGAGCTCGACGTCCTGCGCCTGATCACCCGCGGCCTCTCCAATGCCGAGATCGCCGCGGAGATGGTGGTGGCCGAGACGACGGTGAAGACGCACGTGGCACGCATCCTCGCCAAGCTGGGCGTACGCGACCGGGTCCAGGCGGTCGTGGTCGCCTACGAGACGGGCTTCGTCGGCCGCAACGGCGGTTGAGGAGCCCGGTGGCGGCGCGCTGGTCCCCTACGCCCTGCGGCAGCAACCCGACCCGCGACGCCGCTGAACCGGTCACCCACGAGAGGTCCTTGGACTTGATGGGGGTCGCCCCTCGCCCCCCGGAACCAGGGCGACCCCTTGATCCGAGACCGTAGAGCGTTTCTCCGCCTTGGAAAACCCAAACGCCTGTTTGCCGGGACACGGCCTCCACGTGTCTAGACCTCTTCGGTGGTGGGCCGTGGCCACGCACACCGAACGAACAGGACGCGTGGTGATCCTCGAGCGGAGCTCCGGCCTTCAGTGCGGGTCGGGCAGGTTCGCTGCCTCGTCCCAGGACAGGCTCGTGCACACGCACGTGGTGAAGATCCGACCGATCTGGTCCGCGTCGACGAACCTGGTGCCTTGGGAAGTCTCGACGTTGATGCCGTCGAAGACGTCCACCGGTTCGTCGACGAGAACGGCCGCGACGGTGCCGAACTCGCGGCCATCGCTTGTCTGCACGGGTGTTCCGGTCTGCAGCGCCATGTACGCGATCGGGACGAGTTCCGGAGACATGTGCCCACCCTACCGAGGTCGTCCGTCCCGTCACGGACCTGTCGTGGACGCGTCGTGCGCCGACATGACGCAGTTCGTGCCTTGCAGGCTCATGTAGAGGGATGAGGTGCTCGGCGGGTCGTACTTCTCGGTGTCTCCCGGTGCGCTGATGGTCACCTCGGCGGCCCCACCGCTCTCGCCGTTGACCAGGTTCACGACACAGGGGAAGCTGCTGCCCGCTTCGGCGGTGACCTCCATCAGCCCGCTCGGGTTCCAGGCGAGCGAGTCGCCGACCCCGGCGGGGATCGTCACCGGGTACGACGCGTCGCCGCGGCCCTCGTGCGCGTCGACCACACACCCCTCCGGGAAGTCGAGGTAGAACGATCCTTTGTTCTTGACCTGCATGATCACGTCGTCCTGCCTGGACGGATGTGGCGTCGAGGCCACGACGGTCCCGGACTTCGTGTTCTCCCGGACCTGAACGGAGCACCCCTTGCTCGGCGCCTGGGGGCCGGCCGAGATCGTCAGGTGCCAGGCATCGGAGGTGTCGCACGTGCGTTCCGTCGCGGAACGAGAACTCGCCGCCACCATCACCGCCGCCACCGTTGCTCGCTTGCCAGACGGCGAAACCTCCCGCCACCGCTGCCGCCACGATGGCCGCAACGACCAGCACCCTCAGGCGACTGCCCTTCGCCCACGCGGGCCGACGCCGGCCAGCCGCTGCCTGTGAACGCACCGGGGTCGCCGGCCGCGGACCCGAACCGGACGGTTCCCGTTCCGCGCGCCCGGTCGCGCTGGCTCCGACCCGGGTGGCGGTCGGGTTCTTCGCCAGCACGATGTCGCCCTCAGCGCCGTACAGCCAGCGCTGCGGTGTCTGTTGCGCGCCCGCGGCACGCATCGCGTCGAACGCGTAGGCGTAGGCGTCGTCGACGGAGATGTACCCGTCGTCGTCGGTGTCCGCGACACCGGTCCGGATGCCGGTCGCGATCGCGGCGGTGAACACCGAGGCCGCGGGCGCGGCGTCCTCGGTCGGGGTCCCTTCGAAGGAGTACTCGGTGGCTCGGGAGGCGGTCAGCACGACCCGTCCCCGACCCTGGCCGACCAGCTCGCTGCCGAGCTCGACGGCGTCGTCGCCCTTCGTGCCGGTCGCGAACGCGCCACTGAAGCAGCAGTCGAGGATCACCACCTGCCGTCGGGCCCGGCACTCGTCGAGCTGGTCGAGCAGCCACCGGGCCTCCACACCGGTCGAGGCGAGCCGCTCCTTCAAGGTGTCGGTGGCGGCGAAGTAGAGCCGGCGGCGCGCATCGACGAGGCCGTGGCACGACAGGTACACCAGCGCCAGGTCGTCCGGCCCGCAGGCCGCCAGGAACTCCTCCACCGCGAGCCGGATCTGGTGGGCGCGCCCGTCGAGCACCGTGGTGACGTCGAACCCGCCGAGGTCGGGGCTGCCGAGAACCTCCCCGAAGTCAGCCGCGTCGCCTGCCGGTGACCGCAGCTGCCGCAGCATCGAGTCGGAGTACTCCGAGACCGCGAGCACGAGTGCCGCGCGACGAGAGACGCCGTCGTCGGAGGATGACGTCGACGACGCGCCTTCTGATCCGGTGTTCGCAGGTCTGGCCATCGCTGCCCCTTCTCAGCGGGCGTGACTGTGCTGATCGTAGTCGCAGCCGCCCTTGTTGATGGCGGCGTCTGCACGGTCCGGCCTAGACTCACGACATCGGGCTCGGGTCGGTCCTCGTCCGGTGACCGCAGGCCGCAGGAGTCGTCATGAGCACCCAATTGCAGATCGAGATCCTCGATCCGACAGCCGACGACCAGGAGCTCGACGAGCTCACCGAGTCGCTGCGACAAGACCTGTTGGAGCTCGATGTCGACTCGGTGTCCCGACCCACACTCGGCCCGGGGCCGGAGGGCAGCAAGGGCCTCGACCTGGCCGCCGTGGGTGCGCTGCTCGTCGCGCTCAAGAGCTCGGTCGAGGTCGCGACGCAGGTCGTGTCCGCGGTGCGCTCCTGGATGCACCGCACGAAGGGGCCGACGCAGACCCTCAAGCTCACGATGAACGGGCAGACCCTCGAGCTCTCCGCGGCCACCACCGACCAACAGCAACAGCTGGTCGACGCGTTCGTGGCCGCCGCGACAACGCCGAAGCAGACCTGACGCTCCCGCTGGTGGTGAGGGTCAGAGGATGTTGACGGCTCGGGCCACGACGAGGGTGGCCAGGGTGAGGGAGATGGTTGCCTCGGCGATCATCATCAGCTTGGCCCAGGGCCGGATGGCCGCCACGTCGGTCGGCCCGAAGGCGGTGGCGGTGTTGAAGGACAGAGCCAGGTAGTCGATGAACTGTGGGTACCACCCGGCGGGGACCAGCTCGGGCACGCTCATCTCGGGAAAGACGAATGCGGCCGGGCGCCCGCTCCCCGCTGCCCTGGCAGCCGGGCCACCTCCGTCGAGGTCCCAGAACCAGAGCGCGAACGCGATCACGTTCGTGACGAACACGACGGCCCCGATGATCAGGAGCTGCCGGGCGGTGTCGAACGAGTGCCCCTTGGTCAGGATGCCGTCCACGAGACGCGCCGCGGAGACGGCGTTCACCAGGGTGATCATCCCGATCATCAACCCGGTCGTCACCTTCAGCCAGCGCCGTTCGCGGTCGATCCTCCCCGGGTCCCCCACCACGAGGATGACCAGGAACACCACCATGAACGCGGGGTAGATCCAGTGCGGGGCGAGCCGGAAGTCCGCAGGCATCAGCTGGTGCAGCAGTACGGCGCCCAGTGCCGCCACCGCCATCGGCCATCGGCGCTCACCGACCGGGGGGACCGGCCCCTCCCCTGGAGGAGGCATCACATCCGCGGGCACGTCCGCAGTATGGCGGACTCCGGCCGGAATGGTCGTGCGTGGTTGCAGACCCCGACGGTCGACCGGGGTGGCACGCCTAGGTGGCAGGGACGTCGGACTCGATCCGGTAGCTGCCGTTGTCGGTGGTACTCAGCTCTTCCCGTTTGTGTTCGGTGCTCGTCCTGCCGTCCGTGGTGCGGTAGACGAGGGTCACCTCCACGGGCTTCCCGGCCGGCCCGGCATGCACCTCGCGGACGTCCACGGACTCGATGGTGCGCCAGAACCCGAAGTACCGGTCGCGGCCGATGGACTGCATCCCGGGGCCGAGCATGGCCCAGGCCTCGTCGGAGCCACCCGGCGCCTTGGCGTAGTAGTCGCGGATGAAGGTCTCCCGTGATCCCGCGCCCGTGGACGAGGAGGTGCTGCTCGACGACTCCTGTGCCTTCGCCTTCGTCTTCGTCGTCGTGGAGTCTTTCGCTGACTTCTCACCCGTGGCGCTCGACGGTTTTGCGTCGACCCCGAGGTGCGTGGCCGCGAAGGCGATGCCGCCGACAACGAGAAGAAGGGCCAGGGCGATCAGCACCGCGCGCCTGCGACGCCGTGGCTCTCGGTTCCGGATGGGGGCCGGAGCACGTGCGGGCGCCACCTCCTGTGCAGGCTCGACGATCGGGGTCGGTGCCACACGCAAGGCAGGTTCGGGTGGCTTCGGGGTCGGCGTTCGGCAGGTTCGGCGGGTTCGGGCGGGAACGCAGTGGCGGCGCTCCGTGTCTGGGCGAGTGTTGCGTCAGGTCGGTGCGCGTCCGCGAGACGTCGAAGGGTGTGGCCCGCGTCGGCCATGGTCCACCGCGAGCTCGGGTCGCGGTCGAGCATCCGCTGCAGGGCCGGTTCGAGGAACTGGGCGTGCTGGGGGTGCGGGGGCTCGGTGGAGGCGATCTCGTGAAGCACCTCCACGGGGTTGTTGCGCTGTGGGTAGGGCGGGTGGCCTTCGACGGCGGCGTACAAGGTGGCCCCGAGGGCCCAGACCTCGTCGGCCGGAGTCGGCTCGGCGCCCCGAGCGAGAGCGGGAGAGAAGTAGCTCGGCGTGCCGGTGAGGTACCCCGACTGGGTCAGGGTCGCGTCGCCGGCCGTCCGGGAGATTCCGAAGTCGCTGATCTTGGCAACCCCGTCCTCACGGATCAGCACGTTGCCGGGCTTGACGTCGCGATGCAGGATGCCGCCCGCGTGCAGCGCGGAGAGTCCGTCCGCGACCTGCGCGCCGATCTCGGCGACGGTCGAGGGATCCAGTGGTCCGTCCTGCTTGATGATCTGTGAGAGCGAGCGGCCCGGGACGTGCTCCATGACGAGCCAGATGTGGCCGGCCTCCTGGACCACGTCGAAGACCGTCACGACGTTGCGGTGGCTCAAGCCGGCTGACGAGCGGGCCTCGCGAAAAGCCCGCGCGGAGTCGGTCACCGACTCGCCCGGCAGCAAACCGACCTGCTTGACGGCGACATGACGGTGCAGCGTCTCGTCCTGGCACAGCCACACGGTGCCCATCCCGCCGCGGCCGATCGCCGACTCCACCCGGTATCTTCCGCCGATCAGCTCCGGCTGCATCGCGTCCTCTCGTTGTGGTGCTGCGCCTGTAGGGGTATCCGAGAAGGTGTACCCACGCCAACGGCGCTTACTCGCGAGCGGACGTGAGTGGAGTCACCCCGCCGTCGTCGGTGGGGAGCAGTCCGGGGACGCGCAGACGTAGCGGAACGGCGGATCGGCCAGCAGCACGCTTGCCTCGGCGTCGGGCGGGGAGGTCGGGTCCATCTCGGGAACGAGATCTGCCCCGCAGCTGGGACACCGTGGGAAAGGCGACTCGGTCATCTCGTCCCTCCTTCGGTAGGGATCGGCAAGTGCCGTCGTCCGCCCCATCAGCGGGGCACCGAGTGGCGTACGCCGAGGCGAGTCGAGACGAGAAGGGCGATGACCGCCCCAGGTGTGGATGAGACCAGCATGTGTGCCTTTCGATCGTGGTTGGTCTCTCCATCCTGCGACCGATCAGGAGGGCCTGATACCCCCCTAGGTAGGTTAGTGTTCACCTGTGACCGAGGACGAGAACGCAACCGCACGGCGACCCATCACGGTGGCGCTCGTCGACGACTACGACGTCGTCCTCGTGGGCGTGGCCAACATCCTCGACCGCTATCGCGACCGGGTCGTCGTGGCCGAGATCGACTCCAACGAGCCGGTCAAGGATGCCGTCGACATCGTGCTCTACGACTGCTTCGCGCAACCGGAGTCCGACCACGAACACATCGCCGTTCTGATGGAGAACCCTCACGCGCGACGCGTGGTCGTCTACACGTGGAACTTCCATCCAGACCTCATCGAAAGCGCACGCAGGCAAGGAGTCCACGGGTATCTCTCCAAGGCGTTGCCCGCCCGTGAGCTGATCAACGCCCTCGAGGCCGTGCATGCCGGCGAGGTGGTCATCAGCGACCCGCCCGGCCGATCCGGTGGCGTGAACGGGCTCGACTGGCCCGGCCGCAGCGAGGGTCTGAGCGAACGTGAGTCCGAGATCCTGGCCCTGATCACCCAGGGGCTCAGCAACGCCGAGGTGGCCGCGCAGACCTTCCTGACCCCCAACACGGTGAAGTCCTACATCCGCACCCTCTACCGCAAGATCGAGGTCGCCAGCCGCACCCAGGCCGTGCTGTGGGGCATCGAGCACGGCTTCGCACCTGACCACCACCGGATCGACCACTGGCGCGGCGGACCCTGACGCCTGTCATTGCCCCGGGGCACCGGCCGGAGTGGTCAGGATGTGTCCCCAAGACCGGACTATCCGGGGGTGGGGCGAGGAGTCGGTGGACCGCTGGGCTCGGCGACGAGGACGGCGAGGTTCTGGTAGCCCCCGTGCGCGGGGTCGTACGGTGGCGCGCAGGTGACGAGGACGAGCCGGCGTGGGCCGCTGGATGAGTACAGGTCGGGGTGGGCGGTCAGGGACGCGCGCCGGATCACCCGCACCGAGCGGACGCGGAAGTCCTGACGCAGACCGGCCGATCGCAGTACGAGCGGGAGCCCGGGGCGCGCGTCGTACAGCTCCACGAAGGGTCCCAGTCGCTGGCGCGTCGAGTCGATGTGGGCGGCCAGGAGGGTCTTCCCGGACGGGTCCCCGACGCGGGAGCTGCCGCGCCACCAGCCGGCGGTGCGTGGGTCGTCGGGTACGTCGAGCTGCCCCTGCCGGCTGGTGGAGACCGCCTGGACCGGAACCACCCGGCCGCTCGGCAGCCGCAGCGACCGGGGCGCCTCGGGCGTGGCCGGGTCGGCCGGGTCGGGGGTGAGCACGCCGAGGAGCACCACGAGCGCGGCGCCGGTCGTCGCCGCCAGCACGAGCGAGGTGAAACGTGCGGTGCCGGGTCATGGCGTCATCCCGGGCCGAACGCCCGAACGGGGAGGTCGCGGGCCAGCCCGACCGTCCCGGTGTGCACGTTGCCGGGGGCGGCTTCGCCACCCCTGCCGAGCGCAACGGTGTGCACGATCGCGCGGGGACCACCGGCGCCGGGACCGCCCACGACGTAGACCATCGTCACCGTGCCCGCGGCGAGCGTGAGCTTCAACGGACCACGGACGGCGGGCGCCGGCTGTCCGGTCGGCACCAGGGCGACTCGGTGCTGTCCAGCGTCCACGTCGATGGTGGCCGACTCCCCGTTGGCGATGTTGGCGGCCACGACCCGGTTGTCGACCCGTACGTCGGCCGGCACGAGGGTGGCCGTGTCCGCGACCAGGATCCGAGCCCGGCCCGCTGCGATCGGCCGGGTCGGCGTGCTGAACGAGCTCACCACCGACTGTCCTCGGACTGCCTCGGGCCGGTGGAGGACGACGTCGAGGGAGGCGCCCTCCCTCAGCCCCACGGTTGCCCGTGCGGCGCCGCCTCCCGGGCCGACGAAGGCGAACACATGCCGACCTGCCGGAAGCCGGACGGGGCCGATGACGTCGCCGGCTCGCGCCACCCGGTGAACTGCGCGGCCGTCGACCCGCATCTCGACCGTCCGGCCGGGAACCGCCTGCACCAGGGTGACGGAGCCGGAGACGCTGCCGGCGGCGTTGTCCGGGAGCCCAGCCGGGGCGCCCGCCAAGCCGATCTGGGCAACCGAGAGGAGCAGCGCGGCCGCAGCGAAGCGGGTCAAGAGTGTGTGCATCGTGCACGACCTTCGTGTGAGAGATGCGTCACACTCCTCAACGGTCATCCGGACACCCGGGTTACGCGAGCGTCCACAGACCGAGCTCGCGGGGCCGCCAGGTGCAGTCGCTCCTCAGATCGAGAGGTCCGGTCCTCTCGATTCCTGACCGCTCGAGGTCACTCCTCGACGACGATCACGTGCAGGTTGCGCGGACCGTGCACGCCCTCGACCCGGTCGAGCTCGATGTCGCTGGTGGCCGACGGTCCGCTGATCCAGGTCTGCGGACGCTGCGGGTCGAGGAGGGCCACGGCCTCGGGTACGTCGGCGACGACCTGGTCCTGGCGGACCACACAGATGTGGCGGTCCGGCACGAGGGTGATCGCGCGACGACCCTGTCCGGCGCCGTGGTCGAGGACGATGGTCCCGGTCTCGGCGATGCCGACGCGCGCCTCCGTGACGACGGCGTCGATCCCGTCGAGCTCGGCCGAGCTCAGCCCGTCGTCGACGACGGCTCCCGGAACCTCGAAGCCGAGTCCGTCGGGCACCACCACCGAGTAGCCGGACACCGCGGCGGCGACGAGGCCGGTCAGCTCGTCCGGCGTACACCGCTCGACCACGGCGCGGTAGTCGGCCACCCGTTCCACGAACAGCTCGATCGAGACCGGTCCCGAGGACGCGAGCACCGGTCGCTCGGGGGCGACGGCTCCGACGGTCGCGTTCCGCACCCGCGCGAGGATCTCCTCCCGAGCATCAGGCATCGTCGAGTGCCTCCGTCGGTCCGCTTCCACCAGGCCCGGAAGGACTCCTTCGCGGGGACGGGCAGGTCGCGGGCGCCGGTCCAGCCGCTGCTGCCCGGCGGCCGGCTCTCGCGACGCAGCACCCGGCCGGCGAGACCGGAGAGGCGCTCGGCGAACCGCAGCCGGCCGGACGACGCGAACGCAGCGCCGGTCGCCTTCATCGCCAACGACTCCGGTTTCGGCACCCGGTCCCCGCGGTGGGCGTCGACGACCTTCGAGCGCAGGTGCACCAGCACCTCGGGGATGTCGATGCGCACCGGGCAGACCTCGAAGCACGCACCGCACAGGGACGACGCGTAGGGCAACGAGTCGACCTGGGGGTCCTCCCCCACGCCCTTGAGCAGCGGGTTCAGGATCGCCCCGATCGGACCCGGGTAGACCGAGCCGTAGGCGTGCCCGCCCACGCGCTCGTAGACCGGGCACACGTTCAGGCAGGCCGAGCAGCGGATGCACCGCAGCGCCTGACGGCCGACCTCGTCGGCGAGCGCGTTGGTGCGCCCGTTGTCGAGGAGTACGACGTGCACCTCCTGCGGGCCGTCGCCGGGGGTGACCCCGGTCCACGTGGAGGTGTAGGGGTTCATCCGCTCGCCGGTCGAGGAGCGCGGCAGCAGCCGGAGGAAGACGTCGAGGTCCTGCCAGGTGGGCAGCACCTTCTCGATGCCGACGACCGAGACGAGCACCTCGGGGAGGGTCAGGCACATCCGGCCGTTGCCCTCGGACTCCAGCACGACGAGCGTGCCGGTCTCGGCGATGGCGAAGTTGGCTCCCGAGACCGCGACCTTGGCGCGCAGGAACTTCTCGCGCAGGTGCAGCCGCGCCGCGCCCGCCAGCTCGGCCGGCTCGTCCGTCAGGTCGGCAGGTGCCGGCTTGCCCGCGGCCGCCATCTGACGGAGGAAGATCTCGCGGATCTCGGCGCGGTTGCGGTGGATGGCCGGCACCAGGATGTGGCTCGGCAGGTCGTCGCCCAGCTGCACGATCAGCTCGGCGAGGTCGGTCTCCCAGGCGGCGATGCCCTCGGCGGCCAGGGCTTCGTTGAGCTCGATCTCCGCGGTGGCCATCGACTTCACCTTGACCACCTCGTCGACCCCGTGCGACTTCGCGACGGAGGCGACGATGGCCGTGGCCTCGGCGGCGTCACGAGCCCAGTGCACCGTGGCACCTGCAGCGGTCAGCTTCTCCTCGAGCCGGAGCAGGTGCGTCTCGAGGTCGGCGAGCGCGACGTCCTTGATCGCGGCCCCGGCGACTCGCAGCTCCTCCCAGTCCTCCACCTCGGCGACGACCCGGGCACGTTTGTCGCGGATCGTCGTGGTCGCGTGCGCCAGGTTGTGCCGCAGCTGGGTGTCCGCGAGCGCGTCGTGAGCGGCCTCGGGGAACGGCGGCATCCCGACGAAGGTCGCAGTCATGACGCGGTCTCCGTGGCGGCAAGGACCTCGGCGAGGTGCATCGGCCGGACGCCGGCTCGCTGTCGGGAGAGCAGGCCGCCGATGTGCATCAGGCACGAGCTGTCCCCGGTGACCAGCACCTCCGCGCCGGTCTCCCGCACGTGGCGCGCCTTGTCGGAGCCCATCGCCACCGAGGTGTCGGCGTTCTTCATCGCGAAGGTGCCGCCGAAGCCGCAGCACTCGGTCGCCGCCGGGAGCTCGCGCAGGGTCAGCCCGCGCACCTCCTGGAGCAGCCGCGTCGGGCGGTCGCCCACCCCGAGCATCCGCAGCGAGTGGCAGGTCGGGTGGTAGGTGACGGTGTGCGGGAAGTAGGCACCGACGTCGGTCACCCCGAGCACGTCGACCAGGAACTCGCTGAGCTCGTGCACCCTCGGCGACAGGTCGGTGACGGCGCTCTGCAGGCCTGCGTCCCCCGAGCGCTTGGCGACGATCGAGTGCTGGTGGCGAGCACATCCTGCGCAGGAGCCCGAGGGGGCCACGACAGCGTCGTACCCCTCGAAGGCACGCACGAAGGTGCGCACGGCAGGGATGGCCTCGTCGAGGTAGCCGGTGTTCACCATCGGCTGTCCGCAGCACGTCTGCTGCTCCGGGAACTCCACGTCGACGCCGAGTCGCCTCAGCAGGGTGACCACGGCCTTGCCCGCCTCGGGGAACAACGCGTCGTTGAGGCAGGTGACCAGCAGCGCGACACGCATGCTCATCCCGCCACGCGCTGTCCGAGGCGTGCCTCGGCGTCGTCCCAGGCCTGGGTCGACACCGGTTCGTAGCGCTCGAGTGTCTGGGTCTCGCGCAGCAACCGCCGCATGGCCGTCAGGTCGGGAAGGTCGAGGCCCAGGGTGCGTGCCTGGACCAGCACGTTGCCCAGCGCGGCTGCCTCGGTCGGACCAGCCACCACGGGCAGTCCACAGGCGTCCGCCGTGAGCTGGCAGAGCACACGGTTCTGCGAACCGCCGCCGACCACGTGGACCACCTCAGGTGACACACCAGCGATCGTAGACGCCGCCCGCACCGTGCGTCGGTAGGCGAGGGCCAGGCTGTCCAGCACCAGACGCGTGAACTCGGCCGGTGTGCGCGGCACCGGTTCGCCCGACTCCTCGGCGAGCGTGACCAGCCGCCCGGGCATGTCCCCGGGCGGGAGCAGCCGGCTGTCGTCGACGTCGACGAGGCTTCGCAGCGGCGGCAGGTCGGCGGCCTCGGCCAGCAGCCGCTCCAGCTCGACCGGGTCGCCGTGCTCGTGCCAGTGGCGGACGCACTCCGAGAGCACCCACAGGCCCATCACGTTCTTGAGGAACCGGACGGTGTCGTCGACGCCTGCCTCGTTGGTGAAGTCGGCGCTCCTGGCCTCCTCGGTCAGGATCGGCGCGCGCACCTCGACCCCGACGAGCGACCACGTCCCGGACGAGACGTACGCCGAGGCACGGTCGTCGCCGCCAGGCACGCCCACCACGGCCGAGGCGGTGTCGTGCGAGCCGACCGCGATCACCGGCGTGTCCGCGGGCAGGCCGATGCGGGTGGCCACCTCGCTCCGCAACGTGCCGACGACCTCGCCGGGGTCGCACAGCGGCGGCAGCACGTCGGTGCGCAGGCCCAGCTCCTCGAGCAACGGCAGCGCCCACTCGCGCGAACGCGCGTCGTAGAACTGCGTGGTCGAGGCGTTGGTGCGCTCGGCGCGCACCTGCCCGGTGAGCCAGTACGCCAGCAGGTCGGGGAGCAGCAGCAGCGTCGCTGCGTGCTCGTACGCCGCGGATCCGTGGGCCGCCACCAGCTGGTAGAGCGTGTTGAACGGCAGCTGCTGGATCCCGGTGACGTCGTACAGCCGGGACGCGTCGACCTGTCCGAGCACCTCGTCCATCACGCCGTCGGTGCGCGAGTCACGGTGCGAGTAGGGCTGTCCGAGCAGCTCACCCTCACCGTCCAGCAGCCCGTAGTCGATCGCCCACGAGTCGATCCCGATCCCGTCGACCGGTCCCTGCTCGGCGGCCATCCGCAGGCCGGTGAGCACCTCGTCGTGGATGCGCTCGATGTCCCAGCGCAGCGACCCGTCGTCGGCGCGCACACCCCCGTTGGGAAAGCGGTGCACCTCGTCCAGCTCGAGGACGTCAGGGTCCACCGAGACCCGGGCGACCATCACGCGTCCCGAGGTGGCGCCGAGGTCGACCGCCACGATCCGCTTCATCGCACACCCTGCCTCCGCCGGCGGCTCCCTCATCGGAGGAAGGCTGCGGCCACCCCGGCGTCGACCGGGACGTGGAGCCCGGTCGTGTGCGTCATGTCGGGACCGCAGAGCACGAAGACCGCGTTGGCACAGTGCTCGGGCAGGACCTCGCGCTTGAGCAGCGTGCGCTGCGCGTAGAACTTGCCCAGGTCCTTCTCCTCGACGCCGTAGACCTCGGCCCGCTTGGCGCCCCAGCCACCCGCGAAGATGCCCGAGCCCTGGACGACGCCGTCCGGGTTGACCCCGTTGACCTTGATGCCGTGCTCGCCGAGCTCGGCCGCGAGCAGCCGCACCTGGTGGGCCTGGTCGGCCTTGACGGCCGAGTAGGCGATGTTGTTGGGGCCGGCGAAGACCGAGTTCTTCGAGGAGATGTAGACGATGTCGCCGCCCATCTCCTGCTCGATCAGCACCTTCGCAGCGGCACGCGAGACCAGGAACGACCCCTTGGCCATCACGTCGTGCTGCAGGTCCCAGTCGTCGACGGTGGTCTCGAGCAGTGGCTTGGACAGGCTCAGCCCGGCGTTGTTGACGACCAGGTCGACACCGCCGAACGCCAGCACCGCCGCGTCGACCATCGCCTGGACAGCGGCCTCGTCGCTCACGTCCGCACGTACGCCGACCGCGACGTCGGCGTTGCCGATCTCGGCAGCTGCGGCCTCGGCCTTCTCGAGGTCCAGGTCGGCGATCACGACGCACGCACCCTCGGCGGCCAGCTTGGTCGCGATCGCCTTGCCGATCCCGCTCGCGGCACCGGTCACCAGCGCCACCCGCGTGGCCAGCGGCTTCGGCTTCGGCATCCGCTGGAGCTTGGCCTCCTCGAGCGCCCAGTACTCGATCCGGAACTTCTCCGACTCGTCGATCGGCGCGTAGGTCGAGATCCCCTTCGGCACCGCGCATCACGTTGATCGCGTTGACGTAGAACTCCCCCGCCACTCGCGCCGTCTGCTTGTCCTTGCCGAAGGAGAACATCCCGACACCCGGCACCAGCACGATCAGCGGGTCGGCCCCGCGGATGGCCGGCGAGTCGGCGTCGGAGTGCCGGTCGTAGTAGCCCTGGTAGTCCTCGCGGTAGGGCTCGTGCAGCTCCTTGAGGCGGCTCGCCATCTCCTCCGCACTCGCCGTGCCCGGGAGGTCCAGCACCAGCGGCTTGACCTTGGTGCGCAGGAAGTGGTCCGGGCAGCTGGTGCCGAGCTGGGCCAGCCGCGGGTGCTCCGAGGACGCCAGGAAGTCCAGCACGACGTCCGAGTCGGTGAAGTGGCCGACCATCGGGCGGTCCTGCGAGGCGATCCCCCGCACGGTGGCGGCGATGGCGGCTGCCTTCGCACGCCGCTCGTCGGCCGGCAGTGCGGCGTACCCCTCGAGCGGCGGGCCGAACGGCTCTGCCGCCGAGTTGGCCTCGATGTACTCGGCCGCGGTGTCGATGATCTTGACCGAGTTGGCCTCGCACTCCTCGCTGGTCGCACCCCACGCGGTGATGCCGTGCCCACCGAGGATGCAGCCGATCGCCTGTGGGTTCTGGTCCTTGATCGCGGCGATGTCCAGCCCGAGCTGGAAGCCGGGACGTCGCCACGGCACCCAGACCACGGAGTCGCCGAAGATCTTGTGGGTCAGCTCCTCGCCGTCGGCCGCGGTCGCGATCGCGATCCCCGAGTCGGGGTGCAGGTGGTCGACGTGGGCGGAGTCGACGAGGCCGTGCATCGCGGTGTCGATCGACGGCGCCGCTCCACCCTTGCCGTGCAGGCAGTAGTCGAACGCGGCGACCATCTCGTCCTCGCGCTCCACGCCGGGATAGACGTCGACCAGTGCGCGCATCCGGTCGAGCCGCAGCGCCGCCAGCCCGGACGCCGTCAGCGTGCCCAGGTCTCCGCCGGAGCCCTTCACCCACAGCAGCTCGACGTCCTGACCCGTGACCGGATCGGTGTCGGTGCCCTTGGCGGAGGTGTTGCCGCCGGCGTAGTTGGTGTTCTTCGGGTCCGAGCCCAACCGGTTCGAGCGATCGACGAGCTCGGTGATGGTGGGGTTGCTCACGTCAGTTCCATCCTGCCTGGGCGCCGCCGACGCGGTCCGCCTCGATCTGTTGCTGGTACCCGCTGGCCAGGTAGGCCCGCATCGGGTCGGCCGGCAGACCGCGCTCCTCGCGCCAGCCGGCCAGGTCTGCTCGGACGTCGGTGTAGAAGGCGTCCATGAAGATCTCGTTCGCGAGCAGCACGTCGCCCGCCGCCCGGGCCGCGTCGAGGGCGGTGGTGTCGAGCAGGAGCGCCCGCGCCGTCATCTCCTGCACGTTGAGCACGGACCGGATCTGACCCGGCACCTTGGCCTCGATGTTGTGGCACTGGTCGAGCATCAGCGCCACGTCACTGCCTGCGCCGAAGCCGCCGCCGCGGATCACCTCGACCATGATCCGGAAGAGCTGGTAGGGATCGGCCGCACCGACGATCAGGTCGTCGTCGGCGTAGAAGCGGGAGTTGAAGTCGAACGAGCCGAGCTTCCCGAGCCGCAGCAGCTGGGCCACGATGAACTCGATGTTGGTGCCGGGGGCGTGGTGACCGGTGTCGAGGCAGACCATGGCGCGGTCTCCGAGGGCGCTCACGTGGACGTACGACGTGCCCCAGTCCGGCACGTCGGTGTGGTAGAACGCCGGCTCGAAGAACTTGTACTCGAGCACGAGCCGCTGGTCCTCGCCGATGTGGGAGTAGATCTCGGCCAGACCCTCGGCCAGCCAGTCCTGGCGCGCCCGGATGTCCCCCTGGCCCGGGTAGTTCGTGCCGTCGGCCAGCCAGATCTTCAGGTCGCGCGAGCCGGTCCGGTTCATCACCTCGATGCAGTCGAGGTTGTGCTGCACCGCCTTGGCGCGGACCGCCGGGTCGGCGTTGGTCAGGCTGCCCAGCTTGTAGTCATCGTCCTGGAAGGTGTTGCTGTTGACGGTGCCGAGTCGCACCCCCTGCTCGTCGGCGTACGCCGAGAGCTTGTCGTAGTCGTCGACCCGGTCCCACGGGATGTGCAGCGCCACGCTCGGCGCCAGTCCCGTGTGCTGGTGGACCTGGGCGGCGTCAGAGATCTTCTCCTCGACGTCACGCGGTGTGCCGGGTGTGCCGAAGACCTTGAAGCGGGTGCCGGAGTTGCCGTAGGCCCAGGAAGGGACTTCGATCGCCAGCTCTCCGAGCCGTTCGCTGATGTCACTGAAGCTGGTCATTCCGCTGGTCCTCTTCGTCGATCTGGTCCTCGAGATGAAAGATCTCGCTGAGCTGCAGGAAACCTGTGTCGGGCCGTGCGTCACCGAGGTCGGCGAAGAACTCCGCCATCTCGGCCTGCCACCGACCGTTGACCTCGGTCGCGTCCATGCCGGCGACCGCCGCCTGGAGGTCGGGGGTCTCGAAGTACCCGATCAGGAGGCCGTCGTCACGCAGGAACAGTGAGTAGTTGTGCCATCCGGTCGACGACAGTGCGCGGAGCATGTCCGGCCACACCGCTGCGTGGCGTTCGGTGTACTCGGCAAGACGGTCGGGCTTCACCTGGAGCTGGAAGCACACCCGTTGCCAGTCATCGCGCACCGTCGTCGACCTCAGGATCGATCAGAACTTGTACTTGTCGATGTTGCTCTTGTCGAACTTGAACGGGTCACCGAGGACGACGACGCTGTCCTTGCCGACCGTGAAATCACCGAGCTTGCCGGCCTTGAACTTGTCGCCTTCCTTGCCGGTGACGTCGCCCTTGACCACGGCCTCGGCGGCGTAGGCGGCGAGGAAGCCGAGGTCCTCGGGGTTCCACAGCGCGAACTCCTTGACGGTGCCGTCCTTGACGTACTTGCGCATCTGGTTCGGCGTGCCGAGACCCGTGAGCGCGACCTTGCCCTTCTTGTCCGAGGTCGACAGGTAGCGACCCGCCGCCGCGATGCCGACCGTGGTGGGCGAGATGATGCCCTTCAGGTTGGGGTGCTTCTGCAGCAGGGCGGACGTCTTGTCGAAGGACGTCTGGTCGTCGTCGTTGCCGTAGACCGTCTCGACCAGCTTGATGTTCGGGTGGTTCGCGGCGAGCTCCTTCTTCATCAGCGTCGATCCACGTGTTCTGGTTGGCCGCGTTGGCACTCGCGGAGAGGATCGCGATCTCGCCTGCGTCACCGATCTGGTCGGCGATCATGTCGACCTGGACCTTGGCGATGCCCGCGGCATCGGCCGGGCTGCACGAACAGGTCGCGGTACTTCGGGTTGGTGTCCGCGTCGAAGGTGATGACCTTCGTCCCGGCATCACGGGCCTTGGTCAGCGAGTCACCAAGGGCGTCCGGGTCGTTGGCGGAGATCACGATCGCCGAGGTGTGCTTCTGCGCCTCGGTGTCGATGTACTGCGCCTGCGCGTCGGGGCTCGCCTCCTGCGGGACCCACCTGGGAGTACTTGCCGCCGAACTCCTTCACCGCGGCCTGGCCGCCGGCGTCGCTGATGTCGAAGTAGGGGTTCCCGAGGTTCTTCGGGATGAACGTGACCGAGGTGGTCTTCGAGTCGGACGACCCGCTGTCACTGCTGGAGTCTCCAGCACCCTTGCCACAGCCGCTGACGGCGAGCGCGAACGCAAGGGTCACGGCCGCGAGGCCGGTCACCTTCTTCGTGTGCAACTTCATGTTGTTACCTCTCTTGGTTGCCAACGCCGACTGGCGCGAGCTGCGGGCGTTCGCCCCGGTTGTTTCGCCTGGCAGCGACTTCGGAGAACCACGCCAGGACACTGGTGGACATCACCGAGGCGACGAGCAGCAGCCCGATGATGATGTTGACGACGTTGACCGTGACGCCCTGCAGCCGCAGGGCGCTGGAGATCACGCCGATGAGCAGGACTCCTGCGATGACGCCGTGCAGCTTCCCGCGGCCGCCGAAGATGGAGACCCCGCCGAGCAGGACCGCCGCGATCACCTGGAGCTCGAGGCCCACGGCGTTGTCGCCGCGCGAGCTGGTGAACCTCAGCGTGAAGTAGACGCCCGCGAAGGCGGACACCACTCCGGATAGCAGGAAGAGCGTGAACTTCGTGCGCCGCACCGGTACGCCGGTGAACTCGGCGGCCTCGGTGTTCAGGCCGATGTCGTAGATGCCGCGCCCGAAGACCGAGAAGTGCAGCAGCCACGTGAACACGATGGCGAGCACGACGAACGCGATCACGATGACCGGCACGCCGGTGGACCCGATCTCGGCCTTCGCGAGCGAGCTCCATCGCTGCGGGAACGACGTGACCGCCTTGGTCCCGAGCACACCCACCGCGATGCCACGGAAGAGAGCGAGCGTGCCGATCGTGACAGCGAGCGACGGGAGACCGACGTACGCGATCAGGAAGCCGTTCAGCGCCCCGCAGGCCAGCCCCGCGAGCATGGCGACCAAGGCAGCCAGCGGCACGGCGACGCCGTGGTCGACGAGCACGCCCAGGAGCACGCTGCTGAGGCCGAGGACGCTCGCCACGGAGAGGTCGATCTCCCCGGTGACGATGATCAACGTCATCGGCAGCGCGATCAGCAGGATCGGTGCGATGTCGAGGAACAGGTAGGTCATCGTCAGCTGGGAGCCGAAGTACGCCACGCCGTAGATCGCCCAGAGCAGCACGGCCACCAGCAGGGCGATGATCGCGCTCTCGCGGGAGAACAGCGCCCGTCGCCACAGTGGCTTGGCGTAGTCGGCGTAGGTGCGCGCTCGCGCTGTCACTCATGCCTGGTCCCTCGCTTCGATCAGGAGGCGTGCCCGGCGCTGGCTGAGCACCCGATCGAGCACGATGGCTCCGAGGATCAGGACACCGACGAGCGCCTGCTGCCAGAAGTCCGGGATGCCGACGATCGGCAGCACCCTGTTGATCGTGACCAGGAGCATCGCTCCGAGGGCGGCTCCCCAGACGGTGCCGCTCCCGCCGAAGATGGCGACACCACCGATGACCACGGCCGCCACGGCTTGCAGCTCGATGCCGGTGCCGGCTCCCGAGCTGACGCGTTCCGTAGCGCGCGGTGAAGACGACGCCGGCGAGACCGGCGAGTGACCCGCTGAGGACGAAGGCGCTCACCACCCGGCGGCGCGTGCCCAGTCCGTACAGGACGGCGGCGTCCGGGATCCGAGCCGATGGCGTAGAGCTCGCGGCCACCTCGGCTGGTGTAGAGGTAGTAGCCCACGACCAGGACGACGACGAGCGCGACCAGGAAGAGGATCGGGATCGAGGCGATGCGTCTGCGTCCCGAGGTTGCCGAAGCTGTCCGGCAGGTCCGAGGCGTTGATGCGGTTGCTGCCTGCCCAGCTGAGGACAGCTCCCCGGTAGATGTAGAGCGTCCCCAGGGTGATCACCAGCGACGGCACCTTGCCGAAGCCCACCAGCAGCCCGTTCACGGCTCCGAGCAGCGCACCGACCAGGACGCCACAGAGCACGACGGCGACGACCGGCAGACCGGTGTCGATGAACAGGCGCCCGGTGAGGTACGCCGTCAGGCCGAGGATCGACCCGACGGACAGGTCGACGTTGCGGGTGATGATCACGACGCACTGACCAGCGGCGAGCAGGAGCAGGATCGACGGGGTCAGCAACAGGTCGCGCCAGCTGTTCGCGCTGAACAGGAAGCTCGGGCTCTTGATGGTCGCAGCCGCGATCACGAGCACGAGCACGAGCGCGATGGATGCCTCGCGGGAGCGGACGAAGGTCTCGAAGGCGCGACGGGCCGGCGACAGCTCGCTGGGAGCGAGCAGGTCGGCGTGCGCGTGCTCCCCCGTGGTCCACCGCGCGGCTTGTCCATGTCCTGGGTCTCGGTCATGCCGTCACCCCGGTCCTGGTCGCTGCGCGCATCACGTTCTCCGGGGTGGCCTCGTCGCGCGGGATGTCGGCGGTGAGGCGGCCCTCGCAGACCACGAGCACCCGGTCGGCCATGCCGAGCACCTCGGGAAGCTCGGAGGAGATCATCAAGATGGCCATGCCCTGGCCGGCGAGCTCCGAGAGCAGCCGGTGCACCTCGGCCTTGGTGCCGACGTCGATGCCGCGCGTGGGCTCGTCGATGATCAGCAGCCCGGGCTCGGTGGCCAGCCACTTGGCGATGACCACCTTCTGCTGGTTGCCGCCACTCATGGTGGCGGCGTGGGCGTCGAGGGCGCTGGTCTTGACCTCGAGACGCGACGCCCAGGGTGCCGAGGCCTTGTTCTCGGCCCGCCGGGTGAGCAGCCCGGCCCGGTCGAGCCGGGTGCGGATCACCGCGGCCACGTTGCCCGCGACCGAGGAGTCCATCACCAGACCTTGCTTGCGCCGGTCCTCGGGGATGAACGCCATCCCGGCCCGGATGGACGCACGCGGACTGCGCTTCGGCACCGGTCGACCCGAGAGGGTCACCTCTCCCGACGCGTAGCCGTCGACGCCGAAGACCGCCCGGGCGATCTCGCTGCGTCCCGCGCCGACCAGCCCGGCCAGGCCGACGATCTCACCGGCCCGCACCTCGAAGCTCACGTCGTGGAAGACGCCGGGTGCGGTCAGGCCGGAGACCTGGAGGACTGGCTTGCCCACCGTGGCCGGTGTCTTCGGGAACAGGTCACCCACCTCGCGTCCGACCATCATCGAGACGATCTGGTCGACGTCGGTCTCCGCGACGGGACGGGTGTCGACGTAGGCGCCGTCGCGCAGCACCGTCACCGTGTCGCACAGCGCGAACACCTCGTCGAAGCGGTGCGAGATGAACACGAGCGCTCGTCCCTCGTCGCGCAGGCGGCGCGCGACCGTGAAGAGCCGCTCGACCTCCACCCCGCTCAACGCAGCCGTGGGCTCGTCCATGATCAGCACCTTGGCGTCGAGCGAGATGGCCTTGGCGATCTCGATGATCTGCTGGTCGGCGATGGAGAGCCCGAGCGCCGGACGTCGCGGGTCGATGTGCACGCCCAGCCCGGCGAACAGGCGCGCGGCCTCGGCGTACATCGCGGAACGGTTGATCCGGTGGGCGCTGCCGAGCAGCTGACGCCCCATGAAGATGTTCTCGGTCACCGACAGGTCCGGGAAGAGCGTGGGCTCCTGGTAGATCACGGCGACGCCCGCGGCCTTGGACTCGGCGGTGGAGCCGAAGTCGACGCTCTCGCCGTCGAGGAGGAGGTCGCCCGTGTCCCGGCGGTAGACCCCGGCCACGACCTTCACCAGGGTCGACTTCCCGGCACCGTTCTCCCCCACCAGCGCGTGGATCGAGCCCGAGTCGACCCGGAGCGTGCCCGCACGCAGCGCCCGGACGGCGCCGAAGGACTTGGCCACCTCGCGCAGCTCCAGCGCGGGGACGGTGGTCGGGGCTTGCGTCATGCGACGTCCGATCCGATGATGGTTATTGAAAGGTTTCAATGCGGTCACCGGCACGTTAGGTGACGGCAATCACACCTGTCAAGGGTCTACTGTCGGTCACGTTTCAACCGACCTGGGAGTGGCGAGGAGGAGCAGATGGCGGCAGGGCGTCCGCTCGAGGGCCGCTCCCCCTCGGTCAAGGACGTGGCCGCAGCGGCGGGCGTCTCGCTCGGCACCGTCTCCAACGTGCTGAACCGCCCTGCGGTGGTCAGCGCCGCCACCCGCGAACGCGTCGAGCGGGCGATGGCCGACCTCGGCTTCGTGCGCAACGAGTTCGCCCGGCAGCTGCGGATGGGCACCAGCCGCACCCTCGCCTACGTGATGCTCGACGCCACCAACCCGTTCTTCACCGACGTGGCCCAGGGCATCGAGGCCGCCGCCGAGCGCGCCGACCTCACCCTGGTCATCTGCAACAGCAACAACCGGGCCGCGCGTGAGCAGGCGCACCTGGCTCACCTGCTCGAGCAGCGCGTCCAGGGCATCCTGATGACCCCCGTCGACCCGGCCGCGCCGTGGATCGACGCCGTGGCCGATCGGGGTGTGCCGCTGGTGATCGTCGACCGGACCCGGGACGACGAGCGGTTCTGCTGCGTGGCGGTCGACGACCTGCTCGGCGGCCGGCTCGCGATCGAGCACCTCGTCGACCAGGGGCACCGACGGGTGGCCTTCATCGGCGGTCCGAGCTCGCTGGGCCAGGTGCGCGAGCGGTACGCCGGGGCGCAGCGTGCCTGGAGCGATGCCGGTCTGCCCGCCGAGGACCTCATCGAGCTGCCGACCTCGGCCCTGAGCGTCGCGGAAGGACGCGGCGTCCGGCGAGCGGCTGGCGGGCCTGCCCTCGTCACGACGGCCGACCGCGGCCTTCTGCGCGAACGACCTGGTGGCGCTGGGACTGCTCCAGCACGCCATCGGCGCCGGCCTGAAGGTGCCCTCGGACCTGGCGATCGTCGGGTTCGACGACATCGTGTTCGCCGCGGCGGCGGCCGTGCCGCTGACCTCGGTCCGGCAGCCGCGCGAGGAGCTCGGCCGGACGGCCGCGGAGCTGTTGCTGGCGGAGGCCAACGACGAGGAGGACCACGTGCACCAACGGGTGCTCTTCCAGCCCGAGCTCGTGGCCCGGGCCTCGACGCTCAGCTGACCAGCTCGGGATACCGCTCGTGCTCGATGTCCCGGAGGGTCCGCCCCTGGGTCCTCGGTGCCCAGACGGCGCCGACCACCAGCGCGACCAGTAGCGAGCCGATCAGGATCGTGCCGACGAAGGGCACACCGTGCTCGGTGAGGAGGGTCGGGAACACATAGCTGAGTCCACCGACGGCGCAACGGGCCGCGAAGAACAGCAGGCCCTGCGCCGTGGCTCGGTGACGGGTGGCGAAGAGCTCGCTGGACCACACGCTGTAGAAGGCCTGCGCCCCGATCCCCGCGGACGTGCCCCAGATGACGGCGAACGCCAGCAGGATCGGCAGCGAGGAGTTGCCGTAGGACAGCAACGCCCAGGCCACGACCCCCATGGCGGCACCGACCACGTAGAGCGTGCGTCGCGACATCCGGTCCCCCAGGCGCATGAAGAGGAACGCCGTCGAGAGAGCCGTGCACCCCCACACCAGGACCTGGAGGGCGTTCTGGCCGGAAGGGCTGGCCAGGCCGGCCGCGTCGTACACCCGCGGCATGAAGATGCCGGCCTGCCCGGCGACCAGGTTCCAGAAGCCGTAGACACCGAAGCAGAACAGCAGCGCGGTCACGTTGGCGGGCACGGAGAACAGCTCGCGGACGCCGTGGACCATCGAGGGTTGTCTCTGGGTCTCGGCCTGGTCATCGGTCCACGCCTTCGACTCGTTCAGTCCCTGACGCATCCACCAGGTGATGAACGCGACGACGAACAGGTGCGCGAAGATCAACCGGCTGCCCAGCAGGCCCAACGGGACGACCGCGATCGCCAGCGCGAACCCCACCATCGGCCCGATCGACCAGGCCAGCTGCGCCGTTCCCACGTGGCGGGCGCGCCCGTCGGCGGGCGCCTCCTCGGCGATGAACGTCCACGAGGCCGGCACCCCCGCGCCGACAGCGAGACCGGTGATCACGAAGGCCACGAGCAGCATTCCGTAGCTGAACGCGAACACGGCCAGCAGCACGCCGGCCATGTAGACGAGCAGGTCGTAGGTGTAGATGAACTTGCGGCCGTAGCGGTCGCACAGCCAGCCGCCGACGAGGGCACCAGCCGCCGCCCCGAAGGCGTTCGCACTGAGCGCGGCCAGCAGGCCGACAGCGAAGTCGTCGACCCCGAATTCCTCCTGCCACAGGGTCAGGCTGACCGCGATCGCGATGATCGAGCCGGCCTCGATGTAGTTCGACATCGCCACCGCGATGGTGGCCTTCCAGCCTGAGGTCTCACGGGCTCCGATAGCCATGCCACCATCGATACCCGGGTTGAATCGTTGTAAGCATGCCGACGGTATGGAAGGCCCCGCTGCCACCCCGCTGGTCGAGCAGCGAGCGAAGCGAGCGGGCAGACGAGACCAGGGCCGCAACCACCGCCGGTTGAGCTTGTCGAAACCACCTCCCGAGCAGCCGCGAAATTCTTTCCGTGCTTGTCTCACGGAGTGAACAAAACCGCAGGTCAGAGGCCCTTTTCTGTCAGTGCTCGGTGCTTGGATTGACTCATGAGCAGCCAGCCGGTCGACCACCTCCACCCGGTGCTCGACTTCGCCCACCGGCTGCGTGAACGCCTCGACTCCATCGCCAAAGCGCCGCTCTGGTCGATGACTCCGGAAGAGCAAGCGCGACGCCCTCACCACCCTCGCCCAGGCCCAGGCACAGCTCGACGCACTGAAGCTGCGACTGCTCGCCGAGGCCGACCGCTCCGGTGCCACCACCGAGACCGGTGCCGGGCACCGCCGCCGACTGGATCGCGGTCGAAACCCGGCAGGTCCGCCGCGACGCCCGCTCCGACCTCCGCCTCGCCGAAGCACTGGAGCGCCACGACGTGCTCGCCGGCGGCGATGGCCGAGGGTCGGGTCAACACCGCCCAGGCCCGCGCGATCGTGGCCGCCCTCGACAAGCTCCCCACCACCGGAGAGTTCGCCGTCAGCACCGAACAACGACAGAGCCGCCGAGACCCACCTGGTGGCGCTCGCTGAGCACCACGACGCCAAAGCACTGCGGATCCTGGGCGGCCGGATCTTCGAGGTGATCGCCCCCGACCTCGCCGAGAAGTTCGACGGCAAAGCGCTCGAGGCCGAGGAAGCCCGCGCGCTGCGGCGTACGACGTTCACGATGTTCGAGGACGACGAAGGCACCTGCCACGGACGCTTCCGCATCCCCGCCCTGCACGGGCAGATGCTCACCAAGATGATCCTCGCGATCAGCTCACCCGCCGCTCCACCAACGACACGCCCCGTCCTCAGCGGCATCGACCCCGACCTGCCCACCCCGGTCCGCCACGGCATCGCGCTCACCCAGCTGATCGAGACCTACCCCGCCGAGAAGCTCCCGAAGACCGGCGGCTGCTCCGCCACCGTGGTGGTCACCATGACCCTCGAACAACTCATCGCCGACCTCGACCACGCCGGGGTCTGCACCCTGGACACCGGCGGCCGCATCACCGCAGCCGAAGCCCGCCGCCTCGCCTGCACCGCCGGGATCATCCCCGTCGTCCTCGGCGGCAAGAGCCAGGTCCTCGACGTCGGCCGCAAACGCCGACTCCACACCGAAACCATGCGGATCACCATGGGCGTGCGCGACGGCGGCTGCACCGCAGCAGGCTGCGAAACACCACCCGGCCTCTGCCACGCCCACCACAACACCCCCTGGTCCCACGGCGGCCGCACCAGCGTCGACGACGGCCGCCTCCTCTGCCCCCACCACCACCGCCGCATCCACGACCCCCACTACGAGACCCGACACCTACCCGGCGGCAAAGTCAGCTTCCACCGGCGGACGTAGGCCGACGGTGCACACCGAGGCACGTGAGCGACGCGTTACGAGCGGCAGGCGACGGATTGACGCGGGTCCCCGTGGCCGCGAGAAGCGGATGGTTTGACTCTTCGAGAGCGCGGCCAAACGGGGCTGGTTGCTGGGCGATGGGCCCTTCGTGGATGTCCACGAGCTTGTTATCCCGTCGGGGTAGCAAGCCGGCGGCGCGAACCGGGCTCGGAAGTGCTGCCCTCGGGCTTGGCGGACCAGTGGATTTGGTCACCGGTGCGATCAGTGATGTCTCTCGGAGGACCGGCCTGAATTCGAGTACGACGGCTGACCGGTGCACGACCTACGTGGAAGTCGAGCAACCTCCCGTTCTTCGCGGCCTACCGTCCCGCACTCATCTCGTGGCGACCGAGGAGGAGGTCTCAACTTGCCGGCAGTCGCTGGGTGGCGCGCTGCACCTCGGGCCCGTGACGGTCGACTGCACTACGTCTCCGAGTGTCACCTCGATTCAGCGACGCCTGAACCGACGCCCGAGGACGCGCTCTGAGCGTCGATCAAGGTCGACGACGTCGAGGCTGCCTCGCCATGGTCCGGTCAGCCGCGTGATGACGAGATACGTGGCCAACTCGACTTGGCGCACCGAGGAGTCTCGCGAAACTGGGCGTGATCTCGCTTCTTCGTCCGGCTCCGGATGGTCAACTGTGGGCTCAATCGTCGTTCAACATCACGAGTGAGCCTTCTGGCCCGCCCGACGCACGCCGATCAGCGGCGGATCGACGCACTGACCGCGCCAACGGCGCAGGCAGCGCGCGGGACCGAAGTCGGTGACCAATGTCAAGATGGCTGCGTGGCGTCGGACTCCCGCATGGTGGCTTTGGGCTTTGGCAAGTTCGCGCGCGCGGACCACATCTTTGCCCTTGAGCGAATCACCGGCGAGGAACGCGGCGATGGCCGGCGCACCCGAGTCTGGATCGATGGAGTCGCCGACCCGTTGATCGCCTCGCGCACCGAGGTCACCATTCTTCGGGACATGGGCCAGGAGTCCGCGATCCCTGGGCCCGAGCTCGACGAGGCGCTGGACCTGGCCGTGCGGCTGGCAGCAGCTGCCGACGAGGGTCGAGTGGACCTGAGCGACCTTGGTCGTCGTGCCAGACACCTGCTGGCCTCGACGACTGCATCGGCATAGGGCTCGCGTAGCGCGACCGAAGTTGCTCGCTGACTTACGACGAGCCGCAGTCGTGGTGGTTGGACGCACCTCGTCCTTGAGAACACGCCTCAATCGAGAGGGTTCGAACGCAGGAACCGCACCTCCTCGATGTCGAGGCGGGCCTGCACCCGGCGCAGCACGATGTCGTCGATCCGCTGCTCGTCGCGCAGCTCGAGGAGCGCCTCGCGTCGCCGGCCGATGAGAGCGAGGGAGAGACTCGTGTACTGGTCGTCGTGCTGGACGATGGGGTCGCCCTCTGCGCCGCCGGCCGCCAGCAGCTTGCGCTGCTTGTCCAGCTCGTGGCGCACTCGCTCCACCACCCTCTCGCCGCTGCCGAGCTCGGTGGCCGTGGTGTCGAGAGCCTCGATCGCTGCGTCGAGGGTGTACTCGTCGGCGTACTGGAGCTCCTCGGCGACCGAGGTGTCGACTGGCAGCCGCGCATACCGCACGACGGACGGAAGCAACAGCGCCTGGAGGAGGGTCAGCACGATCACGCCGCAGGTGATCAGCACGATCAGGTCCCGGTCGGGGAAAGGGGCACCGGAGTCCAGCGTGTGCGGGACCGCGAGGACCGCGGCGAGAGAGACGGCGCCGCGGAACCCAGCCACCGCGCTCACTGTGCGTTCCCGCGCCGGGACACGGCGCAACCGTTGGGCCGGACGGCGATCGAGGAGCCGGATGAGGTACGGCGTGGTGTAGAGCCACACCCACCGCACCCCGATCACCACGGCGGTGACCGCGAGGACGTCGACGAGCGCTTGCACCATGGAGGTGCTGTTCAACGAGCGGACGGCGGACTGGGCCGAGGTTCCGATCAGCACGAAGAGGGCGCTGCTGAGCACTGTGGTGGAGAGTGCCCAGAACGGGAGGGCGATCTGCCGGGTCGCCGCGCCGGTGATCCGTGGCGTCACCTGGCTCATGAAGAGCCCGCAGACCACGACGGCCAGGACACCGGAGCCGTGGACGGCGTCAGCCAGCAGGAACGCAGCGAACGGGGTCACCAGCATCGCCATGCTCTCGAGCATGGGGTCGTCCATCCGGCGCCGCACCTGCCAGCTGACCAGCCCGATCAGGGCGCCCGCGAGCACGCCTCCGACGTACGCCAGCACCAGCAGCCAGGTCACGTGCCAGCCGGTGAGGTGCTCCTCGCCGACCGTCACGCCCACGGCCAACCCGTAGAGGACCAGGGCGGTGCCGTCGTTGATCAGGCTCTCGGCGCGAAGCACGGTCACCGTACGCCGCGGCAGGTCGCGGGCAAGGACGCCGACCGCCGTCGCGTCGGTGGGCGCCAGCGCAGCGCCGAGGACCCACGCCGGCCCCCACTCCAGGCCGAGCCCGTGCGCAGCGGCGGCGACCGCGGCGGCGGTGGCGAACACCAGCGCGGTGCTGGTCAGCACCACGACCCGCAGGTTGTTGCGGATCTCGCGCAACGAGGTCGTCAGGCTTTCCCAGTAGAGCAATGCCGGCAGGAACACCAGGAGCACGACCTCCGGCGGCAGCTGGGCCTCCTTCAGGTGCGGCACGAAGCCGAGAAACACTCCGACCAGCACCAGCAGGATGGCCGGCGCGATCGGGTAACGGCGCGCGAGCGCGCCGCATGCGACCAGGGCGACCCCGAGCACGACAACCATTTCGAGTCCAAGCACGGGTTCATCTTGACCGGCCTCATGCCCGTCGACCACCTCGAACCGGCAGGTGGAACCAACTCACGACCGCGCAGCGCCTCGGCCGGTCCGCAACCCTGCTCACGGCAATCGCCACTCGGCACGAGTGGCACCTGCTCGAGTCATGGCTCCTCGACGATCGGCGCCGGCCGCAGATGGCCGAGCCCGCCTGGTCAACGGGCTCGACCGAAGGAGACGGTCTTCAGGCCATCTCGGGTACGTGCAGGTGTGCGTAGGCGAGGTCGAACTCGTGTACGTCGACGATCAGGCCGCCCGCGTCGCTCGCGGCCCGGCTGCGCATGTCGTCGGCAGCCGAGCGGCTCGCCTCCATCGCGGCGCGGGTCTCCCAGGCCGTTGTCGCGCACCCCAGGCCGGCAGACCGGTCCACCAGCAGGCTGGCGCTGCAGAAACCAGCGGTCTGCTCGAGCTCGGGAAGGATCCCGACGCGGAACGTCTCCGTCATCGCGTCGAGGTCACCCTGCAGCCAGCTGACTCGGCAGCACTCGCCGTGATGGCTGCGGTGCATGACGGCAATCTCCCACGCGTCGATCTGCATGGAGGCGCCCAGAATGTCCCGCCCGCGATCGCGGATCGGGCGAAGCCGGTCGTCGCTCGCCAACATGGTCGCCTCGCTGTCCCACGAACTTGTCGCGATGCACTGCCCTGTCCCACGGTCGACCAGCATCG
Organism: uncultured Actinomycetota bacterium; assembly: GCA_963842565.1. GTDB lineage: Bacteria > Actinomycetota > Actinomycetes > Propionibacteriales > Nocardioidaceae > Marmoricola. The sequence continues at coordinate 148,605 of CAWJGX010000018.1, read as the reverse complement.
ACAGGCCCCGACACCCCTCGATCTGCTCGAGCATCGGCCCGGCCTCCTTCTTGACGAACGCGATGCCAGCATCGATGTTCTCGGGCCTCCCGTTGAACGTGGTGGAACGTGCGTACATGACCCACTCCTCTCGGACGGGGCGGTGCCCGGTCCGGCACCGCCGGCTGATTCCTGCTTACTCCCCTGGGCGCGAGGCCGCCAGACCCGCTCTGCGATCCCCCGCGCCACGAGATGTCACCGAATCGGTGCGGTCGCCTGCGTCCCGGTCGGCGACGCATTCGACCTGCCGCGGCCCTGGCTCAGCGCACCGTCTCGAAGATGTTGAGCTGGATGCCGTTGGTGTAGGTGCGGGTCTCGCGCAGGGTGAGCTTCTGCTTGTCCCCGGCGTCGCTCGGGAACATCCGCATGCCGCTGCCGAGGATGACCGGGAAGACCATGAGGTTCCACTGGTCGACGAGGGCGGCCTCGAGGAGGGAGCGGGCCAGAGTGGGGCTGCCGTGCACGGCGATCGGTCCACCCTCGCCCTCCTTGAGGGCGCGGACCGCGTCGAGGTCGCGAACGACGGTGGTGTTGTTCCAGGTTGGGTCGTTCAGCGTGGTGGACACGACGACCTTCTGCATGGTGTTGAACTTGTCGGCGAAGTCGCCGTCGCGCTCGGGCCAGGCGGCGGCGAAGCCTTCGTACGTCCTTCGGCCCAGGAGCAGGGTCTCGGTGCCGAAGGTCTCCTCCATCTTGAATTCGTATCGGGCCGGGTCCTCCTCGATGTCGAAGGTCCAGCCGGAGTGCTGGTAGCCCTCCTCCCCGCCGGGCGCCTCGACAACGCCATCCAGGGAGATGAACTCGGTGACGAACAGGGTGCGCATGGTGTCCTCTTCTCGGGTCGTCGGCGTCTGCCTGTGACCTCACCACGAACGGGAACCCGTCGGTACGACACTCCAGCCTGAAAAAGGCGACCACGTCTTCGGCGAGCGGATCAGTCGTCCGACATTCTCACCTCCAGGACGGGTGGGAGCCCGAACCAGTCGAAGAGGGACGTCTCGAACCTGCTCAGCTCGCTGATCCCCCGGTCGGTGACGGTCAAGGCGATCAGCCCGCTGGCGTGTCGGACGCCGTCGGCCCCGGCCACGTACGCGCCGAAGGCCGGCTGTCCGTTGGCCCGGGTCGGGAGAAGGGAGAACTGGCGGGCGCCGAAGAGCAGCTCGAGGAATTCCCTGACCAGGTTGTGACCGACGTACTCGAACGGGATCGGCGGCATCGACATGAAGACGTCGTCGGTCAGCAGCGCCACCACGCCGGCGACGTCCGCCGCCTCGTACGCCGCCACGAATCGAGCCACCAGCTCCTGCTCGGCCGCCGATCCCAGCGCCGCTCGGTGCGTTCGCTCGGCCAGCACCGGTCGGGAGCTCTCCAGCGTGGACCGGGCCCGTTTGAGCGCACTGGTGACCGACTCGACGCTCCGGTCCAACATTCCGGCCACCTCAGCCGCGGGGAAGCCGAGCACGTCGCGGAGCACGAGGACCGCGAGCTGCAACGGCGGCAGTACCTGGAGCGCGGCGACGAAGGCGAGCGAGATCGACTCGGTCTGCTCGTAGCGAGCTTCCGGTCCCAGCGGCAGGTCGTAGGCACCCTCGAGCAGTGTCTCCGGGAACGGCTCCAGCCAGGGAGCCTCGCCCAATCGGGTCGGGTCTGGCGCTGTCATTCCGGGGACGTCCCAGGCCTTGGCCGGTCGGCGCTTGGTCGTCCGCAACGCGTTCAGGCAGCGGTTGGTCGCGATCCGGTAGAGCCAGGTCCTCATCGACGCGCGTTCCTGGAAGGTGCCGAGCCCCTGCCACGCACCGACAAGGGTGTCCTGCAGCGCGTCCTCGGCATCGTGGAGCGAGCCGAGCATCCGGTAGCAGTGCACCAGCAGCTCGCGTCGATGCGGTTCGGTCAGCGCCCGGAAGGCCTCCTCGTCGCCTGCCTGCGCCCGGGAGATCAAGTCGCTCATGGAATCACTGTCTCGCTCGTCGTCGTCGATGTCCTCGTACCGACACCGCGCGAGGCCCGAACTGGGCGCTCGGCGCACGCCCATTTCTCGTCAGGGCCGGTGTCTGACCTTTCGTACCGAACATCCCGAGAGAAGGAGAACACCGATGGGCACCATCGTGGTCAACACCAACATGACGCTGGACGGCGTCGTCGAGAACCCCACCGGCGAGGACGGCCCCGGCGGGGGATGGTTCAACGCCAAGTCGGCCGCCGACCAGGACGCCTGGGCGAAGTTCGAGTTCGAGGAGTCCCTCGACACCGACGCGCTGCTGCTGGGCAGGGAGACCGATGCCTGGTTCGCCAAGCGCTGGAACGACCGCTCGGGCGAGTGGGCCGACCGTCTCAACGGGCTCCCCAAGTACGTCGTGTCCTCCACGCTGACCGAGACCGCGTGGGCGAACGGGACCGTGCTGCGCGGGGATGTCGCCGAGAACGTGGCTCGGCTCAAGGACGAGGTCGACGGCAAGATCGTCGTCTTCGGCAGTCGCACCCTGGTGCAGACGTTGCTGGAGCACGAGCTGGTCGACGAGCTGCGCCTCTTCGTCTTCGGGGCCCTGGTCGGCCGCGGCGGTCGGATGCTCGAAGCAGGGGCACCGGAGTCCTTGCGCCTCACCCGAGCCGAGCGCCTCGGTGACGGCCTGCTCTTCGTCGCCTACGACGTCGTCCACGTCTGAGCGGTGCCGGCCCTCCCGCTCAGTCGAGGATGAGCGGGAGGGCCTTGCGCCTGAAGCCACGCCGAGCGCGGCGCACCAGGTCGGCGTCCATCCGGCGCTCGTGCAGCGACCATGCAGAAGTTGGCGCTCCGCCAACAGTTTGTTAGCATTCTGTCAACAGATCGGTACGCAGCTGATCTACTCCATCCAGAAAGCAAGAACTTTCCTATGCGCAAGATGCTGCTCGTCGCGGCCGCCGTACTGGCGGGGATCGCGTCGACCTTCGTACTCGACTCCTCCGCCGAGGCAGCGGCTCCGGCTCGGGTGGTCCGCTGGGTCGACGGCGACACCGTGTTCACGACCAAGGGTGAGGTTCGGCTCATCGGTGTCGACACGCCCGAACGTGGGCGATGCGGGTACTCGGCCGCGACCCGATACGCCCAGCGGATCGCACCGAAGGGGTCCATCATCCGGCTGGGCAACCCATCCAGCGTGATGAACCATGACCGCTACGGTCGGCTGCTGCGCTACGTCAACCGCGGTGCGCGCGACCTGTCCGCTGCCCAGATCAGTCACGGAGCTCGGGCCCGCTACGACTCCCGAGACGGCTACCAGTGGCACCCGCGGCAGGCCCGGTACCGCCACCTGGACGCCACCCACCGCAACTACCGCTGCGCCGCCACACCCAGCACCGGAGTCTCCGGAGCCGTGGCTCCTATCGGCCGTTCCTGCCCGGCGTCCGCCCCGATCAAGGGCAACGCGAGCTCGATGATCTACCACCGCCCCGGCCAGCAGTACTACGACGTCACGAACCCCGAGGCGTGCTTCCGCACTGCAGCATCCGCCGAGGCAGCCGGATACCGGGCAGCCAAGATCTAAAGGGCACCCCACGAAAGGCATCCGCAGCCGTCTGGGGCGCCTGACGCTGTTTCGCTGATGTGTGGCGCTTCCCCGAACGCCCGCCGACCACCTCCCAACTCGACTCCGCCATGCCTGCGGCCTAGCCTCGAGTCATGTCCACCATCGAGCTGACCGCCGAGAACTTCGAGTCGAGCGTGACGGACAACGAGGTGTTGTTCGTCGACTTCTGGGCGAGCTGGTGCGGTCCGTGCCGCCAGTTCGCGCCCACCTACGAAGCGGCCTCCGAGGCCAATCCGGACCTGACCTTCGGGTCGGTCAACACCGAGGAGCAGCAGCAGCTGGCCGGTGCCGCGCAGGTGACCTCGATCCCCACGCTGATGGCCTTCCGCGACGGGATCCTGGTCTTCTCCCAGCCTGGCGCCCTGCCTCCCGCCGCGCTGGACGAGCTGATCACCGCCGTGCGCGCGCTCGACATGGACGACGTGCGCCGCCAGATCGCCGCCGAGAGTCAACCCGCCGAGGGCTGAGCGCCCCGCACGTCCTGTGAGGCGAGCCAGGCCGCGAGCTCGTCGTACAGCTCCTCCGACGCGTCGTACTGGATCAGGTGGCCGGCCTCGGGCAGCAGCCGCACCGTCGCACCCGGGATCGCGTCCTGGAGCCGGGCAGCACGATCGGGCGGGATCCAGGTGTCCTCGGCGCCCCAGACGACGTGCACGGGCAGGTCGAGTCCGCCGAGCAACGGCTCGAGCTCCTCGGTGTAGCGCTCGTCGGCCTGTGCGATCTGGCGGTAGAAGGCGGCCTGACCCTCCTCGTCCAGCCACGGCGCGACGAGTGTCTCCAGCTGTCCCGCGGTGAGTCCGCGGTGGCTGGCACCGCCGATGTAGGCCTCCAGCACGCCACGGTGGATCGCAGGCGGGAGCCGGGTGAACACGTCCGCGTGCTCGTGCACCAGCCGGAAGAACGGCGAACCCCACGGCCGCAGCGCGACCACGTCGACCAGCGCGAGCGAGGCGTACGACGCACCGTGCAGCGTCAGCGCCCGCAGGGCCACCGCTCCCCCGAAGTCGTGGGCCACCACGTGCGGGCGGTGCAGACCCCACTCGACGAGCAGGTCGGTGAAGAGCTCGCCCTGCACCCCGAGGTCGACCGCGTGCTCCGGCGACTTCGACGACTGCCCGTAGCCCGGCATGTCCCAGAGGTGAACGCGATAGTCGCTCGCGAGCCGTTCCGCGATCGGACGCCAGAGGGCGGAGGACCACGGCGTGCCGTGGCAGAGCACCAGGTCCGGCCCGTCGCCCAGGCGCTCCCAGGCCACGGTGCGACCACGCCAGTCGAGGTGTTCGGTCATCGGGTCATGGTGACATTCGTCCGGCGGTCGTGGACCCGGCCGCGCGCTAGTTTGTGCCTATGGACGCCGCCGCCTGGGACGAGAGGTACGCCGCGACGGAGCTCGTCTGGTCGGCAGGACCGAACCAGTTCGTCGAGCAGGGGCTGGCCGACCTTCCTCCCGGCCGCGCCCTGGACCTCGCCTGCGGGGAGGGCCGCAACGCCCGCTGGCTCGCCGACCGCGGGTGGCAGGTCACCGCGATCGACTGGTCGGCCGTGGCGGTCGAGAAGGGCCGCAAGGTCGACGGCACGGTCGACTGGCAGGTCGGGAACGCACTCACGGCTCCCCTCCCGGCCGACCTCGACCTGGTCGTGATCGCCTACTTCCAGGTGGCTGCGGCCGAGCGGCGTACGGCCGTCCGCCGTGCGTTCGAGGCACTCCGGACCGGCGGAAACCTGTTCCTCGTGGCCCACGACTCCACGAACCTGACCGAGGGCACCGGTGGCCCGCAGGACCCGGCCGTGCTCTACACCGCCGAGGACGTGCTGGGCGACCTCGACGGCGCCCGCCTCGAGGTGGTCCGGTCCGAGCGTGTGGCCCGCACCGTCGAAGCCGGCACCGCCTGGGACGCCCTGGTCCACGTGGTCCGCTCGTGACACCCACCCAGCTGCGTGCGTTCGCCTGCGTGGTCCGTCGCGGGTCGGTCAAGGCTGCCGCGATGGAGCTCGGCACCACCGAGTCCGCGGTGTCGATGAACCTCAAGCAGCTGCGCACCGAGCTCGACGACCCCCTCTTCAGCCGTACGCCGTCCGGACTCGCCTTCACCCCGGGCGGTCTGCGGCTGGCCAGCCGGGCGATGGAGATCCTGGACCTGCAGAGCCGCACGGTGCTCGAGGTCAGCGAGGCGGGCAACGGTCGCCGGATGCTGCGGCTGGCCTCCTCGGAGCTCTTCGCCGAGCACGCGGCCCCTGGCCTGATCAGCCTGTTCACCCGCCGTGCCCGCGACCTCGACGTCGAGCTGAGCGTGCACCCGGTCTCCGACTTCCCCAGCCTGCTCGCCTCCCGTGCCGTCGACGTCACCCTCGGGCCGGCGGTCAAGGCCGCCCCCGGGTCCGTCGTGCAGCAGCCGTTCCTGGCCTTCGACGTGCTGGTCGTGGCCGCGCCGGAGCATCCGGTCGCCACCGGCACGGCGAGCCCGGACCAGCTTGCCGAGCAGAGCTGGCACCTCGGTCCCGGCGCGGCCGACTCGGCCGGCGAGACCACCGACGTGCTCCGCCGACTGGCCGTGCCGGAGAGCCGGCAGCGCATCTTCCAGAGCGACGCCGCCGCACTCGCCGAGACCCGGCGTGGTGTCGGGCTCGCCCTCGCCGTCGGCTTCACGGTCAGGGACGACCTGCGGTCTGGTCGGCTGGTGCGCATCGACGCACCGGAGCTGGCGACCCGCGGGGCCTGGGCCACCTGGACCCTGCGCGGCGACCACCACCACTCGGCCGGTGCGGAGCTGATCCGGTTCGTCGCGACACCGCGGGCGACGCAGGCCATGGTCCGGGGCGAGGGAGCAGACGTCGGCAGGTTCCGGCCCGCGGTGCACGTCACCTTGTGGAGCTGATGGCAGCGAAGACCTCGGGCAGTGCCGCGACCGTGTGTGCGGGCAGGAAGTCGTCGCAGTAGGGCAGGGCCGCGGCCATCGACCCGACCAGGGGCTCGAACCCGGGGACGGCGGCACGCGGGTTGAGCCACACCACGCGCCTGGCCCGGCGCGCCAGCCGCGCCATCACCGCGCGCAGCTCCTCGGGCGGATCGCTGTCCCAGCCGTCCGAGGCGATGATCAGCACGCCTCCTCGAATGCGTGATCCGTGGCGCGAGGCCAGCAGGTCCCGCAGGGAGCGGGCGAGGTGCGTCCCGCCGTACCGGTCGACGACGCGCTCCTCGGCCAGGGCCAGCGCCGCATCGGCCGAACGGTGCACCAGCGCGGGCGTCAGCCGGGTCAGCGAGGTCGAGAACGCGAACGTCTCGGCGCGGCCGGTGCGGGCGAAGGCCCGCATCAGGTGCAGGTAGGCGCCCGAGTACGACTGCATCGAGGCGCTCACGTCGGTCACCAGCGTCAGCGACCGAGGGCGCAGCACCCGGCGCTGACGCCTCAGCTCGAGCGGCTCCCACGCCGTACGCCGGGAAGCCGCGATGGTCTGCCGCAGGGAGATGGCCTCGCCGCGTCGTCCTGCCCGCACCCGGCGGCTCCGCCGTACGGGCCAGCTGGGCGCCGCGCGCTCGAGCCACCGGCCGAGCTCGGCGAGCTGGCTCTCGTCGAACTCGTCGAACGGCGTGTCCACGTCGCCGCTCAGCGCACTCGGCAACAGCTCGGGGAGGACCAGCGGATCGGTGCTCGTCTCGTCCTCTGCGGTGGTCCGCGGGAGCATCTGCCACGGCAGCCCGGCCGCCTCGGCCTCCTGCGGCCGACGACCCGCACCCGGGACCGAGGCGAGGGTCTCGGAGGGTGCTGGCGGAAAGGCAGTGGGACCGGACCTGCGCGCGTGCGGGTCGGCCCCGAGGTCTGCCTCGCGGAAGGCGGCGTCGAAGACCCGGTCGAAGGTGTCCAGGTCGGGCTGACGGCGGACGAGCGTCACCCGCATCGACCAGTACAGGTCGTCGAGACGCGACGGTGGAGCCTGGCCCAGCGCCTCGCAGAGGTCGGCCATCGCCGTCGTCGGCACGCTCGCACCCGCACGGCGCAACCGCTCCCCGAACGACGCCGCCAGCGCGGCCCGGTCGACGGCCCGCAGCAGCGTGGGCGGGCGGTCAGGCGCCATCGGCGTCGAGCACAGCGTCCAGGCCCGCGAGGACGGTCTCGCGGTCGTCGACCGTCTTCACCACGGTGCCCAGCGTGGCCTCCACGGTGTCGCGCATCAGCTCGGTGGCGCCGAGCGCGGAGAGCGCGGCCACCCAGTTGATCGCCTCGGCCAACCCCGGCGGCTTGTCCACCTCCAGGTCGCGCACGCGACCGACGAACTGTGCGGCAGACGAGATCAGGCCCTCGTTGGCGGCCGGCACCGTGCGGCGCAGGATGGCGCACACCCGATCGGGCTCGGGGTACTCCAGCCAGTGGTAGAGGCACCGACGTCGCAGCGCGTCGTGGAGGTCACGACTGCGGTTGGAGGTCAGCACCACGATCGGCGGGTGCACGGCGGTGAACGTGCCGAGCTCGGGCACCGTCACCGACCCCTCGCCGAGCACCTCGAGGAGCAAGGCCTCGAACTCGTCGTCGGCACGGTCGATCTCGTCGACGAGCAGCACGGGCGGCGACGGCCCGTCGTACCGCACGCAGCGGAGCACCGGCCGCTCGATGAGGTAGTCCTCGCTGAACAGGTCGGCCTCGGTGAGCCGCTCACCGCGCGACTCGGCCAGGCGGATCGCGAGGAGCTGTCGCTGGTAGTTCCAGTCGTAGAGCGCCTCGGCGGCGCTGAGGCCCTCGTAGCACTGCAACCGCACGAGAGGTACGCCGAGTCCGCGGGCCAGCACCTGGGCGGCGGCCGTCTTGCCGACACCGGGCTCGCCCTCGAGGAGCAGCGGCATCCCGAGCCGCAGCGACAGGAAGACCGCGGTCGACAGGCCGGCATCGGCGAGGTAGTCGTGCTCGTCGAACCTGGCCCGGACCTGCTCGGCAGAGGCCAGCGGCAGCGTGGTCACGACTGCTCCGCGAGCATCGCCTCGTAGTCGGCCCACGTGTCGATGTCGCGCGGCACGGACCCCGCGATGCGGACCCGGACGACGTCGGCGTCCGGTCCCTCGGCGTCCACCAGCTTCCACACGGCCTTGTCGCCGTGCATGGCCTCGAGAGCAGCGAACATCTCCCGATCGAACCACAGTGGATGTCCCAGCCCGTCGTCGTACTCGCAGACGCCGACCGCGTGGCCGCGTGCGGTGGCCTCGAGCTCCTGGATCGTCTCGACCCGCACCCGCGGCTGGTCACCCAGGAGCAGCACGATGCCCTGGACCTCCTCGGGCAGCGCGCCGACGGCCGTCCGGACGGAGGTGGCGCACCCCTCACCGAACTCCTGGTTCTCCACCACGTCGACCCCGGCCAGGTCGACCTCGGACCGGACCTGGTCGGCAGCGCCGCCGAGCACCACGACGACCGGCTCGCAGCCGGACTCCAGGGCCACCGACAAGGTGGCGCCGAGCACGGTCGCACCGTCGAGCGGCAGCACCTGCTTGGGCTGCCCGAGACGCCGCGAGGCTCCTGCGGCGAGCACGACGGCGGCGACGGTCACGAAGCGTGGTCCGCCGCATGGTCGGCCAGGAAACGGTCGCGGCAGCCCGGCATGCAGAACCAGTGGTCCTGACCGGCCACGACAGCGTGCACCGTGTCCGGGCCGACAGTGACCGTCATGCCGCACACGGGGTCGATGGCCTGGACGGGAGGCAGGAGGCGCTCGCGGACGGGGGATGCCGCGAGCCCCTCCACCCGGATCTGTCGCACGATCTCGGCCAGGATCGACAGCGCGATCTCCGGCGCCGTCCGCGCACCGATGTCGAGGCCGACGTGCAGGTGCACGCGCGTGTGCTGTTCGGCAGTGAGGTCGAGCTCGGCGAGCAATGCCTCGCCTCGGGTCCGGCTGCACACCACGCCGACGAAGCCGACCCCGGCAGCGAGTGCCGCACGGATCGCTGCCGGTTCATCGCCGCCATGGGTCGAGATCACCACGGCCGTCGCGCCCTCGGGCGAACCTGACCGCTCCACCACGAAGCCGAGCGCAGGTGCCATCGAGGCGATGGCCTCTGCGGTCGGTGAGGACCCGGCGAGGTGGAGCGCGGGCGACGGCAGGAGTGGTTCGAGGTAGATCTCCAAAGCCCCTCCTGACAGGCACGGGTTGACCACGATGCTGGCACCGGGAGTCTGCGGGAAGGTGTCCTCGCCGTCGGGCAGCACCCGCAGCAGCACCCCCACGCCCGTCGAGAGTGCGTCGAGCGCAGCCGTTCGCACCGAGCCGGCGGCGCACTGGCCGCCGACGAAGCCCTCCATGCTGCCGTCGGCGAGGACGATCGCCCTGTCTCCCGCGCGCGCCGAGCTCGGCTCCTGGGCGCGCACGACCGTGGCCTGCACGAAGGGCACGCCGGACCGGGTCAGCTCCTCGACCCTCTCGGAGATCGTCGTGGTCATCTGCCTCCTCAGATCGGCGGGGTCGGGTGTCCCTGCATGGCGTCCCACACCCGGGAGGGCGTCAGCGGCATGTCGGCGTGCCTGATGCCGTAGGGCTTGAGGGCGTCGATGACGGCGTTCACCACGGCCGGAGGCGAGCCGACCGTGGCCGACTCACCGACACCCTTGGCACCGATCGGGTGGTGCGGCGACGGGGTGACCGTGTGCCCGGTCTCCCAGTGCGGCACCTCGAGCGCCGTCGGGATCAGGTAGTCCATCAACGATCCGGCGATGCAGTTGCCGTCCTCGTCGAAGGAGATCATCTCCATCAGCGCCATCCCGACGCCGTCGGTGAGGCCGCCGTGCACCTGGCCCTCGATGATCATCGGGTTGATCCGCGTGCCGCAGTCGTCGACCGCGATGAACCGGCGCACCGTCACCTCGGCGGTGCCGGGATCGACGTCGACGACGCAGATGTAGGCACCGAACGGATAGGTCAGGTTGGACGGGTTGTAGCAGATCTGCGCCTCCAGGCCGCCCTCGATGCCCTCGGGCAGGTCGCCCGCGCCGTGGGCCCGCATCGCGATGTCCTGGATGGTGACCGACCGCCCCGGATCGCCCTTGACCTGGAAGGAGCCCTTCTGCCACTCCAGGTCCGCCACGGAGACCTCCAACATCCCCGAGGCGATGATCCGTGCCTTGTCACGGACCTTGCGGGCGACCAGGGCGGCCGCGGCCCCGGAGACGGGGGTGGACCGGCTGCCGTAGGTGCCCAGCCCGAACGGCGTCTGGTCGGTGTCGCCGTTGACCACCTGGATGTCGGCCGGCGGGATGCCGATCTCCTCCGCGACGATCTGCGCGAAGGTCGTCTCGTGGCCCTGGCCCTGGCTCATGCAGGAGACACGCAGCACGGCCTTGCCGGTCGGGTGCACGCGCAGCTCGCTGCCGTCGGCCATCCCCAGGCCGAGGATGTCCATGTCCTTGCGCGGACCGGCACCCACCGCCTCGGTGAAGAAGGCGACCCCGATGCCCATCAGCTCGCCCTTGGCGCGTTTCTCCTCCTGCTCGCGACGCAGCTCGTCGTACCCCGCCATCTCGAGCGCGACGTCGAGCGCACGCTCGTACTCGCCGGAGTCGTAGACCCAGCCGGTCTTGCTCGTGTAGGGGAACTGGTCGGGCTGGATGAAGTTCTTGCGCCGGAGCTCGACCGGGTCCATCTCCAGGTCGTAGGCCAGGCAGTCGACGATCCGCTCGACCAGGTAGACCGCCTCGGTGATCCGGAACGAGCACGCGTAGGCCACGCCACCGGGCGCCTTGTTGGTGTAGACGGCCGTCATCGAGCAGTACGCCGCCTCCAGGTCGTAGCTGCCGGTGAAGACGCCGAAGAAGCCGGCGGGGTACTTGATCGGCGCAGCCGTGCCGTTGAACGCTCCGTGGTCGGCGAGCACGTGGGTGCGGATGGCCAGGATCTTGCCCTCCTTGGTGGCCGCGATCTCGCCGCGCATCACGTAGTCGCGGGCGAAGCCCGTGCTGACGAGGTTCTCGGTGCGGTCCTCCATCCACTTCACCGGCTTGCCGATCACGAGGGACGCGACGATCGCGCAGACGTAGCCCGGGTAGATCGGCACCTTGTTGCCGAAGCCGCCGCCGATGTCGGGGGCGATCACGCGGATCTTGTGCTCCGGGAGCCCGGACACGAGGGCGTAGACGGTGCGGTGGGCGTGCGGCGCCTGGCTCGTGGTCCACAGGGTCAGCTGGCCGCCGACCCGTTCGTAGTCGGCCACGCAGCCGCACGTCTCCATCGGCGCCGGGTGCACCCGCGGGTAGACGATGTCCTCGGTCACCACCACGTCGGCCTTCTCGAAGACGGCGTCGGTCGCGGCCTTGTCGCCGGTCTCCCAGTCGAAGCAGTGGTTGTCGGTCTTGCCCTCGAGATCGTTGCGGATCACGGGTGCATCGGGCGCCAGGGCCTGGCGTACGTCGACCACCGGATCGAGCACGTCGTACTCCACGTCGATCAGCTCGAGGGCGTCACGCGCCGAGTAGCGGTCCTCGGCCACCACGAACGCGACCTCCTGGCCCTGGAACCGCACCTTGTCGGTCGCGAGCACGGCCTGGACGTCGTTGGACAGCGTCGGCATCCACGCCAGGCCCTTCTCGGCCAGGTCGGCGCCGGTGATCACCGCCTTGACCTTGGGGTGCGCCTGGGCCGCGCTGACGTCGATGCTGACGATGTTCGCGTGGGCCAGCGGCGACCGCAGGATGGCGAGGTGCAGCATCCCCTTGAGCTGGATGTCGTCGACGTAGTGACCCATGCCGCGGATGAACCGCGGGTCCTCCTTGCGCAGCATCCGGCCGTGGCCGACCGGCGTCTTGTCGTTGTCGACGGTCTCCAGGTCCTCGACGCTCCACCGCCCGGTCGGCTCTCCACGCGTGGTCATGACGCACTCCCCGCGGTCTCCTGGGCGGCTTCGGGCTCCGCGACCTCGGGCCCGTCCGGATGCTCGGCCGCCCACTGGATCGAGCGCACGATGGTCGTGTAGCCGGTGCACCGACAGATCTGGCCCGAGATCGCCTCCCGGATGCGTTGCTCGTCGGGATGGGGCTCGCGATCGAGCAGGGCTCGCGCCGTCATCAACATCCCGGGCGTGCAGAAGCCGCACTGCAACCCGTGGCAGCGCATGAAGCCCTCCTGCACCGGGTCGAGCACGCCGTCCGTCTCGAGCCCCTCGACGGTGCGGACCTCGCGGCCGCCCGCCATCGCCGCGAGCACCGTGCAGGTCTTGACCGGCTCGCCGTCCATCCAGGCGACACAGGTCCCGCAGTTGCTCGTGTCGCAGCCCCAGTGGGTGCCGGTGAGGCCGAGCTCGTCGCGCAGGAAGTGCACGAGCAGCATCCGGCCCTCGACCTCGCGGGTCACGCTCTCGCCGTTGACCGTCATCGTGACCTGCATCAGCGGTTCCCTCCGTCGTGGGCCTGGTCGCCGGCGAGGCCGGCCTCGATCCGCCCGACGGCGGTGCGCAAGGTGCGTCTGGTCAGCTCGTCGGCGAGGTGCCGCTTGTACTCGACCGTCCCGCGGTTGTCCGTGGACGGGGAGCAGCTCGCCGACGCCAGCGCACCGGCCTGCTCGTAGAGCTCCTCGCTGGGTCGCTGACCCCTCATCAGCTCGGAGATCGCCGGGATTCCGGTCGTGTTGGGGCCGACGGCCGCCAGCCCGACCCGGGCGTCGCTGATGACGCCGTCCTGCATCCAGACGGCTGCCCCGGCCGACGTGACGGCCCAGTCGCCGGCCCGACGCTCGACCTTCGCGTAGGCGCTGGAGCCTCCCGGGCGTACGGGCAGGCGCACCTCGATGAGGATCTCGCCCTGACCCACTGCGGTCTCGTAGGGCCCCCGGTGGAAGTCCTCCATCGGGACCACCCGCTCGCCGGCCGAGCTGCGGATGACGCAGCTCGCGTCGAGCGTCGTGCAGACCGCGGTCAGGTCCTCCGACGGGTCGGCCTGGCACAGGGAGCCACCGATCGTGCCGCGGTTGCGCACGACCGGGTCGGCGATCACCCTCTCCGCGTCCGCGAAGATCGGGAACACGGCCGCCAGCTCGGCGGACTCGAGCAGCTCCCGATGTCGCGTCATCGCGCCGATGTGGACCTCGTCGACCCCGACGCGCACGTAGCCGAGCTCGTCGTGCAGGTCGTTGATGTCGATGAGGTACTCGAGGTCGGTGAGCCGGAGCTTCATCATCGGGATCAGGCTGTGACCCCCGGCGACCAGCCTGGCCTCGTCGCCGAGCCGGTCCATCAGGCTGATCGCGTGGTCGATGCTCGTGGCGCGTTCGTAGTCGAAAGGTGCGGGTACCTGCACTGGTGCCTCCGTGTGAGGTGAGTCACACGACTATCTGCCGCCGGTACGGGTCCCGTCAACGAGACCTAAGCGAATGCTTAACTCGGGTCAGGAAGGCGTTGCGGTGGGGCTCGTCGTTGGAGTCGAAGACACCCAGCTCGGCGTTGTCCCGGGCCCGGCGCAGGTGCTTGGCCAGGCTGAACCCGAGCAGCACCACGGCCACGGCGAGACCGATGAAGATCCAGAAGGCGACCCAGCCGGCCTTCACGTCGTTGTCGGCGGGGACCGGGTCGGCCCCGGCCACCAGCAGCGGCGCGAGCAGTAGCAGGGTGTTCATGAGGACAGTCTCTCAGGTGACCAAGTCGTCGCGACCGCGGATGCCGGCGAACAGGTCGTCCTCCGGGAGCTCGCTCTCCACCTGGGAGGACACCAGCTCGAACTCCTCGGTGGGCCACACCCGCTTCTGCAGCTCGAGGGGAGCCCTGAAGAAGAAGCCGTCGGGGTCGATCTGGGTGGCGTGGGCGATCAGGGCGCGGTCACGGACCTCGAAGTACTCACCGCAGGGCACCCGGGTGGTGATCCGGGCGTCGTGGGCGGGGTCCGGCTTCCACTCCTCCAGGCGCTCGGTGAACGGCGACTCGAGGCCCTCGGCGAGCATCGCCTCGTGCAGCGCGAGCGTGCGTGGCCGGTTGAAGCCGTGCTGGTAGTAGACCTTCAGCACCTGCCACGGCTCCCCTGCCTCGGGGAAGCTCTCGGGGTCGGCCGCCGCCTCGAGGGCGACCATCGAGACGTTGTGGCACATGATGTGGTCCGGGTGCGGGTAGCCACCGTTCTCGTCGTACGTCGTGAGCACGTGCGGCCGGAAGCTGCGGATCAGCCGGACCAGCGGCTCGGCCGCGACCTGCGGGTCCACCAGCCCGAAGCAGCCCTCCGGCAGCGGCGGCTTGGGGTCGCCCTCGGGCCAGCCGGAGTCGACGTACCCGAGCCAGTCCTGGCGTACGCCGAGGATCTGGCGGGCCGTCTCCATCTCCTGCCGGCGGATCGCCGTCATGTTGGCCAGCACGTCCGGGCGATCCATCTTCGGGTTCAGGATCGAGCCGCGCTCCCCGCCCGTGCAGGTGACGACGTGGACGTCGACCCCCTCGGCGACGTACTTGGCTGTGGAGGCAGCACCCTTGCTCGACTCGTCGTCAGGATGGGCGTGCACGTGCATCAGGCGGAGCATGCCGCCAAGTCTAGGGATGCCGCCCGGTGGAAGAATCGGCCAGGTGACCCAGCCCGTGACGCCCCCCTCGACGCCGGCCGACGCCGTGATGGCCGACCGCTACGGAGGCACCAGCCCGGCCCGTCGCCGTGCCGTCATCCTGGTGTCGGGTCTCGTCGGGGTGGTCGCGCTCGCCTGGGTCGCCTGGGCCGCCTGGTTCCAGAGCACCCCCGAGGTGCAGTCCTCGCTGCAGTCCTTCGACGTCGTCGACGACCACTCCGCGACAGCGAAGGTGGTGGTCAAGCCGCGCGACGCGGGGGTCAGGGCCAGCTGCCTGCTCCGCGCCTCAGGTGCCGACCACTCGGTGGTCGGCGAGCTCAACTTCAGGGTCTCCGGCGTGAGCGGAGCAACCGTGCGGGAGGTGGAGGTGCGCACCGAGCGCGAGGCCACGACCGTGGAGCTCATCGGCTGCACCGCTCCGGGCCAGTCCCGTCCCCGCTGAGGCCAGTCATGGTGAGAGCCGGATCACGGACGGATTCTGCTCTGCGGTGGCACGTTGGGTAGAGTCGTTTACTTGCCCAACAGGCCCCAACGTTTCCCCAGGAGTTTCACATGTCCGAGCCGACCACCAGCAACGTCATCTGGCTGACCCAGGCCAAGTACGACGAGCTGAAGGCCGAACTCGAGGAGCTGCGCGGCACCACGCGAGCGACCATGGTGAAGCGGGTCAGCGACGCCCGCGACGAGGGCGACCTCAAGGAGAACGCCGGCTACCACGCGGCGCGCGACGAGCTGGGCAAGATCGACGGCCGCATCCAGCAGCTGGTCGACATGCTGGAGAAGGCCGAGGTCGGGGAGACCCCGGCCGACGACGGCGTCGTCGAGCCCGGCATGAAGGTCACCGTGACGCTGGTCGGTCTCGACTTCACCGAGACGTTCCTCTTCGGTGCACGCGAGATGGCCGGGGACGACATCAAGGTCTACTCCCCGCAGTCGCCGCTCGGCCAGGCCATCCAGGGCGCCAAGAAGGGCGAGACGGTCACCTACACCCTGCCCAACGGCAAGGAGCAGAAGGCCGAGATCACCGACGCGGTCCCCTACGTCGGCTGACCTACGCGATCACGGCCCAGCCGTGCGTGCGGAGCCGGTCGAGCACCGTGTCGGCGTGCTCCCTGCTGCGCGTCTCGAGCTGGAGGCGCACCTCGACCTCGCCGACGTGCAGGCTCGTGGACGTGCGCTCGTGCGCCACTTCGAGCACGTTCGCACCCGACTCGGCGAGCTCGGCGAGCAGGCGGGCCAGCCCTCCGGGGCGGTCCGGGATCACGCAGCCGATGTTGAGGTAGCGACCGCTCGAGGCCATGCCGTGCCGGATCAGGTTCCCGAGCAGCAGTGGGTCGACGTTGCCTCCCGAGAGGACGGCGACCATCGGCGTCGCGAAGGCCGAGGGCTGGTCCATCACGGCTGCCACGGCGGCCGCGCCGGACGGCTCCACGACCATCTTCGCCCGCTCCAGCAGCAGCACCAGTGCCCGTGACATCGACTCCTCCGAGACGGTGACCACGTCGTCGACGTACTTCTGGATGGCGGCGAAGGGGACGTCGCCGGGGCGCGCGACCGCGATGCCGTCGGCCATGGTCGTCATCCGCTCGAGGGCGACGGGGACGCCCCGCCGCAGGGACTCCGGGAAGGCGGCAGCCTCCTCGGCCTGGACACCGATCACCCGGATGTCGGGGCGCTGCGACTTGATCGCGACGGCGGCACCCGCGATCAGCCCCCCGCCTCCCGTCGGGATGAGCACGGTCGTGGCCTCTGGCGCCTGGGCCAGGATCTCGAGTCCGACGGTCCCCTGGCCGGCCACGATGTCGGGGTGGTCGAAGGGGTGGATGAACACGGCCCCGGTGCGTTCGGAGAACTCCTGGGCGGCCAGCAGCGCCTGCGTGAGGTACTCGCCGTGGAACAGCACCTCGGCGCCGTACCCGCGGGTGGCGTTGGCCTTCGGGATCGGCGCTCCCTCCGGCATGAACACGGTCGCCTTGATGCCGAGCATCCGCGCCGCCAGCGCCACGCCCTGGGCGTGGTTGCCGGCACTCGCCGCCACCACCCCGCGTGCGCGCTCCTCGGCGCTGAGCCGGGACAACCTCACGTAGGCACCGCGGATCTTGAACGACCCCGTGCGCTGCAGGTTCTCGCACTTGAGGAGCACCGGCCCACCGACGATCGCCTGCAGCCAGCGCGACTCCTCCATGGGGGTGGGGATCGCGGCCTCGCCGACCAGGTCGACGACAGCCTCGATGTCCGCAAGGGTGACCGTCATGGGCCCAGCCTAAGGTCACTCCAGCCGCTGAGATCCAGCCGCCGAACCTGTTGCCCCGCGCAACCGGACGGGCGAGAATCGGACGATCGTTCTCACCGACCCGGCGGAGGTTCTTTCGGGGGGGCCTCCGCCTCGGTGAGGCCGTCCGTCCCCGTTTCGCGACCTGTCTCGCGATCGGTGTCGTGAGCGTCAGCGACCTGCTCGCCCGACACCGAGGCCGGCATCGGCGCCGCTTCGTCCTCGCTGGCGTCCTCGGGATCCTCCCCGACCTCGGTGAAGTTCGCGAGATGCTGCACGACCGCGTTCAGCGACGCGGCGAGTGGTACGGCGATCAGCGCTCCGGGGATCCCGGCCACGATCACACCGAGCGCGATCGCGATGATCACCCCGAGCGGGTGCACGGAGACGAAGCGGCCCATCAGGAACGGCTGCAGGATGTGCGCCTCGATCTGCTGCACGAGCACGACGACGCCGAACATGATCAGGGCGGTGACAGGTCCCTGGGCGACCAGGGCGACCAGCACCGCGACCGTTCCGGAGACGAAGGCTCCGACGAGCGGGATGAACGCGCCGAGGAACACCAGGACGCCGATCGCGCTCACGAACGGCACCTGCAGGATCGCGGCGCCGATCATGATGCCGATGGCATCCGTCGCAGCCACCATCACGGTGGCACGGACGAACTGGGTCAGTGAGCGCCAGGCGACGCGGCCCGAGGAGTCCGCGCGGGTCCGGGCGGCGCGAGGGAAGATCCGCACGATCCAGGTCCAGATCATCGTGCCGTCGGCCAGGAAGAAGTAGGTCGCGAACAGCACGATGAACAGTCCGGCGACGAGATGGCCGACCGCCGTGCCGACCTCGGTGGCGGTCGCGAAGGCCTCGCTGCTCATGTCGGAGAGCTTCTTCTGCACCTGGTCCAGGCCCGTGCTGAGCTGCGAGTCGGTGATCTTCAGTGGTCCGTCGCGCAGCCAGTCCCTGATCTGGTTGATGCCGTTGACCACCTGGTCGGACAGGTCCCCCATCCCCGCGGAGACCTGGTTGCTCACGAACGCGACCAGCGCTGCGATCCCGAGCACGCCGAGCACGACGATCACGAGGGCCGCGACCTTGCGGGGCAGGCCCAGCCGCTGCAGCCACGCGACCACCGGGCTCGCCAGGGCGGCGAGGAGCAGGGCGATCACGACGGGCAGGACGACGACGAGGAACAGGTCGAGCAGGTAGAGGACGATCGAGCCCGCGGCGCAGATGACCACGAAGCGCCAGGCCCAGGCCGCAGCGAGGTCCATGCCGTAGGGGACGCGTGCCGGCGCGAGGTTCGAGGGCCCGCCGACGACCTGCGGCTCCGCCTCCATCGCTCGCCGGCTGGCGCGGACCTCGGCCCACTGGCTGGCGATGCGCTCCCTGAGCTCGAGGTTCTCGCGCTTGGTCTGCTCGGTCGTGGACTCCTGACGGGCACGGGAGCGCGCGCGCCTCTCGCCGATCAGCTTCCGGGGGTCTCCTCGCACAGCGTCAGGCTACGTGCCAGGGCCGCGGCCGCGACGGGGCGGCGCTCGACGAGCAGGCCGACGGCTGCCAGCACGTAGTGCCGGTCCACCACCACGGCGGCGTGCTCGGGCAGCTGCCAGCCCTGCGGCGAGGCTCCGACGAGACCGCCGAGGATGCGGCCGACGGCTTCCGGGGTCGCGTGGCGCAGGACGCCTCCCGAGCCCACGAGCAGTCCCACCTCTCGCAGGTCCGTGCCGGTGCGCTCGACCCGCCGGCCGTCGGGTCCCACGACCACGCGCGAACGACCGACGTGCCGCTGCATGGCCAGGGTCGCCGCGGTGGCGGCGATCTCGACGTCCTCCTCCTGCTCGGCGGCAGTCGCGGCCAGCAACGACGGCTCGGCCGTGCGTCGTACGGCGGCGGCGCGGAGCTCGTCGGTGACCAGACCTGCCTCGACGCCGGCCTCCCAGGTGGAGGTCGCGCTCCACCGCATGCCGAGGTCGCCCTCGACCGTGCGGGTCAGCGGCGTGCTCGCCACGACCTCACGCGAGAGCCCGGCGGCCTCCTCGGGATCGAGCCGCACCGCCGAGTGCACGTCGGTGGTTGCCCCGCCGACGTCCAGGACCGCGACGTCCTGCGCGCTGACTCGCGCGAGGACCTCGACGCCGGTGAGCACCAGGTCGGGCGTGGCACCGCGCACCATCGCGGGGAAGTCCGCTCGGCCGCTGAGCTGCTTGCCTCCGATCACGTGCTCCAGGAAGACCGCGCGGATGGCCTGGCGAGCAGAGTCGGGTGCCAGCACCCCGATCCTCGGCACGACGTTCTCCGCCACGACCACCGGCAGACCGTCCAGCCTCGACAGGACCTCGGCCCGGGTCTCGCGGTTGCCGGCCATCACCACGGGGCCCACCCAGCCGCTCGCCGCCAGCCGGGCCGCCGCCGCGAGCACGCCGTCCTCGTCGCCCCCGTCGGTGCCGCCGGTCAGCAGCACCACGTCCGGCCGCGTGGTGCGTGCCAGCTCGTCGTAGGCCACCTCGTCGGAGACGCGGCTGAGCACGGCCACCACCTTGCCGCCGCTGGAGAGCGCCACCCGTCGACCGGCCTCGGCGGTGACCAGCTCCTCGTTGCCGATGACCGCCACGCGCAGTCCGCCACCCGCGGAGGAGCACGCCAGCACCTCCGCCTCGACGATCGAGGGGTGCTCCTGCGCCAGCTCGGCACGGCAGGCCTCGAACCCGTCCAGCACGTCGGTCTCGATGGTGGTGCGGTGACTGGCGGTCCCGAGCAGCTGGCCCGTCTCGCCGTCCACCAGCGCCGCCTTGGTGAACGTCGACCCGAAGTCGACGCAGAGGAACAGGTCCACGGGCTAGGACGCGGTCTGGATGACCACGTAGACGCCCGCGAGGAAGAGGCAGACCAGCACGGCCAGGCTGACGAGGTGGGCGGCGTAGCCCGAGCCGATCGGCCGACCCTCGCGCATCGCCGCCTCCACCTGACGGAACCGGACGTAGCCACCTACGGCGGCCAGCACGCCGGTGGCGAGCAGCGCCAGCGACAGGAGGAGCACCAGGGCGCCGTCACCGAAGAAGTGCGCCACGGCGATCGCCGCAGCCATCAGGCCGATCCCCGAGCGCTGGTAGGCGAGCATCGTGCGCTCGTTGGCGAGAGTGAACCGCGCGTCGGTCTCGCTCATGCCCAGCTCCTCATCACGTGTGTGCAGCCCGTTTCCTCAACCCAGGGCCCGATCGAGGTCCGCGACCAGGTCCTCGGCGGTCTCGATCCCGACGCTGAGCCGGATCAGGTCGCTCGGCACCTCGAGCTCGGTGCCGGCCACGCTGGCGTGCGTCATCCGGCCGGGGTGCTCGATCAGCGACTCCACTCCCCCGAGCGACTCACCGAGGGTGAACACCTCGGCCTTGGCGCAGACGTCGAGAGCATGCTGCTCCCCGCCGTCGACACGGAAGGACACGATGCCGCCGTACCGCTTCATCTGCCGGCCGGCGATCTCGTGACCCGGGTGGTCCGGGAGCCCCGGGTAGAAGACCTGGCTCACCGCAGGGTGGGCGGACAGGAACTCCACCACCTTCTCCGCGTTGTCGCAGTGCCGGTCCATCCGCACCCCGAGCGTCTTGAGCCCGCGCAGCACCAGCCACGCGTCGAAGGGGCCGGACACCGCTCCCATCGCGTTCTGGTGGTACTCGATGCGCTCGGCCAGCTCCAGGTCCCGTACGACGAGCGCCCCACCCACGACGTCGGAATGGCCGCCGGCGTACTTCGTGGTCGAGTGCACGACGACGTCAGCGCCCAGGGTCAGCGGCTGCTGGAGGTACGACGAGGCGAACGTGTTGTCGACGACGAGCAGCGCGCCGGCCTCGTGGGCCACGGCGGCGAGCGCCTCGATGTCACCGATGTTCAGCAGCGGGTTGGTCGGCGTCTCGACCCAGACCACCCTGGTGCGCCCCGGCTCGATGGCGGCCCGGACGGCATCGACGTCGCTCACCGGGGCCGTGCCGTTGGCCAGGCCCCAGCGGGTGAGCACCTTGTCGAAGAGCCGGTGCGTCCCGCCGTAGGCGTCGTCGGGGATGACGACGTGGTCCCCCGGGTCGCAGATCGCGCGGAGCAGGGTGTCCTCGGCCGCCAGCCCGGAGGCGAAGGCGAAGCCTCGCTCGCCCTCCTCCAGCGCGGCGATGTTGCCCTCGAGGGCGGTGCGCGTCGGGTTGCCGGAACGGCTGTACTCATAGCCCCCGCGCAGCCCACCCACCCCGTCCTGCTTGTAGGTCGAGGTCGCGTAGATCGGCGGGATCACCGAGCCGGTCATCGCGTCGGGCTCGTAGCCTGCGTGGATCGCGCGGGTCTCGAAGCCCGCCTTCTGGCGGTGTTCCTGGGTCACACGGCGAGGCTACTCGTCGCGGTGGGTGCAGGGCGTGGGCAGGCGAGCCACACTGGGGAAGACCGGGGACGCGACGGTTGTTGTGCCCGGTGAACCCACTGAAAGGTGACTGATGTTCTTCCAGCGCAGCAAGACCGACCTCCCCAGCGCCGACGAGGCCCTGCCCGGCCGCACCGAGAGCCCGTTCCACCTGTCCGAGCGGCACAAGGCGCTCGACGCCCCGCTCGTGACCGACGAGGTCCCCGAGGGCTACGAGGTCGCCGTCTTCGGGCTCGGCTGCTTCTGGGGTGCCGAGGAGATCTTCTGGCAGGTCCCGGGTGTCTGGTCGACCTCGGTCGGCTACGCCGGTGGCAGCACCCCGCACCCGTCGTACGAGGAGGTCTGCAGCGGCCGCACCGGCCACACCGAGGCCGTCCGCGTGGTCTACGACCCGAGCAAGGTGTCCTACTCCGACCTGGTCGCCACGTTCTACGAGGTGCACGACCCGACCCAGGGGATGCGCCAGGGCAACGACCGCGGCACGCAGTACCGCTCCGCGATCTACTGGTCCACTCCCGAGCAGGAGATGGTGGCCCAGCGCGTGACCGACCGCTACCAGGCCGAGCTCACCAAGCGCGGCTTCGACGCGATCACCACCGAGATCAAGCCGGCCAGCGAGACGCCGTACTACTACGCCGAGGACCACCACCAGCAGTACCTGCTGAAGAACCCCTTCGGCTACCGCTGTCACGCCAAGACGGGAGTCCCGGTTCCCCGCGGGTGACCGGACTCACTCCTTTCTTGTTCTTTCCTCAGGCGCGCGTCGGCCTGCGGCGCGCGTAGGCGGGAAATCTCCGTCCTGAGGGCAGATGGCGGTCCTCAGGAACAACACGAGGGCGTCTCGGGCGCGTCCCTCGAATTTGCGCATACCTCGTCAGTCGGCACACTGGTGCGCATGAGCGACCAGACACCGCCCCCCGCCCAGCCGACGCCGCCTCCGGCAGATACCGCTGGTGTGCCGGCTGGCGAGGCCGCTACGCCGCCTCCGCCGCCGCCCGAGTCGGAGACCCACGTGGGCGAGCCCGTGCCGCCGCCGCCTCCGCCGAAGAAGTCCCGCGTCGGACTGATCATCGGGATCGTCGCCGGGCTGCTGGTGCTGGCCGTCGTGGCCGCACTGCTCGTGGTCTTCGTCTTCAACAAGGACGACAAGCACGCCATCGTGATTCCCGCCACGGCCGCGGACATGAAGCGCGACAAGGCCCGCGAGACCTCGCTCAAGACCCAGCTCGACCAGCTGGAGCAGCAGTTCCAGAAGCAGCTCAAGGGTGGCGTCTACGTGAAGTCCGGCATCTACGACCAGGCCGACACCAAGCGCGGACCCAAGGGCGAGATGCTCTTCCTCGGCGGCAAGGTGAAGAAGTCCGAGAACAACCCCACGAACTTCGTCGACAAGATCAAGAAGCAGGGCAAGGACAACGGCTACACCGTGACCACCGTGTCGCCCGGCAAGGGTGGCGGCAAGGCCGTGTGTGTGTCGCAGGCCAAGGGCACCCAGAAGGCCGCCATCTGCGGCTGGGCGACCCAGGACACGGTCGGCGAGCTGGTGCCGAACGTCTCCGGCTACGACCCCAAGTCCCTCTCGAAGATCATGCGCGACATGCGTCCGGACGTGGAGAAGACCCAGTAGCTCGACGTGCTGACCCGCTGGGGTCGCGAGCTCGACCGTGACCGACCGCTCCCGGAGCACCCTCGTCCCCAGCTGGTCAGGCCCGGCTGGGTCAGCCTGAACGGTCCGTGGGAGTACGCCTTCACCGCGACGGACGCACGGCCCGCGTCGTACGACGGGGAGATCGTGGTCCCGTTCTCGCCGGAGGCATCCCTGTCCGGGGTCGACCGGCAGCTCCAGCCCGACGAGTGGCTCTGGTACCGACGCAGCGTCACCGCACCCGCTCTCCCTCCGGGAGGGCGGGTGCTGCTGCACTTCGGCGCCGTCGACCAGTCCTGCACGGTCTGGGTCAACGGCATCGAGAGCGGCTCCCACACGGGCGGCTACCTGCCCTTCACCCTCGACGTCACCGACCAGCTGCGCGGACCCGGTGACCAGCTGATCGAGGTGCGCGTCCGCGACCTGTCCGAGACCGGGGTGCACGCGCGCGGCAAGCAGCGACTCGACCGCGGCACGATCTGGTACACCGCACAGTCCGGCATCTGGCAGACGGTGTGGCTCGAACCCGTCCCCGCGGCGTACGTCGAACGGCTGGTGGTCGTGCCGCACCTGGACATCGGGGCCCTCGAGGTGACGGTCGTGGCCAGCCGGAGTTCGGTCCTCGGAGACCGCGACCGTGGTGGTTTCGACAAGCTCGACCGATCGTCGGCCAGGGCCAGCGACCTGTTCGCCGGGGAGTCGGTGCTGGTCCCGCTCTCCGAGGTGCGGCCGTGGTCCCCGGACGACCCGCACCTCTACGACCTCGAGGTGACCCTCGGCGAGGACCGGGTGACCTCCTACGCCGGGCTGCGCTCGTTCGGGGTGGGTGCGGACGCGGAGGGCCGGCCCCGGTTCCTGCTCAACGGCGAGCCGGTCGTGCACGTGGGCGTCCTCGACCAGGGCTACTGGCCCGACGGGCTGCTCACACCACCGAGCGACGAGGCGATGGTCCACGACATCGAGTCGATGAAGGCGCTCGGCTTCACGATGCTGCGCAAGCACGCCAAGGTGGAGCCGCTGCGGTGGTACGCCCACTGCGACCGGCTGGGGATGCTGGTGTGGCAGGACGTGGTCAACGGCGGTGGCCGCTACCGGCACCTCGTGACCACCCGCCCCGCCACCCGGAGGTTGCGCATCCCCGACCGGCTGCACCGGCTCTACGGGCGCCAGGACCCCTACGGCAGGGCGGAGTTCCGGCGGGAGGCTCGGGCGACCGTGGAGCTGCTGGCCAACGTGGTCTCGCTGGCCGTCTGGACACCGTTCAACGAGGGCTGGGGACAGTTCGACGCCAACTCGGTCGCCCGCGAGGTCGCCACGCTCGACCCGACCCGACAGGTCAACCACGTCAGCGGCTGGGTGGACCAGGGAGGCGGCGACGTCCGCAGCTTCCACTGCTACCTGCGCCCGTTCCGGATGCCGCGACGCTCACGCGGTCGCCGTGGCAGACGTGTCGTCGCGCTCTCGGAGTACGGCGGCTACAGCCTGCGGGTCGAGGGCCACGACTGGAGCCCCCGCGAGTACGGCTACCGGCACCTCGAGGACTCCGACGAGTTCGACGAGGCCTTCACCTCGCTGCACGAGCCTCTCGTCGTGGCCGTGCAGGACGGCCTCGGTGCCACCGTCTACACCCAGCTCAGCGACGTCGAGGACGAGCTCAACGGGCTGGTGACCTGGGACCGCGAGGTGCTCAAGCTCGACGCCGAGGTCGTACAACGGGTCACAGCGGCGCTCCGTTCGGCCATCATGGGGTGATGGTCGACCGCCCGCCGTTCGCCCGCGCGGGCGTGCTGACCGTGGCGGGCGTGCTCGGGCTGGTCCTGCTGGTGCTGTCGGGCAGCTACGGCCCCCATCGCGACGAGCTCTACTTCGCCTCGGCGGGCCACCGCCTCGCGTGGGGCTATCCCGACCAGCCGTCGCTGGTCGCCCTCCTCGCCCGTCTCTCGCAGGAGGTCGCCCCGCACAACCTCGTGGTGCTCCGGCTGCCGGGCCTGGTCGCCACCATCGCGACGATCCTCCTCACGGCCGGCATCGCCCGCCTCCTCGGTGGTGGTAGCCGCGCCCAGGTCCTGACAGCGGTCGTCACGGGGACCGGCGCCCTGACGATGTTCCTCGGACATCGGCTGACCACGCAGACGTTCGACATGACGGCCTGGGTCGCGATCCTGTTCCTGGCCGGACTCGCGCTCGCCGACGACCGCCCGCGGCTGTGGGTCGCGGCCGGGGTGGTGGCCGGTGTCGGGCTGAACGCCAAGCACGACGTCGTCGTGTGCCTGCTCGGCCTGTTCGTCGGCATCCTGCTGACACCCGCGGCGCGGCACCACCTCCGCAGCGTCTGGTGGTGGGTCGGCGGGCTGGTGGCGCTGGTGCTGTGGCTGCCCAACCTGCTCTGGCAGGCCGGTCACGGCTGGCCGGTCTTCGAGCTGTCGGCCGACATCTCCGAGGAGTACGGCGGTCTCGGTGGAGCACTCGAGTTCGTGCTGCTGACCCTGGCCGTGTTCAGCCCGCTGATGTCGCTCGTCTGGCTCTGGGGACTCCACGGGCTCCTGCGCCGCCCCGAGTGGCGGGTCCTGCGGCCGCTCGGCTGGGTCTTCGTGGTGACGTTCGCGTTCTTCCTGCTCACGGGCGGCAAGTCCTACTACCTCGCCGGCGCGATCCCTGCCCTGCTCGCCGCCGGGTGCGTGCTGCTGGTGAACCGGTTCCGGCACGTCGTGCTCCTCGGCGCCGTGCTCGCCCTCTCGGCGGTCGTGGCCTGGCCGGCGGGTCTGCCGATCCTGCCGCGGGCGACGTACGCCACCTCGTTCTTTCCCTCGATCGAGGAGGACCAGCTCGAGACGATCGGGTGGCCCGAGCTCACCAGCACCGTCCGCGGCGTGCTCGCGGACCTGCCCGACACCGCGGTGGTGTTCACCGGGAACTACGGCGAGGCCGGCGCCCTGGAGTGGTACGGCGTCGGGGCTCCCGTGTACAGCGGTCACAACGCCTGGGGTGACTGGGGACATCCGCCGGACGGCGCCGGACCCGTCGTCGTCCTGGGCTACGACGACGTCGCGCCGAGCGATGACTTCACGGGTTGTCGCGAGGCCGCGACCGTCCCGACCGTCGACGGCGCGGACAACGAGGAGGCTGGCGGCACGGTCTGGGTGTGCGAGTCACCCAGGAAGCCCTGGTCACGGCTCTGGCCGTCGCTCGTGCACCTCGACGCGTGACCCACTACTGGGCGGCCGAGTCCACCCACTCCTGGCCGATCACCTTCGGGGTCGCGGTGCCGGCCGTGAGCTCGGCGACGATCTCGTCGATCACCCCACGCGCGGCCGGGGGTACGGCGAACCGCAGCAGCGCCTCCCCCGTGTACTCGACGCCGAGCACGCGCGCTCCCCGGGACCGGAGGTCGTGCTCGAGCCGGCCGACGGCAGCGATGTCGACCTCCACCTCGCACAGGTCCTGCAGCACGCGTTCCGTGACGCCCACCTCGTCGAGCGCGAGCCGCGTGGCACCGCTGTAGGCGCGGGAGAGGCCGCCCGTCCCCAGCAGCGTCCCCCCGAACCACCGGGACACCACGGCCACGACGTCGGTCAGCTCCCGACCACGCAGCAGCTCGAGCATCGGAGCCCCACCCGTGCCCGGCGGCTCCCCGGCGTCGTTGGCGTGCTCGATCGAGCGCTCGGGGCCGACGATCCAGGCGACACAGTGGTGCCGCGCGTCCCAGTGCTGCTTGCGGACCTGCTCGAGCACCCCGCGGGCGCCCTCCTCGTCGTCGACACGAGCAAGGTTGCACCGGAACCGGGAACCGCGATCCTCGAGCTCGCCGACACCGTCCCGGCCGATCGTGCGGTAGGAGGTCACGGCCATGGGCTGAATTTACCGACCGCCGGGTGTTTGGCACGATCGCCGCATGCGCATCGTCTCGCTCCTCCCGTCGACGACGGAGATCCTGTTCGCGATCGGTGCCGGTGAGGACGTGGTCGGGGTGACCTTCGAGTGCGACCACCCCGCGCAGGCACGCGAACGCACCATCGTCTCGACGAGCGCGTTGCCCGAAGGACTCGACGCTGCGGGCATCGACGCCCACGTGTCCGCCGCGATGCGCGCGGGTGAGGATCTCTACCACCTCGACGAGGGGGCCCTGTCCGGGCTCGACGCCGACCTGGTGGTCACCCAGGACCTGTGCGCCGTCTGCGCGGTGGACGTGTCGGTCGTCGACGACGCACTGGCCCATCTCGGCTGCACGGCCGACGTGCTGACCATCGACCCGCACACCCTCGACGAGGTGCTCGCCTCGGTCCTCACCCTGGGGGAGGCCACCGGCCACGTCACGGAGGCTGCGGCCCTGGTGGGGTCGCTGCGCGAACGGCTCGAGCGGGTGCGCGGCGAGGTCGCCCGGGCATCGGCGGAGAGGTCGAGCCCGGCACCCCGGGTCCTGCTGCTCGAGTGGACCGACCCGCCGTTCGCGCCCGGTCACTGGGTGCCCGAGATGGTCACGGTCGCGGGCGGCGTACCCACCGTCGGCGCCGCTGGGGAGAAGTCCGTCCGGGTGACGTGGGAGCAGGCGCTCGCCGACCCGCCGGACGTGGTCGTCTGCGCCCCCTGCGGCTACGACCTCGAGGGCGCCGCCGACCTCGCGCAGGCCGTCATCGACTCGGGCGTGCTGCCGGTGGGGGTCCCGGTGTGGGCGGTGGACGCCAACGCGTCGTTCGCGCGTCCCGGACCTCGCCTCGTGGACGGTGTGGAGAGCCTCGCGCACATCCTCGACCCGGCGCTCGGACCGCCGGACGCCGAGGCGGCGCGACAGCTGCGCGGGTGAATGGTGGGGCGGCCTTGGGAGAGCCACCCCACCACTCGTATCCGTTGAATGGAGTTGGAGGGACCCGCGAAGCGGGCTTTCCATTGCCCGGACGCCTCCAGCCTAGGTGGCGGGAGTCCACAATGCGAGACTATTCACGTACTATTTCCGACAAAAGGGACTTTATTCGCGCCCGACGAAACCCAGCAGGTCCTGCCGGGTGAGCACACCGATCGGTTTTCCGTCCTCCTGGACCAGCAACGCGTCCGCCTCCCGCAGCGCCTCGACGGCCTCGTCCACGCCGGCGCCGGCGCCCACCGTGGGCAACGGCTCGTCCATGTGCAGCTCGACCGGGTCGACCAGGCGTGCGTTGCCGGCGAAGAGCGCCTCCAGCAGCCGTCGCTCCGAGACCGATCCGGCGACCTCCGCCGCCATGATCGGCGGCTCCGCGCGCACGACCGGCATCTGCGAGACGCCGTACTCCTGGAGGATGTGCACCGCCTCGGCGATCGTCTCGTTGGGGTGGGTGTGCACCAGCGCGGGGATGTCGCCCTTCTTGGCACGCAGCACCTCCCCGATGCTCAGGCCCGCGCCCGAGTCGGACAGGAAGCCGTACTGGGCCAGCCAGTCGTCGTCGAAGACCTTGGTGAGGTAGCCGCGACCGCTGTCCGGGAGCAGCACGACGATGACGGCCTCACCCTTCGAATCGGGTAGGGAGTCCAGCTCCTGGGCCAGCTGGATCGCCGCGTGGGCGGCCATGCCGGAGGAGCCGCCGACCAGCAGGCCCTCCTCCCGGGCCAGCCTGCGCGACATCGCGAACGAGTCGCCGTCGGAGACCTCGATGATCCGGTCGGCGATGTCGCGGTCGTAGGTCTCGGGCCAGAAGTCCTCCCCCACCCCTTCGACCAGGTAGGGACGCCCGCTGCCGCCCGAGTAGACCGACCCGGCCGGGTCGGCTCCGACCACCTGGACGTCCGGGTTCTGTTCCTTCAGGTAGCGCCCGACGCCACTGATCGTGCCGCCGGTGCCCATGCCGGTGACGAAGTGGGTGATCTTCCCGTCGGTCTGCTCCCAGATCTCGGGCCCGGTGGTCTCGTAGTGGGACAGCGGGTTGTTCACGTTGGCGTACTGATTGGGCTTCCAGGCCCCTTCGGTCTCACGCATCAGCCGGTCGGAGGTGCTGTAGTAGCTGTCCGGGTGCTCCGGCGCGACTGCGGTCGGGCACACGACGACCTCCGCGCCGTACGCCTTGAGCACGTTGCGCTTGTCCTCGCTGACCTTGTCCGGGCACACGAAGATGCAGTGGTACCCGCGCTGCTGGGCCACCAGGGCCAGCCCGACGCCGGTGTTGCCGGAGGTCGGCTCGACGATCGTCCCGCCCGGCTTGAGCTCGCCGCTCGCCTCTGCGGCGTCGACCATCCGGATCGCGATCCGGTCCTTCACCGACCCGCCCGGGTTGAGGTACTCGACCTTCGCGAGCACCAGCGACCGGGCCTCTCCGACGGTCCGGTGCAGGCGCACGAGTGGGGTGTTGCCGATCAGCTCCAGGAGGGAATCCGCGTACTTCATGCCCCTCAACCTACCGGCGCGCCTACGCTCGAAAAGGCACCCGTCGACGCGCGCACCGTCAGCACCAATTTTCACTTCGGCCCCATCAGGCCCAGAAATTGGTGCATACTTCCCAAGATTCCTTACACCACCACGTTGGATCTTCCGGGGAGACACGCCGAGATGACTGTCGATCGACCGAAAACTCTGATCCGCGTCCTGGTCGGGGTCCTCAGCCTCGGGGTGATGCTGGCTCCGGTGCTGGTCTCCTCGTCGGGCACCGCAGCCTCCCAGGACCCGAAGTACCGCAAGGTCTCGGCCCCCAACGTCTTCTACCCGGTGCGGGGCACCAAGGCCGTCAAGGACCGGAAGACCTACAGCAGCCGCCACCGCGGCACGGACATCGCGGCGCCGTGCAACGCGGGCGTCTACGCAACGCACCCGGGCGTGGCGCAGGTGCGGACGAGCCCGGCCTGGAACGGCCGCTTCGTCGTGCGGATCGTGAGCAACTCCGGCGGGCTGGTCACCGGCTACGCCTTCCTCAGTCGTGCCCTGGTCAAGGACGGCCAGCTCATCCAGAGCGGCCAGGCCATCGGTCTCAACGGTCGCAACCCGCGCAGCAGGGCCTGCGACCTCTACTTCACCGTCTACCGCGGTGGGGTGGCCGCCAACCCGACGTCGTGGCTCAGCCACTACGTCGGCCTCGCGCCGCCCGTGCCCTCGCTCTTCGGGACCAAGGGTTTCGACCTCGCCTCGTTCAACATGCTGGGTGCCAGCCACACCGTCAGCAGCTCCAGGTACTCCACCTACCCCTCGCGGCTGGTCCGGGCCGCGGCGATGTTCGACGCCCGCGGTCTCGACGTGGTCGGCACCCAGGAGTTCCAGGAGCGCCAGTTCGACTACTTCGTGGCCAAGGGCTACACGAAGACGTGGGGCGCCTACTACTGGGATCCCCCGGGCACGAAGCGCGACACCGAGAACCTGATCCTCTGGCGCAAGTCGACGATGGAGTTCATCTCGGCGACCACCTTCGACATCCCCTACTTCTACGGCCAGATCCGGCACATCCCGGCGGTCC
The DNA here is from genome assembly GCA_963842565.1 of uncultured Actinomycetota bacterium. Classification (GTDB taxonomy): domain Bacteria; phylum Actinomycetota; class Actinomycetes; order Propionibacteriales; family Nocardioidaceae; genus Marmoricola. The sequence continues at coordinate 117,776 of CAWJGX010000018.1, read as the reverse complement.
TGCTGCGGGAGAGGTCGACCGGCCGGACGGCGTACTTCCTGAACACGCACAACGCGTCCAACGTGCGTGGCAACGCTGCGCGCTACCGCGCCCAGGCGATCGCGATCGAGAAGGCGAAGATCATCGAGCTGCGGTCCACCGGGCGCCCGGTCTTCCTGACCGGCGACTTCAACGACCGCCAGCCGGCCTTCTGCCCGCTCACGGCCAACAAGCTGGCCATCTCGCCGAACAGCATCCCGAGCACGTCCTGCGCCTACCCCCAGCAGTGGTCGATCGACTGGATCTTCGCCGCCGGGCAGGCACGGTTCTCGCAGTACGCCAGGGACGCCTACCCCCAGAACGCGCGGATCAGCGACCACCCGATCGTCCAGACCAGGGTGCACCTGCAGAACTGATGCTTACCGCTCAGTAGAATCGCCTCATGGGTAGGGCAGCGGCAGCACGCAGACTGGCAGCCGCTGCCGCCTATGGTGGCGGCGGCCTGTCGCTCCTCGGTGCGTCGATCTACGGCGTACTGCGGACCGAGGCCAAGGTGGCACGGCGCGTGATCGGCAACGCCGACGGCCGCGTGCCCGACTCGACCGGCTGGTACGGCCGCGGCCGGCCCGGCCCGGCCATCAAGATCGCGCTCCTCGGGGACTCGAGCGCGGCCGGGTACGGCGTGCACAGCGTCGAGCAGACGCCGGGGGCCTGGCTCGGCTCGGGAGTCGCCGAGCGCGCAGGTCGACGGGTGCACCTGCGCTCCTTCGCGGTCGTGGGGGCGCAGTCCAGCGACCTCGCGGCCCAGGTGACGGCCGCCCTTCCCGTCGACCCCGACGTGGCCGTGATCCTGATCGGGGCCAACGACGTCACCCACACCGTGCTGCCCTCGGCGTCGGTCCGCTCCCTGTCCGAGGCCGTACGCCGCCTCCAGGAGGCCGACGTCTCCGTCGTGGTGGGCACCTGTCCGGACCTGGGCACGATCTCCCCGCTCCCCCCTCCGCTGCGGCAGGTGGCCCGCGCGTGGTCACGACGTCTGGCCGCCGCACAGACGATCGCCGTCGTCGAGGCCGGTGGCCGCACGGTGTCCCTCAGCTCGATCCTGGGCCCGGAGTTCGCGGCAGCACCAGCGCTGCTGTTCGGACCCGACCGCTTCCACCCCTCCGCCGCCGGCTACGAGGCCCTGGCACGCCTGCTCGTCCCCTCGGTGCTCTCGGCCCTCGGGATGGGCGAGGAGGGCGAGGAGATGCCCCGGGTCGGACGCGGTGAAGCGGTGCTGCCGATCGGCTACGCCGCGGTCAAGGCCAGCCAGAACCCGGGCACCGAGATCGACGGCACCGAGGTCGGCGGCGCCAAGCGTGGGGTCGGCGGCCGCTGGGTCACGCTGATGCGCCGCAGGGCCTTGCCCACGGGTGAGGCGGAGTCCCCCGACGAGGTCGCTCACGAGGTCGAGGAGCACGAAGACGCCCCGGCCGGTGGTTCGGCCGAGGCGTCCGCGTCGTAGCTGTCTGGCTGTCGCCAGTCTGTTCGGTCAGTTCCTGAAGATCGCCAGGAGGCGCAGGAGCTCGATGTAGATCCACACGATGGTGACGGTCAGGCCGAAGGCCGCCCGCCACGACTCGCGCTCCGGCAGGCCGGCCTCGATGCCGCGCTCGACGAAGTCGAAGTCGAGGATCAGCATCAGCACACCGAGCCCGAGGCCGATGATGCTCGAGACAGCACCCATGGCGCCGAAGCCGTTGAAACCGAAGTCCGCGCCGAAGAGGCTCAGCACGAAGTCGAGGATGCTGACGGCGACGAAACCGAGCAGGGCGCCGAACACCCACTTCCGGAACTTCGTGCCGACCTTGATGTTGAAGAACTTGTAGGCGGCCAGGGTGCCGGCCACGGCCGCGAAGGTGCCGATCACGGCGCCGATGACCAGGCCGCCCGGGCTCTCGCCCGGCTGGGTGAAGACGGACTCGATCACCTTGCTGAACGCGCCGACGAAGATGCCCTCGAAGGCCGCGTAGGCGAGCACCAGTCCGGGGCTGATCACCGTCTTGAACGAGTTCACCATCGCGAGGGCGAAGCCGCCGAGCGCACCCACCATCGAGAAGAGGTAGAGGGTGCCCATCGCGGAGCTCGGTGGTGATCTCCGGGGTGACGATCCAGGTGGCCGCGGCGAAGAGCACCACGACGCCGAGCGTCAGGCCGGTCTTCTGGACCACGGAGTCGATCGTCATCCGGCCCTGGTCGACCGGCGCGGTCACCTGGCCGGGCGCACCGGTGCCCCACTGGGAGGGGTCGGTGTAGGTCTGGGCGCCGGGGTAGGCGGGGGTGTCCTGGGCGTCGCTGCGGCCGTTGAAACCGTCAGCCCGCCTGAAGACCGGGTTGCTGCTCTGCATGGCTTCCTCCTTGGAGGCCGTGCGAACCACCCACTCTGGGCGTTCGTGTGACGCCCCGGATCCTACCGAGGCGTCACCTGATTCAACGATTGCGCCCAGATCGGTGTTCCCGGGCGTTTCGCGCGGGTCACCGACCGAGAGGTGATGCTCACCACGACGGGACGCGTCGAGGTGGCACGGACGTGGACCAGCTGGTCTCGGTGGACTGGCCCGCGAAGGTGCACCGCTGGATCTTGAGCGGCAGTCGGCGCATCATCGATGGATGAGCAAGCGGTGGCAGTGCCGCCTCGGGTGGCACCAGTTCGTTCGGCAGTCGGGTCACGACAACCCCAACCACCAGGTGTGCATGCACTGCGGCAAGAAACGCAACATCGACACCACCAACATGCTGGGTGGGATGGGGAACGTGGGCTGAGTGCCCCGGGTGGGGGTCGAACCCACACTGGACGGTGTTTAAGACCGCTTCCTCTGCCGATTGGGATACCGGGGCGTCGGGGTGATCATAGGGAGCCGAGCTCGGCCGCCCGGGCGAGGACCGCGTCGAGCATCGGCTCGGTGAGGCGGCCGGTGAAGGTGTTCTGCTGCGAGGGGTGGTAGCAGCCGAGCAGGGTGACCTGACCCGAGGAGTGCGTGAGGGGGACCTCCGCCGCGTGGCCGAACCGGGGGCGTGGGCGCGGGATCGAGACCCCGGCGGCCGACAGCGCGCGCAGGGCAGCGTCCCAGCCGAAGCCGCCGAGGCAGACGACGGCGCGGAGACCGGGCAGCAGCAGCGACACCTCCCGATCGACCCAGGGTGCGCAGGTGTCGCGCTCCCCGGTCGTGGGTTTGTTGAGCGGCGGGGCGCAGCGGACGGCTGCGACGATCCGGGTTCCGAACAGCCGCAGGCCGTCGTCCGCGTGGGTGGACGTCGGCTGGTTGGCCAGGCCCACTCGGTGCAGCGAGGCGAACAGCCAGTCGCCGGACCGGTCGCCGGTGAAGACGCGGCCGGTGCGGTTCGCCCCGTGGGCAGCCGGAGCGAGGCCGACGATCAGCACGCCTGGTGACGGGTCGCCCCAGCCGGGGATCGGCCGGCCCCAGTACGTCTCCCCCGCGTACGCCGCCCGCTTCTCGCGCGCGACCTGCTCGCGCCAGGAGACCAACCTCGGACACGCACGGCACTCGCAGATCCGTTCGTCGAGCTCCTCGAGGGTGGCCCGCGCCGCGAGCCGGGCGACCCCGCCCGCGGTGCGAGCGACCGGGACGCTCAACGGCGGCCGAACGGCCGGTCGCCGGGGTCTCCCGACCCGGCAGCGGCCAGCCGGATGTCGCGCTGCACCTCGACGTCCTTGTTGCGACGGGCGGTCGCCTTCTCGATGCCGCGGGTGTCCCGGACCGGGAGCTGCAGCGTCTCCTCGGCCGCGATCCCGATCTGCAGCTCACGTCCGCGTTCGAGCTCGGCGTCGAGCTCGGCACCGAACAGCAACGCGATGTTGGTGATCCACAGCCACAGCAGGGTGACGATCGCGCCGGCCAGGGAGCCGTAGGTCGCGTTGTAGGAGGAGAAGTTGGCGACGTAGAAGGCGAACCCGACCGAGGCCACCAGCCAGATCACGATGGCCACGAACGCACCCACGGAGATCAGCCGGAACTTGGTGAGCTTCACGTTGGGCGTCGCGTAGTAGAGCAGCGCCACGACGAGCATCACCACGAGGGCGAGCACCGGCCACTTCGCGTAGTCCCAGACGGCGACCAGGTCGTCGCCCACACCGAGTGCCTGGCCGATGGCCTCGGCCACGGGGCCCGAGACGACCAGGATCACCAGCGCAACGGCGCAGAGCGTGACCGAGAGCACGGTGACGATGAGCTGCATCGGCCGCATCCGCCAGAACGGGCGACCTTCCTGGACCTCGTAGATCCGGTTCATCGCCCGGCTGAACGCGCCGACGTAGCCCGACGCGGACCACAGGGCACCGACCACACCGATGACCAGCGCGGTGCCGGAGCTCTGCGAGTCGACGAGCCCGTTGAGCAGCTCCTCGAAGCGCTGGTAGACGTCCGGCGAGACCAGCGGGCGGAGCACGTCGAGCATCACGTCGACCGACTCCTGCGCCTGACCGACGAGGCCCACCAGCGCCACCAGCGCGATCAGTCCCGGGATCAGGGCGAGCACGGAGTAGTAGGTCAGAGCGGCGGCGAGGTCGGTGCCGCCGTCGTCGGTGAACTCCCGGGCCGTCCGCCGCAGCACGAAGAAGACAGTGCGCTTCGGAACGTCGGTGTACGCCCCCGGGTCGCGGTTCGCGCCCGGGTCGCGGAAGGGATCCGGCTCGGAGCGCTGCGAGACGGTGCTCGGCACCTCCTCCTCGGCCTCGGACGCCTTCTTCTTCTTCGTGCCGAACATGGGGCCTACCGATCTGACGGGTCAGGCGTGACCAGTGACCACGCGATCCCGTCGAGGATGTCGTGCTCGGAGACCAGCATCGAGGCGACCGTCGTACGGCGCAGGATGCGGTCCAGGATCAGTCCGCCGGCGCCGATGACGTCGGCGCGGCCGGGATGCATGTAGGGCAGCGCCTTGCGCTGCTCGACGAGCATCGTCAACAGCGTGGTCACCGCGCCCTGGACGGCATCGGGACGGAGCACGCTGTGGTGGATCAGGGCGCTGTCGTAGCTGGAGAGGTCGAGCACGGCGGCCGCCAGCGTGGTCACCGTGCCGGCCACCCCGATGACCGCTCCGGCCTGGGCCGGGTCGACGTCGCACCCGTCGAGCTCTGCGTCGATGTCCGCGATGGCGGCGCGGATCTGGTCCTTCGAGGGCGGGTCGTCCGCCAGGTGGCGCTCGTTCAGCCGGACCGATCCGATGTCGAGGGACTGCGCCGCGACGATCGTGCCGTCGCTCCTGCCGAGGATGAGCTCCGTCGAGCCACCGCCGATGTCGATCACCAGCAACGGTTCGGGCAGCGGAGGCAGGTCGCGGGTGGCACCGGAGAAGCTGACCCGGGCCTCCTCGTCACCGTCGATCACGTCGGGGGTGACGCCGACCCGCTCGCGGATCCCGTCGACGAACTCCTCCGAGTTCTCCGCGTCGCGCGTGGCCGAGGTCGCGCAGAACCTGATCTCGGCGACGTCGTGCTGCCGGACGATGTCCATGTACTCCTCGACCGCGGCGAAGGCCCGCTGCAACGAGGCGTCGGCGATCCGGCCGGTGCGGTCGACCCCCTGGCCGAGCCGGACGATGCGCATCTCGCGGACCAGCTCGTCACTGGTGCCGGCGTCGACGTCAAGGTCGGCGATCAGCAGGCGCAGCGAGTTGGTGCCGCAGTCGAAGGCGGCGACGCGGGTCATGGGGTGTCCTCGGGTGTTTCGGTGGTTGAGGAGCGAGCGTCAGCGAGTGTCTCGAAACCACCCGATCCAGTGGTTTCGAGACGGGCCCCCGCAGATGTGACTGAGTCCTCGCCCTCCTCAACCACCGAAGGACTGACGCAGGGGCCGCTCCGCCACCAGTCACCGAGCTGCTCGAGCACCTCGTCGCCGAGCGGGTTCACGCCTTCCCCCTGGGCCAGCGACTGGCCGGCGAGGACGTGCAGGCACTTGACCCGGTCGGGCATGCCCCCCGCGGAGACACCGGCGATCTCGGGGACCTCGCCGATGGCGGCGCGCGCGGCGAGGTAGGCCTCGTGCGCCCGTTGATAGGCCGCCGCGAGCTCCTCGTCGCTCTCCAGGCGCTCGGTCATCTCACGCATCAGCCCCGACGCCTCGAGTGTCCCGATCCGCGAGGCGGCGCGCGGACAGGTCAGGTAGAAGGTCGTCGGGAACGGGGTGCCGTCATCGAGCCTCGGCTCGGTCGCGACCACGTCGGGGTTGCCGCAGGGACACCGATGGCCGACCGCGTGGATCGACCGGGGCGGGCGACCGAGCTGCGCGGCGACCACGGCGGCGTCTCGCTCGGAGATGGTCACGGGTCGGGCGTGGGAGACGGCGTGGGCGGCGCGGTGATCCGGGTCGCGGGCGCCTTCTTCTTCGCCGGGTGGTCGGCAGCCTCGACCGACCCGTAGACCTTGGCCCACCAGGCCGTCGGCGCGGTCCGGGCCACCGAGCTGGGATCGGTCAGCTCGTCGCTGCGCTCCATCGGCTTCCCGTCACGGTCGATCACCTGGTAGCTCGTCTCGCCGGGGAGCACCCAGCCGAAACGCTCCCGTGCCTGGGTCTCGACGTAGGCGTCGTCGGCCCAGCGACGCTTCTCGCGCTCGAGCCGGGAGATGTCGCGCTGGGAGGTGTCGATCTGGGCGCGCAGGTCGGCGATGTGCGACCGCTGCTGCAGGTAGGCCTTCATCGAGGAGGCGTAGGAGACCACCAGGACGGCCAGGACCAGCACCAGGATCGCCATCCGGCTGGTGAACTTCGGGCGCGCGGCTGCCGACGTCGTCGTACGCGCCCGGTCGCTGCCTCGCAGCCCCGGACGGATGTTGCCGGGTCGGGCGCCCTTGCGGGGCCCGCCCTGCGGCGTACGACGTGTGGCCATGGGTCAGCTGGCCCCGTCAGCCCTGGTACCTCGGGAAGGCTCCACGCCCCGCGTAGCGGGCAGCGTCGTCGAGCTCCTCCTCGATGCGCAGCAGCTGGTTGTACTTGGCGACTCGCTCGGAGCGGGCCGGGGCGCCGGTCTTGATCTGTCCGCAGTTGGTCGCCACGGCCAGGTCGGCGATGGTGGTGTCCTCGGTCTCGCCCGAGCGGTGGCTCATCATGCAGCGGTAGCCGTTGCGGTGGGCCAGCTCGACGGAGTCGAGGGTCTCGGTCAGCGAGCCGATCTGGTTGACCTTGACCAGCAGCGCGTTGGCCTGGCCCTCGGTGATGCCGCGCTGCAGCCGCTCGACGTTGGTGACGAACAGGTCGTCGCCGACGATCTGGATCTGCTCGCCCAGCTGGTCGGTCATCGCCTTCCAGCCGTCCCAGTCGTCCTCGTCCAGCGGGTCCTCGATCGAGACGATCGGGTAGGAGGAGACGAGGTCGGCGTAGTAGTCGACCATCTGCTTGGCGGTCTTCTTCTTGCCCTCGAAGGCGTACTTCCCCTTGTCGCAGAACTCGCTGGCCGCCACGTCGAGCGCGAGCCCGAAGTCGGTGCCGAGCGTGAAGCCGGCCTGCTTGACCGCGTCCGCGATCAGGTCGAGCGCGGCCCTGTTGCTCGGCAGCTCGGGGGCGAAACCACCCTCGTCACCGACGCCGGTGGCCAGCCCCTTCTTCTTCAGCACGGCCTTGAGCGCGTGGTAGACCTCGGCACCCTGCTGCAGCGCCTCGCTGAACGACGCGGCCCCGATCGGCGCGATCATGAACTCCTGGATGTCGACGTTGGTGTCCGCGTGGGCACCGCCGTTGAGGATGTTCATCATCGGCACGGGAAGCAGATGAGCGTTGGGCCCGCCGACGTAGCGGAACAGCGGCAGCTCGGCGCTCACCGCAGCCGCCCGGGCGACGGCCAGGGAGACCCCGAGGATCGCGTTGGCGCCGAGGTCGGCCTTGTTGGGCGTGCCGTCGAGGTCGAGCATCGCCTGGTCGACGAGGCGCTGGTCGCTGGCGTCGAGGCCCACGATCTCGGGTTCGATCTGGTCCTGGACGGCGGCGACGGCCTTCAGCGTGCCCTTGCCGCCGTAGCGTTCGCCGCCGTCGCGCAGCTCGACGGCCTCGAAGGCTCCGGTCGAGGCTCCCGAGGGTACGGCGGCCCGGCCGACCGAGTCGTCGTCGAGGAGAACCTCGACCTCGACCGTGGGATTTCCTCGCGAGTCGAGGATCTCCCGGGCGATGACGGTGTCGATGGAAGCCAAGACGGTTGCTCCTGGGTCAGGGGGAAATCGGGCGGCACATTCACCCTAACCGGGGCGGGCCGCGATCCAGCGGAGCACCCGCGCCGCGGCCGTTGCTGGAAGTTGTTCGGCGGTATTCGTGGTTCAGGGGCGTGCAGCGCAAGGCGGCGTCGCGACGGCATACCGGGCGTCTTCCGAGCGATGCCAACGCAGCGATGTGCGCACCTGAGCCGCGAAGACCCCGAAGAACTTCGGGTAACGGCCGCTACGCGCGGTGGGGGAACACGACGGGGTCCTGGCCCTCGATCGACCCCAGCGTGGTGCAGGTCCGGGTGGTCACCTGACAGCTGACCACCGACGTCGGCTTCCCGTCCGTGCTCGCCACGCCGTAGAACGTGGAGTCACCAGCCCACCCGGCCAGCGTGAAGTCCGCCGGATAGCCCTTGAACCCGGAGGCGGAGGGCTCCGGCTGTCTCGGGGCCGGCTCCGGGCTCGGTGACGGCGTGCTGGAGAGGTCGACCCGCTCACCCGTGCGGATGTCGTAGGCGTGCACCACCTCGCGCCCGGTCCCCTTGTCCGTGACGAGCAGCCGCTCGCCGTCGTCGCTCGGCGCGACGCTGGTGACGGCGGTCAGCCCCGTCCCCCGGAGTCGATGCAGGTCGGTGAACCAGAGCTCGTCACCGCTGCGCACGTAGAGGCCGCCGGGCACGAGCACGAGCTGGTCGACGCTCGCCGGTGACAGGTCGACCGAACGATTCCCCACGTGCAGCGTGTGGCCGTCGCCCCACACCACGTCGCGGGGCGAGACGGCACCCTTGCCGACCGGGATCCGTTCCGGTGCCGGGGCGGCCTCCGGGGAGGGGCTCGCCGTGACCGTGCGGGTGGGGCGGGCCATCTCGTCGTCCTGGCCGATCTCGCAGCCGGCGCACAGACCCACGACTGCCGGCAGCAGAGCCACCGTGAGGAGGGCTCGGCGCCACGAGGTCACGGGCTGATCCGGCGTACGGCGTCGCGGAGTGCCTGTTCGGGATCCACTCCGGCACTCCTGGCCTCCATCACCAGGGACAGCAGCCGGTCGCCGACGTCGTCCGGGTCGGTGACCGGCGAGGGCGCGCCCGATCGTTCGAGACGGTCGAGGACCTTGGTCGCTCGTGTCAGCGCCGGCAGCGCGAGCGGGATCCCGTCGAGCACGCCCGACCGCTCCTTCTCGGCGGCCTTCACGGACTCCCAGGTCTCGTTGATCCGGGCCGGGTCGGTCTCCTTCACGTCACCGAAGACGTGCGGGTTGCGGCGCAGCATCTTCTGCCTGAGCCCTTCGGCGACGTCCTGGATGTCGAACTGCCCGGCCTGCGCCGCGATGGCGGCGTGCAGGTAGACCTGCAGCAGCACGTCGCCGAGCTCCTCGCGGAGATGGTCGGGATCTCCACCCTCGTCGAGGGTGTCGATCGCCTCGAGGGTCTCGTAGGTCTCCTCGAGGAGGTGCTTGGCGAGCGTGCGGTGGGTCTGCGCTGCCTTCCAGCCGCACTCGGCGCGCAGGCGCGCCATGATCTCGACAAGCTCGATCAACGGAGACTCGGCGGTCCTCGGAGGCTCAGCGGTGACCGGAGGCTCGCCGGTCACCGGGGACGCGTCGGTCAGCGGCTCCGCCACGGCATCAGCCGCACTTCTGGTTCGGCGGCAGCCCGCTGAGGAACGCCGGGGACGGGCGTCTCCTTCTCGGAGTCGACGGCGAAGGTCGACCGCGCCTTCGAGACCGACGCGCTGTCCCGGCTGGGGTAGCCGTCCTTGTCGGGCCCGTAGCGCGGATCGGTGGTGATCTCGGCCTTCTTCAGCCACTTCTGCGCGCAGCCTGCAGGCCGGCCTCGAGGAGCTTGTCCAGGTTGCTGAACGTGGGCTTCTGCCCGGTCGCGTCGCTCCCGGCCTCGACGAGGATCGAGCGGGTGTCCGCCCAGACGCGTGAAGACCTCGGTCATCAGCGCCTTCGAGTCGGCCGGCAGGTCCGTGAAGAGCGGCTGGACCCGGCCGAGGAATGCCTCCGAGAGCAGCGGGTCGGGCTTGATGTCCTCGCTGGCCCCGAACTGCTTGGTCAGCTCGGTGTCCATCAGCAGGCTGAGCGACTCACGGTTGACCTGGGCCGCGGTGATGGCCGGCGCGAGCTGCTTCTTCGTCAGGACGTCGCGTAGGTCGCACTGCGCCGCGGCGACGTCGCTCACCCGCGTGGTGGTGATCCGCGTCCCGTTGACGTCCGAGGCGGTGCCGGGAGGCAGGCCGCTGCCGCTGCACCCCGAGAGGAGGAGAAGGGCCACACCCACCGCCGGGACGCTCATTGCTCGCAGCTTCACGATCCGGTCTCCTCACTGCCGGGCCTCGCTCCGACGCCCGCTCCTGGCCCACTGCCGGGCTCGATCACGCCGTCGATCACCTGCCGGGCCCAGTCGAGCAGCTCCTCGTCACGAGGCGGTTGCGCGCCGAAGCCGGCCGGTTGAGGTCGCGGCACCAGCATCGTACGCACGGGGGCCTTGTAGAGGCTTTTCGGGTGCAGCCGGTTCAGGCGTACGACGCGGGAGTCGGGCAGCTCGACCGGGTGGAAGCGGATGAACTTGCCCTGGGCCGTGACCTCCGAGATCCCGGCGGCCCGTGCCCGGGCGCGGAAGCTGGCCACGGAGAGCAGCCGCGCGACCGGGGCGGGCGGGGTGCCGTAGCGGTCGACGAGCTCCTCCTGGAGCAACCGGACGTCCTCGTCGGAGCGCACCTCGGCCATCCGCTTGTAGATCTCCAGCCGCAGCCGCTCGCTCTGGATGTAGTCGTGCGGGAGGTGTGCGTCGATCGGCAGCTCGATCTTGACCTCGACGGGCGCCTCGAGATCGCCTCCGCCGTCCTGGCGGAACTCCGAGACCGCCTCGCCGACGAGCCGCACGTAGAGGTCGAACCCGACGTCGGCGATGTGCCCGGACTGCTCGCCGCCGAGGAGGTTGCCGGCCCCGCGGATCTCGAGGTCCTTCATCGCGATCGCCATGCCGCCGCCCAGGTCGGAGTGCTGGGCCAGGGTGGCCAGCCGCTCGTGCGCGGTCTCGGTGAGCGGCTTGTCCGGCGGGTAGAGGAAGTAGGCGTAGGCCCGCTCACGGCTGCGCCCGACCCGGCCACGCAGCTGGTGCAGCTGGGAGAGGCCGAGCGTGTCGGACCGTTCGATGATCATCGTGTTGGCGTTGGACACGTCGAGCCCGGACTCGACGATCGTCGTGCAGACCAGGACGTCGAAGCGCTTCTCCCAGAAGTCCAGCATCACCTGCTCGAGCTGGTGCTCGCCCATCTGCCCGTGCGCGGTCGCCACCCGCGCCTCCGGCACGAGCTCCTTGATCTTGGCGGCGGCCTTCTCGATCGACTGCACCCGGTTGTGGATGTAGAAGACCTGGCCGTCGCGGAGCAGCTCGCGGCGTACGGCTGCGGTGACCTGGCGGTCCTCGTAGGCGCCGACGTAGGTGAGCACCGGGTGCCGCTCCTCGGGCGGGGTCGCGATCGTGGACATCTCGCGGATGCCGGTGATCGCCATCTCGAGCGTGCGCGGGATCGGGGTCGCCGACATGGAGAGCACGTCCACGCTGGTGCGCAGTCGCTTCATCTGCTCCTTGTGCTCGACCCCGAACCGCTGCTCCTCGTCGACGATGATCAGCCCGAGGTCCTTGATCCGGATGTCGGGGTTGAGCAGCCGGTGGGTGCCGATGACGATGTCGATGCTGCCGTCCTTGAGGCCCTCGATGACCTCGCGGGCCTCCTTGTCGGTCTGGAACCGGCTCAGCGGCTTCAGGGTCACCGGGAAGCCGCTCATCCGCTCCGCGAAGGTGGCGAAGTGCTGGGTGACGAGCAGCGTCGTGGGCACCAGCACGGCGACCTGCTTGCCGTCCTGGATCGCCTTGAAGGCAGCCCGGACGGCGATCTCGGTCTTGCCGTAGCCGACGTCGCCGCAGACCAGCCGGTCCATGGGTACGACGCGGCGCATGTCGGCCTTGACCTCCTCGACCGTGCTCAGCTGGTCGGGGGTCTCGTGGAACGGGAAGGCGTCCTCGAGCTCGGTCTGCCAGGGGGTGTCCGGGCCGAAGGCGTGGCCCTTGGTGGCCTGCCGGGCGGCGTACAGCTTGATCAGCTCGGCGGCGATCTGGCGCACGGCCTTGCGGGCGCGACCCTTGCGCTTGGCCCAGTCCGAGCCGCCGAGCCGGTCGAGGCTGGGCTGCTCGCCGCCGACGTAGCGGGTCACCTGGTCGAGCGCGTCGGCCGGGACGTAGAGCCGGTCGGCGGGGTGACCACGCTTGGACGAGCCGTACTCGAGGACGAGGTACTCGCGCACCGCGCCGTGCACCTCGCGCTGCTTCATCTCCACGAAGCGCCCGACACCGTGCTGCTCGTGCACCACGAAGTCGCCGGCCTTGAGCTCGAGCGGGTCGATCTGCTTCTTGCGCCGCGCCGGCATCTTGCGCATGTCGCGCGTCGTGGCCTTCTGGCCGGCGATGTCCTCACCGGTGAGGACGACCAGGCCCGGGTCGTCGAGCGTCAGTCCGTGGTCGAGGCAGCCCTGGGTGACGAGGACGAGCCCCTCGGCCCCGGTGGTCGAGACGTCCTCCACCAGGCGCGCAGCCACGTCGTGCTCCGCCAGCACCTCCACCATCCGCTGCGCCGGGCCGTGGCCCTGGTGGACGGTGACCACCTGCCGGCCGGCGGCCAGGTGGGTGCGGATGTCCGTGACCACTGCCTCGACGTCACCGCGGTAGGCCTCGGCCGGCTGGGCCGCCACCTCGCGGGACGACACGGTGGTTGAGGAGCGAGCGTCAGCGAGCGTCTCGAAACCACTCTCGTCCGAGTCGACGTCCAGCCCGAAGGGACTGATCCCCCACCACGCCTGGCCCTGCTCGAGGACCTCGGTCCGCACCTCGCCGATGCCACGCAGGGACGCGGCGCCCAGGTCGATGGGCGCGGTGCCTCCGGAGGCCGCGGCAGCCCAGCTGGCGCCGAGGAACTCCTCGCTGGTCGCGACCAGGTCGTGCGCGCGGGTGCGCACCCGCTCGGGGTCGAGGACGAGCACGTGGGTCTCGCGCGGCAGCAGCTCGACGAGCATCTCCATCTCGTCGACGAGCACCGGGGTCAGCGACTCCATCCCCTCGACGGCGATGCCCTGGGCGAGCTTGTCGGTGATCTCGCTGAGCTGCGGGTGGGCCAGGCCCAGCTCGGCAGCGCGCGACCTGACCTCGTCGGTGAGGAGGAGCTCGCGGCACGGCGGCGCCCAGAGGCGCTCGACCGGCTCGAGGGTGCGCTGGTCGGCGACGGCGAAGGTCCGGATCTCGTCGACCTCGTCGCCGAAGAACTCCACCCGCAGCGGGTGCTCCTCGGTCGGCGGGAAGACGTCGACGATCCCGCCGCGCACGGCGAACTCGCCGCGCTTCTCGACGAGGTCGACGCGGGAGTACGCCGCGCCCGCGAGCCGGCGTACGACGTCCTCGAGCTCGACCTCGTCACCGGGGGCCAGCTCCACCGGGGCGAGGTCGGCGAGTCCCTTGACCTGTGGCTGGAGCACGGAGCGCACCGGAGCGACCACGACCTTGAGCGGGCCGTTGTTCTCCTCGGTGCCCGGGTGCTTGAGCCGGCGCAGGACCGCGAGCCGACGTCCGACCGTGTCGCTGCGCGGGCTGAGCCGCTCGTGGGGCAGCGTCTCCCAGGCGGGGTAGAGCGCCACCGAGGAGGGTTCGAGCAGGTCCTCGAGCTCCTCGGTCAGGTCCTCTGCCTCACGCACGGTCGCCGCGACCACGAGCACGGTGCGACCCGCGTCGACCAGGCCCTTGACCACGAACGGGCGCAGCGCCGCGGGGCCGGTGAGGTCGAGGGTGCTCGCCCCCGACTTCGCGTCGTCCATCGACGCCGCGAGCGCAGGCTCACGCAGGACGAGATCGGCCAGGCCGGCGAGGCTCAACGGTGCTCCTAGAAACGGGTGCAGGCACGCACAACGACCCCCGACCTTGCAGGTGAGGGGGTTGCTCCTGAGTCTACGAGGTGGGTCCGACAGCGACCTCGCTGGCCGCCTCGACCTCTTCGAGGCTGCGCAGGATGCAGAACTCGTTGCCCTCGGGATCGACCAGCACGACCCAGCCGGTGCCGTCGTCGTTGCGCTGGTCGTCCACCTGGGTGGCGCCGAGGCCGAGCAGGCGGGCGAGCTCCTCGTCGCGGGAGCCGGCGCTCGGGCGCAGGTCGAGGTGGATCCGGTTCTTCACCTGCTTCTCCTCCGGAACCTCGATGAACAGCAGCGGGTGGCCGCCGTCGGGGCGCTGGATCCAGCACTCCTCGTGGCCGGGCGCGTTCGGGTCGTCCGGCAGGTCGACGTACTCCAGCACCTGCTTCCACCACTCGGAGAGCTGATAGGCGTCGTGGCAGTCGATCGTGGTGTGCGAGATGTACGAGGTCACGCACGCAGCCTGTCAGCCGGCGCCGGATCGGGCGAAGAATTTTTGCGCCAGACCTTGTTGTTAATCGATTTACCTGTCAGATTTGGTGTATCGATTAACAACGACAAGGAGCTCGTCATGATCTACGTACCGATTCCAGCAGCGAGCGAAGCCCGCTCCGCCCTGCCGAACGCCCCGGTCGTCCCCGACCGGCCCCCGCGTCGCCGGCTCCGGCTGCCCGTCGCGCGCCCGTTGCGGTGGCGGCTGGCCACGCGCCGGTCCGCGCCTGCGCGGCTGATCGGGGCCCGCTCCTAGGATGAGGAGCGTGCCAGGCGTGACGATGAAGGACGTGGCCGCAGCCGTGGGAGTCTCGGTCGCCTCCGTCTCCAACGCCTACAACCGTCCCGAGAAGCTGTCCGAGGACGTGCGCGCGCGCATCCTGGCCACCGGTGCCGAGCTCGGTTACCACGGACCGAGCGCGGCCGGTCGGGCCCTGCGGCACGGCCGCGCCGACGCGGTCGGCATCATCTACGCCGACCAGCTGTCCTACGCCTTCCGCGACCCGTACGCCATCACCCTGTTCGGCGCCGTGGCCGACGTGCTGGAGGAGAACGGCATCAGCATCAACCTGCTGCCGATCCCCAACGACAGCCCGGCCGACCCGGCGGGCGTGACCTATGCCGTGGTCGACGGGTTCCTGGCGATCTGCGCCGGGGACACCCACCCGGGCGTGATCGCGGCTCGACGGCGCGGCATCCCCGTGGTGCTCACGGTGGCCTCCGAGGCTGGAGGCGACTTCGTCACCATCGACGAGCTCGCCGCCGGTCGCGCGCTCGGCGCCCACCTGGCCGAGCTCGGCCATCGCGACGTGGTCGTCGTCGTGGACCTCGAGGACGTCGACCCGGACGGCGAGTGGGTGGGTACGACGGGCGTCGCCGACCTGGTGCACAAGTACCGGCAGATCGGCTGGGCCGACTCCGCCGAACGGCTCCGCGGGCTCGCCGAGGGTCTGGGCGACGCCCAGGTGTCCTTCGTCTCCGCGGGCACCAACAGCGTCGCCTGCGCGGTGGCCAGCACCCGCCTCGTGCTGCGCGAGCGCCCCACCGCGACCGCGGTCGTCGCGGTCAGCGACCTGATGGCCCTGGCCGTCGTCGACGAGCTGACCCGGGCCGGGCTCGACGTCCCGGGCGACGTCTCGGTCGCCGGCTTCGACGGCATCGAGGCCGCCCTGGCGGCCGAGCTGACCACGATCGGGCAACCGATCGCCGACAAGGGCCGCCGCGCCGTCCAGCTCCTCCTCGACACCGAGGCACGTGAGCGCCAGGTGTTCCTGCCCTCCGAGCTGATCGTGGGCCGGACGACCGGACCCGCGCCACGGTCGTGAGCCCGTCCATGTCTTGACAGGCATATGCCTCTTGAGGCATGTTCGACTGCATGGAGAACACCCTCTGGACGGCGCTCGTCGACCCGCACCGCCGCGACGTCCTGGACCTGCTCACGCAGGAGGAGCTCTCGGTCGGCGAGCTGGTCGACCGTCTCGGTCTGACCCAGCCGCAGACCTCCAAGCACCTCAAGGTGCTGCGCGAGGCAGGGCTGGTCCGGGTCGAGCAGCGCGCCCAGCGGCGGATCTACGCGATCGAGCCGGCGCCGATGGCCGAGCTCGACACCTGGCTCGCGCCGTACCGACGCCTGTGGAACGACAGCCTCGACCGGCTCGGGGCCCACCTGGACAAGGAGACACGATGAGGACCACCGACAACGGCACCTACCTCGAGGTCGACGGCCGCCCGGCCGTTCGGTTCGAGCGGATCTACTCCCAGCCCGTCGAGCAGGTCTGGCACGCAGTGACCGACCCGGCCGAGATGCAGCACTGGTTCCCCTCTCCCGAGGTGAGCCACGACGCGCGCACCGGCGGCTCCATCACCCTGGCGGGCGACCCCTACGCCCCGGAGCCGAGGACCAGCCGGGTGCTGCTCTGGGACCCTCCGCACGCCTTCTCCTTCGAGTGGCAGGACGACGAGCTGCACTTCACGCTCGACGAGCACGAGGACGGCTGCCGTCTCGTCCTGGTCAACCTGCTCTCCACCAAGGGCGCCGGTGCCCGAAACGGCGCCGGCTGGGAGATGTGCCTGGGTCATCTCGACCGGGTGGTCGACGGCACCTGGCAGCCCTCGCCGTCCGACGGCTCCCTGGCCGACTTCCTGCCGGTGCTCGAGAAGTACAAGAGTGAGGGATTCCCCGACGACGGCTGGCTGCCGGAGGAGCCGAAGCGCTAGACCGCCCAGGGCCCCTCGGGTGCCTGGACCCGCGCCTCGTCGGCCTCCTGGTCGGTGAGCTTCTCCTGGCTCTGCCGCTCGGCCTCGACGCGGCGCAGGTAGTGGTCGACCTCGTCGTCGAGGCGGGCCTGGTCCCAGCCGAGCTCGGCCGCCATCAGCTCCGCGGCGGGGCGAGCCGCGGCGGTCCCGCGGTCGAAGAACTCGATCGAGATGCGCGTACGGCGGCACAGCACGTCGTCGAGATGACGGGCGCCCTCGTGGGTCACGGCGTAGACGACCTCGGCCGCGAGGTAGTCCTCGGCGCCACTCAGCGGCTGGCCCAGCTCGGGCCGCAGGTCGACCAGGCCGAGCACCTCGTCGATCAGGCCACCGAACCGGCCGAGCAGGTGGTCGATGCGGGCGATGCCCAGGTCGCTGGCGCGGGCGAGGGCGACCCGCTGGTTGGTGCGCGCCTCGAACCCGCTCGCCCCGAGCAGGGGCACGCGGTCGGTGATGCTCGCGCCGACCGATCCCTCGAGTGACGCCGTCGCCGCGTCGACGGCGTCCCGCGCCATCACCCGGTAGGTGGTCAGCTTGCCGCCGGCGATCATCACCAGCCCCGGCACCGGGGTGGCCACCGTGTGCTCACGCGAGATCTTCGAGGTGGGTTCGGTGGCGCCCCGGAGCAGCGGCCGGAGACCGGCGTACACCCCTTCGACGTCGTCGTGGTCGAGCGGCGTCTTCAGCAGCTTGTTGACGTGACCGAGCACGTAGTCGATGTCCGCGCGCGACGCGGCAGGGTGGGCGAGGTCGAGGTCCCACGGGGTGTCCGTGGTGCCGATGATCCAGTGGCGGCCCCAGGGGATCACGAACAGCACCGACGTCTCGGTCTTGGTGATGAACCCGGCCTCGCTGCGGATCCGGTCGCGCGGGACGACGAGGTGGATGCCCTTGCTGGCCTCGACGTCGAGCGCGCCGCGACCGCCGAGCATGTCCTGGATCTCGTTGGTCCAGACGCCGCCCGCGTTGACCACGACCTTGGCGCGCACCTCGATCTCGCGGCCGGTCTCGAGGTCCGTCACCCGTGCGCCGACCACCCGCCCGCCCTCGCGCAGGAACCCGGTGACCTTGGTGCGCGAGGCGACGTGGGCGCCGTACGCCGCGGCGGTGCGGGCGATGTTCATCACCAGCCGGGCGTCGTCGACCTGGCAGTCGTAGTAGCGGACCGCGCCGGTGAGCTCGTCGGTGCGCAGGTCCGGGGCGATCCGCGCCAGCTGCTTGCGGAAGAGGTGCTTGTGCCGGGGCACGCCCACCTCGTACTTGCCGGCCATCGCCAGCCCGTCGTAGAGCACCAGACCTGCACCGACGTACGGCCGCTCCCAGGTGTGGTGCAGCGGGTAGAGGAACGGGACCGGGCGCACCAGGTGCGGTGCGAGCCGGGTCAGGAGCAGCCCGCGCTCCTCGAGCGCCTCCCGGACCAGCGCGAAGTCGAACATCTCCAGGTAGCGCAGGCCTCCGTGCACCAGCTTCGAGGACCGCGAGGAGGTGCCGCTCGCGAAGTCGCGCTGCTCGACGAGTGCGGTCGACAGCCCGCGGGAGACGGCATCGAGCGCGGTGCCCGCCCCCACGACCCCGCCGCCGACGACCAGGACGTCGAGCTCGGTCCCCGCCATCGCGTCGAGAGCAGTCGCGCGCGAACCGGGTCCGAGATCAGCGGTGAGGCTCATGCCATCGAGTCTGTCAGCCCCTTGTTACGGGCCGTTCACGAGCCGTCGTCAGGAGACGACGACCTCGATCCGCTGGAACTCCTTGACGTCGGTGTAGCCCGTGGTGGCCATCGCCCGCTTCAGAGCGCCGATCAGGTTCATCGTCCCGTCGGCCACGTGCGAGGGCCCGAAGAGGATCTCCTGGAGGGTGCCGACGGTCTCGAAGGCGACCCGCTGGCCGCGGGGCAGCTCGGCGTGGTGGGCCTCGGTGCCCCAGTGGAAACCCTTGCCCGGGGCGTCGGTGGCGCGCGCCAGCGGGGACCCGATCATCACCGCGTCGGCACCACACGCGACCGCCTTGGCGATGTCACCGCTGCGACCGATGGAGCCGTCCGCGATCACGTGCACGTAGCGCCCCCCGGACTCGTCCATGTAGTCGCGACGGGCGGCGGCGACGTCGGCCACGGCGCTGGCCATGGGTACGGCGACGCCGAGCACGGTGCGCGTGGTGTGTGCCGCGCCTCCGCCGAACCCGACGAGCACGCCCGCTGCGCCGGTGCGCATCAGGTGCAGGGCGGCCTGGTAGGTGGCGCAGCCGCCCACGATCACCGGGACGTCGAGCTCGTAGATGAACTCCTTGAGGTTCAGCGGCTCGGCCTGCGCGCTGACGTGCTCGGCGCTCACGGTGGTGCCGCGGATGACGAACATGTCCACGCCCGCGTCGACGACGGTCTTGGCGAACTCCTTGGTGCGTTGGGGGCTCAGGCTCCCGGCCACCGTCACGCCCGCGTCCCGGATCTCCCGGAGGCGCTCGGTGATCAGCTCGGCCCTGATCGGCTCGGCGTAGATCTGCTGCATCCGGCGTACGGCGTCCGGGCCCTCGAGGCCGGCGACCTCCTCGAGCAGGTCGGTCGGGTCGTCGTACCGCGTCCAGAGGCCCTCGAGGTTCAGCACCCCGAGTCCGCCGTACTTCCCGAAGGCGATCGCCGTCTCCGGTGACATCACCGAGTCCATCGGCGCAGCGACGATCGGGAGGTCGAACCGGTAGGCGTCGATCTGCCAGGCCGTGGACACCTCCTCGGGGTCACGGGTGCGCCGGCTCGGCACGATCGCGATGTCGTCGAAGGAGTAGGCCCGGCGACCGCGCTTGGCGCGCCCGATCTCGATCTCAGTCACTGAGGAAGTCTTTCACGCTGAGGACCAGGACCGGGTCACCCCGGGTGATGCTGCCCGCCCGCGCGACGTCGGCATACATCCCGAGACTGAGGTCCCGCACTCGCCCCAACGCCTTCAGCCATCCGGGTTGGGCGTCCAGACCCTCCTGCGCGACATCGACCATCCGGCATCGTTCGATGCGCTCGACCACCGTCAGGACGACGTTGCCGATCTGCAGCCTGGCGCCGGCCCACGTCTCCTCGACGAACGGTTCGCTCGTGCGCACCACGATGTTCGGGCGGATCCGGCGGCGGTCACCGTCGACCTCGAGGTGCTCACGACACCAGTCGAGGGAGGCTGTGCCGACGAGTGAGACCTGGCCGGCGTCCTGGTGCGGAGTCCCGCTCTCGGGCAGCACGTGCACCTCGTCGCCCATCTGCTCGCTGAGCGCCCGGTCGAGCTCCGGGTCGCCCACCGGCCACACGCCGCGTGGGCCGGTGACCAGCACCTCGCCGTCCACGATCTGCGCGGCGTGGGCGAAGACCGCGTCACGGCGCCGGAACCGCCGTGAGTCCTTGCCTGAGGCAAGCCGACCGTCCGAGTCCGTGACGGCAAACCAACGGTCACCGACCAGGCCGCGAGCGTCGACGGCGGCGGACTCGACCGACTCTCCCGCCATGGACTTCACCGGGTAGCGGCGGATCTCGACGACCTCGTTCACGAGGCCGCCAGGGACAGGTACATCACGTGCAGGTCGGCGTACGACGCGGTCGCGGAGTCACCGGGCAGGCGGAAGGCGGTGGGTACGGTGCCGATCGTCTCGAAGCCGAGCGAGTGCCACAGGGCGATCGCTGCGGTGTTGGTGGAGACGACGGCGTTGAACTGGATCGCCGCGAAGTCGTTGCGGGCCAGCCACGACACGGCGTACTCACCCAACGCCCGGCCGATCCCGCGGCCTCGGGCGGCGGCGGCGACCATGAACGACGCGGTCCCGACGTGTGCGCCCTGGGCCGGTCGGTTCGGGCCCATCTTGGCCGAGCCCAGCACCATGTCACCATCGACCGCGACCACGTTGTGCTGACCCGTCCAGAGCTCGCGCGTCTCCTGCTCGGACTCCGGGACCTCCATGGCGTAGGTCTCCCCGGCCATCGCGACCTCGACCACGAGGTCGTGCACCTGCGGCCAGTCCGCCTCGGTGAGCGGGCGGATGCGCACATCGTTCATGGGACATTGCCTCACAGATCGAAGAGCTGGGCGAGCACGGTTGCGACGCCGTCCTCGTCGTTCGTCGGCGCCACGTGGTCGGCCACCTCCAGCACGCTGGGGTGGGCGTTGCCCATGGCGTAGGCGGTCCCGGCCCAGGTGAGCATCGCCAGGTCGTTCGGCATGTCCCCGAACGCGACCACGTCGACGGCCTCGACGCCGAGCTCGGCGCTCACCCGGGCAAGCGTCGCGGCCTTGGTGATCCCGGGGGCGCTGATCTCGACGAGACCCTCCATCGACCAGGACGGCGCCGCCAGGTCGCCCAGCGCCTCGGTCACACTCTCGCGGAAGTCGTCGAAGGGCAGCACCGGGTGCCGGACCAGGACCTTGAGGGCGTCCTGGTCCCACACGTCCGCGAGTGGGCCGCGAGGCGTCTCCGCCGGCAGGTCGCGTCGTCCCTGGAAGCCGTCCCCGAGTCGAAGGCCGTCGACCGTCTCGATCGCGAACACCGCGCCGGGAGCGGCCTGGTCGATGACCTCGACCAGCCGCAGTCCCTGCTCCCGAGTGATGCCCCTGACGTCACGGACCCGGCGGGAGGTGACGTCGTACACCACGGCGCCGTTGGCGACGATCGCCAGGCCGTGGGCGCCCACGGCGCTCCACAGCTCCTCCATCCAGCGCAGCGGCCGCCCGGTCACGAAGACGACCGGGACCCCGCGCCCGTCGAGGTCGAGCAGCACCTCGCGCGTCCGGGTGGACACGCTCCCGTCGGAGCGGACGATGGTGCCGTCGAGATCGGTGGCGACCAGCCGCGGGCGCGTCAGCGCCACGAGTAGTTGGGGGCCTCGGTGGTGATCTGTACGTCGTGCGGGTGGCTCTCCTTGAGCCCCGCCGAGGTGATCCGCACGAAGCGGCCCTTCTCGCGGAGCTCCGGGATGCTGCGCGCGCCGACGTAGAACATCGACTGGTGCAGGCCGCCGATCAGCTGGTGGGCGACGGCGGACAGCGGGCCGCGGTAGGCCACCTGGCCCTCGATGCCCTCGGGCACGATCTTGTCGTCGCTCTCCACGTCGGCCTGGAAGTAGCGGTCCTTCGAGTAGGACTTCTTCCCACGGCTGGACATGGCAGCCAGCGAGCCCATGCCGCGGTAGGACTTGTACTGCTTGCCGTTGACGAAGACCAGGTCGCCCGGGCTCTCCTCGCAGCCGGCGAGCAGCGAGCCGAACATCACCGACTCCGCGCCGGCGACGAGGGCCTTGGCGATGTCACCGGAGTACTGCAGGCCGCCGTCGGCGATGAGCGGCACGTCCGCGGGACCGCAGGCCAGCGACGCCTCGTAGACCGCCGTCACCTGGGGTACGCCGACCCCGGCGACCACGCGCGTCGTGCAGATCGAGCCCGGACCGACGCCGACCTTGACCGCGTCGACCCCGGCGTCCACCAGTGCCTGGGCACCGTCGCGCGTCGCGACGTTGCCGCCGACGACCTGGACGTGGCGGGTGGCCGGGTCTGCCTTGAGCCGGCGGATCATGTCGAGCAGCAGCCGGGCGTGACCGTGGGCGGTGTCGACGACGAGCACGTCGACCCCGGCCTCGACCAGGGTGGTGGCCCGCTCCCAGGCCTCGCCGAAGTAGCCGACGGCGGCGCCGACGAGGAGTCGGCCGTCGGCGTCGTTGGAGGCGTTCGGGAACTGCTCGGACTTCACGAAGTCCTTGACCGTGATCAGCCCGGCGAGCCGGCCGCTCTCGTCGACGATCGGCAGCCGCTCGCGCTTGTGCTTGCGCAGCAGCATGGTGGCGTCCTCACGGCTGATCCCGACCGGCGCCGTGATCAGCGGCATCGGGGTCATCACCTCGTCGACCTTCGTGCTGGCCCACTCCGCCACCGGGGTGAACCTCAGGTCGCGGTTGGTGATGATGCCCAGCAGGTGGTCGTCGAGGTCGACGACGGGGAGGCCGGAGACGCGGTACTCGCCGCAGATCTTGTCGAGCTCCTCCAGCGTCGCGTCGGGCCCGATCGTCACCGGGTTGGAGATCATCCCGGTCTGGGTCCGCTTCACGAGGTCGACCTGGTAGGCCTGGTCCTCGATCGAGAGGTTGCGGTGCAGGATGCCGATGCCGCCCTGACGGGCCATCGCGATCGCCATCCGCGACTCGGTCACCGTGTCCATCGCGCTCGAGATCAGCGGCGTGCGCAGGCTGATCTTCCGGGTCAGCCGGGTGCTGGTGTCGACCTCGCTGGGGATCACGTCGGTCTCACCCGGCAGCAGGAGCACGTCGTCGTAGGTCAGGCCCAGCTGAGCGAACTTCTCGGGTACTTCAGAGGACATCGATCCGGGGGCCTTCCGGTGCAGTACGACGGGTCCTCGAGTCTAACTGCCGGTGGCCGCCGGATCTTCCCCCGGGACGACGGTGAGTCTGCTGGGTCGGCGTACGCCGCTGACCACGATCCGCGCCTGCAGCAAGCCGTCCGTGACCTTGATGCGTGCGCGGAGGCCGGCACTGCACAGCATCGAGACGAAGCCCTCGTCATCGGCCGGCGAGAGCAGCACGATCTCGGTCTCGCCCGCCGCCGCTGCCTGCGACGCGGCCCGCGTGAGCAGGCTGCTGCCGATGCCGAGGCGCCGCCAGGCCGGAGCGACCTCGACGGTCAGCTCCCGACCCGTCGTCAGGGCGAACGCCGCGACGCCGACCACGTGTCCACCGATCCGGGCGACGACGCCGCTGGCGGTCTCGTCGTACTCGACCGGGGCGGCGCGGGTGGTCACCGTGCTGGCGCCGAGCGACTCCGCCAGGGTGCGCAGCGCCGCCACGCGGGAGTGCTCGGTCGCGCTCCACTTCTCGGGATGCGCACCGAGCAGCTTCTCGATCACCGTCGGCAGGGTGCCGGGGTCGTTGACGACGTCGTGCGCCGCGGTGAGCCAGCGCGTCGGCTGGTCGATCAGGTCGTGAGTGGTGCAGGGTTCGACGCTCACCTCGTCCCCGCCTGCACCACTCACGAGCTCGGCGACCGCCCCCGCGGTCCAGTCCTCAGGCGCACTGATCACCAGCTCATCGGTGACCCGGCCGAGGTCAGGAAAGATCTGCAGGCCCAGGATGTTCAGGCCGGCATCTCCACATCGGGTGGCGAGCAGCGCGAGAGCTCCCGGGCGTTCGGTCAACGACGCACGCACTCGGAAGAACATGCGGCCACTGTGATCGCGGCGTGTTGCGCGATGGATTCCCCTCTGTTTCGGGCATGTCAACAAACCGGGCGAGACAGGCAGGTCGATGAGCCTCGCCGTCGTGGTTCAGTGGAGTGGTGGACGCGGTCCGAGCCGCCTTCGACGCGGTGCCCCGGGCGGGGTTCCTGCCCCGCGCGGCACGCCGTCGCGCCGGCTTCGACGGACCGCTCCAGATCGGTCACGGCCAGACGAACTCCCAACCTCGCACGGTCGCCGCGATGCTCGTGCTGCTCGAGGTCCGTGCCGGCGACCGTGTCCTCGACGTCGGCTCCGGCTCTGCATGGACCACCGCCCTGCTGGCCGAGCTCACCGGCCCGACGGGATCGGTGCT
The DNA here is from genome assembly GCA_963842565.1 of uncultured Actinomycetota bacterium. Lineage (GTDB taxonomy): Bacteria > Actinomycetota > Actinomycetes > Propionibacteriales > Nocardioidaceae > Marmoricola. The sequence goes on along the minus strand of CAWJGX010000018.1, from coordinate 93,341 downwards.
CGGGGTCGAGCTGGTGCCCGAGCTGGTGCGGTGGGGCCGGGAGAACCTCGCCCGGACGGCCTACACCTGGGCAGTGGTGCGCCAGGCGGACAAGCACGTGCTCGGCTGGCCGGAGGGCGCGCCGTACGACCGGATCCTGGTGTCGGCGGACGCGCCCTCGCTGCCGCACACCCTCGTCGAGCAGCTCGCCGAGGACGGCCGGATCGTGGTGCCGGTCCGCGGGACGATGATGCTCGGCATCCGGACGGGATCGAGCCTGGAGACCAGCACCCACGGCAGCTACCGGTTCGTCCCGCTGCTGTGACGGTGCGCCGACCCTAGGAGAACACCGGCATCGCGGTGATCGAGGCCGACGACGAGGAGGCCGCTCGCGCGATCATGCTCGAGGACCCCGCGGTCACCTCGGGTTGATGCGTCCCGAGCTGAGGCCGATGCGGGTGAGCTACCTGCGCGGCCGCGACTGAGACCTGGGCTCAGACCACGATCCCGAGCACCAGCACGAACGCCAGCCCGCTGACCGAGAGCACCGTCTCCATCAGCGACCACGACTTGATCGTCTGGCCCATGGACAGTCCGAAGTACCCCTTGACCAGCCAGAAGCCGGCGTCGTTGACGTGGGAGAAGAACAACGATCCGGAGCCGATGGCGAGCACCACCAGCGAGGTGTCGGTCTGGCCGATGCCCTGGACCAGCCCCACCATCAGCGCCGACGCGGTGATGGTGGCGACGGTGGCGGAACCGGTGGCCAGGCGGATCAGGACGGCGATCACCCAGGCCAGCAGGATCACCGACACGTCGGCGCCCTTGGCCCAGTCGGCGAGCAGCGTGCCGATCCCGGTGTCGACGAGGACCTGCTTGAAGCCGCCGCCGGCCGAGACGATCAGCAGGATGCCCGCGATGGGCGGGAGCGATTCGGAGATCGACGCACTGATGCCCTCGCGGTCCATTCCCGAGCCCTTGCCGAAGGTGAACATCGCGACGACGACCGCGGTGAGCAGCGCGACGAACGGGTTGCCGATCACGTCGAAGACCTGCTGGACGAGGTCGTCGGGGTTGTCGACGACGATGTCGACGATCGCCTTGGCCATCATCAGCACCACGGGCAGCAGCACCGTCGCGAGCGTCACGCCGAAGCTCGGCCGGTTGCCCTTGTCGGTCTCCTCCAGGTCGCCGAACAGGTCGGGCGCGGGTACGTCGACCCAGCGGCCCGCGAGTCGACCGAACAGCGGCCCACCGATGATCACCGTCGGGATCGCCACGATGATCCCGAACATCAGGGTGAGGCCGAGATCGGCGTTCAGGGTCTGGATGGCGAGGAGCGGTCCCGGGTGCGGGGGGACGAGGCCGTGCATCGCGGAGAGGCCGGCCAGCGTCGGGACACCGATGGCGATCACGGAGAGCTGAGCCCGCCGGGCGACCAGGTAGATCACCGGCATCAGCAGGACCAGGCCGATCTCGAAGAACATCGGCAGCCCGATGAGCGCACCGACCCCGGCCATGGCCCACGGCAGTCCGGCCCGTGACGACTTGCCGACGATCGTGTCGACGATCTGGTCCGCTCCTCCGGAGTCGGCCAGGAGCTTGGCGAACATCGCGCCGAGCGCGATCAGCGCGCCGACGCCCGCGGCCGTCGTACCGAAGCCCGTGGTGAAGCTGACCAGTACGTCGTTGATGTTCTCGCCGGCCACGATGCCGACGGTCAGGCCACCGAAGATCAGCGCCAGGAACGGGTGCATCTTGCCCACGGTGATCAGCACGACGATCAGCGCGATCGCCAGCAGCGCGGCCGTCACCAGCTGCCAGCCGGGCGCGACCGGCTCGATCAGCGGTGCGGGATCGGCGAGAGGGATGAAGGACATCGGAACTCCTGTCAGGCGTGCTGGTGCTGGTCGACGTACGTCTGGACGATCGTGTCGATGCTCTGGTCGACGTCGATCACGAAGCCGGACTCGTCCGGGGCGAGCGGCTCGAGGGTGGCGAACTGGGACGCGAGCAGGGCGGGCGGCATGAAGTGGCCGGGGCGGCTGGCCTGGCGCCGGGCGATCACCTCGCGGCTGCCGTGCAGGTGCACGAACTCGGTGGTCGGGGCGTGGTGGCGCAGCTGGTCCCGGTACTGGCGCTTGAGCGCCGAGCAGCTCATCACGCCGCCCGACGCGGCGTGGTCGGCCAGCCACTCCCCGATCGACTCGAGCCAGGGATGCCGGTCGTGGTCGTCCAGCGCGTGTCCGGCGGTCATCTTCGCGATGTTGGCCGCCGGGTGGAAGTCGTCGGCGTCCGCGAACGGGACCCCCAGGCGTTGCGCGAGGGCCGCGCCGACGGTGGACTTGCCGGACCCGGAGACACCCATCGCCACGACGAGTGGCGGGGTCTGCTGCTCCTGCGACGTGCTGCTCATGCTGCTCCCGGGTGCTGTGACGGTCGACACAGTGTGCCCGCAAAGATAAGATCATTGCAAGAGTTTTGGAGAGATTGATCTGATCTTTAGCCGATCGAGTGACAGGATGCGTCCATGAGCGAACCGTCCCGCGACCCTCTCGCCGGGCGCGGCAGCGGCGCCCTGCACGCGGGCGTCCTCGACGCCCTCGGCTCGCGGCTCGTCTCCGGCGCGCTCGCCTCAGGGGACGTGCTGACCCTGGACGGCATCGCCCGGGAGTACGCCGTGTCGATGCCGGTCGCCCGCGAGGCGATCCGGGTGCTCGAGTCGATGGGGATGGTGTCCTCGCGCCGGCGCGTCGGCGTCACGGTCCTCGCGAGAGGGTCCTGGAACGTCTTCGACCCACGACTGATCCGCTGGCGCCTCGACGGGGGGTCCGGCGGGGACCGCACCGCCCAGCTGCTCTCCCTGAGCGAGCTGCGCCGCGGGTTCGAGCCGCTCGCCGCCTCCCTGGCCGCCGAGCGGGCCACCCCCCAGCAGTGCGCCCGGCTCTCCGCGTCGGTCGCCGACATGGTCGTGCACGGCCGGTCCGGCGACCTCGAGGCCTACCTGGTCGCGGACGTGGCGTTCCACCAGACCCTGCTCGAGGCCAGCGGCAACGAGATGATGACCGCCCTCGGCGAGGTGGTCACCGAGGTGCTGGCCGGCCGCACCCACCACGGGATGATGCCGGACCGGCCCAACCCGGAGGCGATCGCGCTGCACGACGCCGTGAGCCGCGCCGTACTCCTCAAGGACCCGGTCGCCGCCGAGGCCGCGATGCGCCGGATCATCGACGAGGCCGTCACCGCGATGCGTCACGAGCACGGCGGCTGAGCCTGTGAAGTCGCCGTCTGGCTCGGGAGGTTGAGGAGGATCGGCCAGGCCCGAACGGAGCGAGGGGCTGGCCGAGCCGTCTCGAAACCACGAGCACGGCGGCTGAGCCTGGTCACTCCCCACGAAAACAGGCACTTCCCCCACGTTGCAACGCGGGGGAAGTGCCTGTTTCACAAGGGACCTAGTGAAACCGCGGTCCCATCGGATCAGTGACCGTGGCCGTGCCCGTGGCCGGCGGCCTCGGGCTCTTCCTCTTCGGGCTTGTCCACGATCAGGGTCTCGGTGGTGAGCAGCATGCCGGCGATCGAGGTCGCGTTGACCAGGGCCGACTTGGTCACCTTGACCGGGTCGAGGACGCCCTGGGAGACCAGGTCGCCGTACTCGTCGGTGGCGGCGTTGTAGCCGTTGCCGACGCCGAGCTCGCGGACCTTGGAGATCACCACGTAGCCCTGGACGCCACCGTTCTCGGCGATCCAGCGCAGCGGCTCGTCGACGGCCTTGCGGACGACGCGCACGCCGACCGCCTCGTCGCCGGTCAGGCCGAGGTCACCCTCGAGGGCGGAGACCGCGTGCACGAGGGCCGAGCCGCCACCGGCGACGATGCCCTCCTCGATCGCGGCGCGCGTCGCGGAGACGGCGTCCTCGATGCGGTGCTTCTTCTCCTTGAGCTCGACCTCGGTGGCCGCGCCGACCTTGACGACACAGACGCCGCCGGCCAGCTTCGCGAGACGCTCCTGGAGCTTCTCGGTGTCCCAGTCGGAGTCGCTGGCCTCGATCTCGGCCTTGATCTGGTTGACCCGGCCGTTGACCTCGTCGGGCTTGCCGCCACCCTCGACGATCGTGGTGTTGTCCTTGGTCACCACGACGCGGCGGGCGGTGCCGAGCGCGTCGAGACCGACCTGGTCGAGCTTGAGCCCGACCTCGGGGGCGACGACCTGGCCACCGGTGAGGGTGGCGATGTCCTGCATCATCGCCTTGCGACGGTCACCGAAGGCCGGGGCCTTGACCGCGACGGCGTTGAAGGTGCCGCGGATCTTGTTGACCACCAGGGTCGAGAGCGCCTCGCCCTCGACGTCCTCGGCGAGGATGAACAGCGGCTTGCCGGCCTGGATGACCTTCTCCAGCAGCGGGAGCAGCTCCGCGATCGCGGAGATCTTCCCCTGGTGCAGCAGGATGTAGGGGTCGTCGAGGACGGCCTCCATCGACTCCTGGTCGGTCACGAAGTACGGCGAGAGGTAGCCCTTGTCGAACTGCATGCCCTCCGTGAACTCCAGCTCGGTGCCCATGGTGTTGGACTCCTCGACGGTGATCACGCCGTCCTTGCCGACCTTGTCGAAGGCCTGCGCGAGCAGGTCACCGATGACCGCGTCGCGGCTGGAGACCGTGGCCACGGCGGCCATGTCGTTGCGGTCGTCCACGTCGCGGGCGGACTCGTCGAGCGCCTTGTTGACAGCGGCGGTCGCCTGGTCCATGCCGCGCTTGAGCGCCATCGGGTTCACACCGGCGGCCACGGCGCGCAGGCCCTCGTGGACCATGGCCTGAGCCAGCACGGTCGCGGTCGTCGTGCCGTCACCGGCGACGTCGTTGGTCTTGGTCGCGACCTCCTTGGTGAGCTGGGCACCGAGGTTCTCGAACGGGTCGTCCAGCTCGATCTCACGCGCGACGGTGACACCGTCGTTGGTGATCGTGGGGGCTCCCCACTTCTTGTCCAGCACGACGTAGCGGCCACGCGGGCCGAGCGTCACCTTGACGGCGTTGGCGAGCTTGTCGACACCGCGCTCGAGGGAGCGTCGGGCGTTCTCGTCGAACTCCAGGATCTTGGGCATCCGGGGATGCTCCTTTCAGTGGTTAAACGGCGATAGTCCAGATCATTCGGCGTCCTGGAGCGTGCTCCCGAGCGGCCAAACGATCTGGACTATCCGTGAGTTGGATCAGGAAACGATGGCCAGCACGTCGCGGGCGGAGAGGATGAGGTACTCCTCGCCGGCGTACTTGACCTCGGTGCCGCCGTACTTGCTGTAGATGACCTTGTCGCCGACGGACACGTCGACCGGCACGCGGCCGTCGCCGTCCTCGTTGAACCGGCCGGGACCGACCGCGATGACCTCGCCCTCCTGGGGCTTCTCCTTCGCGGTGTCCGGGATGACGAGTCCGGACGCCGTCGTCTGCTCGGCCTCCAGGGCCTTGACGACGATCCGGTCCTCGAGGGGCTTGATGTTGACCGACACGATGCCGACCTCCACTTTCCACACAATGGTTGGTATTCGAAGTTTGCTGCCTGTGAGAAGTACGCCGTCGCGGGGGTCGCACGTCGACACAAGCGCTGGCACACTCACGGGGAGAGTGCCAGAACCGAAACTAGCACTCGCACCAGACGAGTGCCAGACCGGTCGGGTGAACGAGGTGCTCGAAGGGTCAGGCAGTCGCCTCGGCCAGCCGGCGACGGGCCATCCGCTCGCCCTTGACGCACCCCGCGGAGACGTTCGCGAGGATCGCCTGCTCGAGCACGGCCACGGCCTCCTCGGTGCGACCGAGCGCCAGCAGCCCGCTGCCCACGAAGTACGCCGTGGAGCCCATCGACCAGACCGTGCCATAGGTGGCCACCTGGTCGCCGTGCGGCCGGATCTGCTCCACGGCTTGCTCGAGCAGCTCGTCCGGGGCACCACAGATCGCCAGCGTCTCCACCGTCAGGCACGCACCGAAGAGCGCGGTGTAGTCGGTGCCCAGCGGCTCGAGCGCGCCGAGCACCTCCAGGGCACGTTCGTGGTCGCCGGTCACGGCGATCGCGTGAGCGACGGCCGCACGCATGCCGAGGTAGGGGTGGCCGGTGCCGAGCTCCACCAGGTCGTCGGGAACCTGCGTGCCGTGGAGTGCCGCGAGCCGGGTGCAGGCGCGGATCTCCGCGTGCGACACGATGCTCGAACGGCGATGCAGCTCGATGGCCACCTCGGCGAGGCGGTCGGCGTCGGCCGATCCGGTCTCGTCGGCGCGCAACCAGCGCCAGAAGGCGAGCGGCACGTCGAGGCCGGTGCGACCGAGCTCGTCGGCCAGCGCGAACGCGGCGGCCATCGTGGAGTCGGCCGCGCGCGTGTCCCCGGACTGGTGCTGGGCGGAGCCGAGCTGGAAGAGCGCCGTGATCCGCAGCTCGGGAGACATGCCGAGGGTCAGGTGCTCGCGGGCACACTCCGCTCGATGCCACGTGCATCCCCGGACCCCACAGGGTCATCTCCCGCGCCGCCAGGCAGTCGCGGAGCACCTCGGTGTCCCCGCTCCGTCGGGCCACCTCGAGCGACTCCCACAGTGCCGGGTCGCTCAGCTCCGGGCGCCACGCGATGTAGTGCTCGAGGCCGAGGGTCGCGAGCAACCGCGCCCGCAGGCCGAGGTCCTGCACCTGGGCCAGGCACGCCTCGATCACCTCGACCGCCTCCGGGTCGTCGCTGCCGACCAGTCGCCAGTACCAGATGCTGGTGCCCCGGAAACCGGTCGCTGCCTCGGCCATGCGGACGTAGTCGCCCTCGGCGCGGGCCTGGACCTGGGCCTCCTGCAACCGCGACTGCATCCCGTCGTAGTCACCGAAACGCATCAGCAACCAGGCGAGGCCGAGGAGGAGGTCGTGGCGCCGCTGCGGTGGTCGCCGGTGCGGCACGGACGTCGAGGTCGACAGCTCGCACCCACAGCTCGCGGGCCTCCTCGAAGGCGCCTCGTCGTTCCGCGGAGCGCGCTGCGGCGCTGGTGTGCTCGACGGCCGCGTCCAGCAGGTCGGGCTGGTAGACCGCGGCCCTGCTGAAGTGGTGGGCGACCTCGCTGACCAGGTCGTCCTGGCGCGGCAGTCGTTCGGCGAGCGCGTGCGCGACGGCTGCATGCCGTCGGGCACGCTGGCCGGCAGGCAGGTCGGCGTACAGCGTCTCGCGGGCCAGGGCGTGCACGAAGCGCCCGGTTCCAGGTTGGTCGCCGTCGCGGACGATGCCCGCAGCCATGGCCTCGTCGAGGTCGTCGAGCACGGGCCTGCCGGCCGCGGCCGCGATCAGGCCGGCGTCGAAGTCACGCCCGAGCACCGCGGCGATCGACAGGGTCTCGCGTGCCTGCGGACCAAGGCGCTGGAAGCGCAACCGCAGCACGTCCGCGACCCCGTCGGGGACGACGAGCGCGTCGGCGGCGTCGGCGTTCAGCTCTCCCTCCGCGGCGAGCAGCCGCGCCATCTCGAGGGCGAAGAAGGGGTTGCCGTCGCTGCGTCGGGCGAGCACCTCGACGAGGTCCGGCGCGGCGTCCTCGATCACGTCCTCGACGAGCGCGGCCACCTCGTCCGACCCGAGCGGGGACAACGCGAGGCGCCTGGCTCCCAGGCGCGAGAACCCGGCCAGCGCCTCGGTCAGCGCGGGCCGGGGACTGGCTTCGGAACGCACCGTGACGACGAACAGCACGGGTCGCTCGCGCAGCGCGTCGGCCGCGTAGGTGAGCATGCGCAGGGAGGACACGTCCGACCAGTGCACGTCCTCGATCACCACCACGAGCGGCCCAGCAGCCTGCCCCAGCACGCGGGCGGCTGCGTCGTACGTGCGCAGGGCCGCAGCGCCGGCATGGACCGCGTCGACATCGATGTCCCCGCCGAGCAGGGCGGTGACCTCCCTCGGGGCGTCATCGCCGACGAGCTCGCCGAGGACCGGCAGCCACGGCCAGTACGCCGGTGCCAGCTCGGCCTCGTGGCAGCGGCCCACGCAGACCTGGAGCCGCTGCGCCCGCGCCCGCGACGCCAGCTCGCGGACCAGGGCGCTCTTGCCGATCCCCGCCTCGCCGGTCAGCAGCAGCACTCCCCCGCGACCCCGGTCGGCCAGGTCGGCCAGCGACCCGTCCAGCACCGCCAGCTCGGCGGCGCGTCCGACCACGGACGGCACGTGCGTCGTCGGAGACGGCTGGTCGGCTCGACCGGGCGACACCGCGGCGCCGTTGGCGGACGCCCCCTGTGCGGACGCGAGGTGCGGCGCCTGGGCGAGCATGTCCTCCTCGAGCCGACGCACCGAGGCGGAGGGGTCGACGCCGAGCTCGTCGACCAGCTGGGTGCGCAGCGTCCGCACCGTCTCGAGCGCCTCGGCCTGTCGGTCGCAGCGGTAGAGGGCCAGTGCCAGCAGTGACCACAGCCGCTCGCGGAACGGGTGCTCGCTCACCAGGGGGGCGAGCATCGCCTGCGCCTCGTCGGGACGGTCCAGGCGGAGCAGGGCGTCGGCCCGCGCCTCGAGCAGGCGCAGCCGGTCCTCCGCCAGCCGGGTCGCCTCGGCTGCCAGCGAGGGCACGTCGGCCAGGTCGGCGTACGGCTGACCCCGCCAGGAGGCCAGGGCCTCGTCCACCGTGCGCAGGGCGTCCTCGGGTGCCACCGTGCCGACCGTGTTCGCGGCCTCGCTGAACGCGTGGGCGTCGAGCGCGACACCCTGCAGGTGGTAGCCGGACGGGCCTCGCTGGAGCAGGGGCGCACCGGAGCTTCCCGTCCGGTCGGGGTCCAGCACCCCCCGCAGCTTGCTCACGGCCACCTGCAACGAGCCGGTCGCCGACGACGGGGCGGCCTCGCCCCAGACCTCGTCCACCAGCCGTTCCGCACTGACCGGGTTGCCGCCGTTGCTGGCCAGCAGCGCCAGCACGGCGCGGTCCCGACGACCACCGAGGCGCTGCTCGGCTCCGTCCACCCGGACCCGCAGGGGCCCCAGGACGTCCACCTGGACTTCGACCACCACCGCCCCCTTCCAGGGCCGCAGGTTAGGCCGAACACGCACCGCGATGTCGGCCTCCCCTGCCCCGGCTGGTGCGGTGGTCCAGTCCACCGCACCAGCCGCAGGAGTGCTCACCCCTGGACGGGCCGGTTGCTCCGGATGGTGTGGTGCGGGTCCACGACGCTCTTCACCTGGGCCAGGCGCGTGCGCGTCGCGGGGTACCAGGCCCGGTCGAGGTCGCCGTCGGCCCCGAGGAAGTTCGGCACCGTGCGTCCGTTGGTGTGACCCTCCGTCGCCACGTCCAGCCGGTCGAACGTGGTCGCGATCGCGGCCGCGAGCTCAGGCATCGCCGGCACGCCCAGCGCGAACAACAGGTAGGGCTGGTCGAGGGTGTCGCAGACGCCGTGGGCGTCGTCGTGACGCCGGAAGGCCCCGCCGAGGTGCCGGACCTGGAGGACGGCCAGGGGCGAGCCGCTGTTCTCGCCGGCCACGCAGGTGAGCCGTTCGATCAGCTGGTCGCTGAGGTCGTCGAGCAGCATCGAGTGCTCCATGGACGGCATCGGGTCGACCGGCTCGTCGGCGATCCCGCCCAGGTCGGCCATCCGCACCGGCCCCATCAGGTCCATCACCACGCCACCGACGGCACGGAGCGGAGCGATCAGCTCCTCCGCCTCCTCCGCCGAGCCCAGGTGCGCCACCGCGACGGAGGCGAAGGCCTTGCCGCGGATCTCCTCGGGGATCTCGGGCATGGGCGGGAACTGGTAGGTGTGGTACCAGAGGGTGAGCTTGTCCGGAGCCGACTCGGTGACCTCGCGGAAGGCGCGCAGCACCTCGGGCATCTTCTCGACGGGCCACAGCAGCCGACCGCCGTACAGGTGGAAGCCCGGCAGCAGCCGGATCTCCATCGCGGTGACGATGCCGAAGTCGCCGCCACCGCCGCGCAGCGCCCAGAACAGGTCCTGGTCGGCGCTCGTGACGGTCCGCTGCTCCCCGTGGGCATCGACGATCTGCACCGACTCGACGGCGTTCGCGGCGAAACCGTAGGCGCGGCCGAACCAGCTCATCCCACCGGTGAGGGTCATCCCGACAACCGTCGGGTCAGGGCTGCTCCCGGCGAGGAACGTCAGGCCCGTCCCCTGGAGGGCGGCGAGGAGCTCCCCCACCTTGACGCCGGCACCGACGGTGACCGTGCCCTTCGGGATGTCGATCTCGATGTCGTTCAGGGCGCGCGTGCGCAGGACGACCACGCGGTCCATCCGGTTCTCGGCGAGCGCACGCGTGGCGCCGTGGCCGACCGGTTGGGCGGTCACCTGGTGCCCGTGGCGGACGGCCCACTGCACCGTGCGGCGTACGTCGTCGGCGTCGGCGACCTCGACGACCGCCAGGGGGTGCTGGGCGACCATGACGGCCCAGGCCGTCCTGGCTGCATCCCAGCCGGGCTCACCGGGCACGTGGACCGTGCCCGTCACGCTGGCTCTCAGCTCATGGATCTCGGGGCGCTCCTGCTGCGGGACGACCTGGTCCAACGGTGCGGTGCGGGAGATGTCGATGCTCATGGTGGTTCCTCTCGAATGGCGCCCTTGGGTGGCGTGCTCCGAGACTCCGGCCGGACCCTTATCGGAACCTTCCGGGTTTCTTACCGAGGTGGCCGGCACGGCGGTAAGCCCGCCGTGAGGAGCGGCCACTCCGTCCGCAGCAGGGGCGTGCGCGAGGATGGTCGGGTGGACCTCGACGCCTTCCAGTGGTTGCTGACCGACGAGGGCCAACGTCTGCTCGCCGCGGCGGCTGAGGCGTCGGGAGACTCGTTGCAGGCACAGTCGGCGCTTCGTCGTACGGCGTCGGCCGGGCACGTGGCCGCCGCCCTGACGCAGGTCGAGCTGCGACGCCGGGCGGAGGCGAAGTTCGGTGACCTCGCGACGCGGATGTACTTCACGCCGGACGGACTCGAGCAGGCCACCCGGTTGCCGGTGGCCACCCATCGCGCTGCCCGGGCGCGCGCCGCGGGCATGGAGACCCTGGTCGACCTCGGCTGCGGCATCGGAGGAGACCTCGTCGCGTTCGCGCGGGCGGGCCTCACCTGCGCCGGTGTCGACGAGGATCCCGTCCGCGTGGCGGTGGCGGCCGCCAACCTCGACGCGCTCGGGCTCGGAGGTGCGGTGACGGTCGCCGACGCCACCACCGTCGACAGCTCCCCCTTCGACCTCGCGTACGCCGACCCGGCGCGCCGGACCTCCGCCGGCCGGAGCTTCGACGTCGACGAGTGGACCCCGCCCTGGCCCTTCGTCGAGAAGCTGCTGCACCGCGACTCGTGCGTGAAGCTCGCGCCGGGCATCCCGCACGAGCTCGTGCCCGACGGCGTCGAGGCCGAGTGGGTCAGCGACCACCGTGAGGTCAAGGAGGCCGTGCTGTGGTCGGGCCGGCTGGCCAGCTGCCGCCGGCGGGCGACCGTGCTCGGCGACGGCGGCCTGGCGACCCTGACCGACGAGGACGACCCGGGAGCTCCGACCGGGCCGGTGTCGCAGTTCCTCTACGAGCCCGACGGAGCCGTGATCCGGGCAGGGCTGGTGACTGCGGTCGCCGACGGCGTGGGTGGCCACCTCGTCGACGAGCACATCGCCTACGTCAGCTCGGACGCGTCGTTCCGGACCCCGTTCGCGCGCGCCTACCGCGTGCTGGAGCAGGTGCCCTACCGGGAGAAGCCGCTGAAGGCAGCGCTGCGCGAGCGAGGGGTGGGCCGGCTGACCATCAAGAAGCGCGGCGTCTCCGTCGTACCCGACGAGCTGCGCAAGCGGCTGTCGCTGCGCGGCGACGAGGAGGCGACGCTGGTGCTGACCCGGGTCGCCGGCAAGGGCACCGCACTGCTGGTCGAGCCGTTCTGATGACCGCGCGATGAGCGAGTTCCCCACCGACCGGCACACCCACCGGGACGAGGCACCGCCCACGGGCGACTCGGACAACACCCGCTGGATCGCCCTGCTGGTGTGCTGCAGCGCGCTGTTCATGACGCTCCTGGACGTCAGCATCACCAACGTCGCGCTCCCGTCGATCAGCGACTCGACCGGGCGCCGGCCCCTCGCAGCTGCAGTGGATCGTGAGCGGCTACACGCTCACGTTCGGGCTGGTGCCGGTGCTGGCCGGACGGCTCGGCGACGACCACGGCCGCAAGCGGATGTTCCAGATCGGCGTGGTCGGGTTCGCCGTCACCAGCGCGGTGTCCGGGCTGGCGCCGACGGCGGAGCTGCTGATCGCCGCCCGGCTGCTCCAGGGGATCTCGGGAGGGCTGATCAACCCGCAGGTCTCCGGCCTGGTGCAGCAGATGTTCCGCGGCGAGGAGCGGGGTCGGGCCTTCGGTGCGCTGGGCACCACGGTGGGTCTGGGCACGGCCCTGGGCCCGCTCGCCGGTGGCGCCCTGATCGCCCTCGGCGGCCCCGACCTCGGCTGGCGGCTGGTGTTCTTCGTCAACGTCCCGGTCGGGATCGTGGTCATCATGCTGGCGAGACGCTTCCTTCCGCAGACGCCCGCGACGGGCAAGCACCGGCTCGACGTCCTGGGTTCGCTCATCCTCGGCGCCGCGACGTTCTGCGTGCTGTTCGGCGCCGTGGAGTTCGAGGCGATCGGTCGGTCCCTCCTGCTGCTCGCGGTCCCGACGGTCGTGCTGCTGTTCCTGTTCTGGCGACGCGAGCGCCGACTGACGAACGAGCTGAAGGATCCGCTGGTCGACCTGCGGCTGTTCCGGCGGCCGTCGTACACCTCGGGCGTGGTGCTGGCGCTGCTCTACTTCCCCGCGCAGGCAGGACTTCCGCTGGTGATGACGCTGTACTTCCAGCGAGGTCTGGACTTCAGCGCCCTGCACGCGGCACTCGGGGTGACCGCCTTCGCCGTCGGCAGCGCGACCGCGGCCCAGACGGCCGGCCGGTTCGTCACCCGGATCGGTCGTCCGCTGATCGTCGCCGGGGCGCTGACGTTCGGCGCCGGGGCCGCGGCGATGGCGCTGGTCGCGAGCACGACTCCGACCGAGCACGCCGTGCTCCAGCTCGCCGGGCCACTGTTCGTGATGGGACTCGGCGCCGGGGCGGTGATCACGCCCAACCAGACACTCACGCTGGCAGACGTCGACCCGGTCGTCGGGAGCACCGCCGGCGGAGTGCTGCAGACGGCCCAGCGGGTCGGCCTGGCCATCGGGCAGGCCGTGATCGGGGCCGTGTTCTTCTCCGCGGTCGCCGGACCGGGAGCGGAGTCGTACGCCGACGCGCTCGTCGCCGCGGTCGGCGTCACCCTGTGCTTCGTCGCAGCGGCCGCCATCGTCGGGACGTGGGAGATCATCCGCGCGAGACGCGCCACCGCCGATCGGTGAGAGCCGAGGCGCCTGTCTAGCCGCGGGCGCTCGCGCGCTGCGCCACCCGCATGGCCAGCCAGCTCAGCAGCAGCCCGAGGACGATCCCCATCGCGTCCGCGAGGAAGTCGCGCACGTCGCCGTGCCGGTCGATCGGCAGCACGGCCTGGAGGATCTCCGTGACCACGGCGTACGCCGCCAAGCCGAGGCCGAGCCGGACCGGACGGATCCCGGCCCACCGGCCGGCCACGGCGAGCGCCACGAAGGTGAGCCCGTGGACCAGCTTGTCGTTGGGCGCCGAGGCGGAGAGGTCGTCGCCCGGGAGCAGGAACATCACCAGGCTGATCCCGAGGAGCCCGGCGAAGACCGAGCGGGCGAGCTGAGGTCTCACGCCAGGTTCGCGCGCTCGGCGCCGATCGTGGTGTCGGCACCGTGTCCGGTGTGCACCACGGTCTCGTCCGGCAGGTCGAACAGGCGACGCCGGATCGACTGCTTGATCTCGTCCTCGTCGCTGAACGACCGCCCGGTCGCACCAGGTCCACCCTCGAACAGGGTGTCGCCCGTGAAGACGCAGCCGAGGTCGTGCACGTAGAGGCACACCGCGCCCGGCGCATGTCCCGGGGTGTGCAGCACCTTGAGCGCCGCGCCGCCGACCTTGACGGTCTGGCCGTCCTCGAGGTCGACGTCCCAGAGGTAGTCGGTGTGGGTCAGCTCCCACACCTCCTTGTCGGCCGGGTGCAGCAGGATCGGCGCGCTGACCCGCTCGCGCAGCTCGGGGGCGACCCGGACGTGGTCGTCGTGCGCGTGCGTGCAGATGATCGCCTTGACCTTGCGTCCGGCCACCACCTCGAGGATGTCCTCGACGTCGTGCGGAGCGTCGATGACCACGCACTCGTCGTCGTCGCCGATCACCCAGATGTTGTTGTCGACGTCGAAGGTCTCGCCGTCCAGGGAGAAGGTGCCACTGGAGACGGCATGGTCGATGCGGACGCGGCTCATGGGCCCGAGCCTACGGAGGTGCGCTCAGTGGCGAGCGGCCCAGGCCTTCGCCTGCGCGCGGGAGTACGTGCGATCGACGCGGTCGATGCTCGCGCGGCTCCGCAGGTCGACGCCGGCCCTGGCCGCGAGCCTCCGGACCGTCGGGGTCTTCAGGTCGGGCGCCACGAAGCGCTCGGGCCGGATCGCCCGGTCGCGGGCGGCGTACCGCTTCTGCCGCGCGGTGAGCGTGGGCGCGGAGGCACGCGCGGTGCGCAGCGTCGCTGCGGTGGCGGCGACGACCGCGCCGGTCAGGGAGGGGCTGACCAACGGCAGGTAGCCGGAGGAGTGCCCCGTGCGGTTGGGGTGGTAGGACTCGCCCACCGGGTTGGACAGCCCGTTCAGCCACTCGGGCGAGTCGCACACGGCGTGCCCGACGAACCGGCTCGTCGGGTTGGCGAAGCCGAACCCGGCCGCGCTCGCGGCCGCGCTGAGCCTCGAGTTGAGCTGGTCGGCGGTCTGGTTGAGCCGGGTCTCCTCGCTCGGCGAGAACCAGGTGAGCAGGTTGCAGTCCTCCCCGTTGAAGATCCGGGGATAGCCGACGACGACCACCTTCGCGCTCGGCGCGGCCGAGCGGATCGAGGCGTAGAGCGAGCCGAGTGCGGTCGGGAGCGTGGAGCTGATGATCCGTTGGGCACCGTCGATCGCGCCGTTGCAGTTGCTCGCCCAGCTGGGCAGGGCGCACGTCGTGAGCACGTTGGTGAAGCCGGCGTCGTTGCCGCCGACGGAGATGGTCACGTAGGCGGTGCTCGCCGTGAGCGCGCTGAGCTGGGTGCTGCGCACGTCGGCGATCTTGGCCCCGGAGCACGCCCGGAAGTTCAGCGCATAGCCCTTGGCGCTCGAGATCAGGCTCGGGTAGGCGTAGACCGACCGCTGGCAGCTGGTGCCGTCGCCGAGATAGGTGCGGGTGCCGGTCCCGCTGGAGTAGGAGTCACCCAGCGCGACGTACGACGGCGTCGCAGCGTGTGCGGCAGGCAGCGCCAGCGCCGTGACACCGAGGGTGAGGGCCGATCCGGCCAGGACGAGTGGGCGGAGCAGCCGACGCAGCATCAGGACTCCCGGGAGAGATGGATGTGACCCGCGTCACGTTAGTGCAGCGAGCCCTAGGCTGGCACCGTGCGCACGATCGGCAACATCCTCTGGTTCGTCCTCGCCGGCCTCTGGCTGGCCATCGGGTACGTCGTGGCGGGCGTCCTGGCCTGCATCCTGATCATCACGATCCCGTTCGGGATCGCGTCGTTCCGGCTGGCCGGCTTCGTGATCTGGCCCTTCGGCCGGACGGCGGTCTGGCGTCGTGAGGCCGGTGTGATGTCGGTGATCGGCAACATCATCTGGGTGATCCTGTTCGGCTGGGAGATGGCGCTGGCCCACCTCGTCGCCGGACTCCTGCTGTTCATCACCATCATCGGCATCCCGTTCGGGATCGCCAGCTGGAAGATGATCCCGCTCTCGCTGTTCCCGCTGGGTCGCCAGGTGGTCCCGATCGGCTCCGTGGGCCACGACCCCTACGGCATCCCGACCTGAGCCTCAGTCGAACAGCACCACCGAGCGGAGCACGTCGCCGCTGTGCATCTTCTCGAACGCGGCCTCGACGTCCCCGATCCCGATCTCCTCGGACACGAACGCGTCCAGGTCGAGCCGGCCCTGCTGGTAGAGGTCGACCAGCATCGGGAAGTCGCGGCTCGGCAGGCAGTCGCCGTACCAGCTGGACTTGAGCGAACCGCCCCGGCCGAACACGTCGATCAGCGGGATCTCGGGGATCTTCATGTCCGGGGTCGGCACGCCGACGAGCACGACGGTGCCGGCGAGGTCGCGGGCGTAGAACGCCTGCTTCCAGGTCTCCGGGCGACCGACCGCGTCGATCACGACGTCGGCGCCGTTGCCGTCGGTCAGGGCCTGGATCGCCTCGACCGCGTCGTTCTCCTTGCTGTTCACGGTGTGCGTGGCGCCCATCTTCGTGGCGGCCGCGAGCTTCTTGTCGTCGATGTCGACCGCGATGATCGTGCCGGCGCCGGCCAGCGCCGAACCTGCGATCGCGGCCACGCCCACACCGCCGCACCCGATCACGGCGACGCTCTTGCCGCGCCCGACGTTGCCGGTGTTGATCGCCGCGCCGAGGCCGGCCATCACGCCGCAGCCGAGCAGGCCGACCGCCGCCGGACGGGCGTCCTCGGCGACCTTGGTGCACTGGCCGGCGGCGACGAGGGTCTTCTCGGCGAAGGCACCGATGCCCAGGGCCGGCGAGAGCTCGGTGCCGTCCTCGAGCGTCATCTTCTGGGTCGCGTTGTGGGTCGCGAAGCAGTACCACGGCTCGCCGCGGTTGCACGCCCGGCAGTCGCCGCACACCGCCCGCCAGTTGAGTACGACGAAGTCACCCGGCGCCACCTCGGTGACGTCGTCCCCGACCGCCTCGACGATCCCGGCGGCCTCGTGCCCGAGCAGGAACGGGAACTCGTCGTTGATCCCGCCCTCGCGGTAGTGCAGGTCGGTGTGGCACACCCCGCACGCCTGGATCTTCACGACCGCCTCGCCGGGGCCGGGGTCCGGGACGTTGATCGTCTCGATCGAGACCGGCTCGCCCTTCGCTCGCGCGACGACCGCCTTCACCTGCTGCATCTGTGCTCCTCCGTGCTCGGTTGGGGCCACGGTAACCACCGGGCCGGATAGTCCCATGCAGTCGGACCCTCCGGGACCCCGAAACAGGGTCCGAACGCATGGGACTATCCGGAATTCAGACCAGCACCACGTCCACCGGCATCGAGGAGTCGGCGGGGAGGTCGAGGGCGGAGGGGGTGCGGCCGCGGGCGACCATCTCGGAGCCGAGGGCCGCGACCATGGCGCCGTTGTCGGTGCACAGGCCGGGGCGGGGGACGCGGACCCGGATCCCGCGGGCCGAGGCACGCTCCTCGGCGAGGACGCGCAGCCGGGAGTTCGCGGCCACGCCGCCGCCGATCAGGATGTCCTCGATCCCTTCCGCAGCGGCGGCGTCGACCGCCTTGCGGGTGAGCACGTCGCAGACCGCCTCCTGGAACGACGCCGCGACGTCGGCCACCGGGACCGGTTCCCCGGAGCGCTCGCGAGCCTGGACCCACCGGGCCACGGCGGTCTTGAGTCCCGAGAAGGAGAAGTCGAACCGGTGCCGCTCGAGGTCGCGTCGCGAGGTCAGGCCCCGCGGGAAGTCGATCGCCACGGAGGACCCCGAGGCTGCTGCCCGGTCGATGTAGGGACCACCGGGGAACGGCAGCCCGAGCAGGCGGGCCACCTTGTCGAACGCCTCCCCCGCGGCGTCGTCGATGGTCGACCCCAGCGGCTCCACCGACGCGGTCACGTCGCCGACCCGGAGCAGCGACGAGTGCCCGCCCGAGACGAGCAGGGCCAGGCACGGGTCGGGCAGGGCGCCGTGCTCGAGCTGGTCGACGGCCACGTGCGCGGCGAGGTGGTTGACGCCGTACAGCGGCTTGTCGAGAGCCAGGGCCAGGGACTTCGCCGCGGCGACGCCGACGAGCAGCGCACCGGCCAGACCGGGGCCGGCCGTGACCGACACCGCGTCCACGTCCGCGAGGGCGATGCCGGCGGTCTCGCACGCCCGCTCGATGGTGGGCACCATCGCCTCGAGGTGGGCCCGCGACGCGACCTCGGGTACGACGCCGCCGAAGCGCGCGTGCTCCTCCACCGAGGAGGCCACCGCGTCGGCCAGCAGGGTGTGGCCCTCGCACGATCCCGACACCGGTCTCGTCGCACGAGGTCTCGATGCCGAGCACCAGCGGTTCGGACAACGATGAGGTCACGGCGTCATTGTGCACGGGTCGCCGACCTTCCCCCTGCCACGGTGCGGATGTACCGTCGCCCGGGTCGTCGTTCCAACCTCTCGGGAGTCCATCGATGCCACGTCGCCGTGTCCGCGCGATCACCGTCACCGCCTGTTCCGTCGCGCTGCTCGCGGCCGGCACGGCCGGAGCCTCACCAGCCAGCGCGAGAGCCCAGGACCACCAGCGACTGGCTCCCCGCACCCACTTCGTGATGGCGCCCGACGGCTCCAGCGGGGAACGCGCACAGGGCGCTGCGATCCCCAACATCGACTCGGTGAAGAAGACCATCCGCGCCTACTACGGCGCCGGCGACGCCGGGACCGCCAACCCGACGACGTCTCCCTACATCAGCGAGATGCGCTCGATCGTCGCGCAGCAGGGGCGTTACCTCGACCGCGCCAAGCAGGCGGCGAAGCGGCACCACCAGCGCCCGGCCATCGTCTTCGACGCCGACGACACCACGTTGTGGACCTACGACATGGAGGACGCGGCGATGCACTTCAACTTCGACTCCGCCCTCCAGAACACCTGGGTGCAGGAGCAGAAGTTCCCCGCGACCCCCTCGATGGTCGAGTTCGTGAACCGGGCCGCCCGGATGGGGTTCGCGATCTTCGGGATCACCGGCCGCACGGACACCCAGGAGGAGGCGACCGTCGCCAACCTGGCCAAGGTCGGCTACACACCGTTCAACGCGGAGAACTTCTACACCAAGTGGTCGGGCACCAACCCGCAGCCGAAGTACGTCACCTGCGCCGCCAAGTGCACCACCGTCGAGTACAAGGCCGGCACCCGCAGGCACATCGAGAAGGACCTCGGCTACGACATCGTGCTCAACGTCGGCGACCAGTGGTCCGACCTCCAGGGCGGGTACGCCGACAAGGTGCTCAAGCTGCCCAACCCGACGTACAACCTGCCGAGCCCGGACCTCGACGGCACCCCGGCGGACCGGGCCTTCTCGCCGCGCTCCCGGTTCACGATGCAGCCCGACGGCTCGAGCGGTGCCACCGAGGGTGGCGAGGGCATCCCCAACATCGACATCG
Organism: uncultured Actinomycetota bacterium; assembly: GCA_963842565.1. Taxonomy (GTDB): domain Bacteria; phylum Actinomycetota; class Actinomycetes; order Propionibacteriales; family Nocardioidaceae; genus Marmoricola. The sequence continues at coordinate 74,175 of CAWJGX010000018.1, read as the reverse complement.
TGAAGACCACGATCCGCGCCTACTACAAGGCCACCTCCGGCATCGCCGACAAGGTCGACTCCCCCTACATCCGCGAGATGGCCCGGATCACCGAGGCGGCTGACCCCGCAGCTGGTCAGCGCCTGCCGCACCGCGGACCGGAAGGGCCAGGACCCGGTCGTGGTGCTCGACGCGGACGACACCACGTTGTGGACCTACGACATGGAGGACGCGGACATGCACTTCAACTTCGACCCCGTCCTCCAGGACAGCTGGGTCCAGAACCAGAAGTTCCCGGGCACGCCGTCGATGGTCGCGCTGACCAGGCGGTCGACTCCGCCGGATGCACGCTGGTCGGGCTGCGACCGGGCGCAACGACGACCAGAAGGCGGCCACGCTGGGCAACCTGGCCAAGGTCGGCTACACCGGCTTCACCGCGGAGAACTACTACACGAAGTGGACCGGGAAGGCCGGCAGCACCCAACCCGGCTACATCACCTGTGCCGCCGCGAAGTGCACGACCATCGAGTACAAGTCGCAGACACGCAAGCACGTCGCCGCACAGGGCACCGCATCGTCGCCAACCTCGGCGACCAGTTCAGCGACCTGATCGGTGGCTACGGTGACCGCCAGGTGAAGCTGCCCAACCCGACGTACTACCTGCCCTGAGTCTCGACAGGCTCGAGTCACTCTCCGGCGACGGGGATCTCGATCTCTGAGGGGATCTCCGAGCCGCCGCACCCGCGCACCAGCGGGCGGCGCAGGACGACGGCGGTGGCGTCGTCGACGTAGTAGCGGGGCCGACGATCGATCTCGATGAAGCCCTGGCCGGCGTAGAAGGCGAGGGCGCCCCGGTTGTCCTCGCGCACCTCGAGCAGGAGGCGGTCTGCCGTCGACCGACGTGCTGCGTCCACGACTCCCGCGAGCAGATGTGCTGCGACGCCCTGCCGGCGGTGCTCCTCCGCGACCGCGATCCGCTGCAGCTCGGCGATGTCGCCCGCGCTCGAGACGACGGCGTGGCCGACGACCTCGCCCTCCACCTCGGCCACGAGGTAGTTCACCGTGGGGACCTCGCCCTCGATCCCCGCCCGGATCAGGCCTTCGCTCCACGCGTCGATGCCGAGGCACTCGTCCTCGAGGCGGGAGACCACCTCCACGTCGGTCACCCCTGCAGGGCGCACGTGCGTCATGCGCTCGTCCGGTCGAGGAGCTGGAGCAGGTCGTGTGCCGCGAGCTCCACGTCCTTGTGCCGCCACTCCGACGCGCGGTAGACGCAGGCGATCAGGGCGGTGCGGTGGACGCGGGTGAAGTCGCCCTGCACGAAGGCGTAGCGAGCCTTGGTCTCGTCGTTGGCGCCCTCGGTGAGCCCGAGGTGCCAGGCGGCGTACTGCTCCCAGGTGTGGTTCTCCAGGTAGGCGTTCTGGGCCTCGGCGTCGGGCTGAACGTCTCCCCAGTCAGAGTCCAGGACGTACTGTCGAGAGCGGATCAACTGCTCGGCGTGAGCTACGGCATCACTGTTCACGGTGTAGCGGGGCACCCACCCATCTTGACGCATGAGGCTCACTCCGTGAATTTCGGCGTCCAGACCCATCCAGACCGGGTGACGCTCCGAACTACTCCTGGATCGGTTGCGATGTGACCGGCAGACAGTTCTGAGAAAGTCTTTCCTGTGAACCGGATGAATCCAGACGCGTCGGACATCCCAGAAGGGGTGGTCCGGCTTCCGACGGTGTCGGGAGCCGGTGGTTCCGCCAGTCCTGCGGACCTGGCGGAGCTGCTGAAGCGGTCCGGACGCGGTGACGAGGCGGCCTTCGCAGAGCTGTACGACGCCACGTCGGCACGCGCCTACGGCCTCGCCGTGCGGGTCGTCCGCAACCCGAACCAGGCAGAAGAAGTCATGCAGGAGGCCTTCCTGGAGCTGTGGCGGACCGCCAGCCGGTTCGACTCGGCGAAGGGAAGCGCCGTCTCGTGGATCCTCACGCTGGTGCACCGCAAGTCGGTGGACCGGATCAGGTCCGCGGAGGCCAGCACCAGGCGCGACACGGTGTGGCACCACGGCAGCCAGGACGTGGAGCACGACTCGACCGCCGAGGCAGCACAGGCCTCGATGGAGGCACGCAGGGTCCGCCAGGCGTTGGACTCGTTGACCGAGGTCCAGCGTGAAGCGCTGGAGCTGGCGTACTTCAAGGGATACACACACACGGAGGTGGCCACGATGCTCGACCTCCCGGTGGGCACAGCCAAGACAAGGATTCGAGACGGCTTGATCCGTCTCCGGGACACGATGGGGGTAGGACAGTGACCGAGTCATTGCACGCGCTGTCCGGGGCTTACGTCGTTGACGCCCTCGACGACACCGAACGAGAGGCCTTCGAGCGTCACCTGCCCGGTTGCCTCGACTGCCAGGCCGAGGTGGCCAGCCTGCGCGAAGCCACGTCGGTGATGGCCGACGCGGTCGCGCTGACGCCGCCCGAGTCCCTGCGTGCGTCGATCCTGGCCGACATCTCCACGGTGCGACCGCTGCCACCTGAGACCACGTCGACCACGCCGAGCGCGGACGTCGTCCCCCTGCACCGGGGCCGGAAGCGGTTCGCCCGTGCCCTCGCTGCCGCCGCCGCCATCCTGGTCGTCGGTGGGGGCGCCATCGTGTGGCACCCCTGGGACCAGAGCTCGTCCACCACCCAGCTCAGTGCCGCCGACCAGGTGCTGGCCGCCTCGGACGCGAAGCGCTACTCGATCGACTTCAACGACGGCTCGACCGCCACCGTGGTCCGCTCCGCCAACGAGGGCAAGGCCGTGCTGCTGACCCAGAAGATGGCGGCCCCGCCGTCCGGCAAGGCCTACGAGCTGTGGCTGCGTGACAAGACCGGCACGATGAAGCCTGCCGGACTGATGACCACCGCCGGCGACCACAAGCTGCTGCTCAAGGGCGACGCCGAGAACGCCACCGGTGTCGGCATCACGGTCGAGCCCAAGGAGGGTTCCCAGACCCCGACGAGCAAGCCGATCGCCATGTTCGAGCTGGGTAGGACGTCTGCATGAAGCAGCAGGCTCCAGACCGCGTCGCCGTCGTCGGCAGCGGGGTGGCCGGACTGACGGCGGCCCACGTGCTGGCACGGCGAGCGCAGGTGACCCTCTACGAGGCCGACTCGCGCCTCGGCGGGCACGCGGACACCCACGTGGTGAACACACCCGACGGTGCGATTGCCGTCGACACCGGCTTCATCGTGCACAACGAGCGCACCTACCCGAACCTGCTGCGCCTCTTCGACGAGCTCGGGGTCGAGACCCAGGAGTCCGACATGTCGATGTCGGTGCGTTCGGACGACCACCGCCTCGAGTGGGCCGGCGCTCTCGGCTTCGCAGGCCTGTTCCCCACGTGGCGCAACGCGCTGCGCCCGTCGTACCTCCGGATGCTCACCGAGATCCCCCGGTTCCACCGGCGGGCGCGGAAGCTCCTGGTGTCGCGTCGCACCTCAACCGACGGCGCCCCCGACGAGACCCTTCGGTCGTTCCTCGATCGCGGTGGCTTCTCGCCGCTCTTCCGGACCCACTTCATGGAGTCGCTGGTCGCGTGCGTCTGGTCGTGCGACCCGGCCGTCGCGCTGGACTACCCGGCCCGCTACCTGTTCACCTTCCTCCAGCACCACGGGATGCTGCAGGTCTTCGGCTCGCCGCAGTGGCGCACCGTCACCGGCGGCTCGAGGGAGTACGTCGAGAAGGTGGCCGCCCGTCTCCCCGACGTGCGCACCGGCACCAAGGTGACCTCGGTGCTCGAGACGCCCGCGGGCGTGGAGGTGACCGACGGCAACGGCCGGGTCGACAGCTACGACGCGATCGTGATCGCCACCCACCCGGGCCAGGCCCTCGGGATGCTGGCCGAGCCGACCACCGCCCAGACCGAGGTGCTGGCGGCGATGCCCTACTCCCCCAACACCGCGCAGCTGCACACGGACGAGAGCGTGCTGCCTCGCCACCACCGCGCTCGGGCGTCCTGGAACTACCTGCGCCGCCCCTCGGACGTCGACCGCACCGTCACCGTGAGCTACGACATGACCCGCCTGATGCGCCTGCCGGTCCCGGCAGACGGTCGTCGGTTCATCGTCACCCTCGGCGGCCAGGACCTCGTCGACCCCGCGAAGGTCATCGAGACGATGCAGTACGAGCACCCGATCTACACCCCGGCGTCCGTCGCGGCCCAGCGTCGCCTCCCCGAGTGCGACACCGACCGGATCGTCTTCGCCGGCGCCTGGCACGGCTGGGGCTTCCACGAGGACGGCGCCCGGTCCGGTGTCGAGGCGGCCGCCCGGCTCGGCGTCGAGTGGGGTGACACGCGCGCCGCTCCCGGTCGAGGCGACGACGTACGCCACCACCATCAAGCACGTGCGGCGCACGCCCATCGAGCGGACCTTCACGCACCGCTCGAGCACGTGGCTGGTCGACCTCGACCACCTGCCGGACCACGGCGCGCTCGGCACCTTCGAGGCGCGCGACCACCTCGGCGACCCCGACGCCACGATCAAGGCCAACGTCGAGCACTTCCTCGCCCTCAACGGCGTGGAGCCCGGACGGGGGGCGCATCGTGATGGCCGCCAACGCGCGGGCGCTCGGCTACTGCTTCAACCCGATCACCGTGTTCTGGTGCCACCGCCGCAACGGCGAGCTCGCCGGTGTCGTGGTCGAGGTGCACAACACCTACGGCGACCGGCACGCCTACCTCGTCCACCCCGACGAGCAGGGCCGCGCCCGCACCGAGAAGCAGATGTACGTCTCCCCGTTCCACGGCACCGACGGCTACTACGAGCTCGCCGTACCTCGTCCCGGTGAACGCCTGCACGTCGTGGTCACCCTGCACAGCGACGACGGTGCGGTCTTCACCGCCTCGCTCGACGGCGAGCGCAGGACCGTCTCGCCCCTCCGATCCGCCCCGGCCGCCCTGCGCGGCACCGTGCTCATCCACGCCCACGGGGTGTGGCTGTGGGCACGCCGTCTCGGGATCCGCAAGCGTCCCGACCATCCACGACAGGAAGGCGTCTGACATGACGACGACTCCCCTCCGCCCGAGCACCACCTGGGCAGAGCTCGACAACGTGCCGACCGGCTTCACGGCCGACGTGTCGGCCCGGATCGCCCGCCAGCTCTTCCGCGTCGCCGTACGCCGGCTCCCGGTCACGGTCCGCGAAGGCAGCGCCTCCACGAAGACGTGGGGCACCGGCGGGCCCGAGATGCGGATCCAGCGTCCTGCGGAGTTCTTCGCGCGCCTGGGCCGCGACGGCCTGATCGGCTTCGGCGAGGCCTACCTCACCGGCGCCTGGGACGCCGAGGACCTCGGTGGCTTCCTCACCGTGCTGGCTGCCGACCTGCCGACGCTGGTCCCCGCGCCGCTCCAGAAGCTGCGCGCGGCCTACGTGCGCCGCCCGCCGAAGGACCAGCGGAACAGCACGGACAACACCCGCGACAACATCGCGCACCACTACGACCTGTCCAACGACCTGTTCAAGCTGTTCCTCGACCAGACGATGAGCTACTCCTCGGCGCTCTACGACACCTCGGTCATCGACCGCGGCGACCACCTGGAGGCCGCGCCTCCCGAGGGCCATGACAGCGAGTCGCTGGCCGAGGCCCAGGCCCGCAAGATCGAGCGGCTGCTCGACCAGACCGGCGTCGGAGAGGGCACGCGCGTGCTCGAGATCGGCACCGGCTGGGGCGAGCTCGCGATCCGCGCCGCCCGCCGCGGCGCCACCGTGCACTCCGTGACGCTCTCGAGCGAGCAGCTCGAGCTCGCCGAGCAGCTCGTCGCCGAGGCCGGGTACGCCGACCAGGTCAGCATCGTGCTCAGCGACTACCGCGACGTCCAGGGTCAGTTCGACGCCGTCGTCTCGGTGGAGATGATCGAGGCCGTCGGGCACGAGTACTGGTCGACGTACTTCCAGACCATCGACCGCCTGCTCGCCCCCGGGGGCAGGGTCGGGATCCAGGCGATCACGATGCCGCACGACCGGATGCTCGCGACCCGGCGCACGTGGACGTGGATCAACAAGTACATCTTCCCCGGTGGCTTCCTGCCCTCGGTCACCGCGATCGACGAGGTCACGCGGGCGGACACCACGCTGCGGCTCTCGGAGCGGCTGTCCTTCGGGCAGCACTACGCGGAGACCCTCGAGCGCTGGGACCAGGCCTTCCTCGCCGCCGGCGAGCAGGTCCGCGACCTCGGCTTCGACAACACCTTCCGGAGGATGTGGCACTTCTACCTGGAGTACTCCCGCGCCGGCTTCGCGTCCGGCTACATCGACGTGCAGCAGCTCACCTTCGACAGGGGAGGTCGGGGATGACCACCACGGACTCGCGTCCGACCGCGGCTCCGATCACGGCGTCCGGTGTCGCCCAGCGACTGGAGATCGCCCTGCGCCCCTTCGTCGGCGGCGAGCTCCCGGTGCGGCTGCGCGCCTGGGACGGCTCGGAGGCGGGTCCGGTCGACGCGCCGCTGGTGGAGCTGCGCTCACGTGACGCCGTACGCCGCCTGCTGTGGCACCCGGGCGAGCTCGGGGCCGCCCAGGCCTACGTCACCGGGGACATCGAGGTGCACCACGACCTCGACGCCGCCCTGACCCACGTGTGGGCCGTCGCCGCGGAGCGCGGGCTCACCGGCGTACGTCCCTCGCCGGGTGCCTTCGCGCGCGCGCTCCGCACCGCCCTCGGCGTCGGCGCGGTCGGCCGGCCGCCGGCGCTGCCCGCCTCGCAGGCGCGCGTCCGTGGCCGACTGCACAGCAAGCTGCGCGACCGCCGCGCGATCAGCCACCACTACGACCTGTCCAACGAGTTCTACTCGCTGATCCTCGAGCCCCAGATGGCCTACTCCTCGGCCTACTTCCGCTCGGAGGACCCGTCGTACACGCTCGAGGACGCGCAGCGCGACAAGCTCGACCTCGTCTGCACCAAGCTCGGTCTCGCACCGGGCATGCGCTTCCTCGACATCGGCTGCGGTTGGGGCTCGCTGTCCCTGCACGCCGCCGAGCACTACGGCGTCCAGGTCACCGGCGTGACCATCGCCGCCGAGCAGAAGAAGTTCATCGACCAGCGCATCCACGAGCGCGGCCTCTCGGACCGCGTCGAGATCCGGCTGCAGGACTACCGCGAGATCCCCGAGGTGGCAGCCGGTCGACCCTTCGATGCCGTCGGCTCCCTGGAGATGGGCGAGCACGTCGGCGAGCAGAACTACGGCACCTACGCCCGGGTCCTGCACGACGCGGTCAAGCCCGGGGGTCGCGTGCTGATCCAGCAGATGTCCCGCTCCGGCGGCCGCAACGGGCACCCCGGCGGCGGACCGTTCATCGAGTCGTTCATCGCCCCCGACATGCACATGCGGCCGGTCGGCGAGACCGTGGCGCTCCTCGAGCGCGGGGGACTCGAGGTGCGTGACGTCCACGCGATGCGCGAGCACTACGTGCGCACGGTGTCCGGCTGGCTGGAGAACTTCGAGGCGAACCTGCCCAGGCTCACCGAGCTGGTCGGCGAGGAGGTCGTGCGCGTCTGGCGGCTCTACCTCGTCGGCGGTTCGATGGCCTTCCGCGACGGCCGGATGGGCGTCGACCAGATCCTGATGGTCCGTCCGGGTGCGGCGCACACGTTGGCGCCCGTGAGACTCGTCTGATGAGCAGCTGGTGAACGTACTGACGCTCCTGGTCGCCAACGCGATCGCGGTCCTCGTCCTGATGGGCGTGACCGCGTTGGTGGCCAAGCGCATGGGCCGCGTCGTCATCGTCGACATGATGTGGGGCCTCGGCTTCGTCCTGATCGCCCTGGTCAGCGCCCTCCTCGGTGACACCTCCGTGAGGTGGCTGCTGCTGGCGATGGTCGCCGTCTGGGGCTGCCGGCTCGGCTGGCACACCGGCCGTCGCCTGCTGGCGACCGACGAGGAGGACCCGCGCTACGCCAAGATGCTCGAGGGCAAGCCGTTCTCCCACGCCGTCGTCCGGGTCTTCCTGACGCAGGGCGTGGCCATGTGGTTCGTCTCCCTGCCGGTGCAGGTGGCAGCCGCGAGCGACCAGGGCTGGTGGACCTGGCTGATCGTCCTCGGCGTGCTCGTCTACCTGGTCGGCCTGGCCTTCGAGTCGATCGGCGACCAGCAGCTCGCGGCGTACAAGCTCGACCCGGACCGGCCCCCCGTGATGGACCGCGGCCTGTGGCACTACACCCGCCACCCGAACTACTTCGGCGACTCGTGCGTGTGGTGGGGGATCTTCCTCGTCGGCGTCGGCGGCAGCCGCCTCGTCCTGACCACGGTCCTCTCCCCCGCCGTGATGACCTGGTTCCTCGTCTTCGCCACCGGCGCCAAGCTCCTGGAGAAGACGATGATGAAGCGCGACGGCTACCCGGAGTACGCCGAACGCACCTCGATGTTCTTCCCGCTGCCTCCGAAGAAGCGCGCCAAGACCGGATAGTCCGAGACGTTTCCGTTGTTTCGTACGGCGTGTCTCAACGGGAACGTCTCGGACTATCCGGAATTCGACCTCAGCTGACCGGCTTCGGCTTCCCGGGGGCGGTGGCGTCGGGGCGGCGGAGGTAGAGCGGGTCAGGGGCGAGGATCTCGAACCGCTCGCGGAGGACCACGTCGCCCAGGACCGCGGCCGAGGGGTGCTCCGGGAGGGCGGCGTGCGGGAAGGCGTCCGGGTAGAGGACCGCTCCCCTGCCGACCACGACCGACTCGGTCGCGGCGTCGAGCGGCTTGACCACCTCGGGTCCGGAGACCCGCCGTCCCGCGGCGTACGACGCCAGGTAGACCTCCTTGCGCCGCGCGTCCGTGGCCACCAGGAAGTCGTCGAGCCCGGCGTCGAGCGCCTCGGCGGCGAGGATGTCGAGCGAGCACACGCCGTGCACCGGGATGCCCAGGGCGAGGGAGAGCGTCCTCGCGGTCACCAGGCCCACCCGGAGCCCGGTGAACGGACCGGGCCCGACGCCCACGGCGATCGCCGTCAGCGACGAGGCGGACACACCGGCAGCGCCCAGGACGTGTTCGATCCCGGGGGCCAGCATCTCGCCGTGCTTCATCGACTCCTCGGAGTCGAAGGTCGCCACCACCGAGGTGCCGTCGTGCAGGGCGACGGTCACGTGAGGGGTGGCGGTGTCGAACGCGAGCAGCATCAGAACATCAGCTCTCTCCAGCGGGAGCCGACCGGGGTCAGCGTCAGCGTGCGTCGATCGTCGTCGCCGCGGGTCAGGGTGAGCTCCAGCCGGTCGATCGAGAGCGCCTCGGCCAGTCCCTCGCCCCACTCCACCACGGTCACGGCGTCCTCGAGGTCGGTGTCCAGGTCGAGGTCGTCGAGGTCCGCGGAGCTGCCCAGTCGATAGGCGTCGACATGGACGAGCGGCGGACCTTCGCCGAGCGAGGGGTGGATCCGCGAGATCACGAAGGTGGGTGACGTGACGTCGCCTCGCACGCCGAGCCCCTCCCCGATCCCCTGGGTCAGCGTGGTCTTGCCGGCTCCGAGGTCGCCCGTCAGGATCACCAGGTCGCTCCGGCGGAGCACGGTGGCCAGCCACGTGCCGTACGCCCGGGTGTCCTCGGCGGTCACCAGCACCCGCGTGATGGGCAGCATCTTGAGCATGTTCAGGCGGTTGCCGTTGCGGCCCGACTCGACGTACCCCTGCTTGCTCCAGAACGCGACGGTCTTCGGGAGCTCCACGCGGGCCTCGAGCTCGATGCCACCGAAGTGCCGCGCGGTCGCGATCTGCTCGGCCCGGCTCGCCATCTTCGCGGCCACGCCCAGCCCCCGCACACTGGCGAGTACGCCGACCCGGCGCAGGCCGAGCAGCCGCCCACGCGGCTCGAGGAGCAACGCCCCGACCGGCTGGCCCTCGTGCTCGACGAGCAGCCCGCCGTGGGTGTCGAGCGCCTCGCGCACCGACTCGAGGGTCTCGTCGAGCGCCGTGGCCGGTGGGTCGAGCGGCGGGCGGTCACCGAACGACTCGTGGATGACCGCCAGCACGTCGGCCGCTCGCGAACCGTCGACGGTGTGCACCTCGGTCATGACGAGGCCGCCTCCACCAGGGAGTCGAGGGCCTCGTTGACCCGGGCCCGGGCCTCGAAGATCACCATGTGCCCCGCGCCCTCGCACTCCACCAGCGTCGCGTTCGGCAGCTGGGCCGCCATCTTGCGACTGTGCCCGATCGAGGTGACCTTGTCCTTGGTGCCGCAGATGATCGTGGTGGGCACCTCGTCCAGGACGAGCAGGTGCTCGAACTTGTCGAGCTCCGACAGCGACGGGAAGAACTCCGCCAGCACGCCGAACGAGGTGCCGGCCAGCATCTCGTCGAGGAACTCCACCTCGGCGGCCGGGACGTCCTTGCTGCCGAAGGCGAACTGGTCGGCCACCAGGAACCCGACGTTGGAGCCGGGTCGTCGTGCGGAGTCGACGAGCTCCGGTGCCTTGGCGAGGGCGGCGACGAGCCGCGGCGCGACCGCCTGGCCGAGTCCGTCGGGGATCCACCTGCTCAGGGTGCGGTGCGGCCGCAGACCCCCCGCCGTGGTCGCGACGAGGGCGACCCCGGCGACCTTCTTCGCGAACAGCTTCGGGTGCCGCTCGGCGAAGGCGATGATCGACATCCCGCCCATCGAGTGCCCGACCAGGACCACCTTGCCCTTGGGCGCGACCTGCCCGATCACGGTCGCCAGGTCGTCGCCCAGCTGGTCGATCGACGCGTGCTCGCGGTCGGACCGCTCGGAGCGACCGTGCGAACGCTGGTCGTAGAAGGCCATCCGGTACTTGCCGCGGAACGCCTCGCGCTGGAAGTGCCAGCAGTCCAGGTTGAGGGCGTAGCCGTGCACGAAGACCAGGGTGATCTCGCCACGGGTACGCCGCTTGCCCACGGCGTACGGCTGCAGCTCGTCGATCTCGGCGTGCAGGACGACGCCGTCGTCACAGGTGATCTCGACCGGTTCGGAGCGCAGCGTCCCGAGTCGGTCCGCCTCGGCCGCGCCGGCACGGCGCGCCCGCACGACCCGTCGCTCGACGACCACGCCCGTCGCCACGGCGGCGACCGCTGCGGCGCCGAGACCGCCGGCGGCATAGGCAAGAGACCTGCGGGTGCCCATCAGTCCTCGCCCTCGTCCCCGACCCAGAGACGGGTCTGCCGGCCACCCATCCGGGTGACGATCTCGTAGTTGATCGTCCCGCACCAGCGTGCCCAGTCGGTCGCCGTCGGCTCTCCCTGAGACCCCGGACCGAAGAGCACCACCTCGTCGCCCGCCCGGGCCTCGGGAGCGCCGACGACGAACTGGTCCATGCAGATCCGGCCCAGGACGGGCGCCCTGACCCCGTCGACGAGCACCTCAGCGGTCGACGAGGCGTGCCGCGGGATGCCGTCGCCGTACCCCATCGGGACCAGCGCCACCCGCATCGGCTCCGGGGCCACGAAGGTGTGGCCGTAGGAGACACCGTCGCCGGCCGCCAGCTCCTTGGTGAGTACGACGACCCCGCGCACCGTCATCGCCGGGACCAGGCCGAGCGCCTCCTCGGTGACCACGTCCGGCGCCGGGCTCAGGCCGTAGCTGGCGATGCCCAGACGGACGAGGTCGTGGCGCGCGTCGGGGTGGAGCAGCGCTCCGGCGGAGTTGGCGAGGTGCCGCACCTCGGGGCGGAGGCCGGCGTCCTCGGCCAGCGCGCACGCCTCGTCGAAGGACTTCCGCTGCGCCGCGTTGGCGGGGTGGTCCGGCTCGTCGGCGCACGCGAAGTGGGACCAGAGGCCGGTGACCCGGACCGCTCCCTCCTCCTCGGCGAAGTGCGCACTGGTGACCAGGGAGAGCCACTCGACCCTGGGGGCGCCCCCGCGGGACAGGCCGGTGTCGAACTTCAGCTGCACCCGGGCCGGTCGGCCGGCCTCGCGCGCACCGCGGACGATGTCGTCGAGCTGCGCGACCGACGAGGCGGTCACGTCGACGTCCGCCTGCACCAGAGGCATGAAGTCCGCCCCGGGTGCGGCGAGCCAGCAGAGCACCCGACCGGAGTCACCGCCCTGCCGCAGGGCGAGAGCCTCCTCGCCGGTGGCCACGCCGAGCCACTCCGCCCCGGCCTGGCGGGCGGCGCGCGCCACCGGGAGCATTCCGTGACCGTAGGCGTCCGCCTTCACCACGACCATCAGCGCCGGGGAACGGCCCTCGGTCGAGACCAGCTCGCGGAGCCGCGACACGTTGTGCCTGACCGCACCGAGGTCGATGACGATCTCGGCGTGCGGACTCGACGGGCTCGCTGGGTTGGCCATGACCCGCTCATCCTTTCATTCAGGACAGCAGGTTTCGCACGACCTCCGGCACCGCGTCGGCCACGTCGCTCGCGCTCAACGGCCCACCACCGCTGGCCACGGCGGCCGCAGCTCCGTGCAGCCACGAACCGGCCGAGGCCGCATCGAAGGGGCTGAGGCCGGCGGCGAGCAGCGACCCGATGATGCCCGCCAGCACGTCACCGGCGCCGGCGACGGCCAGCCAGGGAACCCCGCTGCTGGTCACGCGCACGCGCCCGTCGGGGTGCGCGACGAGCGTGTGCCGCCCCTTGAGCAGCACCACGGCGTCGTACTCCTCGGCCGCTCGACGGGCGAAGGCGAGCTGGTCGGCCTCGACCGCCTCACGCTCGACCCCGAGCATGCGCGCCAGCTCGCCCGCGTGCGGGGTGAGCACGACGTCCCGCGTGCCGGGTCGGACGTGGATCAGCGCGTCCGCGTCGACCACGGTCGGCACCTCGTCGGCCAGGGCGTCCGCGAGCGCCTGCTCGGCATCGGCGTCGCCGCCCGACCCGACCACCCAGGACTGCACCCGCCCCTCCGCGTTGACGATCTCCGGGTGCCGGGCACGCACCGCATCGGCCGCCGAGCCCACGTAGCGCACCATCCCGGCGAGTCCGGACAGTGCCCCGGACGTGCAGAGCACGGCAGCCCCGGGATAGGTCTGCGACCCGGCCCGGACACCGACGACACCGCGCGTGTACTTGTGGTCGAACGGGCCGGGGACCGGCAGCAGCGCGGCGACGTCGACCGGCTGGAGGGCCTCGACCGGTGACTCGGGCAGGTCGAGCCCGATGTCGACGAGGTGCACCACCCCGCACGCCTGCGCCGCGGGATCGACCAGGTGGGCGACCTTGTGGGTGCCGAAGGTGACCGTCACGTCCGCGCGCACGTGGGCGCCCTCGAGCCGGCCGGTGTCGACGTCCACTCCCGACGGGACGTCCACGGCGACGACCGGCACCCCGGCCAGGTGGGCCAGCGCCGCCTCGGCGTCCGGCCTCAGGCCCGGCCGTCCGCCGATGCCGACGATCCCGTCCACGACGACGTCGGGCCGGTGCGCCTCCTCGACGGACACGGTGCGGCCTCCGGCGTCCCGCAGGGCGGCGAGCCCGGCCACGTGCACCTTCGACGAGAGCAGCACGGCCTCGACGGCCGCCCCGCGCCGAGCGAGCAGCGCCCCGGCCCAGAGCGCGTCACCACCGTTGTCGCCCGCTCCGACGAGCAGGAGCACGCGGGCGGCGTACACCGAGCCGAGGAGCTCGCCGATCGCGATCGCCAGGCCCGTGGCCGCCCGCTGCATCAGGGCCCCCTCGGGCAGCCGTGCCATCAGCTCCGCCTCGGCCGCCCGCACCTGCTCGACCGTGTGTGCCCGCCTCATGCGCTCAAGTTAGCGGTCGAGTGCTCCGACCGGTCGCCAGGGCGCGCCACTCAGGCACTCGACTCGAGAACGATGAAAGCCAGCGCGAACCCGCCGTCGTGGGACAGGGACAGGTGGACGCTCTCGACGCCGAGGTCCGCGGCCCTGGCTGCAACGGTGCCGCTGAGGGCGAAGGAGGGCTGGCCCTCCGCGGAGACCACCACCTCGGCGTCCTGCCAGGACAACCCAGCCGGCGCACCGAGCGCCTTGGCCAGTGCCTCCTTGGCGGCGAACCGGGCGGCCAGGGACTCCGACGGGAGCGCGGCCTCGGTGGGCGTGAACAGCCGCTCGCGCAGGGTGGGCGTCCGGAGCAGTGACTGCTCGAAGCGCGCGACGTCGACGAGGTCCGTCCCGACGCCGATGATCACGCGCTACTCGACCGTGACCGACTTGGCCAGGTTGCGCGGCTGGTCGACGTCGTGGCCCATCACGGTCGCCAGCTCGCACGCGAACAGCTGGAGCGGGACGGTGGCGACGATCGGCTGCAGCAGGGTGGGTACGACGGGCAACGTGATCGTCACGTCGGCGTACGGCGCCACCTCGGCGTCGCCCTCCTCGGCCAGCACGATCGTGTGTGCACCACGGGCGCGGATCTCCTGGATGGCGCTGATCATCTTGTCGTGCAGCTGGTCGCGTCCGCGTGGGGGTACGACGCAGAAGACCGGCAGGCCCTCCTCGATCAGCGCGATCGGACCGTGCTTGAGCTCGCCGGCGGCGAACCCCTCGGCGTGGATGTAGGCCAGCTCCTTGAGCTTCAACGCTCCTTCGAGCGCGACCGGGAACCCCGCATGGCGTCCGAGGAACAGCACCGACCGCGCCTGGGCGTTGTCCCGGGCGAGGGCGTAGATCGACTCCGCGTCGTCGAGGACCCGCTGCACGTGCGCGGGCATCTTCTCCAGCTCCCGCACCACACCGGCGATCTCGTCGCCGAACTTCGTGCCCCGCACCTGCGCGAGGTAGAGCCCGAGCATGTAGCAGGCCACCAGCTGGGTCAGGAACCCCTTGGTCGAGGCCACCCCGATCTCGGGACCGGCGTGCGTGTAGATCACCGCGTCGGACTCACGCGGGATCGTCGAGCCGTTGGTGTTGCAGATCGCGAGCACCTTGGCTCGCTGCTGTCGCGCGTAGCGGATCGCCATCAGCGTGTCGGCCGTCTCCCCGGACTGGCTGATCGCCACCACGAGCGTGTTGCGGGTCAGGATCGGGTCGCGGTAGCGGAACTCGTGCGCGAGCTCGACCTCACAGGGGATCCGGGTCCAGTGCTCGATGGCGTACTTCGCGACCAGGCCGGCATAGGCGGCCGTCCCGCACCCGATCACCACGATCCGATCGACGTCACGGAGCTCCGCGTCGGTGATCCGCACCTCGTCGAGCTGCAGCAGCCCAGCTCCGTCGTGCCGGCCGAGCAGCGCGTCCCCGAGGGCACGCGGCTGCTCGAAGATCTCCTTGCGCATGAACCAGTCGAAGCCGTCCTTCTCCGCTGCGGAGAGGTCCCAGTCGACGTGGTACTGCTTGCCCTCGGCCGGCATCCCGCCGAAGTCGGTCACCTCGACGCCCTCGCTGGTGATCGTGACGACCTGGTCCTGGCCGAGCTCCAGCGCCTCGCGGGTGTGCTCGATGAACGCAGCCACGTCGGAGCCCAGGAAGTTCTCGCCCTCGCCGAGGCCCACGACCAGGGGCGAGTTGCGCCGGGCCGCCACCACGCGTGAGGGGTCCTGTCCGTCGATGGCCACCAGCGTGAAGGCGCCCTCGAGTCGGCGGCAGACCTGCTGCATCGCCGTGGTCAGGTCACCGGTCTCGTCGACGGCCGCCTCCAGCAGGTGCGCTGAGATCTCGGTGTCGGTCTCGGAGAGGAAGTCGTGTCCCGCGCGCTCGAGCTCGTCGCGGAGCTGCGCGAAGTTCTCGATGATCCCGTTGTGCACGACGGCCACGCGGCCGTTCTGGCCCAGGTGCGGATGCGCGTTGGTGTCGTTGGGTGCGCCGTGCGTGGCCCACCTGGTGTGCCCGATGCCGGTGGTCGACGGCGGCAGCGGCTGCTCCTCGATGGCCTTCTCGAGGTTGGCCAGCTTGCCCGCACGCTTGTCGGAGACCACGGTGTTGCCGTCGACGACCGCGATGCCGGCGGAGTCGTAGCCGCGGTACTCCAGACGGCGCAGGCCCTCGATGACCACGTCGCGTGCCTGCTGGTGACCCACGTACCCCACGATTCCGCACATGCGCCACATCCTAGGTGGGCACGGCCGCGGCCCCGCGCGCCTCCTCTAGGCTCACCGCATGTCGAACGGCGCGCACCCGGGCGAGAGCTCGCCGTACGTCGAGCTCGACCGGGACGCCTGGGCCGCGCTGGGCCGGTCCTTCATGCAGGGGGCGGCGGAGCAGCCGCTGACCCCGGACGAGATCGACCGGGTCAAGGGCCTCGGGGACCAGCTGGACGTGCAGGAGGTGCAGCAGGTCTACCTGCCGCTCTCCCGCCTGCTCAGCCTGTACGTCGGCGCGGCCGGCCAGCTCCACCGCAGCCAGGAGGAGTTCCTGCACCAGCGCGAGCTGCCGCGCACCCCCTTCGTGATCGGGCTCGCCGGGTCGGTGGCGGTCGGGAAGTCGACCACGGCGCGCGTGCTCCAGCAGATGCTCGCGCACTGGCCGGAGCACCCGAGCGTGGCGCTGGTCACGACCGACGGCTTCCTGCACCCCAACGCCGAGCTGCGGCGACGGGGGCTGCTGCACCGCAAGGGATTCCCCGAGTCCTACGACCGCAAGGCGCTGCTGAAGTTCGTGATCGACATCAAGTCCGGCAAGGACGAGGTCGAGGCGCCGACGTACTCCCACCTCGTCTACGACGTCGTGCCCGACGAGAAGGTCGTCATCGAGCATCCCGACATCGTGATCGTCGAGGGTCTCAACGTGCTCCAGTCCGCGGGCGTCCGTGCCGATGGGCGCATCGGGCTGGCGGTCAGCGACTTCTTCGACTTCTCGGTCTACGTCGACGCGGCGACCAGCGACATCCGGCGGTGGTACACCGACCGGTTCCTCCGGTTGCGCGAGACCGCCTTCCGCGACCCGGCGTCGTACTTCGCCCGCTACGCGTCGCTCTCCCACGACGAGGCGATCGCCGAGGCCAACCGGATCTGGGACGAGATCAACGGGCCCAACCTGAAGCAGAACGTCCAGCCGACCCGCTCGCGCGCGACCCTGGTGCTGCGCAAGGACCACGACCACTCGGTGCGTTGGGTCCGGCTGCGCAAGCTCTGACGGGGAAGCGACAAGGTGGTCTGACCCTCCCGATTTGTCCCGTCGCGCCGCGCCACGGCGCGTCCTACGATGCCGTGCATGTCTTCGATGAGCATGAACAAGGTGATCCACGGCGCCATCCGGCGCGACCTCGAGCGCTTCCTCGGCGCCCTGACCACGTTGCGGCCCGGCGACACCGAGCGAGCACGTCAGCTCGGCCGGGCCTGGGCCAACTTCGACGACGAGCTCACCCACCATCACGAGGGGGAGCACGAGATCGCCTGGCCGGCGCTGGAGCAGCTCGGTGTCACCCGGGAGACGATCAGCCAGATGGACGCCGAGCACGAGGTGATGGCGGCGGCGCTGGCCGAGACGCGCTCGGCCATGAAGTCGCTCGAGACCAGCCCCGGTGAGGGCGAGACCCAGACCGCGCTCGCCGCGATGCAGCACCTCCGCGACGTCACGGTGACCCACCTCGACCACGAGGAGCAGGAGATCGAGCCGGTCTACCTCCAGAACGTCGACAGTGCGCCGATCAAGGAGATGGGCAAGAAGTTCGCACGCGCCCAGAACCCTGCCCGGGCCGGTCGGTTCTTCGCGTGGGTGACGGACGGGGCGACACCGCAGGAACGGGATGCCGTCGCCGACGGCATCCCGAAACCGGTGCTGGCCATCCTCAGCGGCGTGTTCGGCCGGGGCTACCGTAAGGAGGTCGCACCGACCTGGACCACCTGAGGAGACCACGTGACCCTGCGCAGCAGCCCGCCGTTCCGAGCCGACCACGTCGGCAGCCTGCTGCGACCGGAGTCGTTGCTGGACGCCAGGAAGGCCCACGCCGAGGGCACGCTCGGTGACGAGGAGCTCGCGGCCGCGGAGGACCGCGCGATCGCGGACGTCGTACGGCTCCAGCAGGACGCCGGGCTCGACACGGTCACCGACGGCGAGTTCCGTCGTACGTCGTGGCACATGGACTTCATCTACCAGCTCGAGGGCGTCCGCCGGACCGACGAGCAGCTCGAGGTGCACTTCCACAACGCCGACGGCGATCTCGACTTCACCTCTGCCGGCCTCGTCGTCGACGCACCGGTGCGCGTGCGCGAGCCGATCTTCGGCCACGCCTTCGACTACCTGCAGAGCGTCGCTCCCGAGGGGATGACGCCGAAGCTCACCATCCCGTCGCCGAGCATGGTCCACTACCGCGGCGGCACGGCCGCGATCGATCCCTCGGTCTACCCCGACGAGGACCAGTTCTGGGACGACCTCTCGGCGGCGTACGCCGAACAGGTGCGGATGATCGCCGAGCGCGGCTGCCGCTACCTCCAGCTCGACGACACCAGCCTCGCCTACCTCAACGACCCGGAGCAGCGCGCCAACGTCGCCGCGCAGGGCCGCGACGCCGAGCACCAGCACGAGCGCTACATCCGCCAGATCAACGCGGCGATCAAGGACCGTCCCGAGGGCCTGTCGGTGACCACGCACATGTGCCGCGGCAACTACCGCTCGTCGTGGGCCGCCTCCGGCAGCTACGACTTCGTCGCCGAGGCGCTGTTCAGCGAGCTGGACGTGGACGGCTTCTTCCTCGAGTACGACGACGAGCGCTCAGGTGGCTTCGAGCCGCTGCGGTTCGTGCCGGAGGGCAAGCAGGTCGTCCTCGGCCTGGTCACCACCAAGAGCCCGGCGCTCGAGAGCAAGGACGACCTGAAGCGCCGCATCGACGAGGCGTCGAAGTACGTCCCCCTCGAACAGCTCTGCCTCTCCCCCCAGTGCGGCTTCTCCTCGACCGTCGAGGGCAACAACCTCACCCAGGACGAGGAGATCGCCAAGCTCCGCCTCGTCGTCGAGACCGCCCAGGAGGTCTGGGGCTAACCGTCGGTCTCGACGCACAGGCAGAACGGGTGACCGGCCGGGTCGAGCAGCACCCGGACGTTCTCCTGAGGCTGGTGGTCGGCGATCGTGGCCCCGAGCTCCACGGCCTCGGCCACGGCGGACTCGAGGTCGCCCACCTGGAAGTCGAAGTGCATCATCGTGCGCTGCTGACCCTCGACCGGCGGCCAGACGGGTGGCACGTAGCCGTCCGCTGCCTGGAAGACGAGGTACGTCGCCTCCGTCACCGCGACGACCGAGGTGCCGGGCTCCTCGTGGACGACCGGGCGATCGAGCAGCTGCGAGTAGAACGCCGCCAGGGCTCCCGGGTCGGGTGCCTCCATCGCCGTGCCCCACCACATGCCTTCGATCCGAGAGCGCATGACGGGAATCTACCGGCGCACAGCCGCGATCAGGCGACTTCCTTCCACGGATCGTGCTCGGCCAGGATCCGGTCGACGCGGGCCTGGTCGATCCGCGAGACGACGTACTGGCTCTCCTGTGCGTCACGCACGCACTTGGCCAGCGTGAACGCCGAGGTCGTCAGGAAGAGCGTCGCCAGCGCGAGAAAGGCCTTCGGCCACGGGTCGGCCGGCAGGTAGAAGATGGCCACCAGGGTGGTCAGCAGGGCGGTACCGAACGCGAGAGCCGACTGGGCGAAGAAGGCGTTGGTGTTCTTCGCAGCGGGTGTAGGAGATTCCATGCCCTGAGTCTCGCCAGAGCGGACCAGACCCGGCATCCGTGCGGATACTCAGCTCGCACGCGTCGGTCGTGCTCAGCCGGGACCCTCAGGCGAGAGCCAGCTGCTGGCCGACGACGCCGGCGAGGCGCTCGGCGATCGCCTGGGCCTGGTCGGCGGTGGCGGCCTCGACCATCACCCGCACGAGCGGCTCGGTGCCGGAGGGGCGGAGGAGCACGCGGCCGGTGTCGCCGAGCTCGGCCTCCGCCTCGGCCACGGCGGCGGCGAGCACGAAGTCCTCGTCGGCGCGGGACTTGTCGACGTCGGGGACGTTCACCAGCACCTGGGGCAGCCGGGTCATCACGCCGCCCAGCTCGGCCAGCGACTTCGAGGTCGCGGCCATCCGGTCGAGCACGTGCAGGGCGGTCAGGATGCCGTCACCCGTCGTCGCGTGGCGGCTCATGATGACGTGCCCGGACTGCTCGCCGCCGAGGGTGAAGCCGGAGAGCTTCATCGCCTCGAGGACGTAACGGTCCCCCACCTTCGTCTGTCGTACGCCGACCCCGTGGGCCTTCATCGCCTGCACGAAACCGAGGTTGCTCATCACGGTGGCCACGACCGTGTCGTGGTGCAGAGCATCGGCGTCACGCATCGCCAGGGCGAGGATCGCGAGGATCTGGTCACCGTCGACCACCTGTCCCGCGGCATCGACCGCCAGACACCGGTCGGCGTCACCGTCGAGCGCGAAGCCGACATCGGCACCGTGCTCGAGAACGGCGCGCTGGAGCACCTCGAGGTGCGTGGAACCGCAGCCCTCGTTGATGTTCAGCCCGTCGGGCTCGGCACAGATCGCGACGACGTCGGCGCCGGCCTCGCTGAGCGCGAGCGGACCGGCCTCGGAGGCGGCCCCGTGGGCGCAGTCGAGGACGACCTTGATGCCCTGCAGCGGATGGGTGATCGTCGAGACCAGGTGGGCGGCGTACTGCTCGACGCCCTCGGCGTAGGGACGCACCCGGCCGACGGCACCGGCGGTGGGTCGGTGCCAGGGCTCGCGCATCCGCTTCTCGATCGCCACCTCGATGGCGTCGTCGAGCTTCACGCCACCGCGGGCGAGGAACTTGATGCCGTTGTCGGGCATCGCGTTGTGCGAGGCCGAGAGCATCACGCCGAGGTCCGCACCGAGCTCGCCGGTCAGCCAGGCGACCCCGGGGGTCGGCAGCTCCCCGAGCAGGAACACGTCGACGCCGGCCGAGGCGAGGCCGGCGACCACCGCCGCCTCCAGGAACTGGCCCGAGATCCGGGTGTCGCGACCGACGACGGCCACCGGTCGGTGACCCTCGAAGGTGCCGCGCTCGGCGAGGATGTGCGCAGCGGATACGGAGAGGTCCAGGGCCAGCTCAGCGGTGAGATCACCGTTGGCCAGGCCCCGGACCCCGTCCGTGCCGAAGAGGCGAGCCACGAGGGGCTGGTTATCGCTTGCTGAACTGGGGCGCCTTGCGCGCCTTCTTCAGACCCGCCTTCTTGCGCTCGATGACGCGCGCGTCACGCGTCAGCAGGCCGGCCTTCTTCAGACCGGGGCGGTTGGCCTCTTCGTCGATCGAGTTGAGGCAGCGGGCCACGCCGAGACGCAGCGCGCCGGCCTGACCGGTGATGCCACCGCCGTGGATGCGGGCGATCACGTCGAAGCGACCCTCGAGCTGCGTGGTCGCGAACGGCTCGTTGACGACCTGCTGGTGCAGCTTGTTCGGGAAGTAGCTCGCGAGCTCGCGGCCGTTGACGGTCCACTGGCCGGTGCCGGGGACGATGCGCACCCGGGCCACCGCCTCCTTGCGACGGCCGGTGGCCGCGGCGGGGGCGATGGTCGCCGGCTTGAGGGGAGCGTCGGCGCTGGGCGCGCTCTCGGAGGAGTAAGCGACGCCCTGCTCGTTGACCTCGAAGGTCTCCTCGCCGGTGGTCTCGGTGTCGTCAGCCACGTTGGTCCTTTGCGTGTTCTCGGAAGATGAAGAAGTAGTCACTGTGAGACCTGCTTGATCTCGAAGGGCTTGGCCTTCTGGGCGGTGTGCGGGTGCTCGGGACCGGCGTACACCTTGAGCTTCTTGAGGATCTGACGACCGAGACGGTTCTTGGGGAGCATGCCCCAGACGGCGTTCTCGATGGCCTTGCGGGCGTCCTTCTCGAGCAGGTCGCCCATCGGGGTGGCCGAGAGGCCGCCCGGGTAACCCGAGTGACGGTAGGACATCTTCTTGGTCGCCTTGTCGCCGGAGAGCGACACCTTCGAGGCGTTGACGACGATGACGAAGTCACCCGTGTCGACGTGGGGGGCGAACATGGTCTTGTGCTTGCCACGCAGCAGGTTCGCGACCTGGACGGCGAGGCGGCCCATCCGGACGTCGGTGGCGTCGATGACGTGCCACTCGCGCTGGATGTCGCCGGGCTTGGGGCTGTACGTACGCAACGTTGTAGGCCTTCTACTCGTTCGTGACCGTTCCGGGCTGATTCCCGGGCCGGTGGTGGTGCTGCGCCTTCTGACGAACACTGCCCGCGAGACGGTCTGGATCGACCGGAGGCGGGTCTGCGAACGGACCACAACGAGGGAGTCCGGACGCGGCAGGAGGCGCGACCGTCAAAGATACCGGGGTCTGCCCTCCAGCGTCAAAACGCTGACCGGGTGGTCGCGGTCACCCGCGTGGGCATAGGTTGAGGATGCTGCGCGCTCGGGGATCCCCGGTCGCCACGCACCCGCGATCCGCACGTGACGAACACTGGGCCCACCGCCCGAAACCCCATGCAGAGCGAACGCAAGGAGTCGACGTGACCGACACCGGTGACACCCTCACCGTCCGGGACAACAGGACCGGCAAGGAATACCAGATCCCGATCAGCGAGGGCACCATCCGCGCCGCCGATCTGGGACAGATCAAGACCGACGACGACCTGCCCGGCCTCGCGACGTACGACCCCGGGTTCACCAACACGGCCTCGTGCAAGAGCTCGGTCACCTTCATCGACGGCGAGAAGGGGATCCTCGAGTACCGCGGCTACCCGATCGAGCAGCTGGCGGAGAAGTCCAGCTTCCTCGAGGTCTCCTACCTGCTGATCCACGGCGAGCTCCCGACCAAGGAGCAGTACGACACGTGGGTGCACGAGATCACCCACCACACGTTCCTGCACGAGAACGTGAAGACCTTCATGCAGGGCTTCCGGTACGACGCCCACCCGATGGGCATGTTGATGGCCTCGGTCGGTGCGCTGTCGACCTTCTACCCGGAGTCGGGGAACATCCAGGACGGCGACAACCGGCACATGCAGATCGTGCGGATGATCGCCAAGATGCCGACGCTCGGCGCCTGGGCCTTCCGGCACGCGCAGGGCAAGCCCTACGTCTACCCCGACAACGAGCTGAGCTACACCGCCAACTTCCTCTCGATGCTGTTCAAGATGAGCGAGCAGAACTTCGAGGCGGACGAGCGGCTGGTCAAGGCGCTCGACGTGCTCTTCATCCTGCACGCCGACCACGAGCAGAACTGCTCGACCAACGCGGTCCGCTCGGTCGGGTCCTCGCAGGTCGACCCCTACTCCGCCGTCTCCGCCGGCGTGGGCGCGCTCTACGGCCCGCTGCACGGCGGTGCCAACGAGGCGGTGCTGCGGATGCTGCGACGCATCGGCGGCAAGGAGAACATCCCCGACTTCATCAAGGGCGTGAAGGACGGCAACGAGAAGCTGATGGGCTTCGGCCACCGCGTCTACAAGAACTACGACCCGCGGGCCACGATCATCAAGAAGGCCTGTGACGACGTCTTCGAGGTGACCGGGGTCAACCCGCTCCTCGAGATCGCGCAGGAGCTGGAGAAGATCGCGCTGGAGGACGAGTACTTCGTCAAGCGCAAGCTCTACCCCAACGTCGACTTCTACTCCGGCCTGATCTACGAGGCCTTCCAGTTCCCGCCCGAGATGTTCACGGTGCTGTTCGCCATCGGCCGTACGCCGGGGTGGCTGGCCCAGTGGCTCGAGCTGGTCCAGGACAAGGACCAGAAGATCGCCCGGCCCAAGCAGATCTACACCGGCGACCGGACCCTCGACTTCGTCCCCGCATCCGAGCGCTGGAAGTAATCTGCGT
Source organism: uncultured Actinomycetota bacterium (assembly GCA_963842565.1). GTDB lineage: Bacteria > Actinomycetota > Actinomycetes > Propionibacteriales > Nocardioidaceae > Marmoricola. Next base: position 50,619 of record CAWJGX010000018.1, on the reverse strand, counting down.
CGGTGGTTGGAGGAGCGAGCGCAGCGAGCGTCTCGAAGACCTCCGCCCCTTGGCTGCGGCCGCGACGACGGCGGTCGTCTCGCTGCTGCTGATGTACCTCGCCGCGCGCGGGGAGTGGCTGGGTCCCGACGTCGGCCGGGGTGACGGCTTCTGCGAGGCGGCGCGGACGGGGCTGATCCGGCAGCCGGCCAACGCGCTGAGCAACCTCGGCTTCGTGGTCGCCGGCCTGGCCGTGGGGTGGCACGCGGGGCTGCCGGCCGGTCGGCTGGCCCGCCCCGGCCTCGCCACGACGTACGCCGTGGTGGTGGTCCTGCTCGGACCCGGGAGCATGGCCATGCACGCGACCCAGAGCGAGCTCGGCGGCCGTCTCGACCAGCTGAGCATGTATCTCGTCGCCTGCTTCGCCCTGGCCTACGCGCTGATGCGGGCGACCCGGCGCAGCACGGGCTACTTCCTGACCGTCTTCGCGGGTCTCCTCGTGCTGTGCGAGGTGGTCGAGCAGTGGCACGCCGACCTCGCGGTGGTGGACAACACCGGCAACCTGGTCTTCGGCATCATCCTGGTCGGCGCGATCAGCATCGAGGTGTGGCTGCGGCGCCAGGGCGACCGCTCCCTCGACGTCCGCTGGGTGCTCGGCGCCGTGGGGGCGATCGGCATCGCCTTCGTGATCTGGAACCTCTCGAAGAACGGCACCGCGCTGTGCCACCCGCACTCCCTGCTCCAGGGGCACGCCGCCTGGCACGTGCTCTGCGCCGTGTCGGCCTGGTGCCTCTACCGCTACTGGGCCTCGGGCGAGACCCTCGAGGTCGCCGCGCCGGACGAGGCGCACCTCTCAGAGACGCGGTGAATCCGCAGAGACCAGCGCCGTGCCGTCAGCTCGAGTGCAGCTCGGCGGCGTCGCCGAACACCTGGCGCCAGCGCCCCCGCTGGCCGGCCTTGGTCAGCAGCTCGTGCAGGACGCGGGCGACCCCTGCCGCGTCACCCAGCTGGGTGGCGTAGTCGGTCTCCTCGGTGCTCAGCACGCTGCCTGGCTCGTAGAGCGACCAGATCGGCGAGCCACTGCCCCGGTAGTCGGAGAGCTTCGACGGGAGGTAGGGGTTGGGGTCGTAGTGCGGCGTGGAGAAGTCGGTGATCAGCAGGACGTCGATGCGGGTGAGGATGTTGAGGTACTCCGTGTACCCGAGCAGCGGGTTGACCGTGATCACGTCCGAGAGGCCGTGCTCGATCGTCTCGAGCACGAGCGTCTCGGGCTCGTCGGTGAAGATGTGCAGCTGGACCCGCGCGCGGTCCGCCGCCGAAAGTCCACGGAGGGCTGCGGTGAGGTCCTCCAACCCGCGATTGACGTAGAAGTTCCCGAAGTAGCCGATGTGCACCTTGGACGGCGGCAACGGATATCTCGGCCGGGACACCTCGTAGAGGTGGGCCGGAGGCACCGGGTGGTGCGTCGCGCGGGAGACCGTGGCCGCTCGTGCGGCGAGCGCCGGGTGGGCGCAGTAGCCGAGCATGAAGTCGAGCTGGTTGCGGTTGGTGAAGATGATCTCGTCGGCCCACGCGTAGACGATCAGCTCGGCCCACTCGAAGGTCCGGTTGCTCGCCGGCACGTCGTAGCCCGAGGCCTTGAGAGCTCCCGCCAGCCGACGCCGGAGCCAGTCGTCCTCCATCTGTTCCTCGCGCCATCCCCCGTGGGCGTTGCGCAGCAGGGGGTCCGAGAACTCGGCGACCCAGTGCAGCTCGGGTGAGCGCAGCTTCACCAGGGCCGCGGCGAAGTGCGAGTGGGCTGCGAGGGCGCGGCTGTACATCGACTCGTACGCGCCGGAGTCCGCCTCGAACTCCGAGATCTGGGCGAGGGCGTCCTCGACGTAGCCCCGCACCGAGCCCCAGTCGTTGAAGCGTCGCAGGCCGGGAAGCATCACGGACCGGTCGACGTACTCACTGGCGATCCTGGTGGCGCCGGGGTCCTGCTTGCGCAGGGTGCTGATGTCCTGCGAGACGACGTCGGTGATCCGTCCCAGCTGGGTCAGGCGCTTCGCCGCCACGATCGAGCTCGGGTCCAGGAACGGCGGGTAGCCGAACAGGACCGCCAGCTGGGTGGCGCGCCCCCGGTTGACCACGGGCCAGGGCATCCGGGGGATCCGCCGGCGGCGGACCTCCTCGACGACGGTCTCGTGGAGGTCGGGATGTTCGAGGAGCACCTGCCTGATGCCCTCGGCGGCGTGGTCGACCATCAGGTCGCGCATCTTGCGTGCTCGTGGCGTGGTGGGGCGCAGCCCACGCAGGTCCTCGATGATCCCGAGTGATCCCTCGAGCACCGACTCCGGGGAGGCAGGTTCGGGGCTGGACAGCGTGTAGTCGGCGCCGTCCCTCTCGCCGGCCACCCGGAGCTCGAGGCGCTCCTGGGTCCAGAGGTTCAGCCAGTACGCCGCGTCGGCACCGTGGGCGAGCCGCTCGTCGAACCGGACCCGCCGAGCCAGCTCCGACTCCACCAGCTTGCCGGTGGCGCGGGACAGCAGCCGCGCGGTGCGTGCGTCGCCCTGCGACCCGACGCCGGCGTCCTGCCCACCGCGGAAGTGCGCGGTCGGCACGACACCCGGCCCGGACTGGGCCAACAGCCACTCGAGCAGTCCCGGTGCCACGGCGTCGTCAGGATCGACGAACAGGCAGTGCGTCCCACGGGCCGCCCCGAGCCCGATGGTGCGGGCCTCGGCGAGGGAGCCCCGGGAGGCCGTGAGCAGCCGCACCCCGGCAGCACGCGTCGGCCCCGGGTCGGCCTCCGTGGCGAGACTGCCGCGCCACACCAGGACCGTCTCGAACCGTGAGGCATCCAGGCTCTGGTCCGCGAGCGAGGCCAGGCAGGCCGCGAGGCCGGTGCTGTCCGGATCGGCGCAGACGATGACCGAGACCTGGGGCGGCGCACCGGCCACCCCGTCGGTGGCTGCCACAATGAGGCGCTCCCGCTCCCCGAAGGCGTGTTGTGTCACGCAAGCCCTCCGACCAAGGAGAACGTATGACCGTGACCGGGTCCCCACCGTCGGACGAGGCTGTCCTCGTCGGCTCCACGCGCGCTGAGGCAGCGGAGGTCTTCGGCACCCTGTGTGACCACGCGTTCCTCACTTCCTACGACGACTTCGACGAGGAGATCGACGCCTCGCGCATCCCCGCGCTCGGACTGGTCGCCGGAGAGGCGCTCGAAGAAGTCCTCACGCGCATCATGGTTCTACCAAACGGCCCCGGCGGCCAGCGACCCGCTGTGGTCATCGGTCTTTCCGCTGACCTGCACCAGCTGGGCTCCGTCGAGCGGGCCTTGACCACCCACCCGTCCATCGCGGTCGCCGAGGTCGTGTCGGACCACCACCGGGTCCTGCTGTACGTCGAGCCGGCGGATCAGGTCTCCCCCGCCGCGGCGACCGAGGTGGCGGATGCCCTCGACTCGCTGCGACGCGCCTCGCGGGTCGGCGGCCCCCGCTCGCCGATGGGGTCCGGGCACGACGCATCGGCCCAGGACGCAGCTCCGCGACCCGAGGACGAGCGGCCGGTGCAGCCTCGGAGTCGCCGCGATCGACTGGTACGGCTGGCCGCCGTCGCCCTCGCGGCGGCAGTGGTCGTCGGCGTCTTCGGGGCGCTCGTGGGTGGCTTCCTCGGCACGACGGCGCTGCTGGTGCTGGTGCTGGTGGCCGTGGTCGTCGGCCTGGCCGCCGTGGTGGCGATCCAGTGGCGGCTGCTCACCGAGCTGCGCGGCGTACGTCGTGAGCAGGAGGAGTTCCGCACCTGGGGTGATCAGACGACGCACCTCGTCGAGCTCGCCCGTGCCAGCAAGCGTGCGCAGGAGCAGCAGACCGCGACCTCGAAGACCGTCGCCGAGGACGTGACCGCCACGGGCAACCGGGTCCTCGCGCTCGGCCGTCTCCTGGCCAGGCAGGGGATGACGTCCAGGCAGCCGTCGCCACCCTCTGCACCGCCGTCGGACCCGTCTGCCTGAGCGAAGAGCGCGTGAGGCCGGTCAGCGCAGGTCGCGACTGGCCCGGATGCGCAGCGCGTCCTCGAGCAGCACCTTCGCCCGCGCGGCGAAGGAGTGTCGCTCGGCCATGAGCTGTGCCTGCTTGCGGCGCTGCTCGTCGTCGCCGAAGACCGCGTCGAGATCGGGTGCGTTGACGAGGTCCACGAGCTCACCCGGAGTGCGCGCCACCTGCACGCTGTCCCCGAAGACGGTGCGCAGGCCCGCCACCTCGTCGGTGATGACCCGGGCACCGGAAGCGACTGCGTCGAAGAGCCGGTTCGACAGGAACCCGAGCTCCGCCATGTCCGGCCAGTGGTCGTTCAGCACGATCCCGGCTCCGCGATAGGCGGCACCGAGCTCGGCGTTCGGGATGTAGCGACCGCGGACGAACTTCGCGTCGAGGCGCCCCTCCCACTCGTTCCCGAACACGCTGAGGGGCAGGTCGGCCTCGGCGGCTGCCGCCACCAAGGGGCGTTGCTGCTTGCGGCTGTTGCCCACGAAGAGCAACCGATGACCCGTGTCGGGCACTGCCCGGTCGGGATGGAAGCTGCCGGGGTCGGTTGCCTGGAGCAGCGGCACGGCCTCGCGGCCCCACAGCTGGCTGAGGTACGCCGCGTGGGGGACGCTGGCGACGTACACGCGGTCCCAGCCCATCGGCTCGGACGGCGTCACCAGCTCCGGATGACTGATCAGCCAGAGCAGGTTCACCCGGTCGAGCAGCGGGGTGTAGGGCGCGGTTCCGCGCAGGAGCACGACCACCTCGTCGTGCCAGCCCGAACGCCGCTCGAACTCCCCGCGGTGGTCGATGACGACCTCCTGGCCGAGGTCGCGCAGGGCCGCGGCCAGCTGTCGTGCGAAGTGGGTGTCGCCCCACATCTCGGTGGTGGGCCCGAAGGGAGCAGGGTTCTTGATCGCCCACCGCAGCGAGGGCTGCCCCTCGCGCACCACCCGGATGTGGCTGAGCACCGGTTGCGGCGCGCACAGCCGCTGGTCCCGCGACACGGCGTTCTGGATCTCGTGGCCGATCACCTCGAAGCCCCGGTGGCGCCAGGCCGTCACGTCGTCCTCGGGGAGGCGCCCCGCCCACCGGTCGAGCAGCACCTGACGATTGACCAGTGCCTGGGAGAACCGGCCGGGACTGCGCGACTCGTGGTGGATCACCCGCGAGTCCGGCCGTACGACGAAGTGGCCGGCGCGCTTCTCGGCAAGGCGGAGGCAGATGTCGACGTCCTCCATCCCGTTGCGGAACACGGGGTCGAACCCGCGCACGTCCACGACGTCGCTGTGCCGCATCGCCAGCGCAGCGCCGGTGAGCGCGTGCAGGTGCTCGTGCTCCAGCCCCTCGGCGTCCTCCGTCGGGAACCCCTGCAGCAGGACGTGCGGGATGCCGCCACCCCGCGGGAACACCACGCCGGCCGACTGCACCGACCCGGACGGGTACACCAGCAGTGACTGCGCCCCGAGGACGTCCGGGTCCTCGAGCGCACCGAGCAGGGGGTCCAGCCAGCCCGCCTGCACCTCGGTGTCGTTGTTCAGGAACACGACGGTGGCGCCGCTCGCTGCGACCAGGCCCAGGTTGTTGCCGAGCGCGAAACCACGGTTCACCGGGCTGCGCACGAGCTTGACGTCGTCGTACCGCTCGGGCAGGGAGCTGAGCACGGCCGAGGTGACCACCGGACACCCGTTGTCGACGACCACCACCTCGACCCGGATGCGGGCGTCCCGGTGCTCGACGACGCGCTGCACGGCCAGCTCGGTCATCTCCCAGTCGTGATGGGTGGGAATGAGCACGCTCACGACGTCGGGGCTCACCACACGTGACGACAGGGCTGCCCAGTCGACCAGTCGGGCGTTGAGCACGACGTCGTCAGCGGCCGGGAGCTGGTCGTAGTCCACGAAGGGACGGTCGGCGACCGGCTGGAGCGGGTGCAGGCGCTGCTTGTGCCCACTGGTGGTGACGCCGGTCCGGGCAAGGAAGGCGCCACCGTCACGATCGGTGAGCCGCAGCATGAAGTCGAGCAGCTGGCCGCCGCGAAGCGACTGGTCGAACCCACCCAGCTCACGTGCCACGTCGCGCTCGACCACGACCGTGCCCAGCTCGATCTCGGCGCCTGCCTCGAGCCGCTCGGCCGTGATCCGGCGTGCATAGTGCTTGCGATCGATGTCCGGGCGGGGGTCCGTCGCACAGTCGTGCAGCCACGACCGCCCCGAGCCGGTCAGCTCCTGGCGGACGCTGCTCAGCCGGTCGGGCACCCAGGTGTCGCCCTCCACCATCCAGGCGACGTACCGACCGGTGGCCTCCGCCAGCGCCTGGTCCATCGCGGCCCACCGGTTGCTGTGCGTCCCCTCGAGGAGACGGATCCGCGGATCGCGGGGCAGGTCGGCCTGGCGCACGTCCGGGCCGTGAGCCAGGCTCACCACCAACAGCTCCCAGTCGCCCGAGGTCTGCGCGAGCACACTGTCCGCGGAGCTGCGCAGCAGCTCCTCACTGCGCTCGGCGACCAGCACGATCGAGGTCGGACCACCGCTGGTGTCCTCCGTCTGCGGCACGCCCTGCCCTGCAGCGGGGGACGGCGGTGTTTCTGACCAGCTCGGCAGAGCCGGGGCCTGCCGGTCCCTCCAGCGACGGGCGTCGTCCCACAGCCAGTCCACGAGGCCGGCGGGCTGGGCCACGGGATCGGGCCGGTACCAGTCGTTCACGCGCGCACCCGCCGCAGCCCCCGAGTCCAGGTAGTGCCCCAGCGGACCGGCGGGATGCTCGAGGGCGTCGGGATGGTCGGCGAGATAACCACCGGTGTCGAACAGCGGGTGCGTCTGGATCTCGAAGCGCCGGCGGCGCAGGTAGACGACCAGGGGGTCCCGGGCCTGCCCGATCGCCAGCTTCGCGGCGCACCACTCGGGCAGGAAGAGTGGGTGGGGGGTCAGGCCCTCGGCACGTCCGGTTCCCAGATAGTGCTCGACGGCCTCCCGGCGACTCATCGAGCGGCCCGCGCAGAACGAGTACCAGGCGTCGTCGAACAGGACGGAGCCGTCGAGCAGCTGGACGCGGCGGTCCCCGCCGGGCGCATCGCCGCCCGGTTCCCCCTGGGTGTTCCGCCCGCCGCTGACCCGCGCACGTACGGCCTCGACCCGCCACCGGAGGGCCCGGCTCACGCGCGCCAACGCCGACATGGAGCCCTCCCCGGACCGGATCTCGTAGGTGGCTGCACGATAGCGGGTGGGCAGGTCGGTCGCCGCCGGAGAAGGCGGTCGCCGGACGACCTACACCGTGCTGCGGTCGTGACCCTCCCAGTAGGGCCTGCGCAGGTCGCGCTTGAGGATCTTCCCGGTCGGGTTGCGGGGCAGGGCCTCGATGATGTCCACCGACTTCGGGCACTTGAAGTGCGCGAGGTGCTCCCTGCAGTAGTCGATCAGGTCCTGCTCGGTCGCCTCGGTGCCGGGCTTGAGCGACACCACGGCCTTGACCGTCTCGCCCCACCGGTCATCGGGGACGCCGATGATCGCGACCTCCATCACGGACGGGTGCTCGGCGAGCACCCGCTCGATCTCGGGCGAGTAGATGTTCTCCCCACCCGAGATGATCATGTCCTTGATCCGGTCCTCGACGTAGACGTAGCCGTCGGAGTCGACCTTGCCCATGTCGCCGGTGCGGAACCAGCCGTCCTCGGTGATCACCTCCGCGGTGGCGTCCGGCTTGTTGAGGTAGCCCTTCATCAGCTGCGGCGTGCGGAACCAGAGCTCGCCGTGCTCCCCGACGGGCAGCTCGTCCAGGGAGTCGGGGTCGACCACCTTGACCTCGGCGCCGGGGATGCACCTGCCGGCACTGACCAGGCGCTCGGGGTGCGCCTCGTCGCGGTGCTCCTCGGGCATCAGGTGGGTGATCACGCCGGCGAGCTCGGTCAGCCCGTAGACCTGGATGAAGTCGGTCTCCGGCCAGGCCTTGATGGCAGCACGGAGGAGGGGCAGCGGCATCGGGGCGGCGCCGTAGCAGTAGGTCTTCAGGCTGCCGAACAGCTTGATCGCGTCGTCACCCGACTGCAGCACCTGGGCCAGCACGGCCGGCACCAGGAACGTGCGGTTGGCACCCTGCATGATCGCGCCGGCGAGCGAGGCGCCGTCGGGGTCGCGGGTCATCACGCTGGGGACGCCGTCGTGGATCCCGAACAGGACGTACGACGAGCCGCCGACGTGGAACAGGGGCATCGAGACCATGTTCTTGTCGCCCTCGTCGAATCCCCAACCCTCGTGGGCGTTCAGCGTGTGCGCGATCATGTTGGCCTGGGTGAGCGTGACGCCCTTGGGACGACCGGTCGTGCCGGAGGAGTACATCACCAGGCACACGTCACCGGGCTCCACCTCGGGGTCGCGACCGAGTGGCTCGGCGGCGGCCAGCAACGCTTCGTACTCGTCGCCGTCGCCACCCTCCGGGGTCACCTCGATGATCTTCTCGACGGTGTCGAGGCGGTCGCGGATCTTGTCGATCAGCGGCATCAGCTCGGAGCCGACGAGCAGCACCTTCGCACCCGAGTCGTTGACGGCGTAGTCGACCTCGTCGCCGGCCAGCCGGAAGTTGATGATCGCGTTGGCAGCGCCCAGGCTCGCCGCGGCGAAGCTGAGCTCCACGCAGGCGGGGTGGTTCTTGTCCAGGAACGAGACCACGTCGCCGCGGCCGATCCCGAGCGAGCGCAGCGCGCCGGCGAGGCGGCGTACACGCTCGTTCCACTGCGCCCACGTCCAGGTGCGACCCAGGTAGGAGAACGCCTCGGCAGCAGGCGTCTCCTGCGCCCAGTGGGCGAGCCGGTCGTCGAGAAAGGTGGGGTCAACGAGCTCGGTCATCGCGGCGGTCTCCTGGGGCGGTGTCGGCGGGTGCGCCGAGCGTGACACACGCCACAGGAGCGTTCAACGATGGTTGCCGGGGACCACGACCTGCTCGGGCCCCGGCGACCTAGGAGCCGGGTGTGGAGGTGTTCACCTGGCGGGCGAGGTACTGCTGGACGCCCACCCGGGCGATCGCGTCGAGCTGTCCCTCGAACCAGTCGGCGTGCTCCTCCTCCTCGCGGACCATGTCCTCGAAGACGGCGGCGGTGCCGTGGTCACCGAGCTCGTGGCACTCCTTGGCAGCGGCGTTGAACTGGGCCACCGCGGCCTTCTCGCTGTCGAGCGCGAGGGTCAGCATCTCCTCGGCGTCCTCACCGACGGTGATGGCGCCGAGCTTCTGCACGTTGGGGTGACCGTCGAACATCAGGATCCGGTTGATCAGGGAGTCGGCGTCCTTCATCTCCTCGATCGAGAGGTCGTAGAAGACCTGGCCGAGGTTGCCCAGACCCCAGTTGTCGAGCATCCGGGCATGCAAGAAGTAGGTGTTGGTGACCGTGAGCTCGAAGGTCAGCGCCTGATTGAGCAGATCCACCACACGCGAGTTAACTGGCTGCAACGTCGACCTCCGGCAGGTTGTCCGAGAACGGGGGCGCACTCGTCGTGACGAGTGCGTTCCCATGCTCACACACCAGCCGCTTGAGGGAAAACACGCAGGAGCCGCAGTCCTGTCCGGCGCCCGTCGACCGGCACACCCCGGAGACCGAACGGGCACCGGCCCGCACAGCCTCGGCGACGGTCCGGTCGGAGACGACCCGACAGTGACAGACGATCACGGCATTTCCCTCAACAAGGTCTCGTAGTGGTGATTAGCCTAACCTAAGTTATATGAGGCACACCTAAGGTTGCGCAATACCTCGTCCACGAGATTCGTGTCACCGGCCACTCCCCTACGCGCCCTCGATGCGGCCCGCCTCGGCCGGACGCGGGCCGAACCCCAGCACGATGGCGCTGGCCAGGACGACCAGGAGGAGACCGACCACCTGGAGCGGGTGCAGCCGCTGGTCGAGCACGACCAGCCCCGCCAGGGCAGCCACGGCGGGCTCGAGCGAGAGCAGGATCCCGAAGACCGAGGTCGAGAGGCGCCGCAGCGCGAGCAGCTCCAGCGAGTAGGGCAGCAGCGAGGAGAGCACCGCCAGCCCGAGGCCCTGCAGCAGGTGCTCGGGGGTCCACATGTCGGTGCCGGTCAACCCGACCGGGAGCACGACGAGCGTCGAGACGGCGAGCGCGATCGCCAGGCCGTCGAGCTGGGCGAACTCCGCGCCCGTACGCCCGCTCAGCAGGATGTACGCCGCCCAGAACGCGCCGGCCGTCGCCGCGAGGAACAGCCCGACCCAGCTCAGGTCGGACAACGGCTCGGTCAACGCCTCCGAGATGAGCACGACGCCGGCACCGGCCGCGAGCACCGCCAGGTAGTCGAGCAGCCTGCGCGACAGGACCGTGGTCAGCACCAGCGGACCGAGGAACTCCACCGTCACCGCGACGCCGAGCGGCAGGTGCGCCAGCGACGCGTAGAAGCTCCAGTTCATCAGCCCGAGGGCGACCCCGAACGCGACCACGGTCCGCCAGGCCCGCCGCGAGTGCCCGCGCAGCGGCGGTCGGACGAGGAGGAGCAGGATCACCGCCGCCATCGAGATCCGCAGGAAGACCGCGCCGCCCACCCCGATCTCGGGGATCAGCGAGGCAGCCAGGGCGCCGCCGAACTGCACCGAGACCACGCCACCCAGGACGAGGAGCGGCGCGGGCAGCAGCGGCGCGCGTCGAGACACGAGCGTCAGGCTATGAGGCCTGGTGCTCAGCGGGCACGACGGACCCGGGCCTCGTCCCAGACCGGTCCGTCGGACTCGTAGACCGAGCCGTCGGAGCCGTAGACCAGGTAGCGGTCGAAGTCGCGGGCGAACCAACGGTCGTGGGTCACGGCGAGGACGGTGCCCTCGAAGCGGGAGAGTCCTTCCTCCAGCGCCTCGGCCGACTCCACGTCGAGGTTGTCGGTCGGCTCGTCGAGCAGCAGCAGCGTGGCGCCCGAGAGCTCCAGCAGCAGGATCTGGAAGCGGGCCTGCTGGCCTCCGGACAGCGACTCGAAGCGCTGGTCGGCGGCAGCGGCCAGCTCGTAGCGGTCCAGGGCGCGGGAGGCGGGTTCGCGAGGCATCCCGTCCCTGTGCTCGTCGCCCCGGTGCAGGATCTCCAGCAGGGTGCGCCCGACCAGCTCGGGGTGGGCATGGGTCTGCACGAACCAGCCCGGACGCACCCGGGCGCCCAGCTTGGCCCGGCCGGTGTGCCGCACGGGCGCCACCGGCGTCTCGTCGACCGGCCGGTGCTCGACGTCCGGGTCGCTGCCACCGGCCGCGAGAAGGCGGAGGAAGTGCGACTTGCCGGAGCCGTTCGAGCCGAGCACGGCCACCCGCTCGCCGTACCAGACCTCGAGGTCGAACGGTTCCATCAACCCGGACAGCTCGAGCCGCTCACAGACCACCGCGCGCTTGCCGGTGCGCCCGCCCGTGAGCCGCATCGTCACCTGCTGCTCACGCGGCTGCGCGGTCGGCGGTCCCGCCTCCACGAACTTGCGCAGCCGGGTCTGGGCCGCCTTGTACTGCGAGGCCAGTCCGTCGTTGAACTCCGCCTTGATCTTGTAGCGCAGCACCAGCGCCTTGAGCTTGGCGTGCTCCTCGTCCCACCGGCGTCGCTGCTCCTCGAACCGGGCGAAGCGATCGCGCCGCGCCTCGTGGTACGACGCGAACCCGCCGGGGTGCGTCCACACGGAGTTGCCGGCTGATGCCGAGCTCGACCGTGACCACCCGGGTCGCCGTGTTGGCGAGCAGCTCGCGGTCGTGGCTGATGAACAGGATGGTCTTCTGCGAGGCCTGGATCCGGCCCTCCAGCCAGACCTTCCCCGGCACGTCGAGGAAGTTGTCCGGCTCGTCGAGCAGCAGCACCTGGTCGGGGCCCGCGAGGAGGTACTCCAGCACCAGCCGCTTCTGCTCGCCACCGCTGAGCGTCCCGAGGTCGCGGTACTTCGCCTTGTCGAAGCCGATGCCCAGGGCTGAGGTGCAGCAGGTGTCCCAGACGACCTCGATCTCGTAGCCCCCGGCGTCCGCGAACTCGGAGAGCGCCGTGGCGTAGGCCATCTGGGTGGCCTCGTCGTCGGCCTCCATCAGCGCGAGCTCGAGCCGGTCCACCTCGGCCGCGGCGGCGCGCACGCGTGGCGGCGAGACGGACAGCAGCAGCTCGGCGACCGTCGTGGCCTCCCGGCCGACCATCTGACGCATCACCCCGAGACCACCCGAGCGAGTCACCGCACCCTCGTGCGGCACCAGCTCGCCGGTGACGATCCGCAGCAACGTGGTCTTGCCCGCGCCGTTGGCCCCCACCAGCGCGACCTTGGCGCCCTCGCCCACCCGGAAGGACACGTCGTCGAGCAGGACGCGGCCGTCCGGCAGCTCGTACCGGACTCCAGCGACCTCCACGTGACCCACGGGGCGATTGTCCCTGTCCTGCCCGGCCACGTCACCTCGATTGATCACGAGGCCACTCCCCCACAGGAACTGTCACTTCCCCCGCGTTGCAACGGTGGGGAAGTGACGGTTTCACTAGGTACCCAGTGAAACTGCGGGCAACCGACGAAGGAGCAGCGTGCGAGGTCTCAACGGCAAGACGGCAGTGGTGACGGGTGCGAGTCGGGGCATCGGCCTCGGGATCGCGCAGCGCCTGGTCGAGGAGGGGGCTCGCGTCGTGATCACCGCGCGGAAGCCGGAAGCCCTCGACGGAGGCGGTCGAGCAGCTCGGCGGACCGGAGCACGCACTCGCTGTCCCGGGACGTGCCGACGACGCCGACCACCAGGCCGAGGTCGTCGCCGCTGCGATCGAGACCTTCGGCAGCCTGGACCTGCTGGTGAACAACACCGGCATCAACCCGGTCTACGGACCGTTGATGGAGGTCGACCTCGGCGCGGCCCGCAAGATCATCGACGTCAACAGCGTGGCCGCGCTGGCCTGGGTGCAGGCGGCCCACCGGGCCTGGCTCGGCGAGCACGGTGGCGCCGTGGTCAACGTCGCCTCGGTGGCCGGGCTGGGTCCCGCCCCCGGCATCGACGTGTACGGCGCGAGCAAGGCCATGCTGATCAGCCTGACCGAGTCGCTCGCCGTCGAGCTCGGGCCGGGGATCCGCGTCAACGCGGTCGCGCCGGCCGTCGTGAAGACCCGGTTCGCGACCGCGCTCTACGAGGGACGCGAGGAGGAGGTCGCAGCGTCGTACCCGCTCAAGCGGCTCGGTGTCCCCGAGGACGTCGGCAGCGCGGTGGCGTTCCTGCTCTCCGACGAGGCCTCCTGGATCACCGGCCAGACCCTCGTCCTCGACGGTGGCGTGACCCTCAAGGGCAGCGGCGGCTAGGGCCGTCCTGCCCGGGAACGACGTGGAGGCACGAAGGCCCGGACCACCAGGTCCGGGCCTTCGTCGTCGCTCAGGATGCGGGCAGGTCAGTCTCCGTTGACGAAACCTTCGACGTCGTCGCCGACGTACTTGTCGGACACGGCCTTCGCTCCACCGGGGACGTCCGCAGCGCGGAAGATGTAGCTGGCGTCGCTCGGCGACTCACCGGTCTTGAACTTCAGCGGCACGGCCATGCCACCCGTCTCCACGGTGCCCAGCTCGTCCTTGGCCTTCGCGACCCCCTCGGGCGTGAGGTCACCGTTCTTGCACGCCTTGTCCAGGATCTGCCGCATCACGTCGGCCGCGGCGGTGCCGAAGACGACGCCCAGCGTCGGGTCGCCGGGGTGGGCGGCCTGGTAGGACTTCAGGAGGTCCGGCAGCTTGTCGAACGACGCCACCGGCGAGGCGACGTAGAGGTTCTTCTTCAGCGACGGGCCTGCGGGCCCCTTGAGGAGCGCCGGTGCGAAGACCGGGTTGTTGCCCGCGATCGGGACGTCCAGGCCCTGGGCAGCGGCGACACCGGCAACCGATGCGGTCTGGCCGGGCGCCACGGTGAGCGCGATCGCGTTGACCCCCTCGGACTTCAGCTTGGAGACCTGGGCGGTCATGTCGGTGTCGGTCGGCTGGATCTGCTGCTCGACGATCTTCATGCCGTGCTGCTTGGCGAAGTACTTCGAGCCGTTCAGCCCGCCCGTCGCCGTACTCACCCTCGAAGTAGATGTGACCGATCTTGTCGCCCTTCTTGATCTTTCCCTCCTTGAGCAGGTAGTCGAGGACGTTGATCATCTCCACCTCGTACGTCGCGCCGACGACCGCGATCTCGGGGCTCTCGGTGAGGGACTGCGCCCAGGCGGCGGGGATGTTGACCATGTGGTCCTTCTCGAGCTGCGGCAGCAGACCGGTGTTGATCGGGGAGCCGATGGTCTGCTCGATCGCCAGGACGTTGTTGTGGATCGAGCTGTAGAGCTGGATGCCCTTCTGCGTGTCGTAGCCGTGGTCCTTCACGGTCTCCTTCACGGTGTACTTGCCGCAGATCTTGTCGCCGCTGTTCTGGTTCTTCCAGTACAGCGACTGGGCGTTGGTGATGTCCTTGCCGAGTGCTGCGAAGACGCCGGTCAGGTCGGTGAGGGCCCCGAGCGTGATCGTGGTGCCGTCGATACCGCGAGCGACCTTCACGCCGTCCTGGGTCGTCTGCTTCGAGTCGGACGACTTGGTGCCGCACCCGGACGCTGTCAGCACCATGGCGACCGAGACGAGCGCCACCGCTCCTCGCTTCGTGGTCTTCTTCATTCGTTGTCTCCTTCGGTTGTCGACTCGGCTGGTGCCGGCCTGGTGTTCTGGTCGAGATCGGCGCGTGACGTGTCTGCGGATGCAGCACCTGGTGCACGGACGGGGCGCCGCACGCGGCGCGCGAGGCCGACGAGTCCGCCGGGCTCGAAGCGCACGACCAGGACGATTGCCAGGCCGTACAGGAAGGCCGCTGCCTGGCTCGCCACGATGCCGGGCTGCCCCGGATCCACGATGAACGGCAACGAGCCGGCGTACTGCTGGAAGACCAGGGGAAGGGCGCTGACGAAGACGGCGCCCAGGATCGACCCGATCACCGACCCCAGGCCGCCCAGGACGATCATCGCGAGGAACTGGACCGAGACGGTGAGCCCGAACGAGTCCGGGGCGACGGAGCCGATCGAGAGGGCGTAGAGCACGCCTGCCAGGCCGGCGTACATGGACGAGACCAAGAACGCCTTGGCCTTGTAGTCGCGGACGTTGACTCCCATCACCGACGCCGCCACCTCGCTGTCCCGCAGGGTCTGCAGCGCGCGACCCGGTCGGGACCGGATGAGGTTCGAGGCGAACCAGGTGGCACCGATGCACAGCACCAGGCCGAGGTACCAGAGCCGCTCGGCCTGACCGAAGGGCACCCCGAGGACCTCGAAGTACGGCGAGTCGGTCCCGCCGAAGCTGAAGCCGAAGAGCGAGAAGTCGGGCACCAACCGGCCGTTGAAACCACCGGTCACCCTGGTCCAGGTGTTCAGCACGTGCTCCCCGATGAAGACCAGTCCGAGCGAGGCGATGCCGAGGTAGATCCCGGTCAGCCGGGCGGCGATGGGGCTGAAGGCGAGCCCGGCGATCCCGGCGGCGACCACCCCCAGCACCATGCCGACGAGCGGCGGCCAGCCCAGCCCGTCGTAAGGATTGGCGGTTCCGCCCGAGGTGCCCGACACGAACGTGTAGGTCACGGCCCCGACCGCGAGGAAGAAGGCGTGGGCGAGGGAGAGCTGGCCGGTGGTGCCGACGAGGAGGTTGAGCCCGAGCGCCCCGATGATGGCGCCGAAGACCGCGAACCCCGTCCGCAGCCAGAACTCCTGCACGTACAGCGGGAGCATGCAGCAGCAGCACCAGGCCCGCGAGCAGGAGCACCCCCTTGACCAGAGGTCCACGGGTCCACACCGTGCGTGGAGGTGCAGCGTCGGGGCGGCGCGGCTCGGCGACCGTCGTGGTCTCAGACACGAGTCATCTCCCGCGTGCCGAAGAGTCCGGACGGTCTCACGAGCAGCACGGCGACCATGACGACGTACGGCACCACGTCGCCGAACCCGCGCCCGAGGAAGGCGATCTGGTCCTGGTAGCCGGCGGCCATCGCCTCGGCGAGCCCGATCAGCAGGCCGCCCACCAGGGCTCCGCCCGTCGAGTCGAGCCCTCCGAGGATCGCCGCCGGCAGTGCGCTCAGGGCGACCGTGGCGACCGCCGGAGTCACACCCGGTGTCGGCGCGCCGACGGCGAACAGGCCGGCGACCGCTGCCAGGGCCCCGGCGACCATCCAGGCGACCATGGAGACCCGGCCCATCCGGATGCCCATCAACGCCGCTGCCTCGCCGTCCTCGGCCGCCGCGCGCATGGAGATGCCCCAGCTGGAGTACTTGAAGGTGACGAAGAACGCCGAGATGAGCACGCCGGCCACGACGATGGCGAGGGCCCGGTTCTCGGTGATGCCGACACCTCCGAGCTTGAGGACGTTGCCTCCCCAGGGGTGACCGAGGTTGAGGATGTCGGAGCCGATCCGCCGGGTCAGCTCGGTGACGATGATCAGGTCGACGCCGATGGTGAGGATCGCGAGGCTGATGACAGGGGCACCGCGCAGCCGGTTGATCAGCGCCCGCTCGACGACCAGCGCCGCGATCGCCGCACCACCGACACCCACCACGAGCGCTCCCCAGAAGCCCAGCGTGTCGTGGAAGCGGGCCATCAGGTAGGCCCCGAGCAGCACCAGTGAGCCCTGCATGAAGCTGGTGACCTCGCTGGCCTTGAAGATGATCACGAAGCCGAGCGCGATCAGCGCGTACACGGCACCCAGCGACAGGCCGTTCAGCAAGAGGGACAGGAACTGCGTCACGGCGAGCTCTCCTCGTGGTTGTTCGGGTCATCGGTGCCGGAGGGATCGGTGTCGTCCCCGGCTCCGAGGTAGGCGCGGATGACCTCGGGGTCTGCCTGGGTCTCCTCGGGGGTTCCGTCGGCGATGCGACGGCCGAAGTCGAGAACGGTGACCCGGTCCGCGATGCTCATCACCATGCCCATGTCGTGCTCGACCAGGACGATGGAGATGCCGAGCTCGTCGCGGATCTCGAGCACCGCTCGTGCCATCCGTTCGGTCTCCTCGGCGTTCATGCCGGCCACCGGCTCGTCGAGGAGCAGCAGTCGCGGCTCGGTGCACAGGGCGCGAGCCACCTCGACCCGCTTCTGGTCTCCGTAGGACAGGACACCCACGGGCTCCTCGAGCTTCTCGCCCAGCTCGAGGAACTCGGCGATCTCCCGGACGCGTTCCTCGTGTCGTCGCGCTTCCCTCGTCGCCTTCGGCAGCCGCAGGCCGGACGCGACGAATCCCGCGCGTGTCAGGGCATGACGCCCCAGCATCAGGTTCTCGCGGACCGTCTGGGTGTTCGACAGCGCGATGTTCTGGAAGGCCCTGGCCACGCCGAGGCGCGCGATCTTGTGGGGTCGCAGCCCGTTGAGCAGGGTCTCGCCCAGGCGCACCTCGCCCGCCGTCGCGCGGTACACGCCGGACAGCACGTTGAACATCGTCGACTTCCCGGCGCCGTTGGGACCGATGACCGCGTGCACGGTGCCCGGCTGCACCGTGAACGACACCTCCGACAGCGCCTTCACGGCGCCGAACTCGACGGTGATGTCCTCGACGGTCAAGGTCTCCACGTCCTCGCGAAGCTGGACCGCGCGCGATGCACTCACTCCGACCACCTCGTCAGCTTCCTGGTGGTGGTCCCTGGTACCGAGCGCGACGGCGATCCGTCGGCCCCGTGACCGAGGTAGAGGCGCTGCACGGCGTCGGACTGGGCCAGCTCGGCGGCCGATCCCGAGAGCGACACCGTGCCGATGTCGAGGACGAAGGCGGTGTCGGCCACGTCGAGCGCCATGGTCGCGTTCTGCTCGACGAGCAGGACGGAGGTGCCCTGGCGGTTGATCTCGCGGATGACCTCACCGATCTGTCCGATGATGCGCGGCGCGAGCCCCAGGGAAGGTTCGTCCAGGAGCAGCAGCCTGGGCCTGGCCATCAGACCCCGTCCCATCGCGAGCATCTGTTGCTCACCACCGGAGAGGAGGCCCGGCTCGCTGGGAACGGCGTTCCGCGAGGACGGGGAACATGTCGTAGATGCGCTGGTAGTCGGCGGCGCGACCGCCACGGTCCCGGACCGCGAGTCCACCGGCCCTGAGGTTCTCCTCGACCGTGAGCCTGGTGAAGATGCGACGCCCTTCGGGCACCTGGACCAGCCCGCTGGAGACACAGCGGCCGGGGTCACGTCCCTTGAGGTTCTCGCCGCGATACATCACCTCGCCGCGCTCCACGCGACCGCGATGGAGGCGCAGGGTGCCGGACAGGGTCCGCAGCAGAGTCGTCTTTCCTGCTCCGTTGCTGCCGAGCAGCGCCACGACAGCACCCTCGTCGACGGAGAGGTCCACGCCCCGCAAGGCCTGCACCACCCCGCCGTACGTCACGGCGAGGTCCCGGACCTGGAGGATGGGACTGCTGTCGTCACCGGTGGGAGGAACGCTCATGCTCGGGTCTCCAGACGAATCGCGCGCTTGAGGATCTCGCCGGTCGGGGACTTGGGGATCGTCTCGACGATGTCGACCTCCCGCGGGTACTTGTGGTCGGCGACTCGTGCCTTGACGAAGTCGCGCAGCTCGCTCGGTGTCGCCGTCGCGCCGGGCCGGACCGTCACGATGGCGTGGACCTCTTCGCCGAGCTCGGGGTGCGCGACGCCGATCACGGCTGCCTCGACGACAGCCCGGTGCTCGAGGAGGACTTCCTCGACCTCGCGCGGGAAGACCCTGCGACCGCCCCTGGCGATGAGGTCCTTGACGCGGTCGACGACGTAGAAGAATCCGTCCTCGTCCTTCACGCCCACATCACCGGTACGCAGCCAGCCGTCGACGATGGTCGCGGCCGTCTCGTCCGGACGGCCCCAGTACTCGCTCATCACGTTGTGGCCCCGTACGGCGATCTCGCCCGGCTCCCCGTCCTCGACCTGGGAGCCCGCGTCGTCCAGCACGCGGAGCTCGACACCGGTCACCGGGATGCCGATCGACCCGACTCTGCGGCGGTCCATCCGGTTGAAGGTGGCCACGGGAGACGTCTCCGCGAGCCCGTAGCCCTCGAGGACCAGACAGTGGAAGGCCTCCTCGAACGCGAGCAGCACCTCCACCGGCATCGCCGCGCCACCCGAGACACAGACCCGCAGCCGCGGCAGGTCCAGGTCGGTGTGCCGCGAGCCTCGCAGCATCTCCGCGTACATCGTGGGCTCTGCCTCCATCACCGTGACCCCACGGTCGTGCAGGGTTCCCAGCGCCGTCTCGGCGTCCGAATGGGCCAGCAGGACCAGGCAGGCGCCGGCGCGGACGGCGGCATTGAGCGCGGCGGTCTGCCCGAACGGGTGGGAGAGCGTCAACCCGGCCAGGACGACGTCCTCAGAGGTCAGCTGGAGCAGGTCGTTCACGACGACCTCGCAGTTGCGCAGCAGGTTGCCGTGCGTCAGCGCCGCGCCGCGCGGCTCACCGGTGATGCCCGCCGTGTAGACGATCACCGCGGTGTCGTCAGCGCCCATCGGCTCGACGAGGTCCCGGGGCGGGGCATCCCCCAGCAGGTCCGGGAGCCCACCTGGCTCGAGCCACCACGCCACCACCCCCAGCGACCGGGCCACCGGACCGACCGACGCACGGTTCGTCGCGCTCGCCACGAGGGCATGCGCTCCGGAGTCGACGAGGCGGTGGCGCACTCCACGCTCGGACAACAGCGCGCTCATCGGGACCACGACCGCCCCGAGCCGGAGGATCCCGTAGTAGAAGGCGGCGAACTCCGGCACGTCCGGCAGCATCAGACCCACCCGGTCACCGACCTGCAGCCCGTTGTCCGCGAGGAAGCCGGCCACCCGACGACTCGCGCGGTCGACCTCGCGGAAGCTGGTCACCTCGTCCCCGAGGGTCAGGGCCGCGAAGCGCCCGCGGGATCGGGCGGTCCGGTCGAGATTCTCAGCCAGGTTCACGCGTGGGCTCCGGTCTATGGCATTTCGTCGGGACCGCCCACATTTGTGTGTGACGTGCCTCACGTCCATAGTGAGAACACCCACATCGGTAGCGATTGTTTGTTCGCCGTCACAAAGGAGGCGTCTCGGTGCCTGTCGACGCGGCCAGGGTCGACCCGCTGATCACCACTGCCTGCGAGCAGCTGCTGGACAACGTCGACGACATCGCCCGCGCCTGCGCACAGATCATCAGGACAGGAAGAGCCGCACTACGTCGACATCATGAGCTTCCAGGAGCTCGCCGTCGCTGTGAGCCCCAACGTCATCGGGCTCGTGGAGAGCGTGATGGCCAACGAGACGAGCATCCTGTCGGCGCCCCGGCGTACGGGGCGCAAGCGCGCGGAGGCCGGCGTGCCGCTCACGATGGTGCTGCACGCCTACCGCTTGACCGCATTCCACATCTGGGACGAGCTGCTCCGAGTCTGCGGCGAGGACCCGGGAGCGAGCCGGGCTCTCCTCGACTCCGCGTCCGCGCTGTGGAGCGCTGTCGACGTCTACTGCCAGGAGCTCGCGGCCGCCTACCGGGACGTGGAGACGGAGCAGCTGCTCCGTGACGGGCGCCTCCGTGAGGCTGCGCTCGCATCGCTGTTCAACGGGACGACCACGTCGGACCAGAGCTTCGCCGACGTCGCCGACGCCCTGAGGCTGCCGAAGGTGGGCCGCTTCGTCGTCGTCGCCTGCGACTCGTGGCCGGTCGAGCACGAGCACGCTCCGGCAACGGCGGAGCGGGCGCTGGCCTCCCTCGGCGTGCGCTCGGCGTGGCGCTCGGAGGCCGATGGCGAGACTGGGCTCGTCGTCCTGACTCGCGGCCAACGCGTCGATCGCCTGATGGGCTACCTCACCTCGCTCAAGGTCGGGCGGGTCGGCATCAGTGACACGTTCGAGGCCGTCGTCGACACCCCGCAGGCGGTCCACCAGGCTCGCCTCGCCCGGGACACCGCGACTCCCGGTGAGAACGGAGTGATGCAGTACGGCGAGTCACGTGTCCCAGCCCTGGTGGCTGCGACACCCGACCTGGCCGTCGGGCTCGCCCGTCAGGTCCTGGGTGCCGTGCTGGAGCAGAGCGCGGAGGAGCGGGACCTGCTGGTCGGCACCCTGCGCGCGTGGTACGAAGCCGAGGGGTCCGCCGCCGAGGCGGCGAAGCTGCTGCACTGCCACCCGAACACGGTCCGCTACCGCCTGGCCAAGGTGACCCAGCTGACCGGCCGCGACCTGCGCGTGCCCTGCGACGTGGTCCAGCTCTACCTCGCCCTCGAGGCCGCGCGCCTGTGGCTCCCGGCCAAGAGTGACTGACCCGGCTGTTGTGCGTCGGAACAAAGGCCGCGTCAGGGCTTGGCGCCCTGCCGGTCGAGGAAGCCGAGCGCGGCATCGGCGACCTCGGTCCAGTGGCTGTCGATCACCAGTGAGTGGCCCACACCCGGGATCTCCACGATCTCGGTGGGGTTGGGGTTCTTCCGCTGCTGCTTGTACGCCGCGTTGGCGAGCTTCCACGGGACGATGTTGTCCTTGCCGCCGGAGATGACCAGCATCGGGCCGCGGGCGGGGTTCTTCTTGTCCGCCTTGGCCTCGGTCGTCGGGTCGAGGTTGGCCGTGGCCGCCTGGAAGAGCGGCCGCCCGGGCGCCGGCACGTGGAAGGTCTCGTAGAGGGTGTGCGCCTCCTCCTCGCTGACGGCGTTGGCGAAGCCGTAGCGGAACTGGTCGAAGGTCAGCGTCACGGCCTTGCCGCGGTTGGCCGGGTTGCCCAGCACCGGGAAGGACGCCTTCAGGGCGCTGAACGGCAGCGGCAGCACCCCGCGGCTGGGCGCCGGGTCGATGCTCACCGAGGCGACGGCGAGCCCGCGGCCGGCGATGATCTGGGCCAGCAGCCCGCCGAAGGAGTGGCCGATCACGACGGGCTTCCGGTCGAGGCCCGCGATCACCTCGGCGACGTGGTCCGCCACCTGACCGACCGACTTCTTCGCGAAGACCTCGGGGTGGGCGTGCGCCTCGGCGTACGTCGCCGGGTCGTCGGGCCAGTCCACGGCGACGGTGGCGTAGCCCTTCTCCTCGAACAGCGTGCGCCACGCGTCCCAGCTGCTGTGCAGCAGCCACAGTCCGTGGATGAACACGACCGGCTGGCGACCTGACTCGTTGGCGGCGGCGACCTGCTCGGCCTCGCGGGCGGTGACGGTGGTGGTCTCGGGATCTGGACTCATGGCAGGAGCCTCCACCATCCGCGCGGACCGGACAATGGACGAAACCCAGATTTCACGTTCGCCCACACGCGATGTTCAGTGCGAGCACAGGAAGCACACAGGAGCGCGCGGCACAGTCGACGCATGACCGACCGGCACCCTGACTCAGGCCGACAGCAGCAGGTCCGACGTACGGCGCGGGCGCGACGCGGCGTGGTCGCCGCCGGCGCCGTCGGCGCGCTCGGCACCGCGATCGCGATCGGGGTCACCACACAGGCCAGTGGCACCACCGACACCACCCAGGAGGACGGGTCCGGTGGCCAGCCCGGCGGCTGGACCGACGACCGGGGCGAGAGCGGCGACCTCGCCCAGGAGGAGCACGAGCACGAGGACGACGACGAGGACGAGGACCAGCAGTTCGACCAGTCGACCCCCGACGGCGGCCAGCTCGCCGTTCCGGGCGACGGAGCACCCCAGGCCCACAGCGGTGGGTCCTGAGCCCACGATGACGAGGAGCAGCGAAGCCATGGACGACAACCACCAGCCGGAGCGGAGCGACCGAGCCCGCCGCACGCGCAGGGTCGGGCGACTCCGGGTCGCCCTCGTCGGGGGTGCCGTGGCCACGTCGCTGGCGACCACCGGGGTGATCGTCGCCGCCAGCCAGAGTGGTGCCGGCACCCAGACCACGGGCTCCTCGGCGGCCTCCAGCGGCAGCACCTCCGCGTCGAGCACGCAGTCGTCGAGCGATGGCTCGAGCACCACGTCCTCGCTGGCCACCACGGGCAGCGGCGACAGCCACGCGACCTCGAGCGGCTCGTGATGTCCGGGGACACCGTGGCTGCGCGGGACTGGGAGCTGTGGAGCACCTCGTGCCGCCTGGTCGTGACCGACCCGGCGCTGCTCGACGAGGCCGCAGCCCTCGTCGACGCCGAGCTCGCACTGATCGAGCAGGCCTGCTCACGGTTCCGTCCCGACAGCGAGCTGATGAGCCTCGCGGCCGACGACGACGGAGTCGTCGAGCTCAGCCCGCTGCTCGCCGAGCTGGTCGGTGCCGCCCTGGCCTCGGCGCGCGAGACCGGCGGCGCGGTCGACCCGACCCTCGGCTCGGTGCTCAGCGGCCTGGGCTACGACCGCGACATCGCCGAGGTGCGGCTGAAGGCCGGACCCACCCGCGTGGTCGTGCTGCGCCACGCCGGGTGGCGTTCGTTGTCGCTCGAGGGTCGCCGGCTGCGGATGCCCAGCCAGACGCAGCTGGACCTGGGTGCCACCGCGAAGGCCGTCGCCGCCGACCGTTGCGCGCGGCTCGTGCACGACGAGCTGGGCACCGGCGTGCTCGTCAGCCTGGGCGGCGACATCGCGACTGCCGGGACCTCGCCACGGGGTGGCTGGCAGGTGGTCGTGCAGGACCTGCCGGGCGACGTACCCCAGCAGATCGCGGTGCGCGCCGGCGCCGCCGTGGCCACCTCGAGCAGTGCCCGGCGCACCTGGAACCAGGCCGGGCACCCCCGCCACCACCTGGTCGACCCGATCACCCTGCTGCCTGCGTCGGGGCCGTGGCGCAGCATCACCGTGCTCGCACCGACGTGCCTGCGGGCCAACACGGCCAGCACCGCCGCCATGGTCAAGGGAGACCAGGCGCTCGGGTGGCTGCGCAGCACCGGCCTGCCGGCCCGGCTCGTCTCCCACGAGGGCGGCCTGGTCACGCTCGGCGGCTGGCCGCGGGAGGTGGCGGCATGAACGAGGCACTCTGGGCGCTGGGTCGCGGCACCGGCGTCGTCGCGCTGGTGATGTTCACCGCGACCCTGGTGCTGGGCATCGCTCTCCCGCTCGGGTCGCCCGGTGGCCGGGCTGGGTCGCTTCGGCCTCAACGAGCTGCACCGCACCGCCGCGCTCACCGGGGTCGGGCTGATCGCCGTACACCTGACGTCGCTGTTCTTCGACCCCTACGCCCAGCTCAAGGTCGTCGACCTCCTGGTGCCGTTCGTGGGCACCTACCGACCCTTCTACCTGGGTCTCGGGACGGTCGCGGTCGACCTGCTCCTGGTGATCACCGCGGTCAGCCTGCTGCGCAACGCCGTCGGACCGCGCGTGTTCCGCGCCGTCCACTGGCTCACCTACGCGCTGTGGCCGGTCGCCCTGGTGCACGGCCTCGGCACCGGCACCGATGCCGGGTCGCTGTGGATGGACGCCGTCGCCGTCACGTGTGCCGCCGCCGTCGCTGCGGCCGTCGCCTGGCGGCTGACCCCGTCGTACGCCGAGCGCGGCCGCACCCGAGTCGCCCGGGTGGTGGCGCGATGACCGCGCAGCTCACCGACGCCCCGGCGGGCACCAGCCGGTTGCTCGGGCCGGCCCCGGACCTCCCGCTCCCCCATCTCACTGCCGACCAGCTGATCGCGCTCGTGGAGCGCTCGGGCCTCACCGGACGCGGTGGCGCCGGCTTCCCCACGGCGCGCAAGCTGGCCTCGGTGGCCGGGCACGCACCAGTGCTCGTCGGCAACGCCATGGAGGGCGAGCCGCTGAGCTCCAAGGACGCCGTGCTGCTGTCCATGGCGCCGGGCCTCGTCGTGGACGGCCTCTCCCTCCTCGGTTCCGCACTGGGTGCGCGCCGTGTGGTGCTCGCGGTCAGTGCGGAGATCTCCGCCACGGCGGTACGCCGAGCAGCGACCAACACCCGGGTCGAGGTGCTGGCCCTGCACGGAGGCTTCGTCGCCGGCCAGGAGTCTGCGCTGGTCAGCCAGATCGACGGTGGCAGGGGCGTGCCGACGGACCCGATCGTGCCGGTCTTCCGCCGTGGCGTCGACGGTCGCCCGACGCTGGTGCTGAACGCGGAGACGCTGGCCCAGCTCGCCCTGCTGGCGCGGTACGGCGTCGACTGGTTCCGCCGGCTCGGCACCCCCGAGGACCCCGGCACCTTCCTCGCCACGGTGACCGGCTCGGACCCGCGGACGGTCACGCACCCGGGCGTCCTCGAGGTCGCCCGTGCGACGCCCCTGAGCACGGTGCTCGCCGCCGCCGGGACCGACCCCGCACGGGTCGCCGGTGTCCTCCTCGGTGGGTACCACGGCGCCTGGGTGCCCGGCACTCATCGGGACGTGCTGCTCACGTCCGGCGACCTGGCGCGGTACGGCGCCACCCCGGGCGCCGGCGTGATCCACGTGCTCGACCGGGAGACCTGCCCGCTGGCGCTCTCCGCCTCCGTCACCACCTATCTCGCCGGGCAGAGCACGCGGCAGTGCGGACCGTGCGTGAACGGCCTGCCGCAGCTGGCCCGGACGCTGCAACGGCTGGCGGTGCCGGGCGCGGACCCCGCACTCGTCGCCGAGGTCGAACGGGTGCGCCTGCTGGTCGACGGACGCGGAGCCTGCGCCCACCCGGACGGGACCGCACGCTTCGTCGCCAGCACCATGCGGGTGTTCGCGGAGCACGTCGAGGACCACCTGCGAGGGGACTGCCATGCGCGTGCACGTTGACTGGACGCGGTGCGACGGCCACGGAGCCTGCGCCGAGCTGCTGCCGGAGCTGCTGACGACCGACGAGTGGGGCTACCCCCTCGCGATCGGGAGCCAGCGCGAACCCGACGTACCGCAGCCGCTCGAGCGGCATGCACGCAGAGCCGTCAAGGCGTGCCCGCTCCAGGCCCTGCGCCTGGTGGAGTGACGTCGGGGAGGCTCAGCCGCGGCGGGACTCGAGCACGCGGAAGCCCTTGGCGCTGGCCAGCTTCTCGGTCGGGTAGCCCTGCTCGCCGAGCCACGTCGCCAGCGAGTCCGAGCCGAGGTTCTTCCCCACGACCATCACCGCGCGCCCTCCCGGGCTCAGCCGGGGCAACCACTGCAGCAGCAGCGCGTGCAGTGCGTCCTTGCCCACCCGGATCGGCGGGTTCGACCAGATCTCGTCGTACGTCGCGCCGGCGTCGACCTCGTCCGGGAGGACGGCCCGGAACCGGTCGGAGACGCCGAGCTGCTCGGCGTTCTCCCGGGCGAGCAGCAGGGCGCGCTCGTTGACGTCGACGGCCGTCACCCGTGCCTCCGGCACCGCGACCGCGACCGCGAGGCCGATCACGCCGTACCCGCAGCCGAGGTCCAGCACCTCGCGCGCGGCCACGGGGGTGACGCCTCGCGGAGCAGCACGCCGGTGCCGATGTCGAGGCGCCCCTGGGCGAAGACGCCGGAGCCCGAGGTCAGCTCGAGCCAGTGCCCCCAGACGTTGGTCCGCACCGGCACCCGGCGGAACGGGGTCGTGGGATCCGCGGTGAAGTAGTGCTCGTCCACTCAGTTCCCTCCGACCGTTCCGCGTCCACAGGTTGTCCGTGCCGCCAACCCTTCCACAGGCAGCAGCGGGCGCCGGCGCCCGTGTCACCGGGCTGTCGTGTGCTGCGTCCATGAGCGATCACCAGAACACCGTCACCCTGGTCGGCAGGGTGAGCACGACTCCCGAGCAGCGCGATCTCCCGAGCGGCGACGTGCTCGTCACCCTGCGCGTGGTGGTGGACCGTCCACCCGAGCGCGGGCGGACCCGACGAGCTGTCGACGTCATCGATGTCGCCTGCTGGACCAAGCGCACCCAGCGCAGTGCTGCCTCCCTGGCTCCGGACGACGGCGTGCGGATCGAGGGCTCCCTGCGGCGCCGCTTCTTCGGCACCTCCGCAGGGCGCGCGAGCCGCTACGAGGTGGAGGCACACCGGCTGGTGCGGGTCACCCTGCAGCAGGCGGGGTGAGCGAGCGCCTGGCGCGCGACGTCCGCGCGCGCTCCCCCAGCTCCGCGTCGGCCGGATAGCGGACCTCCTCGAGCGTGAGCCCGCGCGCCTGCATCACCCTGACCGCCGGGTCCCGCTGGCGGGCCACGAGCACCCGCGCCGCCCACGCGGGCTCGTGCCTGCCCTCGCCGACGGCCACGAGGCAGCCCACCAGCGCCCGCACCATGTTGTGGCAGAAGGCGTCGGCCCGCACGGTGGCCACGGCCAGCCCCGAGGAGTCCCGGTCCCAGTGCAGGTCGAGGAGCGTGCGGATCGTCGTGGCTCCTTCCCGCTTGCGGCAGAAGGCGGCGAAGTCCTGCTCCCCGAGGAGGACCTCGGCCGCTGAGTTCATCACTGCGAGGTCGAGCTCACGTGGCCACACCAGCACGTGTGCGCGCGCGAGGGGGTCGAGGACCGCGACGCTGTCGGCGATCCGGTAGGCATAGCGCCGCCAGATCGCGGAGAACCGCGCGTCGAAACCGGCCGGGGCGGTGCTGACGCCCCGGATGCGGACGTCGGGGTCGAGCACCCCGTTGAGTCGACGGGCGAGTGCCTCCGTCGCGTCCTCGCCAGCCCTGCCCGCCGCCCCCGCCAGAGCCTCGGGCTCGAGGTCGACGTGCGCGACCTGCCCTCGGGCGTGCACACCGGTGTCGGTGCGTCCGGCGACGGTCAGCGTGGTCCCCTCGCGGCGCAGGACGGTGTCGAGCGCAGTCTCGATGTCCTGCTGGACCGTCCGCAACCCGGGCTGCCGGGCCCAGCCGTGGAAGGCGGTCCCGTCGTAGGAGAGGTCGAGGCGCAGTCGCACCCGGGCATCCTCGCGTACCGGAAGGCGTGGCGCGAACCCACTCGCTCAGGCAGGATCAGGGAGTCATGACTGCGCCCGCCGGTGTCACTCCGAACCCGTTGATCGTCCTGTGCGCCCCGAGCCACGCGGACGTGCTCGAGACCCAGTTCTCCCGCTATGCCGCCGACTACGACGTGCGCACCACGTCGAGCGCGGCCGAGACCCTCGACCTGCTCGCCACGCTCCCGGCCGGGAGCCAGGTGGCCCTGCTCGTGTCGGAGACGGAGCTCCCCGACGAGCACGTGCTCCGCGCCTTCCATGCCTGGCGCTCGGTGGTGCCGACGGCACGGCGGATCATCACCGCCCACATGGAGCAGTTCCGCGCGCGGGCCGACGAGCTGCGCCCCGGACTGGCGACCGGCAAGTACGACGCCTACCTGCTGATGCCACGCGGGGTGCGTGACGAGGAGTTCCACACCGCCGTGACCGAGCTGCTCTCCGACTGGGGATCCGCGGCTCCTGTCGTCGCCTCGATGCAGATCGTCTCGCCCACGCTGGATGCGCTCACGGTGGCGATCCGCGACTTCGCCTACCAGATGGGGATGCCGGCCACGGTGGTCACGCCCGACTCGGAGGTCGGGCGCGAGGTGCTCGAGCGCTTCGGGGACGCGAGCCGCTTCCCGGTGGTCTCCGCGCTGGGTGGCACGATCACGCAGCCGAGCTCGGTCCGCGACGTCGCGATCACGCTCTACGGCACCCCCGAGGACATCGACGTGGACAAGGTCGTCGACCTCGTCGTCGTCGGGGCCGGGCCGGCCGGCCTCGCCGCAGCGGTCTACGGCTCCTCGGAGGGGCTCAAGACCGTGGTGCTCGAGTCGGACGCGGTCGGCGGCCAGGCCGGCACCAGCTCGATGATCCGCAACTACCTCGGCTTCCCGCGCGGGATCTCCGGGATGCGGTTGTCCCAGCGGGCACGGTCCCAGGCGATCCGGTTCGGCACGCGCTTCTTCACCGGTTGGCCGGTCGAGTCGCTCGTCCCGGGGGTCGACGGCGAGCCGCATCGCGTGGTCACCGGAGGCGGAGTGGTGCGCGCCCGCGCGGTGCTCGTGGCCACCGGTGTCGCCTACCGACGGCTCGGGGTCGCCCCGATCGAGGAGCTCGTCGGGCTCGGCGTCCACTACGGCGCCGCGGTCAGTGCCGCCCTGGAGATGGAGGACCGCGACGTCTTCGTCGTCGGTGGTGGCAACTCGGCCGGTCAGGCCGCACTGCACCTGGCGCGCTACGCACGTTCGGTCACCCTGCTCGTACGCCGACCCGACGTGTCCGCGACGATGTCGGACTACCTGCTCCGCGAGATGCAGTACGTCCCGTCCATCTCGATCCGTGAGTGCGCCGAGGTCGTCGACGGTGGTGGGGAGGCCCGCCTCGAGTGGATCGGGGTCCGCGACCTGAACACCGGCGAGGTCACGCGGCACGAGGCGAGCGGCTTGTTCCTGCTGCTCGGAGCCGTGCCCAGGTGCGATTGGCTGCCAGAAGAGGTCTGCCGCGACGAGAATGGATTCGTGCTGACCGGTCGCGACGTACCCAAGGAGCTCTGGGTGGACGGCATGCCCCCGGCCAACCTGGCCACCCCCGTCCCCGGCATCTACGCGGCCGGCGACATCCGCGGCGGCTCGATGAAGCGGGTCGCTGCTGCGTCGGGCGAGGGTGCGAGCGCGGTGCCGCTCGTGCACGCCCACCTCACGGCACAACCAGCGCCGACGGCGAGAGGAGTCTCCGGGTGAGCGAGGACGCCCGGGAGGCAGTGCCCTCCCCCCTGCGTGCCCGGATCCAGGCAGCCCTGATGCCTGCGCTCAAGGCGCGCGACGACGTCGCGGTCTCGGCGCTGCGCTCGACCCTGGCTGCGCTGGCCAACGCCGAGACCGACGAGGTCGGCGGGACCGACGCTCGCGCGGTCGCCTTCTCCGAGCACGTGGCCGGGGCCGCGCCCGACAGCGGGCCGGAGGTCCCGCGAGCCGAGCTGGGAGAGGAAGACGTCCGTCAGGTCGTCGCGACCGAGGCCTCCGAACGCGAGGAGGCCGCCTCGCACTACGACGCCGGCGGGTTCGGCGAGCGAGCGGAGCGGCTGCGTGCCGAGGCGGCCGTCATCCGCACGTTTCTGGAGTGACCCGGCTTGGAGTGACCGTCCTGGAGCGGACCCGGCCAGCCGGCACCACGAGCCGAGGGCCCGCCACCGCGATGCGGTGACGGGCCCTCGGCGTGGTTCGGTTCGGCTCAGGCCTTGGCGTCGTCCTCGACTGCCTCGTCCTGCGGGGCCTCGTCCTGGACAGCCTCGGACTGCGCCTCCGCGGTCTCGACGTCGGCGGCCTCGGTCTCGACCACCTGGGTCTCACCGGACTCGTCGGTCGCCTCGACCTCGGCAGGTGCGTCGTCGGCAGGCTGCTCGACCTCGACGGCCGGAGCCGTCGTCGTGGCGGCCCTGCTCGCCTTCGGCGCGGACGGCGTGTAGGACTCGGTCACCAGCTCGATGACCGCCATCGGGGCGTTGTCGCCCTTGCGCGGACCGATCTTGGTGATCCGGGTGTAGCCACCGGGCCGCTCGGCGAAGGTGGGCGCGATCTCGGTGAACAGAGCGTGCACGACCGACTTGTCGTGGATGGTCTTGAGGACCTCACGACGGTTGTGCAGGCTCTGGACGGTGCCGAGCTCGGCCTTCTTCGCCTTGGTGATCAGCTTCTCCGCGACCGGGCGCAGCACGCGCGCCTTGGCCTCGGTGGTGGTGATCCGACCGTGCTCGAACAACGCCGTGGCGAGGTTCGCGACGATCAGCCGCTGGTGTGCCGGGCTACCGCCGAGGCGGGCACCCTTCTTGGGAGTAGGCATTGCGTTCTCTCACATTCTCCCCGGCCGTGTCGAGGTACCGGAGTAGATGGTTACGTCAGGTGTGGTGCTGGGCGTCAGTACTGCTCGTCCTCGACGAACGTGTCGTCGTCATCGTCGTCGTACGCCGCCAGGGCGGTCGCCGGGTCGAAGCCGGGCGCGCTGTCCTTGAGGGACAGGCCCATCTCGACCAGCTTGGCCTTGACCTCGTCGATCGACTTCGCACCGAAGTTGCGGATGTCGAGCAGGTCCTGCTCCGAGCGCGAGATCAGCTCACCCACGGTGTGGATGCCCTCGCGCTTGAGGCAGTTGTAGGAGCGAACCGTCAGGTTCAGGTCCTCGACCGGAAGGGCGAGGTCCTGGGCCAGCTGCTCGTCGACGGGCGACGGGCCGATGTCGATGCCCTCGGCCTCGACGTTGAGCTCACGGGCCAGACCGAACAGCTCGACCAGCGTCTTGCCGGCCGAGGCGATCGCGTCACGCGGGGTGATCGACGGCTTCGTCTCGACGTCGATGACCAGCTTGTCGAAGTCGGTGCGCTGCTCGACACGGGTGGCCTCGACCTTGTAGGTCACCTTGAGCACGGGGCTGTAGATCGAGTCGACGGGAAGCCGGCCGATCTCGTTGTCCGCGCCCTTGTTCTGCACCGAGCTGACGTAGCCACGTCCACGCTCGACGATCAGCTCCATCTCGATCTTGCCCTTGGCGTTCAGGGTCGCGATCTTGAGGTCCTGGTTGTGCACCTCGACACCGGCGGCGACCTCGATGTCAGCGGCCGTGACCACACCGCTGCCGGACTTGCGCAGCACCATGGCGACGGGCTCGTCGTGCTCGCTGGAGACGACGAGGCCCTTGAGGTTGAGGATGATCTCGGTGACGTCTTCCTTGACGCCCTCGATGGTGGAGAACTCGTGCAGGGCCGTGTCCACCTTGATGCTGGTGACGGAGGCACCAGGGATCGAGGAGAGCAGGGTCCGGCGGAGGGAGTTGCCGAGCGTGTAGCCGAAGCCGGGTTCCAGCGGTTCGATCACGAACCGCGAGCGGAACTCGTCGACGACATCTTCCGACAGGGTCGGGCGCTGAGCGATGAGCACTTTTCTTCCTTTCCGAGCTCACCCGATATTTGACGAGCTCGAACTTCACACTGGATGGGGAATAGCGGTGGTGATTACTTCTTCGAGTAGTACTCGACGATGAGCTGCTCCTGGACCGGGAGCTCGATCTGCGCCCGCACGGGACGCGAGTGCACGAGCACCCGCATGCGCGACGGGATCGCCTCGAGCCAGGCCGGGACGATGCGGTCGCCGTGGGTCTCGCGAGCCACGATGAACGGCGTCATCTCCAGGCTCTTCTCGCGCACGTCGATGATGTCGTGGGCGTCGACCTGGTAGGAGGGGATGTCGACCTTCTTGCCGTTCACCCGGAAGTGGCCGTGGACGACCAGCTGGCGGGCGTGACGACGGGTCCGGGCGAAG
The DNA here is from genome assembly GCA_963842565.1 of uncultured Actinomycetota bacterium. GTDB lineage: Bacteria > Actinomycetota > Actinomycetes > Propionibacteriales > Nocardioidaceae > Marmoricola. Next base: position 18,683 of record CAWJGX010000018.1, on the reverse strand, counting down.
CCGGCGCGGTAGACCACGTTGTCCAGACGGCACTCGAGAAGCTGCAGCAGGTTGTCACCGGTCTTGCCGGGACGACGGCTGGCCTCGTCGTAGTAGTTGTGGAACTGCTTCTCCATCACGCCGTAGGTGAAGCGGGCCTTCTGCTTCTCCTGGAGCTGGTTGCGGTACTCGCTCTCCTTGATACGCGTGCGGCCGTGCTGGCCGGGAGCGTAGGGGCGCTTCTCGAACGCCTTGTCCTCACCGACGAGGTCGACACCGAGACGGCGCGACTTCTTGGTCATGGGGCCGATGTAACGAGCCATGGTTCAAAGTCTCCTGTTCTGGTCTCGGGTCAGACGCGCCGGCGCTTGGGCGGGCGGCAGCCGTTGTGGGGGGTGGGGGTGACGTCCTGGATGGTGCCGACCTCGAGGCCGATGGCACCCAGCGAACGGATCGCGGTCTCGCGGCCCGAACCCGGACCCTTGACGAAGACGTCGATCTTCTTCATCCCGTGGTCCATCGCGCGACGACCGGCGGCCTCAGCGGCCATCTGGGCGGCGAACGGGGTGGACTTGCGCGAGCCCTTGAAACCGACGGTGCCGGCCGAGGCCCACGAGATCACCGCACCGGTGGGGTCGGTGATCGTGACGATGGTGTTGTTGAACGTGCTCTTGATGTGGGCTTCGCCCTGAACGACGTTCTTCTTCTCCTTGCGACGCACCTTCTTGGTGCCGGCCGCGCTGCGGCTCTTGGGGGGCATGCAGTACTCCTGAAGTCTTCTGGGTCAGTTCGACGAGGCGGTGATCGGGCCGGAGCCGGCGATCACTTGGCCTTCTTCTTGCCGGCGACGGTGCGCTTGGGGCCCTTGCGGGTACGCGCATTGGTCTTGGTGCGCTGTCCACGCACAGGGAGACCCTGGCGGTGACGACGACCCTGGTAGCTGCCGATCTCGATCTTGCGGCGGATGTCCGCCTGGACCTCACGTCGGAGGTCACCCTCGATCTTGTACTCGGCTTCGATGGCGTCGCGGAGCTGGACCAGCTCGTCGTCGCCCAGGGTGTGAACGCGCGCGTTCGGGTCGATGCCGGTCTGTGCCAGAAGCTTCTGGGAACTGGTACGGCCGATGCCGTAGATGTAGGTGAGTGCGATCTCGATGCGCTTGTCACGCGGGAGGTCGACACCAACGAGGCGTGCCATGTAGTGGCCCTTTCCAGAAGGGACGTGCCCTTCGCTGATCACGGTGGTCTGGTCGTGTCGCGTCTCGGCGATGCCGAGCTCCGGCCATCCGTTCCGGAGGTGATTTCGCTGCTTCGGTGGTTGCCCGACGAGGCGGCTAAGCGATCACGTAGTGGATGTATTCAGTTGTGTTGCGGTGGGCTTCAGCCCTGGCGCTGCTTGTGACGCGGGTTCTCGCAGATCACCATGACGCGACCGTGGCGACGAATCACCTTGCACTTGTCGCACATGGGCTTGACGCTCGGGTTGACCTTCATGTCAGCCCTTTCTGTTCTTGATCGGCTGGTTGCTTACTTGTACCGGTAGACGATCCGACCTCGGGTGAGGTCGTAGGGAGAAAGCTCCACAACCACGCGGTCCTCGGGGAGGATCCGGATGTAGTTCTGGCGCATCTTGCCGCTGATGTGGGCGAGCACCTTGTGTCCGTTGGTCAGCTCGACCCGGAACATGGCATTGGGGAGGGCCTCCACGACGGAGCCCTCCATCTCGATCACGCCTTCCTTCTTCGGCATGTCCTCCGCAATCTGTTGATGTGTGTCTACCGTTGGCCCGGGAACCTCCCGGCTCTCGATGGTTGAGCCTCATCGATGGCCGGGTGGACCTCGTGGAGCAGTCTGGGGAGCCTCATTCCCGGGCGCGCAGCACCACTCAGGTACGAGCGAGTCAGCGCTGGTCCGGGCAGCCGCGAGGCACCACAAGACAAGCCCACGTTGGGCCGACTCGTCAGTCTAGGCGATGTGGGGCGGCAAGCGTTAATCGAGGCGCGGCGGAGTGGACCAGGCGTGAGCCGCCCGCTCTCAGCGAGCGTGCAGCCGCACGAAGTTCGCCAGCACCGTCATCGGGTGCCGGACCTCCACCGCGCGTGAGAGCGCCTTGAGCGTGTCGGCCTCGCCCGGGTCGAAGTAGCCCGCGTTCTTGTAGACCTCGATGCGGGTGCACACCCCCGTCAGGTCGAGCTCCGGGTGGAACTGGGTGGCGTACACGTTCTGGCCCACCCGGAACGCCTGGACCGGGCACGCCGCCGAGGTGGCCAGCTGCACCGCACCCTCGGGCAGCCGGAGCATCGACTCCTTGTGCCCGCCGTACGCCGCGAAGTCGTCGGGCACGCCGGCGAAGACCGGGTCCGCCTTGCCCTCGGAGGTCAGCGTCACCGACAGCGGCCCGACCGGTTCGGGGCAGCTGCGGTCCACCAGGCCGCCCTGGTGCAGGCCGAGGGTGCCGATGCCGTAGCAGGCTCCGAGGAACGGGAAGTCCCGCTCGACCACGTCGTCGAGCAGCGCGGCGATCGAGCGCTCGGAGCGTCGCTGGGCCACCGACTTGGTCTCGGGCTCGTCACTGGCGTTCCAGGGACCGCCGCCGAGGAGGATGCCCGACCACTCGTCGAGATCCAGCGCGGGCAGCTCGGCCTCGGCCAGCCTCACCAGCGGGAGCTCGGCCTCCGTGAGCCCGCTGAAGCGCAGGAACGAGGCGTACTCGTCCTTCGCGGCGGCCGGTTCGGCACGGATCGAGAGCAGCAGGAACGGCTTGGTGTCTCACCGCGCCGTCGGCTTCCGCCGTAGGGAACCCCGAGCTCGGCCAGCTTCGCCTTGCCTCCGTCGAGGGCGGTCAGCACCCACGCGCCGTCCGGGGTCAGCGTGAAGGTGTGCTCGAAGTGCGCGGCCCAGCTGCCGTCCTCGGTGAGCACGGTCCACTCGTCCGGGGCCAGGTCGCTGTGGCGGCTGCCCAGCGTCACCATCGGCTCCACGGCCAGCGCCAGCCCTCGCTCGAGCTTGGGCCCCCGCCCGGGACGGCCGTAGTTGGGCACGTTGGGCGGCTGGTGCATCGCCGTCCCGATGCCGTGGCCGGTGAACTCCTCGAGGATGCCGTACTGGCCGCCCGACGGGTGCGCCTGCGAGCGCACGTAGGACTCGACGGCGTGGGAGATGTCGGAGACCCGGCCACCGAGGCGCGCCGCGGCGATCCCGGCCCACATGGACTCCTCGGTGACCCGCATCAGCTCGAGGACGTCGGCGGCCACCTCGCCGACGGCCACGGTGATCGCCGAGTCGCCGTGCCAGCCATCGACGATGGCGCCGCAGTCGATGGAGATGACGTCTCCGTCCTGCAGGGTCCGGTCACCCGGGATCCCGTGGACCACCTCGTCGTTGACGGAGGCGCAGATCGTGCCGGGGAACGGGGGTACGCCGTACCCCAGGAACGACGGGACTCCACCGCCCGCACGGATGTTCTCCTCGGCGATCCGGTCGAGCTCGCCGGTGGTGACGCCCGCGCGCACGTGCGAGCGGAGCAGCGCGAGGGTCTCGCCGACCAGCACCCCCGCCACCCGCATCTTCGCGATCTGGTCGGGGGTCTTGATCTCGACACCACGGTCACGGAATCCCATGAACAATCAGTCCTGACTGCGAAGCACGGCTCGTGCCGGTCAGCTCTCGCGAACCTGGTCGAGGGCCGCGAAGATCCGCTCGGAGACCTCGTCGACCTCGCCCATGCCGTCGACCTCGATCAGCAGGTTGCGGTCGCGGTAGACGTCGATGAGCGGTTCGGTCTGCTCGGCGTAGACCTCCTGGCGCCGACGGACCACCTCTTCGGTGTCGTCGGAGCGGCCATCGGTCTCGGCGCGCTGCAGGAGCCGCTGGATCAGCTCCTCGCTGTCGACCGTGAGGACGACGACCGCGTCGAGCTCGTGACCGGTGAACTTGATCATCCCGTCGAGCTCCTCGACCTGGGCCAGGGTGCGCGGGTAGCCGTCGAGCAGGAAGCCGGGCTCGGCGTCGGGCTCGTCGATGCGGTTGCGGACCATCAGGTTGGTCACCTGGTCGGGCACGTACTCGCCGGCGTCCATGTACTCCTTGGCCTTGCGGCCGAGGTCGGTGCCCTGGGAGACGTTGCTCCGGAAGATGTCACCGGTGGAGATGGCGGGGATGCCGAAGTGCTCGGCCACGCCCGTGGCCTGGGTGCCTTTGCCTGCCCCCGGGGGGCCCATCAGGATGATTCTCATTTAGCGCAGGAATCCTTCGTAGTTGCGCTGCTGGAGCTGGCTCTCGATCTGCTTCACCGTGTCGAGCGCGACGCCGACCATGATCAGCAGCGAGGTGCCGCCGAACGGGAAGTTCTGGTTGGCGTTGACCAGCACGAGCGCGACCAACGGGATCAGCGAGAGCACCCCGAGGTAGAGCGCGCCCGGCAGCGTGATGCGGGAAAGGACGTAGTTGAGGTACTCCTCGGTCGGCTTTCCCGCCCGGATCCCGGGGATGAAACCGCCGTACTGCTTCATGTTGTCGGCGACCTCTTGTGGGTTGAAGGTGATCGCGACGTAGAAGTAGCTGAAGAAGATGATCAGCAGGAAGTAGGCCAGCATGTACAGCGGGTGGTCACCGCGCACGAAGTACGTCGCGACCCAGCGCACCCAGGCAGCCTGGGAGTCCTGGTTGAACTGCACCGCCATCGCCGGCAGGTAGAGCAGGCTCGAGGCGAAGATGACCGGGATGATCCCGGCCTGGTTGACCTTCAGGGGGATGTAGGTCGAGGAGCCGCCGAACATCTTGCGGCCGACCATCCTGCGGGCATACTGCACCGGGATCCGCCGCTGGGCCTGTTCGATGAAGACCACGGCCGCCATCACGACGATCCCCAGCAGGACCACCGCGGCGAAGACCCACGGACCCTTCGCCTTCTGCACGCCCCACAGGGCGGCGGGGAAGGTGGCGACGACCTGGGTGAAGATCATGATCGACATCCCGTTGCCGATGCCACGCTCGGTGACCAGCTCGCCCAGCCACATGATGACGGCGGTCCCGGCGGTCATCGTGATGACCATCATCAGCGCCACCGCGGTGGTGTCCTTGTAGAGCAGCGGCTTGTCGCAGCCCTGCAGCAGGTTGCCGCTGCGGGCCAGCGCGACGATGCCGGTCGCCTGCAGGATGGCCAGCGCCAGGGTCAGGTAGCGGGTGTACTGGGTGATCTTGGTCTGCCCGGACTGGCCCTCCTTCTTGAGGGCCTCGAGTCGGGGGATCACCACGACGAGGAGCTGCAGGATGATGCTCGCGGTGATGTAGGGCATGATCCCGAGCGCGAAGATCGTCAGCCGGAGCAGAGCACCGCCGGAGAACAGGTTGATCATCCCGTAGATCCCGCTGTCCTTGGTCTGCTCGAAGCAGTCCTGGACGTTCGGCACGTTCACGCCCGGGATCGGGATCTGACACCCGAGGCGGAAGATGGCGATGATGAGCAGCACGAAGAGCAGCTTCTTGCGCAGGTCCGGCGTACGGAAAGCGTTCGCGAATGCGCCTAGCACGTGCTCCTCTTTCAGGGTGTCGACCGGTCAGGACCCGGGTGTGGGCTCAGTCAGACCAAATCCGTGGAAGCCTAACAGGGCAGGAGGACCGCCCACAGGCTGAGTACCAGCCTCACTCGTGGGGATCTCCTGCCCTGCCGGGTAACGAACGACGTGGGTTCTACAGTTCCGTCGCGGAGCCGCCGGCTGCCGCGATCTTGTCGCGGGCCGAGCCCGAGAACTTGTCCGCGGTGACCTGCACGGCGACCGAGATGTCGCCCTGTCCCAGCACCTTGACGGGCAGGCCCTTGCGGACCGCACCCTTGGCGACGAGGTCGGCAACGGTGACGTCGCCGCCCTCGGGGAACAGTGCGCTGATCCGGTCGAGGTTCACGACCTGGAACTCGACCTTGAACGGGTTCTTGAAGCCCTTGAGCTTCGGCAGGCGCATGTGGATGGGCATCTGCCCGCCCTCGAACGCAGCCGGGACCTGGTAGCGGGCCTTGGTGCCCTTGGTACCGCGACCAGCGGTCTTGCCCTTGGACGCCTCACCGCGACCCACGCGGGTGCGTGCGGTCTTGGCGCCGGGAGCCGGACGCAAGTGGTGCAACTTGAGCGACATCTCAGTCAACCTCCTCGACCGTCACCAGGTGACGGACGGTGTGGACCATGCCCCGGAACTCCGGGCGGTCCTCCTTGACGACCACGTCACCGATCCGCTTGAGACCCAGCGAACGCAGGGTGTCGCGCTGGTTCTGCTTGCAGCCGACGGTGGACTTCTTCTGCTGGACCTTCAGGCGTGCCATCAGCCAGCCACCTCCTGCGAGACGCCCTCGGGCACCTCGGCCTTGGCCCGGAGCAGGGCTGCCGGAGCCACGTCCTCGACCCGCAGACCACGACGCGCCGCGACCGCCTCGGGCTCCTCGAGGGAGCGCAGGGCCGCCACCGTGGCGTGCACGATGTTGATCTGGTTGGAGGAACCGAGCGACTTGCTGAGCACGTCGTGGATGCCGGCGCACTCGAGGACGGCGCGCACGGGGCCACCGGCGATCACACCGGTACCGGGTGAGGCCGGACGCAGGAGTACGACGCCCGCGGCCTTCTCGCCCTGGACGGGGTGCGGGATGGTGCCCTGGATGCGGGGGACCTTGAAGAAGCTCTTCTTGGCCTCCTCGACACCCTTGGCGATCGCGGCCGGGACTTCCTTGGCCTTGCCGTAGCCGACGCCGACCATGCCGTCGCCGTCGCCGACGATCACCAGGGCGGTGAAGCTGAAGCGACGACCACCCTTGACGACCTTGGCGACGCGGTTGATCGCGACGACGCGCTCGATGTAGTTGCTCTTGTCACCGTCACCGCCGCGACGGTTGTCGCGGCCGCCACGGCGCTCACCGCCGGCGCGCTGTCCGCGCTGGGGTCCGCTCATGAGACTACCTCTTCCATTTCTTAACTCTGCAGATTCTGGGGGTCGATCAGAAGGTCAGGCCGCCCTCGCGGGCGCCGTCCGCGAGGGCCGCGACGCGACCGTGGTACTTGTTGCCGGCACGGTCGAACACGACCGAAGCGACGCCCTGGGTCTTCGCGCGCTCGGCGACGAGCTCGCCGACCTTGCGAGCCTTGGCCGTCTTGTCGCCCTCGATCGAGCGGACGTCGGCTTCCATGGTCGAGGCGGACGCGAGCGTCTTGCCGACCAGGTCGTCGACGACCTGCACCGTGATGTGCTTCGAGGAACGGGTCACGACCAGGCGTGGACGCTCCTGGGTTCCGCTGACCTTCTTCCGTCCACGGATCTGGCGACGCATGCGCGACGCCACCCGTGCGGAGGTGTGCTTTCCAGTCTTGAGTGCGATCGCCATGGTCACTTACCAGCCTTTCCGACCTTGCGGCGAATGTGCTCGCCGGCGTAGCGAACGCCCTTGCCCTTGTAGGGCTCGGGCTTGCGCAGCTTGCGGATGTTCGCGGCGGTCTCGCCCACGAGCTGCTTGTCGATCCCCTGGACGCCCAACCGGGTGGGGCCGTCGACGGTGAACGTGATGCCGTCGGGGGCGTTGAAGGTGATCGAGTGGGAGTAACCCAGCTGGAACTCCAGCTGCGTCGGGCCCTTGGAGAGGACGCGGTAACCCACGCCGACGATCTCGAGACGCTTCTCGTAGCCGTCGGTGACACCGACGACCATGTTGTTGATCAGCGAACGGGTCAGCCCGTGCAGGGCACGGCTCTCCCGCTCGTCGTTGGGACGCTTCACCTCGAGGGTGCCCTCACCGTTCTCGACGGTGATGGGAGCAGCGACCGTGTGGCTCAGGGTGCCCTTGGGACCCTTCACCGTGACGGTGTTGGACTGAACCTGTACGTCGACCCCGGACGGGACCGGGACGGGCAGCTTGCCAATGCGCGACATGTGCTTATTCCTCCTGGTCCCTGGTCACCAGACGTAGGCGAGGACTTCCCCACCTACACCCTTGCTGTTGGCCTGACGGTCGGTGAGCAGGCCCTGGCTGGTCGAGATGATCGCGACGCCGAGGCCGCCGAGCACCTTGGGCAGCGCGGTGTGCTTGGCGTACACGCGCAGGCCGGGCTTGCTGATCCGGCGTACGCCGGCGATGGAACGCTCGCGCTGCCGGCCGTACTTCAGCTGGATCTCGAGAGTCTTGCCGACGACCTCTTCGTGGTCGGCGACCTCGAAGGAGGTGATGTACCCCTCCTGCTTGAGGATCTCGGCAACGCCCTGCTTGAGCTTGCTGTACGGCATCGACACCGAGTCGTGGTACGCCTGGTTGGCGTTGCGCAGACGCGTCAGCATGTCTGCGATCGGGTCAGTCATGGTCATGGTGGTGTGATTCCTTCTCGTCGTGGTTTCCGCGTACGGACCTGCGACGTGGTGGTGGTGGGTGTTACCAGCTCGACTTGGTCACGCCGGGGAGCTCGCCGCGGTGGGCCATCTCCCGGAGGCAGATCCGGCACAGGCCGAACTTGCGGTAGACCGCCTTCGGCCGGCCGCAGCGCTGGCAGCGGGTGTAGCCGCGCACCGCGAACTTGGGCTTGCGTGCGGCCTTGACCTTCAGTCCAGTCTTCGCCATCAGCTGTTCTCCTTGAACGGGAAGCCGAGCTTCTTCAACAGGGCCCGGCCTTCCTCATCGTTGGTCGCCGTGGTGACCACGGTGATGTCCATCCCGCGCGAGCGGTCGATCTTGTCCTGGTCGATCTCGTGGAACATGACCTGCTCGGTGAGACCGAAGGTGTAGTTGCCACGACCGTCGAACTGGCGGTCGTTGAGACCACGGAAGTCACGGATACGGGGCAGCGCCAGGGCCAGCAGACGGTCGAGGAACTCCCACATGCGGTCGCCACGGAGCGTGACGTGGGCACCGATCGGCATCCCCTCGCGCAGCTTGAACTGCGCGATGGACTTGCGGGCCTTGGTGACCTGCGGCTTCTGGCCGGTGATCGCGGTGAGGTCCTTGACGGCGCCCTCGATCAGCTTGGAGTCGCGGGCAGCCTCGCCCACACCCATGTTGACCACGATCTTGGTCAGGCCGGGGACCTGCATCACGTTGGCGTAGCCGAACTGCTCGCGCATCGCGGGGAGGATCTCCTCGCGGTAGCGCGCCTTCATCCGCGGACCGGGGGCCTGCTCGGCCGACTGGTCGGCGTTGATCTCGGTCATCGACTCACTCATCAGATCTCCTCTCCGGACTTGCGGGAGACGCGCACGCTGCGCTGGGCGGTGTACGTCGAGCCGTCGGAGCGACGCTTCGTGGTCTCCACGCGCTTCGAGCCGAGGCGGGTGATGCCCTTGCCGTCGACCACCATCACGTTGGAGATGTGGATCGCCGCCTCAGCGGTGACGATGCCGCCGGTGTTGCCGGCTCGCCCGCCCTGGTTGACGACCTTGGTGTGCTTCTTGACCCGGTTCACGCCTTCGACGATCACCCGCTGCTCCTCGCGGAGCACCTGGATGACCTTGCCCTCGGCACCCTTGTCCTTGCCTGCGATCACCTTGACGGTGTCGCCCTTCTTGATCTTGACACTCATCTCACAGCACCTCCGGTGCCAGCGAGATGATCCTCATGAACTTCTTCTCGCGCAGCTCGCGGCCCACGGGGCCGAAGATGCGCGTGCCACGGGGTTCCCCGTCGGCCTTGAGGATCACTGCTGCGTTCTCGTCGAAGCGGATGTAGGAACCGTCGGGACGGCGGCGCTCCTTGACGGTGCGCACGATCACGGCCTTGACGACGTCACCCTTCTTGACGTTGCCGCCCGGGATCGCGTCCTTGACGGTGGCGACGATGACGTCGCCGATGCCGGCGTAGCGCCGACCAGAGCCGCCGAGCACGCGGATGCACAGAATCTGCTTCGCACCCGTGTTGTCGGCGACCTTGAGTCGCGACTCCTGCTGGATCATGGTCTGCCTTCTCCTACTTCGCCTTCTCGAGGATCTCCACCACGCGCCAGCGCTTGGTGGCGCTGAGGGGGCGGGTCTCCATGATCAGGACACGGTCACCGACGCCGCAGTCGTTCTGCTCGTCGTGGGCCTTCAGCTTGCTGGTCCGGCGCAGCACCTTGCCGTAGAGCGCGTGCTTGACGCGGTCCTCGACGGAGACGACGACGGTCTTGTCCATCTTGTCGCTGACGACCAGGCCCTCACGGACCTTGCGCGCCGTACGCTCCCCGGCGGTTGCGGGGCTCACAGCCTCGTTGCTCATGCAGCACCATCCTTCTTCGACTCCGGAGCTGACCGGATGCCGAGCTCACGCTCGCGCACCACGGTGTAGATCCGGGCAATGTCCTTCTTGACCGCACGCAGGCGGCCGTGGCTCTCGAGCTGTCCGGTAGCGGCCTGGAACCGCAGGTTGAACAGCTCCTCCTTGGCCTCGCGGAGCTTGCTCTCGATGTCGACGTTGTTGAGATCGTCGAGCTCGTGGGCGGTGGGCATCAGAAATCACCTGCTTCACGGCTGATGAACCGGCACTTCATCGGGAGCTTGTGCATCGCGCGGCGCATGGCCTCGCGAGCAACGTCGTCCGTGACGCCGGAGAGTTCGAACATGACGCGGCCGGGCTTGACGTTGGCCACCCACCACTCGGGCGAACCCTTGCCGGAACCCATCCGGGTCTCGGCAGGCTTCTTGGTCAGCGGGCGGTCGGGGTAGATGTTGATCCACACCTTTCCGCCGCGCTTGATGTGACGGGTCATCGCGATACGAGCGGACTCGATCTGACGGTTGGTCACGTAGCTGCCCTCGACCGCCTGGATGCCGTAGTCGCCGAAGGCGAGCCTCGTGCCGCCCTTGGCGGCACCCGTGCGCTTGGGGTGGTGCTGCTTGCGGTGCTTGACCCTGCGGGGCATCAACATGGTCAGGCCTCCCCAGTGGTGGTCGCGGTGGTGGTCGGTGCGGCGGCAGCGGCGGTGGCCTCGGCCGGCGCGGCAGCGGTCTCCTGTGCGGGAGCGTCGGCGCGGTCCGAACGAGTCGGCCGGTCACCGGCGCCGCGGGAGCCGCGGGTCGGACGCTCGGCGCCACGGCCGCCACGGTCGGCGCCGCGGCCACGGCCGGGAGCACCGGCACGGGCAGCAGCCTGGGCCTCACGCTCGGCACGGGTGCCGGCGACCTCGCCCTTGTAGATCCAGACCTTCACGCCGATGCGGCCGAAGGTGGTCTTCGCCTCGTAGAAGCCGTAGTCGATGTCGGCACGGAGGGTGTGCAGGGGCACGCGGCCCTCGCGGTAGAACTCCGAGCGCGACATCTCGGCGCCGTTGAGCCGACCCGAGCACTGGATCCGGATGCCCTTGGCACCGGAGCGCATCGAGGTCTGCATCGCCTTCTTCATGGCGCGACGGAACTGCACGCGACCGGCGAGCTGCTCGGCCACACCCTGGGCGACGAGCTGGGCGTCGATCTCGGGCTGCTTGACCTCGAGGATGTTCAGCTGCACCTGCTTGCCGGTGAGCTTCTCGAGCTCGCCACGCAGGCGGTCGGCCTCGGCGCCGCGGCGACCGATGACGATGCCGGGACGAGCCGTGTGGATGTCCACGCGGACGCGGTCACGGGTGCGCTCGATCTCGACCTTGGAGATGCCGGCCCGCTCCATGCCCTTGGAGAGCAGCTTGCGGATCGCGACGTCTTCTCCGACGTAGGACTTGTAGAGCTTGTCGGCGTACCACCGGCTCTTGTGGTCGGTGGAGATGCCGAGGCGGAACCCGTTCGGGTTGATCTTCTGACCCATCAGGCCTTCCGTCCCTTCGTCTTGCTGGAGGCAGCCGCGTCGTCGGCAGGCTGCACCACCAGGGTGATGTGGCTGGTGCGCTTGTTGATCCGGGTGGCCCGGCCCTGCGCACGCGGGCGCCAACGCTTCATCGTCGGACCCTCGTCGACCCGCGCCTTGCTGACCACGAGGGTGCCGCGGTCGAGGTCCTCGGTCGTCGTGGCGTTGGCCACGGCGCTCTCGAGCACCTTGTAGACGGTCTCGCTGGCGGCCTGCGGCGCGAACCGCAGCAGTGCCAGGGCGTCGTCCACCGGAAGCCCGCGGACCATGTCCACGACCCGGCGCGCCTTCATCGGGGTGATCCGGACGAAGCGCGCGCTGGCGAACGCGCCCGGCTCCTCGCCGAGCAGCGAGTCACGGCGGGCGCTGTGGCGCCTGCGCTCAGTAACACTCATTGCTGTCTCTTCTCCTTGGCCTGCCGCGGTCAGCGGCGGCGGCTCTTCCGGTCGTCCTTCACGTGCCCGCGGTAGGTGCGGGTGGGGGCGAACTCGCCCAGCTTGTGTCCGACCATCGAGTCGGTGACGAACACCGGGACGTGCTTGTGTCCGTCGTGCACGGCGAGCGTGTGGCCGATCATGGCCGGCACGATCATCGACCGGCGCGACCACGTCTTGATCACGTTGTGGGTCCCCTTGTCGTTCTGCGCGTCCACCTTCTTGATCAGGTGGTCGTCGACGAACGGACCCTTCTTCAGGCTGCGAGGCATCTCGTTACTTCCCTACTCAGCGCTTCTTGCCGGACTTGCGGCGACGGACGATCAGGGCATCGCTGGCCTTGCGCTTGCGCGTGCGGCCCTCGGGCTTGCCCCAGGGGGTGACCGGGTGGCGACCACCGGAGGTCTTGCCCTCGCCACCACCGTGCGGGTGGTCGACGGGGTTCATCACGACACCGCGGACGGTCGGGCGCTTGCCCTTCCAGCGCATCCGGCCGGCCTTGCCCCAGTTGATGTTGGACTGCTCGGCGTTGCCGACCGCACCGACGGTGGCGCGGCAGCGCACGTCGACGTAGCGCATCTCGCCGGAGGGCATCCGCAGCTGGGCGCGGGAGCCTTCCTTGGCGACGAGCTGGGCGCTGTTGCCGGCGGAACGGGCGATCTTGGCACCGCCACCGGGCCGGAGCTCGATGCAGTGGATCGTCGTACCGACGGGGATGTTGCGCAGCGGCAGGTTGTTGCCGGGCTTGATGTCAGCGGTCGCGCCGGACTCCACCGCGGTGCCCTGGCTCACGCCGAGGGGCGCGATGATGTAGCGCTTCTCGCCGTCGGCGTAGTGCAGCAGTGCGATCCGGGCGGTGCGGTTGGGGTCGTACTCGATGTGAGCGACCTTGGCCGGCACGCCGTCCTTGTCGTAGCGACGGAAGTCGACGACGCGGTAGGCGCGCTTGTGCCCGCCACCCTGGTGACGCGTGGTGATCCGGCCCTGGTTGTTGCGGCCACCCTTCTTGGGCAGCGGCTTGACCAGGGACTTCTCCGGCGTCGTCCGGGTGATCTCGACGAAGTCAGCGACCGACGAGCCACGACGGCCCGGGGTGGTCGGCTTGTACTTGCGGATTGCCATGTCAGTTCCTCAGCTCCTCAGCCCGGTCAGGAGACCGGACCTCCGAAGATGTCGATGCGGTGACCCTCGGCCAGGCTGACGATCGCGCGCTTGGTGTCCTTGCGCTTGCCAGTCCCCGTGCGGGTGCGGCGGGTCTTGCCGGGACGGTTGAGCGTGTTCACGGAGGTGACCTTGACGTCGAAGACCTTCTCGACCGCGACCTTGATCTCGGTCTTGTTCGCGTCCGGGCGGACCAGGAAGGTGTACTTGTTGGCGTCGAGCAGGCCGTAGCTCTTCTCGCTCACGACCGGCGCGATCAGCACGTCGCGGTGGTCCTTGTGCAGGGTGCTCACTTGCTCTCCTCCGCGTCATCTTCGTCGGCGTGGGTCTGCTCGATGGACTCCGTGGAGCCGGCCTCGACTGCGGGAGTCGAGTCCTGGGGCGCCTCGGTGGTGTCCTCGACCGGGGTGTCCTGGACGACCGCGTCGTTTCCGGGGGCCTCGACGATGGTCGCCTTGCGCGCGCTCGACACGGCGGTGCCGTTGACGAAGGACTCGTAGGCGCCCTGGGTGAAGATCACGTCGTCGGAGAGCAGCACGTCGTAGGTGTTGAGCTGGTCGACGGCGAGCAGGTGGACCGAGGCCACGTTGCGCAGCGAGAGCCACGTCAGCGCGTCGTCGCGCTCGAGCACGACCAGCTGGCGACCCCTGCCCTGACGGCTGAGTCCGGCCAGGTCCGCCAGCGCGGCAACGGCCGCCTTGGTGGAGGGCTGGCTGCCACCGGTGAGGGACTCCACCACGTGGATGCGGCCGGAGCGCGCCCGGTCGGAGAGGGCACCGCGCAGGGCGGCGGCCTTCATCTTCTTGGGCGTGCGCTGGTCGTAGTCACGCGGCTGCGGGCCGTGGACGACGCCACCACCGGCGAACTGGGGTGCGCGGGTCGAGCCCTGACGGGCGCGGCCGGTGCCCTTCTGCTTGTAGGGCTTGCGGCCACCGCCGCGAACCTCGCCGCGGGTCTTGGTGGCGTGGGTGCCCTGACGAGCAGCTGCCTGCTGGGCCACCACGACCTGGTGGATCAGCGCGATGTTGGTCTCGACGTCGAAGATCTCGGCGGGGAGATCCACCTTGACGGTCTTGGCGGTCATGCCCCTGCCTCCTCGGTCTTCTTGGCTGCCGAGCGGATGACGATGAGTCCACCCTTGGGGCCGGGAACGGCGCCCTTGAGCAGGATCAGGCCCTTCTCGACGTCGACGGCGTGCACGGTGACGTTCTGGGTGGTGACGGTGTCGCTACCCATGCGGCCGGCCATGCGCGTGCCCTTGAAGACACGGCCCGGCGTCGCGCACGCGCCGATGGAGCCCGGCTTGCGGTGGTTCTTGTGGGCACCGTGGGAGGCGCCGACGCCGTGGAAGCCGTGCAGCTTCATCACACCGGCGTAGCCCTTGCCCTTGCTGGTGCCGGTCACGTCGACCTCCTGGCCGGCGGCGAACAGCTCGGGGCTGAGCTCCTGACCGACCTCGTAGGAGGCAGCGTCACTGGTGCGGATCTCGGCGACGTGGCGGCGCGGCGTCACGCCGGCCTTGTCGAAGTGACCCGCCGACGGCTTGGTCACCTTGGACCCGTCGATCTCGCCGAAGCCGATCTGGATGGCGTTGTAGCCGTCCTTCTCGGGCGTGCGGACCTGGGTCACGACGTTGGTGCCGGCCGCGATCACGGTCACCGGGACGATGCGGTTGTTCTCGTCCCAGGTCTGGGTCATGCCGAGCTTGGTGCCCAGCAGCCCCTTCAGGTTGCGTTCGAAAGTGCTCATGATGATGACCTCAGAGCTTGATCTCGATGTCGACGCCGGCAGGCAGGTCGAGTCGCATCAGCGAGTCGACCGTCTTCGGCGTGGGGTCAATGATGTCGATCAGACGCTTGTGCGTGCGCATCTCGAAGTGCTCGCGGGAGTCCTTGTACTTGTGCGGCGAGCGGATGACGCAGTAGACGTTCTTCTCGGTGGGCAACGGCACCGGGCCGGCCACCTTCGCGCCCGTACGGGTCACGGTGTCCACGATCTTCCGCGCCGAGGTGTCGATCACCTCGTGGTCATAGGCCTTGAGCCTGATGCGGATCTTCTGTCCCGCCATCAAACAACGTCCTTACTTCGTAGGTCCCTCATGACTGTTCTCAGACCACCTCTGCGAGATGGTCCGCCCTGCTCCCACTACCGTTCTTGTCCGACCCCCGCGGTCGGGCGTGTCGCACGGGCAATGACGCGCGCAACACACACGATCTCGTGCGAGTCGTTGTCTGGAGTGGCGCCCGGGGGGCCGGGCTGAACGGGATCTCCTGGTGCGGCGCGGACGCGCGACCACAGGCGCTGCCGGAAAAGCAGCTCAGGAGAACCTGTTCAGTAGTCAATGTCCGCGCCCCGGCAATCCCGCCGGAGCAACCGGACTATCTTGTCAGAGACTCACCGGATGCGCCAAATCGGTTCGGGCACGATCCCGGTCACATGCCGGAAGCACCCTAGATCTGCGCGGACTCCTGGCCCACCTGCTCGAGCGCGGAGCCCCGATCCTTGCCCGCTCGCGGGATCGAGAGGCACAGCAGCGACGCCAGCAGGCACAGCGCCCCCGCCGTCATCCAGGCCCAGAAGTAGTCGCCGAGACCCTGCCGGATCAGGCCGGCGTACGACGCAGCGATGCCGGCGCCGACCATGTGCGAGGCGAACACCCAGCCGAAGACGACCCCGGACTTCTCCAGCCCGAAGTGGATCCGGCACAGCGCGACGGTGGGTGGCACCGTCGCCACCCAGTCCAGGCCGTAGAACACGATGAACAGGAACAGGCTCGGCTGCACGTGCGGGCCGAGGAGGGTCGGCACCACGAGCAGCGAGAGCCCGCGCAGGAAGTAGTAGCCGAACAGCAGGTACCGCGAGTCGACCCGGTCGGTCAGCCAGCCCGAGGCGACCGTCCCGACGATGTCGAAGATGCCGATCAGCGCCAGCAGGGAGGCCGACGTGGTCTCGGGCATCCCGTGGTCGTGCGCCGCGGGGATGAAGTGGGTCCCGATCAGCCCGTTGGTCGACCAGCCGCAGATCCAGAAGGTCAGGAACAACGCCCAGAACGTCCAGCGACGGCTGGCCTCGCGCAGCGTGGTCAGGGCCAGCCTGGCGGGCCCCGGACCGTCGCGGTCGACCGGTGGCTCCACGTAGTCGGCCGGGGCGCCGTAGGGCACCTCCCCCACGTCGGAGGGCCGGTCCCGCAGCACGACCAGCACCACGGGGACGAGCAGCAGCGCGAAGACCGAGACCAGGCCGGCGGCCCACCGCCACCCCGGACCGTGGGCCAGGTGCGCGATGGCGGGCAGGAAGATCAGCTGTCCGGTGGAGCTCGCCGCCGAGAACAGGCCGGTCACCAGGCCCCGGTGGCGCACGAACCACCGGTTGGCGATGATCGCGCCGAAGACGAGCGCCATGGCGCCGGTGCCCACGCCCACGGGGACGCCCCAGAGGAACCACAGCTGCCAGGCGGACGTCATCACCAGGGTGAGGCCTGCGCCCGCGGAGACCATCGCCAGCGCGATCGCGACCACACGACGGATGCCGAAGCGCTCCATCAGGGCTGCCGCGAACGGCGCCGTGAGGCCGTAGATCACCAGGTTGAGGGTGACCGCTCCCGACGTGGTTCCTCGGGACCAACCGAACTCCATGCTCGAGCGGCTCGAGGAGCGCGCCGGTCGAGGAACGGAAGCCGGCCGCCGCCACCAGTGCGGCCATCGTCGCCGCGGCGACCCACCAGGCCCGGACCGAGGTGCGGGTCTCGGGCACCGCAGTTCCGCTCACCGGCACAGTCTAGGAACGGTCCCGGGTCGACGCCCTGCCGGCGACTGCCGGAATGCGACGGGATCCAGCCACGCCTTGCCGGGACCGGTTCAGCGGCCTAGCGTCAGTGCATGGACGACACGGTCCTCGTCGGTTTCGCCAAGGTCATCGGCATCTCGCTGGTCCCGGTGGCGCTGTTCGGCGCCGCACTGCACGCCCGGGCGATCATCGAGCGGGGCACCGCCTGGGGTCGCCGCCTGCACCTGGTCCCCACTCCTGCGCCGGTGCCGTCCGGTCCTCCCCTCGAGAAGCTCGCGGCTGACCTGCGGCGGCTGCGCCCCATGGCCCGGTCACCGAAGCCGGGGGTGCCGATGGCCCGGCAGCGCGGCATCGTCGCGGCGTACGACAACGTGCTGAGGGACACGGCCAGGACGCTCTCGGTGCCGACCAACCTGACCGAGCTCCCCGAGGGCATCGACCGGGAGGCCGAACGGCTGCGGCTCGAGCACGCGCTCGAGCTCGCCGGTCTCAGCTGGCGCGTCCACGACGACCACTGAGCCGCCCCCTCAGGGAGACGTGCTCGTCGTCGCCATCCCGATCCCGAGCAGGACGATGGCCGCGAAGCCCAGGATCCCGATCACCAGGAACACCGTGCCGACGATCCCCAGGATGCGGCCCACGTTGACGATCTCGCGGCCGCCGTACCGGCCCTGCGACTCGTCGATCTCACGGAGCGTCCTGGCGCCCATCGACCACGCGACCGGCCCCAGCACCTGGCACAGCACCAGCCCCACGATCCCGAGGACCAGGATCGTGGTCGCCCGCGGATGGTCCGGTGCGCCGTACGGCGGAGGCGGTGGTGGCGGGGCGCTCATCTGGCGAGTGTGTCATCCGATCCGGGATCGGATGGTCGGCGGCGATAGGCGAGATCCACGATCTCCCGGTCGGCGTCACGACCCTTGCGCTCGAACTTCGTGACCGGTCGATCGGACCAGCGATCGACCGGGCCCCCCTCCAGGAGCGGCTCGGCGTCGAGGACGGCCTGCATCTGCCCGGCGTAGTCCGCCCAGTCCGTGGCCAGTCGCCACCACCCGTCCGGTCTCAGGCGTGAGGCCGCCAGTCCCGCGAACTCCGGCGTGACGAGCCGCCGCTTGTGGTGCCGCTTCTTCGGCCACGGGTCGGGGAAGAAGGTCCAGATCTCCTCCACCTCGCCGGTCGCGAACAGGTGCCGGAGCGCCCAGACCGCATCCACCGACAGCAGCCGGACGTTGTCCGCACCCGCCTCCGCGACCAGGCCCAGGGTGTGCGCGACCCCGGGCCGCCACACCTCCAGCGCCACGACGTCGTACGACGGACGGGCGGCCGCGAGCGCAGCCGTGGCCTCCCCGACGCCCGAGCCGATCTCGACGATGATCGGCGCCGTGCGCCCGAACACGCCCGACCAGCTGAACGAGGGATCGTCGACCGCCGCGTCGGGGACGACCCAGTCCTCGTGGTGCGCGTCCCAGGACTCCTGCTGCGAGGGCGTGAACCGGCCGCCACGACGCGAGTAGCTCAGCACCTCGCGCATCCGCCGGCCGTCGTCGGTGAACT
>CAWJGX010000017.1:0-106820 GCA_963842565.1 uncultured Actinomycetota bacterium | reverse complement strand
TTCATCCATCTACGGGTTGACTTTCACGCGCGACAGGACGCGTGCGGTGTCCGGCTCCTCTTCAATTCCACCCTTGCGTACGCCGGATCACGACCCCAGCGGCAGCCGCACCCGTACGACGGTGTCACCGGGTTGCGAGTCGACGTCGATCTCCCCGCCGTGCCGCTCGACGACGATCCGGCGGGACAGGTCGAGCCCGAGTCCGGTGCCCTTGCCGACCTCCTTGGTGGTGAAGAACGGCTCGAAGGCGTGAGCGGCGACCTCCTCGGTCATCCCGGAGCCGGTGTCCCCGATCTCGACGACGACGGCGTGCTCGTCGGCGTAGGTCCGGACCGTGAGCGTCCCCTCTCCCTCCATGGCGTCGACCGCGTTGTCGATGAGGTTGGTCCACACCTGGTTGAGCTCGCCGGGCGAGGCCTCGACCAGGGGCAGGTCGTCGGCGTACTCGCGTCGTACGGTGACGCCGCCGCGAAGCTTGTGCCCGAGCATCACCAGCGTGCTGTCCAGGCCGTCGGTGACCCGGACCTCCTGGACCGTCGCGCGGTCGAGCTGCGAGTAGGACTTCACGGCCGATACGAGCTCGGAGATGCGGCGGGTCGCGTCCTGGGCCTCGGCGATCAGCGCGGTCATGCTCACCGCGCTGGCCACCCACTCCAGGCCCGCCTGGAGGGCAGGGCCCTCGAGTGAGGCGGCCGCCCGATCGCACCAGGCGAGGTCGGCGCCCGCGCCGGCCAGCGCGGGAGCAATCACCCAGTCCCGGTCGATCTCGTGGTCGGCCATCCACGTCGACAGGTCGTCCTCGCGCTCGGCCAGCGCGACGCCGGTCGGCGCGGGAGCCCCGTCGATCTCCCGCCGCAGGTCGTCGAGGGCCACGAACTGGGTGGCGGTGATGGCCCGGGCAGCGAGCCGGTGGAGCGAGTCGAGGAGGTCGGTGCTGCTCTCCTGGAGGGCGCCGACCGAGCGCACCGCGGCGGAGGCCGGGTTGTTGATCTCGTGGGCGAGCCCCGCGGCCAGCGTGCCGAGCGCCACGAGAGCCTCGCGCTGACGGGCGTTGTGCTCGATGCGGCGCGCGGTCGCGATCAGGCCGCGAAGCAGGTGGACCGCGAACGGGAACCATGCCTCGCCGTGCGCGCCCAGCCGCTCGGCCGGGAGACGGAAGACCCGGCTCGGCTCGGTGACCCGCCCACTGCCCATGTAGACCCCGTGCTCGTCCCAGGCCCGGAAGCCGCCCGCCCACTGACCGGGGACCTGCATCGTGGCCATCACCGCCAGGTCGTGGCCGATCCGCCGCACCACGTCGATCCGGCCGTCGAGCAGCACCCACCAGTCGTCGGCGGGCCGTCCCTCGTCGAAGATCTGGTCACCCACCTCGAGGAAGACCTCCTCGCCGGAAGCGGCGAGGTCGGCGACCTGCTCATCGGTGAACCCCTCGAGGAGCGGGAGTGCCTTGAGGTCGTCGTGCAGCATCAGCTGCTCGCCAGGTATCGGTGGACGAGGTAGACGGACATGGCACCCTCGCCCACGGCGGAGGCGACCCGTTTCATGCTGTCGAGGCGGACGTCACCTGCGGCGAACATGCCGGGCACGCTCGTCTCGAGGGCGTACGGGCTGCGCTCGAGCGGCCATCCCATGTCCGGGCCCGGCGGCAGGTCCGGGCCGGTGAGCACGAAGCCGCGACCGTCCCGCGCCACGGCGTCGCCGAGCCAGTCCGTCCGCGGTGCCGCGCCGATGAAGACGAAGAGCCAGCTGGTCTCGACCTCCTCCTTGGCGCCGGACTCTCGGTCGGCCAGGGTGACGGCCTCGAGATGGCCGTCGCCTCGCGCCCCGACGACCTCGGTCTGGAGCCGGACGTCGATGTTGGCGGCCGTGAGGACGCGGCTGGCAAGGTACTGGGACATCGACGCCTCGAGCGTGGCTCCCCGGACGACGAGGACCACCCGCTTGGCGTAGCGGGCGAAGTTGAGCGCTGCCTGGCCTGCGGAGTTGGCGGCCCCCACGACGTACACCTCTTCGCCGCTGGTCTGGCTCGCCTCGCTGGCGGTCGCGCCGTAGTAGATGCCGCGGCCGACGACACCGTCGAGGCCCGGGGCCTCGAGCCGTCGGTAGGAGACTCCAGTGGCCACGAGCACCGCGCGGGCCTCGATGTCGGTCGAGCCGTCGAGCAGGACCGCGCGCACCGGGCCGCGCGTCTCGAAGCCCACCACGTCGCGGGCCAGCACCATCTCGGCGCCGAAGCGCGACGCCTGCGCCACCGCGCGGTGGGTCAGGTCGGCGCCGGAGAGGCCCTTGGGGAAACCCAGGTAGTTCTCGATCGACGCGCTCTGGCCGGCTTGGCCGCCCGGGGCGTCGCGCTCGACGACGACGGTCTGCAGCCCCTCGGACGCGGCGTAGACGGCAGCGGCGAGGCCGGCCGGGCCGGCGCCGACGATGCACAAGTCGTAGAGCGGCCTCTCGGCCCGTGTGCGCAGCCCGAGGGCGTCGGCCAGCTCGACGTGGGTCGGGGCCCGGAGCGCGGCCCCGTCGGGGAGCGCCACGACCGGAAGGTCGTCGACGCCGGTGCCGGCGAGGTCGAGCAGCCGGGTGGCCTCGTCGCTCTGGCCGACCTCGAGCCACCGGTACGGCACGTGGTTGTGGGCGAGGAAGGTCTTCACCTCGTCCGTGCGCTCGGACCAGCGATGGCCGACGACCCGGACCTCGGAGTCGCGGTCGGGGTGGCTGTACGTCCAGTCGCGGAGAAGGTCGTCGAGCACCGGGTAGAGCCGCTCCTCGGGCGGGTCCCACGGCTTCATGAGGTAGTAGTCCAGGGCGATGTCGTTGATCGCGCGGATCGCCACGTCGGTGTCGGCGTACGCCGTCAGCAGCACGAGCTTGGAGTCCGGCGACTGCTGCCTCACCTCCTGCAGGACCTCGATCCCGCTCATGCCCGGCATCCGCTGGTCGCTGACGACCGCGGCGACCTGGCGGTCCTTGAGCACCAGGTCCGCGAGGAGCTCGAGTGCCTCGCGGCCCGACGTCGCACGCAGCACCCGGTAGTCCTCGCCGAAGCGGGCCCGCAGGTCCCTCACGACGGCCGCGACCACCGCGGCATCGTCATCGACCGCGAGGATGATCGGCTTGGCCATCGGCCCTCCCCAGCTCGTCGGACCGACAGTACCGGCGGCCCAGCCGCCCCGACAGAGCTTGACTGGACCACCTCTGAAGTGCGGACCCGCGCGTCGGCGATGCTGCTAGTTTCGGGTCCGTGTGGATGCCCGGCGCGTGTGGCGGGGGACGCGCGAGGCGGGCCGATCCGTGAGCTCCTCGTCAGCTCCCCCTATTCGTACGCCGGACCAACGCCTGCGCGTGTTCGTCTCGTCGACCTTGAAGGAGCTGGCGGACGAGCGGCTCGCGGTCCAACGGGCCATCGAGACCCTGCGCCTGACTCCCGTCATGTTCGAGCTCGGTGCCCGACCGCACCCGCCACGAGCGCTGTACCGCGCCTACCTCGAGCAGAGCCACGTCTTCCTCGGCATCTACTGGCAGTCCTACGGGTGGGTGGCACCCGACGAGGAGATCTCCGGCCTCGAGGACGAGTACCGGCTGTCCGGCGGCCGTCCCCGGCTCGTCTACATCAAGGCGCCGGCACCGGAACGGCAGGAACGTCTCGACGCTCCTGCTCGGACGCATCGAGGCGGACGACCGGGCGTCGTACCGGAGATTCGCCAGTGCGGAGGAGCTCGAACAGCTCGTCAAGGACGACCTGATGGTCCTCCTCACCGAACGGTTCGAGGCCACAGGCGTGCCCCACCAGCAGGGAGCAGCGCGTCGCCCGCCGACCGCGCCTCCGGTCCCGGTCACCCCCACCGTGGGGAGGGACCCGGCCATCACCGAGGTGCAGCGGCTCCTGGCCGACGGCTGCCGCATCCTCACCCTCATCGGGCCCGGCGGCGTGGGCAAGAGCCGGCTGGCACTGGAGTCCTGCCGGCACCCGATGCCAGCCTTCCCTGACGGGGTGGCCTTCGTCCCGTTGGAGACAGTGGCCGAGCCGTCCGACGCCGTCCGGGTGCTCGCTGACAAGGTCGGAGCCTCCGCGGAGGGCAACCGGGCGCCCCTCGACGTCGCGATCGATCATCTGAGAGGGCAGCGGATGCTGCTGCTCATCGACAACTTCGAGCAGGTGTTGGAGGCGGGCCCCGCGCTGGCGACCCTGCTGGACGCGTGCCCCGGTGTCAGCGCGCTCGTCACGAGCCGACGCCCGTTGCGGCTGCGCGGAGAGCGGCAGGTCGCGGTGGAACCGCTCGCGTTGCCCGCGGCGCCGACCGAGGTGGGGACTGCACCCCGCGCCGTCGAGGCGGTGCTGCAGTCTCCTGCCGTCGCGCTGTTCGTGGAACGCGCGCAACGGGTGCACCCCCGATTCGTCGTCGGCCCGGGCAACGTCGACGCGACCGCTGACCTCGTACGTCGCCTGGACGGGCTCCCGCTCGCCATCGAGCTCGTCGCGGCTCGGGCGCACGTTCTCGAGCCCGGGCAGATGCTGGAGCGGCTCGACCGCGGCCTCGGAGTCCCCGCGTCGGCCGGCCACGACTTCCCCGAGCGGCAGCGCACGTTGCGCGCGACCCTGGAATGGAGCCACGACCTGCTGACACCCTCGCAACAGACCCTGCTGGCCCGGCTCGGGATGTTCGCTGACGGGGCAACGCTCGAGGCCATCGAGTCGGTGTGCTCGGGGTCGCCGGTCTCCGACCTGCTCGAGGACCTCTCCGTGCTGCTCGACAACGGTCTCCTGCGGGCGGATCGGCAGGGTGGCGAGGGGCAACCTCGCTTCGTGCTGTTCCTGACCGTGCGCGAGTTCGCCGTCGAGCGGCTCGCCGCCGCAGCCGACGTCACGGCCGTCAGGGCTCGGTTCGTCGACTGGGCTCTCGAGTCGGTGGCCAGGGGTGATCCGGTGCTGCATCGGGATGCGCCCGACCGGTGGCCGGATCTCCAGCTCGAGGTGCGCAACCTGCAGCTGGCGGCGCAGCTCCTCATCGAGTCCGGCGACTGCGAGGGCTTCACCCGGATGGCATGGGGGATGTTCCACTGGGTATGGCGTTTCGGCCACATCGGCACGCTCGCCCGGTGGGCGGAGCGTGCCCTCATCGTGTGTGGCAGTGCGCCGAACGCCCTGGACCCCATCGTCTCGGCACGCCTTCGCGCAGCTGTCTCGTGGTCGCGCTTCCTGGTCGGCGATGTCTCCGGCGCGCTCGCGGCCCAGGACGACCTCGACCTCGAGGCGGTCGCAGAGTCGGACCCGGCCTGCGCGGCACTGCTCCAGAACTCCCGGGCGATGGCCCTGCCGGTGACCGACGGTGGTCGGGCAGCCCGCGAGGCAGCCGAACGGTCGCTGGCCCTCGCCGACAGCACTGACTTCGTGGCTGTGAGCGCCTACAGCCACGCATTCCTGGCCGCCCTCGACCTGATCGACCGCGACTTCGCCTCGGCCGAGCAGCACTGCCGGGAGTGTCTGTCGATCGCGAACGAGTTCGGCCTGCACTCGTTGGCCGGCCAGCAGTACGCGCAGCTCGCCCTCGCTGCCATCGCGCAGGGCGATGTCGAAGACGGCCGCCGCCAGCTCGCCACTGCCTTCGACGCCCTTCGCGAGGACCAGGATCTGCTCGACGTGGCGTTCCTGCTCGGGCATGCCGCCGTGCTCGCGGCGGCAGAGGGTCGGGTGGCGGACGCCACCCGCGCACGCACGGTCTCCGACGCGCTCATGGCGCGACTCGGACTCGTGCACTGGCACATGTACGAAGGTGCCCGCGTCGCTGCGCTGGGCACCGGACCGGAGCCGGTTCCCGCAGACCCCCACGCCGACCTCGGCGACACCGACCCCTGGGAACTGCTGTACGCGACTCTGAACATGCCCGTCCTTGCCTCGGGCTCGAGGACCACTGCGACGGACCCTGCTTGACGCACGCGCCTCGGCCCCGGGGTCGCCAGCGGGATCAGCTCAGCGGCGGACCCGGTAGCGCAGGTGGAGCACCCTGTCACCCTGGATGACGACGCTCGGATCCTCCAGCAGGTGCTGCGAGTCGACCGGGCCGAAGTAGCTCTTGCCCTTCCCGAACACCACCGGGACGACGTCCATCGCGACCTCGTCCACGAGGCCCAGGGCGAGCGCCTGCCCCCCGACGTTCCCGGCGCAGACCGCCACCACGCGGTCCCCGGCGCGTTCCTTCGCCTCCTCGACAGCGGCGGCGACGCTCGTGAAGAACGGGACGTCGGCCTCCGGGTGCCAGTCCTCCGGCTTCGGCCGGTGCGACACCACGATCAGGTGCTCTCCGGCGGGCGGCTCGGCCTCCCAGCCGTTGGTCAGGTCGAACAGGTGCCGTCCTTGGATCGTGGCGCCGATGCTGCCCCACAAGGAGCTGACGTACTCCTGGGAGCGCTGGCTGATCCTGAAGGGCGAGTGGCGTTCCTCGGCCCCCTCACCGACGATGGGCACGTCGCCGTTGAAGTACCACTCGAAGAGCGGCCCCACGTCATCGTTCTCGTCGGCGATGAAGCCGTCCACCGACACCACTGCGTGCATCACCACGGTTGCCATGCCAGGACAGACCCAGCGACGTCCTCAAAGTCATCGCACCGGCGGCGAATCCGACTCTCACCTGGTCAGTCGAGGTGGTAGGGGCTGGGGCCGGGCTCCCACGTGACGTCGTGCTCGGCGGCGTACCTCTCGACTGCGGTGCGGATGGTCGCGTAGAAGCGGTCGTCGCTGAGGGCCGCGAGCTCGTAGCTCTCGATCTTCTGCTGCACGGCGTCCTTCAGCTCGGCGAAGACGAGTCGCGTGCCCTCCTGTGCGAGGTCGGCGTCGAGATCTTCGAGCATGTCGGCTGCGGTGGTGTCGACGTCGGTGATCGGTTCGGCGGCCACGATGATCCACGCGGGGCGAGGCTCGAGGGCTGCGACGCGGCGCACCTGGTTCCGGAAGGTGCGCGCGTTCGCGAACAGCAACGGGGCATCGAACCGGTAGATGGCGAGGCCGGGGAGGTGCTCGGTGGTCTGGCGGTACGCCGTGTCGTGGTAGCCGCGGAGGTCGCCGGACCGGCCGAGCAGTGCCTGGTGTGGCCACCACACTCGCCGGAACACGTTGAGGATGGACACGCCGACGGCCACCGCGATGCCGTACAGCACCCCGAGCAGGGCAACGCTGAGGAACGCGACGAGGGCGAGGACGAAGTCGGAACGCCGTTGTCGTCGGAGCCGGCGGAGTCCGGCGATGTCGGCGAGTGAGAGAGACGCGGCGATGACGACCGCTGCGAGGGCCGGCTGTGGAAGGTTGCGGAGCAAGCCGGGGGCGACGAGCAGCATGCCGAGGATCGCAGCAGCACCGACGAGCCCGGTGACCTGAGTCCGGGCGCCGCTCTGGAAGGCGACTGCGGTCCGCGATCCACTGGTGCTGACGGGGAAGCCCTGGAAGAGCCCAGCGGCGATGCTGGCCGCTCCGACGCCGACCATCTCGCGGTTCCCGTCGATCTCTGCGCCGGTCTTGTCGGCGAACACGGACGCGGTGGAGATGGTGTCGGTGAGGGAGACCAGGGAGATGCCCAGCGCGCCGGCGAAGAGCAGGGCCAGGTCGCCGAGTGGCACGGTGGGGATGGTGAACGGCGGGAACCCGGGCGGCAGCGCGCCGACGAGGGCGACACCGTGGTCCTCGAGGTTGAACACGGCGACGGCCGCGATCGCGAGGAGGACGGCGGCGAGAATGCTCGGGAAGACCGGCCACAGCCGCTGGAGGACCAGGATCAGCGCCAGACAGGCCACGCCGACTGCGAGTGCAGCGCCGACGGTCTCGCCGTCCTGGACTGCCTCGGCGAACGCGACTGCCTCATCGATCAACCCGTCTGCGTCGATGGAGAAACCGAACAGCTTGGGCAGCTGGCTGACGAGGATGGTGAGCGCGAGACCGTTCATGTATCCGATCTGGGTCGGCTTCGAGAGAAGGTCGGCGACGAAGCCGAGCTTGAACACCCCGGCGAGCACGGTGATCGCGCCGACCATGAGAGCAAGCACGGAGGCGTAGGCGACGGCGGTCTTCGGGCTTCCGTCGGCGGCCACGAGCGGTACGAGTGTTGCGGCGATCATCGGACCGAGGGATGAATCCGGTCCGAGGACGAGGATGCGCGACGGACCGAACAGGGCGTAGCCGATCAGCGCGAGGATCGTGGTGTACAGCCCGGTGATGACGGGCAAGCCCGCCAGCTCGGCGTACGCCATCCCTTGGGGGACCAGGAGAGTGGTGACGACAAGGCCCGCGACGAGGTCCTTGCCGAGGAGCCCGGGCCGGTACCCCCGCAGCATCGACAGGCCCGGCATCGCGCGCGAAAGTGCCTCCACGCGAGAGGGTGCTTCTGCCGTCACGCCCGTGCTCCTCCCGGTCGGCTCCTTGCTCGCAGCAGCCCGCGGTTCCACGAGTACATCACCTCGACGGCTGCGCTCAGATCATCAGGACAACCGCCGCGACGGTGGCGAGCGCCAGTGCCGCGCGTTCGAACTGCGACTGGTCGATCCGGCGTACGACCTTGACGCCGACGAATGCACCCAGGCACAGCGCCGGGACCAGCAGCAGGTCCATGGAGAGGCTGTCGAGCGAGATGAGGTCGAGTCCTGCGCTGAAGGGGATCTTGGTGGCGTTGACCACGAGGTAGAACCACGCGGCGGTACCGAGGAACTGCAGCTTCGGCAGCCCCGCCATGAGGAGGTAGAGGGTCGTCACGGGGCCGGCGGCGTTGGCGGTCATCGTGGCAAAGCCCGCGGCCACCCCGATCCCCAAGGTCGTCGCCTTGTGGGGGACGTGTGGAGGATGTGCCTGGTCCATGTCGGTCGCAGGCGGTCGGTTGCGTCGTTGCCAGATCTGGACCGCCGACATCGCCAGCAGGATCGCGCCGATGCTGCGGCGCATCACCGTGTCGTCGGCGACTCCGATGAACCACGCCCCGAGCACCAGCCCCGGCAGCACGCCGGGAAGCATCCGGAGGAGCACTGCCCAGTTCGCGTGCCGGTGGTAGACGCGCACTGCGATCACGTCGCCGACGCAGAGCAGCGGCAGCAGCGCTCCGGTCGACTCCTTGACCGGGAGCGCAGCGGCGAAGGCCACCACAGCGAGGGCTCCGGCTCCGCCGACGGCGGTCTTGGCGAAGCCGACCGTGGCGGCGCCGAGCGCCAGCAGTGCCCATTCGAACGGCGTCACCCCGACGGGACGGGGCCGGTGGAGCTTCGCACCCGCAGCTCCGGCTCGAGCACGATCTCGCGCCCGGGCAGCTCGCTGCCCTCGCTCCGCGCCACGATGCGCTCGACCGCGAGCCGGGCCAGCTCGTGCGGGACCTGCTGCACGCTCGTCAGGTCGACCTCGGGACTCCTGGCCAGCGCGCTGTCGTCGAAGCCGGTGATCGAGAGGTCGCCGGGTATGTCGATGCCGTGCTGGCCCAGCACGCTCATGGCGGCGGCCGCGATGTCGTCGTTGAAGGCCACCAGCGCTGTGGGCAGGCCGGCGCCGCTCTCCAGCAGCGCGCGGGCGGCGCGCTGTCCGTCGAGCTGGTCCTCGCCGGCGCAGACGACGATCTGGATCTGTTCCTCCAGGCCGTGCTCGCGCATGCACCGCAGGTAGGCCTCGCGTCGGGCGAGAGCGATCAACCCGGTGCCGCCCTGGAGGTGTCCGATGCGGCGGTGACCGAGGTCGACCAGGTGCTGGACAGCCAGCGCGACCCCGTGCTCGTCGGAGGTGCGGACGATGTCGACGGCCGGGTGCTCGACGTGCCAGCCCAGCACCACGAGGGGGATCCGTCCGGCCAGCACGGGTTCCTCGACGGGTGGCCCGAGCATGATCAGGGCGTCGAAGCGGAAGTCCTGCAGCGAGTGGAGGGCCTGCTTCTCGTCGCGGCTCTCGGTCAGGGCGCTGAGCACGAGGTTCCACCCGCGCTCCTCCGCGGCGGCGTAGAGCCCGTCGATGAGCTCGAAGTGGAAGCGACCGGCCGTGCCGAAGAGCACCCCGATGACGCGTGACTTGAGACTCGCCAGGGAACGGGCCCGTACGTCCGGCCGGTATCCGAGCTCCTTGGCTGCCGCCTGGACGCGCAGGCGGCTCGTCGGACTGGCGCCGGGAGCCTCGCGCATGACGATGGACGCCAGAGCGGTGGACACCCCGGCGCGCTTGGCCACGTCGGCGAGCGTGACCCGCCTGCCGGGCCACGGCTCCCTCGTCGGAGGATCCCATCGACACCTCTCCTCGTCTCGCGACCGGAGGTCGCGGGCTGTCGGCCCACCGGGCCCTCACCGAGGCGAGCATAGGGGCACGTGGACGTGCTGGCTATAGCGCTCTAGGTCCGAATACTAGAGCGCTATAAAAAGTCCTGACAAAGTCTTGACGCGTCCGTGCTCGGTGGGTTTCTCTGGTGACCGGCACCACACCGGCCTGACGGGCCTCTGACCTCCAAGGAACTGCCATGACACGGAACTCACTCGGCGTCGCCGTCATCGGCGCCGGCATGGTCGGTCGCGCGCACGCCGCCGGCTACCGCGCGGCCAGCCAGCTCTACGACCTGGACCTCCCCGACATCCGGCTGGTGGCCGTCGCCGACGCCCACGAGCCGTTCGCCGTGGACGCTGCCCAGCGGTTCGGCTACGAGCGCCCCGAGACCTCGTGGGAGGCGATCGTCGAGGCGCCGGACATCGACGTCGTGTCCGTCGCGATCGCCAACGTGCTGCACCGGCCGGTCGTCGAGGCCCTGCTCGCAGCGGGCAAGCACGTCCTGTGCGAGAAGCCGCTGGCTCCCAGCGTCGAGGACGCCAAGGCGATGGTCGTGGCGGCGGACGCAGCCGAGACCCAGTCCGGCGTGGGGTTCTCGTTCCGTCGTACGCCGGGCATCAACGCCATCCGCCACGAGATCGACAACGGCTCGATCGGGCCCGTCCGGCACTTCAACGGGCACTACTGGTGCGACTACGCGCAGAACGCCCAGAACCCGATGAGCTGGCGCTACAAGGGCGGCCCGGGCACCGGTGCCCTGGCCGACATCGGCAGCCACATGATCGACCTCGGCGAGTACGTCTGCGGGCCGATCGCGAGCGTCAGTGGAGCCACGTTCCAGACCTTCACCACCGAACGACCGGTCCCCCTCGGCGCCACCGTCGGCCACGCCGGCGGTGCGGTGGGGGAGGACAAGGAGCCCGTCGAGAACGAGGACATCGCGACCTTCACCGCCACCTTCGCCAACGGCGCGGTCGGAACCTTCTCGATCAGCCGCATCTCCCACGGCCTTCCCAACGGCCTCGGTTTCGAGGTGTACGCCGAGGACGGCGCCGCCGCGTTCGACCTGAACCGGCCGGGCGAGTTCGTCTTCGCCGACCAAGGGCCGAGCGACACGACGAACGGCTACCGCACGGTCCTGATCGGCCCCCAGCACCCGGGCATCGAGAAGGGCATCCCGATGGACTTCCCGTCGGTCGGCCACGGCCAGAACGACCTGTTCGCGTGGCAGGCACGCGCCTTCCTCGACCAGGTGGCCGGCATCGGCAAGCTCGTGCCAGTCCCCTCGCTGGCGCACGGCCTGCACAACATGGAGATCCTCGCCGCCGTCACCCAGTCGGCACTCAACGACGGCCGCGCCGTCCACCTCGCCTGAACCCACCACCCGGACCTGGCAGCACCCCGAAAGGAACCATCATGAAGCTCGGCGCCTACACCGCCTGCCTGCACGACAAGCCCCTCGAGGAGGCGCTGACCATCCTGCGCGACCTCGGCCTGAACAGCGCGGAGATCAACGCCGGCGGGTTCATCGGCACCCCGCACATCCCGGTCGACGAGCTGCTCGAGAGCGCCGAGGCACGCGAGAAGTACCTCGCCATCTTCCCCGCGCACGGCATGGAGCTCACCGCCCTCAACTGCAACGGGAACCCTCTGCACCCCGACCCCGAGGTGCACCACGACGAGGACCTGAAGCGGACCATCAAGCTCGCTGGCCTGCTCGGGATCAAGACCGTGATCACCATGTCCGGGCTCCCCGGCACCGACCCTGACGGCAAGCGCCCGTCATGGACCGTCATCCCCTGGGACAGCGTCTACAAGGAGACCCTCGACTACCAGTGGGACGAGGTGGCGGTGCCGTTCTGGAAGGAGATCCAGGAGCTCGCGGCCGAGAACGACGTCCAGGTCGCCATCGAGATGCACCCGCACAACCTGGTGTTCAACCCGGCCACCCTCAAGCGGCTCGCGGAGCTGACCACGCCCGAGGGCGGCGTGAACCACGTCGGCGCCGAGATGGACCCGAGCCACCTGTTCTGGCAGCACATCGACCCGGTGGCGGCCGTCGAGGACCTGGGCGACCTGGTCTTCTTCGCCGCGGCCAAGGACACCTTGATCCACGAGACCGCGGCGATCAACGGGGTGCTCGACGATCGCTTCGAGTGGATCCCTGCGGAGGAGAACCCGGTCGGGCTGGGCGGGCACTACACCGTCACCCGCTGGCCGTCCGTGCCCGGCTGGTCGTTCGTCGCCGTGGGTCGCGGTCACGACGTCGACTTCTGGTCGCGCTTCCTGACGGCGTTGCAGAAGCACACCCCGGTCACGGCCGTGAACATCGAGCACGAGGACGCGTCGTTCGGTCAGGTCGAGGGCCTGGAGTTCGCCGCCCGCAACCTGCTCAAGGCGTCCGCGGAGAGCGGCGTCGGCTGAGCCGGCTCAGGACCTGACCGACGACCTCGCAGGAGATGACCATGAAGATCGCGCTCGACCCGTACATGCTCCGCAGCACGCCGCTGCTCGAGCTCCCCGGCGTGGTGGCCGACCTGGGCTACGAGTACATCGAGCTCTCCCCGCGCGAGGACTTCACGCCCTTCTTCCTGCACCCGCGGGTCGACGACGCGGGGGTCAGGGCGTTCAAGCAGGCGCTGGACGGTGCCGGCGTGAGGATCGCCTCGCACCTGCCGCTGTACCGCTGGTCGGGCCCGGACGAGGACGAGCGCCAGGCCGCGGTGCGCTACTGGAAGCGCGCCATCCAGATCACCGTCGACCTCGACTGTCACGTGATGAACTCCGAGTTCAACGGCCGTCCCGAGGCCGCCAGCCTGTCCGAGGGGCAGTTCTGGAGGTCGATGGAGGAGCTGCTCCCGGTCTTCGAGCGCGAGGGCGTCGAGCTGCGCCTGGAACCGCACCCCGACGACTTCGTCGAGGACGGCAAGGTCGCGGTCGACCTGATCCGGGGGATCAACTCCCCGCTCGTCTCGTTCCTCTACTGCTGCCCGCACACCTTCCACATGGGCGGCAACATGGTCGAGATCATGGAGTACGCCGGGGACCTGATGACCCAGCTGCACCTGGCCGACTCCTTCGACCACACCGGGTCCTCGGGCCTGCGCTACATCACCAACCCTCCCGGCAACCCGATCCGGGTGCACCAGCACCTCGACATCGGCCAGGGCGAGGTGAAGTGGGACCTGTTCTTCGAGACCCTGAACAAGCTCGGGTTCGGACAGCGTGAGGGCAACGTCGATGACCTCCTGCGTCTTCGCCTGGGAGGAACGGGCCGAGGAGTCCAGCCGGTTCATGCGCGAGACCATCGACTCCTACGTGTCCACCTGGTCGCCCTGAAACCCTGCAGGTCGCGGGGGGTCGGCCCGAGCGCGGGTGCGACGGGAACGGCCGGTCCGCCGCTAGCCTGCACCCGTGAAACGCAACCTCTTCGTCCGCATCAACCGGATCATGAACGCCGTCGTCGGTCGGCTGGGACTGCGGCGCTTCCGTGGCGGTGACCTCCTGTTCCTGACCACCACGGGGCGGAAGTCCGGCCAGGCCCGGACGACGCCGCTTCTCCACCTCGTCGACGGCGAGCGCTGGATCGTGGCGGCCTCCAACGGCGGTGCCGACTGGGAGCCCGGCTGGTGGCTGAACCTCCAGGCGGGATCTGCCGGGACGGTCAAGGTGGGCGACGTGGACACGCCGGTGTCCGGCGCCGAGATCTCCGGTGCCGACCGTGAGGCGTGGTGGCGTCGCCTCAACGAGGTCGTCGACTACGAGGCCTACCAGCGCAAGGTGAGGCGGCGGATCGCGGTCGTGGCGCTCACGCCGACGTCACGGGAGTCGTGAGAACCAGCGCAACGAGAGAGCCGCGGCCAGCAGGCCGAAGAGCAGGCCCAGGCCGGCGGCCCACTGGGTCACCTCGCGGGGCTCGGTCCGGTAGCCGATCTGCGACTGGATGTCGTCGTAGACCTGGTTGAGCTCGTCGCTGCTCTCGGCGGTGTAGGACCGCCCGTTCGTGCTCTGGGCGAGGTCGGCCAGGGTCTCCTTGTCGACGGGCACCGGGATCAGCTGGCCGTCGATCTCGACCGTGCCCGTGGGGGTGCCGTAGGCGATCGTCGAGACGGGCACTCCGGCCTCGTGCGCAGCGGCCCCAGCCTCCTCCGGGCTCCGCCCGAACGTGTTGGTGCCGTCCGAGAGGAGCACCACGAGACCGGGCACCTTCTTCTTCTTGGCCTGTGACGCGACCGCCTCGATCTGGTCGAGGGAGGTGAACACGCCCTCGCCGATGGCGGTGCGCGGGCCGAGGGTGAGCCCCTTCAGCGCCGACATGGCGATCTCCCGGTCGTCGGTCGGGGCGGCGCGCACGTCGGTGGTCCCGGAGAAGGTCACGACGCCGACGTTGAAGCCCTGGGGGAGGGCGTCGACGAACTTGGTGGCTGCCTCCGAGGCGGCCTTGATCCGGTTGGGCTCGATGTCGGTGGCCTGCATCGAGTTCGAGACGTCGACGGCCACGATCACCGTGGCGTTCTCCCGAGGCACCCGGACCTCCATCTCGGGGCGGGCGACGGCGAAGGCGAGGAGCACGAACCCGAAGAGCGAGGCGATGGCGGGCAGGTGCCGGCGCCAGCCGGGACGCCGCGGGATGAGTCGCTCGAGCATCGGGAGCGAGGCGAACCGGACGGCGTACTTGCTGCGACGGGACTGCTGGACGACGTACGCCGCCGCCATCAGCGCGATCGGCACGAGCAGGAGCAGCCACCACGGCGAGAGGAAGGTCATCGAGGACCTCGTCGGGAGCGGGGACGACGCCGACCACGCACGAAGCGGGCCAGGTCCAGCACCCAGTCACGGTCGGTGCGCAGGACCAGGTGCTCGGCACCGGAGGCACGGACCGCGGCGGCCACGGCCGTGCGGTGGGCAGCGGCCAGCTCGGCGTACTGGTCGCGGATCTTGGGCGACGACGTCCACACCTCGCAGCGGTGGCCGGTCTCGGGATCGATGAGCACGACGGGACCCACGTCCGGGAGAGCCAGCTCGCGCGGGTCGACGACCTCGACCACCAGGACGTCGTGGCGGGCGGACAGCCGGCGCAGGGCCCGCTCCCAGGCGAACGGGCGCTCCACGGCCCCGTCGGGCTCGACGAAGTCGGAGACCACGACCCGGATCCCGTGACGACGGTGCCGTGCGTCCAGGGCGGACAGGGCTTCGCCGAGACTCGGCCGGGAGTCACCGGGGGTGCCGGAGGAAGATCGCTCGGTCCTGCCGGTCGTGGACATCGCCCGGACGGCCGCCCGGCGGGGGGAGAGGGCCGGGGACCACTCCAGCCCGTCGCCGGTCAGGTGGAGCACGCCCATCCGGTTCCCGGGGGCGTCGCTCAGCAGCCCGACCGCTCCGGTGACCCAGGCAGCAAGGTCGCCCTTCTCCACGTCGACCGTGCCGAAGTCCATGCTGGCGGTCTCGTCGACGAGGACCCAGGTGTCGACCTCGTGCTCGGCCCGGGTGCGCCAGACGTGGGTCTCGCCGGTGCGGGCGGTGACGTTCCAGTCGATCCGGCGGACGTCGTCCTCACCCGGCCGGTAGCGCGCCACCTCCTCCGGCTCCGTGCCCGGCCCGAGCCCGATGCCCTGGTGCGCGCCGGACAGCTGGCCCGCCAGCCGCCGGTGCACGGCGAGCTCGAGCGCGGCGAAGGCCTGTCGGGACTCGGCGAGCGACCTCATGCCGCTCCGAACCGGGGATCAGCGCCCCTGGTCTCGCCCGGGTTCTGGTGCGGAGCGATCTGCGGCTGTGGGATCACCGAGAGCAGGTAGTCGATGGTGTGCCGCGGGTCGATCCCCTCGGCGATGGCGTCGAAGGTCAGCACGAGCCGGTGGGAGAGGACGTCGCTGGCCACGTCGTACACGTCGTACGGCAGGACGTAGTCCCGCGCCCGCATCAGCGCCAGCGCCCGGGCCGCGGCCACCAGACCGAGCGTGGCGCGCGGAGAGGCGCCGAACTCGACGTGCGGCACGATCGCCTGCAACCCGTAGGGGACCGGGTCGCGGGTGGCCATCACCAGCGCCACGGCGTACTGCGCGACGGCGTTGTGCACGAAGACGCGGTCGGCCGCCTGCTGGAGCTCGAGCACCTGGCCGGCGCCGAGCACCTCGCGTGAACGTGGCGGGTCCACGCTCATCCGCTGCAGGATGGCCAGCTCCTCGTTGGCGTTCGGGTGGGTCACGTCGACCTTCATCAGGAACCGGTCGCGCTGGGCCTCCGGGAGCGAGTAGACCCCCTCGGACTCGATCGGGTTCTGGGTGGCGATCACGAGGAACGGGTCGGGCAGCGCGTAGGTCCGGCCGCCGATGCTCACCTGGCGCTCGCCCATGGCCTCGAGGAGTGCCGACTGGACCTTGGCCGGCGCGCGGTTGATCTCGTCGGCCAGCACGAGGTTGGCGAAGACCGGGCCCAGCTCGGTGTCGAAGGTCTCGGTCGAGGGTCGCCACACCCGGGTGCCGACGATGTCGCCGGGCATCAGGTCAGGGGTGAACTGCAGCCGGTGGAAGCTGCCACCGGTGACGTCGGCCAGGGTTCGCACCGCGAGCGTCTTGGCCACACCCGGAACGCCTTCGAGCAGCAGATGGCCCCGTGCCAGCAGGGCGATCAGCATCCGCTCGACCATCGCGTCCTGCCCGACCAGCACCCGCTTGACCTCGAACAGCGCGCGTTCCAGGAGGGCGGCGCTGCGGTCGGTCGTCGCGGCGTCGATCTCCGCAGTCGTGTCCCGGGCGTCCGGCATCTCCGGGGGCTGGCGGTCGGAGGTGGTCATGGTTCGTCCTCGGATTCACTGGTCGCGGATCTCAACAGTGCACCAGAGCGACAAAATGGGGGAAGGGTACGCAGATCCTGGGACGAGCACGCCCGCGTCGAACTGCGCCGACGCCGGGGATCTCTCCCCGGCGTCGGCGGCTGTGCCTCAGACCTGCGGCTGGCGCCAGATGGCGACCGCGAGGCAGAAGGCCCAGAGGATGGCCACCGGTGTGGTGAAGGCGCCGAGCTGGGCGGCCACGGCGACGAGGATGATCGCCGCGCACCCGGCGCCGACGAACCCGACCCACCGGCCGAGGGCGCTGGTGCGCAGGACCACGACGGAGATGGCCAGGATGCTCAGGCCGAGGACGCCCATGCCGGACAGACCCAGCAGCGTGTAGTTGAGCGCCGTGGCGAAACGCAGCACGTCGGTGCCCGGCAGGGGTTCGCCCATCACGTCGACCAGGTGCCCGATCGCTGCCCGTGCGGCCCCGGTGACCAGCCAGAGCGCGGTGACGGCTGCGCCCATCGAGTGGGCAAAGGCCTGCCACTGCGGGGCCTTCGACGCCGCCCGAAGGCTGCGGAGGTGGTTGACGACGACGGCGAAGAGCACGGCTGCGCGCAGATCGCGGAGAGACCGGAGACAAGTCCGGACGTGCGGTTCCCGGACACCTGCCACCAGTGCAGCAGTGCGGCGTTGCTCGGGTCGTGGGGTACGTCGACGCTGGCCACCGTCATGAAGAGGGCGACGGCGAACAGCGCGGCCGAGGTGGCAGCGACCTTGCGAGCGGTCGTGCTGGGCGGGGTCCGGACGGCCTCGGCTCCGGACGGTGTCTCGGGGGTTCTCGTGAGTGACATGGTGATCTCCTTGTGGTCGGGCAACTGCTCACCAGCGTCGATCTCCCGGGGTCCGCCCGCGACGGAGCAGGCACCCGTCTTCGAATCAGGGCTTGCCCTGAGTGCACGGGGCCGCATTGCTGCCACGATGGCCGGATGGGCACACCGGGACGGTTGCTGGTCAGGGCGCTGACCTGGCCGCTGGCACCCGCCTTCGTGGGCCTGATGGTCGTGATCCAGCTGCGTCAACCTGTCCCGACCAGCCCGCTGCTCGCGCCGGGGGACGTGCCGTTCGTCGTGTCGATCGTGTCGTGCTGGCTGGTCGGTGTCGTCCTCACGGGTCGGGTGTTCTCGCAGCCGGCGGGATGGGCGTTCCTCGGGCTCGGGACCGCACTCGCGTGGAGTGGGCTGGTCGACTTCTACGTCGACTCCGCGTTCGACCAGGACGCGCACACCGCCGGTTGGGATCTGGCCGCGACCCTCGGGGACACCAGCTATGTCTGGTGGTTCGTGTTCCTGGCACTCGTGCTCCAGCTCACCGTGCCGGGGAGGTCGTCGTCGCGCTGGGACCGTTGGCTGCCCCGCGTCACCGTCACGGCTGGCGTGGTCTACCAGG
Source organism: uncultured Actinomycetota bacterium (assembly GCA_963842565.1). Lineage (GTDB taxonomy): Bacteria > Actinomycetota > Actinomycetes > Propionibacteriales > Nocardioidaceae > Marmoricola. Next base: position 88,329 of record CAWJGX010000017.1, on the reverse strand, counting down.
TGACGGCGCTGCTGCGCTCGAGCCATCTGGACCGGCCCTACGACGACGTCGTCAGCCCCTGGGCCGTCGAGGCGCTGAGCCTCCCGATGGTGGTGATCTCGGCCGTGGCGATCATCGTCGTCGGGTTGTGCCTCGTCGCCTCGGTGGTCGGGCTGGTGCGGGCCTGGCGGCGTACGCGGGGGCAGAGCTGCTGGGCTACGGTGAGGCCCGGCAGCAGCTGCTGTGGCTGTCGCGGGCGCCGTCCCGCTCGCCCCCTGCGTCGTCGCCTCCTTCGCCGCGTCGTACGCAGGGCGCGAGGACGTCGCCGGCTACCTGATGAGCGCGGCCACCGCCACGCTGGCGATCGGCGCCGCCCTCTCCGTGCTGCGCTACCGGCTCTTCGACGTCGAACGTGTCGTGACCGACTCGGCGGCCTACGCGATCGCGTCCGCCGCCGTGATCCTGATCTTCGTGGGCGTGGTCGTCGTGATCAGCCGGACCACGCCGCTCGACCCCGGCTCGCAGCTGCCGACGATCCTGGCCACCCTCGCGGGTGTCGTGGCCGCCCGGATCTCCTACGTGTGGGGGCGTCGGGCCGTCGGTCGGCGGATCAACCGCGAGCGCTTCGACGCGGTCGCGGTCGTGCGGTCCGGGCTGGCCGAGGCGTCTCCGGACCTCGACGCACTCCTGCAGTCAGCCCTGCACGACCCCCGGCCCGCATCCTCTACCCGGCTGCCGGCGTCGTGGGCACCGCGACGCGGCCGGGAGCGTGGGTCACCGCTGGCGGGCGGGACGAGCCCCCGGGTCCCGACGCCGTGGAGGTACGACGGCACGAGCAGGTCACCGCCAGGATCGACTTCGACCCGTCTCTCAACGAGCGCGACGTGGTCGACGCGGTGGCCCACGAGGCCGCCGCCGAGATCGACAACGTGGCCCTCCGGGCCGAGCTGGCACGCCAGGTGGAGCTGATCAGCGACTCCCGGTCCCGACTCGCCACCGCACACCTCGAGGAACGCCGACGGATCGAGCGCGACCTGCACGACGGCGCCCAGCAACGGCTGCTGGCCATCGCGCTGCAGCTGCAGTCGGCCAAGGTCAACGGCCAGCAGCAGGTGCTGCGCGACGAGGTCGACCGTGCCGTCGCGGACCTCGGCCTGACCGTCCAGGAGCTGCGTGACCTTGCCGGGGGGCTCCAGCCCGCGTCCCTGGCCGGTGGTGGTCTGCTCGCCGCGGTGGTCGACCTGGCGGGCCGCATCCCGTTGGAGATCAGCTACGACGTCTCGACAGCGATTCCTGCCAGCATCGAGGCGGCTCACTCGTCGACGAGCGGTTCCCTCCCAGCATCGAGGGTGCGGCCTGGTTCGTCGTCGCGGAGGCGGTGGCCAACGCCGTCAAGCATGCGGAGGTCGGCGAGGTGTCGATCACGATCACTGCCGAACGGTCCGTCCGTACGGGTCCTCGTGGCGGACCGGGGAGTCGGCTGTGCCGAGCCACAGGGGAGCGGGCTGCAGGGGCTCGCGGACCGGGTGTCCGCGCTGCGCGGGACCCTGCGGGTGAGCGAGAACCAGCCCCACGGCACCCTCGTCGAGGCGGAGCTGCCATGCGCGTGGTGATCGCCGACGACTCCGTGCTCCTGCGCGAGGGCCTGGCCCGGTTGCTCGCCGAGTCGGGCATCGAGGTCTGCGCGACGGTGCCGGACGCGACGATGCTGGCGGAGGTTGTCGAGACACATCGCCCGGACGTGGCGATCATCGACATCCGGATGCCGCCCAGCTTCACGCACGAGGGTGCGGTCGCTGCGGTCGAGCTGCGTGCCAGGCATCCGAGCATCCCGACCTCGGCATCCTGCTGCTCTCCCAGGCCATCGAGACGCACTTCGCCTCCCAGCTGCTCGAGCGGCACGCGGCCCACTTCGGCTACCTGCTCAAGGACCGGGTCGTCGACGTGGGTGTGCTGAAGCAGGCGCTGGAGAGCGTGGCCGCGGGTGGCACGGTGCTGGACCCCGACATCGTGCACAGCCTGATGCGCGCCCATGCGCGGCGCAGTCCTGTCCTCGCCCTGTCCGAGCGGGAACGCGACGTACTCGCCCTGATGGCCGAGGGGATGTCCAACGCCGCCATCGCCGACCGGCTCGTCGTCTCGGGCAAGACGGTCGAGAGCCACATCGCCAACATCTTCAGCAAGCTCGGTCTGCACGACGAGCCGGGCGGGCATCGACGGGTGCTGGCCGTCCTGGCCGCCTTGCGTCATGAGGAGGTCGAGGACTGAGCCCCGGTGACGAACGCCGGCCGGGCCGCCGAACGCTCTTGATCTGGACTACCCGGATCCACGCCCGGCGATCTCCGCCAACCGCGCGACGACCTCGCGGATCACGTCGTCCGGGAGCGGGTGGTCGACGGAGAACCGGATGGTCCCCTTCGACAGCTCGAAGCCGTCGAGCCGGTCCCGCACGTGCTCGACCACGGCCGGGCTGAACGGGAAGATGCTGAGGTGTCGCTTGGCGGCGACGAAGCCGATCAGCGGCTTGCCCGACGCCTTCAGTGCCGGCATGCCGTAGCTCCTGCCCTCGACGGCCTCGGGTGCCACGCCCCGAGCCACGTCACGGACGTGGGTCAGTGCCTCCCGCTCGGCCGGAGCGAGGTCCGCCAGGTAGTCGTCGACCTCCGACACAGGGCTCGGACCGGTCCCGCGGGGGACCGCTCAGTAGCCGCGCTCGGCCGAGCTGGTCAGCCGCAGCAGCCGGAGCTCGTCGCGCAGGGCGTAGGGAATCGGTCGATGGTGCTCGGCCAGACAGTCCGCGTAGGCCTCCAGCGCTCGGAGGAAGTTGTCGCGCGCGGCGCTGTGTGCGCTGCTGTTGGCGGGCTGGCTCCGCTCTCGGCGGAGGGCGACTCGGCAGGTGACGACCCGCTCCCACAACAACGCCGGGTCGGTGTCCGGCGGGGGGCCGGACATCGCACGGGTACGGCTGGACTGGAGCGGTGCCGGCATCTCGACAACCTTTCAACCGGGCCACGAGACTTCGGTGGGAAGCGCGCTGGGCCGGTCCCGCCACCTTACCCGCACACCGGGCGGGCATCCGGACGACTTACTGGCGATAGTGCTCGACCGTGTCGACCGAACGCGACGCGGCCTCGTCAGGATTCTGGTCGAACTCGCGCTTCGCTCGCCGCTGCCGGAGCAGGTCCCAGCACTGGTCGAGCTGCTCCTCGAGCTCGCGCAGCCGCGCGGCATCCACGGCACCGCCCTCGCGCAGCTGGTGCTCCTCCTGCACGAGCCCGTTGATCCGGGTGAACAGGTCCTCGTCGGCTTCAGTCATCTCGCCAGCATGGGTCGCCGGACGGCGACGGGCAAGGGTCAGCGGTGGATGTGGTCGGTCCAGTCACGGGGAAGCCGGTCGTCCGGTCCCGGTGAAGACTGGTCCTCCGGCCGCGACTCGGGGGCGGCCAGCTCAGGGCCGTCGAAGGCCTGACCGGTCTGGTAGTCGTAGAACCAGTCCTCGCCCGGCTCGAAGCTCTGGATCACGAAGTGGCCGGTCGCGTTGGCGTGCGCGGTGGCGTGCTGCGCGGGGGAGGTGTCGCAGCAGCCGATGTGCCCGCAGGCCGCACAGCGCCGCAGGTGCACCCACCAACCCTGGGGCGAGGCGGAGTCGCAGTCCGCGCAGCCGGTGCCGCTCGGTGTCGCCTCGACGTCGATGCCGTCGGGTACGTCGTTCCCGGTCATGTGCTCCCCGTTCTCCCTGCCCTGAGTATGTCGCACGGTCGGTCCCGCTTTCTGGTGGCGGACAGGGCAGGGACGCGCTTTGGCCTAGGCCGGACCGATCTCACCTATTGACACGCGGGTCTCGGGCTGGGAGTCTCTGCCAAAACTCGTTCGGACCCGTACAATCTTATGGAGAAACCCGTGAGCCTGCATCCAGCCCCTCCGGAGACGGAAGAGACGTCGCTCCGCGGCGGCCGTCTCGGTGTCGTCGGCATCGTCTTCTACGTCATCGCGGCTGCGAGCCCGCTGGTCGGGATGACCGGCGCCCTCCCGGTCGCCATGGTCCTGGGCAACGGGGCCGCCGTCCCTGGCGCCTACCTCGCTGTCGGCATCGTGCTGCTGCTGTTCAGCGTCGGCTACGCGACGATGAGCCAGCGGGTCACCAACACGGGCGCCTTCTTCGCCTACGTCGGTCGTGGTCTCGGCATCGGCCCGGGCGTCGGCAGCGCCTACGCCTCGCTGGTCGCCTACCTCGCCATCCAGCTGGCGATCTTCGGTTTCTTCGGGGCGGTGATGCACAGCCAGATGCAGTCCGAGCTGAGCATCGACCTGCCGTGGTGGGCATGGAGCCTGCTCGCCTGGGCGATCGTGCTGGCGCTCTCGGCGTTCAGCGTCGATGTCGGCGCCAAGGTGCTGGGTGTGCTGATGCTGATCGAGCTCGCCTCGCTCGTCGTCGTGTCCCTCGCGGTGTTCATCCAGGGTGGGCCCGAGGGGGTCAACTGGGGTGCGTCCTTCGCGCCGTCCAAGATCTTCGTCGGCGGTCTCACCGGTGCCTCCGGCATCGCCCTGGCCTTCGCCTTCGCGTCCTTCATCGGCTTCGAGGCGACGGCCATCTACGGCGAGGAGTCCAAGGACCCGAAGCGCTCGGTCCCCATCGCGACGTACCTGGCGGTCACGATCATCACGCTCCTGTTCGCGCTGACCACGTTCGCCGTCGTCACCGCCCTCGGTGCCTCGCACGCCGTCGAGGAGGCCGCCAAGCGCTCGGCGGTGGACGGCGTCCCGCTGGTCGACTCGGCGCAGGTCATCTTCTCCGTCGCCAAGGAGTACGTCGGCGGCTGGCTGTCCTCGCTGATGAGCTGGTTGGTCCTCAGCAGCCTGTTCGCGGGTCTGCTCGCTTTCCAGAACTCGGCCGCGCGCTACTTCTTCTCGATGGGTCGCGCCGGGGTGCTGCCGACCCGGCTGGATCGCGTCAACAAGTCCGGCGCGCCGCTGACCGGGTCGATCGTCACCTCGGTGATCACGGGCATCGTGATGGTGGTGTTCGCCCTGGCCGACAAGGACCCTGTTCTGAACCTGTTCTTCTGGTTCAGCGGCCTTGCCGTCGTCGCCATCGTGCTGGTCGAGTTCCTCGTCTGCATGGCAGTGGTGGCCTTCTTCCGCAGGCACCCTGGTGAGGCCAGCGTCTGGAAGGTGGTGGTCGCGCCCATCCTGGCCGCGATCGGCCTGCTGGTCGGCGAGTACCTGCTGATGTCCCGCTTCGGACTGCTGGCGGGCACCGTGGCGAAGGGCGTCGACCCGACGGCGCAGTCGTGGGGCCTGAGCTTCCTGGGCTACGTGCTGGTGTTCCTCCCGTTCGTGGTGTTCATCGTCGGCGCCGTCGTCGGTGTCGCCCGTCGTCGTGGTGAGAACGCATCCGCCGTCGCCGACCTCGTCGGGTAGCGGAATGGCCACCACCCCACGGATGCTGATGATCCTCAGCGAGAACTGGACCCTCACCACGGGTCGAGACCTCCCGGAGCTGGTGCGCTGGGCCCAGGTCGCCGAGGACACCGGCTTCGACGCGGTGATGATCAGCGAGCACGTCGTCCTCGGCCCCGACGCCAGCGCCAACGGCGTCATGGGCAACCCGCGCGACTACGCGATGCCCGGCAACCAGGACCCCGAGATGCCGTGGCCCAACTCGCTGATGCTGCTCTCGGCGATGGCCTCGGTCACCCAGCGCCTGCGCCTGGTGGCGGGGGCGATCATCGCCCCGTTGCGGCACCCGCTGCTGCTGGCACGCGAGCTGGGCACCCTCGACCTGATCAGTGAGGGCCGGCTCGTCGTGCAGCCCACCGTGAGCTGGAGTCGTGACGAGTACGCCGCACTGGGCGTGCCGTTCACGAAGCGCGGCAAGATCCTCGACGAGCAGCTGGAGATCATGCGGCTCGCGTGGCAGGGGGGACCGTTCTCCTACGCCGGTGAGCACTTCGCGTTCGAGGACGTCACGCTGTCGCCCGGCGCCTACCGCCCCGACGGCCCGAGGCTGTGGTTCGGGGGGCAGGGCGTCTCTCCGCCGCTGTTGCGTCGCCTGGTCCGCTACGGCCACGGCTTCCACCCGGTGGGTGAGTGGACCGGCGAGGACCTCGAGAAGCTGGCCGGCGGGATGGCGGAGGCCGGACGTGACATCGCCGACCTCGAGCGCGTCGGCGGCACGCGCGCCGTGTTCCCCGACGACGACGCGCCCGCCGATCTCGGACGGGCCGTGGAGCCCATCCGCGAGCAGCTCGAGCAGGGGTTCACCACCTTCTGCGTCAAGCCGTCGCAGTTCATCGATGACGCCAACGAGCTCCCGGCCTTCTGTCGTGACGTCGTACGCCGCGTCGAGGCCATGGCCCGCTGAGCCGACCTGCTCCGGGGGTTGTCATGCGATGGTGCACGAACTATCGTTCGTATCCGAACGACTATTGCCACCAGATTTGAGGAGAACTCCCATGACCGAGCCGGAGCCGACCCCACTGTCCGAGGTCGACCTGTCGGATCTCGACCGATTCCGCGACAACCAGGCCTGGGGTCAGTTCGACACGCTCCGTCGTGAGGACCCGTTGCACTGGAACGACGAGCCCGAGCCCAGCAAGGGGTTCTGGTCGGTGACCCGCTACGAGGACATCTGGGAGGTCGACAAGAACACCGAGGCGTTCACCTCGGAGCAGTTCGTCAACCTCGAGGAGGTCGACGACGACCTGATGGACATCCGTCGGTCGATCCTCGAGACCGACGGCCAGCGTCACCTGGCCCTGCGTCAGCTGATCGCCCGGGAGTTCAGTCCCCGCAACCTGATGAAGAACTACGAAGGCTTCCTGCGCGAGCTGACCAAGCAGACGGTCGACAACGCGCTCCAGGAGAAGGAGTTCGACTTCGTCGAGAAGATCAGCGCCGACTTCCCGATCCAGGTGCTCGCCCGGTTGCTCGACGTGCCGCTCGAGGACACCGGCCAGCTGATCGCGTGGGGCAACGAGATGGTCGGCAACACCGACCCCGACTACACCGACCACCCGCTGGACTCTCCGGAGAGCGAGAAGTACAAGCACCTCCCGTTCCGCTCGCCGACCACGCAGGACGTCTTCGACTACGGCCGCGCCCTGCGTGACCGGCGCAAGGGCGGGGACGGCACCGACCTCGTCAGCCAGCTCGCCAACAAGATGCCCTCCGACGGCGTGCCGATGAGCGACCGCGACTTCGACAACTACTTCCTGCTGCTCGTGATCGCCGGCAACGAGACCACGCGGCACGCGATCAGCAACTCCATGCTCGGCCTGCTCGACCAGCGCGACCAGCTGCGCACCCTTGCGGCAGACCCGACCCTGGTCGCACCGGGTCTCGAGGAGCTGCTGCGTTGGGCTTCGCCCGTCTACCACTTCCGGCGTACGGCGACCCGCGACGTGGAGATGCACGGGAAGACGATCCGCGAGGGCGACAAGGTGGTGATGTGGTTCGCGTCGGGCAACCGAGACGAGTCCCAGTTCGCCGACCCCTATGCCATCGACATCACCCGTCCGAACGTCGACCACCTCACGTTCGGCAAGGGCAGCCCGCACCTGTGCCTGGGCAACGGCCTCGCCCGGATGGAGGTCAAGTTGATGTTCGAGGAGCTGCTCCCGCGGATCGAGAGCATCGAGCTGGCCGGTGACGTGACCCGCGTGCGTTCGAACTTCGTCAACGGCATCAAGAAGTTCCCGGTCGCCATCACCTCGCGCTGACCTGCGACGAGGCATCGGCGTGGCGCCCACGCGGGTCGGGCCCGGCTCGCTGGAGTCGGGCCCTTCTCGTACCCGTAGGGGTTGCGCAAGCTCTTCCGAACACATATCGTTCGGATCCGAACGACTTAGAGACACACGGAGGTTCGCATGACGGTGACGCAGACCGTTGTCCGCGAGTTCGAGGTCGACCTCGTGGTGCGTGACGCCGACCAGGTCGCCCAGGACGTCGTGGCGATGACGCTGGCCCACCCCTCGGGCGAGGCCCTGCCGGACTGGACCCCGGGCGCCCACATCGACCTGATCCTGGGCGACGGGCTCACCCGCCAGTACTCCTTGTGCGGACGCACCGAGGACACCGACTCGTGGCGGGTCGCGGTGCTCCGGGCACCCGACAGCCGAGGCGGGTCCAAGGCGGTGCACAGCCTGGCCGCCGGATCGACCGTGCGCGTGCGGGGACCCCGCAACCACTTTCCGGTCGTGGCCGCCAAGCGCTACCTCTTCGTCGCGGGCGGGATCGGCATCACCCCGCTGCTCGCGATGATCTACGAGGTCGAGGCGGCAGGCGCCGTGTGGGAGCTGCACTACGGCGGTCGCAGCACGGGGTCGATGGCCTTCCTCGAGGAGCTCGCCCAGTTCGGTGACCGAGTGCACCTCGTGCCCGAGGACGAGGCCGGACGACTGGACCTGGACGCGATTCTCGGCACCCCGAGGGACGACACCCTCGTCTACACCTGCGGGCCGGAACCCCTTCTCGCGGCCGTCGAGGAACGGTGCGTCGCCTGGCCTTCCGGGAGTCTGCACCTGGAGCGCTTCTCCGCCCGCAAGACCGAGGAGCGGAGCGAGGAGAGCTCCTTCGAGCTGGTCCTCCAGCGCTCGGGCAAGACCATGGCCGTGCCGGAGGACAAGACCGTGTTCGAGGTCGTGCGCGAGGCGGGCGTCAGCGTCCTGGGCTCGTGTCTCGAGGGCATCTGCGGCACCTGCGAGACCGAGGTCGTCGACGGCGACGTCGACCACCGCGACTCGATCCTCGACGAGGACGAGCGCGAGTCCAACGAGGTGATGATGATCTGTGTCTCCCGGTGCAAGTCCGCACGTCTGGTGCTGGACCTGTGAGCCGCGACGTGCGGCCCCCGGCGTACCCCACACAGAGCTGGTACGTCGCCGCAACCAGTGACGAGGTCACGACCACGCCGCTGGGCAGACGCGCACTCGACGCCGGCCTGGTCCTCTACCGCACCACGGACGGCACGGTGGTCGCGCTCGAGGATCGAGATGCGCACAGTGCCTACCCGTTGAGCCTGGGTCGCGTCGAGCAGGACCTGATCGTCTCGTCGTACTCCGGCTTCGCGTACGCCGCGGACGGATCCTGCGTGCGGGTGCCCACCCAGACCGAGATCCCGTACGACGCGCGGGTGCGGTCCTTCCCGACCCGCGAGCTGGACGGACTCGTGTGGGTCTGGTTCGCCGAACCCGGTCTCGCCGGACTGCACAAGCCGCCGAGCACGGGGTGGTTGGCCGACGAGTCGTGGTCGACCCTCGGTGAGGAGTGGACGACCGCGGCCAACTTCATGCTGCTGCACGAGAACTTCGCCGACATCACCCACGTCGCGGTGGTGCATCCCGAGTTCGCTCCTCCGGTGCTGACGGCCGGCCCGGTCCCCCTGCTCGAGGTGGAGGTCAGCGAGACCTCGGTGGCCTTCGAGCGTCGCTATCCGCCCGCTCCGCTGGCGAGCTGGCACTCGGCCCTGCTGGGGGTGCAGCCCGATGCCGAGTTCGCCCAGCGCGAGAAGGGCCGCTTCGTGTGCCCCGGCCTGTGGGTCGACAGCTGGGACGTCGCGGTCGAAGGCGGTGCGACGGCCACGTTGCGCTTCACCCACGCCGTGACGCCCGTCGACGGCACCAGCACCCGGCACGTCTGGCGGGTCAGCAGGAACTTCGCCCCAGGTGACGAGGCGACCGCCGGCATCGCGCCGCTCTTCACCGAGTACTACGAGAGGGTGCGCGGCATCCTCGAGACGATGCAGGGCGTGCTGTCCCTCGACGGGCCGCGTCCCGACGTCAGCGTCGCCGCCGACGCCGCCGCTCTGCAGGTCCGCAAGATCGTGAACCGGATGGTTGCCGACGAACAGCTTGGAGGAAAGGCATGACCGACGTGAAGGGCTTCTTCTACCCGCGCACGGCACAGGGAGGTGCGGGAGTCATCCCGAACCCCCCGTGGTTCTACTCCGGTGACCTGCTGACCGTGGAGTACCGCACCGATCCCGCGCGGGTGGCCGAGCTGCTCCCGGCGCCGCTCGAGCTCGCGCCGGAGGACCCGGGCGCCGTCGCGTTCATCTGGGCGGACTGGCAGTCGTGCTCGGGCTCGCGCGAGGAGCTGCTGGACCCGGTGCGCTCGCAGTACAAGGAGGCGTTCGTCGTCGTGCGGTGCAGCTTCGAGGGACAGACCTTCTCGCGGTGCGTCTACATCTGGGTCGACAAGGACTTCGCGATCGCGCGCGGCATGCACCAGGGCTACCCGAAGAAGCTCGGCACGATGTGGCAGACCCGGCCGCACCCGTTCGCCCAGGGTGCACCGCAGATCGCTGCCGGCGGCATGTTCGGCGCGACGCTGGCGGCCGGTGACCGTCGGCTCGCCGAGGCCGTGCTCACCCTCCGCGACGAGTCGGAGACCAACGGATTCGTGAACTCGCACCCCATGGCGCACCACCGCATCTACCCGGGCATCGGGCGCGGTGCCTCCGACGCGTACGCCGAGCTGATCTCGTCGGGAGCCGCCGAGTTCGAGGGCGGCCCCGCCTGGTCGGGCGACGTGGACCTGCGCCTCTTCGAGTCGCCGACCGAGGAGCTCGCGCGTCTCGAGGTCGACGAGATCATCGGCGGCTACTACCGCCAGGTCGGGGTGAAGTGGGACGGCGGAGCCACCCTGGCCCGCCACACCGACGCAGAGGGCTGGACCTCCCTGACCGAGGGCGCGACCGCATGAGCGCGATCACCGTCGAGGGCGTCGAGGTCGACACCCGGCACTGGATCAACGGCCGACGCGTGGCGTCGGCGCAGACCTTCACCGACGTCTCGCCGATCGACGAGACTCCGCTCGGTGAGATCGCCGCCGGCGGCGAGGACGAGGTGGACCAGGCCGTCGCGGCCGCCCGCGCCGCCTTCCCCGCCTGGGCCGCCCTCCCGGTCGCCGAGCGGTCGGCGACGCTGCGGCGGCTCGCCGACGGGATCGACGCGCGGGCGGAGGACCTCGCTCGCGTGGAGACCAGGGACAACGGCTCGCTGCTGCGCTCGCACCGCCGTGGCGTGATGCCACGCGTCGGGATGAACTTCCGCTACTTCGCCGACTGGGCCGAGCAGCTGCACCACGAGGACCGCGAGATCCGCGGTCACCGCGAGCGGATCAGCTTCGATCCGGCCGGCGTCGTCGCGATCATCACGCCGTGGAACGCGCCGCTGATGCTCGCCACCTGGCGGATCGGTCCGGCTCTCGCGGCCGGCAACACGGTCGTGGTCAAGCCTCCTGAGTGGGCACCGCTGACGGCGTCGCTCCTGGCCGACATCGCCCATGAGGCCGGTCTTCCTGCGGGCGTGTTCAACGTCGTCCAGGGCACCGGTGCCGGCGCCGGCGCACCGCTCACCCGGCACCCCGGCATCAACCGGCTGTCCTTCACCGGCTCGGTCCCGACTGCCGGCGTGATCGCCGCAGCAGCGGCGCCGAACATCGTGCCGCTCTCCTTCGAGCTCGGCGGCAAGTCACCGCTGCTCGTCTTCGAGGACTGTGACCTCGACCTGGCCGTTGACCTGGCCGTGGAGCAGTTCGACAACGCCGGGCAGGTCTGCCTGGGAGCCTTCCGCCTCCTGGTGCACGAGAGCATCGCCGACGAGTTCCTCGAGCGCGTGGTCGCGCGCGCCTCCGTGCTGGTCCAGGGAGACCCTCGCGACGAGGCCACCGACGTGAGCGCCCTGGTCAGCAGGACGCACTTCGATCGGGTCTCGGGCTTCGTGGAGCGGGCGATCGCCGACGGCGCCAAGCCTGTGCTCGGAGGGGGTCCCAACCACGACCTCGGCGGGCTCTACTTCGCCCCGACGATCCTGGCCGGCGCCCAGCCGGGGAGTGAGATCGTCACGGAAGAGGTCTTCGGGCCGGTCCTGACGATCCAGACCTTCGCCACCGAGGAGGAGGGTGTGGCCATGGCCAACGCGACCCGTTTCGGACTCGCGGCCACCTTGGTCACCGGGGACCCGACCCGCGCCGAGCGAGTGAGCTCGGCTCTGTACGCCGGGACGGTGTGGGTCAACTGCTTCTTCGTGCGTGACCTCGGCGCCCCCTTCGGCGGCAACGGCAAGTCGGGCATCGGTCGCGAGGGCGGGGACTACTCCTTCGACTTCTACTGCGACATCAAGAACAGCGTGTTCAGCCCGACGGGCTGGACCGACGGTTTGGCTGAGAGGACGGACTCTGATGGGTGAGGTAGTTGGGGCCGGGCTGATCGCCCACGTGCCCACGATCGTGCTTCCCGAGGCCATACGCCGGGAGCTCAACGGCGGCGCGGACAGCACCCTGGTGTCTGGCCTCCACCAGCTCCGGAACGAGGTGTTCGACACGCTCGACTACGACACCGTGGTGGTGCTCGACTCGCACTGGGCCACCACGGTGGAGTTCGTGGTCACGGCCCAGGAGCGTCGGGCCGGCCTGTTCACCTCCGAGGAGCTGCCGCGGGGGATGACCCAGCGGCCCTACGACTTCCCGGGTGATCCCGACCTCGCCCACCTGATCGCGAGCAAGGCCGCCGAGCACAGCACCTGGATCACGGCCATCGAGGACGACCACCTGCCGATCTTCTACGCCACCACGAACGTCTGGGAGTTCCTCGGCGACGGGCTCCCGGACAAGCGCTGGATCAGCATCGGTGTCTGCCAGACCGCCGACATGGAGGACAACCTGCGGCTCGGTCGCGCCCTCGGCGACGCGATCGCCGAATCGGACCGCAAGGTCCTGCTGATCGCGTCCGGCGCCATGTCGCACACCTTCTGGCCGCTACGCCAGCTCCGCGACCACGAGGCGGCCGGACTCGAGCACATCTTCAGCCAGGAGGCAGTCGCCGCCGATGCGGAGCGGCTCGAGTGGTTCCGCAACGGCGACCACGCGCAGGTGCTCGACACGATGCCGGAGTTCTACCGCTACCGGCCCGAGGCGCGGTTCGGCCACTACCTGATGATGATGGGTGCGCTCGGTGAGGGCGACTGCACGGCCCGCAGCCGGCAGTACGGCGAGTACGAGAACTCGATCGGCACCGGTCAGGTGCACCTCTGGTTCGACAAGCCGGAGGACGGGTTCCCCCGGCCCCGGCGCACGCCGACCGACCCCGACTTCGTCCGGCAGACTGCCGGGCCCGACCTGCCTGCCGCCGGCTGAGCAACACCGAAGGAGAACCATGTCCCTGCGCGAAACTCGCCGCATCCTGCTCGACGGAAACGTCGTCGACGTCGTCCGCCGAGACGAGACCCTGGTCGCCCATGACGGGCGTGAGGTCGCCATCGCCGACGCGACCCACCTGGCGCCGGTGGTGCCGTCGAAGATCGTCTGCGTCCACCTCAACTACCTCTCCCGCGTCGAGGAGATGATGACGACGCTGCCGCCGGCTCCGACGTACTTCCACAAGCCGGTCTCGGCGCTCAACGCCCACGACGGCGCCGTCGTACGCCCGGCCGGGTGCAAGTGGCTCAACTACGAGGGCGAGATCGCGATCGTCATCGGCCGCACCGCCCGCAACATCTCGCCCGACGAGGCAGGTGACTACATCCGCGGCTACACGATCGGCAACGACTACGGCCTCCACGACTTCCGCGACACCGACTCCGGCTCGATGCTGCGGGTCAAGGGCGCCGACACCCTGTGCCCGCTCGGGCCGGGGCTGGTCGAGGGCTGGGACTTCCACGACAAGCAGATCCGCACGATCGTCAACGGTGAGGTGCGCCAGGACGGCAACACCAACGAGATGAAGTGGGACATGCACTACCTCGTCGCGGACATCGCCCGCACGATCACCCTCCAGCCTGGCGACGTGCTGCTGTCCGGTACGCCGGCCATCTCCCGCACCGTCTACCCGGGCGACGTCGTCGAGGTCGAGGTCGAGGGTCTCGGCACGCTGCGCAACCACATCGTGGAGGGTCCGACGCCCATCCGCAGCGATGTCGGTGCGCAGCCCACGGAGAGCGAGGAGGTCCTCTCCACCGCCAAGGGCGGTGACTGGGAGTTCCGCGGCGTGCGCAAGCCCGACCTGAGCAAGACCCACTGAGGACGCGTTCATGACGGCCGACCGCAAACCCGTCGGCGGCGCCAGACCCGTCGTCGTCATCCCGGCCCGGTTCTCAGCGAGCGCCTCGGCCCTGCGCTTCCGCGCGGAGGTGTCGGCGGCCAAGCTCGTCCAGGCGGTGTACGACGCCGGCGCCGAGCCGCTCGTGCTGCATCCCGAGGTCCCCGACGGCATCGAGGACGACGATCTCGACCAGCTGGTGCGCGACCGGATCTGGATGGCCGACGGCGTCCTGCTGCCCGGCGGGGGAGACCTCGCCGCGCGCTGGTCGGGCCAGGCGCACCACGAGTCGCAGTACGACGTGGACGAGACCCAGGACGCGTTCGACCTCGCCCTGGCGCGGGTCGCCATCGAGGACCGGATCCCGCTGCTCGCCATCTGCCGCGGCACCCAGGTGGTCAACGTGGCGCGTGGGGGTGACCTCGTCCAGGACATGACCGAGACGCTCGGCGCGGACCACCGGCACCTCGTGCACGAGATCGAGATCCTCGAGGACTCACCATTGCGGGCGGTGGTGCCCGAGGACCGGATGACGATCTCCTGCTACCACCACCAGGGCCTCGGCCGGCTCGGCGAGGGGCTGCAGGCGTCGGCGTACGCCGAGGACGGGACGATCGAGGCGGTGGCTCTCGATGGGCACGACGGGTGGTACCTCGGCGTGCAGTGGCACCCCGAGGACACCGCGGCCTCCGACCACCAGCAGGCAGGCGTCTTCGAGGCGTTCGTCCGGGCGATCGTGGAGCAACCGCGCGCGGCGCGACGCGCCTCCTGAGCGGCGACGCTCAGGCTGACTCCGGGACGTCGTCGCCGGTCGCCTCGAGGGCGGTGACGATGTCGCGCAGGCTGCTGGTCATGTCCTTCTGGCGCGTGCGGGAGATGCCACTGACGACGCGGGCCTCGATGGCGTTGAACTGGGGGTACAGCTCCTCCATCAGGGCCTTGCCCGACGGGGTCAGGTGCAGCTCGACCAGGCGACGATCATCCTGTGCGACCGTGCTTCTCGATCCACCCCCGAGCCTCGAGCGTCTTGACGACCCCGGTCAGCGTGGCCTTCGAGATCGCCGCGGCTTCGGCAGCCTTGCGGGTCTCCATCCCGTCCCAGATCCAGACCACCCACATCACCACGAAACCGGTCCAGGTGATGCCGGCCGGGCGCAGCACCTCGTTGGTGACGTGAGACCGCACGGCGTTGGCCGCGCGGTAGATGCTCGACACCGCGTGTGCGGCCTCGAAGTCGAGCTCGAGTGCCGCCACGTGGCTCTGCATGGCGCGTTCTGTCTCGACGAGCGTGGGTTGGTCGGTCATGCTCGGGATGTTACTGGCCGGACACATGCTTCCGGTCGTTCGTGAGATGGATTCATTCGGCACCGAACCTCTTGACAAAATCGTTTGTGTCCGTACGATCTTACCGAACCGCTCACTGAGCAGCAAGAGCACCAGGACGATCGTGGCCGCCGGGCGCGACGACGTGTGCACGACGAGGAGAACCCATGGTCCACGTGGATCCCACGGCGATGGAGGCCGCACAGGCCGACCTGACGAGCAGAGACATCGACGTCGTGCGGCTGGGGTACAGCGACCTCATCGGGGCCGAACGCGGCCGGGACATCCTCACCCACCGGTTCGCACGCACCGTCGGTGACGGTGTCGCGTTCTGCCGCTCGGTCTACGGCACGTCTCCCATGGGTGACGTCGTCGACTTCGAGGGTGGGATGTCCGCCGGGCTGCCCGACGTCGTGGCGGTCCCTGACGTGAGCACGCTGCAGGACGTCCCGTGGGAGCCAGGCGTCGCGCACGTGATCGCCGACGTGTTCAACCCGGACGGCTCGCCCTCCCAGGAGAGCCCGCGCAACGTGCTCAGGCGCGTGCTCGGCCGGTTCGCCGAGCTGGGCATGAACACGATGGTCGGCCCCGAGCTCGAGTTCTACGTCCTGGAGGAGTGTGCGGACTCGGCCTCCGGCTGGAAGAGGTACGGCGAAGCGACGGGCAACGTCTACACGGCCGGTTACAAGGGCGACCCCGAGAACACCCTGATCCGCTCGCTGCGCCAGCTCTCGGCGTACGGACTCGACGTCGTGGCGGCGAACCACGAGTTCTCCTCGGGCCAGTTCGAGATCAACCTGTGGCACTCCGAGGCCCTCGAGGCGGCAGATCGGGCCTTCCGGTTCAAGACCGCGCTCCAGGAGCTGGCGCGCATGCAGGGCCGGATGGCCACCTTCATGGCCAAGCCGTTCAACGACGAGGGTGGGTCCGGCTTCCACATCCACTTCTCCACCTGGTCCGACGAGGGAGAGGCGCTCTTCGACGACCCGACGGGCGAGGACGGGCTCTCCGACGTCGCGCGCCACGCCATCGCCGGCGTGCTCGCGCACGCGCCGGCGCTGACGGCGCTGCTCAACCCCACCATCAACTCCTACAAGCGCTTCGGCCCCGACACCCTGGCGCCGTGGCTGATCGACTGGGGGCTGGACAACCGCAGCGCGATGATCCGGATCCCACCGGAGCGTGGGCGCGCCTCGCGGATGGAGCTGCGGCTCGGGGACGCCTCAGCCAACCCCTATCTCGCCACGGCCGCTTTCCTGGGGGCCGCCTACCTCGGCATCCGGGACAAGCTGGAGCCGCCGCCCAAGCTCGAGGGCTACGGCTACGACACCAGCAAGGCCGAGCTGCTGCCGAGCGACCTCACCACGGCGATCGACGCCCTCGAGGCGGACACCGACCTGCGCGACCTGCTCGGGGAGGAGTTCGTCGCAGCCTTCGTGGCCTACAAGCGCAACGAGATCGAGCGGTTCTCGCACTGGGTCACCGACTGGGAGTTCCGGGAGTACAGCTACCACCTGTGACCCCGACCGCTCAGCCGCCCAGCGCGGTGGCGACAGCGTCGAAGGCGGCGAGGGTGGAGAAGAGCTTCCCGGGGTCCTGCGGGTCGGGCCAGCTGGACAGCTTGGCCGCGACGACACCGGCCGTCCGGTTGACGTAGACCATCTGACCGTGGATCCCCAGGCACACCAGGGTGTCGCGTCGGGGCGAGGGGAACCACATCTGGTTGCGATACATCCCGCCGGGCATCCAGGGGCCGTCCTTGCTTCCGGCGAACGCCGCGTCGGAGTCCACGTCACCTCGCAGCGTCTCCTCGACCCAGGTCGGGCCGATGACCTGCGTGCCGTCCAGGGCGGTTCCGTCGCCGAGCCAGACCGCGCCGAAGCGCAACAGGTCCCGAAGCGACGCCGAGATGCCGCCGTCGAACATGCCGGACCCCTCGTGGTCGACCGCGAGCGAGGCTGCGTGCTCGGCACCCATCGGCCGCCACACCAGGTCGGACAGCAACCCGGCCATCCGGGCGCCGGCAGCGGACTCGCACACCCAACCGAGCACGTCGGTCTCGCACGAGCGGTACTCGAAGGTGCCCCCGTGCTCGCGAGCCCGCGTCAGGGTCGCGAGGAAGCCGTACATCGAGTCGGGGACCGCGTCGGTGTGTCTCGGCGCCCAGCCGATGGCCTGCTCGAGCAGGCGCACCTCGGCGTCGGGGTCGGTGTACTCCTCGGAGAAGCGGATGCCTGAACGCATGTCCAGGAGGTGACGGACCGTGGCTCCGGCGTACCCGGTGCCGGCCAGCGCGGGCACGTAGTGGGTGACCTGCTCGTCGACTGCCAGCAGTCCTCGGTCCACCAGTGCCGCCGCCACGGCGCCGACCAGCGACTTGCTCACCGACATCAGCAGGTGCTGGCTCGACGGGGACATGCCCCGCTGGTAGTGCTCGCGGGCGAGGTGTCCCTGGTGCAGCACCGCCCAGGCGTCGGTGTCCGAGGCGTCCATGACGCCGCGGACCGTCTCCTCACCACCGGTGAGCGGGTGCCGGACCCGGAGGTCGTCGAGGTCGGCGGGCCGTTCCGGCAGTCCGGTCGGGCGGTCCGCCGCTGCGATCGTGGCCGTGGGGAACATCTCCGCGACGTGCTGGAACGACCACCGCAGCTGGGGTTCGCTCTGCCAGCCCTCCAGCGTGATGTCCGCGCGTCCCGGAACCAGATCCCCGTGCGACACCCGGCTCTCCCTCCCTGCTCGTTGACGGTCGTGGTCTTGCGAAGATCGATGCCGCACCCTATCGTTTGGAGCCTAACGATTAGTCGCGGGGTGAAGCAACCGCCTCCGAGTACAGGATTGAGCATGACCGAGAACGCGAGCGCCGGCCCCCGAACCGTCAACGGGATCTCGGAGATCCGTCACTTCTTCCGCACCAACGACACGCCTGTCTACTTCGTCGGGGCGACGCCGTTCAACCTGCTCGGGCTCGACCGCTGGGTGCGGCACTTCACCTACATCAGCTACTACGACGCCTGGGACGGCGCCCACCCGCGCCTGTTCTCCCCGCGGGAGAAGCCGTACGTCGAGTTCGCGAACGGTGAGGAGATCAACAACTGGCTGCTCACCAACCCCGAGGTGCGCGCGTTCATGTCGCGCCATCGCCGCGAGGGCGTGCGCCCCAAGATCGCGATGGTGTTCTTCGACGAGGAGACGGAGCGGATCTGCGAGGAGCTCGGCTACGACCTGATCCTGCCTTCCTCAGGCTTGCGCGACCGGCTGGACTCCAAGATCGTCACCACCGAGCTCGGCAACGACGCCGGCGTCCCGAGCGTCCCGAACGTGCTGACCCGGGTGGAGACGTGGGACCAGCTGAGCCTGGCGGCCGAGGAGGCCGGCCTCGGCAAGGAGCTCGTCGTCCAGACGCCGTACGGCGACTCGGGCAAGACCACGTTCTTCATCTCCTCGGAGTCGGACTGGGAGCGCCACCGCGACGAGATCGTGGGCGAGGACGTGAAGGTGATGCGGCGCATCCGGCACCGCTCGATCGCCGTGGAGGCCGTGATCACGCGCCGCGGGACCGTGGTGGGTCCGCTGATGAGTGAGCTGACCGGCTACCCGGAGCTGACGCCGTACGCCGGCGGCTGGTGCGGCAACGAGATGTTTCCCGAGGTGCTCACTGCCGAGCTGCGCTCGCGCGGCATCGACCTCGTGCGCCGGCTCGGAGACCGCCTCGCCGATGAGGGGTACCGGGGCTTCTTCGAGGTCGACCTGCTCGTCGACCTCGACCGCGGCGAGGTCTACCTGGGTGAGCTGAACCCCCGGATCAGTGGAGCCTCCGCGATCACCAACGTCACCGCGGGCGCCTACGCAGACGTTCCGCTCTTCCTGTTCCACCTGCTCGAGTTCATGGGCGCGGACTTCGAGCTCGACGTCGATGACGTGAACGACCGCTGGGACCGGCTGGCCTCGGCGGACCTGTGGAGCCAGATGATCGTCAAGCACGTCGTGGAGTCGACGGAGAAGATCGTGGAAGCGCCGGCCACCGGCACCTACCTGCTCAACGACGACGGCAGCCTCACCTTCCGCCGCGCTGCGCTGGACTGGCACCAGCTGCACACCGAGGAGGAGTGCTTCTTCCTGCGCATCTACGGGCCCGGCGACTACCGGTGGAAAGGTGCGGACCTCGGCGTGATCGTGACCAAGGGCCGGCTCCAGGCCAGCAGTGGTGACGAGGAGTCCTACCGTCTGGGCATCCGCGCCAGGCACCTGGCCGGTTCGCTGCTCTCGGCCTACCGGGCCGAGCCCGTCGACGCTGCGGTCAGCGGACCAGCGGTGGCGAAGTGAGCACAGTTCGCCTCGGTGAGTCGTTTGGAGCCGAACGAGTTGCTATGGTTCCGTCATGAAGCTTCTCGTCATCCAGCACGACCACGCCTCGCCGCTCGGCCACGTCGCCGAGCGCTTCGTCGAGCGAGGCTTCGACCTGACCATGCACACGGTCGTCCCGCGGCACTCGTTCGCGACTCCAGGGGTGATCACGCAGTTCCCCGACTTCACGGACTTCGACGCCGTGGTGCCCATGGGTGCCCCCTGGTCGACCTACGACCACGAGCTGATCGGCAGCTGGGTGGTCCCGGAGCTGGAACAGCTCCGGAGGGCCGACCAGGCCGGCGTGCCGGTCTTCGGGATCTGCTTCGGCGGACAGCTCCTGGCCACGGCGCTGGGCGGGTCGGTCGGGCCTTCCGAGACGTCGGAGATCGGCTGGTACGACGTACTCACCGACGATCATGACGTCGTGCCGGGAGGGCCGTGGTTCCAGTGGCACCACGACAGCTGGCAGCTGCCCCCAGATGCCCGCGAGCTGGCGCGCAACACCTCCTCGTCCCAGGCGTTCGTCCTCCGCCGCAACCTCGCCGTCCAGTTCCATCCCGAGCTGACGAGCACGATGCTCGCCGGCTGGCTGGGCAATGGCGGTGACGGGAAGGCCCGTGCGGCGGGATTCGACACCGACGAGCTGGTGCGCGAGACCCGCGCTCGAGAGGCCGAGGCCCGGCTGCGGGCACATCGCCTCGTCGACGGATTCCTGGATGCCGTGGCGAGCAGGGACGTCGTCCGCCGGGCCGGTTGACGGGGGCGCAAGAATCGGGGGAGTCCACACATCGCAGCAAGGAACGCACTGCTCACCAAGGAGTTCTGCCATGACAGCCGTCCACACGACCGGACCCGCCTACCAGGTGGTCAACCCTGCCACCGGAGAGGTCGTCGAAACCTTCGAGACGGCGACCGACGCCCAGGTCGAGGACGCGCTCGCCGCCGCCCACAGTGCGTACGCCGCCTGGAAGGACGTCTCGATCCAGGAGCGGGCCGCGGCGGTCAAGCGGATCGGCGAGCTGTTCAAGGAGCGGGCCGGCGAGCTGGCAGCCATCGCGACCCTGGAGATGGGCAAGCCGCTCTCCGAGGCCGAGGAGGAGGCCGACTTCTGCGGCGACATCTTCGACTACTTCGCGACCGAGGGGCCGGGTCTGGCCGCTGACCAGCCGATCAAGACGTTCGGCGGAGGGAAGGCGGTCGTGCAGAAGCTGCCGATCGGACCGCTGCTCGGGATCATGCCGTGGAACTACCCCTTCTACCAGATCGCCCGGTTCGCAGCGCCGAACCTGATGTTGGGCAACACGATCATCCTCAAGCATGCGGAGTCGGTCCCGCGCTGTGCGCAGGCCGTGCACCAGATCATGGCGGACGCCGGTCTCCCGGTGGGCAGCTACACCAACCTGTTCGCCTCGCACGAGCAGATCGAGCAGATCATCGGTGACCCCCGGATCGCCGGGGTGTCCCTGACCGGCTCCGAGCGCGCCGGTGCCGTGGTCGCGTCCATCGCGGGTCGGAACCTGAAGAAGTGCGTGCTCGAGCTCGGCGGCTCCGACCCCTACGTCGTGCTCGACTCCGCCGACGTCGCGGCAGCGGCCGACGTCGCATGGGACACCCGGATCAGCAACACGGGCCAGGCGTGCAACTCCAACAAGCGGATGATCGTGATGGACGACGTCTACGGCGACTTCGTGTCGCGTCTGACCGAGCGCGCCACCGGTCTGCGCCCCGGTGATCCGGCCGCCGAGGAGGACGGCACCTTCGCGCCGCTCTCGTCCCGCGCCGCGGCGGAGCGTCTGGCCGAGCAGGTCGAGGACGCGGTGAGCAAGGGCGCGACCCTGCACGCCGGCGGGGTCCTCGGCGAGGGGCCGGCGGCGTACTACTCGCCCGCCGTGCTGACCGGGATCACCAAGGAGATGCGGGCCTACCGTGAGGAGCTCTTCGGGCCGGTCGCGGTGGTCTACTCGGTCTCCAGCGACGACGAGGCGCTCGCCCTCGCGAACGACACCGACTACGGGCTCGGCGGCGCAGTCTTCAGCGCCGACCCCGAGCGTGCGACCAGGGTGGCCTCGCGTCTCGAGGTGGGGATGTCCAATGTGAACACCCCCGCCGGCGAAGGTGCCGAGGTGCCCTTCGGTGGGGTCAAGCGCAGTGGCTTCGGTCGGGAGCTCGGCCCGCTGGGCATGGACGAGTTCGTCAACAAGCGGATGTTCTACGTCGCCGACGAGTCCTGACGCTCCCGCGCAGGCACTCTGCGACACCACGGCCTAGGTTGGAGACATGGACGAGAACGAGACGCTCGAGAAGGTTCCCACCGGCCTGTTCATCGGCGGTGAGTGGCGCGACTCCGCCGATGGTTCGACCATCGACGTGGAGGACCCGGCCACCGGGAAGACACTGACCGCGGTGGCCTCGGCCACGCCGGCGGACGGCAAGGCTGCGCTGGACGCCGCGGTGGCCGCGCAGCACGACTGGGCACGTACGGCGCCCCGCGAGCGGGCCGAGATCCTGCGCTCCGCCTTCGAGCTGATCACCGAGCGCGCCGACTACTTCGCGATGCTGATGACCCTGGAGATGGGCAAGCCGCTGGCCCAGTCGAAGGGGGAGGTCACCTACGGCGCCGAGTTCTTCCGGTGGTTCTCGGAGGAGGTCGTGCGCATCGCGGGCCGCTGGGCCACGTCGCCGGACGGCAACACCCGGCTGATGACGATGAAGCAGCCGGTCGGACCGGTGCTGATGATCACGCCGTGGAACTTCCCGTTGGCCATGGGCACCCGGAAGATCGGGCCCGCCATCGCTGCCGGCTGCACGATGGTCGTCAAGCCGGCCTCGCAGACCCCGCTGACGATGCTGGCCCTGGCCGACCTGCTCACGGAGGTCGGCGTGCCGCCGGGCGTGCTCAACGTCATCTCCACCTCGCAGACCGGTGACGTGATGGAGCCGCTGATCGGCGACTCGCGCCTGCGCAAGCTGACCTTCACCGGCTCCACGCCGGTCGGCAAGACCTTGGTCAAGCAGTCCGCCGACCAGCTGCTGCGGGTCTCGATGGAGCTCGGCGGCAACGCGCCCTTCCTGGTCTTCGCCGACGCCGACCTCGACGCCGCTGTCGACGGAGCCATGCTCGCGAAGATGCGCAACATGGGGGAGGCCTGCACGGCCGCCAACCGGTTCCTCGTCCACGAGGACGTGGCCGACGACTTCGCCGCGAAGTTCGCGGAGCGGATGGCTGCCGAGACCGTCGGTCGTGGCACCGAGGACGGCGTCACCGTGGGACCGCTGATCGACGCCAAGCAGCGCGACAAGGTGGTCGAGCTGGTCGACGACGCCACGGGTCGTGGTGCCTCCGTGGTCACCGGGGGGTCGACGACGGGGGATGCGGGGTACTTCTTCCAGCCCACCGTGCTCACGGACGTCGCTCCCGACGCCGACATGTTCCGCGAGGAGATCTTCGGGCCGGTCGCGCCGATCACCACGTTCTCCGACGAGGACAAGGCCCTGCAGATGGCCAACGACACCGAGTACGGCCTGGTCGCCTACGCGTTCACCACCGACCTCGGCCGGACGATCCGGGTGAGCGAGGGCCTCGAGTTCGGCATGGTCGGCATCAACCAGGGGATCGTCTCCAACCCGGCGGCGCCCTTCGGCGGGGTGAAGCAGTCCGGCTTCGGTCGCGAGGGTGGTCCCGAGGGGATCGAGGAGTACCTCTCCGTGAAGTACGTCGGCATCGCACCCTGAGGGACGGGCCACTACGACTGAACGAGATAGTCTGTAACAAAACTATCTGCTACGGTGTCATCTATGGACGCCGTCGGAGACCCTGCCCGTCGTACCTTCGCCCTCGCGGTGCTGTGCGTCAGCCAGCTGATGGTGATCCTCGACGGCACCATCGTGAACGTCGCCCTGCCGACCATCCGTGAACAGCTGGGCTTCTCGTCGACCGGGCTGTCCTGGGTGGTGAACGGGTTCTTCGTCGCCTTCGCCGGGCTGTTGCTCCTGTTCGGCCGACTCGGTGACGTCCTGGGCCAGCGCCGGGTGTTCGTGTCCGGCCTGGTGGTCTTCGCGCTGGCGTCGGTGTGGTGCGGCCTGGCCGGGAGCCCGGCCGCTCTCGTGACCGGACGGTTCGTCCAGGGAGCCGGCGCCGCGATGGCCTCCGCGGTGGTGCTCGGCATGATCGCTCGGCTCTATGCGGACCGACGCGCGCAGGCCCACGCGTTCGCGGTGTTCGCCTTCGTCGGGTCGGTCGGCGCCTCGATCGGGGTGATCGCCGGTGGTCTGCTCACCGAGCTGGTGTCGTGGCGCTGGGTCTTCCTGGTCAACGTGCCGCTGGGCCTCGTGCTGGTCCCGGCCGCGCTGCGCATCCTGCCGGGCGACAGCCGGAGCCGTGGCCGAGGCCACGTCGACGTGGTGGGAGCCGTCACCGGTACGGGTGGGCTGATGCTGCTGGTGTACGCCGTCACCCAGGTCACCGTGCGCGGCTGGACATCGCTGGTCGTGCTGCTGTCACTCGGCCTGGCCGGGGTGCTGCTCGCCGCGTTCGTGGTGCGACAGCGCACGGCAGCAGAGCCGCTCGTGCCACCGGCGTTGTTCGCCGTCCGTCGGTTCTCGACGGCCAACGCCGTGCTCTTCACGATGACGGTCGCGGGGTTCAGCTTCCAGTTCCTCAGCGCACTCGCCCTGCAGGACCAGATGGGGCTGAGCCCGCTTGCGCACCGGTCTCGCCTACCTGCCGGTGACCCTCTCCATCGCCGTCGCCTCCCTGGTCCTCTCGGACCGTCTCGCGCGTCGGATCGGGCAGGAACGCGTGCTGGTGTGGGGCCTCGTCCTCTTCGTGGCGGGCTTGCTGTTGCTGGCGGCGCTGCCGGCAGAGCCCGCATTCCTCACCGACGCCGCCCCGGCGTTCGTCCTCATGGGGACCGGGTTCGGACTGGCGATGCCGCAGGTCACGAGCATCGCGATGGCCAGCGCCGTGCCCGAGCACGCCGGCGCCGCCTCGGGCGTGGTCAACACCACGCAGCAGGTGGGCGGGGCCCTCGGGCTCGGGGTGGTCTCCAGCGTGGCGGCGCTCTCTGGTCTGGGTGCAGGCTTCCTGACCGCTGCTGCCGTCCTGGCCGTGGGGGCCGTGATCGCCTCCCGACTGGTCCCGCGGGTGCCGTCGTCGAGTCGTGCCCCAGTTCCTGAGAGACCGGATCGTCCACAACGGTCCGCAACGGGATCGTCTGTGGCCGGACTCATCGGGCTACGCTCGCCCTGTGGCTGACGCTCCCGAGATCGACCTGTCCTTCCTGCTCAACCAGGCCTCCTACGCGCTCGCCGCGCAGCTGGGCGGGGCGCTCGAGGACCTGGGGATCTCCGTCCGGGAGTACTGCGTGCTGTGGAAGGCCGCGGACGGCGAGCGCACCCAGATCGAGATCGCCGACCTGGCCGCGCTCGACAAGACCACGATGGTGGTGACCCTCGACGCCCTCGAGAAGCGCGGTCTCGCTCGGCGCGAGGTGTCGAGCACGGATCGTCGGGCCCGGGTGGTGGGCCTCACCGACGAGGGCCGCGCCGTCCTCGACAAGGCCTACGGACGCGTCTCCGACGTCTACGAAGTGGCGCTCGGGGAGCTTCCTCCACGGGCACGGGACACCTTCGTCAAGGCCCTGGAGTCGCTCACCACGGGAGTCCTGGCGACGCCCTCCCACACCGCCCCCCAGCGCCGCCGCCAGGTGAAGGCGATGCGGTGAGCCGGCCGAGGTTCAGCTGAGCAGCAGCACGAACGCCGTGAGACCGGCGATCACCACCAGCGAGCGCAGGAGCGTGGGCGGGAGCCGGCGGCCGATGTGCGATCCGACGTACCCACCGACCACGGAACCGCCTGCCAGCAAGGCGATCGCGAGCCAGTCGAGGTCGGCCAGGAACACGAAGATGACGGTCGCCACGACGTTGGCCGCCATCACCGCGAGCGTCTTGAGGGCGTTGATGATGCGCAGCTCGATGTCCAGACCGAAACCCAGGACCGCCATCATCATCACGCCGGACCCGGCGCCGAAGTAGCCGCCGTAGACGCCGGTCAGCGTCGCCCAGGCAGCCGTTGTCGGCGACATCTGCACGCGGTCCGGCAGGTCCGCTCCCAGACGGGCACGCACGCGCCGACTCAGCCATGGCTGGATGCCGACGAGGACACTGGTGACCAGGATCAGCCACGGCACCACCGCCTCGAAGACCCCGGGTGGCAGCACGAGGAGGAGAAGTGCACCGGCCACGGCACCCACGGCGCACGTGATCAGCACGGCCGCAGTGATGCGCGGGTGCTCACGCAGCTCCCGCCGATAACCCAGGGAGCCGCTCAACGCGCCAGGTGTGAGCCCGACCGTGTTGGACGCGTTGGCGACCACAGGTGGCAGGCCGACGGCCAGCAGCACCGGAAAGCTCAGCAGCGAGGCCACCCCGACGGTCGACGTGAGGATGCCGGCGCCGAGGCCGGCGGCGAGTACGGCGAGCGCCTCGCCGCCGGTCACGCGGGGGGCTCGCGGAGCAGCGCCACGTCGCTGACCATCGCGACGTGGGCGTGCATCGCCTCGGACGCCGCGCCCGGGTCCGCGGCCCTGATCGCCTCGGCGATCGCACGATGTCCGGCGAGGGAGGCGTGGGGGCGGTCAGGCTGGGAGAGGGACTCGATGCGGGTCTCCCTGATCAGGCCGCTGATCTCGTCCATCAGGCGGGCCAGCAGGAGCGAGTGGGCGGCCGTGGTGACCGCGCCATGGAAGCGTTCGTCGCCCTCGACCCCCCGGCCGCCAGCCTTGATGTCGGCCTCCATGGCCTCGAGGGCGCTGTCGATGCGCGCGAGGTCCTCGGTCGTACGCCGCGCCGCGGCGAGCGACGCGATCTTGGTCTCGAGCGCGTCGCGGGTGTCGATCACCTCGGGCAACCGGTCGGCGTGCTCGCGGATCGCCTCGACGATCCTGCGGGTGCGCGACTGGGTGACGACCGTGCCGTCGCCGTGGCGCACGGCGACGACACCGATGACCTCGAGTGCTACCAACGCCTGGCTCAGCGTGGCCCGGCTGACCCCGAGCCGGGTCGCGAGCTCGCGCTCGGGCGGGATCCGGTCGCCGGGCTGCAGCCCGTTCTCGGCGATCCAGGTGGTGATCTGCTCGGCGACCTGCTCGTAGAGGCGGACGCGGTTCAGCCTGCCGGGGAAGGTCGGTGACGGGCCCTTGGCGGGGCCGGGGGTCGTGCTCATGTCCCACAGTCTATTGACAACTGGCCTGCTGGCCTATTGGCTAGGCCACTGAGCCAGTGAGGTGCCCGGTCTCACAAGGACCGACTCCCTGGCCGCTGCTGGAGAGGACTGTCAATGGGGCCGGAATGGGTATCCATCATCGCGCTGGTAGCGCTGTTCGTGATCGGCACCGTGCTGCCGATCAACATGGGCGCGTTGGCGTACGTCGCGGCCTGGCTCGTCGGGATGTACGCCCTCGACCTCGACGAGAAGGAGATCCTCGCCGGAGTCAGTGGTGACCTGATCCTGACCCTGATCGGGGTCACCTATCTGTTCGCGATCGCCCGCAACAACGGCACCGTGGACCTGATCGTGCGCAGTGCGGTGAAGGCCGTTGGCGGACGCGTCGCACTGATCCCGTGGGTGATGTTCTTCGTCACCGCGCTGCTCACCGCCATCGGCGCGGCCAGTCCTGCTGCCTGCGCGATCATCGGCCCGATCGCGCTGGGTTTCGCCGGTCGTTACAAGATCAGCCCGCTGATGATGGGGATGATGGTCGTCCACGGTGCGCAGGCCGGCGGCTTCTCGCCGATCAGCATCTACGGCACCATCACCAACTCGGTGATGGAGGGAGCGGACCTTCCCTCCAGCGAGATCGTCATCTTCTTGTCCAGCCTGGTGGTCAACTTCGTGCTGGCGATGATCCTGTTCCTCGCCCTCGGGGGTCGCAAGCTGATGAGCCAGCGGCTGGACCCGGACGACCCGGACACGCTCTCCGACGACCTCCATCGCGGCGGCGCCACCATTCCGCAGCGGGGCTACGGCACCTCGACGGCCACCACCACCCAGAACCTCGGTGTACGCCGGGACCAGACGCTCACTCTGCTCGCCTTCCTCGGCGTCGCCGTGATCGCCCTCGCCTTCGACAAGAACATCGGCTTCGTCGCGATCACTGCCGCCGTCATCCTCAACATCCTGGCGCCCAACGAGCACAAGGACGCGGTCAAGCAGATCGCCTGGCCGACCGTGCTGCTGGTGGCCGGAGTGAGCACCTACGCCACGATCCTGACCACCGCGAAGGCCCCGGAGTTCGTGGGCAACTGGGCCGCCGGCCTCGGCGCCGTGGCTCTCGGTGCCCTGATCCTCTGCTACGTCGGCGGTGTCGTCTCCGCGTTCGCCTCCTCGACCGCGTTGCTGCCGGTGATCATCCCGATCGCGGTCCCGCTGATCTCGGACGGGGGCATCAATGCCGGGTTCTTCGTCGCTGCGTTGGCGGTGTCATCGACCATCGTCGACGTGAGCCCCTTCTCCACCAACGGCGCCCTGATGCTGGCCAACAAGCCCGACACGATCGAGGAGCCGGTCTACTACAAGCAGATCCTCGTCTACAGCGTGATCATCGTCGTGGTCGGACCGCTCCTCGTCTGGGCAGCTCTCGTGCTGCCGGGCTGGTGACGGCGATGTCATCGGGAGGACCGCTCGGGGACGTGCTGGTGGTCGATCTTTCGCGCGCGCTCGCCGGCCCGCAGGCGACGATGATGCTCGGTGACCTCGGTGCGCGGGTGATCAAGGTCGAGGCCAAGGGACACGGTGACGACACCCGCGGCTGGGGGCCTCCGTTCGTCGGTCCGGAGGACGACCGTCAGTCGACGTACTTCCTCTCGGCCAACCGCAACAAGGAGTCGATCACCCTCGACCTCAAGGACGCGGCTGACCTGGACGTGCTGCGCCAGCTGGTCGACCGCGCCGACGTGCTCGTCGAGAACTTCCGCACCGGTGTGCTCGATCGGCTCGGCCTCGGGTTCGAGTCGCTGCAGGAGCGCAACCCGCGTCTCGTGGTCCTCTCGGTGACCGGCTTCGGTCACGACGGACCCGAGGGCGGCCGTGCGGGCTACGACCAGATCGCCCAGGGCGAAGCCGGCCTCATGTCGCTGACCGGTTCCGGGCCCGAGGACCCGCAACGGGTGGGCGTGCCGATCGCCGACCTGCTGGCCGGGATGTACGGCGCCTACGGGGTGCTCGCGGCCCTCCACGAGCGCGACCGCACCGGCGTCGGGACGGTCGTCCGGACCTCGTTGCTCGCGGCGACGGTCGGCGTGCACGCCTTCCAGGGCACCCGCTGGACCGTCGCGGGCGAGGTCGGCCGGGCGCAGGGCAACCACCATCCGTCCATCTGCCCCTACGGCTTGTTCCACTGCCGCGACGGGTCCGTGCAGATCTCCGTGGGCAGCGAGGGGTTGTGGAAGCGGTTCTGTGCCGGCTTCGACGTGGACCCGGAGACGCCGGGTCTGGCGACCAACCAGGAACGCGTCGGGAACCGGCAGCAGACCATCGAGCTCGTCGAGAGCGTCTTCGCCGACTGGGACGCCGAGGCGCTGCTGGCCCGGCTGGCCGAGGTGGGGATCCCGGCCGGGAAGGTGCGGACGATGGACGAGGTCTACGCCTGGGACCAGACCGCGAGCCAGGGCCTGCTGATCGACGTGGACCACTCGGTGCTCGGTCCACTGAGGCTTCCCGGGCCTCCGCTCCGCTTCTTCTCCGCCGACGGGGACGAGGTCACCCACCGTGACCACGCGGCTCCGCCCGCCCTCGACGAGCACGCGGACGCGATCCGGGCCTGGCTGCAGGGCGCGGCCTCCTGATGGTCCGCTGGTCGGCGCAGGGGCTGATCGACCTGGTCCTCGACGACGGCTCCTTCGAGTCGTGGGACCAGCCCATCGACATCTCCGGCCACTCCGACGGCTACCAGGCCGAGCTGCGCGCGGCAGCCGAGCGGGCGGGCACCGACGAGTCGGTGCTGACCGGTCGCGGGCTGGTGCGCGGTCGCCCGGTGGCCGTCGTGGTCAACGAGTTCGCCTTCCTCGGCGGCTCGATCGGCCAGGCGGTCGCTCGGCGGATCGTGTCGTGCGTGCGCCGTGCGACCGCGGAGGGGTTGCCCCTGCTCGCGACCACCGCCTCCGGCGGGACGCGGATGCAGGAAGGGACGCCGGCCTTCTTCGAGATGGTGGCGATCTCGCGCGCCGTGATGGCTCACCGGGCCGCCGGACTGCCCTACCTCGTGCACCTGCGCCACCCGACCACGGGTGGCGTCTATGCGTCGTGGGGCTCGCTCGGGCACGTGACCGTCGCCGAGCCCGGCGCGCTCGTCGGCTTCCTCGGGCCCAAGGTGTTCGAGGCGCTCGAGGGGCACCCGTTCCCGTCCGGCATCCAGCAGGCCGAGCACCTCGCCGAGCGGGGCGTGATCGACGCGGTGGTCGCCACCGAGGACCTCCCCGAGCTGCTCGACCTGACCCTGGCCGTGCTCGTGGACCCCGCTGTCCCGCCCGCGCTGCCCCTGCGAGCCGATGCCACCTCGTCGCACCGGCCGGTGTGGGAGTCGGTGGAGCTGACCCGGGCGACCGAGCGGCTCGGCGTACGCGACCTGCTGAGGTACGCCGCCCGCAGCACCGTCGAGCTCAACGGCACCGAGGAGGGCGAGCAGGACGCAGCCGTGCTGGTGACGCTGACCCGGCTCGACGGGCAACCGTGCGTGCTGGTCGGCCAGGACCGGTTGCGCCAGACGCCCACGACCCCGCTCGGACCGGCCGCGCTGCGGCAGGCGCGCCGTGGCATGCGTCTGGCCGAGGAGCTCGGGCTGCCGCTGGTGACGGTCATCGACACCCCGGGAGCCGAGCTCTCGGTCAAGGCGGAGGAAGGCGCGCTCGCCGGAGAGATCGCCCGCTGCATCGCCGCCCTGACGACCATGACGGTCCCGACCGTCTCGGTGATCCTCGGCCAGGGCTGCGGCGGAGGTGCGCTGGCCCTGCTCCCGGCCCAGGTCGTGGTCGCCGCGGAGAACGCCTGGCTCGCACCGCTCCCGCCCGAGGGCGCCAGCGTGATCCGCTTCGGCGACGTGGCCCACGCTGCCGAGATGGCCGAGACCCAGGGGATCGGCTCGGCCGCCCTGCTCGCGTCGGGGATCGTGCACCACGTCGTACCCGAGCTCCCCGAGGACGACCCCGAGACCCTCGCCACCGCCGTCGCCGCCACCGTCGCCCACCAGCTGTCGCGGCTCACCTCGACCGATTCCGGATAGTCCGAGACGATTCCGTTGGTGAATTCACCCGGGAAACAACGGAAACGTCTCGGACTATCCGGCCAGCTCAGAAGACCAGGGGGGCGAGGTAGTGGCGCGCGTAGGCCCGGACGGCCTGCTCGTCGGTGACGTCGAGGCCGCCACGGGGGTTGAGCAGGTAGGTCCAGGAGACGCGGAGCATCAGCTCGGCCACCGTCTGCAGCTCCTCGTCGGGCATGGTCGCGCCGCTGCGTCGCAGGGTGGCGGCCACGCGCCCGGCGGAGCCGAGCACGAGCGAGCTGTGCGAGGCGGCGCCGGCCGCGGTGATCAGGTCGGGCTCGGACTCGGCGAGGCGCGCGAGCAGCGGGATCTCGCGGGTCAGTCGCAAGCCCTGGGTGAAGCACTCGACCACGGCCTCGCGCGGAGGAAGGTCGGCCGCGACCCGGTCGAGCTCGGTGAGGAACTCGTCCAGCTGTTGCAGCAGCACGGCCTCGAGGATCGCCTCCTTGTTGGGGTAGGCGCGGTAGAGGGTGCTGCGGCTGACCCCGGCAGCGCGCGCGACGTCCTCGACGTTGGCCCGGCGAGCGCCGTACTGCTCGAAGACGGTGCGTGCCGCTTCGAGGATCGTGGCGGTCATTCGGGGTCCCTGGCGCGGCGGGAGCGAAGCGAGCGGCGTGTTGGGGTGATCACAGGTGCTCCAGCTGCACGGGTACGCCGTCGCGCGGGAACGGCAGCGCGGTCAGGTCGATCGGCCAGACATAGTCCGGAGGCACCGACCAGCGGTAGCTGCGCAGCAGCTCGTGGAAGATCGCGCGCACCTGCATCCCGGCGAAGTGCATCCCGATGCACTTGTGCACGCCCGCGCCGAACGGCTCGAAGGCCAGGCGGTGCGAGCGGTCCTCACGGCGGTCAGGCGCGAACCGGTCGGGGTCGAAGCGGGTGGGGTCCGGCCAGAGCTCGGGCAGGTAGTGGTTCATGTACGGCGACACGGTCACGAACGACCCGGCCGGGACGTGATAGCCGGCGATCTCGGTGTCGCGCACCGCCACGCGGGGGAGCGAGGGCACCGGCGAGCACAGCCGCAGCGACTCCTTCATCACCCGGTCGAGCACGTCGAGCCGGAGCACACCGTCGTAGTCGACGTCCCCCGCGGCGATCGACTCGGCCCGCGCCCGCTCCTGCCACTCCGGGTTCTTCGCCAGGTGGTAGGCCATCGAGCTCATCGTGATCGTGGTCGTGTCGTGGGCCGCCATCAGCAGGAAGATCATGTGGTTGACGATGTCGTCGTCGCTGAACTCCTCGCCGTCCTCCTGGGCCCGGCAGAGCTGTGCGAAGAGGTCACGGCTCCCATCTGGTCTGGCCCCGTCACGTCGCTTCTCCGGCAGGTGCGAGCGGAAGAAGTCCTCCAGGAACGCCCGTGCCTTCAGGCCCCTGGCCCAGGGAGTGCCCGGCACCGGCTTCCGGACGATGGAGGTGCCCCCGCGCACCGCGGCGATGAACGCCTTGTTGACCTCGTCCTGCTGCGCGGCGTCGAGCTCGACACCCACGAACGTCTCCAGCGCCAGGTCGAGGGTGAGCGCCTTGAACAGGTGGTGCAACCGGGCCGGCTGCTCGACCCCGTCCCACTCGGCGAGGTTGCGCCGGATGTGCGGTGCCATCACGGAGTGGTAGCTGCGCAGCGCGTCGTTGGTGAAGGCGTGCTGCAGGATCCGCCGGTGGTGGAGGTGCTCGTCGAAGTCGAGCAGCATGATCCCGCGGTGGAAGAACGGCCCGATGAAGTGCGACCACGCCGGCCCGTTGGCGAAGGTGCGGTCGCGGTTGACGAGCACCTGCTCGGCCATGTCGGCGCCGGCGGTGACGTAGAGCCGGACGCCGAAGACGTTGAGCCGGTAGACCTCGCCGTAGCTCTCGCGCAGGAACTCGTTGTGCTCGATCGGGTGGAACCGCAGCTGCAGCAGGTGCGGCAGCCCGAGCACCGGGCCGCGTGCCTGCTTCAGTCCCGGGGGAGTGGTGACGGCCACTGCTGCGCCTCCACGACGTTGGAATGATGACACAAATCTGTTTCAATGTATCACCATGACCGCCGTGCAGCGAAGGCCCGAGACCGCGCCCAACGGGCTGCCGCTGGGGCCGGACTCGCTGACCTGGCGCTGGTTCGGGGACCACCGGATGGCGCTGCTCGGCCCGCGCGCCGCCGTCCTCCAGAACATGCTGCCGGCGCTCGGCCAGGGGGTCGAGGACCACTCCGTCTGGTTCGCCGAGACCCTCGCCAGGCTGCAGCGCAGCATCCCCCCGATCTTCGACACCGTCTACGGCGCCGACCCCGACGCCAGCGGTCACCGGGTGCGGGACTTCCACAAGCCGATCAAGGGGCGGCTGCCCGACGGGGCGCCGTACAGCGCGCTCAACCCGGACACCTACTACTGGGCGCACGCCTGCTTCGTCGAGCACCTGATCACCGCCACCGACACCTTCATCCGACGGCTGAGCCGGGCCGAGAAGGAGCAGCTGTTCGCCGAGTCGGTGACCTGGTTCGAGCGGTACGGCGTGAGCTCGCGCGGCACGCCGCAGACCTACGCAGAGTTCGAGGACTACTTCGAGCGGGCCCTCGACGAGCGGCTGGTCGCGCACCGGACCGCGGCGTACGGCGTGGGCTACGCGACGAAGGGCTGGCCGCGACCCAAGCAGATCCCGAAACCCCTGTGGTGGTTGGTGAAACGGCCCGTGAACGCGGTCAGCTCCTCGCTCACGATCGGCGGGATGCCGCCCCGTGGACGCGAGATCCTCGGCCTGCCCTGGGACGACGGCCGCGAGCGCCGCTACCAGCGGTTCGCCGCAGTCTGCCGCACCCTCGACGGGCTCTACCGAAGGCTGCCCGAGCGCTACCGGATGCACCCGATCCCGCTGCGCGCGTTTCGACGCGAGGGTCGCCGGGCCTAGATTGGATCCATGGCTGACCGCACCCCTCTCGGACTCCTCGACATCGACTCGCTGATCAACGAGGAGGACCGCGCGATGCAGCAGACCGTGCGTCGCTTCGTCGAGGAGAAGGTCAAGCCCGACATCGCCGAGTGGTACGAGAGCGGCACGCTGCCCGCCCGCGAGATCGCCCTCGAGCTCGGTGCCATCGGCGCGCTCGGGATGCACCTCGAGGGCTACGGCTGCACCGGAACCAGCGCGACCGCCTACGGCCTCGCCTGCCTCGAGGTCGAGGCCGGGGACTCCGGGATCAGGTCGCTGATGTCGGTGCAGGGGAGCCTGGCGATGTTCGCGATCCACGCGCACGGGTCCGAGGAGCAGAAGGAGCAGTGGCTCCCGGAGATGGCCAAGGGCGAGAAGATCGGCTGCTTCGGCCTCACCGAGTCCGACTTCGGCTCCAACCCGGCCGGCATGCGCACCCGCGCCAAGCAGGACGGCACCGACTGGGTCCTCGACGGCAACAAGATGTGGATCACCAACGGCTCCATCGCCGACGTCGCGGTGGTCTGGGCCCAGACCGACGACGGCATCCGCGGGTTCGTCGTACCCACCGACACCGAGGGGTTCTCGGCCCCCGCGATCAAGCAGAAGATGTCGATGCGTGCCTCCGTCACCAGCGAGCTGGTGCTCGACGGCGTACGGCTGCCGGCCGAGGCGATGCTGCCCGAGGTGAAGGGGCTGCGCGGTCCGCTCAGCTGCCTGACCGAGGCGAGGTTCGGGATCATCTTCGGCTCGATCGGGGCTGCGCGCGACTGCCTCGAGGCGACCCTGCGGTACGCCGACGAGCGCGAGATCTTCGACAAGCCGCTCGGCGGCTTCCAGCTCACCCAGGCCAAGCTGGCGGACATGACCGTCGAGCTCGGCAAGTCGATGCTGCTGGCGCTGCACCTCGGTCGCCTCAAGGACGACGGCCGGATCACCGCCGAGCAGATCAGCTTCGGCAAGCTGAACAACATCCGCGAGGCCATCAAGATCGCCCGCGAGTGCCGCACGATCATGGGCGCTGCCGGCATCACGCTGGAGTGGCCGATGATGCGGCACGCCAACAACCTGGAGTCGGTGCTCACCTACGAGGGCACCAGCGAGGTGCACCAGCTCGTCCTCGGCAAGGCCCTCACCGGCCAGGACGCGTTTCGCTAGCAGGCGCCTCAAGGAGTCGCACCTCACAGCGCCGATTGCCCCATGAATGCGGGGGATCCGGTGCCGGTGCCCTAGACTGGGCTCACAAGGATCGTTCAGTCTTGCCTCGATCCTGATGCGTAGCAGCACTCGCTCCTCACGGGGCCGCTCACTTCACGAGCAGTGCTCCACGACGCCCGATCTTCTCGGCGACAACCGTCGTCTTGACTGTGGCGAGACACTCACACAGTTAGCGAACCTTCCCTTGTCTTCTTCTTTTGCCGAGCTCGGCGTCCCCGCTGAGCTCTCCGACGTGCTGGCTGCTGCCGGCATCACCGTCCCCACCCCCATCCAGGCCGCGACGCTCCCCGACTCGCTCGGTGGCCGTGACGTCCTGGGCCGTGGCCGCACCGGCTCCGGCAAGACCATCGCGTTCCTGCTGCCGCTGGTGGCTCGTCTCGACGCGTCCCGCTCACGTCGTACGCCGAAGCGCCCGCGCGCCCTGATCCTGGCGCCGACCCGCGAGCTGGTCTCGCAGATCGACGCAGCCCTCGCGCCGCTCGCACAGGTGCACGGTCTCAAGACCCGCACCGTCTTCGGCGGCGTCGGCCAGAACCCGCAGGTGCAGGCACTCCGCGCCGGCGTCGACATCCTCGTCGCCTGCCCCGGTCGCCTCGAGGACCTGATCCAGCAGGGTGCCTGCGACCTCTCCCAGGTCGAGGTCACCGTGCTCGACGAGGCCGACCACATGGCCGACCTCGGCTTCCTGCCCGCCGTCCGTCGCCTGCTCGACGCGACCCCCCGCGGCGGCCAGCGGATGCTGTTCTCCGCGACGCTCGACTCGGGCGTCAACGTGCTCGTCAAGCGTTACCTGGACAACCCGGCCACCCACGAGGCGGACTCGGCGCAGTCGCCGATCTCCACGATGGACCACCACGTGCTGCACGTGCACCGTGACCACCGGGTGCCCGTCCTCGTCGACCTGACCTCCGCGCCCGGTCGCACCGTGATCTTCACGCGCACCAAGCACGGCGCGAAGGCGCTGGCCCGCCAGCTGAACGCACGCGGCGTCCCTGCTGTCGAGCTGCACGGCAACCTCGCCCAGAACGCCCGCACCCGCAACATGGAGGCGTTCCACTCCGGCAAGGCCTCCACGCTGGTCGCCACCGACATCGCCGCACGTGGCATTCACGTGGACGACGTCGCCCTGGTGATCCACGCGGACCCGCCGGCCGAGCACAAGGCCTACCTGCACCGCTCGGGCCGCACCGCGCGTGCCGGCGCCGCGGGCACCGTGATCACGCTGATGACCGACCAGCAGGTCAGCGACGTCCGGGCCCTGACCCGCGCCGCCAAGATCCACCCGACCACGACGCGGATCTCCGGACCCGACCACGCCATGCTCAAGCAGCTCGCCCCCGGTGAGCGCGTGCTCGTCGCCGGCGGACTCGTCGACGACCGACCGGCGCCTTCGGCGTCGCGCGGTGGTGGCGGTGGCGGCAACGGTCGCCGTCGCGGCGGCAGTGGCGGCGGTCGTCCCCAGGGCGGCGGCGGTCGCGGTCGGTCACAGGGCCAGTCCCGTGGCGGGCAGGGTGGCGGCCAGGGTGGTCGTTCGTCCTCGCGTCGCGGTGCTGCCGGCACGAGCTCCTCGGGTGGCAGCCACAGCGCTGCCAACTTCAGCAGCCGTCGCGGCAGTCGCTGACCCTCAGCCTCGATCCACCGCTCTCCGCCTGCTACGCGCCCCCATGCGGGCACGCTGGCTGCGTTGCCAAGGCTCGACGGACAACCAGTCCGCCGTCGCCCCAGGACGCCTTGCCATCGCACCCACCTGGTGACGCTCGCGACGGCGGCCATCGGTGGATCGAGGCTTCTGCTTCGTGGCACGCTGGGTGCCATGGAGGTCCTGACTCCGCGTGACGTCCCGTTGGGCGGCCTGCGTGCGATGACCGTGCGGCGTACTCTCCCGCAGCGGCAGCGCTCGCTGATCGGGGCCTGGTGCTTCGTGGACCACTACGGTCCCGACGAGGTCGACGCCTCGGGCGGGATGGTGGTGCCTCCGCACCCGCACACGGGCCTGCAGACGGTCAGCTGGCTGTTCACGGGCGAGATCGAGCACCGGGACTCCGCCGGGCACCACGCGATGGTGCGGCCGGGGGAGCTCAACCTGATGACGGCCGGGCGCGGGATCAGCCACAGCGAGTACTCCACCCCCGGCACGACCATGCTCCACGGCGCGCAGCTCTGGCTGGCGCTGCCCGACGGCGACCGACAGGTCGACCCGGCCTTCGAGCACTACGCGCCTGACCCAGTGGTCGGCGAGGGCTGGGAGGTCCGGGTCTTCCTCGGTTCGCTGCTCGGCTCCGAGTCACCGGTGACGACGTGGAGCCCGCTGCTCGGTGCGGAGCTCGTCCTCAGGGCCGGGACGACGCTGACGGTGCCGGTCGACCCGTCGTACGAGCTGGGCGTCCTGGTGGACCTCGGCGACGTGCGCGTGGACGGCAAGCCGCTGGCACGCAACGACCTCGGGTTCCTGGAGCCTGGTCAGGACGCGGTCGAGATCGCGGCGACCGCGGACACCCGGCTGCTGCTCCTGGGCGGGCCGCCGTTCGGCGAGCGGATCGTCATGTGGTGGAACTTCATCGGGCGCGAGCACGACGAGGTCGTGGGCTACCGGGCGCAGTGGGAAGCCCTGCTCGCCGAGGGTGTGACTGATCGGTTCGCGCTGCCGGCGGACGACCCTCGCGAGGCCCTGCACGCACCCCCGCTGCCCAACGCCCGGATGGTCAAGCGCGGCCCCTGACGACCGCGCCGAGGGACGTCCGGAGCGTGGGCCACGCCTGGCGGGCAGAACCAGACTTGTGTCCGCGTCTGCGAACCAGGGCCGGGCGTCTAGGCTCGCTGCGTGACGAACGAGCAAGTACGACAGACACGCACGCTCGCCGACCTCGCCGCGGCCGGCCCGGTCGTGGTCGACGGCGGCATGGGCACCCTCCTCCAGGACAGCGGCCTCGACGACGGCGGCTCCGGTGAGCTGTGGAACGTCGAGCGGCCGGACGCCATCCGCGACGCGCACCGGGCGTACGCCGAGGCCGGTGCGCGCATCCTGACCACCAACACCTTCGGCGGCACCCGGCCGCGCCTGGACATGCACGGTCTCGGGGACCGGGTCCACGAGCTCAACGAGGCCGGTGCCCGGCTGGCGCGCGAGGTGGCCGACGAGCACGGAGCCCTCGTGGCCGGCGACCTCGGCCCGACCGGCGAGCTGATGGCCCCGCTCGGCACCATGGACGCCGCCGAGGCCCAGGCGATCTTCGCCGAGCAGCTGGCCGGCCTGCGCGACGGAGGCATCGACCTGGTCCTGATCGAGACGATGAGCGACCTCGCCGAGGTCGAGGCCGCGGTGGCCGCTGCCCGCGAGGTCGTGCCCGACCTGCCGATCGTGGCCACGCTCAGCTTCGACACCAACCTGCGCTCCATGATGGGCGTGCGACCCGCCGACGCGGTGACCGCGCTCGCCGCGGCCGGCGTCACGGCCGTCGGCGCCAACTGTGGCCGCGGACCCGACGAGATGGCCACCATCGCCGCCCAGATGGTCGAGGCGCGCCCGGAGGGCCTGCTGCTGATCGCCCAGTCCAACGCCGGCCTGCCGCAGGTCGTGGGCGACCACTTCGAGTACGACGCGAGCCCGGCCGACATGGCCAGCCACGCCACGGACCTGCGCGACCTCGGCATCGACCTGATCGGCGCGTGCTGCGGTTCGACACCTGCGCACGTCGGTGCCATCAGTCGCGCCCTGGCATGACCGAAGACCCTGACGACCTGCGGCGACCCGGTCGACGGGGCCGTCGTCGGCGAGGACGGCGTCGCGCGCTGTCCCTGGGCCGGTGCTCCCGGGACCATGCGCGACTACCACGACACCGAGTGGGGCGTGCCGGTCCGGGACGAGCGGGGCCTGTTCGAGCGGATGTGCCTCGAGGGCTTCCAGGCGGGGCTGTCCTGGTCGACGATCCTCAACAAGCGCGATCGGTTCCGCGAGGTGTTCCACGACTTCGACGTCGACCGGGTGGCCGCGATGGACGACGGCGACGTCGAACGGCTGATGCAGGACACCGGCATCGTCCGCAACCGCGCCAAGATCGAGGCGACCCGGAAGAACGCCGCAGCCACGATCGCGCTGAGGGAGGCCGGTGGCCTCGAGGGATTCCTCGAGGGCTTCCGCCCGGAGCGCGACCCGGAGCCGCACGTGCCCGACGAGGTGCCGACGACCTCACCCGAGTCCGTCGCCCTGTCCAAGGCGCTGCGCAAGCTCGGCTTCGGTTTCGTGGGCCCGACCACGATGCATGCCCTGATGGAGGCCACCGGTCTGGTGGACACCCACCTCGTCGGCTGCCACCGGCGCGGGATCGCCCGCTAGGGCTCAGCTCCTACCGGGGATCCTGGGTCTCCTGGGCGGTCGTCGGGCCGGCGTGCCGACCTTCGGCCACCGCCGGCTCCAGGCTGACCGACTCGTCGAGGTCGTCAGGTCGTCACCGACGACGGTCGCGACCGGTGCCCGGTGCGCCCCACCGTCGACCGGCGTCTCGACCGCGGCAGCGTTGCTCTCGGCCCGTGCCGCGGCGCTCGCCGAGGACGTGCGCAGCTCGACCTTGGGCATGAGCAGCAGGATCAGGAACGCGACCAGCATCACCAGTCCGCCGCACAGCAGCACCAGGCTCATCGAGTCGGAGAAGCCCACCTTGAACGGGTGCGCGATGACCGGGCTCATCCGCCCGATGATCGAGGAGTCGTCCTGCACCGCGTTGAAGACCCCGCCACCCTGCCCCGGGTGCTGCAGCCCGGTCAGCACCTGGTCGTTGAGGGTCGTGTGCGGGATCTTTCCTTCGGCAGCAGCCTTCTGGATGCCCGGGACGGCCGACTTGAACGAGTCCTGGATGTTGCCGCCCAGGGTGCTGAACAGCAGCGAGAGGAAGACCGCGACGCCGAGCGTTCCGCCGAGCTGGCGGAAGAAGGTCGCCGAGCTGGTGGCGACGCCGATCTCGCGTGGCGGCACGGCGTTCTGCACGATGATCGTGAGGGGCTGCATGCACTGGCCGATGCCCAGGCCGAGGAACAGCATCCCGAACATCACCCAGCCGAGGCTGGTGTCGGCGTTGACCCGGGACAGCGAGATCATCGAGACCCCGGCGAGCGCGGAGCCGATGATCGGGAACATCCGGATCTTGCCGGTGCGTGCCGTGAACTGGCCGACCCCGATGCCGGCGGTCATCATGCCGACGACCATCGGCAGCATCATCAGGCCGGCCTTGGTCGGGGAAGCACCGTGCACGATCTGCATGTACTGGGGGAGGATCGTGATCGCGCCGAACATGGCAGCACCGACGATGACGCCGGCGCCGATGACGACGGCTGCGGCGCGGAGCCGGAAGATGCGCAGCGGGATCAGGGCGTCGTCGCGCATCAGGTGCTCCGCGACCACGAAGCCGACCACGCCGACGAGGCCGACGGCGTAGCAGGCCATCGACCGCGAGGAGTCCCAGCCCCAGATGCGTCCCTGCTCGGCCACGGTCAGCAGCGGGACCAGCGCGACCACCAGGGCGGTGGCTCCCCACCAGTCGATCCGGGACTCCCGGCGCACGTGGTGGAGGTGCAGGTTCCGGTTGACGACGAACAGCGCGAGGATGCCGATCGGCACGTTGACCAGGAACACCCAGCGCCAGCCGTCGATGCCGAGGATCGTCTCCTGGCCGGCGAACAGGCCGCCGGCCACCGGGCCGAGGACGCTCGAGGTCGCGAACACACCCATGAAGTAGCCGGTGTACTTGGCGCGCTCCCGCGGCGAGACGATGTCGCCGATGATCGCGAGGACGAGGGTGAAGAGTCCTCCGGCGCCCAGACCCTGTACGGCGCGGAGTGCGGCCAGCTCGTACATGGACTCGGCGAACGAGCACGCCGCCGAGCCCGCGATGAACAGGGTGATCGCGAACAGGAACAGCTTCTTGCGGCCGTAGAGGTCGCCCAGCTTGCCGTAGATCGGGGTGGTGATCGTCGAGGTGATCAGGTAGGCGGTCGTCACCCAGGCCTGGATGGACAGGCCGTGGAGGTCGTCGGCGATGGTGCGGATCGACGTACCGACGATGGACTGGTCCAGCGCCGCGAGGAACATGCCGAGGAGCAGACCCGACAGGATCGTCAGGACCTGGGCATGGGTGTACTCGCCGGATTCCGGGCCCGTGCCGGGTGTCGGTTCGGGCGCGCTGGTCCGTGCTGCGGTCGTGGTCGCCAAGGAGATCTGCCTCGTGGTTGTCCGGTGATCGACCGGTACGGGCCGACCGTCCCAGATTAGTTGCCAACGGCAAGCGAATGCACATCGTTTGACATGGATCACGTCGCCGAGAGCCCTGCACGCCTGGGCGCGGCGCCGGGGTTAGGTTGTCCGCCATGACGCCGGACAGTCCGCAGCGAGTCCACGCCTTCATCGACGACGCCCTGGGTGACCACGACGCCGTCGGCCTCGCGGAGGAGATCCGCTCCGGCCGCGTCTCGCGCCGGGAGGTCGTCGAGGCGTCCATCGAGCGCACCCGCAAGCTCGACGTCGAGCTCGACGGGCTGGCGGCCGACCGGTTCTCCCAGGCGCTCGCCGAGGCCAGGGTGTCCCACGACGGCTTCTTCGCGGGCCAGCCCAGCTTCGTCAAGGACAACAGCGACGTCGGGGGTCTGCCCACCCAGCACGGCACCCGGGCCTTCGTCGCCAAGCCCGCGGCTGCCGACGGCGACTTCGCCCGCATGTTCCAGCCGATCGGGACGACGACCCTCGGCAAGACGCGGCTCTCGGAGTACGGCTTCAGCGCGAGTGCCGAGTTCGTGGACGACCCGCCGGTCCGCAACCCGTGGCACACCGGCCACACGTCGGGCGCATCGTCGGCCGGCTCGGCCGCCTTCGTGGCTTCCGGAGCCGTCACCATGGCGCACGCCAACGACGGCGGGGGGTCGATCCGGATCCCCGCGGCGTGCTGCGGGCTGGTGGGTCTGAAGCCGACGCGTGGGCGCACGCCGTCGGACAAGCTGAACCGCGAGATGCCGGTGCGGATCGTCCACGACGGTGTGGTCACCAGGTCCGTCCGTGACACCGCGGCCTTCATCCGTGAGTCCGAACGGGTCTACCGCAACGTGGCGCTGCCGCCGGTCGGTGACGTGACGGGGCCGGGCAAGAAACGTCTGCGCGTCGCGCTGGTCACGGACTCGGTGAACGGCCGCAAGACCGATGACGAGACCACCCGGGCCGTGCTGGAGACAGCGGGCCTCCTCGAGGAGCTGGGCCACCACGTCGAGCAGGTCGAGCAGCCCGTGCCCGACTGGTTCGAGGGAGACTTCCTCGTCTACTGGGCGATGCTGGCCCTGGCCCTGAGCGTCCAGGGCAAGCACACCTTCGGCCGGGACTACGACCGCAGCCTGAACGACAACCTGACCAAGGGGCTTGCCCGCTACTCGGCGCGCAACTCCTGGCGGCTCCCACTCGCGATCACCCGCCTGAGCCGCTCGCACCGGCTGACCAGGAAGGTCTTCACCACCCACGACGTGGTGCTCACGCCCACGCTGTCGCGCATCACTCCCGAGCTGGGCTGGCTCAATCCCGCCCAGCCCTACGAGACGGTCATCGACCGCCTGCTGGAGTGGGTCGGCTTCACGCCGCTCCAGAACGCGACGGGTGACCCGGCCATCTCGTTGCCGATGGGCCAGACCTCGACCGGTCTGCCGATCGGCGTACACCTGGCCGCGGCCCGTGGCTACGACCGCCGCCTGATCGAGGTCGCCTACGAGCTCGAGCAGATCAAGCCGTTCGCGAGGATCCAGGACTGAGCACGGACGTCATACGGGTTGGCTGCCCCGGCGACCAGAACGTATGACGTCCTGCCTCAGCGCGCCGGGGTCACCAGCAGCGCCTGGGCCGACCGGGCGACGAGCCCGAGCTCGTCGTACACCGCCGACGCGGCCAGCCCCACGGACCCGGGACCGAGCGTGGTCTCGGCGTCGAGGCAGACCCACTCCCCGGCCGGCGGGCGTACGACGTGGACGCTCAGCTCGGTGTTCATGAAGTTCCACCGGGCCGGGTCCAGCGCCGCCGAGGCGCCGGACGCCGAGTCGACGCAGGTGAGCAGGCGCTGCAGTGGCGACATCTGCTCGCCGGGGACCAGCGGGAGCAGCGGCCGCATCCAGACGACCGCTGGCCCAGGTCGGGTCACGGCCCCCTCGATCCAGCACCACTCGACCGAGTCGAGGTAGCCCCGGTGCCAGCCCGGGGGAGGGTCCTCGTGGTGGCCGTCGGCCGGCCCGTGCCCCAGAGGTACGCCGGGACCGGCCGGGCCGTCCGTGGACTCCGGGAACGCCCATCCCTGGGCACGTGCGATGACCCGGCCGGACTCGTCGCTCAGCTCCGCCTGGCGCAGCGAGACGGTCCGCCCGGGGCGGGGCACCGAGGTCGTCACCGACAGTGGTGCGACCGGCACCGGTCCGAGGATGTCCATGGTGAACCTGCCGAGCACCCGAGGTGCGCCCTCGTCGATCGCCTCGAGGGCGCGGGCCAGCAGTGCCGCGGGTGGGCCCCCGTGCTGGGCGGCAGCACTCCAGGGGCCGGCGGTGGCCTCCGTGGAGGCGAACATCCCGTTCGCCAGAGGCTCGTAGAAGGACTCGGCACCGACGCTCACCCGACGATCATGGCGCTGTGGTCAAGGCCGCATCCGACCGGGGCCCAACCGATTTCGGGTATGGCCCCGCGGCTGTGTATTCTGCTCGCTGGCCCACGGGCCAGTGGCCCCTTTAGCTCAGTCGGCAGAGCGTCTCCATGGTAAGGAGAAGGTCTACGGTTCGATTCCGTAAAGGGGCTCGGGGAATGGCAGTGGATCATCGGCCGTTACCGAGGCGGGGTAGCTCAGCTGGTTAGAGCGCACGACTCATAATCGTGAGGTCGCGGGATCGAGCCCCGCCCCCGCTACACACACAGGCAACACCTGCATCACCCTCCGGCTAGGAAGAAGGCACGAAAGTGGCCAGCAAGAGCTCTGACGTCCGCCCCAAGATCACCTTGGCGTGCGTGGAATGCAAGGAACGCAACTACATCACCAAGAAGAACCGGCGCAACGACCCGGACCGCATGGAGCTGAAGAAGTTCTGC
Source organism: uncultured Actinomycetota bacterium (assembly GCA_963842565.1). Classification (GTDB taxonomy): domain Bacteria; phylum Actinomycetota; class Actinomycetes; order Propionibacteriales; family Nocardioidaceae; genus Marmoricola. The sequence goes on along the minus strand of CAWJGX010000017.1, from coordinate 44,120 downwards.
CCGCGTTGCCGCCAGCACACCGATCACCGCGAGACCCGCTGACCGGGTCTCCAGCACAGCAGCCAGAAGCGGCCTCCGGCACTGCCGGGGCCGCTTCTGCGTTGTCCGCTAGCGTCAGGTCCGTGCCCTCCACTCTGGCCGACCTCACCACGCTTCGCCTGGGCGGTCCTCCCGCAGAGCTGGTGGAGGCACCCGACGAGGCCAGCCTGATCGAGGCGGTCAGCTCCGCCGACGAGAGCGGTACGCCCGTCCTGGTGGTCGGAGGGGGCAGCAACCTGGTCGTCGCCGACGAGGGGTACGCCGGCCGCGTGGTCGTCGTGCGCAACGGGGGCCTCACCGTCGAGGCCGACACGTGCGGCGGCGCCTTCGTCGAGATCGGCGCCGGAGAACCGTGGGACGACGTGGTCGCGACCGCCGTCGAGCGTGGCTGGGTCGGCATCGAGGCGCTGTCCGGGATCCCGGGAACCACCGGGGCCACCCCGATCCAGAACGTCGGTGCCTACGGCCAGGAGGTCGCCCAGACCATCGCCCGGGTGCGCACCTGGGACCGGCGCCTGCGCGGACTCCGCACCTTCGCCGCCGCCGACTGCCGGTTCGCCTACCGCACCAGCCGGTTCAAGCAGGATCCCGAGCGCTTCGTCGTCCTCTCGACGACGTTCCAGCTCACCCTCGGGGACCTCGGCGCCCCCGTGCAGTACGCCGAGCTGGCCCACGCCCTCGGCATCGGGATCGGTGAGCGCGCGCCGTCCGCCGACGTGCGCGAGGCCGTGCTCGGCCTGCGTCGCGGGAAGGCGATGGTGCTCGACCCCGCGGACCACGACACGTGGAGCACGGGGTCGTTCTTCACCAACCCGATCCTGCCCGCCTCCGAGGTGCCCGACGGTGCCCCGAGCTGGGGCCAGCCCGACGGGCAGGTCAAGACGAGCGCCGCATGGCTGATCGAGCACGCCGGGTTCACCAAGGGGTTCGGCACCGATCGCGTGCGGGTCTCCTCGCGGCACACGCTGGCGCTGACCAACCGGGGTGACGCCACCACGGCCGAGCTCCTCGAGCTCGCGCGCACCATCCGTGACGGCGTGCAGGAGCGGTTCGGTGTCACGCTCGTCAACGAGCCGGTGCTGGTCGGCTGCGAGCTGTAGGACCTAGACCGAGCTGCCGCTCGTGCTGCTGCTCCCGGCGATCGCCACGACGATGACGATCAGGATGCCGATCAGCGCGAGGATCGCCAGGACCGTGCCGATGATCCCCATGACCATGCCGGCGCGTGCCTGGCTCTCGCCGCCGAGCCGCCCCTGCGAGGCCTCGATGTCCTTGAGCGCGTTGCGACCCAGGGCCCAGGCGAACGGCGAGACCACCAGCGGGAGCCCGCAGAACATCAACGCTCCGACCAGGCCGACGATGCCGAGGATCATCGACAGCGTGGACTGCGGGTGGTCGGGGCGTGGCGGCGCGTAGGCGCCGTACGGCGGGTAGCCCGGCGGTGTTCCGGGCGGCGGTCCCCACTGGCCGGCCCCGGGTGGGTAGCCCGGCGCCTGGCCGTACTGCTGGTTGTAGGGACCGGCGTACGGCTGGGGCTGCTGCTGATACGGCTGGCCCTGAGGGGGCTGGCTGTAGGGCTGGTTGTACGGCTGGTTGGGGTACGCCGTCGTCGGGTCCGGTCGCTGGGACCACTGGGGGGCCTGCTGCTGGGCCTCCCTCTGGGCGCGCGCCTGCTCGGCTGCCTGCCGCTCCCAGTAGCCGACCGGCTGGGTGAGCTCGACGTCGGACTGACCTTCTGGCTGACCGTCTGGCTGGTCCTCGGTCGGCCCCGTGGTCGGTCCGTCCTGGGGTGTCCCCGCGGGCTGCCCCTGGTTCGGCTGCTCGTCGGACGGCCGCGGCGGCTCTCCCGGATAGTTCGTCATGAGGTCAGTGTCCCAACCATGCGTCGATCTCGCTCGACCAGGCCACCTTGTCCTCCTCCGGGGCGCACGAGGCGCGGATGGAGGAGCGGGCGAGCTCGGCCAGCTGCTCGTCGGTGAGCTCGTGAGCGGCTCGCATGGTGGCGTACTGACCGCCGAGCCGGGAGCCGAACAGCAGTGGGTCGTCGGCCCCCAGGGCGATCGTGGCACCGGCGGCCATCAGCTCGGGCAGCGGCACCGAGGAGAGGTCGGAGTAGACCCCCAACGCGACGTTGGAGACGGGGCAGACCTCGAGCGCGATCCCGCGGGAGACGATCAGCTCCAGCAGCTCGGGGTCCTCGGCCGCCCGGATGCCGTGCCCGAGGCGCCCGGCGTGGAGCTCCTCGACACAGACCCGGATGGAGTCCGGCCCGAGCAGCTCACCGCCGTGCGGGACCAGGAGCAGCCCGGCGCGCTCCGCGATCCTGAAGGCCGGCGCGAAGTCGTGGGTGCTGCCCCGACGCTCGTCGTTGGACAGCCCGAAGCCGACCACGCCACGTCCGGCGTACTGCCCGGCCAGGCGCGCCAGGGTCCGCGCGTCCATCGGGTGGCGGGTGCGGTTCGCGGCGATCACGACGGCCATCCCGATGCCGACGTCGCGCGCCGACTGGCGCACGGCGTCGAGGACCAGGTCGGTGAACTGCGTGATCCCGCCGAACTTCGCGGCGTAGCCGCTGGGGTCGACCTGGATCTCCAGCCAGCGGCCCCCGTCACGCTTGTCGTCCTCGGCCGCCTCCCGCACCAGGCGGCGTACGTCGTCCTCGGTGCGCAGCACCGAACGCGCGACGTCGTAGAGCCGCTGGAACCGGAACCAGCCCTTCTCGTCGGCCGCCGAGAGCTGCGGCGGCCAGTCCTCGACCAGGGCGTCGGGAAGCCGGTGCCCGTCCCGCTCGGCGAGCTCGAGCAGGGTGGCGTGGCGCATGGAGCCGGTGAAATGCAAGATGGAAGTGTGCCTTCGGCAGCTCTTCGAGCCGCCTTCGGCGCACAGGGCGCTCTCGGCGCTTCGCGCCTCGTCATGGCCGGGGTTCATAGCGCCCGTCACCGGCCGTGGCTGGGGTTGGTCTGGCCCGTGACGGTGGTTGAGGAGCGAGCGTCAGCGAGCGTCTCGAAACCCTCACCCGGCGGGGTGGACCTTCTCGGCGGCGGCGAGGAGGACGCAGGTGGCGACGGCTTCCATGGCCTCGGTGACCTCGGACAGCTGGGGGAAGGTGGGGGCGAGGCGGATGTTGCGGTTGCGCGGGTCCTCGCCGCGGGGGAAGGACGAGCCGGCCGGGGTCAGGGCGATCCCGGCGTCCTTGGCGAGGGAGACGACGCGCGACGCCGTGCCGTCCAGGACGTCGAGACTGACGAAGTAGCCACCCGTCGGCCGGGTCCAGGTGGCGATCCCGAGGCCACCGAGTCGTTCGGTGAGCACCCGCTCGACCTCGGCGAACTTGGGCGCGATGATCTCGCGGTGCTTCGTCATGTGGTCGCGGACGCCCTGGGGGGAGCCGAAGAACTCCAGGTGCCGGAGCTGGTTGAGCTTGTCCGGGCCGATCGCGCCCTTGCCGAGGTGCCCGACGTACCACTGCACGGTCTCGACCGACCCCGCGAGGAAGGCCACGCCCGCGCCGGCGTAGGTGATCTTCGAGGTGGAGGCGAACATGATCGGCCGGTGCGGGTGGCCGGCGGCCGAGGCCAGGGTGAGCACGTCGGCGCTCTTCGCCTCGTCCTCGGTGAGGTGGTGGAAGGCGTAGGCGTTGTCCCAGAAGATCTTGAAGTCCGGTGCGGCGGTCTCCATCGACGCGAGCCTGGCCGCCACCTCCTGGGAGACCACGGCGCCGCTCGGGTTCGCGTACGTCGGGACGATCCAGATGCCCTTGATGCTCGGGTCCGTCGCGGCCAGCTGCGCCACCGCTTCGGGGTCCGGGCCGTCGTCGTTCATGGGCACGGTGACCATGTCGATCCCGAACCAGCTGAGCAAGGTGAAGTGCCGGTCGTAGCCCGGCACCGGGCAGATGAAGGTGACCTTCTCCTCCTGGCCCCAGGGGCGCTCGCTGTCCACGCCGCCCTTGAGCCACAGGTCGGTGAGCACCTCACGCATCATCACCAGGCTGGAGTTCCCGCCTGCGACGACCTGCTCGGGCTCGACCCACAGCAGCTCGGCGAACATCTCGCGCAGGCCCTTGATGCCCTCGAGCCCGCCGTAGTTGCGCACGTCCACGCCGTGGCCGTCCTTGACGCTCGACGGCAGCTCGAGCAGCGCGTCGGAGAGGTCGAGCTGGGCCGTCGACGGCTTGCCCCGGGTCAGGTCCAGCTTCAGCCCGCGCTCCTCGAGGCCGCGGTAGGCGCTCTGCTGTTCCTCCAGGAACGCCGCGAGCTCCTCGGGAGATCGGTCGGCCAGGGGGCGGGTCTGCTGGGTCTGCTCAGTCACGGGATCCATGGTCGCACCACGCCTGTCCGGTGCCGCAAGCCGTGTCCGGATCACCGGTTCGACTTTGTGCGGACGGCACCCGTAGACTTTCGGCTTGGTGTTTCCGGCCATTGTTTTGCCATGCCCGGAATGCCGTAGGGCACTAGCTCAACTGGCAGAGCATCGGTCTCCAAAACCGAAGGTTGGGGGTTCAAGTCCCTCGTGCCCTGCGAGAAGTCAGATCAGCAACGACGTCAGGCAACCGGAAGAAGGAACAAGTGTCGGAGAGGTCAGCCTCCCGCTCGGAGAAGCGCAACGAGCGCACGAGCCCGGTCACGTTCTACCGTCAGGTGGTCGCCGAGCTGCGCAAGGTGGTGTGGCCGACCCAGCAGCAGCTGGTCACCTACCTGATCGTGGTCCTGGTGTTCGTGCTCGTGATGATCGCCTACGTGTCGCTCCTGGACGTCGCATTCGGCAAGGCCGTGTTCGCGCTGTTCGGTTAGGGCCAGGGCAACTAGCGCCAGCCGGGTGCCCGAGACGGGCGCCGCTGGCATTTGAGCAAGACGAGATGACGGAGTAATCGTGTCAGAGCAGTACGACGAGCAGCAGACCGAGCAGGCCCCCGAGGCCGAGGAGGTCCTCACCGACCCCGAGACCGGCGAGACCGTGGCGACCCAGCAGCAGGTCGAGAGCCTGCCCGAGGACCTCGACGTCCCTGCCACTGACGGGGCGACCGACGAGGCTGACGTGGCCGAGACCGTCGCGGACGAGGTGGCCGACGTCTCCGGACCGGTCGATGACGAGGTGGCGGACGCTGCTGCCGAGGACGCCGAGACTCCCGCCGCCGACCCGCTCGAGGAGTTCCGCACCGCCCTTCGCGAGAAGGAGGGCGACTGGTTCGTGGTGCACACCTACTCCGGCATGGAGAACCGGGTGAAGGCCAACCTGGAGAACCGGATCACCTCGCTCAACATGGAGTTCTACATCCACGAGGTCATCGTGCCGACCGAGGAGGTCGCCGAGATCAAGAACGGCCAGCGCAAGCTGGTCAGGCGCACCGTGCTCCCCGGCTACGTGCTGGTGCGGATGGACCTGACCGACGAGTCCTGGTCCGCCGTACGCCACACGCCGTCGGTGACCGGCTTCGTCGGGCACAGCCACCAGCCGGTGCCGCTGAGCCTGGAGGAGGTCGAGAACATGCTCGCCCCCGCCATCCAGGCCGAGGCCGAGGCCGCCGCTGCCGCCGCCGAGACCCCGGGCAGCACGCCGGCCAAGACGGCCTCGCGCCAGCAGGTCGCGGTCGCGGACTTCGACGTGTCCGACTCCGTGATGGTGGTGGACGGTCCGTTCGCCACGCTGCACGCGACGATCACCGAGATCAACGCCGAGGCGCAGAGGGTCAAGGCCCTCGTCGAGATCTTCGGCCGGGAGACCCCGGTCGAGCTCAGCTTCACGCAGATTCAGAAGGTCTGAGCAGCAGCAAGAAGCAACACCAGTGGCAGAGGGCGCATGGCCCCGTCCTGACCACGAGAACAGAAGAGAAGACAGCAATGCCTCCCAAGAAGAAGATCGCTGCACTGGTCAAGGTGCAGCTCCAGGCCGGTGCGGCCACGCCCGCGCCGCCCGTCGGTACCGCCCTCGGTCCGCACGGCGTGAACATCATGGAGTTCTGCAAGGCCTACAACGCCCAGACCGAGGCCATGCGTGGCAACGTCATCCCCGTCGAGATCACCATCTTCGAGGACCGGTCGTTCACCTTCATCACGAAGACCCCGCCTGCCGCCGAGCTGATCAAGAAGGCCGCCGGTGTCGCCAAGGGCTCCGGTGTCCCGCAGAAGGACAAGGTCGGCAAGCTGACCAAGGACCAGGTGCGCGAGATCGCGACCACCAAGCTGCCGGACCTCAACGCCAACGACATCGACGCCGCCATGAAGATCGTCGAGGGCACCGCCCGCTCCATGGGCATCACGACCGACTGACAACCAGCACCACGTGGCAGGGCCGCGCTGGCCCATCCAGACCACACTTTTCACAGGAACAGAGGAAAAGACATGCAGCGCAGCAAGACATACCGCGCCACCGCGGAGACGTTCGACCAGGACGAGCTCCACGCCCCGCTGGCCGCGATCAAGATCGCCAAGGGCGGCGCCAAGAAGAAGTTCGACGAGACCGTCGACGTGGCCATGCGCCTCGGTGTCGACCCCCGCAAGGCCGACCAGATGGTCCGCGGCACGGTCAACCTGCCGCACGGCACCGGCAAGACCGCCAAGGTGCTCGTCTTCGCCAACGGCGACAAGGCCGACGCCGCCCGTGAGGCCGGCGCCGACGTGGTCGGTGGCGACGAGCTGATCGAGAAGGTCAACGGTGGCTGGCTCGACTTCGACGCCGTCGTCGCGACCCCGGACATGATGGGCAAGGTCGGCCGCCTCGGCCGTGTCCTCGGCCCCCGTGGCCTGATGCCCAACCCGAAGACCGGCACCGTGACGCCTGACGTCGCCAAGGCCGTCTCGGACATCAAGGGCGGCAAGATCGAGTTCCGCGTCGACCGGCACGCCAACCTGCACTTCATCATCGGCAAGGCCTCGTTCAGCGAGCTCCAGCTCGCGGAGAACTACGCCGCCGCCCTCGAGGAGGTGCTGCGGCTCAAGCCGGCCAGCTCCAAGGGTCGCTACCTGAAGAAGATCACCGTCTCCACGACGATGGGCCCCGGGGTCCAGGTCGACCCCAACCGCACCAAGAACGTCGCGAGCGACGACGACGCCTGACCCGCACGTACTCAGACAGCGGCCGGCATCCCCACGGGTGCCGGCCGCTGGCACGTCCGTGGGTCGTGCCGACGATTTGGTGCTCGTCGGCGCCAGCCCGTAGCATGACCGGTCGAAGCCAAAGACCGCCGGCCGATCACTCCCACTCCTCGCGAGCAGGATGATCCGAAGGTTCGCACGAGATGCGGACGACCTGCGCAGGTGACACCGAGTGGGACGACCCAAGTCGTCAGACGCCCTGTGCACCTGCACCAGGGCGTTTTGTGTTTCTCGCGGACCACAGGTCCCGGTCCCCGGCTTCGTGGAGCCCCGCGCAATCCCGTGCCCGGCCCCACGCACAGATGTGTGCACCAGCTGGAAGGAGACCCATGGCGCGGCCAGACAAGGCAGCAGCCGTCGCGGAGATCGTCGACTCGTTCAACGACTCCACGGGCGCTGTGCTGACCGAGTACCGCGGTCTCACCGTGAAGCAGCTGCAGGACCTGCGGCGAGCCCTCGGTGAGAACGCCAACTACGCCGTGGTCAAGAACACGCTGACCAAGATCGCTGCCAAGCAGGCGGGTGTCGACGGTGTCGACGACCTCCTCAACGGCCCGACCGCCATCGCCTTCATCAACGGCGACCTGGTCGAAGCGGCCAAGGGTCTGCGTGACTTTGCCAAGGCCAACCCCGCCCTTGTCGTCAAGGGTGGATATGTCGACGGTGCCCCGATGGGAGCTGCGGAGATCGCCAAGCTGGCCGATCTCGAGTCCCGCGAGGTTCTCCTGGGCAAGCTGGCGGGCGCGATGCTCGCTTCGCTCAGCCAGGCCGTCTACCTGCTCAACGCCCCGCTCGCCCAGGCTGCCCGCGTCGTCGGTGCCCTGGAGACGAAGGCCCAGCAGGACCCGTCGATCCTCAACGGCGGTGCCGGCGAGCCGGCAGCCCCGGTCGAGGACGCAGCACCCGAGGACGCAGCACCCGCGGACGCACCTGCGCCCGAGGACACTCCCCAGGACGCACCCGTGTCCGAGGAGACCCCCGAGGACGCACCCGCGGCCGAGGCGAGCACCACCGAGGCCCCTGAGAGCACCCCCGACAACTAGGGCCTGACACCCCGTTCGTGGCGCACAGCGCCACGGCACCACTGAAAGGAACGCCACCATGGCGAAGCTCAGCACCGACGAGCTGCTCGACGCTTTCAAGGAGATGACCCTCCTGGAGCTCAGCGAGTTCGTGAAGCAGTTCGAGGAGACCTTCGGCGTCACCGCCGCCGCCCCCGTGGCCGTGGCCGCCGCTGGCGCCACCGGCGGGGCTGCCCCCGCCGAGGAGGCCGCCGAGCAGGACGAGTTCGACGTCGTCCTCGAGGCCGCCGGCGAGAAGAAGATCAACGTGATCAAGGAGGTGCGTGCCCTCACGAGCCTCGGTCTCAAGGAGGCCAAGGACCTCGTCGAGGCCGCCCCCAAGGCCGTCCTCGAGAAGGTCACCAAGGAGGCTGCGGAGAAGGCCAAGGAGTCCCTCGAGGGCGCCGGCGCCACCGTCACCCTGAAGTGAGCCCCTCCTCGTCTCCGGTCCCTCGGGACCGGTGACGAGAACCTCGGCGGCCGCCCCGGACCACTGGTCCGGGGCGGCCGTCGTGTGTTTCAGGCTGATTACTGGCGGGAACCGGCTATTTCGTGAGACTCCTGACGAACCGGGTGCCACGCAGGACAATGAGCGCGTAACCTCGCCGCTGGCTACTCGTTGGTATGCACGAGGTGGGGAGACCTGTGCGTACGTCGCGCGTACGTCGCTGCCCGACCGCGATCGACCGTTTTCAGTAGTAGAGGGAGGCCCTGATGGGCGTAGAGATCGAGATCAAGGATCTGACCAAGAGCTTCGGCAAGCAGCTCATCTGGGGCGACGTCACCCTGACCATCCCCGCTGGCGAGATCTGCGTGATGCTCGGTCCCTCCGGCACCGGCAAGTCGGTGCTCCTCAAGACGATCATCGGTCTCCTGAAGCCCGACCGGGGCAGCGTCGTGATCGAGGGTGTCGACATCGCCTCGTGCCCCGAGAAGGAGCTCTACGAGATCCGCAAGCTCTTCGGCGTGCTGTTCCAGGACGGCGCGATGTTCGGCTCGATGAACCTCTACGACAACATCGCCTTCCCGCTCCGCGAGCACACCAAGAAGAGCGAGTCCGAGGTCCGCGAGGTCGTGATGGAGAAGCTCGACCTCGTCGGTCTGCTCGGCACCGAGGACAAGCTGCCCGGCGAGATCTCCGGCGGCATGCGCAAGCGCGCGGGTCTGGCCCGCGCCCTCGTCCTGGACCCCGAGATCGTGCTCTTCGACGAGCCGGACTCCGGCCTCGACCCGGTCCGCACGTCGTTCCTCAACCAGCTGATCGTCGACCTGAACGCCCAGATCGACGCCACGTTCCTGATCGTGACCCACGACATCAACACGGCCCGCAAGGTGCCGGACAACATCGGCCTGCTCTACCACAAGCACCTCGCCATGTTCGGCCCGCGCGAGATGCTGCTCTCCTCCGAGGAGCCGGTCGTCCGCCAGTTCCTGAACGCGCAGGTGGTCGGTCCGATCGGCATGTCCGAGGAGAAGGACGCCGACGAGCTCGAGTCCGAGAAGGACATGGAGCTGCCGCCGCTCCCGCCGATCCCGCTCCAGCTCGAGCCCTCCAACGGCCAGCCGCGGCGCAGCCAGCGTGAGCCCGGGTTCGTGGTGCAAGGAGAACGGCATCGAGCCGCCTCCCGGCTCGTTCGACGAAAACATGTCCATGACGACGGGAGGTTGACGGCAGATGGCTAATGCCGTGGCCGATCGGGCACTTCGCCCGATCGGAACCGCCGGGAAGCTCTTCGCGTTCGGGCTCGATGTGGCCCGCAACCTGTTCAAGCGTCCCTTCCAGACTCGCGAGTTCATCCAGCAGGCCTGGTTCATCGCCTCGGTGACGATCATCCCGACGGCGCTGGTCGCCATTCCCTTCGGTGCGGTCATCGCACTCCAGGTCGGCAGCCTGATCAGGCAGTTCGGCGCGCAGTCGTTCACCGGGTCGGCGTCGGTGCTGGCGGTGGTCCAGCAGGCGGCGCCGATCGCGACGGCGCTGCTGATCGCAGGGGCGGGCGGCTCGGCCATCGCCGCGGACCTCGGCGCGCGCAAGATCCGTGAAGAGCTCGACGCCATGATGGTGCTCGGCATCGACCCGATCCAGCGGCTCGTCGTACCCCGGGTGCTGGCCTGCATGATGGTCGCGGTCTTCCTCAACGGCCTGGTCACCGTGGTCGGTGTCGCCGGCGGCTACGTGTTCAACGTGATCCTCCAGGACGGCACCCCGGGCGCCTACCTGGCCAGCTTCACCGCGCTCGCACAGCTGCCCGACCTCTGGGTCGGCCTGGTCAAGGCCCTCGTGTTCGGGATGATCGCCGCCGTCGTGGCGTCCTACAAGGGCTCCAACGCCGGAGGCGGCCCCAAGGGGGTCGGTGACGCGGTCAACGAGTCCGTCGTCATCACCTTCCTGCTCCTGTTCATCGTCAACCTGGTGATCAGCGCGATCTACCTGCAGATCATCCCCCCGAAGACGGGTTAGCGGCATGGCGAACCTGAAGGGGCTCTACGAGAAGCCGCTCTCCTCCCTGGACACGATGGGAGAGGAGCTGGCCTTCTACCTGCGCGCGATCCGGGTGACACCGCGCTCGATCACGCGTTACCCGAAGGAGATCCTGCGCCTCCTCGCCGAGGTCACCCTGGGCTCCGGCGCCCTGGCCGTCATCGGCGGCACCGTCGGCGTCATCACGGCGATGACCTTCTTCACCGGCGCGCAGGTCGGGCTCTCCGGCTACGCCGCGCTGAACCAGATCGGCACCGCCGCCTTCGCGGGCTTCGTCTCGGCGTACTTCAACACCCGTGAGATCGCCCCGCTCGTGGCCGGCATCGCGCTCGCCGCCACCGTCGGCTGCGGCTTCACGGCCCAGCTCGGCGCCATGCGGATCTCCGAGGAGGTCGACGCCCTCGAGGTGATGGCGATCCCCTCGATGCCGTTCCTGGTGACCACGCGCATCCTCGCCGGCCTGGTGGCCATCGTCCCGCTCTACGTGGTCGGGCTGCTCTCCTCCTATTTCGCCACCCGCCTGACAGTGACGCTGTTCTACGGGCAGAGCGCGGGCACCTACGACCACTACTTCAACCAGTTCCTGCCACCAGGGGACGTGCTCTGGTCCTTCGGCAAGGTGCTCGTCTTCGCGGTCGTGGTCATCCTGATCCACTGCTACCACGGCTACACCGCCAGCGGTGGTCCCGCAGGCGTGGGCGTGGCCGTGGGTCGTGCCGTCCGGACCTCGATCGTGGCCGTGAACGTGATCGACCTCTTCTTGTCGATGGCGATCTGGGGCTCTTCCACCACGGTCAGATTGGCGGGCTGAGGGGTGAGGATTCTCGACCATCACCGCATCCTGGGTGTGGTGTTCATCGGCATGCTGGTCCTCGAGCGTGTGGCTGGTCAGCGCCATCTTCACCCAGAAGTTCACGTCGTTCGACACGGTGACGCTGAAGACCAGCACGGTCGGCCTGAACCTTCCCGCCAAGGCGGACGTGAAGGTCCGTGGCGTCATCGTCGGCCAGGTCAACAAGGCCGAGTCCGAGGGCCACGGCGCCACCCTCACGCTCGGCATCAAGCCCGACGTGATCGAGTCCATCCCCGAGCGACGTGACCGCTGCCCTGGTGCCCAAGACCCTCTTCGGTGAGAAGTACGTCGACCTCCAGATCCCCAAGAACCCGTCCTCGAAGTCCCTGAAGGCCGGCGACGAGATCACGCAGACCAAGCTGCCGATCGAGGTCGAGCGAGTGCTCAACGACCTCTACCCGTTGCTGCGCGCCGTGCAGCCGGCCGAGCTCAACTACACCCTGAACGCCCTCGCCGGCGCGCTCGAAGGCCGTGGCGACAAGATCGGCGAGAGCCTGGTCACGCTGAACAGCTACCTCAAGCGGCTCAACCCACAGATCCCGGCGCTGATCGACGACCTCAAGCTGCTCACCACGGTCACCGACACCTACGCCGACGTCGTACCCCAGCTGGCCGAGACGTTGCGCAACTCGGTGAAGACCGGCAACACCCTGGTCTCCAAGCAGCAGAAGCTGCACGCGTTCCTCCGCGACCTGACGTCGCTCTCCAACACGACCAAGACGTTCCTGGACGACAACGGCGACAACATCATTCGGCTCGGTCAGCTCAGTGAGCCCATCCTGGCGCTGCTCGCGCGCTACTCGAGCACGTTCCCGTGCCTGCTCGAGGGCATCGTGAAGCAGGCGCCGCGCCTTGCTCAGACGTTCCGCGGCTTCATCTTCCACATCAACCTGAAAGTGCTGCCGCAGCAACCGCGCGGGTACACCGTCGGCCGACCGTCAGGTGTACGGCGCGAACAACGCCCCGAACTGCGCGGGCCTGCCGAACCCGCCGATTCCCTACTACCCTCGTGGCGGGCAGTTCCCGAACCTCAACGACGGAGCGAACGGACTCGGCAAGGGAGACAACCAGCGCACCGGCACCGGGTTCGCGACCCGGTCGAACCAGACCGGTGGTCTCACCACCGACACCGCGGGCACTGCTTCGCAGAAGGCGCTGATCAACTCCCTGACCGCGCCCGAGCTCGGCGTCCCGGCCGACAAGATGTCGGACCTTGCTTCGCTCCTCTTCGGTCCGGCCATGGCCGGCACGGAGGTGAGCGTGGGATGAGCATCCTGGACAAGCAGACCAGGGGAGACCTGGTCAAGCTGACCATCTTCATCGTGGTGACCACGCTGGCGACGGGTGTGCTCGTGGTCCTGATCGGCAACCTGAGCTTCGAGTCCACCCGCCCCTACAAGGCCGTGTTCTCCGACGCCACCGGCGTGGTCAAGGGCGACGACATCCGGATCGCCGGTGTGAAGGTCGGCAGCGTCAAGGACGTCAAGATCGTCGACCGCACCCGTGCCGAGGTCTCCTTCAGCGTCGCCGAGAGCTCGATCGTCACCAAGAGCTCCACCGCCACGATCCGCTACCGCAACCTGGTCGGCCAGCGCTACATCTCGCTGACCCAAGGCGTCGGTGACCTCACCGCGGATGCCGGAGGACTCGACGATCCCGATGAGACCGAACCGAGCCGGCGCTCGACCTGACGGTGCTCTTCAACGGGTTCAAGCCGCTCTTCGCTGCGCTCTCGCCCGCGGACATCAACAAGCTCTCCGCCGAGGTGGTCACGGTGTTCCAGGGCGAGGGCGGCAACTTCAACGCCCTGCTGCAGAGCACGGCGTCGATCACCAACACGCTCGCGGACCGCGACCAAGTGATCGGTGACCTGATCAACAACCTGAACGACGTGCTGGCCACCCTCGCCGGTCGCAACAAGGAACTGAACAGCTTGATCACCGAGTTCCAGAACCTTCATGGCCGGGCTGGTCAAGGACAAGGACGCCATCCTCGGCTCGCTGGACTCCATCTCCAACCTGGCCGACCAGACCTCCGACCTCGCCGTCGGGATCCGACCGCCGCTCGTGAAGGACGTCAAGGGACTGCGTCAGGTGGCGACCAACCTGAACAAGGGCAGGGCCGAGATCGACCGGGCCATGCAGGTTCTCCCGATCAAGCTCAAGAAGATCGGGCGCACAGCGATCTACGGTTCGTTCTTCAACTTCTACCTGTGCCAGTTCCAGGGCAACGTGAAGGTCGGCGGCCAGAGCCTGCCGATCAAGTACGACACCAGCACCCTCGGAGACGATGCGAGGTGTCACCTGCCATGAGCAAACCGTTCCGCGAACGCAACCCGGTCCCGATCGGTGCCATCAGCATCGCTGTGATCCTGATCCTCCTCGTGGCGGCCTTCAAGGCCGGTTCACTTCCCCTGATCGGCGGCGGGGACACCTACCACGCCGCTTTCGCGGAGGCTGGTGGGCTCAAGCCCAACGACGAGGTCCGCATCGCCGGAGTCCGCGTCGGAAAGGTGACCAAGATCGAGCTCGCGGACAACAAGGTGAACGTGAGCTTCCAGGTCAAGACGCCCTCGAAGTTCGGCACCGAGACCGTCGCGGCGATCAAGGTCAAGACCTTGCTGGGTGCGATGTTCATCTCGCTGGAGCCCGAAGGGCCCGGCCAGCTCAAGGAAGACTCGACGATCCCCGTCTCGCGGACCCGGTCGCCGTACAACGTGGTCCAGGCCTTCTCCGGCCTCGCGGACCGCGCCGAGAAGATCGACACCGCCCGGCTCGCGAAGTCGATCGACACGCTCGCTGCCTGACCAAGGACACCCCGGCCGCGTTCCAGAGCACCTTGCGCGGCCTCTCGCGCCTCTCTGAGACAGTGGCGAGCCGCAACGACCAGATCGGGGAGCTGCTCGGAAACCTGCACACCGTCTCCGGCACCCTGGCCGCCCGCGACCAGGACATCGTCAGCCTGATGAAGGACAGCGATGTCTTGCTGCGCGCCCTGGTGGCGCGCCGCGAGGCGGTGCACCGGCTCCTCGTCTCCACCAGCAGGTTGTCCACCGAGCTCACCTTGCTCGTCCAGCAGACTCGGGCCGACCTCAAGCCGGCCCTGAGCAACCTCCAGGGCGTGGTCAACCTGTTGTTGAAGAACCAGTCCAACCTCGACGAGAGCCTGCGGTTGATGGCCCCGTTCTACCGGGTCTTCGCGAACACGCTCGGCTCAGGCCCCTGGTTCGACACCTGGATCCAGAACCTGCCTCCCGTCCCCAGCCTCAAGGTGGGTGGATGATGAAGGTCTTCGGCAAGATCAGCCCGCTCGTCGCGATCATCGCCGTTCTGGCGATCGTGGCCGCGCTGCTCGTGACCTTCTGGCCCGGCTCGGACAAGAAGACCGTGACGGCAGAGTTCCCGCGCACCGTGTCCCTCTACGAGGGGTCGGACGTCAAGATCCTGGGTGTGCCCGTCGGCAAGGTCGACACGGTCACTCCGTCCGGCACCACCGTCAAGGTGGTGTTCACCTACGACGCCAAGTACAAGGTCCCCGCGAACGCCAAGGCGGCTGTGATCTCGCCCTCGATCGTCGGTGACCGGTTCGTGCAGCTCACGCCGGCCTACACGAGCGGCGACGTGCTCGCTGACAACGCGAAGCTGGGGGTCGACCGCACGGCGACCCCGCTGGAGCTCGACGAGATCTTCGGCAGCATCAACGACCTCGACATCGCCCTGGGTCCTGACGGCGCCAACAAGGCGAATGGCAATGGTGTGGGGCCGCTGACGCGCCTGCTCGACTCGACCGCCCGCAACTTCGGCGGTCAGGGCGTGCAGTTCAACAAGACCTTGAAGAACCTGGGCGCCTTCACCAAGACCCTGGCAGACAACAAGGACGCCCTGTTCGGCACCCTCACCCAGGTCGAGGACTTCACCCACACGCTGGCGAAGAACGACGGCACGGTGCGCAAGTTCAACGACTCGCTGGCGAGCGGCGCCAACCTGCTCGCCGGTGAGCGCCAGGAGCTGGCTGCGGTCCTGAAGAACCTGAGCATCGCGATGGCGCAGGTCCGTAGCTTCGTGAAGGAGAACCGGGCCTCGCTGACCAGCAACATCTCCGGCCTGAACAAGATCTCCAAGACCCTGGTCAAGCGTCGCACGGCGCTCGACCAGACCCTGAGGTACGCACCCGCGGCGCTGAACAACCTCTTCCTCTCCGGCAACGTGAAACAGGGGACCCTGGACACCCGGGACAACGTCTCTGAGCTCTTCACCCAGCTCCAGGCCAGCCCCGCAGCCGTGCTCTGCTCGTTCGTCAAGCAGGCTCCGGGTGGAACGGCTGGGTGCAGCGCGATCCAGCAGGCCTTGGGCACCAAGCCCCTCGGTCGCGCTCGGCCCTTCGCGGGCGACCCCTCGGCCAAGCCGCGGGTGACCGAGCCGATCGACCAGTCCCTGGGTGGCCTCGTGGGGGTGACCCGATGACGCGCACCGATCTCAGCCTGCGTCCCGGTCGTGGCGGCAGTCGTGCCACCGGCCGACGCGTAGCGGGCTTGCTCTCCGCACTGGTTGCGACCGCGCTCGTGCTCTCCGGCTGCTCGATCTATGACGCCCCGCTTCCTGGTGGCGCGAGCACCGGTGACCACCCGATGACCATCAAGGTGATGTTCCGCGACGTCCTCGACCTCGTGCCCCAGTCGACCGTGAAGGTCGATGACGTCACCGTCGGCAAGGTCAAGAAGGTCGCGCTCAAGGGCTACGTCGCCAAGGTCACGGTCGAGGTCCCAGGAGACATCAACCTGCCGGACAACGCCCGGGCCGAGATCCGCCAGACCAGCCTGCTCGGCGAGAAGTTCGTGCAGCTCGAGGCACCGAAGGAGCCCGGCAGCGGGAAGCTCTCGAACGGCGACACCATCGGACTCGACCGCACCGGACGCAACCCCGAGGTCGAGGAGGTGCTGGGAGCGCTGTCCCTGCTTGTTGAACGGCGGCGGGGTGGGTCAGCTCAAGACCATCGCTGCCGAGCTCAACAACGCCCTCGGCGGACGCGAGTCCGAGGTCCGCTCGGTGCTCGACCAGATCCGCAGCTTCATGAGTCAGCTCGACGCGAACAAGGAATCCATCGTCGCCGCGCTGGAGAACACCAACAGGCTTGCCGCGCAGCTGAAGAAGCAGGACGGCACCATCAAGAGCGCGCTCGACCACATCCCGGCGGCGCTGCGGTCCGTGAACGGTCAGCGTGCCGACCTGGTGAAGCTGCTCCGAGCGCTCGACCGGCTGAGCGGGGTCGGGGTGCGCGTCATCAAGGCGTCCAAGGAGTCGACGATCAACAGCCTGCGCTCCCTGGCGCCCGTGCTGGACGGCTTCGCGAAGGCGGGCCAGAACTTCCCCAAGTCCTTCCAGGTCTTCTTGACCTACCCGTTCGTCGACGAAGCCATCGGCCGCGACCCGCAGGTGGCCCGCAACCTGCACATGGGTGACTACACCAACCTCTCGGCCAACCTGGACATCGATCTCGCCGACCTGCAGACTGCCCGCGCTCCCGACCGGGCCGGTGTGTGCCGCCCTCAGCCGGGTCCTCGCCCAGACCCAGCGCAACGTGACCACGGCGGTCGACCGAACGATGTCGGACGTTGCCCGACACCGCGCTGATCACCGAGCGTCGAGAAGCGTCGCCTGCGCAACAACCGACATCGACGGCTGCTCACAGCCGGCCCTGCAGCCGAGGCCGAAGAAGCCAGTGCAAGGCTGTCGACGTCGGCACCCTGCTCACAGCCTGCACGGCGGTCTGCTCCCCGGTCTGCTTGACACGCTCAACATCCTGCACGCCCTCGCAGGTCCAGCAGCTCGTCAAGCGGCGACCCATGCGGTCACGGGTGGCGCACGCGCTGGGCAACCGGTGGCACCGGCGGATCGGCAGCTGCCCGGTGGGCTCCGCGTTCCGCGCGCCAGATCTGGGCTCGCAGCTTCCAGAGGCGCCGAGACGCAACTCGACCCGTTCGGTCTGGCCGCACACGGGCTGGACCCGGGAATCGGCACGATGCTTCTCCAGGGGGCGGTCCTGCGATGATCACCGCACGCACCAAGAAGCAGCTCATCGCCTTCGTCATCCTGACCTTGGTCGGGGTCACGTTCGTGGGCGCCCGCTACGCGCGCCTCGACCGGTTGTTCTATGACTCGGCCTACTCCGTCGATGCGCACTTCGACCAGTCCGGTGGCATCTTCACCGGCGCCGAGGTCACCTACCGCGGCGTTCGGATCGGGCAGGTCTCGGCGATGAAGCTGACCGACGACGGAGTCGACGTCGTCCTCTCCATCGAGAAGAAGAGCGAGAAGATCCCGGCGGACAGCGTCGCCCTGGTGGGCAACAAGTCGGCGGTCGGCGAGCAGTACGTCGAGCTCCAGCCGAAGACCAACGACGGCCCCTACCTCAAGGACGGGTCCGAGATCGCCAAGGAGGACACCCAGATTCCGGTCTCGACCACGGAGATCCTCACCAATCTCTCAGCCCTGGTGGAGTCGGTGCCCCAAGCCGACCTGCGCACGGTGGTCGCCGAGTCCGGAGCGGCCTTCAAGGACGCCGGCCCGAGCATCGGCCAGATCATCGACACCTCGAGCTCGTTCATCGAGTCAGCCAACGAAAACTTCGAGACCACGACAGCGCTGATCCGAGACTCGCACACGGTCCTGCAGACCCAGGTCGACAAGGGGTCGGCGATCCGGAGCTTCTCCAGGGACCTTGCGCTGTTCAGCGGCACCGTCGCCGCCAACGACAAGTACCTTCGCTCGCTGATCGACAACGGCTCCGCCACGGCGAACCAGCTGCGCACCTTCCTCGAGCAGAACCGCGTGAACCTGGGGTCCCTGATCAACAACCTGGTGACCACCAACGAAGTCGTCGTCAAGCACCTCCCGGGCATCCGACAGCTGCTGGTCATCTATCCCTACGTGGTCGCTGGCGGCTTCACGGTGGCCAAGAAGAACGGCCAGGGCCAGTACGACGCACAGTTCGGTCTGATCCTCCAGCAGGACTCACCCGTCTGCGACGCCGGCTACGAGTCCACCGACCGCCGCAGCCCGCACAACCGGGCTGACCGGCCGATGAACGTCAAGGCGGGCTGCACCGACGGGGGCAAGAACTTCCGCGGTGCCGAGAAGTCGCCCCCTCGCACCGGCACGGCTTACCGCTCACCGGTCGCGACGTACGATGCCAAGACCGGCAAGACGATCTGGGCCGATCAGGACCACAGCCCCAAGATCGCCTACGACGGCGGTGCAGCCCAGCTGTTCGGCAACGACTCCTGGAAATGGATGTTGCTGCAGCCGTCGCTGCCCGACCACCAGGAGTAGTTCTTGAGTCAACCAACCCACGCCGGGATCGACGATCTCGACGAATCGTCGCCTGCCCAGCGCACTCCTGTCCGCAAGGGCAGGGCCTTTCTCGCCGGCGGGCTGCTGATCCTGCTCGTGCTCGGCATCCTGGGATGCGGCTACCTGGTCTACCGGCTCAACCACATCAACGACGAGCCCCTGAACCCGCTCTCGGGCGCTCCAGTGGCGCCGTCGGACATTCAGCGCAAGCAGGCGACCGCGGTCGCCGAGCAGTTCGCGCTCCGGATGGACAACGTCGACGGCACCAAGTTCGATGCCTACATCAAGGGTGTGAACGGCCTGCTGACCACGAAGGCGAAGACCAAGAACACCCAGGTCTTCGACGCGATGAAGCAGAGCTACGCGGCGGCCAAGGTGAAGGGCACCGGCAAGGTCCTGGTCTCCGGTGTCGCTGACCTGGACGACGACTCGGCCACCGTGCTCGTCGGCCATGACGCCGACGTACAGACCTCGCAGGGAAAGATCGAGCACCACTACCGCTGGACCGTCAGCCTGGTCAAGGTCGACGGCAAGTGGCTGGTCGACGACTTCAACCCGGTGAACTGAGCTGGTGACGCCATGAATCCGACACCTACCCCGTCCTGGTACGACGTGCTCGGCATCTCCCGTGATGCTGACCCAGACCAGATCAAGGCAGCCTGGCGCGAGGCCACCGACAAGTTCGAGCCGGGATCGGGCTCGGGCCAGTTCCGGATGTTCAACGAGGCGGCGACCGTGCTCCTCGACCCGGAGCAACGCCGGCACTACGACGCCACGCTCGATGCCGAGCCGCAGCACGCAGCAGCGCCCGCACCGGTGCCCGGCCCTGTCCCGACCCCGGAGACGGCGGCTTCCGTGCACGCCGAAGCCGCCCCACCGCCAGGTGCTCCCGCGAAGCGTTCAGGCATCGGGCGGGGAGTGCTGGCCACCCTGGGCGGCCTGAGCACCGTGACCCTCGTCATCCTCGCTGCGCTGACCGTTGCCGTGCTCGTCGCGACCGCCTTCGCCGGCGTCAAGGTGCAGAAGGCGGCCGACGTCATCGACTCGCGAGACGAGGCGCCGGCGGCAGCCGAGCGGGCCGCCAAGGCCGTGCTCTCCTACGACTACCGCACCCTGCCGGCCGACCGCGAGCGCGCCGGTGGCTACCTGACGGACGGCTTCAAGAAGACGTACCTGAAGAACTTCGCGCTGCTCGAGAAGCAGAAGGACGGGACGCCCGGAGCGGCCGTCCAGACCAAGACCGTGGTCACCTCCTCGGTGCTGGGCTCGGGCGTGATGGACGCCGAGGACAACGACGCGCGGGTGCTGGTCTTCGTCAACCAGGTCTCCAAGAGGCCCGGTGCCGACCCCCAGATCTTCCAGAACCGGGTCGCGATGAAGATGGAGAAGGTCGGCGATCGTTGGCTGGTTGACAACCTCAAGAGCTACTGAGGGGGTAGCCTGTCGCCACTAGAGGCGCCAGGCGCGACCCGTGCACCAACCCCGGGTTGTCCTTGGCGGGTGCAGTGTTGTAATCTGACTCTTTGCGCCCTCCCTCAAATGCTTCCTGCCTGCCCGGTGGCCTGGTTTGTGGTGGGACGGTGTCGCCACACATGTGAGCCTCGGAAGGACCACTCTTGGCCGCGAAGCGCCCCAAGCTCAGCAACAACAACTCTTCCTCACCCCGCCGCATCTCCTTCGCCAAGATCTCCGAGCCACTCGAGGTTCCGCAGCTTCTGGCTCTCCAGACCGACAGCTTCGACTGGCTGATCGGCAACGAGAAGTGGGAGAACAAGGTCGCCGAGCGCCGCAGCGCCGGTGAGGAGCTCTCGCAGAAGTCGGGACTCCACGAGATCTTCGAGGAGATCTCGCCGATCGAGGACTTCTCCGAGACGATGTCGCTCTCGTTCGAGAACCCCGTCTTCCTCGACCCGAAGTACACCGAGGAGGAGTGCAAGGAGAAGGACTTCACCTACTCCCGCCCCCTCTACGTCTCGGCCGAGTTCACCAACGGTGAGACCGGCGAGATCAAGGGCCAGACGGTCTTCATGGGCGACTTCCCGATGATGACCCGCAAGGGCACCTTCATCATCAACGGCACCGAGCGTGTCGTGGTCTCCCAGCTGGTGCGCTCGCCCGGTGTCTACTTCGAGCGCTCCGCCGACAAGACCTCGGACAAGGACATCTTCACCGCCAAGGTGATCCCGTCGCGCGGTGCGTGGCTGGAGTTCGAGATCGACAAGCGCGACATGGTCGGCGTACGCCTCGACCGCAAGCGCAAGCAGAACGTCACCGTGCTGCTCAAGGCCCTCGGCTGGACCAACGAGCAGATCCGCGAGGAGTTCGGCGAGTACGAGTCGATGATGCTGACCCTCGAGAAGGACCACACCGAGGCTCAGGACGACGCGCTGCTCGACATCTACCGCAAGCTGCGCCCGGGCGAGCCGCCCACGCGTGAGGCTGCGCAGACGCTGCTGCAGAACTACTACTTCAACCCGAAGCGCTACGACCTGGCCAAGGTCGGTCGCTACAAGATCAACAAGAAGCTCGGGACCCACGAGGCCTTCGACCAGCAGACGCTGACCATCGACGACATCGTGGCGACGATCCGCTACATCGTGCAGCTGCACGCCGACAAGCAGAACCTCGTCGACGCGCAGAACAACGAGGTGAAGAACGCCCACGACGAGGCCATCGAGGTCCGCGCGGACGACATCGACCACTTCGGCAACCGGCGCATGCGCACGGTGGGCGAGCTGATCCAGAACCAGCTGCGCACCGGCCTCGCCCGGATGGAGCGCGTGGTCCGCGAGCGGATGACGACCCAGGACGTCGAGGCGATCACGCCCCAGTCCCTGATCAACATCCGTCCCGTCGTGGCGGCGCTGAAGGAGTTCTTCGGAACCTCCCAGCTCTCGCAGTTCATGGACCAGACCAACCCGATCGCCGGTCTGACCCACAAGCGTCGTCTCTCCGCGCTCGGCCCGGGCGGTATCTCCCGTGACCGCGCGCAGATGGACGTCCGCGACGTGCACCCCTCGCACTACGGCCGCATGTGCCCGATCGAGACCCCTGAAGGCCCGAACATCGGCCTGATCGGCTCGCTCGCCTCCTACGGACGGATCAACCCGTTCGGCTTCGTGGAGACGCCCTACCGGGTGGTCACCGACGGTCACGTCACCAACGAGATCCACCACCTGACCGCCGACGAGGAGGACTCGCGGGTCATCGCGCAGGCCAACGCCACGCTCGACGACGACGACAACTTCGTCGACGAGCGGGTCCTGGTCCGCACCCGCGGCGGTGAGACCGTCGACATCCCGCGCAACGAGGTCGAGTACATGGACGTCTCGCCGCGCCAGATGGTGTCGGTGGCGACCGCGCTGATCCCGTTCCTCGAGCACGACGACGCCAACCGCGCGCTGATGGGCGCCAACATGCAGCGTCAGGCGGTGCCGCTCATCAAGAGCGACGCCCCGCTGGTCGGCACCGGCATGGAGTACCGCGCCGCCGTCGACGCCGGCGACGTGGTCACCTCCGACGTGGCCGGTGTGGTCAAGGAGGTCTCGGCCGACGAGGTCGTGATCATGACCGACGAGGGTGGCGACAAGTCCTACCGACTGCTGAAGTTCACCCGCTCCAACCAGGGCACCTGCATCAACCAGCGTCCGCTGGTCGCCGAGGGTGACCGGGTCGAGGTCGGTTCGCCGATCGCCGACGGTCCGTGCACCGACGAGGGCGAGATGGCGCTGGGCACCAACCTGCTCGTCGCCTTCATGCCCTGGCAGGGTCACAACTACGAGGACGCGATCATCCTGTCCCAGCGCCTGGTGCAGGAGGACGTCCTCACCTCGATCCACATCGAGGAGCACGAGGTCGACGCCCGCGACACCAAGCTGGGCCCCGAGGAGATCACCCGCGACATCCCCAACGTCAGCGACGACCTGCTCGCCGACCTGGACGAGCGTGGCGTGATCCGCGTCGGCGCGGAGGTCACCACCGGTGACATCCTCGTCGGCAAGGTGACCCCGAAGGGTGAGACCGAGCTGACCCCCGAGGAGCGCCTGCTCCGCGCGATCTTCGGTGAGAAGGCGCGCGAGGTGCGCGACACCTCCATGAAGGTCCCGCACGGTGAGTCCGGCACGGTCATCGGCGTCCGCGAGTTCAACCGCGAGGACGGCGACGAGCTGCCCCCGGGCGTGAACCAGCTGGTCCGGGTGTACGTCGCCCAGAAGCGCAAGATCTCCGTGGGTGACAAGCTCGCCGGTCGTCACGGCAACAAGGGCGTCATCGCCAAGATCCTGCCGATCGAGGACATGCCGTTCACCGAGGACGGCACCCCCGTCGACGTGATCCTGAACCCGCTCGGTGTGCCGCGACGGATGAACATCGGTCAGATCCTCGAGCTCCACCTCGGCTGGCTCGCCAAGCAGGGCTGGGACGTCGATCTGCACGCCGACAAGTCGCAGTCCGACTGGAAGGACCGGCTGATCAAGATCCACGCCGACAAGTCCGACCCGGACACCAACGTCGCGACCCCGGTCTTCGACGGTGCGCGTGAGGACGAGATCGTCGGCCTGCTCGGCTCGTCCATCCCCAACCGTGACGGTGTCCGCATCGTCGGGGAGAACGGCAAGGCGAACCTGTTCGACGGTCGTTCCGGAGAGCCGTTCCCCGCGCCGGTGGCGATGGGCTACATGTACATCCTCAAGCTCCACCACCTGGTCGACGACAAGATCCACGCGCGTTCGACCGGCCCCTACTCGATGATCACGCAGCAGCCCCTGGGCGGTAAGGCCCAGTTCGGTGGCCAGCGGTTCGGCGAGATGGAGGTCTGGGCGATGGAGGCGTACGGCGCCGCCTACGCCCTGCAGGAGCTGCTCACGATCAAGTCCGACGACGTGCCTGGTCGCGTCAAGGTCTACGAGGCCATCGTGAAGGGCGAGAACATCCCCGACTCCGGCATCCCGGAGTCGTTCAAGGTGCTCGTCAAGGAGATGCAGTCGCTCTGCCTCAACGTCGAGGTGCTGTCCCAGGACGGCAGCGCGATCGAGATGCGCGACGCGGAGGAAGACGTCTTCCGCGCCGCCGAGGAGCTCGGCATCGACCTGTCCCGCCGCGAGCCCAGCAGCGTCGAGGAAGTCTGAGGTAGCGCCCGGCGGCGCCCAGCGCCGCCGGGCCCACCCCGGTCCCCCCACACATTCAGTAACAAAAGTAGAACGAGGGAAGCAGCCACCGTGCTCGATGTGAATTTCTTCGACCAGCTCAAGATCGGCCTGGCCACCGCGGACGAGATCCGCGCCTGGAGCCACGGCGAGGTCAAGAAGCCGGAGACGATCAACTACCGCACGCTCAAGCCCGAGCGTGACGGACTCTTCTGCGAGAAGATCTTCGGTCCCACCCGGGACTGGGAGTGCTACTGCGGCAAGTACAAGCGCGTGCGCTTCAAGGGCATCATCTGCGAGCGCTGCGGCGTCGAGGTGACCCGTTCCAAGGTGCGTCGTGAGCGGATGGGCCACATCGAGCTCGCCGCCCCCGTCACGCACATCTGGTACTTCAAGGGTGTGCCGAGCCGGCTCGGCTACCTGCTCGACCTGGCGCCGAAGGACCTCGAGAAGGTCATCTACTTCGCGGCGTACATGATCACCAGCGTGGACGAGGACGCCCGTCACCGGGACCTCTCCGACCTCGAGGGCAAGATCGGCCTGCAGCGCAAGAGCCTGGAGAACCGACGCGACGTCCAGATCGAGGAGCGCGCCAAGAAGCTCGAGACCGACCTCGCCGCACTCGAGGAGGAGGGCGCCAAGGCCGACGCCAAGCGCAAGGTCAAGGACGGTGCCGAGCGTGAGATGGCTGCCGTGCGCAAGCGTTCCGACGCCGAGCTCGCGCGTCTCGAGGAGGTCTGGACGACGTTCAAGACCCTCAAGGTCCAGGACCTGATGGGCGACGAGCTCCTCTACCGCGAGATGAAGAACTGGTTCGGCAAGTACTTCGAGGGCTTCATGGGCGCCACGGCGATCCAGAAGCGTCTCGAGACCTTCGACATCGCCGCCGAGGTCGAGTCGCTGCGCGACACGATCGCCAACGGCAAGGGCCAGAAGAAGGTCCGTGCGCTCAAGCGCCTCAAGGTCGTCGACGCGTTCCGCAAGACGCAGAACTCGCCGCTCGGCATGGTGCTCGACGCCGTTCCGGTCATCCCGCCGGACCTGCGCCCGATGGTGCAGCTCGACGGTGGCCGCTTCGCGACCTCCGACCTGAACGACCTCTACCGCCGCGTGATCAACCGGAACAACCGGCTCAAGCGGCTGCTCGACCTCGGTGCCCCCGAGATCATCGTCAACAACGAGAAGCGGATGCTCCAGGAGGCCGTCGACTCGCTGTTCGACAACGGCCGTCGTGGTCGTCCGGTCACCGGCCCGGGCAACCGGCCGCTGAAGTCGCTGTCCGACATGCTCAAGGGCAAGCAGGGTCGTTTCCGCCAGAACCTGCTCGGCAAGCGCGTGGACTACTCGGGCCGTTCGGTCATCGTCTCCGGCCCGCAGCTCAAGCTGCACCAGTGCGGTCTGCCGAAGTACATGGCGATCGAGCTGTTCAAGCCGTTCGTGATGAAGCGCCTGGTCGACCTCTCGCACGCTCAGAACATCAAGTCCGCCAAGCGGATGGTGGAGCGCGCCGTACGCCCCGAGGTCTGGGACGTGCTCGAGGAGGTCATCGCGGAGCACCCGGTGCTGCTCAACCGCGCACCGACGCTGCACCGCCTCGGCATCCAGGCCTTCGAGCCGCAGCTGATCGAGGGCAAGGCCATCCAGATCCACCCGCTCGTCTGCTCGGCGTTCAACGCCGACTTCGACGGTGACCAGATGGCCGTGCACCTGCCGCTCTCCGCGGAGGCGCAGGCCGAGGCCCGGATCCTGATGCTGTCGACGAACAACATCCTGAAGCCGTCGGACGGTCGCCCCGTCACGATGCCTACGCAGGACATGATCATCGGCATCTTCTTCCTGACCCGTCTCGACGAGGGTGCGGTCGGCGAAGGCCGTGCGTTCTCCTCGATCGGCGAGGCGATCATGGCGCTGGACAAGCACGAGATCACGCTCCAGTCCAAGGTCCGGATCCGTCTCGAGGGCGTGGTGCCGCCTGCCGGCACCGAGCTCCCCGACGGCTGGGTCGAGGGTGACCCGGTCACGCTCGACACCACCCTGGGCCGCGCCCTGTTCAACGAGACGCTCCCCTCGAACTACGAGTACGCCGAGTTCGGCGTCGGCAAGCGCGAGCTGGGCCGGATCGTGAACAACCTCGCCGAGCGCTACACCAAGGTCGAGGTGGCCAACAGCCTGGACGCCCTCAAGGACGCCGGCTTCGTGTGGGCGACCTACTCGGGTGTGACGGTCTCGATCGAGGACGTCGTGACGCCGGACTCGAAGAAGGAGATCCTCGCCAAGTACGACGAGAAGGCCGCCAAGGTCCAGTCGCAGGCCGAGCTGGGCCTGATCACCGACGACGAGCGTCGCCAGGAGCTCATCGAGATCTGGACCCAGGCCTCCAACGAGGTCGCCAAGGCGATGGAAGCCAACTTCGACAAGAACAACCCGATCTACATGATGGTCGACTCCGGCGCGTCCGGAAACATGATGCAGATGCGTCAGGTCGCGGCCATGCGTGGTCTGGTGGCGAACCCGAAGGGCGAGATCATCCCGCGTCCGATCAAGGCGAACTTCCGTGAGGGCCTCTCGGTCCTGGAGTACTTCATCTCCACCCACGGTGCCCGCAAGGGTCTCGCCGACACGGCGCTCCGCACCGCTGACTCGGGTTACCTGACCCGTCGTCTGGTGGACGTCTCGCAGGACGTGATCATCCGCGAGGACGACTGCGGCACCGAGCGCGGCATGCCCAAGGTGATCGGTGTGCGGGGCGAGGACGGCGTGGTCCGCAAGGACGAGAACGCCGAGACCTCGGCGTACGCCCGCACCGCAGCGGTCGACATCCTGCACCCGGACTCCGGGGCAGTGCTGGCCGGTGCTGGTGACGACCTGGGTGACGTCAAGATCGAGGAGCTCGTCGCTGCCGGGATCGAGGAGGTCAAGGTCCGCTCCGTGCTGACCTGTGACGCCAAGACCGGCACGTGCTCGAAGTGCTACGGCCGTTCGCTCGCGACCGGCCAGCTCGTGGACATCGGTGAGGCGGTCGGCATCATCGCCGCGCAGTCCATCGGTGAGCCCGGCACGCAGCTGACGATGCGCACCTTCCACACCGGTGGTGTGGCGTCGGCCGACGACATCACGCAGGGTCTGCCCCGCGTGGTCGAGCTGTTCGAGGCGCGTCAGCCCAAGGGCAAGTCGCCGATCTCGGAGGCTGCCGGCCGGATCGAGATCGAGGACACCGACAAGACCCGCAAGGTCCTGGTGACCCCCGACGACGGTTCGGAGGTGCAGGAGTACCCCGTCAGCAAGCGTTCGCGCCTGCTGGTGGCTGACGGCGACCACATCGAGGTCGGCCAGCAGCTCACCCAGGGAACTCCCGACCCGCAGGACGTGCTGCGCATCCTCGGCGTCCGCAAGGCGCAGGAGCACCTGGTGGCCGAGGTCCAGCAGGTCTACCGCAGCCAGGGCGTGTCGATCCACGACAAGCACATCGAGATCATCGTGCGGCAGATGCTGCGCCGCGTCACGGTGATCGAGTCCGGCGACACCAAGCTGCTCCCGTCCGACCTCGTCGACCGGGTGCGCTACGAGGAGGAGAACCGCCGCGCGGTCTCCGAGGGCACCAAGCCCGCCTCGGGTCGTCCGGTGCTGATGGGCATCACCAAGGCCTCGCTCGCGACCGAGTCGTGGCTCTCGGCGGCCTCCTTCCAGGAGACCACCCGGGTGCTCACCGACGCTGCCATCAACGGCAAGTCGGACTCGCTGCTGGGTCTGAAGGAGAACGTGATCATCGGCAAGCTGATCCCGGCGGGCACCGGCCTCGAGCGGTACCGCAACATCCGGGTGGAGCCCACCGAGGAGGCCCGCGCCGCGGCGTACGCCGTCACCGGTTACGACAACTACGGAGACGACTACTTCGGCTCCGGCACGAGTCAGACCGTGGCCCTGGACGACTTCGACTTCGGTTCGTACCAGAACTGAGAGTCCCGAGGGTGAGCTAGCGAACCCTCGGAACAGGCTCGAAGGTTGAGGAGCACCAACGCCCCCCGCGCTCGCGCGGGGGGCGTTGTGCGTCTCGAAACCCGGTGAGACGAGAGGCAGGACGCAGGAGTACCCGGTTAACCGGGTACTCCTGTCTTGTTCGGGCGTTGCAACGGCCCAATTAGCCATGAGTACCCGGCTAACCGGGTGTTCCGGCACCCTTGCGAGAATGTGCGGGTGACCACCACTCCCGTCCCCGCGCGCACCGACGTGCTCGTCGTGGGGGCCGGGCCTGCTGGGTCGGCGGCCGCTGCCTGGGCCGCGCGGGCGGGTCTGGACGTGGTGCTGGCGGACGCTGCGGTCTTCCCCCGCGACAAGACGTGCGGCGACGGGCTGACCCCGCGCGCGATCGGTGAGCTCGAGCGTCTCGGGCTCGGCGACTGGGTGCGGGCACACACGGTCAACCACGGTCTGCGGGCCCACGGCTTCGGCCAGACCCTGCTGCTGCCCTGGCCGGGAGGGTCGCTGCCCGCCTACGGCTCGGCGGTCGCCCGCACCGAGCTCGACGACCACCTGCGCACCACGGCGATCAAGGCCGGCGCCCACGGGATCGACGGGATCCGGGCGGTCGACGTGCGGATGGAGGGCGGGCGCGTGGCCGCGGTCGTCTTCGACCGAGACGGTGAGCGCTTCGAGATCGGCTGCGAGCGCCTGCTCGTCGCCGACGGCGTGCGCTCCACCCTGGGCAAGAAGCTCGGGCGGGAGTGGCACCGCGACACGGCGTACGGCGTGGCGGCACGCTCCTACGTCGACTCCGGGAAGTCGGACGATCCGTGGATCAGCAGCCACCTCGAGCTGCGCGGCGAGACGGGGGAGATCCTGTCGGGCTACGGCTGGATCTTCCCGCTCGGCGACGGCCAGGTGAACATCGGCGTCGGCACGCTCGCCACGGAGAAGCACCCGGCCAACGTGGCGCTGCGTCCCCTGATGCAGTTCTACGCCGACGAGCGACGCGCGGAGTTCGAGCTGTCGGGCGAGCTGAGGATGCCGACCTCGGCACTGTTGCCGATGGGGGGTGCGGTGTCGAACGTGGCCGGCCCCAACTGGGCGCTGGTCGGCGATGCCGCCGCGTGCGTGAACCCGCTCAACGGCGAGGGGATCGACTACGGCCTGGAGGGCGGCCGGCTGGTCGTCGACCTGATGGCCGAGCACGACGACCTCTCCCTCGTCTGGCCGCAGCTGCTGCGCGAGCACTACGGCGAGGCCTTCTCGATCGCGCGCCGGCTGGCCGGGTTGGTCACCGTCCCACGGCTGCTCCCGGCGCTGGGGCCGGCGGGGATGCGGTCGGACTGGCTGATGACGCTCGCCCTGCGCTGGATGGGCAACCTGGTCACCGACGAGGACCGCGACCGCGCCGCCCGGGTGTGGCGGTGGGCGGGGCGTCGCTCCGTGAAGCTCGACGAGCGGCCGCCGTTCAGCTGAGCAGGATCAGCCCGCTCGGCGTGCTGGCACTAGGTTGTGCGCGTGGATCCGGTCTACCGCGTCGTCAACGGACTGGGTCGCGTCGTGCTGCGGGGTCTGCGGCTCGACGTGCGGTGGACCGGGGCGGAGCACGTGCCGCTGGCCGGGCCGGTGATCCTCGCGGCGACGCACGTCTCCTACCCCGACTTCGTGCTGATCGAGCGGGCCGCGATCACCCGTGGACGCTACGTGCGGTTCCTGACCCGGCACGACGTCTGGGAGGTGCCGGTGGTCCCGTGGTTCATGGACCGGATGCGGCACATCCCGGTCAACCGGCTGGCGCCGGCGTACACCTACCTGCGTGCGCGCAAGGAGCTCGCGCTGGGTGAGGCGGTGTGCGCCTTCCCGGAGGCCGGGGTCTCGCACTCCTACACCGTGCGTCCGCTGATGCCCGGTGCGGTCGCGCTGGCCCGCGAGACCGGCGCACCGGTGGTCCCGGTCGCCATCTGGGGCTCGCAGCGGTTGTTCTCGGTCGGTGACCCCCCGCTGCCTCCCGACCTGACCCGGCGGCGGCGCGTCGACCTCGCCTTCGGCGCCCCGATGTACGTCGCGTCCGGGGACGACCTGACCGAGCGGACCCACGAGCTCGGGCACCACCTCACCGAGCAGCTCGAGGGCCTGCAGCTGCTCCCGCACCACCGGCCGCGACCCGGCGAGGTGGCCACGTGGTACCCCGCGCACCTCGGGGGCCATGCCCCCACGCGTCAGCGGGCCAGACTGCTGGACGAGGTGCCGTTCAGCGCGGTCACGCCGACGTGGGGGCCCGATCTCGACGCCTTCGTGTGAACGTCCCGATCGGGTCGACGAACATGTTCAGCCGGCTGGACACCGGCCGCCAGGCCAGGAAGATCGCCAGCGCCACGGCCCACACCGTCGTCAGCACCAGCGAGAACGGCCAGTGGTCCGCGGCCCAGGGCTTGTAGCCGGCGAACTCCGCGCCGAGGATCACGAAGCCGTGGAAGAGGTAGACCACCAGGGTGGCGGACCCCAGCGCGCTGAACCAGGTCTTGGTGCGCGGCACCACGGCGTAGAACGCGAAGGAGCCGCACAGCCCCACGATCAGCAGCGCCATCCGGATGGTGATGGCGCGCAGGTTGTTCGGGTCCAGGCTGTCGTAGCGCGTCCGGTAGTAGAACCACTCCGACTCGATCCAGCCCTGGCTGCTGAACCAGGCGAGGACGAGCAGCACGAGCAGGACCGCGAAGCCGTACCACCGCGCGCGACGGCTGCGGAGCATGTTCCAGTGGCCGTCGTGCATCTTCAGGCCCAGCACGAAGAAGGGGAGCAGCCCGAAGATGCGGGCGTTGTCGAGGATGTCGTTGGCGTAGAGCCCGGCCAGCAGGCTGATGACGACCGCGACGACGACCTTCGCGGGCATCCGCTTGAAGATGGGGGTCATCAGCCGCCAGAAGAACATCGCGGAGAGGTACCACATCGGCCAGTGCGGGTTGGCCCACAACCGCTCGAAGGTGACGCCGCCGACCTCGTGCCGGAACAGGGCGTAGACCCCCTCGAAGATCACGTAGGGCACAGCCACCGTGGTGACGAGGTTCCACATCCGCGCGCGGGTGTACTCGAAGGACTTCGAGAGATAGCCGGTGACGATGACGAACGCCGGGATGTGCCAGGAGTAGAGGAAGTCGTAGAGCCAGTCGTCGACCGTGTTCTTGGGCAGCAGCGTCCAGGAGTGGCCGATCACCACCAGGATGATCAGCGTCATCTTGGCGTTGTCGAACCACGGATCGCGCTGCTTCACCGGGGCTGGTGAGGCACTTGCCGTGGGAACCGCTGCTTGCACCACGGCGACAAACTACCGGCACCGCTCACCCACCAGCGATCTTCCCTAGAATCCGGTCCATGTGTCCGGATCCGGAAGGCCTGCCTCGACGCCAGCGGGTGGCGGCGTACGCCGTGATCGTGCGGGGTGAGCAGGTCCTGCTCTCCCGGCTGGCCGCCTCGATCTCGGAGACCGAGCTCTGGACGCTGCCCGGTGGCGGGATCGAGTTCGGTGAGCCACCGGCCGACGCGGTGGTCCGTGAGGTCTACGAGGAGACCGGGCTGCGGTGCGTCCTCGGCGACCCGCTGTGGATCGGGTCGGCGCACCGCGTCGTCGACCGGGAGACCAGCCCGACGGAGATGCACTCGGTCCGGATCGTGTACGTCGCCTCCGTGGCCGCCGACGCCCCGGAACCACGCGTGGTCGAGGTCGACGGGTCCACGATCGACGCGCGGTGGGTGGACCTCGCGGACGTCGAGTCGGGGGTGGTCCCGACCGTGCCGATGGTGCTCGAGGCGCTGGCCCGCCACCGGCCGGTGACCAGGCAGCGCCTGGCGGCGTACGCCCTGGTCCTGCGCGGGGACGACGTGCTGCTGACGCGCAACTCGGTCCGCGGGCCGCACCCCGGGTCGTGGACGCTGCCCGGTGGAGGCGTCGACCACGGCGAGAGCCCGGTCGTCGCCGTGGTGCGCGAGGTGGCCGAGGAGACCGGTCTCGCGGCCGCGGTCGGCGAGCTGCTGGGGGTGCACGACGAGCACTTCACCGGAACCGCGCCGACCGGTGTGGAGGAGGACTTCCACGGCGTCCACCTGGTCTTCGCAGCCACGGTCGGTCCTGGATCTCCGGCCGTCCACGAGCACGACGGGACCACGGACGCGGCTGCCTGGACGGCGGTGGCCGACGTCGCGTCCGGGACCGTCCCGGTGGCCGCAGTCGTGACCGCCGCGCTCGGGATGGGCCGCAGTCGTTAGATTTGGTCCATGGGAACTGAATCGATCTTCACGTATGGAGCACCCGGCCTGAAGTTCGGCGAGGGGGCGTCCGACGAGATCGGCTACGACCTCTCCCAGTACGACGTCCACCGGGTCCTGGTGATCACCGACCCCGGGGTGGCCGCGACCGGCCATCCCCAGCGGGTCGCCGACCAGATGGCGCAGTTCGGCATCGAGGCGAGCGTCTTCGACGGGGTCCACGTCGAGCCCACGGACGCCAGCTTCGAGGCGGCCATCGCACACGCACGTGACACCGGCCCGTGGGACGCGTTCGTGGCCGTGGGTGGCGGGTCTGCCATCGACACCGCCAAGGCGGTCAACCTGCTCACCACCAACGACGGTGACCTGATGGACTACGTCAACGCTCCCGTCGGGCAGGGACGCAACCCGGAGAAGGCGCTCAAGCCGCTCGTCGCCGTGCCGACGACCACCGGGACGGGCGCCGAGTCGACGACCATCTGCGTGCTCGACGTGCTCGCCCAGAAGGTCAAGACCGGCATCAGCCACCCTCGTCTGCGCCCGACCCTGGCGGTGGTCGACCCCTCGCTGACCCTGACCCAGCCGGCCGGGGTCACCTCCGCGGCGGGGATGGACATCCTGTGCCACGCGCTGGAGAGCTACACCGCCCGGCCGTACTCGTCGTACGACCGCAAGCAGCCCGAGCAGCGGGTGCCCTACTGCGGGTCGAACCCGATCTCGGACATGTGGTCGGAGAAGGCGATGTCCCTGCTGGCGAGCGCCTTCCGTCGGGCGGTGCACCACGGTGACGACACCGCGGCCCGGCACGAGATGTCCATGGCGGCCACGTTCGCGGGTCTCGGCTTCGGCAACGCAGGGGTGCACATCCCGCACGCCAACGCCTACCCGATCGCCGGCCGGGTCAAGGACTTCAGCCCCGAGGGCTACCCCGACGAGCCGATGGTGCCGCACGGCATGGCCGTCTCCCTGACCGCGCCCGAGGCGTTCCGCTGGACCTTCGAGGCCTCGCCCGAACGCCACCTGAAGGCCGCCACGCTGCTCGCGCCCGACCACTCCTACGACAAGGGTCCGGACGCGCTGGCCAACGTGCTCACCGACCTGATGCAGGACATCACCATCCCCAACGGTCTGGGCGCCGTCGGCTACGACGAGGGTGACGTGGACGACCTCGTCGAGGGCACCATGAAGCAGCAGCGCCTGCTCGCCACCGCTCCGCGCGAGGTGACCGAGGACGACGCGGCCGCGATCCTCACGCGCTCGCTCGAGCTGTGGTGAACACCCCACGAAACCGTGGGCTCCTTCCGCTGCGCTCCCTCCGCCCACGCTTCCGCGGGGACCCCGGGTGATCAGTCGACTCGTCGACGCGCTGCACAGCCACGGACTCACCGACGTCGACGACTCGGCGCTGGCCAGGTCGCTTTATGCGAGCGACGCCGGGATCTACCGGATCCCGCCACAGGTCGTGGTGCGGCCGCGGGACACCGACGAGGTCATCGCGACGGTGGCCGTGGCCCGTGAGACCGGTACGCCGCTGACCATGCGCGGCGCCGGCACCTCGATCGCCGGGAACGCGATCGGTGCGGGCATCGTCATCGACACCAGCAAGCACCTCAACCGGGTGTTGTCGATCGACCCCGAGGCGCGCACGGCGCACGTGCAGCCGGGGGTCGTGCACGCCGCGTTGCAGAAGCAGGCCGTGCCGCTCGGCCTGCGGTTCGGACCTGACCCGTCGACGCACACCCGCTGCACGATCGGCGGGATGATCGGCAACAACGCCTGCGGCTCACGTGCGCTGGCCTACGGCCGCACGGTCGACAACGTCGAGGCGTTGACGGTGCTGCTGGCCGACGGGACGGTGGTGCGTGCCTCGGTGGTTGAGGAGGCGAGAACGAGCCGTCTCGAACCACCAGATCGATGCGCTGGACGCACTGGTCGACGAGCACCTCGGGACCGTGCGCACGGAGTTCGGCCGGTTCGGCCGCCAGGTGTCGGGCTACTCCTTCGAGCACCTGCTCCCCGAGCGGGGGAGACGGTTCGACCGGTTCCTGGTCGGCACCGAGGGCACGTTGGCGGTCGTCCTCGACGCCACCGTGCGCCTCGTCGAGGACGCGCCGGCCCGGGCCCTCGCCGTGCTGGGCTACCCGTCGATGGCCGATGCGGCGGACGCCGTACCCGCCCTGCTGCAACACCCCCTGGTCGCCTGCGAAGGGCTCGACCAGCGCATCGCCGGGATGGTCAGCAGCCATCCCGAGCTCCCCGCGGGCAACGGCTGGCTCTTCGCCGAGGTGACCGGCGCGAGCGCCGAGGAGGCGGAGGCTGCGGCGCAGGCGGTGGCCCGCGATGCCGGCGTACCGCACCGGATCGTCACCGACACCGTCGAGCAGCTCGCCCTGTGGCGGATCCGGGAGGACGGCGCGGGGCTGGCGGCGCGCTCGCTCAGCCGACCTGCGCAGGCGGGCTGGGAGGACGCGGCGGTGCCGCCCGCGACGCTCGGCGCCTACCTGCGCGACTTCGACGCGCTGCTCAAGGAGCACGCGCTCGACGGGGTGCCCTACGGCCACTTCGGCGACGGGTGCGTGCACGTCCGCATCGACTTCGAGCTCGAGGACGCCCGGGGTCGGCAGACCTACCGCGAGTTCGTCGAGAACGCCGCGGACCTGGTGGCGTCCTACGGCGGCTCGATGTCGGGCGAGCACGGCGACGGGCGCGCGCGCTCCGAGCTGCTCCCGCGGATGTACTCCCCGGAGGCGATCGCGCTGATGGAGCAGGCCAAGCGGATCCTCGACCCGGCCAACCTGCTCAACCCCGGCGTGCTCGTCGACCCCGCCCCGTTCGACGCGGACCTGCGACTGGCGGCGCCGATGAAGCCGATCCGCACGACGCTGAGGCTCGCCCACGACTCCGGCTCGTTCAAGGACGCCGTGCACCGGTGCACCGGCGTCGGCAAGTGCGTCGCCGACAACGACTCCAGGGGCAGCAGCGGTGGCGTGATGTGCCCGTCCTACCTGGCCACCCGGGACGAGAAGGACTCCACCCGCGGCCGGGCGCACGTGCTCCAGGACGTCGCCAACGGCACGCTCGGGTTCGACGACGCGGCGGTCGGCGAGGCGCTCGACCTGTGCCTGTCCTGCAAGGGCTGCGCCTCGGACTGCCCGACCGGCATCGACATGGCGACCTACAAGTCCGAGGCCCTCTCGCAGAAGTACGCCGGCAAGGTGCGCCCGCGCTCCCACTACGCCCTCGGCCAGCTGCCTCGGTGGGCCCGGATGACCCCGCCGAAGCTGGCCAACACCATGCTGCGCAGCAGGACGGTCGGCCGGATCGCCAAGGCGGCCGCCGGGGTCGACCAGCGCCGGAACCTGCCGAGGTTCTCCGAGAAGCCGCTTCGCACGGGACGTGCTCCGCTGGCCGCCAACGTCGACGTGTGGATCTGGGCGGACTCGTTCACCGACCGGTTCGCCGCGGACACGGGTCGGGCGGCGATCGAGCTCCTGGCGTCGATGGGCCTGCGAGCGGCCGTCATCCCCGAGCAGGCGTGCTGTGGCCTGACCTGGATCACCACCGGACAGCTCACCGCCGCCCGGCGCATCGTCGGCCAGGCCGTCGAGACCCTGCACGGCTACGTGAGCACGGGCGTCCCCGTGATCGGGCTCGAGCCGAGCTGCCTGGCCGCGATCCGCGAGGACGCCGGCCAGCTGGTCGACGACCCACGGGTCGGCGAGGTCAGCGCCGGGGTGAGCTCGCTCGCCGAGTTCCTGGCGACCCGCGTCAGCAGCGGTCAGTGGACCCCTCCCGACCTCACCGGCGTCGAGGTCGTGGCGCAGCCGCACTGCCACCACCACGCCGTGATCGGCTGGCAGACCGATGCCGCCCTGCTCGCGCAGACGGGCGCGTCGGTGAAGCGGGTCGGGGGGTGCTGCGGCCTGGCCGGCAACTTCGGGGTCGAGATCGGCC
Organism: uncultured Actinomycetota bacterium; assembly: GCA_963842565.1. Taxonomy (GTDB): domain Bacteria; phylum Actinomycetota; class Actinomycetes; order Propionibacteriales; family Nocardioidaceae; genus Marmoricola. The sequence continues at coordinate 7,918 of CAWJGX010000017.1, read as the reverse complement.
ACTACGAGACGAGCGTCGCGGTGGCCGAGCACGACCTGCTGCCCGCTGTGCGGAATGCCGGGCCGGACGCCGTTGTTCTGGCTGATGGTTTCTCCTGCCGGACCCAGCTCGACGACCTCGCCGGAAGGCGGGCGCTGCACCTCGCCGAGCTGCTCCATCCTCGTTTTGCCAAGGGTTCGGAGCGCCGGTAGGCTTAATCCTTGTGTCTGGGCGATCCAGGCCTGTCTGCGTGCCCTCATGGCAGCGCACACCAACCGCACCACTGCAACAAGCTTCATCATCGTGCCCGGCAGAGCGTCGGGTACTGAGAGCAGAACAGAAAGGGAACCAACCAAGGTGCCCACCATTAACCAGCTGGTCCGCAAGGGCCGCCAGGACAAGGTGTCGAAGAACAAGACGCCCGCCCTGAAGGGTTCGCCCCAACGACGCGGCGTCTGCACGCGCGTCTACACCACCACCCCGAAGAAGCCGAACTCTGCCCTTCGCAAGGTCGCCCGCGTGCGCCTGAGCAGCGGCATCGAGGTCACGGCGTACATCCCGGGCGTGGGCCACAACCTCCAGGAGCACTCGATCGTGCTCGTCCGCGGCGGCCGGGTGAAGGACCTCCCCGGTGTCCGCTACAAGATCATCCGCGGCTCGCTCGACACCCAGGGTGTCAAGAACCGCAAGCAGGCCCGCAGCCGCTACGGCGCGAAGAAGGAGAAGAGCTAATGCCCCGCAAGGGTCCGGCCCCGAAGCGGCCGATCGACATGGACCCCGTCTACGGGTCCCAGCTGGTCTCGCAGCTCGTCTCCAAGGTCCTGCAGGACGGCAAGAAGCAGGTTGCCCAGCGCATCGTCTACGGCGCCCTCGAGGGCACCCGTGAGAAGACCGGCACCGACCCGGTCGTCACGCTCAAGCGTGCGCTCGACAACGTCCGTCCCTCCATCGAGGTCAAGTCCCGCCGCGTCGGCGGTGCGACCTACCAGGTCCCGATCGAGGTCAAGACCAACCGGCAGACGACGCTGGCCCTGCGCTGGCTCGTCGGGTACGCCGCGGACCGTCGCGAGAAGACGATGTCCGAGCGGCTGATGAACGAGATCCTCGACGCGTCCAACGGCCTCGGTGCCGCTGTGAAGAAGCGCGAGGACACCCACAAGATGGCCGAGTCCAACAAGGCCTTCGCGCACTACCGCTGGTGAGACGGTCCGCTGTGGTCGCTACCGAACTCATGGTGGCGCGCCGCAGGGGTACGGGTACCTCGCTTCTCTCACCACACGCAACTACTTAAGGAACGCTGACTCAACGTGGCAGTCGACATCACCACTGACCTCAACAAGGTCCGCAACATCGGCATCATGGCGCACATCGATGCCGGCAAGACCACCACCACCGAGCGCATCCTGTTCTACACCGGGATCACCTACAAGATCGGTGAGGTCCACGAGGGCGCCGCCACGATGGACTGGATGGAGCAGGAGCAGGAGCGCGGCATCACGATCACGTCCGCCGCGACGACCTGCTGGTGGAAGGACCACCAGATCAACATCATCGACACCCCCGGGCACGTCGACTTCACCGCCGAGGTCGAGCGCTCGCTGCGCGTCCTCGACGGCGCCGTCGCCGTCTTCGACGGTGTGGCGGGTGTCGAGCCGCAGACGATGACCGTGTGGCGCCAGGCCAACAAGTACTCCGTCCCGCGGATGTGCTTCGTCAACAAGCTCGACCGCACCGGTGCCGACTTCTGGCGCTGCGTGGACATGATGGTCGAGCGCCTCAACTCCACCCCGCTCGTGCTGCAGCTGCCGATCGGCGCCGAGGGCGACTTCCTCGGTGTGGTCGACCTCGTCGGGATGCGCGCGCTCACCTGGCGCGGCGAGACCACGATGGGTGAGGACTACGAGATCGAGGAGATCCCCGCGGAGCTGGCCGACCAGGCCGCCGAGTACCGCGAGAAGCTGCTCGAGACGCTCGCCGACGCCGACGACGAGGTGATGGAGAAGTTCCTCGAGGAGCACGAGTTCACCGTCGAGGAGCTCGAGGCGGCCATCCGCCGCGCCACCCTGGCCGACAAGATCAACCCGGTGCTGTGCGGCACCGCGTTCAAGAACAAGGGCGTCCAGCCCCTGCTCGACGCGGTCGTGAAGTACCTCCCCTCGCCGCTCGACATCGACGGCATCCAGGGCCACTCGGTCAAGGACGAGGACGAGGTCATCGTCCGTCAGCCCAGCGACGACGAGCCGTTCTCCGGTCTCGCCTACAAGATCGCGACCGACCCGCACCTCGGGAAGCTGATCTACGTCCGCGTCTACTCCGGCAAGCTCGAGGCGGGCACCTCGGTGCTCAACTCGGTCAACGGCCGCAAGGAGCGGATCGGCAAGGTCTACCAGATGCACGCCAACAAGCGTGAGGAGATCGCGTCGGTCGGCGCCGGTCAGATCGTGGCCGTCATGGGCCTCAAGGAGACCAAGACGGGACACACCCTGTCGGATGCTCAGCACCCGGTGATCCTGGAGTCGATGACCTTCCCGGCCCCGGTGATCGAGGTGGCCATCGAGCCGAAGACCAAGGGCGACCAGGAGAAGCTCGGCACCGCGATCCAGCGCCTCTCCGACGAGGACCCGACGTTCACCGTCAAGGCGGACGAGGAGACCGGCCAGACCATCATCGCCGGCATGGGCGAGCTGCACCTCGAGATCCTCGTCGACCGGATGAAGCGCGAGTTCCGCGTGGAGGCCACGGTCGGCAAGCCGCAGGTGGCCTACCGCGAGACGGTGCGCCGCAAGGTCGAGAAGCACGGCTACACCCACAAGAAGCAGACCGGTGGCTCTGGCCAGTTCGCCAAGGTGTCGATCAGCCTCGAGCCGAACATCGACCCCGAGACCGGTGCCGGTGCGGGCTACGAGTTCGTGAACAACGTCAGCGGTGGCCGCGTGCCGAGGGAGTACATCCCCTCGGTGGACCAGGGCGGCCAGGAGGCCATGGAGTTCGGCGTGCTGGCCGGCTACCCGATGGTGGACGTCAAGTTCACCCTCGAGGACGGCGCCTACCACGACGTGGACTCCTCGGAGCTCGCGTTCAAGATCGCCGGGAACCAGGCCTTCAAGGAGGCTGCGCGGATGGCCAAGCCCGTCCTGCTGGAGCCGATGTTCGCCGTGGAGGTGGTCACCCCGGAGAGCTTCCTGGGTACGGTCATCGGCGACATCAACTCCCGGCGTGGGCAGATCCAGGCACAGGAGGAGCGCAGCGGCGACATGGTCGTCGACGCCCTCGTGCCGCTCTCTGAGATGTTCGGGTACGTTGGTGACTTGCGGTCGAAGACCTCTGGTCAGGCGTCGTACTCGATGGAGTTCGACTCGTACGCCGAGGTTCCCCAGAACGTCGCCGACGAGATCATCAAGAAGGTCCGCGGCGAGTAACGTTCACCGCGCCTCGGCAGCATCAGCAGTTCAACCACATACGAGTCAAGTAACAACAACCAGGAGGAGCCCCCGTGGCTAAGGCGAAGTTCGAGCGGACCAAGCCGCACGTCAACATCGGAACCATTGGTCACATCGACCACGGCAAGACGACGTTGACCGCAGCGATCACGAAGGTGCTGCACGACAAGTACCCCGAGCTGAACGCAGCCTCTGCCTTCGACGAGATCGACAAGGCACCCGAGGAGCGTCAGCGCGGCATCACCATCTCGATCGCGCACGTCGAGTACCAGACCGAGAAGCGTCACTACGCGCACGTCGACTGCCCCGGTCACGCGGACTACATCAAGAACATGATCACCGGTGCCGCGCAGATGGACGGCGCGATCCTGGTCGTGGCCGCCACCGACGGTCCCATGCCCCAGACGCGTGAGCACGTGCTGCTCGCCCGCCAGGTCGGCGTGCCCGCGCTGGTCGTCGCGCTGAACAAGTGCGACATGGTCGACGACGAGGAGCTCATCGAGCTCGTCGAGATGGAGGTGCGCGAGCTCCTCTCCGAGTACGAGTACGACGGCGACGACATCCCCGTGGTCAAGGTTGCTGCCTTCCCGGCGCTCCAGGGCGACGAGAAGTGGGGCGAGTCGATCCTCGAGCTGATGGACGCGGTCGACGAGTACATCCCGCAGCCGGTCCGCGAGACCGACAAGCCCTTCCTGATGCCCGTCGAGGACGTCTTCACGATCACCGGTCGTGGAACCGTCATCACCGGTCGCATCGAGCGCGGCATCGTCAAGGTCAACGAGACCGTCGACATCATCGGTATCCGCGACGTCAAGCAGAGCTCGACCGTCACCGGCATCGAGATGTTCCGCAAGCTGCTCGACACCGGCGAGGCCGGCGAGAACGTCGGGCTGCTGCTTCGTGGCACCAAGCGCGAGGACGTCGAGCGCGGCATGGTCGTGATCAAGCCGGGGACCACCACCCCGCACACGAACTTCGAGGCCTCGGTCTACATCCTCTCCAAGGAGGAGGGCGGCCGTCACACGCCGTTCTTCAACAACTACCGCCCGCAGTTCTACTTCCGTACGACGGACGTGACGGGCGTGGTGACCCTCCCCGAGGGCCGCGAGATGGTCATGCCTGGCGACAACACCGACATGATCGTCGAGCTGATCCAGCCGATCGCCATGGAGGACGGCCTCCGCTTCGCCATCCGCGAGGGTGGCCGCACCGTGGGTGCTGGTCGCGTCACCAAGATCACCAAGTGATCTAGCACTTCACGAGACGGCCCCGGACCTGCTGGTCCGGGGCCGTTCTGCGTGATGCTGGGCGCGTCCGCGCGAGGGGTGCGGTGTCCCGAGGTCGAGAGTGCGGAAACGCGCGCTCTTCACGCAGCCGCGCGACCTGTCGTCGACCGACGCAGTCTCGGGCTTCCGTGACCTGGGACATCGGCGACGTCCCGGCGTCAGCCGAGCAGCGCAGCGACCGCTTCGCCGAAGACCTCGGTGTGGCGGTCGACGTCCGAGTCGGTGTGGTGCGGGCTGAACAGGGCCATGTTGTGGAACGGGGTGAGCAGGACGCCGCGGTTCAGGCACCAGAGGTGCAGGAAGCCCTCGAGGTCCTCGTCGACGGCGGCGGCTGCGGCGGCGCCGTCGCGTGGGGGAGGGCAGAACCAGTACTCCGCCCGGCAGCCGAGGCGCTGGACGTGCCAGGGCAGGTCGTGGCGCTCGATCACCGAGGTGACACCCGCGGTGAACCGCTCGGCGAGGGGGATCGCCACGGCGAAGTCCTCCTCGCGCAGGCAGGTGGACAGCGTCGCCCGGATCGCGGCCAGCGCGAGGGCGTTGGCGGTCAGGGTGCCGCCGACCCCGGCGACGTCGATCTCGTGCCCGAGCATCGGGCCGGAGAGTCGGGAGGCCACCTCCTCGCTCATCCCGTACGCCGCCGCGGCGATCCCGCCGCCGATCGGCTTGCCGACCACCACGAAGTCGGGGTCGAGCTGCCATGCGGCCGTGCACCCGCCGGGTCCGGCGCAGAGCGTGTGCGTCTCGTCGATCACCAGCAGGACACCGTGGCGCCGGGTGATCTCGCGGACGGCGGCCAGGTAGCCCTCGTCGGGCAGCACGATGCCGATGTTGGTCAGCGCCGGCTCCATCAGCAGGCAGGCGACATCACCCTCGGCGAGACGGCGGTCCAGGGCCTCGGCGTCGTTGAACGGCACCACCGCCGTGGTCACCGCGACATCGACCTGGGGCCCCAGCGCTCCCGGCCGGGGGACGACCCGGTCACCGTCGAGGACGGCCAGGGTCTCGTCGACGGTGCCGTGGTAGCACCAGTCCATCACCGCGATCCGGGGCCGACCGGTCAGGTGGCGGGAGAACCGGAGCACGAACCGGTTGGCGTCGGTGGCCGACATCGCGAACTGCCAGGACGGCAGCCCGAACCGGCGGGACAGCTCCTCGCCGGCCCAGGCCGCGTCCGCCGAGGGCAGCATCGTGGTGATCCCGCGTCCGGCCTGCCGGGCGACCGCCTCCGCGACCTGGGGGAGGGCGTGACCGGTCATCGCACCGGTGTCGCCCAGGCACAGGTCGACGTACTCCACCCCGTCCACGTCGACGAGCCGTGCCCCGGAGGCCGACTCGACGAAGAGCGGGAAGGCGCCCGGCCACCGGGTCATCCACGGCATCGGGACGCCGGCGAGGAGCGGTCCCCGAGCCTGCCCCGCCAGCTCGCTGGAGCGGGGGTGGGTCTCGACGAAGCGTCGTTCCTCCGCGCGGCGGAGGTCGGCCAGGTGGCTGCGGTCGATCATGACCGCAATCTAGAGCAGGTCGTGTGCCTCAGGACGCGGTCCAGCGCGTGCTGAGGCACACGACGCTCAGGCGGTGACCTGCTCCTGGGGCTCGCTCGGCGGGCGCCTCCTCGTGCGGGCCGGAGATCCAGGTCGCCACCACGGCGTACACCGGACCCAGGGCGTTCATCGCGATCACGGCGACCCAGGCAGCCCAGACGTTGCCGGGTGCCCAGCCGAAGTTGCCGAAGTAGGTGGCGAAGTAGGACGCGAAGCCCAGGAACATCGCCGGGACCAGGTGCAGTGCCTTGGTGCGTCCGGCGTACATCAGTGCGGTGTTCACGACGAGGATGATCAGCGCCAGCACCACGTTCATCGCCAGCTGCGAGTCGCCCAGGACGGTCCCGAACTGGTTGTCGAGGAGCACGATCACCAGCGCGAACGTGGAGCCTGCGGGCATCGCGGTCCACATGCTGCGCAGCACGTCGGGCTTGGCTCCGCCCGCGAGGTAGGTGCCCGCCCAGCCGATGAAGATCGCCCACGGTGGCAGGTGCAGCGCGGTGCCTCCGATGAACGCCGTGGTCGCGGCGAGGATCGAGGCCACCACCTCGGAGGGCAGGGATCGCAGGGTCTTCATCGTGGGTTCCTCTCGATGGACGGGTCGTGCAGGGTCACGGTGTGCTCGGACTCGGCGACCAGGCGGCCGGCCTTGAAGACGTAGCGGCGGGGGGCGCGGTCCAGCAGCGCGCTCACCTCGTCGGGCGCGTCGAGGACGACGAGGTCGGCGGCGGCCCCGACGCGCAGTCCGTACGTCGCCTCGATGCCGGCGACGGCCGCCGCACCCTCGGTCGCCATCCGGACCACGCGGCGGAGGTCGTCGGGGCTCCCGAGGTGGGCGGTCTGCGCCAGGAAGAGTCCGGTCTCGAGCATGTCTGCGTTCCCGTAGGGCGTGAACGCGTTGCGCACGTTGTTGCTCGAGAAGCCGGTCGGGACGTCCGCGTCCCAGAGGGCTCGGAGCGGCGCCATGCCACGTCGTACGTCGGCCGCGTCCGAACGCCCGCCCAGGTGCACGTCCGTGTGCGGGAGCAGTACGACGGCAACGCGGGCGGCAGCGAGCTCCTTGAGGAGCACCTCCCGGTCGTGCCCGGCCAGGCTGCCGAGCGAGGTCATGTGGCCGAGCGCGACCCGACCCTCGTAGCCGCGCTCGAGGGTGGTGCGGGCGATGAAGGAGGCCATCGCGTAGCGCTCGTCGGAGACGTCGTCGGCGAAGTCCGCGTGCAGGTCGAGGGGGAGGTCGTGCTCCGCGGCCAGGTCGAACGCCGCCAGCACGTGGCGCTCGCAGGCGGCGAGGTCGGGCTCGTTGTAGGTGCACCCGCCCACGACGTCCGCGCCGAGCTCGATGGCGTGGCGCATCAGGTCCAGGGTGCCGGGTGCCTTCTCGATCCCCTCCTGGGGGAAGGCCACGATCTGCAGGTCGATCCGGCCGGCGTACTCCCGGCGCAGCTCGGCGAGCACCTCCACACCCAGGGTGCCGACGATCGGGTCCACGTCGGGATGGGCCCGGATCAGGGTGGTCCCGTGCGCGATGGCGGCGTCGAGCACCCGGCGAGCCCGTTCGGCCATCCCCTCGTGGTCGAAGTCCGCCTTGAGGCGGCCGGTGACCGCGATGGCTCCGGCGAGCGTGCCGTCCGGGTTGGGCTCCAGCGAGTCGAGGTGGGCCTTGTCCAGGTGC
>CAWJGX010000016.1:0-68112 GCA_963842565.1 uncultured Actinomycetota bacterium | reverse complement strand
CGCGCCCACCGAGGCGAACGAGCCGAACAGGTTGAACTGGCCGAGCGTGCCGAAGTCAGGCGTGTCGAAGACCTGCTTCGGCAGCTTCGGGACCGTCAGCCCCCAGCCGGTCGGGTTCTTGGCGCTGCCCGCGCCGAAGGAGCCGATCGCCTCGAAGATGACCGCGATCACCGTCGTGACCACGATCGAGATCAGGATCGCGCCCTTGACCCGCAGCACCCACAGGGAGATCACCACGGCGAGGCCGATCATGAACACCAGGACCGGCCAGCCCTGCAGCTGTCCGGAGGGGCCTAGCTGGACCGGTACCGTGGTGTTCGCGATGTCCGGGATCCGGCGTACGAAACCGGCGTCGACGAAGCCGATCAGGGCGATGAACAGGCCGATGCCGACCGAGATCGCGACCTTCAGCTGGGCCGGCACCGCGTGGAAGACAGCTTCCCGGAATCCGGTGAGCACGAGCACGAGGATCACCAGGCCCTCGAGGACGACGAGCCCCATCGCGTCCGCCCAGGTCATCTCGGAGGCGATCGTGAACGCGACGAAGGCGTTCAGTCCCAGACCGGTCGCGAGTGCCAGCGGGAAGTTGGCGACCACGCCCATCAGGATCGTCATCACGCCTGCGACCAGCGCCGTGCCGGCCGCGATCATCGGCAGGTTGCCGGGAGGAGCCGTGCCACCGAGGAACCCACCGTCGGCATCCTTGGCGAAACCGAGGATCAGCGGGTTGAGCACGATGATGTAGGCCATCGTGAAGAAGGTGACGACACCACCGCGGACCTCACGTCCGACGGTCGAGCCACGCTCGGTGATCTTGAAGAACTTGTCCACGCGCGGAATCCAACCAGACCGCTGGGACGGCGGGGTTACGGGGACGTCAATTCGGCCGGGTTAGATTTGGCACATGCAACCCGCCGACGAGCAGCCGATGGTCCACGAGATCGGCAACCGGAAGTACATCGTCGCCGACGTCGACCCGCTCGACCTCGACGGTGTGCGCACGATGCAGGTCGGTACGGCGATCTGGGCGGTCGCGTTCGTGCTGCTGCTTCCGTTCTACGGTCGACTCGAGGACGACGGCCACCTCTGGTGGCTGTGGACCTGCGTGGCCGGCTTCGGCCTCGGGCTGGTCGGCTGGGACCACACGCGGCGCAGGCGGAAGGCCCGGAAGGCCCAGGAGTGACCCGCTCGGTCTACTACACCGCCACCACGCTCGACGGCTTCATCGCCGACGAGCACGACTCCCTCGCCTGGCTCTTCGAGCAGCAGATCGACCAGGGCGGACCTGGTGGCTACGAGGGCTTCATCGCGGGCATCGGGGCGATGGTGATGGGTTCGACGACGTACGCCTGGGTCCGTGACCACATGGGCACGACCGGCGAGCCCTGGGCCTACGACATCCCGTGCTGGGTCTTCACCCACCGCGACTTCGGCACTCCCGACGAGGACGTCCGCTTCGTCCACGGGACCGTCTCCGAGCACCGGGAGGCGATCACTGCCTCCGCCGGGGACCGCGACGTCTGGGTGGTCGGCGGTGGCGACCTCGCCGGCCAGTTCGCCGACATCGGCTTCCTCGACCAGGTGGTGGTGTCGATCGCACCGGTCACCCTGGGCGTCGGGCGACCGCTCTTCCCGCGGCGCCTGGACCTGAAGCTCGCCGATCATGACCGCAACGGCGACTTCCTGATGGCGACGTACGACGTGGTCGGGCCGCGCCAGGACCAGCCAGGGGCCGGCGAGGGCTAGAACGTCTCGAGGTCGTCGCGGCTGATCGTGTCGAAGACGTGGTCGGCCATCGGCGGGGGCAGCTGCTTCTTGCGCAGCTGGGCCTCCGAGTGGGCGCCGCAGCCGTGGTCGAAGGAGACGACCCGCCCGTCGTCGTTGGCGAACTCGTTGGCACAGACCCCGAACTGCGTGGACAGCGGACCGGCGATGCGCACCATGAAGCCGCAGCCGTAGCAACGGCCCGGGGCCGACTGGGCGAGCGGGACGTCGGGGCCCTGCTCGCCGTCGTACCAGCGCTGGGCGGCGAGCTCACGGCCCTCCAGCGATAGCACCCGCGCCCGGCCGAGGCCGAGCTCGTCGACGACCGGCTTCTCCCACTCCTCGGGCACCTCGCCCACGAGGTAGGTGGGGACGAGCCGGGGGTCGTCCTCGTCGGTCGGGAGCAGGTCGCCCGGCGACAGGTCGCCCGGCTGGATCCGGTCGCGCCACGGCACCCACACCGGAGCCGTGATCGCGCCCTCGCCGGGCAGCATCACGATCTCGTCGATGGTGACGCTGTCCTGACCGGCCGCCTGGGCGGTGGTCACCTGCCAGACCCATCCGGGATAACCGGACTGCGTGCAGGCGAAGCTGTAGGTGATGACGCCCTCACCCTCGGGCACCGCGGAGAGGTGCTCACCGACGACGTCGGTGCCCACCTGCTCCACGAGGGCAGCGCGAGCCACCCCGACAGGGTCGAGGGCGACCGGATCAGCTGTGGTCATCACGGTGCCGATTGTCGCTCATCCGCATGGGCTGTGTCTGCCCGGCCCACCGTCTTGGCAGGATGTGGACATGGAGGACGAGGCGACGCGAGCCGGCGCCGACCATTCTCCCGGTCAGACAGCAGGCCAGACTCCCGGCCAGACCCCCGGTCAGGGACCCGAGCAGCCCGCTGAGTCCGGGATGGGACGCCGGGCGGCCGGGGCGACCGGGCGGGGCATCAAGCGCGCGGGCACCGCGACGGGTTCGGCCGCGACGTACACCCTGCGCCAGGCGCGCCGCGCCTCCCGTGCACAGGGTGCGGGCGACTCCGGTCTCTACCGGCTGATCGAGCTGCACGCCTTCAACGCCGCCGGGGACGCCGCGGTGGCGATCTCCCTCGCCGGCACCCTGTTCTTCGCCCAGCCCGGGGAGGCGCGCGGGCAGGTGGCGTTGTTCCTCGGGATCACGATGCTGCCCTTCGCGATCGTCGCTCCCCTGCTGGGCCCCTTCCTGGACCGGTTCAGCCACGGCCGGCGCTGGGCGATCGGGTCCACGATGGCCATCCGGGCGTTCCTGTGCTGGCTGATGGCCGACGCGGTGGCCACCCAGTCGCTCGCGATGTTCCCGGTCGCCCTGGGGGTGCTCGTCTGCTCCAAGGCGTACGGCGTCGCCCGGGCCGCGACCGTCCCCCGGCTCCAGCCGCCGGGGCTCACCCTGGTCAAGGCGAACAGCCGGATCTCGCTCGCCGGCATCGTGGGCGCCGTGATCTCCGCACCGTTGGCGGCGCTGGCCGGGAGCTTCGGGTCGCAGTGGGTGCTGCGGTACGCGTTCGTCGTCTTCGCCGGCGCGACGATCCTCTCGGTGCTGCTCCCCGCGAGGGCCGATGCCACGGCAGGCGAGCTCCCGGTCACCCTGTCGGGCGACCGGAAGAAGTTCCGCGTGCCGCCCGACGTCGTGTTCGCGCTGCGCTGCAACGCGGGCCTGAGGATGCTCTCGGGGTTCCTGACGATGTTCATGGCCTTCCTGCTCCGGCAGCACCCGCTGCCCGGCTGGGAGGGCCAGACGACGCTCCTGATGGGGCTGGTGATCGGCGCGGCGGGGCTCGGCAACGCGATCGGTATCGGGCTCGGCTCCGTGCTCAGGCGGATCACTCCGTCGATCACCGTGGTCGTGGCGCTGCTGGCCGACGCCACCGCGGCCGTGGTGGCGGCGGTCTTCTACGGGCTGATACCGGCGATCGCCCTCGGTCTGACGGCCGGGGTCGCGCAGGCGATGGGCAAGATCTCCCTCGACGCGACCATCCAGCGCGACGTGCCCGAGCGCAACCGGACCTCCGCCTTCGCCCGCTCGGAGACGCTGCTCCAGCTCTCCTGGGTCATCGGTGGCGGCATCGGCATCGCCCTGCCCCTCATCCCCAAGCTCGGACTCGGCGTCCTGGCCGGGTTGATGGTGCTCTGGACGATCTTCGTCCTCGTGCGTCGCCCGCAGCAGGGACCAATCCCGTAGCACGCCGAGCGGGCAAACTATGTACGCCCGATGGATGCAAGGCCGAGCGGGCAATCGCCGCACGCCCAAGAGGGCCGAGCGGGCAATCAATACACGGGGAACGTGCCCAGAGTGCCCGGTCGGCACCTGCCAGCGTGCCCAGATAGCCCGGTCGGCGGGTGACAGCGTGCCCAGAGTGCCCGGTCGGCACTTTTCAGCGTGCCCGGACTGCCCGGTCGGCGGGCTAGAGGTCGAGCTCGTCGGCGAGGCCGCGGAGCAGCTTGGCCGTGGGCTTGGCGGTCTTGGCCTCGGGGTGGCGGCCGGCGCGGTAGCCGAGCTCGACTCCCTCGAGGAGCCGGATCAGGTCCTCGACGATGCCGACCATCTCCTCGGGCTTCCTGCGCTGGGCCGCGCGGCGGTTCTGCGTGACCGACGGGGGCGCGTCGAGCACCTCGACCTGGTGGGCCTGGTCGCCCTTGCGCCCGGAGAGGATCCCGAACTCGACCCGGGTGCCGGCCTTCAGCGTCGTGACTCCCTGGGGCAGCGACGAGGAGCGGACGTAGACGTCGTCCCCGTCCTCGCGGGAGAGGAAGCCGAAGCCCTTCTCCGCGTCGTACCACTTGACCTTTCCGGTGGGCACCGCACTGGCCTTTCTCTCGGTTCTGCTGCTGACGTGGGAGCGTGGAAAGCGTACGCGGTGACTCGACTTGCCGCGAACCAGTTGGTGGGCCGGCTCACCGATGCCGGTCGGGATCCTCCAGCAGCTCGTTCATCGAGCCCGACCGGAAACCGAGCGGGTCGACCTCGGCCGACTCGAAACCGGCCTCGAGGACGGATCCGAGGTGGTCCTGGGCTGCCTCGATGAGGCCACGGTCGACCTCGACCCGGGCCTGCTCCCCCAGGTCACGGACCCGGAGGTTGCCGACCCGATGACCCGCGTCGGTGAGGGCCTCTCGAAGCCCGGCCTCGGCGCGCTCGACCCGCGCCAGACGGGCCGGGGTGATCTCGATGCCGTAGGCGACCCGCGAGCTCAGGCACGCGGCCGCCGGCTTGTCCCAGGTCGGCAGCCCCCACTGGCGTGACAGCGCCCGGATCTGGTCCTTGGTGAGCCCCACGTCGCGGAGCGGTGTCACCGCTCCGCGCTCCGAGGCGGCCACGATCCCGGGCCGGAACCCGGCTCGGGCGTCGTCGGCGTTGGTCCCGGTGGCGACAGCACCGTAGCCGTGCTCGGCGGCGAGCGGCCCGAGCACGTCGAGCAGCTCGGCCTTGCAGAACGCACAGCGGTCGCCGTCGTTGGCGCGGTAGCCCTCGCGCTCCATCTCCGCCGTCCGCGGCGTGAGCAGCTCGACGCCCAGGGACCGCGCGAAGTCGAGCGCAGGACCACGCTCGGAGGCAGGCAGCGAGTCGGAGTACGCCGTGGCGGCGGCGACGTTCGACGGTCCGAGGACGCGGACCGCGGCGGCGAGCAGGAACGCGCTGTCCGCGCCGCCGCTGAACGCCACCATCAGGCGTTCATGGCTGCGGAGCGTCTCCTCGAGGGCGACGCGTCGGGTCTCGAGCAGGTGCGCATCGAGCCAGGCAGGGAACTCGGTCAGGTCGGTGAGCACCGCGTCGGTGCCGGCCTGCTCCAGCTCTTCACGGGTGCAGCCACCGGTGAGCACGGAGACCGAGGTGATCCCTGCCGCCCGCGCGCCCTCGACGTCATGGACGTGGTCGCCCACATAGATGTCCGCGTCGTGCCGCCGCAGGACGTCGCCCTTGCCCACGCCCCAGACCCGCCCCTCGACGACGTCGACGTCGAGGCCGAGGTGGTCGACGTGGAGCTGGGCGTTGGGCGTGTGCTTGCCGGTGACCAGCACGATGCGCCCGTGCTGACGGCGTACGGCGGCCAGGGCCTCCGCGGCGCCCGGGAACGCCGGCACCGGCGCCACGGCCAGGTCGGGATAGAGCTCCCGGAACCGGTCGGCCGCCGACTCGATGTCGCGGGCCGGGAGATGGGGCTCCAGGAGGAACTCGAGCGGAGGTCCGAGCTTGGCGGTCATCTCCTCGGTGGGGAACGCGACGCCGAGCTCCGCTCCGAGAGCGTCCAGCGTCACGGCGAACCCGACCACGGTGTCGATCAGCGTCATGTCGAGATCGAACCCGACCACCAGCTGCTCACTCACCCCTCCAATCTACGGAGTGGGCTGGAGCTCCTCACCTTGGGCGTCCTCGGCCGTCAGGGGCTTGGCGATGTTCTCCAGCGACTGGCCCTCGGCCTTCACCCCGAGGAACGCCTCGACGACGCCTCCGGCCACCATCAGCGCGGCCCCGATGAAGTAGCCCAGCGCGATGGCGGTGATGTCCTTGTCGGCGGAGGCGCTGTCGATCAGCTTGCCGAACAGCAGCGGTCCGCTGATGCCGCCCACGGCGGTGCCGATCGCGTAGAAGAACGCGATGCACAGGGCCCGCGTCTCCATCGGGAACACCTCGCTCGCCGTGAGGTACGCCGCGCTCGCTCCGGCCGAGGCGAAGAAGAAGATCACCGACCCGAAGACGGTCAGGCTGACGGCGTCGAGATCACCGAGAGCGACACCGGCAGCCGCGAGCAGGACACCGGAGAGGATGTAGGTGCCGCTGATCATCTTCACCCTGCCGACCCGGTCGAAGAGTGGGCTCAGCACGAGTGCCCCGACGAAGTTGCTCGCCGCGAAGACCGCGAGGTACCAACCGGTCTGCTTGACGCCGAAGAACGTGGTCAGGGTGTCGCCGTAGGTGAAGAAGAAGGCGTTGTAGAGGAATGCCTGGCCGACGAAGAGCGAGAAGCACAGGATCGTGCGCCGCGGGTAGAGCGTGAAGACCGTCTTCGCGATCTCGATGATGCCGATCGTGCGTCGCTGCCGGATGGTGATCGTCTCGCTCACCGAGGACAGCTCCTCCCCGGTCTCCTCGGTGACCGTCTCCTCGATGTCGCGGACGATCTGCTCCCCTTCGTCCTCGCGACCGTGGATGAAGAGCCAGCGGGGGCTCTCCGGCACGTTGCGACGGACGAGCAGGATGCCGACGGCGAGGACCGCGCCGAGCCCGAAGGCCAGCCGCCAGCCCAGCGCCGGGTTCACGATGTTGGGGTCGAGGAGCGGGATGGTGAGCAGCGACCCCACCACCGCACCCACCCAGAACGAGCCGTTGATGGCGACGTCGACCCGCCCGCGGAACTTCGCCGGGATCAGCTCGTCGATCGCGGAGTTGATCGCGGCGTACTCCCCGCCGATGCCGGCGCCGGTGAAGAAGCGCGCGACGAAGTACCACATGGGGTTCATCGAGAAGGCCGTCAGCACGGTCGCGACGGTGTAGACGCCGAGGGTGATCAGGAAGAGCTTCTTGCGACCGAAGCGGTCGGTGAGCTGGCCGAAGAACAACGCCCCGATGCAGGCGCCTGCCACGTAGACGGCTCCGGCGACGCCGATCTGGTAGCTGCTCATCCCGAGCCCCGTGCTGGCCGGCTTCAGCGCCTCGCTCATCGAGCCGACGATGGTGACCTCGAGGCCGTCGAGGATCCACACCGTGCCCAGCCCGACCACCACCAGCCAGTGCCACCTGGCCCAGGGCAGGCGATCCATCCTGGCCGGGATGTCCGTGGTGATGCGTCCTGTCTCGACTGCGCCTGCCATGTGGTCCTCCCCTGACTCGATTTCCAAGGGGACGAGTACCCGACGAGGAGGCCGGGAAACGGCCCGACCTCGACAGGACAACCCGTCCCCGCCCTCGGGCGACCCCTATGCTCCGGAGTGTGCTGATCACCAACCACGTCGTGGCGGGCGCCGTCATCGGAGCCCTGGTTCCACGCCCGTCCGTGGCCTTCGGACTGGGCGTGGTCTCCCACGCGGCGATGGACGCGTGGCCGCACTGGGGCCATCCCGACTACTCGGTGTTCCTCAAGGTCGCCTTCGTGGACGGGCTCGTCGGGCTGACCACCATGGCGACCCTTGCCCACGCCGCCGCTCCGGAACGCCGGGCGGCCGTCGTGGCCGGGATGCTCGGCGCCTGTTTTCCGGACGCCGACAAGCCGAGCACCCTCTTCTTCGGGCGCTCACCCTTCCCGGCGCGGGTGGACGACCTCCACAAGCGCATCCAGAACGAGGCGCACGAGCGGATGCCGTACGAGGCGATCGGCGGCCTCGTCGGAGCCTTCGCGACCCGGGCGCTGCTGCGCCGTCTGGGCTAGGTCAGCCGGCTCCGGACCACGTCGTCGAGGACCCCCAGGGGCAGCGACCCGGAATCGAGCACGGCGCTGTGGAACTTCTGCACCGCGAAGGCACTGCCCTGGCGCTGCTCGGCCTCGGCGCGCATCCGCTGGATCTCGACGCGACCCACCATGTAGGAGCAGGCCTGGCCCGGGGAGACGATGTAGCGGTCGACCTCCGGGCGGCACATCGACTCCTTGAGTGGTGAGTTGTCCACCATGAAGTCGATCGCCTGCTGCCGGCTCCAGCCCAGCGCGTGCAGGCCGGTGTCGACGACGAGGCGGCACGCGCGCATCGAGTCGGCGGCGTACATCCCCATCCGGTCGACGGGCCCGGTGTAGAGGCCCATCTCGTCGGAGAGGCGCTCGGTGTAGAGCCCCCAGCCCTCGGCGTACGCCGCGTTGTGGATGTGCTTGCGGAACTCCGGGACGTCGGTGAGCTCGCTGGCGATGGCGAGCTGGAGGTGGTGGCCGGGGATGCCCTCGTGGAAGGCCATCGACTCGAGCTCGAAGGTGCCCCACGAGGACGGGTCGTCGACGTTGATGAAGAACGTGCCGCCGCGGCTGCCGTCGGTGGCCGGCGGGAAGTAGAACGCCTTGGCCCCGCTCATCGTGCTCTTCACGCCGCACGGTGCCTGCGGCAGCGTCTCGAACCACGCGGGCATGGCGTCCCACGCCCGCTGCAGGGCGATCTCGGAGGCCTCGACGAGCTCCTCCCCGCGCTCGAAGTGCAGCGCGGGATCGGTGCGCATGGCCGCGAAGATCTGCTCGAGGTCGTCGGTGCCGACCACCTCGGGCCCGAGCGCGCGGTACTCGTCGGCGAGGTTCTCGATCTGCGCCAGTCCCAGGTCGTGGATCTCCTGGGCGGACTTGGTCGTCGTGGTGAAGTAGCGCAGGGTCGCGTCGTACGTCGCCTCGCCGTCGGGCAGCCAGGTGAGGCCGCACCGCTCCTCGGGGCGGGCGAGCGGGAGCACCTCGTCGCGCAGCACGTCGCGGTACGCCGCCAGCCCAGGTCGTACGCCGGTCGCGACCGCGTCGCGCAGCCGGGCCTTCCAGGCGTCGACATCCATCCCGGACGGCGGCGGTCCGGTCGCGAGGAGGGCATCGTCCGCGACCGGGGTGGCCAGCACCCCGTCGATCTGCTCGACCGTCATCTCCACCGCGAACGCCGCGGGGACCCGACCGTGGGCCACGCCCTCGCGCTGCCGCTCGGCCAGCTCGCCGAAGAAGCGGCCCAGCCCGCGGTACTTCTCGACCAGGGCCTCGGCCACGTCTGCGTCGGGCAGCGCCAGCATCGGCGCGATGATCGCCATCGACACCTGCTCTCCGAAGATCGGGTCGGCGGCCAGCTCCACCAGCCGGGCCTCGGCCAGGTCACTGCGGGTGGCGGCGTCGAACTCGAGCACCGCGAGGGTGACCTTGCGCTGCTCGTCGAGACCGTCGCGGTCGATCGCCGCGGCCCGGCGCCCGAGCTCCCTGAGCGCGGCGATGTCGGCGTCCTGCGCCTCCCGGGTGGCCGACTCGAACTCGCCGGCGCGGCGGTAGTCGCCGATGATGTGTGCCTCGGTCGGGTGCACCGCGAGGTGGTGCGCCCAGTAGTCCTCGGCCAGGGTGTCGACGGCGGCCTCGTCGGCGCTGCTCACTGGTGTCCCTTCGCGTCGAGTCCCAGCTGGGCGGCGGTCTCCTCGCGCATCTGCACCTTGCGGATCTTGCCGGTGACGGTCATCGGGAACTCCTCGACGAGCAGCACGTGCCGCGGGATCTTGTAGTGCGCCAGCTTGCCGGTGGCGAACTCTCGGACCGCGTCGGCGTCCAGCGGCTCGGCGCCGGCGCGCAGCTTGATCCAGGCGGCCAGCTCCTCGCCGTACCGCTCGTCGGGCACGCCGATCACCTGCACGTCCTCGATGTCGGGATGGGTGTAGAGGAACTCCTCGATCTCGCGGGGATAGATGTTCTCGCCACCGCGGATCACCATGTCCTTGATCCGGCCGACGATGTTGCAGTAGCCGTCCTCGCGCATCTCCGCGAGATCACCGGTGTGCATCCAGCCGTCGGCGTCGATCGCCTCGTCGGTCTTCTCGTGGTCGTCCCAGTAGCCGAGCATCACCGAGTAGCCGCGCGTGCAGAACTCCCCGGTCTCGCCGCGCTCCACGGTCTCCCCCGTCGCCGGGTCGACGATCTTGATCTCGACGTGGGGGTGCACCCGCCCGATCGTGGCCGTACGACGGTCCAGGTCGTCGTCCGTGCGGGTCTGGCAGGACACCGGCGAGGTCTCGGTCATCCCGTAGGCGATCGACACCTCCGCCATGTGCATGTCGTTGACGCAGCGCTTCATCACCTCGACCGGGCAGATGGACCCGGCCATCACGCCGGTGCGCAGGCCGGACAGGTCGTGATCGGCGAAGGACGGGTCGTTCTGCATGGCGATGAACATCGTCGGCACGCCGTACACCCCGGTGCAGCGCTCCTCGACGACCGCCTGCAGCGTCACGGCCGGGTCGAAGCCGGGCGCCGGGATCACCATCGTGGCGCCGTGGGTGGTGCAGCCGAGGTTGCCCATCACCATCCCGAAGCAGTGGTAGAAGGGCACCGGGATGCACAGCCGGTCCTCGTGGGTGAAGTTGATCAGCTCGGTGGTGAAGAAGCCGTTGTTCAGGATGTTGCGGTGGCTGAGCGTCGCGCCCTTGGGGTAGCCCGTGGTGCCGCTCGTGTACTGGATGTTGATCGCGTCGCCGGCCTCGAGCGTGGACATCCGCTGCGCGACCGCGTCGTCAGGGAGGTCGGCGCCCTCCGCGACCAGCGCCTCCCAGTCGTCGGTGCCGATGTAGACGACCCGCTCGAGGCTGCCGCCGTCGCTCGAGCTCGTCGAGACCCGGTCCCAGACCTCCTCGACCATCGCGCGGTAGTTGCTCGTCTTGAAGTCCGTCGCGCTGATCAGGAGCCGCAGGCCGGACTGGTTGACCGCGTAGGAGAACTCGTGGGTCCGGTAGGCCGGGTTGACGTTGACCAGGATCGCGCCGACCTTGGCGGTGGCGTACTGGGCGATCGTCCACTCGGCGCAGTTGGGCGCCCACACCCCGACCCGGTCGCCCTTGGCGATGCCGGCCCCGATCAGTCCCCGCGCGAAGGCGTTCACGTCGCGGTCCAGCTCGGTGTAGGTCCACCGGCGGCCGCTGGCGAACTCGACGAGCGCCTCGTTGTCGCCGTGCGCCGCGACGGTCCGCTCGAAGTTGGTGCCGATGGTCTCCTCGATCAGGGCGGGACTGGTCTCACCCGCTGCGTAGGCCTCCATGTCGGCACCCTAGTCAGAGACTCCGGACGACGACAGGGGCGGCCGGGAGCCGGCTCAGCTCTGGACGCTCGACCCGAACAGCCCGATGGCGAGCGCGAGGGCCAGGGCGACCACGATGACGATCGCGACCAGCCGGACGGTCTTCTGCGACATGGCTGCCCTCGCTCCTCAGCGTCCCGGGCCGGTGTCCGGCACGGGTGGGGCGGCGAGCTCGAAGTGAGGGTTCTCGATCACTCCGAGCGTCGACCCGGCGGGCTCGAGCACGGTGGCGACCTTGATCCCACCGCCGACCTCCGTCACCTCGTCGCCGGGCGTGGCACCGGCCGCGATCAGGGACGCCACGGCAGCGGTGACGTCGGGCACTCCCCAATAGGTCACCGGCCCACGGCTCGTGTCGCCGTTCGGGTCGAGCGCGAGCTCGTAGCCACCCACGTTGTAGCCGACGTAGAACGACTCGTCGAAGTAGGGCTCGATGCCGAGCACGTCGGTGAACCACCGCTTGCTGGCGGCGAGGTCCGGGGCTGGATAGATCACGGTGCGCAGTCCGAGGAACATGCCGACCAGTCTGCACCCGACCTCCGACAGCGACCCGCGAGACCCGACGGCGATCCGTCACGGCCCGGGGCGTGGCCTCAGCCCATGCCTCCGTCAACCGGGAGCACGGCGCCGGTGACGAACTTCGCCTCGGGCGAGGCGAGGTAGCGGATCGCAGCGGCGATCTCACCGGGGCTGATCGTCCCGGAGAGCATCATCATCAGCCGGTCGGCGACGCGGGTGTCGAGATCGTCGGTGAGCTTCTCGAACACCTCCGAGACGATCGGGGTGTCGACCGTGCCGGGACAGATCGCGTTCACCCGGATGCCCTCGGGCGAGAGCTCCAGCGCCAGGGCGCGGGTGAGCATCGTGAGTCCGCCCTTCGCCGCGGAGTACGCCGTCGTGTAGGGCTGCGGCACCCGGCCGGCCACCGACGAGACGTTGACGATGTTGCCCCGGCAGGCACGGATGTGGGGCATCGCCGCCTGCATCAGCATGAACGGGCCCTTCAGGTCGATCGTGTGCACCCGGTCCCACTCGGCGTCGGTGATCGTCTCGAACCGGCCGAACTGGACGACCCCGGCGACGTTGGCGAGCACGTCGATCCGGCCGTGCTCGGCGCAGGTCGCGATCGCGGCGTCCACCGAGGCACGGTCACCCACGTTGCACTCGACGTAGGTCACCCCCTCCGGGACGGTCGGGTGGATGTCGAGGCCGTAGACGATGTCGCCCGCCTCCGCGAACATCGCCGCGGTGGCGTGGCCGATGCCGGAGGCGGCGCCGGTGACGACGATGACGCGTGGGTCGGTGGTGCTCACGAGGGGCCTCCGGGGGCGCTGGTCGGGTCGAGGGTGAGGTGCTGGTCGAGCAGTCCCGAGCGGCCGATGCCGAACCGGCGCTCGGTGAAGTGCCAGCCGCCGTCGTCCTGCGCGAACGTGTCGACGTAGGTGCCGGTCAGGATCGGTTGCAGCGGCACGGCGGGGGTCGCCTGGAAGACGAGGTAGGTGGAGGTCGCGCGCACCGAGCCGTCCGCCTGCGGCTCGTCGAAGACAGTGTTGGCGACGACGTGCTGGGTGCCGGGCGTGCCGTCCTCGTGCAGCCTCACCAGACCGGCGTACAGCCTGGCGACCTCGTCGGCCCCCGTCGCGATCGGGGTGCCGTCCTCGGTGCACAGCACCGCCCGCGCCATCAGCGCACCCACTCCGGCGAAGTCACCGGCGTCGATCAGGCGGCAGTAGGTGCCGAGCAGGCTCCTGATCCGGTCGCCGTCGGTGAGCTGCACGAGGCGGACGCTACCAGCGAACTAGAACAGGTTGCAGATCGTGCCTGGATCTGGCCGGCGTCACGCGGTGCGGAAGACCTGCAGCTGCACCCCGTTGGCGTAGGCGCGGTGGTCCACGAGCTCGAGCTTCTGCTTGTCCTCGGCGTCGGTCGGGAACAGGCGGGCGCCGCTGCCGAGGACGACCGGGAAGACCATCAGGTTCCACTGGTCGACGAGACCGGCCTTGTGCAGGCCCCGGGCGAGCGTCCCGCTGCCGGCGACCTGGATCGGGCCGCCCTCGCCGTCGCGGAGCGCGGCCACGTCGTCGAAGCCGATGACGGTGGTGTTGTTCCAGGCCGGGTCCGTCAGCGTCGAGGAGACGACGTACTTGGGCATCGAGTTGAACTTGTCGGCGAACTCGCCCTCACGCTCCGGCCACGCGCCGGCGAAGCCCTCGTAGGTACGCCGGCCGAGCAGCAGCGCCTCGACCTCGCGGGCCTCCTCGAGCTTGAAGTCGTACATCGTCGGGTCCGGCTCGAGGTCGAAGGTCCACCCGGTGTGCTTGTAGCCCTCCTCCCCGCCCGGGGCCTCGATGACTCCGTCCAGGGAGATGAACTCGGTGACGATCACGGTGCGCATGGTGTGTCCTCTCGGTGGTGGGGCGGTGACACGTTCTCCACGAACAGCATCAGCCGGGTACGACACCCAGCGCCAACCAGACTTCCGTCAGGTCCGGGAGGTCTCCACCCCGAGCCGCTGGAAGTACGCCGTCGACCTCGTCCTCGTCCCACTGACGGGACTCGCGCAGCCCGTCGGTCATCATCGCGAGGTACGCCGCTGACGGCTGGCTGTGCTCGACGTGGTCGATCCCGTGCGGCGCGGTGAAGAGCAGCATCGGCGCTCCGTCGAGCCGGCCGACCTCGACCAGGGTCTCGTAGTGCCCGGGTCCGACGTGGTGGCGACCGCCGTCGATGCCGCCGAGGACCACCTCGGTCAGCGGGTCGCCCTGCTGCGGCACGCGGTACATCTCCTGCGCCGCGATGTCGGCGAACTGCTCGGCGGTGATCAGGTAGGCGCGCCCGGCACTCGGGCCGCCGTCGGCGTCATGGTCGTAGAACGCGACGCCGCCGCCCCACTGGCGCGAGTCGCCGGCGAAGTAGACCGCGCCCGGCAGGTCGACCGCCACGCTGCGGCGCGGGGGCGTGGCGTCGTGGGCGCCCGGGTTCGCCCGGCTCCCGCCCGGCGGGACACCGCCTGCGAGGTAGGCGGCGAGTCGAGTCGCCGACATGTTGGAGCCGTAGCTGACGTACCAGACGTCACCGTGATCCGGCAGCGGGCGGGCATCGGGTTCGGGCGACATCGCCACGAGGTTACCGACGCCCGCCCTGCTGCGGAGCGAGCCGGATCAGTCGTGCGCGCCTCGCACCACCCGGTCGTCACGATCAGGCGGCGGTCCAGCCGCCGTCCATCAGGTAGGAGCTGCCGTTGATCGAGTCGGTGCCCGGTCCGCAGAGGAAGGCGACGAGACCGGCCACCTCGTCCGGCTCGACGAGCCGCTTGACCGGCGTGCGGGCGAGCAGCACCTGGTCGAGGACCTCGTCCTCGCCGATGCCGTGGCTGGTCGCCTGGTCGGCGATCTGACCCTCGACGAGCGGCGTGCGCACGTAGCCGGGGCAGACCGTGTTGCTGGTGACGCCCTTGTCGGCCGCCTCGAGGGCGATCACCTTGGACAGGCCCTCGAGCCCGTGCTTGGCGCTGACGTAGGCGGACTTGTACGGCGAGGCCCGGTGTCCGTGCACCGAGGAGACGTGCACGATCCGGCCCCACCCTGCGGCGTACATCCCCGGCAGCACGGCGCGGGTGAGCAGGAACGGCGCCTGCAGCATCACCCGGTGGATCTGGGCGAACCGCTCGGGGTCGAACTCCTCGATCGGCGCGACGTGCTGGATGCCGGCGTTGTTCACGAGCACGTCGATCCCGCGGTCGGCCAGGTGCAGCGAGTCGATCGAGGACGCGTCGGAGAGGTCGGCGACCAGGGGCTCGCCGCCCAGCTCGGCCGCGACCTCCTGACACCCGCGCTCGTCACGGTCGAGGAGCAACACAGGCGGCTCCGTCGGCAGCGAGTCGGGCGGCCACGGCGCGACCGATGCCGCTCGCCGCGCCGGTGACCAGTGCTGTGCGACCAGAAAGAAGAGTGCTCATGTCGAGGGACGCTACGTGTCCCCGATCACCAGCACCATGGCGTGAGCCCGTCTTCGGCCGAGATCACGGCCCCGCTCACACGTCTGGGCGCAACCTCGCCTCTGCAGGGCCGCTGCACGTCGAGCAGCGGACCCGGTCGCGCCAGTCCGGGCCGAGCCGGGTGACCGGCGAGCTGCTGCGTGACCGCGTTGGCGTCAAGGTGCGGCCGGTCCGAGGTCTCGCTAGTCCTCCCGGCCACGAACCACGCCTCAGGGATCGCGGCGAGCTGCCCAGACCGGGCCGCAGAATGGCCGGATGCCTGCCCTGAGCCAGGTCGAGGGGTCCTCCTCGACACCGCGCACCCTCGCCGAACAGCTCCGTGGCTGGTCGGACGAGCAGCTGTCCGCGCTGCTCGAGGCACGGCCCGATCTCGCGACCCCGGCTCCGCACGACTCCTCCCAGCTGGCCGCCCGGGTCGTGGTCAAGGCGTCGGTGCTCCGGGCGCTCGACGGCCTCGACGCCCTCGAGCTCGCGGTGCTGCAGGCACTGGTCCAGGAGACCGACCCGCTCGAGATCCCGGCCACCGACACCTCCGTGCGCGGAGCGCTGGAGCGGCTCGGCACGCTGGGCCTCGTCTGGGGGTCGCCACCGCGTCCGGTCATCGTCGTGCGCGACGTGCTCCGGGTCCCGGGCGGGCCGGCAGGTGGACACGGTGCCCGGGCTGCTCGACGGGCTCGACCCCCGCGCTCGGGCGATCCTCGACCACCTGCTCGAGACCGGTGCCGACGGTCGGTGGAACGGCGCAGCGGGGCCGACCGCCGACCTGGTCGCGACCGGCCTGCTGGCCCGCCTCGACGAGCGCCACGTGACCCTGCCGTGGAGCGTGCGCCTGTCCCTGTGGACGGCCTCCGGTCGGCTGCTCGACGAGCCGCCGACCCTCGCGACCTCCGAGCGCGGGCAGTCGCTGGTCGACCGGGCCGGAGCAGGCGCCGCCTTCGAGTTCGTACGCCGCACCGAGCTCCTCCTCGACCGCTGGGGCACCCATCCGCCCGCCGCCCTGAAGGCCGGCGGGCTCGCCGTACGCGACCTGCGGGCGACGGCGACCCTCCTCCACGTCGAGCAGGGCGTCGCAGCCCTGGTCATCGAGACGGCGGCGGCCGCCGGCCTGCTCGACCAGGGCATGACCGACGACACCGACGCCGCCTGGTTGCCCACCGACGCCTACGACGCGTGGCAGCTCGCCTCGACCGCGCAGCGCTGGACCCTGCTGGCGCGGTCCTGGATGACCAACCCGCGCCTGGTCTCCGCGATCGGTGGCCGCATCGGCGACAAGCCCGTCAACGCCCTCTCCCCCGATCTGCCGCGGAGCTGGCTGGCCGCCCTGCGCAGCGACGCACTCGCCGAGCTCGACGGGCTCAGCGACGGAGAGACCCTGTCCGCGGGCACCGGTCTGGCGACACTCGTCGAGCGGATCCGCTGGAGACGACCGCGCCGCCTCCGGTCGCGCCTCGACCAGGTCGGTCCCCTGCTCGCCGAGGCCGCCCTGCTGGGCATCACCGGGCTGGACGGCCTGACCTCCTTCGGACGGCTGCTCGCAGCGGACGAGGACCCCGACAAGCGCGCTCGACTCCCTGCTGCCGAGCCCCGTCGACCACGTGCTGCTCCAGGCCGACCTGACCGCCGTCGCCCCGGGACCGCTCGAGCAGGAGCTCGCCCGCAAGCTGTCGCTGGTGGCCGACGTGGAGTCGCGCGGCGGGGCGACCGTCTACCGCTTCGCCGCGTCGTCGATCCGGCGCGCGTTCGACGCCGGCTGGTCGGCCGCCGAGGTGCACGACTTCGTCGCCTCCACCTCGCGCACCCCGGTCCCCCAGTCGCTGACCTACCTGGTCGACGACGTCTCCCGTCGGTTCGGCACGCTGCGCGCGGGGCATGCCGAGGCGTTCCTGCGCAGCGACGACGAGACCGCCCTGACCGAGCTGCTGCACGCCCCCGGTGCCGACGCGCTGCGGCTGCGGCGGATCGCGCCCACCGTGGTGATCTCCGACGTGCCGCTCGGCACGCTGCTGCCCCGCATCCGCGAGCTCGGCCTGGCTCCGGTGGTGGAGGCGGTCGACGGGACCGTGCGAGTGGCCCGGCCCGACGTGTTCCGTGCGCGGTCGCCGCGTCGGCGTACGCCCCAGGGCGCTCGCGCCACCGCCCGCACGGCCGCCGTGGTCTCGGCGATCCGGGTCGGCGACCGCGCCGCCGCCGGCCGACCGACACGCGGCCGCAGCGCATCGACTCCCGGTGACGTGATCGCGATGCTGCGTCAGGCCGCCGAGTCACGCGAGTCGCTCGTGATCGGCTACGTCGGCAACGACGGCACGGTCGCCGAACGCACCGTCGTCCCCCAGCGGGTCGAGGGCGGCCAGGTGATGGCGTACGACGAGCGCAGCGACTCCACCCGGACCTTCGCCATCCACCGCATCACCGCCGTGACGCGGCCGGCCTGACCTGTTTGCATGGACGCATGATCCGCGACCTGACCGACGAGGAAGCCCGCCGCGCCCTGGTGCTCAAGTGGGGGACGGTGGAGCCGGACGTGCTGCCGGCGTGGGTCGCCGAGATGGACTACGCGCTGGCTCCGGTGGTGCGCGATGCCCTGCTCGAAGCCGTCGAGGTCGGTGTCACCGGCTATCCCCAGATCGACGGCCAGCCCAGGCTCGGCGAGGCGTACGCCGACTTCGCCCAGCGTCACTGGGGCTGGGCCGTCGATCCCGGGCTGGTCCGACCGGTCAGCGACGTGACCGCCGGCATCCGGGTCGCCCTCGAGGTGCTCAGCGAGCAGGCGCCGGTCGTGCAACCGGTGCCGTCCTACCCGCCGCAGCTCTCGGTCATCGGCATCACCGGCCGCAAGCGCGTGGACCTCGTGCTCGAGCCGGACCAGCCCGAGGCGACGATCGACCTCGACCGGCTCGACGACCTGTTCGCAGAGGGTGCCCGGACGCTGGTGCTCACCCAGCCGCACAACCCGTGGGGACGGGTCTTCACGAGGTCCGAGCTCGAGGGTGTCCGCGACGTGGTGGTGAAGCACGGAGCCCGGGTGATCAGCGACGAGATCCACGCCCCGCTGGCCCTTCCGGGAGCCACGCACGTGCCCTACCTGAGCCTCGAGGGCACCGCCGACCACGCCGTCGCGGTGGTCGCGGCCTCCAAGGCGTTCAACACCGCCGGCCTGCGGTGTGCGCAGATCGTCGCCGCCGACGGCGAGACGATGCGCCGGATCCGCGACGTGCCGGACCCGCTCAACGACAGCTGGTCGCCGCTCGGGGAGGTGGCCGCCGTGGCGGCGTACGAACACGGCGACGAGTGGCTGGCCGCGCTCGTACGACGCCTCGCCGAGCAGCGAGACCTGCTGGCCGACCTCCTCGCCACCCATCTGCCGGAGGTGCGGATGCGACCGCTGGAGGCGACGTACCTCGCCTGGCTGGACGCCCGGGCCTACGGTCACGCCGATCCGGCGGCGGTCGCGCTGGAACGCGGACGGGTGAAGCTGGCTCCGGGGCACGACTACCACCCGGGTCTCGACGGTCACGTCCGGCTGAACATCGCGACCAGCCCGGAGCGCCTCGAGGAGATCGTCACCCGGCTCGCCTCGGCGTGGACGGCCTGAACGGTGCTGACGATCGGCCTGATCGGCGGGATGAGCTGGGAGTCCACGGCGATCTACTACCGCCTCGCCAACGAGCTCGTCCGCGAGCGCCTCGGTGGCCTGCACTCGGCCCGGATCCTGATGTCGTCCGTGGACTTCGCGGAGGTCGAGCAGCTGCAGGTCTCCGGTGACTGGGACCGCGCGGGAACGCTGCTGGCTGCGGAGGCCGGTCGACTCGAGAAGGCCGGAGCAGACTTCCTGGTGCTGTGCACCAACACCATGCACAAGGTGGCCGGCGCGATCGAGGACGCTGTGGGGATCCCGCTGCTCCATCTCGGTGACGTGACGGCCGCCGCCGTACTCGCCGAGGGGCTGGACGCCGTCGGCCTCCTCGGCACCGGGTTCACGATGTCGCAGGACTTCTACCGCGGCCGGCTGGAGTCCCACGGGCTGCGCGTGCTCGTGCCGTCGGAGGAGGACCAGGCGCTCGTCCACCGCGTCATCTACGACGAGCTGTGCCTGGGGGTCGTCCGCGAGGAGTCGCGTCAGGCCTACCTCGAGGTGGTCGACCGGCTCGTCGCCGACGGCGCCCGGGGCGTCATCCTCGGGTGCACCGAGATCGAGCTGTTGATCGGCCCCGACGACCTCGCCGTGCCGTCGTTCCCGACCACCCGTCTGCATGTTGAAGCGGCCGTTGACCGAGCGCTGGACGGAGGGGCGCGCGAACGGACACGCGCGACCTAGCCTGAACCATGTTCTTCACCGACTGGGCCGACGTGGCGCGCGACCTGACGCGCGGCCTGGAGGCCCTGGAGGAGGGCGAGTTCCTCGTCCTCGGCGAGTCGGACCTCGCCCCCGCGCCACGACGCGGCCTGTTCGGCAGGCGCTCCCGGCCCGGAGCCACCCGCTACGTGCAGGTCCTGCGGATCACCGACTTCCTCTCGGCGGAGTGCGTCGGCGCCACGTCGCTGGGCGGCACCTGGGCCATGGGCGAGGACACGATCCTGCGGCTGCGCGACCTCGGCTGGCTCACCGCCGAGGAGAGCCGGACGCAGTACGGCACCCTCACCCCGAACTTCGAGCTGTACGTCGACCTCGCCGACACCACCACCCTGGCCTGCCTCCTGGTCGCCAGCCTCCAGCTCCTCGACGTCCAGCCCCAGCACCTCGAGCTGGTCACCAGCTCCGGCGACGCCCGCTCCAGCGCCGGCTGAACCCATCCGCCGGTAGACGTCCGCGACGAACCGCCAGCACTCGTCCGGGGTCGTCGCGGGCAGCTTCCCGGACCCCGTCCGCGGCATCGCCGGACCCATCCGCGGAGCGTCCGACGACGAACCCCTGCACTCGTCGGGGTGTCGCGGGCTGTTTCCCGGACCCGTCCGCGGCATCCCGGCGAACCACGCAGTCCGTACTGTTGACCCGACATGAATGACGGACCCCTGATCGTCCAGTCGGACAAGACGCTGCTGCTCGAGGTCGACCACGAGCAGGCGGACGCCTGCCGCAAGGCGATCGCACCCTTCGCCGAGCTCGAGCGCAGCCCCGAGCACATCCACACCTACCGGCTGACCCCGTTGGGACTGTGGAACGCCCGCGCCGCCGGCCACGACGCGGAGCAGGTGGTCAACGTGCTGCTGACCTTCAGCCGCTACGCCGTGCCGCACGCCCTGCTGGTCGACGTCGCCGAGACGATGGCCCGCTACGGGCGGCTGCGGCTCGACAAGGACCCTGCCCACGGGTTGACGCTCAGCAGCAACGACAAGGCGGTCTTCGAGGAGGTCATCCGGGCGAAGAAGGTCGCCGGGATGATCGGGGAGCGGCTCGGAGACACCTCGGTCGTCGTCCACCCCAGCCAGCGGGGCAACCTCAAGCAGGCACTGCTCAAGCTCGGCTGGCCGGCGGAGGACTTCGCCGGCTACGTCGACGGCGAGGCCCATGCGATCAAGCTCGACGAGACCGACTGGACGCTGCGCACCTACCAGCAGGAGGCGGCGGACTCGTTCTGGCACGGCGGTTCGGGCGTCGTCGTGCTCCCCTGTGGCGCGGGCAAGACCCTCGTCGGTGCCGCGGCCATGGCGCGGGCACAGGCCACCACCCTGATCCTGGTCACCAACACCGTCAGCGCGCGCCAGTGGAAGTCCGAGCTCGTCCGCCGCACCAGCCTCACCGAGGACGAGATCGGCGAGTACAGCGGCGCGAAGAAGGAGATCAAGCCGGTCACCATCGCCACCTACCAGGTGCTCACGATGCGGCGGAAGGGCGTCTACCCCCACCTCGAGCTGCTCGACGCCAAGGACTGGGGCCTGATCGTCTACGACGAGGTGCACCTGCTTCCGGCCCCGATCTTCAGGATGACCGCCGACCTCCAGGCGCGTCGACGGATCGGCCTGACCGCGACGCTGGTGCGCGAGGACGGCCGCGAGGGCGACGTGTTCAGCCTGATCGGCCCGAAGCGGTACGACGCTCCCTGGAAGGACATCGAGAGCCAGGGCTGGATCGCTCCGGCCGACTGCGTCGAGGTGCGCGTCACGCTGCCGGAGGGTGAGCGGCTCGCCTACGCCACCGCCGAGCCCGAGGAGCGCTACCGGCTGGCCAGCTGCACCCACGCCAAGGTGCTCGTCGCCGAGCAGCTGGTCGAGCGCCACCGGGGCGAGCCGACGCTGGTCATCGGCCAGTACCTCGACCAGCTCGACGAGCTCGCCGAGCACCTCGACGCACCGGTGATCAAGGGCGACACCACGGTCAAGGAGCGCGAGCGTCTCTACGAGGCCTTCCGGACCGGCGAGGTCGAGCTGCTCGTCGTCTCCAAGGTGGCGAACTTCTCGGTCGACCTCCCGGGCGCCGCGGTCGCCATCCAGGTGAGCGGGTCCTTCGGCTCCCGCCAGGAGGAGGCGCAGCGACTCGGGCGGCTGCTCCGGCCCAAGGAGAAGGGGGCCGACGGCACCCAGAAGCCGGCCCGTTTCTACACGATCGTCAGCCGGGACACGGTCGACGCGGACTTCGCGCAGAACCGGCAGCGGTTCCTGGCCGAGCAGGGTTACGCCTACCGCATCGTGGATGCGACTGATCTGTGACCGGATGCGCCTCGTAGGCTCGTCGGCGTGAGCAAGCAAGAAGTCCTCCTCCTCGAGAACATCCACCCGACCGCGACCGAGATCTTCGAGCGCAACGGGTTCATCGTGCACACGCGCACCGGATCTCTCGGCGAGGACGAGCTGATCGAGGCCCTGCAGGGCATGACCATGGTCGGCATCCGCTCGAACACGAAGGTCACCGAGAAGGTCCTCGAGCACACCGACCTCCAGGCGATCGGCGCCTTCTGCATCGGCACCAACCAGATCGACCTCGCGGCAGCGGCCTCCCGCGGGATCGCCGCGTTCAACGCGCCGTACTCCAACACGCGTAGCGTCGTCGAGCTCGTGATCGGGGAGATCATCGCGCTCGCGCGCCGGCTGCCCGAGAAGACCCAGCGGATGCACGACGGCGTCTGGGACAAGTCGGCGCAGGGCAGCCACGAGGTCCGTGGCCGGACCCTCGGCATCGTCGGCTACGGCAACATCGGCACCCAGCTGTCCAACCTCGCCGAGTCGCTCGGCTTCCGGGTGATCTTCTTCGACACGGCCGACCGGCTCGCCCACGGCAACGCCCGCCGCGTCAGCACCCTCGACCAGCTGCTCGAGGAGTCCGACGTCGTCACGCTGCACGTCGACGGCCGACCCGGCAATGCGGGCCTCTTCGGTGCCGCCCAGTTCGCCAAGATGAAGCCGCGCTCCATGTTCATCAACGCCTCCCGCGGGATGGTCGTCGACGACGTCGCCCTGCGCGAGCACATCCTGTCCGGCCACATCTCCGGGGCCGCCCTCGACGTCTTCCCGGTCGAGCCCAAGGCGCAGGGCGACCCGTTCGAGTCAGCGCTGCGCGGGCTGCCCAACGTGATCCTCACCCCGCACGTCGGCGGCTCCACCCAGGAGGCGCAGGAGGAGATCGGGTACTTCGTCTCCGGCAAGCTCTCCGCCTTCGCCCACGGAGGTGGCACTGCCCTCTCGGTGAACCTGCCCGAGGTGGCCGCTCCCCCGCTCGAGGGCGGCTCCCGCATCGCGCTGCTGCACCACAACGTCCCGGGCGTGCTGGCTTCGGTCAACCAGGTGCTGGCCGACCAGGAGTCCAACGTCACGGCTCAGTACCTCGCCACCCGGGGAGAGCAGGGCTACGTCGTCACCGACGTGGCGACCGCCCTGCCCGACGGTGCGCTGGACGGCCTGCGTGCGGCCGACTCCACGATCTGGCTGCACACCTACTGACGGCTGCCGCTACCGAGTGATCCCCAGCTGCGCGGCCCGGAGGTCGCGTCGCAGCAACGGTGACATCCGGTCGACCCGGCTGCGGTCGCCAGCGCGAGCCCCGACCCGACCGATGTCCAGGGGCGTCGGGGGCCGCACCCTCGAGCACGCCCGGTCGGCCTGGTTGCCTCCGCGCCGGGTCGGCACGGCTCCCGTCCTCAGGTAGGTCGCGACGGTGTTGTCGACGCATGGCACCCCGGACAGTGAGCTCGCGTGCGTGGTGCCGCCGACGCCCGCGACGAGGGACGATGACGGGAACAGTCGACGGGTGGCGAGCGCCCCGGCGTACGGCGTCGCCGCGTCGCGGGTCTCGTTGATCAGCAGGATCTTCGTCGTCAGCCTCCGGCCGGACGCCACCTGCTTGCGGTGGCGGGGTGCGTGCCAGGTCAGGCAGGGCGCGTTGTACCAGGTGTTGCCCCAGGTCGCGAAGGGAGCGCGACGGTGCACCGCCCACGTGTCCTGACGGGTGCGCGCCCAGCCGGGCCAGGGCGTGTCCGTGCACTGCACGGCGTTGTAGACCGCGAACTCGTTGTCGTCGGCCGGTTGGGCGTCCCGGTAGCGGTGGACGAGGGCAGCACCCTGGTGGCGGCGCACGAGATCGGCGTACGCATAGCCCAGCGTGTCCCAGTCGTAGACGTAGTAGGCCGCGTCGAGCATCGCGTCGTTGAGCTCGTCAGGACCGAGCCTGCCCCCGGCCAGTGGTCGGCGGTCGAGCGAGGTGAGCTGGCGGAAGTAGCCGCGCTTGATGACCCGCCAACGCTTGCCCAGGTGGAAGTCGCGTGAGTGGCTGGCCAGGTAGCGCCAGAACTGGTTCATCGAGATCTCGAAGCCACGGTCCTGGTCGAAGTTCGCCGAGTACCAGGCTCGCTGCGAGTTGACGACCCCGTCCAGCACGAAGCGCCCCACCCGCGACGGGTAGCGGGTCGCGTACAGCTGACCGAGATAGGTGCCGTAGGAGTAGCCGTAGAAGCCCAGCTTCTCGGCGCCGAGCGCCTGTCGGACCAGCTCCATGTCCCGCACCGTGTCGAGCGTGGTCAGGTGCGGGAGCAACGCCCGCTTGCCGGGGGTGCTGGCGCAGGCCGCCGAGTAGCTGCGGGCCCGGGCCAGCCAGGAGCGGTAGATCCAGGTCGCCCGCGGCACGTACGCCGGGCGGTCGTAGCCGAAGTAGCGACGGTTGCAGTGCAGCGAGGGGCTGCTCGCGCCGACACCCCGCGGGTCCATGCCGATCCAGTCGAACCTCGAGCCGGCACCCCCCGGCACGTAGTCGCTCAGCGACGGCAGGGACAGCCCGGACCCTCCGGGGCCACCGGGGTTGGTGAGGATGACGCCCTGGTACGGCGCGGCCGTGTGCACCTTGCGGGTCAGGGCGAGGGTGATCTGCCGCCCGGTCGGCTTGGCGTGGTCGAGCGGGACCTGCAGCCGGCCGCACTGCAGGCCGAGGTAGTCCAGCTCCGAGTCGGCGCACTTCTTCCAGGTCACGCCGGGCACAGCAGCCGCCGGGTCTGCAGCTCGCGGCCCCATGGCGCTGGAGGCGCCGGGCACGGCCACCAGGGCGAGGGCCACGACCAGAGCGGCGCCCATGACACCCAGACGCTGCACGATGGCTCCTCCCCTGCTCGGAGGTCAGTCCACCGACGCCCGAGAAGCATCCCCCATGGCTCTGGTGGCGTCCAACCGGGTGTTCGCGCCCAGGGTGGATCAGTCGAGCGGGATGCCGAGCGCGCGGGACAACGCGTCGTCGAGCAGCATCCGCCACGACCGGACGCGATCGACGTCGACCGAGGCGCGGGTCCACGAGCCGTTCTGGCGAGCGCCGGACCCGATCGCGAACCGGCGTACGCCAGAGCGGACCAGCCATGGCACCAGGTCGGGCGTGAGCCCGCCCCCGACGAGCAGCATCCGCGCCACCTGCGGGCTCCGTCCGGCGCGGGAGATCAGCTCCTCGGAGCCGTGGGCCAGCCCGCGTGTCGAGCCTCCGGAGATCACCGCCTCCAGACCGGGCAGGTCGATCGCGTCGCGCCAGGCATGGTCGGCGTCCAGGGCGGCGTCGAAGCCGTGGAAGAGCCACGGCACCCCACCCAGCTCTGCGTTCATCTCGGTGCACGCCTCACGGTCGATCTCGAGGTCGCGGTCCATGAACCCGTAGGCCAGGCCCGCGGCGCCGAGCTCGATGAAGTCGGCGCCCAGGTCGACGAGCCGGGCGAAGTCGTCGTCGCGCGTGCGGAGGACGGCGTACACCGGGAGGTCCGTCTCGCGCACGACGGCGGAGACGAGCGGCAGGTCGGGCGAGAAGTGCCCCTCCTCGGGATCCACGCCGAGCAGCAGCCGGTCGGCACCCCCCTCGGTGGCCGCCTGGGCGTCGCGTGGATGGAGTACGACGACGTCGAGGTGCGCGCTCTGCGCGGACGGGTCCGCTTGCCCTGGGGTCACAATGGACATCGTGGCACCCGATGACGTCGTGATGAGAGCACGCGCCCTGGTGTTGCACGACCTGCAGGCCACCGGCGCCGCCGACCCGACCACGGTCTCGGCGCTCGAGTCCGCCCTGGCCGACCGGGGTTGGTGGCTCGAGCAGTGGTCCGAGGGTCGCGACTTCGTCGTGGGGCTGGTCGCCCAGGACGTGCAGGACTCCCTCCTGGAGTCCAACGGCCGCTGGCCCCTGTGCCGCGCCTGCGACCACCTCGAGCCGCACGCCCTCTACATCCACCCCGACCTCGGCGGCCCCGACCCCACCTGGGTCTGCGAGCACGCCGGCATCGCCGTCGCCCCGGTCGGCGAGCTCTGAGCTCGGCCGGGAGCCGCCGCTGGACCGCCGAGCACGGCGCGACTCCGCGGTGGACCCGGCGTCGCACCCGCGGCGCGTCCGTGCCCTCCGGACCGGCGGCGCCGTGCCGCAGCCTCCGCGGCGGCGTGCGGACGCGGCCCCGTGCGCGGACGCGCCTCCGGCGGACGAGACAGGCAACGGAACATCACCGGCACCGGGTGCCGGGAGTTGCCGTTGAGCCTTCAGGTGGGCGCGAGCCGGGCTAGCGCAGGTGCTCGGGCCTGAGCACCGGGACCCAGAGGGTGTAGCGGTCGGCGCGGTAGACGCTGCGCGTGACCTCGACGACGTTCTCGCGGCAGAACGCGCGGCGGGAGATGTGCAGCACCGGGGAGCCCGGCTCGAGCTCGAGGAGCTCGGCCTCCTCCTCGGTGGCGATCCCGGCGAGGACCGAGTCCTCACCCCAGGTGGGCATCAGGTCACGCATGGCGAACCAGAAGTAGAGGCTGGTGGGCAGGGCCTCGTCCAGGAAGTTCGGGAACAGCTCCAGGGAGAGGTAGACGTGCTGGATCGCCATCGGGACGCCGTCGGCGAGGCGGAGCCGCTGCCAGTGGGCGATCGGGCCGCCCTCGTCGATCTCCAGGGCGCGGGCGACACCGGGCCCGGCGCTCTCGCGGCGGGCGAGGAGGGTCTTGGACTCCGGCTTCTTGCCGCGCCGCTCCATCTCCTCGGTGTACGCCGAGAGGCGCATCTGCATGTCGATCAGCGGCTTGGTGACGAAGGTTCCTCGACCGGCCACCCGCTCGAGCAGGCCCTGCGCAACGAGGGCGTCGATGGCGTGCCGCACGGTCATCCGGGCGACGCCGAACTGCTCGGCCAGATCACGTTCGGAGGGAGCTGGGGTGCCCGGCTCGGCACTGACGATCACGGATCGGACGTACTCCCGGACCAGCACGTGCTTGCGCCCGCGCCGGCCGCCACCTCGCGGTGAGTGCTCGTCCACCCGTGGACTCCTTTGCCGGTTGTTGCCAGAAACCTAGCCAACCCTGGGCCAGATGTGGACCGAAGTGTCCAATATATTGCCGCGCGTCTGCGATTGGGCCGGCAACAGGCCCTTCGCCTCACTCGGTCCCGATGGCGCGGAGCACGTCGAGCCTGGCCGCGCGGCGGGCCGGGACCACGGCCGCGAGCACCCCCGCGACGGCCGCCAGGAGCAGGAAGCCGCCGAGCCAGAGCCACGGGACGACGAGCTCGGTGAGCCCGTCGTCCTTCAGCGCCGACACCATCGTCGTGCCGAACAGGACGCCCAGCACGGTGCCGAGGACGCCACCGAGCACCGCGACGACGACCGACTCCAGGCGGATCATCGTGCGCAGCTGTCGACGGGTGACGCCGACGGCCCGCAGCAGCCCGACCTCGCGGGTCCGCTCGATCACCGAGAGGCTCAGCGTGTTGATCACGCCCAGGATCGCGATGATCACCGAGAGCCCGAGCAGGCCGTAGATCAGGTAGACGAACTGGTTGACCTGCGTCCTTCTGCTCCGCGGCGAAGCCCTCGGGGTCCTTGACGGTCACGGTCGGCAGGTCCTTGATCACCTTCTCGATCTCGCTGCGGACGGTGTCGGTGCTCGCGGACGGCTCCTTGGTCACGAAGACCATCGCGTCCAGCGGGGTCAGGCCGCCCTTCTCCAGGATGTCGGGCGTGACCACGTAGTCGCCCGGCACGCGCCGGGTTGCTGGGGAACAGCGCGACCACCTTGAGCGGGATGTCCTTCGCCTGGAACTTCATCGTGACGTCGTCGCCGAGCGTGAACCCCTTGACTCTTCGCCTGCGACTCGGTGATCGCCACGGTGCCCGGGTCCGAGGTCCGCGAAGTCAGCCCTGGACGGCGGGGACCGAGAAGGCGATCCCGAACGCCTTCGGGTCGATCCCGACCGTCCAGGCGCTGCCACCTCCCTTGAGCTTCGGGTAGGCGCTGCGCAGCTGGGTGACGCCGGCGACGCCGTCGAGGCGAGCGTACCTGCTCGGCGACGTCGGTCGAGAACGGCTGGCCGACGACGTTGGAGATGATGAACTGCGAGGTCAGCGACTTGCCGATGGCCGCGTCCGTGCTCGCCGACGCCGAGCTGCCGAAGATCGACATCATCGTCATCAGGGCGAGCCCGATCATCAGCGCACTCGCGGTCGCGCCGGTACGGCGCGGGTTGCGCAGGGCGTTCTGGGTGGCCAGCCGGCCGACCGTGCCGAACAGTGCGGGAGAAGACGGCCCCGAACAGGTGCAGCACCGGTTGGCCGAGGAAGGCGCTCATCATGGCGACGCCGACGAAGATGAGCAGGATGCCGCCCGCCGAGCCCGATCAGCCCCAGTTGCCGTCGCCCGCGAGTCCCGGCGGCCATGGCCCCGGCACCCAGCAGCACCAGCACCGTGCCGATCAGCACGCGTCGTCGCACGGATCGCCTCGGGCATGGCCACGTCGTCGCGCAGCGCCGCGATCGGCGGGATCCGTGACGCGCGCCGCGCCGGCAGGATGGCGGCGACGGCCGTGACGCCCGATCCCGATGACGTAGGACCAGAACACGGCCTGCCAGGTCATCGGGAACGCGGCGCGGCTCAGGTCCAGCCCGAACACGCCCGAACAGCCAGCGCAGGCCGAGCGCGAGCAGGTAGCCCACGCCCAGTCCGACCGTCGACCCGACCAGCCCGACGACGACCGCCTCGAGCAGCACCGACCGGTTGACCTGCCGGCGTGAGGCGCCCATCGCCCGCAGCAGCGCGAGCTCGCGGCTCCGCTGGGCGACCAGGATCGAGAAGGTGTTGATGATGATGAAGATCCCGACGAAGAGGCGAGATCGCGGCGAAGACCAGCAGGAAGGTCTGCAGGAAGCCGAGGATCTCGTCGAGGTTGGCCTTGTTCTCCTTGACGTAGGCGTCGCCGGTGCGCGCGACCACGCCGGTCGGCAGGACCTTCTGCGCCGCCTTCGCGAGCTCGCGTCTGGGAGACGCCCGGCCGCGTTGAGGGAGACGGTGGTGAACACGTCGCGGCCGCCGTAGAACCGCTGCTGCATGAACGCCGTGTCGAAGACCGTCATGGTGGCGCCGTTCAGGCCACCCGACCCGAACTCGACCAGCCCGGTGAGCTTGGTCTTCATGACGGGTGGCCGGCCCGGCGTGGCCAGCTCGACCTTGTCCCCGAGCTTGAAGTCGCCCTTCTCGGCCGTGTCCACGTCGAGCGCGATCTGGTCCGGCCCGGTGGGGTAGGAGCCGCGGACGAGGCTGAGGATCGGCTTGCCGGTGAGCGACTGGGCGTCGGTGGGGTTGATGGCCAGGCCCGGCGGGCCGTTGCCACCGATCACCTTGCCGTCCTTGCCGATCACGAAGACGGTCTGGAGCGTGTTCTGCGGGTGGGCCGACTCGACCTCGGGCAGCGCCTCGAGGTCCGAGACGACGCTGGCCGGGAAGGTGCGGTTGTCCTGGCCGGAGTCGAAGTCGTTGGCCCCCTTGAACGCCACCTCGACGTCAGCGGTGCTGCCCTCGATGATGTCGTCGAACGCGCCCCCCATCGCGTTGGTGAAGATCAACGAGTCCCGGCGACGAACGCGACGCCGAGCACGATCGCGAACGCGGACAGCAGCAGGCGCAGCTTGCGGGCGAACAGGTTGCGCCAGGTCACGCGCCACACGTCAGCCGCCCTCGCCCGGCGGCGCGGGCTCGCGGGACGCGAGCTCCTGCATCTTGTTCAGCACCTGCTCGCGGTCGGGACGACGGAGCTCGTCGACGATGAGCCCGTCGGCGAGGAACACCACCCGGTCGGTGTACGCCGCCGCCACCGGGTCGTGGGTCACCATCACGATGGTCTGGCCGCGGTCGTCCACGCTGGAGCGGAGCAGCGTGAGCACCTCGGCCCCGGACCGGGAGTCGAGGTTGCCGGTGGGCTCGTCGGCGAAGACGATGTGCGGGCGGCTCATCAGTGCCCGCGCCACGGCGACGCGCTGCTGCTGGCCTCCGGAGAGCTGGTTGGGCCGGTGGTCGAGCCGGTCACCGAGCTTGACCGTCTCGATGATGGAGTCGTGCCACTCGGGGTCGGGCTTGCGGCCCGCGATCGACAGCGGAAGCAGGATGTTCTCGCCGGCCGTCAGCGTCGGCACCAGGTTGAAGGACTGGAACACGAACCCGATCCGCTCGCGTCGCAGGACGGTCAGCTTCTTGTCCGACAGGTTGCCGATCTCGGTGTCGCCGATGAACACCTGCCCCGAGGTGGGTACGTCGAGCGCGGCACAGCAGTGCATCAGCGTCGACTTGCCCGACCCGGACGGCCCCATCACCGCCGTGAACTCGCCGGCCGCGATGTCGAGCGACACCCCGTCGAGGGCACGAACCTCCGCGTCACCCGACCCGTAGACCTTGGTCAGGTCGACCACTCGCGCCGCCACCATGGACCGATCGGCCGCCACCGCGGCATCGTCCTGAACCGTCGTCATGCCACCAGACTTCCATCACGGTGGTGATCACGCATCAGGGTTGATCCCCGGTCCGCCTCAGGGCTCTCACCGAGGCGGACCGGGAGCGGGTGGGCTCAGCTCCGGCGGAGGAGCCTGCGGAGCACGAGCAGCACGAGCAGGACGCCGAGCGCCTGCTTCCAGTAGGCCTTCGCGAGGACCGGAAGCACGGTTGCTCCGAGGTCGAGCGCCTCGTCGTTCCCCGGAGTGGGGGCAGCGCTCGGGGCGGCTGACGGGGCGGCGGCGCGCGGGATGTCCCTCACGTTGTCCGGCGCCGGGGCCGCCGGGTCGGGCTCGAGCTCGGCCTCGCGCATGTTGTGCATCCGCTTGGCTGGCTCCGGAGTTCCGGACGTGTCCGGTCCCGCACTGCCGCCCACCTTCTGCTCGAGGCACTGGGTGAACTGGCCGAGGAGCTTGTCGCTGACGTCCTGCATCACCCCGCGGCCGAACTGTGCGGGCTTGCCGGTGATGTTCAGGTCGGTGAGCACCTCGACCTTCGTCGAGGAGCCCTCCGCGACCATGGTGGCGGTCACGTGGGCACCGGCCGTGCCGTTGCCGCGTTTGTCCTTGCCCTTGGCGTCGATCACCATCCGGTGGGCCGTCTCGTCCTTCTCGACGAACGTCCCGGTGCCGTTGTAGACGAGCGCGATCGGACCCAGCTTGACCTTGCAGCTTCCGGTGAAGGTGTCGTCCTCCACCGAGCTCACGGTCGCCCCCGGGAAGCACGCCGCCACCGACTCGATGTCGTTGAACGCCGTCCACGTCTCCTCGATGGTCGCGGGCACGGTGAACTCGTGCCTCAGCTCCATGACCATGCTCAGCCTCCTGCGGCAGCAAGGACCGCACGGCGGGTCAGCACGGTCGCGAGGTGCCTACGGTAGTCGGCGTCACCGTTGAGGTCGGAGGGTGGATTGGTGCCCTCGCCGGCCCGGTCGCACGCCGCACGTACGCCGTCCTCGGTCGCCGGCTGACCGACGAGCGCCTGCTCGGTGGCCGTGGCCCGCAGGGCCGTCGAACCCATGTTGACCAGGCCGATCCGGGCCTCGCTGATCGTCCCGCCGTCGGCCTTGACCGCGGCGGCCACGGCCACGATGGGCCACTGGTGCGCGACCCGCACGAACTTCTCGTAGTGCGAGCCCCATCCGTCGAGCTTGGGGACCCGGATCGCGGTGAGGATCTCGTCCTCACCCACGGCGGTCTCGAAGAGGTCCACGAAGAAGTCGGCCGCAGCCACCGTGCGCTCGCCGCCCTGGCCGGAGATGACCAGCTCGGCGTCGAGCGCCAGGATCGGCGCCCCGCAGTCGCCGGCCGGGTCGGCGTGCACCAGTGCGCCGCCGAGGGTCCCGCGGTGCCGGATCTGCGGGTCGGCGACCTCGGTGATCGCCTTGTGCAGCAGGCCCAGACCCGTCTGGACCGAGGGGTCCGCGAGGATCTGGTAGTAGGGCACCATCGAGCCGATCAGGACACTGTCTCCCTCGTCGACGATGCTCCTCAGCGAGTCGATGCCGCCGATGTCGACGAGCAGGTCGGGTGCGTTGAGCCGCATCCGCAGGACCGGGAGCAGCGACTGGCCACCCGCGATCACCTTGGCGTCGTCGCTCTCGGCGAGCGCCGAGAGCGCCTCCTCGACCGACGTGGGGGCGAGGTAGTCGAACTTGGCGGGAATCACTGGCCTGCTCCATCCGTGCGGTCGGTCTGGCCCTCGTGGCCGGTCTCCGGGTCGAAGTGCGGTGCCGCTCCCCCGGTCGTCGGGTCGGCTCCGCCGGCATCACCGGCATGGATGGCCCGCCACACCCGCTCCGGGGTGCACGGCATCTGGATGTCGTGCACGCCGAATGGACGAACCGCGTCGACCACCGCGTTGACGACCGCCGGCGTCGAGGCGATGGTGCCGGCCTCGCCGACACCCTTGGTCCCGAGCGTGTTGGTCAGCGCCGGCGTCGTGTTGTGGTCGACGTCGAAGCTGATCGTGTCCGCGGCCGTGGGCACCAGGTAGTCGACGAACGATGCCGACACCAACGTGCCCGACTCGTCGTGGACCGCTTCCTCCCACAGCGCCTGGGCGATGCCCTGCACCAGGCCGCCGTGCACCTGGCCGGCCACGATCAGCGGGTTGATCACGTTGCCGATGTCGTCGACGCAGGTGTACTTGCGCATCTTCACCTGGCCGGTCTCGGTGTCCACCTCGACGGCGCACAGGTGCGTGCCGTGGGGGTAGTTGAAGTTCACCGGGTCGTAGGTCGCGTCGGCGTCGATCCCGGGCTCCACACCTTCAGGGCAGGTCGTGGGCGGCGAAGGAGGCCAGCGCCACCTCGGTGAGGCCCACCCCCTGGTCGGTGCCGCGTACGCCGAGACGGCCGGCCTTGAACTCGATGTCCTCGACGTTGGCCTCGAGCATGTGGGCCGCGATCGGCTTGGCCTTCTCGATCACCTTGTCGGCCGCGCGGACCAGCGCCTCACCACCGACGACCAACGAGCGGGAGCCGTAGGTGTCCATGCCCTTGTGCGCGATCGCGGTGTCGCCGTGGAGCACCTCGATGTCCTCGTAGGGGATGCCGAGCCGGTCGGCCACGATCTGGCTGAACGCGGTCTCGTGACCCTGACCGTGGGCGCTCGCCCCGGTGAGCACCTCGACCTTGCCGGTCGGCAGCATCCGCACGCTCGCGTGCTCCCACCCACCGGCGCCGTAGTCGAGGCTGCCGAGCACACGGCTCGGCGCCAGGCCGCACATCTCGGTGAACGTCGAGACGCCGATGCCGAGCTGGACGGGGTCACCGGACTCCCGGCGCCGCTTCTGCTCGGCCCGGAGCTCGTCGTACCCGAAGTTCTCCCTGGCCATCTGGGTGGCGACCTCGTAGTTGCCGGAGTCGTACTCCAGGCCGGCCACGGTGGTGAACGGGAACTCCTCGTGCTTGATCCAGTTCTTCGAGCGGAACTCCAGCGGATCGACCCCGACCTCGTTGGCCAGCTCGTCCATCAGCCGCTCGATGGCGTACGTCGCCTCCGGTCGGCCGGCGCCGCGATAGGCGTCGGTCCACGTCTTGTTGGTCAGCACCGTCTGGCAGTTGAACTGGTAGGCCGGGAACTTGTAGATGGCGTTGAACATGAACGCGCCCAGCACGGGCACACCGCCACCGACGAGGCTCACGTAGGACCCGAGGTCGGCGAGCAGCTCGACCTTGAGCCCGGTGACGGTGCCGTCCTTCTCCGCGGAGAGGGTCAGCTTCTGCCACTGGTCGCGGCCGTGGTGCGCCGCCATCAGGGACTCGGAGCGGGTCTCGGTGTACTTCAGCGGCTTGCCCAGGCGGCGAGCCAGCACCATGGTGATGAACTCCTCCGGCGTGGTCTGCAGCTTGCCGCCGAACCCACCGCCCACGTCCGGGGCGATCACGCGGATCTTCGACTCCGGGATGCCGAGCACGGCCGCCAGCAGGAACCGCAGGATGTGCGGGATCTG
The DNA here is from genome assembly GCA_963842565.1 of uncultured Actinomycetota bacterium. Classification (GTDB taxonomy): domain Bacteria; phylum Actinomycetota; class Actinomycetes; order Propionibacteriales; family Nocardioidaceae; genus Marmoricola. The sequence continues at coordinate 33,981 of CAWJGX010000016.1, read as the reverse complement.
GGTCGCGGACCACATGGTGACCTGCTCACCCGTGGGGTCGACGACGGTGGAGCGCGGCTCCATGAAGGCGGGGATCAGCCGCTGCTGGCGGTACTCCCGCTCGAGCACGATGCCGTCGGCGCGGGCCTTCTCGATGGCCTGGTCGACGTTGCCGCCGGTGCCGGCCTGCTCGGAGTCGAAGACCCAGAGCGCCGACTTGTTGGTGCCGAGGTCGGGGTGCGCCAGCGCCCCGCCGTTCTCCGGCGTCGCCTCGGCCGCCTCCTTGAGGTCCAGGGCGGCGGGCAGCTCCTCGTAGTCGACGTCGACCAGCTCGGCGGCGTCGCGCGCCTCGGCGGCGGACCGGGCCACCACCACGGCGACGATCTCTCCGGCGAACGAGACCCGGTCGACCGCGACCGGGGGGTGTGCAGGGGCGACCTGCTCGGGGGTGATCGGCCACGCGTTGGGCAGCGCGCCCTGCTCCTCGGCGACGTCCTTGCCGGTGATCACGGTGACGACGTTGGGGGCGGCCTTGGCCTCGTCGACGTTGATCGCGGTGATGTTCGCGTGGGCGAACGGGCTGCGCACCATGGCCATGTGCAGCATCCCGGGAAGGGTGATGTTGTCGGTCCAGCGAGTGCGGCCGGTGATCAGCCGCTGGTCCTCCTTGCGGCGGCGTTCGCGGCCGATCTCGAGGGCGGCGGGGGCGTCCTGGGTCGCAGTCATCTCAGACCTCCACCGGGTCGGTCTCGGCGATCTCGGCCGGGGCCCCGTCCTGGGCGTCCGTCGAGGCACCACCGCCTGCCGCGGTCTGCACGGCCCGGACGATGTTGTGGTAGCCGGTGCACCGACACAGGTTGCCCTCGAGCCCGACGCGGATCTCTTCCTCGCTCGGGTCCGGGTTGTCGTTGAGCAGGTCGACCGACTGCATGATCATCCCCGGCGTGCAGAAACCGCACTGGAGTGCGTGGCACTCGTGGAACGCGGCCTGGACCTTGTGCAGCTCGCCGCCCTCGGCGAGTCCCTCGATGGTGGTGACCTCACGCCCGGCGGCCTGCACGGCGAGGACGTTGCAGGACTTCACGCTGCGTCCGTCGAGGTGCACGGTGCACGCGCCGCAGTTGCTGGTGTCGCAACCGATGACGGTGCCGGTCTTCCCGAGCTTCTCGCGGAGGTACTGCACCAGCAGCATCCGCGGTTCGACGTCGTCGGACACGACTGCCCCGTCGACGGTGAGTTCGATCCTGGTCATGCGCGCACTCCTAGGTGGCAGGTGAGTGTGACTCGCCTCACGTTAGGCCGGATCGGTTGGCCAAAGGTTGGCCGCTCAACCACCCTCGGGGAAGACGCAGAACTCGTTGCCCTCGGGGTCGGCGAGCACGGTCCAGCGCGGCTGCTCGTCCAGCACCGTCGCCCCCCGTCCGACCAGCTCGGCGACGTCGCCGTAGACGTCCCAGTGCATCCGGTTCTTGACCGTCTTGGGCTCCGGCACCGGGTCGAACAGCATGGACTCGAACGGCATCCCGGGCACGTCGGTGACGAACCAGTAGGCCTTCCCGTTGTTGAGCGGCTCCACACCGAACACGGAAGCCCACCAGCGGGCCTGCGGCTCCGGGTCCCGGGAGTCGACGGTCAGCTCGTAGCCGAGGTACGCCGGCAGCTCGCCCTCGCGGACGAACGCACACAGCTCGTTGCCCTCGGGATCGAGAAGGACCGTCCACGGGTCGCCGCCGTAGCCGGGTGCCGGGGTGGCCCCCAGCGCCAGCAGCGCGTCGACCGAGGCGGTGTGCACGTCGAGGTGCACCCGGTTCTTGACGGTCTTCCCCTCCGGCACCGGGCACAGGGCGATGCCCATGCCCTCGTCGTCACCGACCACGTCACCCGGCTCAGCGGGGGACGTGCCCTCGACGTACGTGCATCCCGTCGCGGCCGCCCAGAACCGGCCCAGCTCGGGTCCGCCATGGGCGGTGTCCAGGCAGAGCTCCTTGAACCTCGTCACACTCGTTCTCCCGTCGCGTGTCGTGATGGATTGCTTCGGTAGCCTGACCCGCATGTCCCAGCCGACTCCCGACTCCAGCCTGCCCGAAACAACCGACGGTCCGCAGACCGCCTGGGGGCACGGGCTGGCGACCGTTGCCGACGACGGGACCGTGCTGGACACCTGGTTCCCCGCGCCTGCCCTGGGTGAGCCGAGCGGCGAGCCGGCGCCGGAGGCACTGACCGCGCTCGCCCGGACGTTCCCGGAGCGCCGTGTGCACACCGAGGTGGTCACGGTCGTGATCGACCTGACCGAGCCACCCCAGGACGCCAGCGACGCCTACCTGCGGCTGCACCTGCTCAGCCACCGCCTGGTGAAACCGCACGGAGCCAACCTCGACGGCATCTTCGGCAAGCTGGCCAACGTCGTGTGGACCAGCGTCGGCCCCTGCGCCGTGAGCGGGTTCGAGGAGGTCCGCCTCGCCCTGCGCGCCGACGGGCCGGTGCAGGTCTTCGGGGTCGACAAGTTCCCGCGGATGACCGACTACGTGCTTCCGACGGGCGTCCGCATCGCCGACGCCGACCGCGTGCGTCTCGGCGCCCACCTGGCCGAGGGCACCACGGTGATGCACGAGGGCTTCTGCAACTACAACGCCGGCACGCTCGGCGCCTCCATGGTCGAGGGTCGGATCAGTGCCGGGGTCGTCGTCGGGGACGGGTCCGACATCGGTGGCGGCGCCTCGATCATGGGCACCCTCTCCGGTGGCGGGAAGGCGGTCATCTCGATCGGCGAGCGCTGCCTGCTCGGGGCCAACGCCGGCATCGGCATCTCCCTGGGCAACGACTGCGTCGTGGAGGCGGGCTGCTACGTCACCGCCGGCACCAAGGTGACGATCAAGGACATCGACTCCAAGCCCAAGGTGATCAAGGCCGCCGAGCTCTCCGGAGCGAGCAACGTGCTGTTCCGCCGCAACTCGGTGACCGGCGCGGTCGAGGCCACGGCCTGGGCCGGCGAGGGCATCGCGCTCAACGCGGCCCTGCACAGCAACTGACCCCGAACGCATGCGATTCCGGACCCTGGTCTTCCTCGTCGTGCTCGTCGTCGTGGTCGGCGTGGGCATCGCCTTCTGGCGCGGGTCCGGTCCGCTGCCCGACCCCGAGGGCTGCACGGCCCAGCTCGGCGCCCAGCGCGTCGACCTGTCCACCGAGCAGGCGGAGAACGCCACCCTGATCGCCGCGATCGGGGTCAGCCGCGGTCTGCCTGCCCGGGCGGTCTCGATCGCCCTGGCCACGGCGTACCAGGAGAGCAAGATCCGCAACCTGACCCATGGCGATCGCGACTCCCTGGGCCTGTTCCAGCAGCGTCCCTCCCAGGGCTGGGGCACGACGGCGCAGGTGCGGAACCCCTACTACGCCATCAACGCCTTCTACGACGCCCTGGAGAAGATCCCGAACTACAAGGCCATGAGGATCACCGAGGCTGCCCAGCGCGTGCAGCGGTCGGGCTACCCCGAGGCCTACGAGGACCACGCGCCGGACGCGCGGGCGCTGGCATCGGTGCTCACCGGCTACAGCCCCGGCGGCCTGTTCACCTGCGTGGTGCACGAGCCCACCCAGCGAGGCACCGCAGCCCGGGTGACGCACCAGCTCGAGCGCGCGTACGGCGACCTCGACGTCACCCGCACCGGATCCCGGCAGGACCTGGTCGTGGCCGTCTCCCGGGACAGGGCAGGCCGCCGCCTCGGCTGGTCCGTCGCCCAGTTCCTCGTCGGACACGGCGTCACGCTGCGTCAGGAGTCGGTCAGCCACGACGGGCTCACCTGGACAACAGGCCGGCCCTCGGAGGACGGCTGGCAGAGCGGCGGAGACGCCGCCGGGGTGACCAAGGTCCGCATCTCCATGGGCTGACCGGACCGACGCATGTCCAGTGGGTGCCTGTGACACCGTCCGCGCCGGGGGCCTGCACCTGCGGCGCCGTCCGGACGCTCCGGGGTTCGCACCCACCCGTTCCAGACGCCCTCTCCTCGTTCCTCGGAGAGCCCGTCCTCCACGGAGGCCAGTCCCATCCACGCTCACCCCGGAGGCCCGGACGTCGCCTCCGGCTCCGGCCGGCGGGGCGCGGACGGTGTCACAGGCACGGGTGCTCTACGCGTCGCCCCTCGAACTGGCTACAGGCGGGAAGCCGCCGCGGCGACGCGCTCGTCGGTGGCGGTGAAGGCGATGCGGACGTGGTCGGCGCCGGCCTGGCCGTAGAACCTGCCCGGGCGCGACGAGGATGCCGCGGTCGGCGAGCCAGGCGACCGTCGTCCAGCAGGGCTCGTCGCGGGTGGCCCAGAGGTAGAGGGAGGCCTCGGAGTGGTCGATGCGGAAGCCGGCCGACTCGAACGCGGTCTTGAGCGTCGCGCGCCGGGCGGCGTAGCGGGCGTGCTGCTCGACGACGTGCTCGTCGTCGTCGAGAGCCGCGATCATCGCGTGCTGCTGCGGGCCGGGCATGATCAGGCCGAGGTTCTTGCGGACGGCCAGCAGCTCGCCGACGACGGCCGGGTCGCCCGCGACGAACGCGCAGCGGTAGCCGGCCAGGTTGGAGCGCTTCGAGAGCGAGTGCACGGTGAGGATGCCCTCGAGCGATCCCCCGTTGATCTCGGGGTGGAGCACCGAGACCGGCTCGGTCTCCCAGGCGCACTCCAGGTAGCACTCGTCCGAGACCAGCAGTGCTCCGCGCTCACGGCACCAGTCGACGACCTTGCGCAGGTGGTCGGGAGGCAGCACCCGGCCGGTCGGGTTGGAGGGCGAGTTCACCCACACCAGGGCCGGGTTGCGCGGGCCGACGGAGGTGAGCGAGTCGGTGGCCACGATGTCGGCGCCGGCGAGGGCAGCCCCCACCTCGTAGGTCGGGTAGGCCAGGGCCGGTCCGACGACGAGGTCCCCGGGGCCGAGACCGAGCTGGGTGGGCAGGCCCGCGATCAGCTCCTTGGAGCCGATGGTCGGGAGCACTCCGTCGAGCCCGAGACCGGTGACGCCGAACCGGCGCCCGAGCCAGTCCAGAGCAGGCCTGACGAGTCTCGCGAAGGCCGATCGTGAGCGGGTAGCCCGGTGAGTCGGCGCCCGCGCTCAGCGCCTGCTGGACGATCTCCGGCGTGGGGTCGACCGGGGTGCCGATCGAGAGGTCGACGATCCCCTCGGGGTGACGCCGCGCCTGCTCGGCGTACGGCGTCAGGTGGTCCCAGGGGAAGTCCGGGAGCCGGGAGGAGACCGGGGGGATCAATCTTGCGGCTGCGGCGGGAGCGCGGCGATCAGCGGGTGGTCCTTGTCGATCTCACCCATCTTGGCCGCACCACCGGGAGAGCCGAGGTCGTCGAAGAAGTGGACGTTGGCGTCGTAGTACTCCTTCCACTCCTCGGGGGTGTCGTCCTCGTAGTAGATGGCCTCCACCGGGCAGACCGGTTCGCACGCACCGCAGTCGACACACTCGTCGGGGTGGATGTAGAGCATCCGCTTGCCCTCGTAGATGCAGTCGACCGGGCACTCGTCGACGCACGCACGGTCCTTCAGGTCGACGCAAGGCTGGGCGATGACGTAGGTCACCTGAATCCTCCTACGGGTTCGGTCCGGTGCGGACTGGGGGCCAGCCTAGTATCCCACCGCGATCGGCCAGCAGGTGCCCGAGGATCGACACGGCAACACCCCTGCGCGGCTCGATGTGGCGGGCCGGGAAGTCGTCGACGTGGCCCCCTCAACCCTCCGAGGCGTGTCCCGGTTCGACCACCCCGCACTCGTAGGCCAGCACCACGGCCTGCAACCGGTCGCGCACCCCGAGCTTGGCGAGCAGGCGGTTCACGTGGGTGCGCACGGTGCCCTCGGAGATGAACAGCCGCTGGCCGATCTCGACGTTGCTCAGGCCGCGGGCCATCGCCACCAGCACCTCCTCCTCACGCGCGGTCAGGGCGACACCGGGGAGCGGGCGGCGCGGGCGGCGGCCGGCGAACTCCGCGATCAGTCGCCGGGTGGTGGACGGAGCCAGGGTGGCGTCACCCTGGGCTGCGACCTTGACCGCGCGGAGCAGGTCCTCGGCCGGAGCGTCCTTGAGGAGGAACCCGGAGGCACCGATGCGCAGGGCCTCGTAGACGTACTCATCGAGATCGAACGTCGTGAGGATGACCACGCGCACCCCCGAGCCGCTCTCGCAGAGCCGGCGCGTGGCCGCCAGCCCGTCGAGCACCGGCATCCGGATGTCCATCAGGCACACGTCGGCGTCGTTGCGGTTCACCTCACGCACGGCAGCCTCCCCGTCCGCGGCCTGGCCGACGACCTCGAGATCCGGCTCCCCCTCGAGGATGCGGCACAGGCCGGCCCGGATCACCTCCTGGTCGTCGGCGACCACCACCCGCACACTCACGAGGGTGACTCCGGCCCGCCGGACAGGGGAAGCGCGGCACGGACGGCGAACCCGGTCGCGGACCGGCCGGTCTCGACCGTGCCCCCGACGGCGCGCACCCGCTCAGCCATGGCACGCAGCCCCATCCCGGCACCGGGCAACGAGTGCGACCGACGAGGCGGCCCCGGATCGATCACCTCCACCACCAACCGGTCCGGGCACCAGTGCAGGGAGACCGCGACCTCCCGCGTGTGCGAGTGCTTGCGGGCGTTGGTGATCGACTCCTGCACCAGGCGATAGGCAGCGAGCGATGCGCTCGGTCCGATCGTCGACGGCTCCCCCTCGACGCTGATCCCGACCGTCAAGTGCAGAGCCGTCAGCTGCTGCAGCCAGCTGCTGGAGGTCCTGGATCCCGGGCTGCGGGGCCAGCGGAGCGGCTTCGTCGATGCGCAGCACCCCGAGCAGCCGACGGAGCTCGGTCAGGGTCTGGCGGCCGTGACGCTCGATGTCGGCCAGGGTGTGCGCCGCCGGGCTGTCGTCGGGCTGGTCCCGGCGCTCGGCGGCCGCTTCGATCACCATCGCCGACACGTTGTGCGACACGACGTCGTGGAGCTCGCCGGCGATCCGGGCACGCTCCTGCATCGCACTGCGCTCGGCCAGCAGCCGGCTGCGCTCCTCGGTCATCCGTACGACGAGGCCGGCGACCCACGCCGCGAGGACCACCGCGGCCATGTAGACGAAGTTGGCCGGATGCGGGTCGTCCCCCAGCGCGATCACCCCGGCGAGCCCGAGCAGGATCGCGCCCAGGAGCACGAACGTGGTCGGGACCCCGGTGTGTGCCCCGACGGCGTAGACCATCAGCACGAGGACGACGGCCTCGGTGAAACCTCCCGGCAGGTCCGACCCCCACCACGCCTGCAGCAACAGCACCGAGACGAAGCACGCCACGGCTGGCACGGTCCTGGTGCGACGGACGAGCACGGGCAGCGTCGCCAGCGGCACGGTGGCGACGACGTACCACGGCTCCTGCGCACCCGTGAGACCGAGCAGCGCCTCGGCCAGGCCCGAGGCGGTCAGCAGTCCCGCGAGGAGCAGGTCGATGCGCGCCGGCCTCTCGGACATGGAGGCAACCTACGACACCGGCCGCCGCACGGCGTCCGTCTCGACGCCGACCTGCGGACCGATCCGTACGCGTTCCTGCGTACGACGTTCCGGCGTCGGCTCTGACGACCGGCAGGCGCTGACCTTCCTAGCGTTGGCGCACCGTCATCGACCAGTGGGAGACCCCATGTCAGACCAGGCCACGATCCTCGAACCAACCGTCGTCCACCGACCACCGCCTTCCCGGCCGGCGCTGCTCGCGCTGGCGCTCGCGCCGACGCTGGTGCTCGTCGCCAGCCTCGTGCAGGCCAGCCCGTCCGCACACGACACCGCATCGGAGCTGGCCTCGATCGCTGCTGCCCCGGTGCGCTACCAGGTCTCTGCTGCGATCGGCTTCTGCGCGACCGTGCTGTTCGTCCCGGGCCTGCTCGCGCTGGCGGCGCCGGTGCGCCGCGCCCGACCCGTGCTCGGCGCCGTCGGACTCGGCATGTCTCTCACCGGCCTGCTCGCGCTCGTCTCCCTGATGGGCTCGGGGCCGGTGAGCCTGGCCATGGCGCAGGCCCCGGAGCGCGCCGCGATGGTCCGGGTGACCGACGCCTACGAGTCGGCACCCCTGACCGTCGCGTGGATGCTGCTGATGCTCGTCGGCTTCGTGCTGGGTCCCGTGGTGCTCGGCGTGGGCCTCTGGCGTGCGGGCGCCACGTGGGCCGTGCCGGTGCTGCTCTTCGCCGGCGTCGTGGTGCAGATGCTCGACGGCGGGCGGTGGGCACTCGCCCTCGGCTACGCCCTCACCGCCGTCGGCATGGCCGTGGCCGCGTGGGTCGTGTGGCGAGGCACCGGGCTCGGCGAGGGAACCCCGGACGTGGTCGGCGCCCCGTAGGCCATGGGATCTCGGCGCGCGGGTGCGGACTGCACGGGGAGTCTAGGATCCCCCCGTGCCTGCCGATCAGACGTCCGGACCCTCGCCTGGACAGCGAGGCGAGGGGGGTCGGGGGGCCTCCTCGCTGGGCCCGCACGTGGTGGGCCAGCGGATCGTCGTACGCCGGATCCTGCGCGGTGAGACCGGGCCGACCGGAGGGCCGGCGATGACCGACGTCCTCGGGGTCTGCGTCTCCTGGGCCGACGGCCGCTGCGTCGTACGCCGCGAGGAGGGCGACCTGGTCGAGATGGCCACCGCGGACATCGTGTCGGGGAAACCGGTCCCGCCACGCCCCTCGGTGCACCGACGCCTCGGTGCCGAGGAGGCCGACCGGCTGGCTCTGCCGGGCTGGCAGCCGGTGGAGTCCGAGCCCCTCGGCGAGTGGGTGCTGCGGGCCTCCGGCGGCTTCTCCTCGAGGGGCAACTCCGTGCTCGCGCTGGGCGACCCCGGCCTTCCCCTGGAGGAGGCGGTGGGCCGGGTCGAGCAGTGGTACCGCTCCCGGTCGCTGGCTCCGCGCGCCCATGTCCACCCGGGCGGCCAGCAGTCGGACGTGTTCGCCCGCGCCGGGTGGACGTCCTACGACGAGACCCTGCTCATGCTCGCCTCCGTCGCACGGGTGCTGCGCCGGCTACCGCCGGCCCGGGAGGACGTTGCGCCGGTTCACGAACCGACGGCCGACGCCGGCTGGCTGGCCACCGACGAGCGCGCGGCACGCTACGGACAGGCGGCGCGCGCGGTGATGGAGCACGGCGAGGTCTCCTTCGTCACCGTCAGGGACGAGCAGGGAGCCGTGCTGGCCCGGGGGCGAGGGGCGTTCCACGGGGACTGGATCGGCGTCTCGGCGCTGTGGACCCGCCCGGACGTGCGTGGGTCGGGGCTGGGCAGTGCGGTGCTGCGGTCAGTGCTGGACTGGGGTGCCGAACGCGGGGCGACGACGACCTACCTGCAGGTGGTCGCTGCCAACGCCGCCGCCCAGCAGCTTTACGAGTCCCACGGCTACGACGTGCACCATCGTTACGGTTACCTTGTCGCGGACTTCGCGTCGTGAGTGGGACATCCTGACCTCCGTTGGTCGACCAATGTGAACCACATTAGTCGACTTTCACGCAGGATCCCGTACGCCGCCGCAGCGACGGACGACGGACGCCTCCCCTCAGGGCAGGCAGGACGGTCGGTAGGTCGCGCTCGCCGGCCCCCGCCGTCCGAGCGCGTTCAGCGCCAGTCGGATCGCGGGGCCGTCCATCGGGATGTAGAGGTGGTCCGAGACGTCGAGCGGGCACTTGTTCTGCAGGGTGATGTTGGTGGTGTTCGGTCCGCTCAGGTAGCCCGAGGTGTAGGGCAGCACCACCTCGTCGTAGCGCGTCACCACGTTCGTGTAGCTCACGGCTCCCGGCGTCTCGTCCCCCGCGTTGAGGTGGCGCAGGAAGGACGAGCCGGTCTTCTGCTGCACGCACGACGGGCACAGGTAGGTCAGTCCCGGCGTCAGTGTCAGCGGGTTGGCAGTGCCGTGGTTGGACGGCGAGAGGCCGACCAGGTCGTCGACCTTGCCCGCGCCCCCGAGGAACTTGATGTAGTAGCGCGGCATCATCCCGCCCTGGGAGTGGCCGACCATCGAGACCTTGGCGGCTCCGGTGGTCGACAGCACCCGGTCGACGAACGCCTTCAGCTGCGCGGCGGACTGCTCGATCGGGCCGGTGGCGCGGTTGCCGTAGTCGAGGGCGAAGACGCAGTAGCCCGCGCGCTTCAGGCTCGACGAGAGCCGCCCCAGCAGGCTCATCGAGTCACCGAAGGTCCCGTGCACGATCACCACGGGTGAGGGATGGACGCTGGTCGGTCTGCACGACCAGTTGTTGACGCTCGCGATCGAGCGCGTGGACGGTGCCGCCTGGGCCGGGGCGGAGACCGAGGCCCCGACCACCCCCAGCACGACGACGACCGTGGTCAGGATCCTGGTGAGTGCCCGAGCGCCCATGTCACTCCTCTGGTTGCGCTTCTTCTAGTTGCGCTTCTTCCTGGGCTTCGGCTTGGGTTCCGGAGCCGGCTTCGGAGGAGCCCCGCAACGCACCGTGTCGGCCGCGATGTAGTCGGTGTGGAACTTCTCCTTGTGATGCACCTTGCCAGAACCGACCGGCCTGAAGGTGCGAATGACGTCGACGCTGAACCCCGGGGTGCCGGAGAACTCCTCGCAGTCAGCGGTCTGGAGGTAGCGCAGCTGCGGTGCCCTCGCGTTCGTCCGTGGACCGGTGGTGCTGGTGATCTTCCACCGCTTGGTGGAGTACATCGACACGGTGGCCGCACCCTGGCTGCTCGGCGTGGACTTGAGGACGTGGGCCTTGATCAGCACGCCGTAGGGCGTCGTGTTCTTGAACTTGAGGTCGACCGACGGCCAGGCGACGGTGGCCTCACGGCCCTCCGGGTAGCGGTCGATGTAGACCGAGTGCGGCTTGTGCTCCACGTCCTCGAGACCGGCGAAGAACATCGCGTTGAACGTGGTGGTCGCGATCTGGGAGACCCCGCCACCGAGGTCCTTGGCGAAGACACCGTCGGAGACGACGTACCCCTCCGTGAAGCCGTTCTCGCGCGTGCGCTCACCGACGGCGTCGTTGAGGCTGAACGTCTCCCCCGGCCGGAGCAGCGTGCCGTCGACCAGCCCGGCTGCCCGGGGAAGGTTGACGTTGCGGTAGTCGGCGTAGGGGAAGTGGGTGGTGAACGTGCTCACCCGCTCGGTCACCTTCAGCGCTGTCGCCTCGGCCGTGGTGAACGCGGGCTGGGTGGCCTTGCCCTTCATCTCCAGGCGCCGCTCCGCCCCCCGCTGTACGGCGGCGCGCGCGAAGCCCGCCTCCACCTGCGCGGGATCGATCTCGACGCCGACCCGGGCGGGAACGACCACCGGCTTGCCGCGTCGTACGACGATCCGCGCGTTCTCGGGCTCCCGTCCGACCGTGCGCATCACGGGGTCCAGTGCCTCCAGGAGCACCTCGCCGTCCACACGCGGGACCAGCTCGCCGTCCTTCGCCTCCACGGAGAGTCCCTTGCCGAACAGCCGTGGGGGTGCCACCACCCGCTGGCCCGCGAGCACCAGCGTGACGGGGGCCGACATCGCCGGCTCACCGAAGCTCTTCATCGCCCGTTGCACGGCCGCGTCGGACACCTCGGGCTGTCGCGTCTCGGTCGGCACCTTCTGCGACCCGCCGTGCAGGAAGCGTCGCTCGAGCATCTCCTGCGCCGGACCGCGCGCGACGACGGTGCCGGGCCGGCCGAGCACGGCCACGGCCTTCCCGTCGCGGAAGACGACCGTGCCCTCCACCGGACGCCTCCCGATCCCGCTGCCGAGCTCGTCCAGGGTCGCCTGCATCCGGGACTGGTCGACCGAGACCTCCGCACGGTGATCCCCGCCGCCGGTGATCAGCGCCCAGATCCGTCGGGGACCGAGCCGCGAGCCGCCACCCGCCTCCTCGACCGAGCCTTCGTAGTCGACGGAGATCCCGGCCTGCGCCGGTGCGATGCTCCGCGACCGGCCGTCGCCGTAGCTGACGACGATCGGTTCCGCTGGTGCGCTCGGCGAGCCTGGAGCGCAGCCGCGACTCCGCCTGTGCCGGGGACAGCCCGGCGATGTCGACACCCTCGACCGCCGCGCTCCGGGGCATCTTGTCGCCCGACCAGAGGTAGAGCACGGTCCAGGCGACGGCCACCAGGACGACCAGGCCCAGAACGGTGAACCCGGCGACCTTGGCGCCGAGCTTGTCCGTCACCCGAGCCTCAGCCGAGTCCGGCGAACAGGTCGGACTCCAGACCGTCGTCACCGACGGGGCCAGGCACTCCCTTGGCGATCCGGTAGAACTCGGTGCCCCAGATCTCGTTGCCCTTGTTGTTGGAGAGCGCGAAGAACGGCCCGTCGACCGCGATCTGGGTGCGGTGGGCCCGCAGCGCCTCCATCTTGGCGTTCGAGTAGTCGTCGGCCACCACGGCCGCGGTCAAGGCGTCGTCCTCGGCCATGAACGCCGGCAGGTTGTCGGGGTCCATCCCCTCGAACGTGGTGGTGTCACCGGCTTCGCGCAGGTCGCGCAGTCCCTGGCGCACCTTGGCCGCCGACATCGCGCCCCAGTAGATCTTGGCGATGTCGTGCGGCTTGCCCAGGTCGGGGCGGTAGGACGGCACGGCCGCGAGCGAGGCGGCGTACGTCGCGACCCGGTGGGCCTGGATGTGGTCGGGGTGGCCGTAGCCACCGAACTCGTCATAGGTGACCAGCACCTGCGGGCGCACCTCACGGATGACCTCGACGAGGTGGGCGGACGCCTCGGTCAGGTCGGCGTTCCAGAAGGCGTTCTCGTGGACGTCGTCGGCCGCCACGGCGTGCCCGTCGGCGTGCCACTGCATGCCCGAGTCGCGGTAGCGCCCGAACCCGCCGAGGTAGCGGTGGTCGCTGACCCCGAGCGCCTTCATCGCGTTGGTGAGCTCGATCTTGCGCTGGTCGGCGAGGGTGTCGTCCTGGTCAGCAGCCATGTGCTCCATCTCGGGCACCAGGATCTCGCCCATCTCGCCACCGGTGCAGGTGACGAGCGTGACGCCGATCCCCTCGGCGACGTAGCGCGCCATCGTCGCTCCCTGCCCGATGCTCTCGTCGTCGGGATGCGCGTGCACGAGGAGCAGGTGCTTGTCCATGGGCGTGATCCTAGTGATCCCCGCCTACAGCTCGCGCTTGATCCTCCGCGGGGCGTCCGGGAGGACGAGCGGTGTGGTCGGCGGCGGTGGCTCGTCGGGCTCCAGCCAGCCGTCGTACTGCTCGACGAGCAGCTCGAGCATCACCACCGGCGCGTCGCTCAGGACCACCCAGGGGTGGTCCTCGTCGTCGTCCTCCCCGGCGAAGCGCTGCCGCTCGCACGAGGCCTCGAACCCGTCCCGGACCAGCCGCGCCGTCGCCGCCCGCGCGTGCTCCTCGTCGAAGAAGACTCCCCGCGTCATGACGGGTCCAGCAGGTCACGGACGGCGGGCAGGAACGGTACGTCGGCCTCGGCCCACGGTCACCGCGTCGAGCTGGTCGGCTCGCAGCCAGCGCACCGCGTCGTGCTCGGCGGGCACCGGATCGCCGTCGGTGAGCCGGGCCGTGGCGATGCGGAGCAGGAGCCCGGTCTCGACGGGCTCAACCGACGGCTGGATCAGCGACTCACCCTCGAGCCAGCCGGTGACCTCGATGCCGCAGCCGAGCTCCTCGGCGATCTCCCTGACCGCCGTCGCGGCCGGGTCCTCCCCCGGCTCGACCTTGCCCCCGGGGAACTCCCACGACCCGGCGAGGTGCGAGGGGAAGGCCCGGCGCGCCGCCAGCACCCGGCGGGCGTCGAGCAACGCGACCCCCACCACCTCACGCATGGGGTGAACCCTATGTTGGGAGGGTGAGTCGGGACGGGTTGGCAGGCAGCATCCACCTGCGGCGTACCGACGAGAACACCGCGGACATCGACGCTGCCGAGGAGCAGCTCGGTCGCCGCGTGGGCGTGGCGGGGGTGCTCGAGAACCTCAACCGGCAGGCGGTGCGCGTCCCGGTACCGGGCCGTGCCGTCGAGTGGGGCTTCCGCTGGAACGACGCCGACGGCGCCACCGAGCGGTGGTGGCCCCAGGGCATCACCACGTCCGCCGACGCGACCGACGCCGAGGACATCGACGGCCGCCGGCTGCTGATGACCAGCTGGTACTCCAAGGTGGTCGCGGGCATCAACCAGGGCAGCCGGATCAGCGTCGTCGACATCGACAGCCTGGAGTACCGGCACGTGCTGCTCGTCGTACCCGAGAGGACGGAGGCGGGGACCATCGAGCTCCGCCCGTTGCTGGTGCACGCCGGGGGCCTGGTCTGGTGCGGCCCCTACCTGCACGTCGCCGGCACCCGGCGAGGACTGTTCAGCTGCCTGGTCGACGACATCATCCGCGTGCACGACCTCGACGCCGCCTTCGGCTACCGCTACGTGCTGCCCGTGCGGTTCGCGTACGACGCCCACGCCAGCGAGGGCGTGGAGAAGATGCGCTACTCCTTCCTCTCCCTGGACCGAGGGTCACAGCCGATGCACCTCGTCGCCGGCGAGTACGGCCTCGGGGACATGACACGGCGGCTGGTCCGCTTCCCGCTGGACCCGGAGACGAACCACCTGGCCTGCGACGAGGACGGGACGTCCCGGCCGGTGTGGCTCGACGAGCGGGGGCTCGGCCACATGCAGGGCGCGTGCGTCGTCGGGGACACCTACTACGTGACCTCGAGCCGCGGGCGCTACCGCCTGGGCCGGGTCCACGTCGGGCAGCCGGGTGCCTTCACGACGTACCAGCGTGCCCTTCCGGTGGGACCCGAGGACATCTCCTACTGGCCGGGGACCGACCTGCTCTGGTCGCTCAGCGAGTACCCGGGCCGGCGCTTCGTGTTCTCGGTGAAGCGCTCGCAGTTCGACTGACCGTCAGGGCGTGGGGGTGGGCGCCGGGTCGGCCGGCTCGGGTCGGGTCAGCCGGGGGCACGCAGGGCTCGTCCGCGTCAGCCGGCGTCGGTCGGTTCGGCCGGGTCCACGGTGGCGTCGGTGGCCGGGGGGCACGGCGGGCACGGCGTGGCTGTCGGCTCGGCCGGGGTCGCGGTCGTTGCCGGAGGCTGTGGCGTCGGGGTGTCGGTGTCCGGCTGGACCGGGCACGTCGGTGTGGGCTCCCCGGGCGTGGTGGGGTCCGGCTCGGTCGGCCCCGTGGTCGGCCCCGTGGTCGGCGCGGTCGCGGGCGGGTCGTCGGCGTCGTCGGCGTCGCCCCGTCGCTCGGGGTCGGGTCAGGCTTGGTCGAGGGGGTCGGCGGGCTCGGAGCGGCCGGCTTCGTCGGCGTCGGCTTCGCCGCTGCCGGGGAGGGCTTCGCCGCGTGCCGGGCCAGCGTGCCGGGGCGTGCCGCCGCCGACGGACAGATCGGCGGGCGTGGTCTGCGTCGTCGGCAACGCCCAGGCTCCGTAGACCGTCGGCTCGCCGACGCCGTTGAGGTCCACGTTGTCGAGCACGGCCTTCCAGGCCAGCACGAGCCTGAGGTACCTGCTGGAGTGGTTGTACGCGAGCACGCCCTGACGCAGTCCCGCAGGAGTGGCGAGGTCTCGACCACCCGCGCACAGGTAGACCATCGCCGCACCAGCAGCGTCGAAGATGTTCTGCGGGTCTCGGACGCCGTCGGCGTCCATGTCGACTCCGGCCACGCGCCAGCTGGACGGGATGAACTGGAACGGCCCGAGGGCCCGGTCCCATCTCTTGTTGCCGTCCCACTGGCCACCGTCGGTGTCGGCCACGGCCCGCACGCCCCTGCCGTTCAGCACGGGACCGATGATCGCCGGGGTGACCCTGTTCTTCGCGTCGACCGCGTGTCCGGCGAGGTTGCCCGACTCGACCTGGCCGATGGCGGCGAGGAGGGGCAGGGACAGGTGGCAGCCAGGGGGTGCGACGGCGATGGCCAGCGTGTACGCAGCCAGGACGTCGCTCGGCAGGCTCTTGCCCGCGGTCTTCCCGACCGGTACGGCGGCGTTGCCCACGCCGCCGGCGTCGGAGCCGGTGGCGGGAGCGACGGAGACGGGGTGGTCCGGATCGGACGAGGTCACCGTCGCCGGTGCAGCGGGTGAGTCGGACAGTGCGGCTGGACGTGGCAGCAGGTGCAGCGACTGCTGGCCGGGAAGCATCATCAGCGCAGCCAGCAGCACGATCGTGCGCGTGGTCCTGCCCGTGATGCCTCGCATGTGATCCCCCGCCGACGTTGCCAAGGAACGCATCGTCGGTCAAGTCTGCGTTGGCAGGTCTCCCGAGACAATGGGTGTGCCCTGAACAGCGGGTGTCGCACCGGCGACGACTAGACCACCTTCGGGCTGCTCGGGCGCGGAAGCAGCGCCAGCTGGCGGGACTGCGCTACCAGGCGACCCGTCGAGTCCCACACCTCGCAGTCCTCCTCGAACTGGCCGGCCGAGACGTTCCGGGTGGCGTGCCGCACCCGGGCCCAACCCGGCGCGGGCCGGCCTCGCACGTGGGCGGTGAGCTGCAGGGTGGGCGCCCACCCGGGCAGGCCGAGGTCGAAGCTGGCAGGTGGCAGTGCGTCGACCACCAGCAGCAACGCGATCGGGTCGAGCGGACGCTCGTCGGCGAGGCGGAACCAGCCCTGGATCACACCGGCACCGCTCGGCTTGCCGACGGCCCAGCCGGCGTACGCCGGGTCCAGGCGGGTGCCGAAGCGATCCAGGAGGGGCGCCGCCCGTCTCGCCTCCGCGGAGTCGAACCGCGCCTCGACGCAGTCCTCGACAGGTGGGAGCTCCGGCGGCGGGATCTGGCGCTGGACGTCCGCGGCCGGTGAGTCGAGGTCGCCGTACGTCGCGAGCGCGGTGATCCGTTCGACCGGGTTGCCGTCCTGCTCCTGGACGAGACTGACGGACACGGTGGAGCGGCGGCCTCCCGTACGCAGCCGACGCACCTGCACCCGGCCCGGGCCGGGGCGGGTGGGGCTGAGGAAGTAGGCACTCAGGCTGATCGGGTCCGGGGTCCCGAGCTCGGCCAGCTCGGCGCGGACGGCGTTGCCGAGCAGCGGCGAGCGCGTAGCCACCGTTGACGCCACCGCCGACCACCCAGCCCGGATCGAGGACGACGTCGTAGGCGCCCGGTCCGGCGGGGGTGACGGCGATGCCGCGGTCGAGCTCGAAGTCCATGGGGCGAGCCTAGGGCTCACGCGTAGCCGGCGGGCGTGCCCCAGGTCGGCGCTGCGCGGGGAGTGGTCCTCGACGACCGGGCAGTGGGTGCCCACGAAGTTGGTCGGCATGCAGAGGTTGCAGTGGATGCACAGCGACGGTGTGCTCGGGTCAGCCGCGATCCGGTTCACCAGGTCGGGTTCGCGCAGCAACGCCCGACCCATGGCGACGAACTCGAAGCCCGCACCCATGGCGCGGTCCATCGCGCCCCGGTCGGTGATGCCGCCGAGCAGGATCATCGGCACGTCGACGGCGGCGCGGACCTGCGCGGCGTCCTCCATCAGGTAGTTGTCGCGGTAGGGGTACTCGCGGATGAACTTCGCGCCGCCGAAGCGCATCAGCGTGCGGATCGGCTGCGGCATCACCGCCACGAACTCCTCGACCGGGGCACCGCCCTTGAACAGGAACATCGGGTTGAGCAGCGAGCTGCCCGCCGTCATCTCGAAGGCGTCGACGGTGCCGTCGGCCTCGATCCACTGCGCTGTCTGGATCGCTTCCTCGAGGGTGATGCCACCGCGCACACCGTCGGACATGTTCAGCTTGGCGAGGATGGCGATGCGGTCCCCGACGGCGTCCCGCACGGCCCGCATGATGCTCCGGGCGAACTTCGCCCGGTTGGCGAGCGAGCCGCCGTACTCGTCCTTGCGGTGGTTGATCTTCGGGCTCAGGAAGGCGCTGGCCAGGTAGCTGTGGCCGAGGTGCACCTCGACGGCGTCGAAGCCGGCCTCGATCGCGCGGGTGGCCGCCGCGGCGTGAGCCAGGGTGATCCGCTCCAGGTCGTGCACCTTCGCCTTGCGGGAGACGCCCCCCGACATGTTCGGGAAGCGGGTGCTCGGCGAGAGCGCCGGGCGCTTGTTGCCGCGCGGGTCGGCGACGGGACCGGCGTGACCGATCTGCGCCGAGATCGCGGCTCCCTCGCCGTGCACCGCGGCGGTCAGGGTGCGCAGCCCCGGCATCGCCTCGTCGGTCCACTGGATCTGGTCGGGTGCCGTGCGCCCCTCGGGGGCGACGGCGCAGTAGGCCACGGTGGTCATGCCGACGCCGCCGGCGGCGTACGCACGGTGGAACTCCACGAGGTCGGTGGTGACCCGGCTGCGGTGGGCCAGCCCTTCGTACGTCGCGGCCTTGATGATGCGGTTGCGCAGGGTGAGCGGACCGATCCTCCCGGGCGAGAAGACGTCGGGCGTTTCTAGAACGTGTTCCACTTCGCAAGGCTAACGCCAGCACGGAACCAGTTGCTCGAGGAACGTTGGTATCACCGGATCCGTTGTCTCCTCCTTGGTGGAGAAGACGGAGGTTTGTGGCACTTCGTGATGTGGGTAACAGAACCGGCAGGGGGTTGTCGCTCGTGCACTCGGGACCACGTACGGACCTAGATGAGGTCATGGCGATCCTGTCGCGCCCGGAGGACGACGATCTCGCCGAGCTGGTGGAGCTGGTTGCCGAGATCTGCGAGGCAGACGCCGCCGGCGTCACGATCCTGCGGGAGAACGCCTTCCACGTGCGCGTGACGCACGGCATCGACCCGTTCGTCTGCCCCGCCCGCGACACCTTCTGCCGCCACACGATGGACGTCGACGGCGTCGTGTGCATCGAGGACGCCCGCTCGGACCCCCGGTTCGAGCACATCGGATGGGTGGACGGCACGATCGCCAAGGCCCGGTTCTACGCCTCCGCTCCGCTCTACGCACCGACGGGCGAGATGGTGGGCCGCCTCTGCGTGATCGACTCGGAGGTGCGCGGACTCACGACACTCCAGCACAGGTCGCTCGAGGCGATCGCCTTGAGCGTGACCCAGCTGATCGAGCTGCGGCTGCTGCGCGCGAGCCGACCGGAGCCTCCTGCTCCCGACGTCGGCCAGGCCACCGCGACGGTGGTCTCCCAGCTCGCGGCGGAGCTCAGCCACGACATGAAGGTGCCGCTCACCGCGATCATCGCGAGCGTGGAGATGCTCGCGGAGGAGCTCGGCGACGAACCGGGTCGCGCGGTGGACGCCCTGCTCAACCGGACCACCCGCGCTGCCGACCGGATGGCGCGGATGCTGGAGCAGAACATGGACTTCGGAGTCGTGGGCACCGGCGCGGCACCGGTCGACGTCGACCTCGACGCGGTGGCTCGTCAGCTCCTGCTCGACTCCTCGCTCATGCTCCGCGCCCAGGGAGCCTCGGTCGAGGTGGGCGACCTGCCCGTCGTACGCGCCAACGCCGACGACATGTACTCCGTGCTCCAGAACCTGCTCACCAACGCGGTGAAGTTCTCGCACCCCGGCCGCACCGCCCGGGTGGCCTTCTCCTCCCGACGAGTGCCGGAGGGCTGGCGCATCAGCGTGCGCGACAACGGCATCGGGATCCCCGAGGACCGTCGGGTCGACGTCTTCTCGTTGTTCAGCCGCGTGGGCGAGGAGGTCGAGGGCCACGGCATCGGCCTGGCCACCGTCTCCCGCATCATCGGCGCGCTGGGTGGTCGGGTCGGGGCAGAGCCCGTGCCCGGTGGCGGAGCAGAGATCTGGTTCGAGCTGCCCGGAACGAGCGACACCCCGAGCGAGTGACCGGCGGGGTCACTCGCCCGGGGTGGGCGTTGCTGCTGGTGCTTGTCCGGGTCAGTCGCCCGGGGTGGTGCTGACCTCGATCTTCGCGATGCCGACCAGCAGGCCAGGCTTCACGGCGTCGGTCTTGAACGTCTTGTTCAGGAGCGGCGCGGCGACCGGGGAGATCTCCACCTTGGTGCCCTCGAGCGTGGCGGTGCCGTCGCCGGACTGCAGCGGCTTCAGGGTGCGGCCGTCCAGCTTGAAGACGTAGGCGCTGGGGGCGGCGAGCTTGCCGTTCACGGAGACGTCACCGTAGACGCGCGAGACGCCGGGGTCGACGTTCAGGTTGGCGATCTCGACCTTGGTGCCGCCAGCGGTCAGCGTCAGGCCGGAACCCTCGTGCTGGATCTGGCCGATGACGTACGGCGAGACCTCGCCCGGCTTGAAGACCGTGACGTTGCCGCCGGTGATCGGGAAGGTCAGGGCGCCGTCCTGGAGCTTGGCGGTGCCGGTGACGCCCGGGGTGAGCTTGAGACTGGTCAGCGCGTCGACGAAGCCCTGGTCGAGCGTGACCGAGGTGGTGTTCCCGGTCAGCGAGTCGATCGAGGCGACGGGCTTGGGGGCGGCCTGGGTCTCCGAGGAGGACGAGGACGCGGAGGAGGAGCTGTCGTCGCTGCTGCCGCAGGCGGCGACGGAGAGGCTGGCAGTGGCGATGAGGGCCACGGCTGCAAAGCCCCTGCGGGTCTTGGTCGAGAGCATGGTGCTCATGTGAGTCACTTCCTGAACTTTGATGACGTTCGGTCGCCAGTAGTTCGGGACAGTGCCGTTGCCGGATGGGGTTCTGACCGTATTTGTTCTGCGAGCACCGCGACCGGCGCGTGCAGGATCAGTACGCCGGGAAGTCGCAGCTGCGCGCTTTGCCGGCCAGCAGACGTGGCCATTCGAAGCTCGCCACCGCAGGGGTCAGCGGCTTGCCCAGCAGCGAGTACGGCCAGGATCCGGACTCGCTCACGGCCCACAGGCGCTGGTCTCGCGCGGCGAACTGGATCCCTTCCGCGCCCGGGATGAAGGCCTTCCGACGACCGAACGGAGTGACCAGCTCGCCGCAGGAGAGGTTGGACCGGGTGAGGTAGAGCCGTCCGTGGGAGTCGAGGGTCGCGCCCTGCGTGAAGCGAGGGATGCGGGTGCTGGCCACGGCACCGATCTGGCTGCGACCGGAGCGGCGCACGGCGAGGTCGAGGACGCCCGGGCGGATCAGCGACTTGATGTCGTACCAGTAGATGCGCGCGACACCGCCGATCTGGAAGGGCACCAGACCGATCCGGGTCTTCGTCGCCACGATGGCGGAACCGCGCACAGGCGCGTGGATCCGCCACGCTCGCCTCGCGTTGAGCACGGAGCCCGGGCGGGCCGGGTTGACGATCCAGAGCTTGTTCTTCTCCACGATCCACAGCCACTTCCCGCGCTGCAGGATCCCGCCGCCGTGCCGGCAGTAGGTGCGTGGGCGGTCGCCGACGCGGCCGAAGATGGCGCTGTGGAACTGCAGTCTCCGGCCGGTCACCAGGTCGACCCGGACCAGCTGGCAGGGTCGCTTGCCGAACCCCTTGCGATGGCGGAACCCGCTGAGCCAGGCCGTGTTGCCCGAGATCGCGATGCCCTGCGGCACCAGGTAGCGCCGCGGGTCGGGCAACCAGATCCCGTGACACACCAGGGAGCGGTTCGGGAACCGGGCCAGCCGCTTCTGCGAGTACGTCGGCTTGGCGCCGCGCACGTCTCGACGCTTGAGCCCTTCGCACTGCGTGCTGGACTTCGCGGCGACGACCTCGACGCGCGCGGTGGACTCGACGTTCCGATCCGCGGCAACACAGCCCGCGCTCGTCACCAGCAGGAGCACGATCGGAACCACTCGCAGGGCGCGTCTCAGCATTGGATCCACGCTAGCCGGACGAGTCGCTGCTCCCCGGCACCTCGCGTCCCGGGGCGTGCCGTCCGGGGCCGTGCTGTCCGGGACGCGTCAGCGGTCGCCTGCGAGCAGGGGTTCGAGGGTGAGGTCGGGGTGGTCACGCTCCACCACGCTGATCCGCCACTTGTCCGGAGCCAGCACCAGCAGGGTGCCGTCGTTGCGAGCCATCACCTCGATGCCGCGGACCGCGTCGAGCTCGTCGGCAGAGGCGGCGTCGGTGCGCCTGGCCTGGGTGTAGCCGAGCGTCTCCAGCCGGATCGGCGCTCCGAACTCACTCTCCATCCGGGCGACGGCGACCTCGAACTGCATCGGACCGACGGCGGCGAGCACCGGGGACTGCTGCCCGCGCAGGTCCGAGCGGAGCACCTGGACGACCCCCTCGCTGTCCAGCTGGTCGATGCCGCGTCGGAACTGCTTGAACCGCCCGCTGTCCTTGGCGGTGGCCACGGCGAAGTGCTCGGGCGCGAAGGTGGCGATGGGAGGGAAGCTCACCGGCTCGTCGACGTAGATCGTGTCCCCGATCTTCAGTGCCAGTGCATTGACGAGCCCGATGATGTCGCCCGGGTAGGCGGTGTCGAGCACCGCCCGCTCCCGGCCGAAGATCGCCTGGGCGTACTTCGTCGCGAACGGTCGCCCGGTCTGCGCGTGCGTGGCGACCATGCCGCGCTCGAAGACGCCGGAGCAGACGCGCGCGAAGGCGACCCGGTCGCGGTGGTTGGTGTCCATCCCGGCCTGGACCTTGAACACGAACGCGCTGAACGGCGCGGCCACGTCACGGACCTCGGCCGGCCGCCCCTCGGCGTCCTCCTTGCCGTGGTGGAAGGCGGCGGCAGGTGGAGCCAGCTCGACCAGGGTGTCGAGCAGGGCCGCGACCCCGAAGTTGGAGATCGCCGAGGCGAACAGCACCGGAGTGGTGAATCCACCGAGGAACAGGTCCTGGTCGTGGTCGGCGCCGTCTGCCGACAGGAGCTCGGCCTCCTCGACGGCCTCGGTCCACGCCTCGCCCTCACGGGTCTCGGCTGCTGCGGCGGCCATCCGCTCCTCGGGCGCCCGGGTCGCCCCGCCCGCCGTACGCGTGTAGGCGACGTAGTCGCCCGACCGACGGTCCAGGACGCCACGGAAGTCGCCGGCGATGCCCACCGGCCACGTCAGCGGCGTCGGCACCAGCTTGATCTCGTCCTGGATCTCCTCCATCAGCGTCAGGGCGTCGAGTCCGGGACGGTCCCACTTGTTGATCACCGTGATCACGGGAAGGCCGCGCGCCTTGCAGACCCGGAACAGCTTCAGCGTCTGCGGCTCGAGTCCCTTGGCCGCGTCGATGAGCATCACCGCTGCGTCCACCGCGGACAGCACCCGGTAGGTGTCCTCCGAGAAGTCCGAGTGGCCAGGGGTGTCGACGAGGTTGATCACGTGGTCGCCGTACGCGAACTGCAGTGCGGCCGACGTGATCGAGATGCCGCGCGCCTGCTCCATCTCCATCCAGTCCGAGACGGTCTTCCGGCGTCCGGCCTTGCCGTGCACCGCGCCGGCCTCGGTGATCACCTGGGCGTGCAGGGCCAGTGCCTCGGTCAGCGTCGACTTGCCGGCGTCAGGGTGGCTGATCACGGCGAAGGTACGACGCCGCGCCGCCTCGCGGGTCACCTCGTCGGTGACCTGGGCGTGGGCGTTCTCGGTCTGGTCGGTCGTGGAGGTCACAGGATCCTGAATCGTTGCGCGTGGTCCCGGCGGTGGCGCGGGCGACGTCCCAGTCTACGAGGGTGACGGACACCTCGGCTGTACAGCGCTCGGGTCGGGAACAGGGCCGGTGACTGGTAGCCCGTCGGGTCCGTGAAGCGACAGCCGTACGTCGCCGACGCCACCGTTGCGGGGGTCAGGACGTCGTCGCCTGCCGGGTCGGGCGACTCGATGTCCGTGTCCGTGCCGGTCGCGTGACTCCACCCAGGTGGTCAGGTCGTCCCAGGCCTGGCCGACCTCGTTCGGGGTGAACTCGCAGTGCCCGGCCTCGCGGATGGCTCGCTGCACCAGGAGGCCGGACTGGCCGTGGCGGCCGACCTCGCGTCGGTAGATCTGCTCCATCGAGAACGGCACGAACAGGTCACCCAGACCGTGGAGGGTCAGGGTGGGCACGCGGGGCTTGCCCTTGATCCTCGGGATCTGGGTCAGCTGGTTGGTCCGACGGGCGAACTGGTCCCGTGCGGCCACCCGCAGCACTGAGCTGTTCACGTCCACCGGGTGCGTCGGGTTGGTAGCGCGTCCCGACGTTCTGCGCCACCCGACCGGCGTTCTGCGACAGCGGACCACCGTTGTCCGGGCGTGCCCAAGGTGAACAGGAAGTCCTTCCAGACGGCGAAGGCCTGGCTGATGCCCGGTCGTTCGCCGCCGCTCAGGTTGGTCGTGACGGCGCGCAGCTGCTTGCCGAGAGCGTTCGTCGTGTCCTTCGCGGGGGTCAGCCCCACCAGCCCCAGGGCCTCCTGGATCTGCGGGACCTTCGTGGTCAGGTAGTCCGCCGGGAACGGGTACGCCGGCACGTTCGCCAGGTCCTGGGCGACCAGGTTGTAGCCCAGGAAGAAGTCGAACAGCTTCTGGTCGCCGAGCACCCCGCACATGGGGAGCGCTCCGTCGTAGAAGCGCGGGTACTGCTCCAGCGAGCGACCGATGACGTGCCCGCCCATGGAGACCCCGGCGACGTACACCCGCTTGGCGCGCTTGCCGATGAGCCGAGCGGCGTAGGTCGCGAGGCCGTGGGTGGTGGTCACGCCGGTGGCCACGTCGTAGTCGTTCTGCGCATAGCTCGAGGCGGCCCACGCGTAGCCCTGGCCGACGAGCTTCTGACGCAGCCCGAACGACGGGCGGGTCGACCGTGAGCACCTTCCCGGTGCCGCGGTAGCCGTGTGCCCACATGACGAGCTCGCCGTTCCACTGTGGCTGGCACCTCGACGTCGTAGGCAGCGTGCTGGTGGACGCCCTGGAGCACTCGCGTCGATCGGCCCTGGACCACGAGAGGCGCGAGCGGCGGATTCGAGATCGTGTAGCCCGGCAGCGGTTCGCTCCCCGGAACCGTCCGCGCGGTCTCCGCCTCGACCGGTGGGGCGCTGACGACTCCCGTCAGCACCAGCGTGAGAGCGGCCGTCGCGGCCACTCCCCAGGTACGTCGCGTCGCACGAGCGCGCAGCTGCAGACGCAGGTTCATGAGCCCTCCCCGAGAACATGTGACGGGCGTCACCTCGACCACCATAGGTGGCCGTCGTCCCGGGCGACAGGTGCTGCGTCGCTCGTCGTCGGAAGGCTCAGACGCGCAGCGTCGTACCGCACCGTGGGCAGTGCGACGTGTGGCAGCAGTCCAACGCCTGGCCGCAGTCACATGTGCGGTCGTCGTCCACCATCGCCCGCTTCTCCAGCAGCATGGTCGCCATCTCGCACCTCCCTCATCAGTCCTGCCGGTGGTTCGTCACCGACCGGCTTTCCGCTTGCCCCCGCCAGAGCGAGGGCTCTGTAGTGGAAGAGGACTCTGCCGACCACCACGTACGTCGCGCGCCACCACGCACATCCAGCGCCCTGACAGACCGACGGTTGAGCCCTGTCGAAACCAAGCGAGCGACGAGTCTGAAATTGTCGAGAATCTCCTTCCACAGCAGGGGATTCTCGACCCTGGGTTGTCAGTGGTCGATGCTTGAATTGCTTCATGACCACCCAGCGCCACCACCCCGGAGAGCACCTCCTCGGTCCCCGATGTGCCCGGGTGCCCTGGTGGCCGATGCATGGTCGAGGTGCGCGAGCTCGCCGCAGACGCTCTGGGCGGCCCGGCAGCCGGGCTGAGCTGATGGACACCGTCGCCGAGATCGAGGCACTCAAGACCACGCTCGACGCCCTCGAGCTCGACGTGGTCCGCGAGCTCGAAGCCACCGACGCCGTCAAGCCGATCGGCTGGGCCTCCACCCAGGACTTCGTCACCTCGGTCGCCGGCGGACACAAGGGCATCGGCCCAGCCGTGGTGCGACTGGCGAAGGCGACCTCCGAGCCGCTCTACGCACCGCTCGGCCAGGCGATGGCCGACGGGTGGCTCTCCACCGCGAAAGCCCAGGTCATCCACCGCGCCGTCGAGACCCTCCCCGGCAAGCCCGACGTCCGGGCCGCCGGCGTGCAGGCGCTGCTCGCCGAAGCCAAGGCGCTGGATGCGACCGAGCTGCGCAAGGTCGGCAACCGGCTCGCCAGCATCGTCGACCCCGACGGCGAGGACCGCCGCGACGAACAGGCCCTCGACCGGCTCGAACGCGCCGCCCACCTCGACCGGTTCCTGACCATCACCGACGACCAGGCCGGCGGCGCCTGGCTCCGCGGCCGCTGCACCAGCGAGGACGCCGCCCTGATCAAGACCACGATCATGTCCCTCGCGGCGCCCCGGCCCGCCGCCACACCGGACTGCGACCCCACCACCTGCGTGACACCGGGCTGCGGCCACGACGGACGCGATCCTCGCGACCACGGCGTCCGGATGCTCGACGCCCTGGTCGAGGCCTGCCGCCGGCTGCAGAGCGCCGACCTGCTCCCCGAAGCCCACGGCGCCGTGCCGCGCCTGACCCTGACCATGAGCCTCGACGACCTCAAGGACCTGACCGGTTTCGCCGAGACCGAGACCGGTGAACAGCTCACCGCCACCGCCGTCCGGCGGATGCTGCTGCGACAGCCGAGGTCATCCCGGCTGTCGTCGGGTCACCCAGTGAGGTCCTCGACGTCGGACGCCAACAACGCCTGGTCACCGCCGCGATCTGGAAAGCCCTCGTCGTCCGCGACCGACACTGCCGCTTCCCCGGCTGCACCCGACCACCCCTGATGTGCCACGCCCACCACCTCCAGCACTGGATCCACGGCGGCGCCACGTCGCCTGCCCAACATGATCATGTTGTGCGGACACCACCACCGCCTGATCCACGCCAGCCCCTGGACGATCCACACCACCAGCCCCGGGCAGTTCGCGTTCGAACCACCGCCCGGCAGACGACGCAGCCCTCGACCACCGCCCGACGGGTGACGGACACCGCGGCATTGGTTCCGAAGCCGAACCCGGCGGCGTCGCGGGCTGGGCCTTCGTCCGCAAGTGTCTAGAGCTGGATGTCTTCGGGCAGCGGCAGCCGGCTCACTCCCCCG
Source organism: uncultured Actinomycetota bacterium (assembly GCA_963842565.1). Taxonomy (GTDB): domain Bacteria; phylum Actinomycetota; class Actinomycetes; order Propionibacteriales; family Nocardioidaceae; genus Marmoricola. Next base: position 7,276 of record CAWJGX010000016.1, on the reverse strand, counting down.
AGCCGCCGATGGAAGCGGACGTGCTCGGCGTACGACTCGAGCGCCTGCCAGAGCGCCACGTGTGCTGCCCAGGGCAAGGGCTCGTCGCCGTTGCGCCACGTGTCACCGAAGCCGATCCACACCGGCGTCCAGTCGGCCGCCAGGTCCCAGTCCCCGCGGTGCTTCATCAGCAGCTCACGGCGAACCTGGAACGCCTGCCGCGGACCGTCCGGGCAGATCGGCGCGGTCCTGATCGGCCAGACCCGCAGGTCCTGCGCCATCAACGCGAGCTCGAGGTCCTCGAGCACGCGCGGATCGACCAGCACGGTCGCCACGTTCTCGTGGGGCACGCGTTTCATCCCGGCACGCTAACCCCACCCGCCCACAGCCGTCAGCCCCATCGCCCAGCCGGTATGGCATCTGGCCGAAGGACAGTGTGGATTCCCAGTCACCTGGTGACTGGAAATCCACACCACGACCGCTTCCTGGCGTGGCAGATGTTTGGCACGATTCAGGCGGACCAGGGGGCTCGATGAGTGCAGACGTGACCGCGCGCGCCGTCGTCGACGACCTGCGTTCAGCCGCCTCGGCCGCCGAGCTCGAGAAGGTTCGACGCCGACTCCCTCCCGACGAGCCGGCCCTGGGCGTCCGGATGAGGTCCGTGTTCGACGTGGCGAAGTCGGCCACCGGGATGCCCCTGGACGAGTGGGAACGACTCGTCTCCGAGCCGACCTACGAGGCCAGGATGGCGGCCTTCAGCATCCTCGACTTCAAGGCCCGTCGGGACCTGGGCAGCCTGGTGCTCCGCGACACGTACCTGCGGCACCACGACCGGATCACCGCGTGGGACATGGTCGACCGAGCCGCACCTCGCGTCGTCGGCGCCGCGCTCGCCGGGTCGTACGACGTGCTGCACGAGCTCGCGACATCGACCGACCCGCTACGCCGCCGGTCTGCGATCACCGCCCCGCTCTGGTTCACCCGGCACGGGGACGAGGACGACCTGGCGGCGGGTTTCGCCATCGCCGCTGTCCTCTGCGCCGACGCTGAGCCCTCGGTGCACAAGGCTGTCGGCATCTTTCTTGCCCACGCGGGCGAACGAGACCCCTCGGCGCTCGCGCAGTTCCTCGAGCAGCACTCGTCGTCCATGCCTGCCACGGCCAGGAGACTGGCGACGCGCAAGCAGCGGGACGGGTGAAGGCGTCAGACGTTGAATCTGCGCATCAGATCAGAAACCTCAGCAGCAAGGTCGCAAAAGGGACGCCGAACGTCATCGGGTGAGGCCAGTAGGGCGTGCAGGTGTTGTACCACTGGCGTGCCGTTCCGCTCGCGTAGGTTCCGCCCCAGTGAAGACCACCAGGATGATCGCGAGCGCGTTCGGCGCCAGCGTCAGCACCGCCCAGGAGATCCGGTAGCGCTTGATGAGCGCGACCAGCTTGGAGGGCCCAGGGCGGTGGGCCATGGTCCATGCTCGCTAAACACGGGCTGGGGGACAGCAAACGGCCCGCCCCCGAAGGGACGGGCCGCTGGTACTGCTGTTGGATCAGGGAGTCGGGCAGACGGTTCCTGGGGTGGTCTCCCACTTGAACCAGTCGGCCTTGCCCGGCTTGCCAGCCTGGTACGGCTGGTTGGTCGGGTGGTTCTCCCACTTGTGCACGCCAGCGGGGTTACCGGAGACGGCGTGCCACCTCGGGTCGTTCGCTGCCGGGATGCCACTGGTCACCAGACCGCTTCCGGTCCAGTTGTGCCACTGGTGCTCGGTGGCGCTCGGCTCGCAGCAGTTGGTCAGCCTCGGCAGCACGGTGACCGTCTTGGACGTCGGGCCGTCGATGAAGTACCCAGGCGTCAGGCACGGCTGTGATCGTGTAGTCGCCAGGACCGTCGTACGGACGGTCGACGGTCAGCGTGTAGTTCTCACGATCGATCGGGAACACAGACGTGTCGAGGAACCCGGCGGCGTCACAGGTCGGAGCGGTCGGAGTGACGTCGAACAGCGCCGGAGCCGGGAGTGTGCAGCCACCGCGCTGGATCAGCGAGATGTCGTCGATGGCGAAGTCATTGCCTGAGTACTCGGTGCCGTCGTTGACGATTTTGACGTCCATCGACGCTGCCCACGGGATTGCCGCCTCCGGGAACGAGACCGGAGCGTTCGGGTCGAGACCCGTCAGATCCTTCTGGCCCACCAGCGTGCGTGACCGAGCCTTTCCTGCGCGATCTTCATGGACTAGACCACACTAGCAATTACGAACGCAAGATTGCGAGGCCGCTCACACCCGCTCTTTAGCGCGGCCTTTCGCCCACAATGACGCGTCGTTGTGTCGCCCGTTGCACCGCAGGTTTGTATCGCGGTTCAGAATCTCTCCCATTGGATGGCCAAGGGAGTCTCTCGGGGCAGGCAGCTCCTCCTCGTCGAGGTTGGCGGTTCTCTCAACTGATGAGGCGCTGCCGCATGGGGAATCTCGGTGGTATCCAGGTCCGCTCGACCGCGCCAGGGTGCTGGCGCTGCGGCGCATCGTCGCCTCGGCGACGGCCCGACCAACTGCGACAGGGCGGCCATCCGACGCACCGCCGACGGACCGGGCCAGCAGGATGTCGCGATCGTGTCCTGCGAGCGTCCGTTGGGTGCAGACTGCCCGGAAGGCGACCCGAGAGTGAATACACGATGACGGCGACAGCCGAGCCCAGCACCCGACATGGCGAGTCTAGTTACCGCGCGGCCTGGGTCATCCCAAACTTCCGGCGCCTCGTGATCGGGTCGAGCGCCTCGCAGATGGGTGACTGGCTCTACAACGTCGCACTCCTCGTCTACGTCTTCGACGCCACCGGCTCGGCCACCTGGGTCGGCATCGCCACGGTCGGCCGGCTAGTGCCTTACGTCTTGTTCGGGCCGATCGCCGGGGTCATCGCCGACCGGTTCGACCGCGTCCGCGTCATGGTCGTCACCGACGTGCTGCGGGCGTTGCTGATGGCCGGCATCACGTTCGCCGTCATCGCCGGCCTCCCCGCGCAGCTGGTGATCGGGCTGGCCTTCGTGGCGACCGCGGCAGGCACGCCGAACAGGCCGGCAGCCCTCGCCACCCTGCCCGACATCGTCGGTGAGAGCCGGCTGGCACCGGCCAACGCCCTGCTGCACACCGTCCAGGACGTCGGGATCGTCCTCGGTCCCGCCGTCGGCGCAGTGATCCTTGCCCTCGGCTCCCCTGCGCTCGCCTTCGGGCTCAACGCCGCCACGTTCGTGTGGTCGGCAGTCGTGACCACGATGATCGACGTCCGCAGCCGCGGCGTCGGCGGCAATCAGGAGAAGCCTCCCTCGTCGCTCACGCTCATGATGGAGGGCCTCAAAGCGATGCGGACGACACCGTACGTTTCGGTGATGACCGCGATGACGTGCTTCGGGGCGTTTACCTACGGCGCGGGCACGGTGCAGCTGGTGCTCTATGCCGAGCAGCAGCTCGGCCTGGGTGCCGACGGGTACGGCTATCTCCTCGGAGCCGCAGGACTTGGTGGAGTCCTGGGCGCCACCGTGAGCAACCGGATAGCGGCGCGGGCGCGCGTCGCGATCCCGATGATCGTCAGCGGCGTCATCTTCTGCGGCTCCCTGATCGCCTGGACCGGAACGTCCAGGCTCTGGGTCGCCGTGATGATCGGCGTCATCTCCGGCATCGCGATGGTCGTCTCCGACGTCGTGGGCGAAGTGGCGATCACCCGGTCGTGCGATCCCGCGACTCGCGGCCGCGTCTTCGGAGCGTTCGACAGTTTATGTGTCGGTGCGATGGTGCTCGGGGCACTCCTCGCCCCGTCCGTGATCCGCGTGTTCGGATTGCCAGCCAGCATGCTGGTCATAGGCGGCGGTGCGGTCGCGCTCACCCTGTCCTGCTACCCCATCTTGCGCCGTCTCGATCGGATCTCGATCACGGCCACGGCCCTCGTCGCTCCACGCCTCGCGGCGATCTCGGAGCTGGGCATCTTCCACGGCGCGCCCCAGCGAGCACTGGAGGAGATGGCCCGTGGTGCCGCCGAGGTCGATGTCCCGGACGGGATCGCGGTCGTTGTCCAAGGCGAGCCGGCAGATGCGTTCTACGTGGTCATGGCCGGCGAGCTGTCGGTGAGATCGACCGGCGAGGTCGGCGGCCCGCCGGTCTTCCTACGCACATTGCGGGCCGGTGACTCGTTCGGCGAGATCGGCCTGATAGAGGCGATCCCGCGGACCGCCTCCGTCACGACGACCGCCGACGCGAAGCTCCTCCGCATCGGTGCCGACGAGTTCCTCTCCGCCTTGACGGCCAGCCCCTCGGGAATCGGTGGGCTCCGCGCCGGCATACGCCCCCTGCTCGAACGCACCCATCCCTCCCTGGCGGCCAACACCGATCCGGCATAACCACCGAGCCCGATCTCCAACAGCACATCGCCCAGACGCCCGGATCTGGCGCGATCCGCGACGTCGCACATGTGCGTCCTTCCGTCTCGATTCGGCGCATCGAAGGGCGATTGAGCGGCAGAAATAGGGTGATCACGAAGACCCGCCTACAACACGCGATGGAGCCGGCGCCGAGGACGAGGCGACGACGCGGGCCAACAGGGCGCGGAGTTGGCGTGTTTCCGCGGAGGACAGACCGGCAAGCAGCTCGCGTTCGGCCCGGTCGCTGGCCGCTGTGGCGTCCTTGAGCGACCGCCGGCCTGCATTGGTGAGGACGACGACATTGCGGCGGCGGTCCCCCGGGTCCGTTTGCCGCACCAGCAGGCCCTTGCCCTCGAGCCCGTCGAGGAGCCCGACCATCGTCGTTCGATCGACGCCGAGGCGACCTGCCGCCTGTTGCTGCGACTCGGGCTCCCGGCCGTCTAGGAGAAGCAGGACCGAGAGCTCGCGGACGTTCACAGCACAGCGAGCCAGATGCACAGTGTGCAGTTCCTCCAGTTCGAAGAACGCGTGTTTGAGCAGGTACCCCAGCCGTGTCCGCAGCTGCGATCCGGGGCCGTCGTCGTTGTCCACATTGAAAGCCTACTGCTACGCTGATCGTCAGCAGTTCTGACCATCAGTGATAAGGACGATCATGAGCACTGTACTGATCACCGGCACCACCGGACTCGTCGGCTCGCGGCTGCTCCCCCGCCTCATCGCCGACGGGCACGACTGCCGGGCACTGGTACGCAGCGACCGGTCGATCCCAGCCGACGCCACGCCCGTGCGGGGAGACCTGGACGATCCGAACAGTCTCGTGTCGGCGGTCCAGGGAGTCGACGCGGTGGTCCACCTCGCAGCTCTCTTCCGCACCGACGACGAAGGCGCGATCTGGAAAGCCAATCTCGACGGCACGCGCAACCTCATCGACGCCGTCACCGCCTATGCTCCTCGGGCCCGATTCGTGATGGCGAGCACCGGCAACGTCTACGACCAGGACCAAGTCAGGCCCGGCCAGGAGAGCGACACCTGCAGCCCCACCGCGGCCTACCCCGCCAGCAAGGTGGCTGCCGAGGCACTGCTCCGCGCCAGCGGCCTGACCTGGTCGGTGCTGCGGCTGCCGTTCGTCTATGGCGATGATGACGGGCACCTGGCTTCGATGCCTGCCCTGGCGACCCGATTCGGCCTGCATCCCGCCCACACCTACTCCGTCGCCCATCACCGCGACGTGGCGGTCGCTGTGCGCCTGGCGCTCAGCGGAGCGCTCGACGGCCACATCGCCAACGTGACTGACGACGCCCCCGTCACCGTCTTCGACATGGGACGACTCGCCGGCACACCGATCGACGGCTCCGCACAACCCCTGGCCAACCCCTGGGCCGGCCGCATGGACTCCTCCTTCCTGCGAGGGCTGGGGTTCCGACCCTCGGTCCCGACGATTTGGGAAGCAGCGGCCAACGAGATCCTCTAACCGCAAGACAGGCGCTCAGCCCGGCCAGAACGAGGTGCGCCCGGCTCCAGTCTTTCCGCCGAAGGGTCACGTCACCAACGCCCCAGTTGGCAGCGCCGAGCCGAGAGATTGGCCCTCCGGAACAGCTGGCCAAGCGCGTCAGGCTGAACTTCTTGCGGACTGAGTGCGGACTACAAAGGGCCACACCTCATCTGACCTGTGCTTCTTGGCCGATTCACACGTTGAAGCGGAACTCCACCACGTCGCCGTCGGCCATCACGTAGTCCTTGCCCTCCATGCGCACCTTGCCAGCGGACTTGGCTGCGTTCATCGAGCCTGTCGCGACGAGGTCGTCGAAGGAGACGATCTCCGCCTTGATGAAGCCCTTCTGGAAGTCCGTGTGGATCACGCCGGCGGCCTCGGGGGCGGTGGCCCCCTTGGGGACGGTCCACGCGCGCGACTCCTTGGGGCCAGCGGTCAGGTAGGTCTGCAGGCCGAGGGTGTCGAACCCGACCCGGGCGAGGACGTCGAGCCCGGGCTCGTCGACGCCCATCTCGTGGAGCATCTCCCGGGCCTCTTCGTCGTCACCGAGCTCGACCAGCTCGGCCTCGAACTTCGCGTCGAGGAAGATCGCCTCGGCCGGCGCCACGAGGGCGCGCATCGTGTCCTTGAGGTCCTCGTCGGCGAGCTCGTCGGCGTCGCAGTTGAAGACGTAGATGTAGGGCTTGGCAGTGAGCAGGGACAGCTCACGGACCAGTGACAGCTCGATCTTGGTGTTCAGGATCGGCGTGCCTGCCTCCAGAGCGTCCTTCGCCTCCTGCGCTGCGGCGAGGTTGGCGGCCCGCGACTTGTCCCCGCGGGTCTCCTTCTCGAGCCGCGGGATCGCCTTCTCGACGGTCTGCAGGTCGGCCAGGATCATCTCGGTCTGGATCGTGGAGATGTCGGACTCGGGGTTCACCTCGCCGTCGACGTGCGTGACGTCCTCGTCCCGGAAGACTCTGGTGACCTGGCAGATCGCCGCGGCCTCGCGGATGTGCGAGAGGAACTTGTTGCCGAGCCCCTCCCCCTCGGAGGCGCCCTTGACGATGCCGGCGATGTCCACGAACTCGACGGTCGCCGGCAGGATCTTGGCCGACGCGAAGATCTCGGCAAGCGTGCCGAGGCGTTCGTCGGGGACTGCGACCACGCCGACGTTGGGCTCGATCGTCGCAAACGGGTAGTTGGCGGCGAGGACGTTGTTCTTGGTCAGCGCGTTGAAGAGGGTCGACTTTCCCGCGTTGGGGAGTCCGACGATTCCGATGGTGAGTGCCACGGGCGGCGAGTCTACGGGCGGGCGGGACGCTCGGACGAATCGAGAGGTAGCGCAGGTTCAGGGGCAGCGGCCGACGTACAGCGTCTTGAGGACGTCTGACGGAACTCGGCTCGCAGACCACCTGGACGGGCTGGCG
>CAWJGX010000015.1:0-76050 GCA_963842565.1 uncultured Actinomycetota bacterium | reverse complement strand
GGGCACGTGAACCTTGCTGCGAAGCGGGAGGCGATGGAGGCCGTGGGCGACCTGTTCGAGGTGCCGGGAGAGTCGAAGTGAGGTCAAAAAGTGAGGTCACGATGATCGAGCCGGCTTCGAGCACCGCAGGGGTCGCGGCCGTGGATACACAAAACCGCAGGTCAGATGGGGTCTGCCTGCGGTGGGTGGGTGGCGCGCCTGAAGGGATTCGAACCCCTAACCTTCTGATCCGTAGTCAGATGCTCTATCCGTTGAGCTACAGGCGCTCGTCCTCGGTGTGGCTGAGGACTGCGCAACTCTAGCCGACGTGGTGGGCCGGGTGAAATCGGTCGTCGCCCGTGGGTTCGAGACGCTCGCTTCGCTCGCTCCTCAACCACCCTGCACGTGAGCCAGGGCACACATTTCTCGCCTATCAGACGGCTGGATCGATCCAATAGGCCCGACGGACCGGGAGACCGTACCCTCGCCCCAACCTCGGTTACGGACCGCAGTCCTGGGCAGTAACTTGGGGGCCACATCCGGGTGATGCAACGGCGCGACACCCGCCACAGATGAACTCATACGACACACACCACCGGTACGTTCGGTGGCCGGCCGGGCCTCTCGAGGACCGGCCGCGAATGCTCCGAGAGGGAACAGGCATGACCGCCGACACGTCGAACCAGACCACTGCCACCGAGGACGCGCCGACCACGCACGAGGGCATTCTCGCCTTCGTCAGCGAGGTAGCAGCGCTGACCACCCCGGACCGGATCCACTGGTGCACCGGCTCCGACGAGGAGTGGGTCGAGCTGACCGATGCCCTGGTCGCCACCGGCACGTTCACCCGCCTGGACCCCGAGAAGAAGCCGAACTCGTTCCACGCGGCCTCCGACCCCACGGACGTGGCGCGCGTCGAGGACCGCACCTACATCTGCTCGGTCGACGAGAAGGACTGCGGGCCCACCAACAACTGGATGGACCCGAACGAGATGAAGGCCATCATGCGCAAGCTCTACGCGGGCTGCATGAAGGGCCGGACGATGTACGTCATCCCGTTCGTGATGGGCCACCTCGAGGCCGAGCACCCGATGTTCGGCGTGGAGATCACGGACTCGGCGTACGTCACCGCGAGCATGAGGGTGATGGCCCGCATGGGCACGAACGTCCTCGACAAGATGACCGAGCTCGACGCCGAGTTCGTGCCGGCGCTGCACTCGGTCGGGATGCCGCTCGAGGAGGGCCAGGCCGACGTGTCGTGGCCGTGCAACGACACCAAGTACATCGTCCAGTTCCCCGAGGAGCGGAAGATCTGGTCCTTCGGCTCCGGGTACGGCGGCAACGCGCTGCTCGGCAAGAAGTGCTACGCCCTCCGGATCGCCAGCGCGATGGCGCGCGACGAGGGCTGGATGGCCGAGCACATGCTGATCCTGAAGCTGACCAGCCCCGAGAAGGTCACCAAGTACGTCGCCGCCGCGTTCCCCAGCGCCTGCGGCAAGACCAACCTCGCCATGCTCGAGCCGACCATCCCCGGCTGGAAGGTCGAGGCGATCGGCGACGACATCGCCTGGATGCGGATCGGCCACGACGGTCGGCTCTGGGCGGTCAACCCGGAGTACGGCTTCTTCGGTGTCGCCCCCGGCACCAACGAGCACACCAACCCCAACGCGATGAAGACCATCAACAAGGGCAACTCCGTCTTCACGAACGTCGCGCTCACCGAGGACGGCGACATCTGGTGGGAGGGTCTGGAGAACCCGCCGGCCCACGCCACCTCGTGGAAGGGCCAGCCCTGGACGCCCGACTCCGAGGAGCTGTCCAGCCACCCGAACAGCCGCTACTGCACGCCGATCAAGCAGTGCGACATGCTCGCCAAGGAGTACGACGACCCGCGCGGCGTCCCGATCGACGCGATCCTCTTCGGCGGTCGCCGCAAGACCACGATCCCGCTCGTGACCGAGGCGCGCGACTGGATCCACGGCACCTTCATGGGCGCCACGCTGTCCAGCGAGACGACCGCCGCCGCCACGGGCGAGGTCGGCGTGGTCCGTCGCGACCCGATGGCCATGCTGCCGTTCATCGGCTACAACGCCGGTGACTACTTCGGCCACTGGGTCAACATGGGCAAGGAGAACGACGCAGCCAAGATGCCGCGCATCTTCTACGTCAACTGGTTCCGCCGCGACGACGACGGTGGCTTCCTGTGGCCGGGCTTCGGCGAGAACAGCCGGGTGCTGAAGTGGGTCATCGAGCGCATCGACGGTGAGGCCGCCGCGGTCGAGACGCCCATCGGACACGTCCCCGCCCCCGGAGCGCTCGACATCGACGGCCTCGACATGTCCAGCGAGGACCTCGAGCAGGCCCTCTCCGTGGACGTGGAGGAGTGGAAGGCCGAGATCCCGCAGATCACCGAGTGGTTCGAGAAGTTCGGTGAGCACCTTCCGGCCGTCCTCTGGACCGAGCTGGACGGCCTCAAGGCCCGCCTCGGCGTCTGACCGGACCGATCCCGCTGCGTACCCCCGTGTCAGGACCCGCGCCCTGGTGGTGCGGGTCCTGCACTTCTCGTACATGATTCGCCCATGACGACGGAGTCCGGACCGCAACGCAGGAGGTTGCTGGAGGGACGGGCCGGTGAGCTCTACCGCGACGTCGTCGGCATGGGCGTCCTGCCGGCCGACGACCCGCGGCTCCACGACGGACCTGCGGACCAGGAGGCGCTGGCCCTGCTCATCGACCTCGGTCTGGTTCGCGAGGACCTCGGGGACGGTGACCGCCCTGGCTGGGTGGCCGTCGACCCGGCTGCCGTGCAGTCGGGAGTGGTCGCACCGATGGGTCGGGAGGCCGTCGCGCTGCTGGCCGAGTCAGCGGCCTGGGCCGACACGTTCAGCGCGTTGGCGCAGGCGTTCCGGCGTACGCCGGCGACCGGGAGCCAGACCAGCGAGATCCGCGGGTTGCCGAGCATCAACCGGTTCCTGGAGAGCGCGGTCGACGACGCGGAGAACGAGCTGCTCACCGCCCAGCCCGCGGGAGCCCGACGGGCCGTGATCCTGCAGCAGGCCATCGACCGGGACGTCCGCGCGCTCGAGCGGGGCGTGCAGATGCGCACGCTCTACCAACACACCGCGCGGCGCAGCAAGGCCACCCGGGACTACGTCGAGCACATCCTCGACCACGGCGCCCAGGTGCGCACGCTGGACGAGTTCTTCAACCGGCTGATCGTGATCGACCGCCGGCTCGCCATCATCCCCGGCGGGCAACCCGACGTGGCCGTGGCCATCCACGACCCGCACCTGGTCTCCTACCTCGCCGACATCTTCGACCGGTTCTGGGAGCGTGCGCGGGAGTACAACGAGCGCGGCAGCTCCTCCGAGAGCGACATCGCGGCCGAGGTGCGGCAACTGACGGTGCGCATGCTCACGGAGGGGCACAGCGACCCCGCCAGCGCCAAGCGCGTGGGCGTCAGCACCCGCACCTACGCCTCCTACGTCGCCGCCCTCAAGGACGAGTACGGCGTGGAGACGCGCTTCCAGCTCGGGTTCGCGATGGGGAGCCGGGACCCGGAGTCAGCCCCCGAGAGGGCCGACTGACTCAGGGTCGTGCTCGTGCTCGAGCTGCTCAGCCCCAGCCGGTGTCGTGCTGGCTGGAGGTGGCGTGCCTCGTGGTCGTGGGGGATGCGGTGGCGGGGGCGACACCGGCGGTGACCAGTCCGGCAGCGAGCACCACTGCGGCCACGGCCTTGGAGAATCGACGGAAGTTCATGTGTGGGCATCCTTCTCAATCGGGGCAAATACCATCTTCCCGTGCCTGTGCCCGGCATGACAGATCAGAACCGTCACATGTGTGTGCAATGCAGGATCCTGCAGGGTTGCACCCGAAATGAGACCGCCCCGGATCCCAGGGATCCGGGGCAGTCGTGCCTGCGGAGGTGGCGGGATTTGAACCCGCGAGAGGGGGTAACCCTCAACCCGCTTAGCAGGCGGGCGCCATAGGCCACTAGGCGACACCTCCCGGACAAGCAGGCCACAGGTTACCCATGCGTGACCTTCCCGGAAAATCCGGGCGCTCGCGGGCCAGTGTCAGCGGAGGCGCCGGTAGCCGTGCCCCCGGTCGAGGTGCGCGGACAAGGCGTCGGTGAGGGTCGTCGAGTCGCCCTCCAGCACGTCGACGGGAATGGTCGTGGTGCGTCCGTCGCGCAGGCGCAGCACGACGCACCGGTTGCCGTTCACCGTCCGCGCCTGCAGGTCGAGTACGTCGGTCCAGCGAGCCGATCGCGCCTCGGCCGACCGGAGCGCCCGGACGCGGTAGCCCTCCTCGTCGAGACGGAGCACCCAGCGGCGTACGCCCAGGAGGAGGCCCAGCGTGATGACGCCGATGAGCGCGAGGACCACCAGCCCGGTGACCACGGCCGTGGGAAGTCCGGTGAGCCAGGTGACGAGCACTCCGACCGCGAGCACCACCCCGATGGCGGTCAACCCGGTCCCGAGCATCCGCGCGCGCAGCGCCGGCGAGAGCGCGAACTCGTCCGGGGTGGGGCGGGTGGGAGCTGGAGGCGTCACCTTCGGGGGACTCACCCGGTGATTACACCCGCGCCGGGGGCTCTGCGACAAATCCCCTCTTGTCGGATCTGGTGACCTGAGTCACACTCTAGTTTCCACTCTACGCACGGACGGCTTCGTGGAAGGTGGTTCGAGATGGCTCCTCTCGAGACCGCGATCAGTGAACTCCGTCAGATTCTCGCGGCTGACAGCACAGCGCCGGACTGGCGCTGGAACGTGCGCAAGCGCCTGTCCGAGGTCAAGGACGCGCTCGCCGACCCCCAGGCCCGACATGCCGAAGCGTGGCTCGCGGCACGGGCGCAGAGCTCCAACCGGGTCCGCCACCAGCTGCAGGCCCGGGTCACCGTGCTGGCCGCCGGCGTGCTCGAGAAGCTCGACGCGGAGGCCATCGTCCACGAGGTCCGCCGCCTGCTCTGCGACCTCGAGCACCACGTCCAGCGCATCCACGACCTCGTCTACGACTCGGTCTCGCTGGAGCTCGGCGGCTCCGAGTAGGCGCCTGTTCGGTTGTCTGGCAGAGGGGGCGGGATTCGAACCCGCGGCTGACATCTCTGCCAGCGACCGCTTTCAAGGCGGTTCCGATCGGCCGCTCCGGCACCCCTCCAGGTCCCCGTGGGAACCGGGGACGAGTCTAGAGGAGCACAGTCAGTGCAGCGGCCAGAGCCGCGGAGGCTCGGGACGGTGGTCGATCTGCTCCTGTTGTCGCGCCCGGCGCCCACGAGTCCCGATGAGCAGGCGCTCGAGCCGGAGCACGACGTACCCCACCACGAGGCCGAGGGCGATGCTGTAGCACGCGGCCAGCGCCGTGCTCCACGAGACGGGGGACACGTCGATCAGCCAGGTCGTGGCGGTCGCGGTCGCGGCGGCGCCGAAGGCACACACCCACCAGCCCTGCCGGCGCCGGTCGCGCATGGAGACTCCCCAGGCGAGGGCGGGCACCCCCAGGAACACCACGATCGCCTGCGGCACGGCGCCGAGGTGGTCGCGGGCCCAGGCCCTGGACGTGTCCACGTGCTCGATCAGCTCCGGTGACCCCCAGCGGCTCAGCGCGGCGGTGTAGGCCATGCCGACGACGAGCAGCACCAGGGCGCCGACAGCGAGGAGCAGTCCACGACGCCCCAACCCGTGGAGCCCCCCGCCGAGTCGGTAGACGAGTGCGAAGCAGGAGGCCAGCCCCAGCGCCAGCACGGCGTAGCCGAACTCCGTGGCGTCCACGGTGGCGCCGAGACCAGCGACCCCGAGGGCGCCGACACCGGCCATCGCCTGGGCGAGCACCACCTCCCGCATCGCCACCAGGAAGCTGCTCGCCGGGACGGTGCCGAGCACGGCGAGACAGGCAGCCAGCACCCCGAGGGCCAGCGCAGCGCCCGCGAGCAACACCTCCCACCCGGTCGCCACCGCCGCGGCGCCGACGGCTGCTGCGAAGACACCGCAGAGCAGGGGGTTGCCGCCGGCCCGGCCGGCCAGGCCGACCGCCAGCAGGAACCCGAGCACGACTGCCAGCACCTGTTGGGGGAGCTGGTCCGCCTCCACCACCCGCAGAGCGGCCAGCCCTGCGGTCACGGCCACGATCCCGAGCACCCAGACCACGCGGGAGGCGCGGGCAGAGGCGGGTCCGAGCAGGGGTGCCGGTGGCTGCTCGTCCCCGGCCGGACGACCCTCGTGCCGCTGGGTCCTGGCGCGGGCCGGCAGGTCCCGGGCGTCGCCAGACCCGGGCAGCGCGCTCACCCGGCTGCCCGGTCTCTGCTCGACCGTTGGCACGCCGGGGAGGATATCAACGGCTCACATGCGCCGGTTGTCCAGCGACGGGTTGGTCCGGCGTACCTCCGCGACCGCCTCGCGGTCGATCGTCGCGTCCAGCGTGGTCGGGTCCTCCTGGGCCTCCGCAACGACGTCGCCGTCGGGAGCGACCACCATCGAGTGCCCGGCGTAGCGCGGGCCGGGCTGCCCCACCCCGATCACCCAGACGGTGTTCTCGATGGCACGGGCGCGCAGCAGGGTGCGCCAGTGCTCGACCTTGCGCTCGCCGGCCACCCAGGCCGCGGGCACCACGATCGCTTCGGCCCCCCTCTTCGCGAGGGCACGCGGGAGCTCGGGGAAGCGCAGGTCGTAGCAGGTCATCAGGCCCAGCGGGAACCCGTGGAGCGTCGTCACGCACGGCTCCAGACGCTCCCGGGCTGATCGTGTCCGACTCGCGATAGCCGAAGGAGTCGTAGAGGTGGATCTTCCGGTACGACGCGGGCTCGTCGCCCCCCGCCAGGACCAGGGTGTTCAGTGGTCGCGAGGGGTCCTCGGCCACCTCGAACATGCCGGCCAGCCAGGCTGACCCGGTCTTCTCGGCCAGGGCGCCCAGGCGGCCTCCGAAGGGTCCGTCGAGCGGTTCCGCGAAGGGGGCCAGGTCGGAGCCGGGCTCACCGAAGTCCCGGGCGAACGCCTCGGGGAGCACCACCAGGTCGGTGTCGCCGGGGAGGTCGGCGGCGACGTCGTCGAGGGCAGCGAGGTTCTCGGCCGGCTCCAGGCCCGAGGCCTGCTGCACCAGCCGCAGTCGGAGCCGCCCAGAGGGGTCGTTCATCGGCATGTTCCCCACCTTGCCAGCCGGGGTGCGAGACTGCGAGCCATGAGCCCCGGAAGCCCGGCCGAGCTGGGCGGTGTCGTGCTGAGCGGTGGCAGCGCGGCCCGCTTCCAGGGTGCGGACAAGGCCTCGATGGAGGTCGGTGGGGCCACCCTGCTCGAGCACGTGCTCGGGGCCCTGGCGGACGTGCCGGAGGTGGTGGTGGTCGGCGAGGAGCTGGTCACGAGCAGGCCGGTGACCTTCGTGCGTGAGGACCCCGTCGGAGGGGGACCCGCCGCGGGCCTGCTGGCGGGGCTGTCGGGCTTCCCGAGACCGCCCCGGCTGGCCGTCGTGCTCGCGGTGGACATGCCGATGGTCACGACCGACACCGTCCGACGGCTGCTGCTCGCCAGCCAGGGTGATGGTGCCCTGCTCGTCGACGAGGACGGCCGCCGCCAGTACCTGTGTGGCATCTACAGCACCGAGGCGCTCCGGAGCGCCGCGCCGGCGTACGAGCACCAGCACGGGATGTCCATGCGGGCCCTGGTCTCGGACCTGGACCTGGCCGAGGTCCCGGCCCTCGCCTGGGAGTCCCGCGACGTCGACACGTGGGAGGACCTGACCGCGCTGCGCGAGCGGCTCGACGGCTGAGAGCGGATGCCCAAACCTTTTTCCGATTCGTGTTGCGATGCCGTGCCGAGCGTTCAAGACTGTCAGGCGTGAACCTGCACGACTGGATGGACGAGCTGTGCGACGTCCTCGACATCGAGGTCGAGGTCGACGAGGCACTGATCCTCGACCTGGCCCGCGACGCCGCCCACAACGTCGAGCGCCCGGCAGCGCCGGTCTCGGCCTACCTGCTCGGGTACGCCGCGGCCGCGTCCGACGGTGACCCCGTCGAGGTGGAACGCCTGGCGAGCCTGGCGTCGGGGCTGGCGCTGCGTTGGGACAAGTCGCCGGAGGACCTCGCGCACGAGGACGACGACGAAGAGGTCGAGGCCCAGCTCGTCGAGTGACCGACCCCGGGGAGGCGCGCGGCCGTCTCCTAGGGTGGCTGCATGCGCGCTGTCATCGCACCCGATCCGGGTGGACCCGAGGCCCTGATCGTCACCGAGCTCCCGGACCCCGAGGCCGGTCCCGGTGAGGTCGTCATCGACATCGTGGCGAGCGCGGTCAACCGCGCCGACACCCAGCAGCGGCAGGGCTTCTACCCACCGCCGAAGGGTGCCTCCGACGTCCTCGGCCTGGAGTGCTCCGGCCGGATCAGCGAGGTCGGTGCCGGTGTCAGCGGCTGGAGCGTCGGCGACGAGGTCTGTGCCCTGCTCGCCGCCGGAGGGTACGCCGAGAAGGTCGCCGTACCCGCAGGACAGGTGATGCCGCTGCCGCCCGGCGTCGACCTGGTCACCGCGGCCGTCATCCCGGAGGTGGCGTGCACCGTCTGGTCGAACGTGTTCATGGTCGCCAACCTCCAGCCGGGCGAGACCCTGCTCGTGCACGGTGGGGCGGGTGGCATCGGGAACTTCGCGATCCAGCTCGCCAAGGCGCTCGGTGCCCGCGTCGTCACCACGGCCGGCTCGGCCGAGAAGGTGGAGCTGTGCCAGTCGCTGGGCGCCGACGTCGCGATCAACTACCAGCTCGAGGACTTCGTCGAGGTGGTCAAGGAGCTGGGCGGTGCCGACGTCATCCTCGACAACATGGGGGCGAAGTACCTCGGTCGCAACGTCTCGGCCCTGGCGACCCAGGGCAGGCTCGTGGTGATCGGGATGCAGGGAGGCACGAAGGGCGAGCTGGACCTCGGGACGCTGCTCCCCAAGCGCGGCGCGGTGATCGCGACCACGCTCCGCGGGCGTCCTCCCGAGGAGAAGGCGGCCATCTGCGCCGCCGTCGTGGAGCACGTCTGGCCGCTGATCGGCGAGGGCAAGGTGAAGGCCTTCGTGCACGAGCAGATCCCGTTCGGGGAGGCTCCCCGCGCGCACGAGCTGATGGAGTCCGGCAGTCACTCCGGCAAGATCCTGCTCTCCGTGGACGCTGGGTAGGCTCGCACCATGTCGACTCCCCAGGACGAGCAGCCCGACCACATCATGGTGATCGGCCCCGACGGTCAGCCGGTGGCGGTTCCCGCAGCGGCCGTCGGCGATGACGAGGAGGGTGCCCACGAGGGCGGGGAGCGCAACGTGACCGACCTCGTCGAGCAGCCCGCGAAGGTGATGCGGATCGGGCGGATGGTGCAGCAGCTCCTCGAGGAGGTGAAGTCGGCCCCCGTCGACGAGGCCGGGCCGCAAGCGCGTCGCCACCGTCGTGCACACCTCGATCAAGGAGCTCAAGGACGGCCTCGCCCCCGAGCTCGACGAGGAGCTCGACCGGCTGATCCAGCCCTTCGACGAGGACACTCCCAGCGAGTCCGAGCTGCGCATCGCCCAGGCGCAGCTGGTCGGCTGGCTCGAGGGACTCTTCCACGGCATCCAGACCGCGATCTACGCCCAGCAGATGGCTGCCCGCGCCCAGCTGGAGCAGATGCGCAAGGCGCTGCCGCCCGGCGCGATGGGTGGCCTGCAGCCCGGCCACCCCGACGACGAGGGCCACCAGCCCGGCTCCCAGGGCGGGATGTACCTCTAGCCGGCACAGTCCCGCCCCCGCCGCGGACGCGTCAGGCGATCTTGCGGTGGTAGGTCGCCATCGCCAGGGCGTACGCCACGACGAGGAGGCCGACGCACCAGGCGAGGGCGATCCAGATGTCGGCGCTGACCGGCTGCTGGGCGAAGAGGTCGCGGATCGCGTTGACGATGGACGTGACCGGCTGGTTCTCGGCGAAGCCGCGCACGGGGCCGGGCATGGTGTCGGTGGGCACGAAGGCCGAGCTGATGAACGGCAGGAAGATGATCGGGTACGCGAACGCGCCCGCGCCCTCGACGGTCTTCGCCGACAGGCCGGCGATGACGGCGAGCCAGGTCAGCGCCAGCGTGAACAGCAGCAGGATGCCGCCGACGGCCAGCCAGGCCAGCACGCCCGCCGGTGAGCGGAATCCCATGACGAGCGCCACGAGCACGACGATCACGACCGAGACCAGGCAGGAGACCACCGAGGTCAGCACGTGCGCCCACAGCACGCTCGAGCGGGCGATCGGCATCGACTGGAACCGCTCGAAGATGCCGCTCTTCAGGTCCATGAAGAGCCGGAACCCGGTGTAGGAGATGCCCATCCCCACCGTGATGAGCAGGATCCCGGGCAGCAGGTAGTTCACGTAGTCGTCCGACCCGGTGTCGATCGCGCCGCCGAACACGTAGACGAACAGCAGCAGCATGGCGATCGGCATGATCGCGGTCGTGATGATGGTGTCCGGGCTGCGCATGATGTGGCGCAGGGATCGGCCCAGCAGGACAGCGGTGTCCCCGAAGAAGTGGGTGTTCATGGTTGCTCCTTGTTCGTGGGTGCCGACCCGACGAGGGCGAAGAACACGTCCTCGAGAGTCGGTTGCTTCTCGACGTACTCGACCTTCGTCGGCGGTAGCAGCTGCTTGAGCTCGGCGAGGGTGCCGTTCACGATGATCCGACCCTCGTGGAGGATCGCGATCCGGTCCGCCAGCTGTTCTGCCTCGTCGAGGTACTGGGTCGTCAGCAGCACGGTCGTGCCGTGCTCCGCGAGCTTCCTGATCGCGTGCCACACCTCGACCCGGGACTCGGGGTCGAGCCCGGTGGTCGGCTCGTCCAGGAAGATCACCGACGGGTTCCCGATGAGGCTCATCGCGATGTCCAGGCGACGTCGCATGCCGCCGGAGTACGTCGCCACCTTCCGCGATGCCGCGTCGCTGAGCGAGAAGCGCTCGAGCAGGTCGTCTGCGATCGCCCCCGGGTCCCGGAGGTGCCGCAGCTGGGCGACCAGGACGAGGTTCTCCCGCCCGCTGAGGATCTCGTCGACGGCCGCGAACTGTCCCGTGAGGCTGATGGACTCCCGCACGTTCGCCGGTTGCGCGGCGACGTCGAAGCCGTGGACGGTGGCCGTCCCGGCATCGGGCTTCAGCAGCGTGGACAGGATCTTCACGGCCGTGGTCTTGCCGGCGCCGTTGGAGCCGAGCAGGGCGAAGATGCTGCCCGGCGCCACCTCGAAGTCCACGCCGCGCAGCACGTGCAGGTCCTTGTAGGACTTCTCGAGACCCTGTGCGCGGATCGCCGGGACCTGCTGCGTCGTCATCGCGAGCTCCCTTCGGCTCCGGTGTCTTCCCCGGCGGCGCGCTCGATGGCGCTGGTCAGCTTGACCCGCTCCCGGTTGATCCACGACCCCTCCGGGTAGTTGCGGAGGAACGCCTCGGCGAACTCCACGGGGTCCTCCCCGACGATCGCGCGGACCGGTGTGCCGGTCGCCGCGCTCTGCTCGAAGAGGTCGGCGAGGTCCTCGAACATCGATGATGCGGTGTCGGCGTCGCCCGGGCCGAAGCACATCAGGTATCGCTCCAACGCGTCGACCGCGGTGCGGTAGCTCTCGGGGAGCTCGCTCGTGCGTGCCTTGTACTGCCGCCAGCGACGCTTGTCGCCGATCAGCTTCGAGATGATGGACATGGTCATCGACCCCCTTCACGGAGCTGTTCCAGTCGTTCCGAGAGGAAGCTCCAGGTCCTCCAGAAATCTTCGAGTTGTGCCTGTCCCTGAGCGTTCAGGGAGTAGACCTTGCGTGGCGGCCCCTTCTCGGAGGGGACCTTCTCCACGTCGACGAGGCCACGCTGCTCGATCCTGATCAGCAGCGCGTAGACGGTCCCTTCGGCGATGTCCGAGAAGCCCTTCTCCCGCAGCCAGGCCGTGATCTCGTAGCCGTACGCGGACCGGCCGGCCAGGATCGCGAGGACGATGCCCTCCAGCGTTCCCTTGAGCATCTCCGTCACCTGCTTGCCCACGGAACACCTCCCTTTGAGTGCTACTCAGTGATGTTGACTACCGGTAGATAGTATCACTGAATAGTGGGGGTGCAAGTCGCTCGGACCACGGGTTTCGACAGGCTCGACCGACGGTGGTGGGGGGTGCAGGAGTACCCGGTTAACCGGGTACTCATGGTCACTTGGGGCATCGCAACACCCGAAGAGACCATGGAGTGCCCGGGGAGTCGGTCGTTTCCCACCCCGGCCGTGGTCGAGCAGAGCCTTTCTAGGGCCCGTCTCGAAACCAGCGGCGGAGCTCGACGGCCGCGCCGTCGTCGTAGACCGTGTCCGTGGTGAAGTCCGCGGCGTCGTGGACCTCCTGGACCGCCTGGCCCATCGCCACCCCGCGCGCCGCCCAGCCCAGCATCTCGATGTCGTTGCGCCCGTCGCCGATGGCGAGTACGTCGGCACTGGTCAGGCCGAGCTGGTCGGCGACGTGCTCCAGCCCCGAGGCCTTGGAGACGCCGACCGGTGCGAGGTCGAGCCAGGCCGTCCAGCCGACGACGTAGTCGGTGCCGTGCAGGCCGAGCTTCGCGGCCATCGCGACGAAGTCGTCGGCCGAGGCCGTGGGGTCGCGGATGATCACCCGGCTGACCGGGCCACCGACGATCTCCTCGAGCTCGGTCTCGATCATCTCCCCGGACAGCTCACCGTCCGGGAAGGGCCGGTTGACGCGGTAGCCCACGCCACGCTCCTCGACCGCGACCAGCGCCTCCGGGTGCTGCTCGAGCACCTGGCGCACTGCCTCGCTGGCGTCGAAGGTCTCCTCGTGCACGACCTCCAGCGGTGGGTACCGCGAGATCACCGCGCCGTTGGAGGACACCACCCACAACCGGTCGGCACCTGCGCGCGGCAGGTCGAGCAGGTCGGCGATCTTGGTCATGCCGTGCGGGGAGCGTCCGCTGGCGAGCACGACGTGGGCCCCGGCGTCGGCGGCGGACTGGACGGCGTCGTACAGCACGGGCGAGATCTGCTCGTAGTGCTGCCCGGTGCCCTCGACCCACTTGAGCAGCGTGCCGTCGATGTCGAGTGCGAGGAGCCGGGGCTGCCAGTCCTGCGGCACAGGTGGTTTCGACAACCTCAACCGCCGACGTTCCGGACGGGCTCGAGGACCTCGCGTCCCTGCAGGTAGGGCTGCAGGGCCTGGGGGACCCGCACCGAGCCGTCGGCCTGCTGGTGGGTCTCCAGGAGGGCGACGATGGTCCGGGTGATCGCGCACAGGGTGCCGTTGAGGGTGGCGACCGGGGCGGTGCCGTCCGGGAAGCGGCCACGGATGTCGAGCCGCCGGGCCTGGAAGTCGGTGCAGTTGGAGGTCGAGGTCAGCTCGCGGTACTTGCCCTGGGTCGGGATCCACGCCTCGCAGTCGAACTTGCGCTGGGCCGACAGCCCCAGGTCACCGGCGGCCACGTCGATGACGCGGTAGGCGAGCTCGAGCTTGTCGAGCCACTCCTTCTCCCAGCCGAGCAGGCGCTCGTGCTCGGCGGCGGCCTCGTCGAGGGTCGTGTAGGAGAACATCTCCACCTTGTCGAACCAGTGAACGCGGAAGATCCCGCGGGTGTCCTTGCCGTGCGAGCCTGCCTCCTTGCGGAAGCAGGGGCTGAACGCGGCGTAGCGACGGGGCAACGTCTCGATGTCCAGGATCTCGTCGGAGTGGTACGCCGCCAGCGGCACCTCCGAGGTGCCGACGAGATAGGTGTCCTGTCCCTCGATCCGGTAGACGTCATCGGCCGCCTGACCGAGGAAGCCGGTCCCCTCCATGGCGCGTGGCTTGACCAGCGCGGGCGGGATCATCGTGGTGAACCCGGCCGAGCGGGCCTGGTCCATCGCCATCATCACCAGTGCCAGCTCGAGGTCGGCACCGACTCCGGTCAGGTAGTAGAACCGTGAGCCCGAGACCTTCGCACCCCGCTCGATGTCGATCGCGCCCAGGATCCTGCCCAGCTCGATGTGGTCACGGGGTTCGATGCCCTCGGCGGCGAAGTCCCGTGGCGTGCCGTGCTCGCTGAGCACCACGAAGTCGTCCTCGCCACCGGCGGGTGCCTCGTCGGCCGCCGGGTTCGGGATCGCGTAGACCGCGTCGCGCCAGTCCTGCTCGGCGGCGTTCTGGGCCGCCTCGGCCGTCTTCACGTCGGCAGCCAGTGTCTTGGTGCGGACCAGCAGGTCGGCCTTCTCCTCGCCCTGCGCCTTCGGGATCAGCTTGCCGAGGCTCTTCTGCTCGGCGCGCAGGTGCTCGAAGTCGAGGATCGCCGTCCGGCGGGCGGCATCGGCCTCGAGGGCCGCGTCGACGCTCGCCGAGGAGAGCCCCCGCTTGGCCTGGGCAGCACGGATCAGGTCGGGGTTCTCGCGAAGCAGGCGTGGGTCGATCACTGGCCGAGACTATCGAGCGGCCCCGCTGGGTGCCTAAGCCGCCGGGGGCAGCACGAGCGGCACGCCGGACGCGATCGGGGCCACGGCCGTGCTCGGCTTGCCGTAGGCGACCCACTTCTTGCCGTTCTCAGGCAGGTAGTAGGTGGTGAGGGTCGGCTTGTCGGCGCAGAAGGCCCAGGTGACGCCGTTCTCGTCGGTGAACGCACCGGCGAGGCGGCACGGGCTCTGCGGCAGCTTGGCGAGCCCGTCGGATTCGGAGGCCAGCACGGTGCCGCCGGAGCGGGTCACGGGACTGGTGTCGGCCGCACCGTTGCCCGCCGGCTTGGTCGCGTCGCTGTCGATGCTCTCCAACCACGGCTCACCCGTGTTGGGGTTGAAGCCGCTGGAGAACATCCAGGGACCCCCCTTGGGCAGGGTGCCCTCCTGGGTCGCCTTGTCGCCCGAGACGCTGACGGCCCAGATCCGGTTCTTGCTGTCGACCACGCGCAGCGTGTCCGGACGCTTCGGGTCGAAGGCCCAGCCGACCGCCTCGACACTGTCGTCGCCGGTGCGCTGGTGGATGTCGATGACCTTGGTGGTGCCGTCAACCGGGGAGTAGACCGTGAGCTGGCCGCTCTTGCCCTGGGCCGGGGGGATCACGGTGTCGGGGATCGCCCAGCGGCGGTCGGAGCTGACGAGCAGCGCCGCCTGCGCGGGGGTGGTGGTCGCAGCCTCGACGCCGGGCATCTTGCTCGCGGTGGCCTGCCCGGTGGACGGGTTGTAGGTGATGTAGACCGTGGTGGTCTTCTCGCCGTCGGCGCCACCGGCGTTGGTCACGCCGAGCAGCCAGTTGCCCTCGCCCGCAGTGGTGTCGGCACTGGGGGTCGCACTGGGGGTGTCGTCGGCCTGGGCCGAGTCCTTCTTGACCGAGACGTCGCCGCAGCCCGCGCTCACGAGCAGCGCGGCGGACAGGGCGAGGACCGAGACGCCGGACCGTGATCTGTTGAGACGACGCATGCAGTCCCCCTTGATGAGTGGCCATGATCGAATGGGAAACATGGCCAGGTCCGCTCCGGAAAATGATCCCACAGACTCCAACCTCGAGGTCGGAGATCGAAAGCGGCATGCCGCGGGAATTCCGGCGGTGCTCAAGGCGCTGAAGATGTCCCAGGAGCAGATGGGTGCACGGCGTACGGCCCTGACACTCGCCCGGGTCAACCAGCCCACGGGTTTCGACTGTCCCGGCTGCGCCTGGCCCGACCCGAAGCACACCCACACGGCGGAGTTCTGCGAGAACGGCGCCAAGGCGGTCGCGGAGGAAGCGACCCTGCGGCGGGTCGACCGCAGCTTCTTCGCCGAGCATCCGCTGAGCGATCTGGCGGGCAGGTCCGACTACTGGCTGGGCCAGCAGGGCCGGCTCACCGAGCCGATGCACAAGCCGATCGGCGCGGACCGCTACGAGCCGATCAGCTGGGACGCGGCCTTCCAGCGGATCGCCGAGGTGCTGCACGGCCTGCCCTCCCCGGACGCCGCGGCGTTCTACACCTCGGGCCGTACGTCGAACGAGGCAGCCTTCCTCTACCAGCTGATGGTCAGGCGCTTCGGCACCAACAACCTGCCCGACTGCTCGAACATGTGCCACGAGTCCAGCGGCGCCGCGCTCGCCCACTCGATCGGGATCGGCAAGGGGTCGGTGCTGCTCGAGGACATCTATGCCGCCGACCTGATCATGGTCGTCGGGCAGAACCCCGGGACCAACCACCCGCGGATGCTCAGCGCCCTCGAAGAGGCGAAGCGCAACGGGGCCCACATCGTCAACATCAACCCGCTCGACGAGGCGGGCCTGCGTCGGTTCCACAACCCGCAGACCCCCAAGGGCCTGACCAAGGGCGCCGACCTCACCGACGACTTCCTCCAGGTCCGCCTCAGCGGCGACCAGGCGCTGTTCGCGGCGATGGCGAAGCTGACCATCGAGGCCGGTGCGGTCGACGAGGAGTTCGTCGCCAGGCACACCTCCGAGTACGACGAGTACCGCCGCTACCTCGACAAGCTCGACTGGGACGACGTCCGCGAGGCGACGGGGCTCTCCCGCGAGGAGATCGAGCGGGTCGCCCTCCGCTACCGGGAGTCGGACCGCGTCATCGTCTGCTGGGCGATGGGCCTGACCCAGCACAAGGGAGCCGTGGCCACGATCCAGGAGATCACCAACCTGCTGCTCCTGCGCGGCAACATCGGCAAGCCCGGAGCCGGTCTGTGCCCGGTCCGCGGACACTCCAACGTGCAGGGCGACCGGACCATGGGCGTCTGGGAGAAGGCGCACGACGACCTGCTCGACGGGCTGAGGGACGAGTTCGGGTTCGAGCCCAACCGCGAGCACGGGCTCGACTCCGTGGACACGCTGCGCGCGATGCACGCGGGAAAGGTGCGTGCGTTCTTCGCCGTGGGCGGCAACTTCGCCTCCGCGACACCCGACACGGCACGCACCGAGGAGGCCATGCGGTCCCTGGACCTCACCGTGCACGTCTCGACCAAGCTCAACCGCTCCCACGTGGTGACCGGGAGCGAGGCGATGATCCTGCCCTGCCTGGGTCGCACCGAGCGGGACCGCCAGGACAACGGGGACCAGGTCGTCACCGTCGAGGACTCGATGGGCATGGTGCACGCCTCCCGCGGGCGGCTCGATCCCGCGTCCCCGGACCTGCTCTCCGAGGTCGCGATCGTCACCCGGCTGGCGGAGGCGCTCTGGCCGGAGGGGAAGAGCGGCATCGACTGGGCCGGCATGCGCCGCGACTACTCGGTCATCCGGGACCACATCGAGCGGGTGATCCCGGGCTTCGAGAGGTTCAACGCACGCATCGAGGAGCCGGGCGGGTTCGCGCTGCCGCACCCCGTGCGCGACCGGCTGGAGTTCAAGACCGCGACCGGCAAGGCACGGTTCACCGCCAACGAGCTGGAGGTCCTGCGCGTCCCCGAGAGGCACCTGATCCTGCAGACGGTGCGCAGCCACGACCAGTTCAACACCACGATCTACGGGCTCGACGACCGCTACCGCGGCATCAAGCAGGGCCGCCGGGTGGTCTTCGTGAACCCGATCGACCGGGAGACGCTCGGGATCGAGGACGGCCAGATGGTCGACCTGGTCAGCGTGGCGCCCGACGGTGAGCGGCGTGCCGAGGACTTCCGGGTGGTGTCCTATGCGACGGCGCGCGGCTGCGCGGCGGCATACTTTCCCGAGACGAACGTCCTGGTGGCACTCGACTCGGTCGCCAAGGTGTCCAACACGCCGGTCTCCAAGAGCATCGTGATCCGCCTCGAGCCCAGGAAAGAAATGTGACAGAAGCCGAACTGCGCCCCGCCCGGCTGCGGTGGAGCGCCCTGTGCTTCGTGCTGTTCGCCCTGCTGGCGCTGCTCGTCCGCATCTCCTGGGAGCCTCTGCTCACGCTCGATGCCAACGTGGGTCGCGGGCCGGAGGAGTTCACCAGCACCCACCATGCCGCCTACCAGTTCTGGCGGGTGCTGGCGATCATCACCTCCACCCTCGGGATGACGATCGCCACGGTGGTCGCCGCTCTGGCGCTCGCACCCAAGCACCGACGGGCAGCGTTGTGGACGATCGGGGTGATGGCGACCACGGGAGCGCTCACCTGGTCGCTCAAGCTCCTCGTCGCCCGGGACCGTCCGGAGTGGGACAAGCCGCTCCAGGTGCTCAACTCCTACTCGTTCCCCTCGGGCCACTCCTCGGGGATCGCCGCGGCCGCCGGCGTGACGATCGTGCTGACCCGGATGCTGGTGCGCAAGCAGGGCGTACGCCGCCTGGTGGTCGGGCTCGCCCTCGCCGTGGCGCTGCTCGTCGGCGTGGACCGGATCTTCCTCGGGGTGCACAACCTCTCCGACGTGGTCGCCGGCTACCTGCTCGGCGCCGGGATCGTGCTGGCCTGGCTGGCGTTCTACGACCCGACCCCGCGGTCGATCGCGCTGGTGAACACACCGCTCGCCGACGCCGTACCCAACCAGCGCAAGAAGCTGGCCGTCATCCTCAACCCCTCCAAGATCGACGAGGCGCCGCAGTTCCGCACCCTCGTCGAGGCGCTGGCCACGGACGCCGGGTTCGCGTCGGTCGTCTGGTGGGAGACCTCCGTCGAGGACACCGGCCACGGGATGGCGCACGAGGCGGCCGTCAGCGGCTGCGACCTCGTCCTGGCGATCGGCGGGGACGGCACCATCCGCGCGGTGTGCGAGGAGCTGGCCGGCACCGGCATCCCCGTCGGGATCGTCCCGGCCGGGACGGGGAACCTGCTGGCGCGCAACCTGGACATCCCGCTCTACCTGCGCTCGGCGGTCGACGTCGGTCTCAACGGCCAGGACCGGGCCATCGACATGGTCGAGGTCACCGGCGACAAGATGGAGGACGCCACCTTCCTGGTGATGGCGGGCATGGGCTTCGACGCCGCGATCATGGAGGGCGTCAACGAGGACATCAAGGCCAAGGTCGGCTGGCTCGCCTACGTCTGGTCGGCGCTGAAGTCGCTGATGTTCCCGGCCATCCGCGTGGAGGTCTCGGTCGACGGTGGCGAGTTCACCCGGCACCGGGCCCGCACGCTCGTGATCGGCAACGTCGGCTCGCTGCAGGGCGGGATGCCGCTCATCCCCGACGCGGCGATCGACGACGGCCAGCTCGACGTGGTGCTCCTCTACCCGCGGCGGTTCCTGTCGTGGCTGCCGCTCGCCGCCCGGGTGCTGACGAAGAACAAGCGCACCGACGAGCTGATCACCCGGATGACCGGCCGCGAGGTCGTCGTACGCGCCAGCACCGACGCCCCCCGTCAGCTCGACGGCGACCTGATCGCCCCCGGCAAGGAGCTGCACGCCCGGTGTGTGCACGGGCGGTTGTTGGTGCGGGTGCCGCGCTGAGGGGTGCAGGAGTACCCGGTTAGCCGGGTACTCATGGTCGGTTCGGGCGTTGCAACACCCGAATCGCACATGAAGTGCCAGTGAAGTCGACGGTCAGCTGACCGGCTCGAGCAGGAACACCGGGATGGTGCGGTCGGTGCGCTCGGCGTACTTCGCGTAGTTCGGCCAGGTCTTGATCATGTGCTGCCAGAGCCGGTCGCGCTCCTCGCCGGTGACCTCCCGGACTGCTGCGCGGTGCTCGGAGCCGTCGGCGCGTACGCCGACCGTCTCGCCCTGCTCGGCGGCGGCCCGGACGTTGACCACCCAGACCGGCTTCTTCTGCCCACCGAAGTTGGAGCCGGCGATCAGGTTGCCCGACTCGTAGGGGACGCAGAGCAGCGGCGTCGTGCGGGGGACGCCGGACTTGCGGCCCTTCACCGTGAGCATCAGGTTGGGCAGGCCGGCGATGTCGAGGATCGTGACCCGGCCCTTGCTGACCCGCTGGACGAACTTGTCGGTGGCGGTGATCTGCGGCAGCAGCTTGGGCATCCAGGAGATCGCGCCGATGCGTACGGCGAGCGGGGTCAGCATGTTCACGTGCCGCATCCTAGGCGCGGATTCGAGACGCTCGTTCCTCGCTCCTCGACCACCGGACAGTCAGGGACGCGCGTTGGTGATCGCGTCCTCCTCCTCGGGGGAGAGCTGGGTCTCACTCGTCCAGCCGGCGACGTTCTTGGCGTAGGTCCGCGACTCGTTGCGGCCCTGGATCGAGGTGAGCAGGACGCCGCTGCCGCTGTCGTCGAGGAGCGCCAGCGACCAGGAGAGCTGGCCGCCGGTGTCGGTGAACGCGTCGTACCGGATCACGGCGACGTGCCGCAGCGCCTGCGCGTTCTCCGCCTTGAGCGCCGCCACCTCCTGGCGCAGGGCGCGTGGGTCCTCCGGCAGGTCGCTCGCGTCGTGGCTCGCACGGCGACGTTTCGTCGTACGACGGCCCGAGATGCCGAGGCCCAGGGCGGCGAGCGCCACCACCAGGGCGAGTACGGCGAGAGAGGTCTCCACGATGCCGAGAGTAGATAGCCGGACGGAACGCCTGGTGGAGACTCGCGGAGGCCGGTGGGCCCGACATGGGAAACTCGCCCTGTGACCAGCCCTGCTCCCTCAATTCCGCGACGGATCGCCTACCAGGGCGAGCCGGGCGCGAACTCCCACATGGTGTCCCTGCTGCACTACCCCGACTGGGAGCCGGTGCCGTGCGCGTCGTTCGAGGACGTCTTCGCGGTGGTGGAGGCCGGGGACGCCGAGCTGGCGATGATCCCGATCGACAACTCGATCGCCGGACGCGTGGCCGACATCCACCACTTCCTGCCCGACTCCGACCTGCACATCATCGGCGAGCACTTCCTGCGCATCCAGTTCGCCCTGATGGCACTCCCCGGCGCCTCGCTGGAGACCATCCGGACCGTGCACAGCCACGTGCACGCCCTGGGTCAGTGCCGCAAGGTGATCCGGCAGCACGGGTTGAAGCCGGTGATCTCCGGCGACACCGCCGGCGCCGCCCGTGAGGTGGCCGAGTCGGGTGACCTCACCCAGGCCGCGATCTCGCCTCCTCTCGCGGCCGAGACCTACGGGCTCGAGGTGCTGCAGCGCGACGTGGAGGACGAGGACCACAACACCACGCGGTTCGTCGTGCTCTCCCCCGAGCTGGTGCAGGCCGAGCCGGGCCTGGGCCCGGTCGTGACCAGCTTCATCTTCAACGTGCGCAACCTGCCGGCCGCGCTCTACAAGGCCCTCGGCGGGTTCGCGACCAACGGCGTGAACATGACCAAGCTGGAGAGCTACATGGTGGGCGGCCACTTCACCGCCACCCAGTTCCTCGCGGAGGTCGACGGGCACCCCGACGACCCGGGCCTGAAGCGGGCGTTGGAGGAGCTGGCGTTCTTCACCACCGACGTCAAGATCCTCGGTGTCTATCCGGCCGATGCGTTCCGATCTGCGTAATTCTGGGCCGTTTGGTCCGACACTCTGGACTAGTCCGACGCTGGGAAATCCCGAGCGAGTGCGGCCCGGGCGTGGAAAATGTGGCCCGTCCACGCACCCACGGGAGGTTGGTTTCCATGCGCTCTGCCTACAAGTTCCTCGCCTACGCCATCGACGCGCTGATCTTGCTGCAGGCCGCTGCCATGGCCTGGGCCGTGTTCGGCCTCTCGTCCTGGATCGAGGACGGCAACTCCATCGACAAGGCCAAGCTCGAGAACCACGACGGCTTCCTGTTCA
Organism: uncultured Actinomycetota bacterium; assembly: GCA_963842565.1. Taxonomy (GTDB): domain Bacteria; phylum Actinomycetota; class Actinomycetes; order Propionibacteriales; family Nocardioidaceae; genus Marmoricola. The sequence goes on along the minus strand of CAWJGX010000015.1, from coordinate 54,548 downwards.
CCGAGGAGCGCGGGTTCATGATCCACGGCATCAACGGACAGCTGCTGATCCCGCTGATCGGCCTGATCCTGCTGATCATCTCCTTCTTCGCCAAGGTGCCGGGCGGTTCCAAGTACGCCGGGATGCTGTTCGGTGGCATCCTGCTCCAGGTCGTCCTCGGCATGGTCGCTCACGCCCTGCCTGCCCTCGGCTTCATCCACGGCTTCTGGGCGTTGCTGCTGTTCTGGCTGGCCTACCGCACGGCCAAGCAAGCAGATGTGGTGATCAGCGACACCACGGCGTCTGAGGCTGCCGCGGTCCGGTGATCTCGCGCGACCGGGTTCGGGTCCTGGTCGGCATTGTCCTGACCCTGGCGATCGTCGTACCGCTGGGCTGGATGTGGTGGAGCAGCAGGCTGCCGTCGCTGTACTCCGTGATGGACATGGGGCACCCGGACTACGGTGGCGGCCCAGCCCCCACCGGCTCACACGAGATGGCCGGGATGGGGCACATGGCCGGGATGGAACACACCTCCAGCGGGGTCAGCGTGACGTCGCTGGACACCCCGAAGAGTGCTCGCCCGGACGTGGTCGTCGACCTCGCCGTCCGTCACGGGCACAGCTGAAGCTGGGCTCGGGCGAAGGCGATCGAGGGCTACACGATCAACGGCCTGTCGCCCGGGCCCACGATCGAGGCGACCGTGGGCCAGCTCGTCGAGATCCACGTGCACAACGTGAACGTCACCGACGGGATCGCACTGCACTGGCACGGGGTCGACGTGCCCAACGCGGAGGACGGAGTCTCCGGCATCACCCAGAACGCGATCAAGGCCGGAAAGGACTACACCTACCGCTGGGTCGCTCCGCACGCGGGCACCTTCTGGTACCACTCACACCAGGTCTCCCACGAGCAGGTGTCGCAGGGACTGCTCGGTGCGATCGTGATCCATCCCCGCGTGCCGCAGCCAGGCGTGGTCGAGACCCTGGCGCTGGCGCACCTCTTCGACGGTGACGAGACGGTGAACGGCCGCACGGGAGACCAGGCAGTGGTCGCGAGGCCGGGCCAGCGGGTGCGCGTGCGTGCGATCAACACCGACAACGGGGCGCAGGCAATCTGGTCCTCGGGTCCCTACCGGCTGGTGGCGGTGGACGGGTACGACGTCAACGCGCCGACCGAGGTCACCGGCCGCTCGGTCGTGATGCCTGCCGGTGGACGGGTCGACCTCGAGGTGACCGTGCCGACCGACGGAAAGGCGGTAGGCGTCCACCTCGGCGACAGCCGCCTCGTCGTGGGCCCCCGCGGCTCCACGGCCGCGAAGGTGGCTCAGCCGGACAAGCCGTTGGACCTGCTTCACTACGGCAGCCCGGCCGCGGTGCCTTTCGACACGAGCCGCGCCGATCGCCGTTTCAAGTACTCGATCGGGCGCAGACCCGGCTTCATCGACGGCAAGCCGGGTTACTGGTGGAGCATCAACGGGCACCTCTATCCGGACATGCCGATGGCCATGGTCCATGAGGGTGACGTCGTCCGGGTCACCATCTCCAACCACAGTGGCGAAGTGCACCCGATGCACCTGCACGGGCACCACGCCGTGGTCCTCGCCCGTGACGGCAAGCCGGTGACCGGAAGCCCCTGGTGGTTCGACTCCCTCGACGTCAAGAGTGGGGAGTCCTTCGAGATCACGTTCGTCGCGAACAATCCCGGCATCTGGATGGACCACTGCCACAACCTCAACCACGCCGCGCAGGGGATGGTCACGCACCTGATGTACGAGGGCGTCGACCACGCCGTACAAGCTCGGCTCGGCCTCGGGCAACGAGCCGGAGTAAGGGGCCGATAGTTTGGGCCGGTGACCTCGGACCCGCACGAACGCTCGCACGAACGCACGGCCGACCTCGGCTACGCGCGCGTCGACGTCGACCGGGCGTCCCGCACCGGCGATCCCGAGGTGGTCTACGGCGAGGGCAAGACCCCCGAGCAGGTCGTCGGGATCCTGCGCACGCTGCACGAGCGGCACCCGGACCGGGCGGTGCTGGCCACCCGGCTCTCGCCCGAGGCCAGGGCGCAGGTCATCGCCGAGCTTCCCGAGGCGGTCGTCCACGACGTGGCGCGCGCCGTGACCCTCGGCCCGATCCCGACCGCGCGTGGACTCGTCGCGGTGATCAGCGCCGGCACCTCCGACGCGCCGGTCGCGGCCGAGGCGGCGCTCACCGCGACGGTCCACGGTGCCGGAGTCACGCGGATCGAGGACGTCGGGGTCGCCGGCCTGCACCGGCTGCTCGAGGCCCGCGACCGGTTCGCGGGGGCGGACTGTCTCGTCGTGGTGGCCGGCATGGAGGGCGCGCTGCCGAGTGTGGTCGGCGGCCTGACCGGCGTACCTCTGGTGGCCGTGCCGACCTCGGTCGGGTACGGCGCCTCGTTCGGCGGCGTGGCCGCCCTGCTGGCCATGCTCAACTCCTGCGCGCCCGGCGTCACGGTCGTGAACATCGACAACGGGTACGGCGCCGGCGTGTTCGCGGCTCGAGTGGCGCGCAACGCGCGAGGAGACGCCCGTGACTGACCCGGCGAACGCACGGGGATCCGGTCGCCTGCTCTGGATCGACGCCTCCTCGGGTGCCAGCGGCGACATGCTGCTCGGCGCCCTGGCCGGGGCCGGGGTGCCGCTCGGCGTGATGGGCGAGGCGGTCGACCGGGTCGCGCCCGGACAGGTGCGCCTCGAGGTGGAGCAGGTGAGCCGCGGCGGGTTCGTGGCGACCAGGTGCCACGTCGAGGTCGAGGACACCACGACCAGCCGCACCTGGCGTGACGTCGAACGACTGCTCAACGAGGCCGGCCTGCACGAGGACGTGCGGGCGCTGGCCCACGACGTGTTCGGCCGACTCGCCGAGGCGGAGGGCCAGGTCCACGGCCACCCCGCCGACGACGTCCACTTCCACGAGGTGGGCGCGCTGGACGCGATCGCCGACGTCGTCGGGGTCTGCGCCGGCATCGTGCACCTGGGCCTCTCCCGGGTCGTCGTCTCGAGTGTGTCGGTGGGCGGTGGCACGGTGGTCACCGAGCACGGCCGCCTGCCGGTTCCGCCGCCGGCGGTGGTCGAGCTCCTGCGTGGAGTCCCGACGTCGGGCGGCCCGGTGGACCTCGAGCTGTGCACGCCCACGGGTGCCGCGCTCCTGACCACGCTCGCCGACGACTGGGGCTCCCAGCCGGCGATGGCCGTCTCCCACGTCGGGGTGGGCGCGGGCGGCCGGGACCCGGGCGGGCACGCCAACGTGATCCGGGTCCTGGTCGGTGAGAGTGGTTTCGAGACGCTCGTTCCTCGCTCCTCAACCACCGGTGATGCCCTGCTGGAGACGAACATCGACGACCTCGACCCGCGGCTGTGGCCCGGCGTGATCAGCGCCCTGCTCGCGGCGGGCGCGAGCGACGCCTGGCTGACCCCGATCGTGATGAAGAAGGGCCGGCCGGCGCACACCCTGAGCGTGCTGGTCGCGGCCGAGCGGGTCGACGCCGTACGCCGTGAGGTCTACCGGCACACCCCCACCATCGGCCTGCGTGTGCAGCAGGTCGAGAAGCATGCGCTGGACCGCGAGATGACCGCGGTCGAGCTCCATGGACATCCGGTCGCGGTCAAGGTGGCCCGGCTCGACGGAGAGGTGCTCAACGTGCAGCCCGAGTTCGAGGACGTCGCGACGGCGGCTGCCGCACTGGGAGTTCCGGTGAAGGTGCTGATGGCCGAGGCGATCGCCGCGGCCCACTCTGCTGTCCGAGGACTCGCCTGATGGATCTCGGTGTCGTCGCGATCGTCTTCGGGGCGATCTTCCTGGTCGAGCTGCCCGACAAGACCTTCATCGCGGCGTTGGTGCTCTCCACCCGCTACAAGCCGCTGATGGTGTGGATCGGCGTGGGGCTGGCCTTCCTCGTCCAGACGCTGATCGCCGTGCTCGCCGGGCACCTGGCGACGTACCTCCCCGAGGCCTTGATCGAGGCGGTCGCCCTGGTGATCTTCCTCGGCGGCGCCTTCGTCCTCTACCGCTCGGCTCCCGGTGCCGACGAGGAGGAGAAGAAGTCGGAGGAGGAGTACGCCGCTCAGGCGACCGAGGCCCGCACCGGCTTCCGGGCCATCAGCGCGTCGTTCCTGGTCCTCTTCGCCGCGGAGTGGGGCGACCTGTCCCAGCTGCTGACGATCAGCATGATCGCGAAGTACGGCCACCCGCTCAGCGTCTTCGTCGGCGCCTGGGGTGCCCTGCTCGTGGTCTCCGGACTGGCCGTGCTCGCCGGCCGCGTGCTGCTGCGCTACGTGAAGCTCTCGCTGATCCACTACCTCGGCGCCGGGGTGTGCCTGCTGCTCGCCGTGTTGACGGCGTACGAGCTGGTGGCCTGAGCCCTGGGCGCGTCCAGCCGCATGAGCACGCGGGGAAACCCACCCGAGACAGCGTCGGTGTCGGCGGCCTTGGTGAAACCGGCACGCTCGAAGAGCGCCCGGGTGCCCACGTAGGCCATCGTCCGGTCGACCTGCTGTCCCTGGTTGTCCACGGGGTATCCCTCGACCGCCGGCGCGTGCTGCGAGGCGGCGTAGGTCACGGCACCCTCGAGCAGGGCGTGCGAGATGCCGTGGCCGCGGTGGCCCGGACGCACCCGCAGGCACCACACCGACCAGACCGGCACGTCGTCGACGTGCGGGATCTTCGTCGACCGGGCGAAGGGCAGCTCCGAGCGTGGTGCGACCGCAGCCCACCCGACCACGTTCGTGTCCTGGTACGCCAGGACCCCCGGAGCGACCGAGCGGTCGCACAGCTTCCGGACGTAGGCACCGCGCGCAGGTCCGACCAGCTCACGGTTGGTCCTCGAGTCGACCCGATGGCTCAGGCACCAGCACACCGAGGAGTCGGGGTTCTTCGGCCCCAGCATGGTCGCGACGTCGTCGAAGCGTGCGGCGGTGGCGGGCACGACCTCGATCGTCACCCGGTCACGCTATCGCGAGGTCCCGACGATCTGGAGCCGCGAAGAACCAGGTCAGGAGCTCGTGAGGATCACGAGCTGCTGGGTCGCCCGGGTCATCGCGACGTAGCGGTCGACCGCGCCCTCGATGCCCTCGCCGAACTCCTCCGGGTCGATGAGCACGACCAGGTCGAACTCGAGGCCCTTCGACAGCTCGGGGGTCAGGCCCCGGACTCGCGACGTCTCCTCGAAGGTGCCGGCGATGCCGTCGGTGCTGATGACGCAGGCGATCCCGTCGTCGTGCTCGGCCAGCCAGGTGTCGAGGATCGAGCCGAGGTCCGACGTCGGTCCGTGCACGACGGGCAGGTCGCTGCTGCGGATGGAGGTGGGCACGTTGGCGTCCGGGAACACGGCGCGGATCACCGGCTCGGCCTCCGCCATCACCTGCTCCGGCGTGCGGTAGTTGATGCTCAGCGTGGCCACGTCGACCCGGTCGAGCCCGACCCGGTCGAGCCGCCCGTGCCAGGTGTCCGTGAACCCGTGCCTGGCCTGGGCACGGTCCCCGACGATGGTGAAGCTCCGGGACGGGCAGCGGAGCAGCAGCATCTGCCACTCCGCGTCGGTCAGCTCCTGGGCCTCGTCGACGACCACGTGCGCGAACGGTCCGGCGAGCAGGTCCGGATCGACGTCGGGGAGGGCGGCGTCGTCGACGAGGGTGTCGCGGATGCCGTCCTGGCGGAGCTGGGCCATCATGCCCTCCTCGTCGTCGAGCTGGAGGAGCTCCTCGACGACGCGGTCCATCCGCTGACGCTCGGCAGCGACGACCGCCTCGTGTCGACGCTTGCGGCGGGACGTCTCCGGGTCGCCGAGCCGCTGACGTGCGGCGTCCAGCAGCGGCAGGTCGGCGACGGTCCAGGCGCGGGGGTCGTCACGCCGAAGCATCCTGACCTCCTCCGGGCTGAGCCAGGGAGCGCACAGCCGCAGGTAGGCCGGCACCTCCCACAGGTCGCCGACGAGGTCGTCCGCCTCGAGGAGCGGCCACGCCTTGTTGAAGGCCTCGGCGAGCTCCCGGTTCTGGGCGATGGACCGCCGGACCAGCGCGGCAGTGGCGTCGGGGTCCTCGTCCTCCTCGTCCTGGTCGTCCTCGTCGTCCGTGGCGTCATGGTCGACCTTGCTCACCAGGATGGTGAGCAGCTCTTCCCAGACCTGGTCGCGCGCCTCGTTGTGCGGCGTACCGGGTGGCGCCGCGTCGAAGGCGTCCGCCCAGTCGTCGCGGCTGACCCAGAGGTCGACGTACGGGGTGTCGACCTCCATGCCCTGGGCCGGCGGCTCCTCGTAGAACCTCACGGCCGGCTCGATCGCCCGCACCATGTCCGCGGAGGACTTCAGGCGGGCCACGTCCGGGTCGACCTCGGGCGTCGCTGCGGCTCCCTGGGGGACGAGGTCCCGCAGGGTGCAGGTCTGCACGCCCTCCTCGCCGAGGCTGGGGAGGACGTCGGAGACGTAGGACAGGTAGGGCTGGTGCGGGCCCACGAACAGCACGCCGCCCCGGCGATGACCGAGGCGAGGGTCGGAGTAGAGCAGGTAGGCGGTGCGGTGCAGCGCGACCACGGTCTTTCCCGTGCCCGGACCACCGTCGACGACCAGCGCGCCGCGGGACCCCGCGCGGATGATGGCGTCCTGGTCGGCCTGGATGGTGCCGAGCACGTCGCGCATCCGGGGGGAGCGGTCGGTGCCCAGGCTGGCGATGAAGGCGGACTGGTCGTCGAGCGAGGCGTGCGTCTCGAACCCCTCCGCGGTGAACACCTCGTCCCAGTAGTCGCCGATCCGGCCGCTGGTCCAGCGATACCGGCGGCGGCTGGCCAGACCCATCGGGTTCGCATGGGTGGCTCCGAAGAAGGGTTCGGCTGCCGGAGAGCGCCAGTCGAGCAGCAGCCTCCGTCCGTCGCTGTCCGTGAGGCCCAGCCGTCCGACGTACACGGGCTCGGGGTCGTCAGCGGGGACCATGTGGCCCAGGCACAGGTCCAGGCCGAAGCGGCGCAGTGCTCGCAGGCGAGCGGTCAGCCGGTAGATCTCCTCGTCCCGGTCCATCGCCTCCTGACCGGTGCCACCGGGTGCCTTCAGCTCGGCGTCGACACGGTCGGACAGGTCGGCGATCGACCGCTCGAGACTCTCGGCGATGGCGGCGAAGTGCTTCTCGTCGCCCGCGACCAGCGTCGGGTCTGCCTTGGCCGCGAGCCGCTCGGGCAGGTCGAAGACTCCGGTGGTCAGAGGGTCCACGTCAGCTCCCGTTCGGTACGTCGAAGGCCTTCGGCCGGTGATTCTGCGTCACGCCGGGGGTCTTGCCGCAAGCCCCCGGGTCCGCTATACCTTGAGAAGGAGAGGGCGTCGCCCTCTCCTTCTGCGTGCCCCTCTCGCCCGATCCGGCCGGGCCGCGCGGGTTGAACGTCTGGTGCCCGGGGTACGGGGTCGGCATGGATATCATTTTCGTCATCATCGTCGGCGCCCTGATCGGGCTGCTCGGCAAGTTCGTCGCACCGGGCGACAAGGACAACATCCCGATCTGGCTCACGATCCTGTGCGGCATCGGGGGCGTCATCCTCGGCTGGTTCGTCTACCGGGCCTTCGGTGGCAACGGCAGCGCCGGCGTCGACTGGGTGCGCTGGTTCGTCGCCATCGCCGTGGCAGCAGTCCTGGTCGTGATCGCTTCCACCGTCACCGGTCGGAACTCCGGCAACCGCGTGCGCCGCTGAACCTGGACCTCTCGAATCGGTCTCGCCCCTCGGGGGCGGGGCCGATTCGTGCGTCAGGGCCCGGGGGTCTCGGTCGCTCCTCGCCACTCCTCGGCCAGCAACGCGTAGCCCATCGAGTCCAGCCAGGCACCCGAACGGTGCAGGGAGTCACGGAGGGTGTGGACCTCGCGGCGCATCCCGACGCGCTCCATCAGCCGCCACGAGGCCACGTTGTCGGCGAAGCACTCGGCGGTGAGGCGACGCAGTCCCAGGTCCTCGAAACAGATCCGGATCAGCTCACGAACGGCCTCGGTGGCGTAGCCGTGGCCGGCGTGCTGCGGGTGGAGCACCCAGCCCAGCTCGGCCTGGACGCCGCGTGCCTGGTCCTCGACCTCAGCCTGGGCCCAGGCGTCCTGGTGCCGGAGCATCAGGTCGCCGATCACCTCACCCTCGAGCTCCACCACGATGCTGCTGGCCAGGCGCTCGGGGTCCGCCACCCGAGCGCGGTACTCCTCGAAGGTCGTGGGGGCCCGGGTGATCCATCGGCTGACCTCGTCGAGCCGGCGGAACTGCCAGGTGGCCTCGACGTCGTCCGGTGTCGCACGCCGGAGCACCAGGCGCTCGGTACGGACGGGCCAGCCGATCGCCTCGAGGGGTCTGCTCATGGGTCCATCCTGTCCGTTTGCCTCCGGGCGCACGCGTCGTGCTCCTAGGATCCTCTCCGTGGGGGAGCTGAGGACGTTCGTCAACGAGGAAGCAGCTGCCTCCGAGGTCGGCAATCCGGACCAGCACGGCGCCGCGAGGCCTTCGGGTGTGACGTCGAGGTTGATCCGGTCGAGTGATGCGGAGCCGCTCGCCGCGCTGCTCAGGGCCAACCGGGAGTTCCTCAGACCGTGGACGCCCGTTCGGGAGCCTGCCTTCTTCACGGCCGACGGTCAGCGCGGCCTCGTCGAGGGGGCGCTCGACGCCCATCGCGACGGCACCGGGTTCCCGTGCGTCATCACAGACCGGCACGACCGTCTGATCGGTCAGATCATGCTGACCGACATCCACCGAGGCCCGGTCCAGTCGGGCAGCGTCGGCTACTGGGTCTCCGAGGAGCTCAACGGGCGGGGGATCGCTCGTGACGCCCTCGCGACGATCGTGCGCGAGGCCTTCGGCCCGCTCGACCTGCATCGCCTGACGGCGGCCACGCTGCTGGCGAACCACGCCTCCCAGCGTGTCCTCGAGTCGGCGGGCTTCACCCGCATCGGCGTGGCGCAGTCGGCGTACCGGATCGACGGACGCTGGCAGGACCACATCCTCTACCAGCTCGTGCGGCCCGAGCCCCGCTGACCAGCGAACGCTCAGGCCAGCCCGACCAGTGCCGCCGACCGCTCCCACAGCCCGTCGATGACCGACTGGTCGTGGGCCTGCCTCCGCTCACGGCCGTTCGGGTCGAAGCGGCTGAAGTAGCGCCCGTTGAGCTCGGGGTCGGGCCCGCGCTCGGCGAGGGCGATCAGCGGCGCAGCGCCGTCAGGGACGCTGATCGTGCCGAACCGCTTGAGCGGTGAGCGGTAGAGGAGGCCGACGAACCACGAGTCGCGGCCGAACGAGCTGCCCACCGGGCCCGGGTGGACGGCGACCGAGACGACGCCGTCCCCGGCCCACCGTTGCGCGATGCCGCGGGTGAAGACGATGTTCATCAGCTTGCCGGTGCCGTAGGCCGGGAACTCGATCGCCCGGCGGTGCTCGTAGTCGAGGTCGTCGAGCACGATCTTGCCCATCAGGTTGCCGATGCTGGAGGTGTTCACGACCAGCGAGGAGCCGGCTGCCGCGAGCTTGTCGCGGAGCAGGTTGGTGAGCAGGAACGGTGCCAGGTGGTTGATCTGGAAGTTGGGCTCGTGACCGTCGTGGGTCGTCTTCTTGGGGGCGAACGTGCCACCGGCGTTGTTCATCAGCAGGTCGAGCGTCTCCACGCGCTCGCGGACCTGGTCCGCGAGGCGGCGTACGTCGTCGAGCCGGGAGAAGTCCGCGACCAGGGGCTCGGTCCCGACCGCCTCGGCGACGGGTCGGAGCTTGTCGGCGGAGCGCCCGGTGACGTGGACCGTCGCGCCCCTGGCGGCCAGGACGCGGGCGGTCTCTGCCCCGATCCCGTCGCTCGCCCCGGTCACCAGGACCGTGCGGCCCGCCATCGTCTGATCGCTCATGCCGCGATCCTAGGGCGGGCACCAGCCCGCTCATGGTGGGGGCCGCCGGTCACGACCTAGGCTGCTCGTCATGAACTCCGCCGCCACCCAGCCAGGCGTCTCCACCGAGGTCGGCCGCCTACGCACCGTGCTGTTGCACCGGCCCGGACCGGAGCTCCAGCGGCTGACCCCGCGCAACAACGACAAGCTGCTGTTCGACGGGATCCCCTGGGTCTCCCGGGCGCAGGAGGAGCACGACGCGTTCGCCGAGGCGCTGCGTGCGCGTGGTGTCGAGGTGCTCTACCTGACCGAGCTGCTCGTCGAGACCCTGGCCGGCGCGGACGCTCGCGCACATGCCATCGAGGCGGTGACCGGCTCCCTCCGGCTCGGGGACACGCTGCGCGACTACCTGCACCAGGCCCTGGGCGACCTCTCGCCCGAGGAGCTCAAGGACGTGCTGACCGCCGGCCTGCGCAACGACGAGGTGCGTGGTGGGTTCGGGCTGGTGACCAGCCTGCTGTCCAGCGACGACTTCCTGATCGACCCGCTGCCCAACCTGCTCTTCACCCGTGACTCGAGCGTGTGGATCGGCGACAAGGTGGCGATCACCTCCCTCGCGATGCCGGCGCGGAGCCGGGAGAGCCAGCTCACCGAGCTGATCTACACCGACCACCCCAGGTTCGTCGCGTCACCGAAGATCCACGGTTGGCGCCGCGAGCACGTCGAGGGTGGCGACGTACTGCTGCTCGCGCCGGGCGTCCTGGCCATCGGCGTCGGGGAGCGTACGACGCCCGCGGGGGTCGAGCGCCTGGCCCGCCAGGTCTTCGCCGACGGGTCCGCGCACACCGTGCTCGCCGTACCCATCGCCCAGGAGCGCGCCACGATGCACCTCGACACCGTGTGCACGATGGTCGACAGCGACAAGATCGTGATGTACCCGAACGTCGCCGACCACCTGACCGCACACGCCGTCACCTCGGGCGACGACCCGACGACAGGCTCAGGACAAGCGCCACTCGTGGTCTCCGACGCGGAGCCGTTCCTGGTGGCCGCGGCCAAGGCGATGGAGATCGACACGCTCCACCAGATCGACACCGGGCTCGACCCGGTCACCGCCGAGCGCGAGCAGTGGGACGACGGCAACAACACGCTCGCCGTCGCACCCCGCGTGGCAGTCGCCTACGAGCGCAACGTCGAGACCAACGCCCGCCTCGAGGAGGCCGGCATCGAGGTGATCGCGATCTCCGGTTCCGAGCTCGGCTCGGGCCGTGGCGGGCCTCGGTGCATGTCCTGCCCGATCACCCGCGACGACGTCTGAGCGACGAGCCACCCCGGCTGGTCCGGGCATGAAAGTGCCCGACCGGTGTTGACGGGGGGGACAACATCGGTCGGGCATTACGAATGTACGGCATGCCCAGACCCAGCGACAACCACTTCGACACATCTGCGCAAGCGCTTTGTCACCTGATCGTCAGCTGACGGCTGGCCAGACCTGCCCGCGCTGCCCGTTCATCCGAGGTCAGTGGAGCGTCGGTGGCGATCGCCGACTCGAGTGCTGCACGCAACCGGACGGTGGGTTCCTCCAGCGCCGCAGCGCCGGTGCCGACCGGCAGGTCCCACACCGGGGTGACCAGGCCGTGCGCCCGGAACATGCCGATCAGACGGTCGCCGTCCACCAGGCTCTCGCCCTGGGCGGAGTGCAGCCGGGCGAGGCCGTCGAGGACGCTGTCCTCCTCGTGCGGCAGCACCCAGCGGAGGTACTCGCGGTTGCCCACGGAGGTCCAGTACGCCGCCTCGACACCGGTCAGGCGCTCGGTCGGGGCGGCGGCGTCGTTGGCCGCCTCGAGGGCGGCGGCCATCGACCCGTCGGAGTCGTCGAGATCGGCCACCCAGTAGTCGAAACCGTCGTGGACCGTGATGTCGAGCGGCTCCGGGGCGACGAGGTCCTGCAGCCGCACGCCCTCGCCCGGGGAGTCGGCGAGTCCGACGATGCTGCCCGGCTCGGCGTCGAGCGCCTTGACCAGGACAGCGGCAAGGTCGCGACTGGGGTCGCCGTACCCGTGCTGCACCTGCAGCCCGAGCCAGACGGTGCCGTCCTCGCGGACGAGCGCCGGCGACGCGCCGGGGAGCAGTGAGCACAGCAGCACCGGTCGGTCCCCCTCGAGCAGGGTCAGCGGCGCGGTCGCGGCCGGCACGAACTCACGCAGGGCCACCAGGTCGGCCTCGAAGGGCAGCCCTTCGAACGGCCGCTGCACGAACGTGGCAGGGGCGCCGTCGGCGCTGCCGTGGCAGGCCTTGTAGCGGCGCCCGGACCCGCACGGGCACGGCTGACGAGGGCCGACACCGTCGGCCGACGCGGGCTGCTGCTGCGACTCGGCACGGGTGCGCTGGCGAGACTTCTTTCCCATGGGCGCAGCGTAGACGTCACCGGGGTGGCCGCTGCACGAGGTCGACGGGCCTCAGGCCGGGGAGGTCGGGTCCGAGACCTCGGCTCGGACGTCAGGCCAGGTCGATCAGGGCGTGCACGGTCGTGCGGGAACGAGTGCTCTCCACCCACCACCGGGTTGCCAGGGTCTCGACGATGGCCAGGCCGCGTCCGGCGAGGTCGGAGACCCCGGCCTCGACGCGCTCGGGAGTGGTGAGGGCGCCGCCGTCGGTCACGGCGATGTCGAGCCCCTCGTCGCTGTGCCCCCAGGAGACCTGCATGGTGCCGTCGGCCAGCGGGCGCGCGTGGCGGACCGAGTTGCCGACCAGCTCGCTGATCACGAGCCGGGCGTCGTCGCGGTTCTCCGGTGCGGCCTGCATGCTCCGCATCCACTCGAGGAGCTGCGAGCGGGCGACGCCGGCGCTCTCGGCCGTGAACGGCAGGTCGAGCTCGACGGGGCCGCCGGCCAAGGTATCCCCGTGAGTTCGCGCCATGGTGTTTCCTCCGCCTGTGGATCGAGCCTCAACGTGGCCCGGCTGACTCGATATTCCCCTGAGCCGGGTTTCATAAACTCACGTCTCTTGTAATGACAGGTACGTCACAGCTGCCCCCGGTTTGTCGGTGATGATGGCTTCTATACCGAGTTCGAGGCATCGGTCGATGTCCTCCTCACTGTTCACCACCCAGCAGTGCACCCGCCGTCCGCCGTCCCGCATCTTGAGGAGCGCATCCGGGTGCTCGCGCACCATCTCGATGCCGGGACCGGCGATCCAGTCGTTGTCGATGAACGGTCGGGAGCGGTACCACTGGGACCGGTTGTCGACCAGCATCACCAGCTCGAGGTCCGGCGCGAGCCGGCGCACCCGGCGCAGGGCCACCCACGAGAACGACATCACCCTGGCCGGCGAGTCCTGGCCGGCCCAGCCGAACTCGTCGAGGAGCTGCACCAGGCGCCGCTCGACCAGGCCGGCGTAGCGAGTGGGGTGCTTGGTCTCGATGGCCAGCTCCACCCGACGCGGGTAGTCCGCCACGGTCTCCAGCAGCCGGCGCAGGGTCAGCACCTTGCCGAGGTCCGGGTCGGAGTCGGGCAGCTCGTCGTCGAGGTCGGCCCAGGGGTTCTTCCACGACGTGAAGTCGAGGTCCTCGAGGTCGGCGAGCTCCATCGCGGAGACCACGGCGTCGCGGTGCGCCGTACGCCGGAGGTTGCGGTCGTGGACGCAGACCAGGTGTCCGTCAGCCGTGAGCCGGACGTCGCACTCGAAGGCCTGGGCCCCCTCGTCCAGCGCCGCGACGTAGGCACCGAGCGTGTGCTCGGCCTGGCGATCGCTCGAACCCCGGTGTGCCACGACCTGAGGCCGCGATCCCTCCAGCATGACGCCATTGTGCACCTGCGGAAGGGCCGGTCGGGGCAGGCACTCAGGAGAGGCCGGCCTCGAGTCTCTCGAGCTCCTCGCCGCTGTAGACGGCGATCTTCTGGAGGCTCGGCAGCGAGTCCCGGCACCCGGTGTAGCCGATGTTGAACTCACCGTCGTAGCTCACCGCCGTGATGTTGAGCGCCTGCCCGTTGAACAGCAGGCTCACCGGGTAGATCTCCTCGAGGGGCGAGCCGTCGATGTAGCGCCGCTCGGTGGGCCCGGGGACGTTGGAGACGACCAGGTTGAACACCGGCCGGCCGTGACCGCCGACGCCGAGGATGGCCTGGCCGAGGAACGGCGCCATCAGGGCGGCGGTGTAGAGGTCCATCGTCACGCCGCTCGCCTTCGGCAGGCGCGCCTTGCCCAGCTGGGTGGACGCACGGATCGCCTCGATGCGCTCGACCGGGTCCTCGATGTCGGTGCCCATCGAGGAGTAGAGGAAGGTGATCGCGTTGCCGACCCCGGCCTCCTCTCCTTGTCTGACCGAGACCGGGACGTTGGCGGTGAGGGTCTCCCGGGGCAGGGCGTCGAGCTCGCTGAGGTAGCGGCGCAGCGCGCCACCGCAGATGGTCAGGAAGACGTCGTTGAGCGAGGCGTCGGCGGCCGCGGCCGCCTTCTTGAGTCGCTCGATGGGGTAGTGCTGCGTGGCGAAGCGGCGGGGCGTGTGGATCCGCCCGTTGAAGATCGTCTTCGGCGCCCGGAAGGGTACGGCGCGGTCGCCGCCACCGAGCCCGGTGACTCCCTCGGCGAAGGTCTTCGCGAGCGAGCCGGTGACCCCGGCCGCCGACGTGACGGTGCCGAGCAGGCCGGGACCGGAGTCAGCGGTCTCGACCGCCTTGGTCCGGGGCGGCAGTCCGGACTGGTCGGTGCCGTGGGTCCCGACCGCCCACGGCGGCAACATCCCGCGGGTGTCCGGGTCGGCCGAGAGGATCCGGCGGAGCAGCCGGATCCCGCCGACACCGTCGATCTGGGAGTGGTGGGCCTTCATGTACAGCGACCAGCGGTCCTCTTCCAGGCCCTCGATCACGTGGCACTCCCAGAGCGGGTAGCGCCGGTCCATCTTGGCCGAGTGCAGACGCGAGATCAGCACACCGAGCTCGCGCTGGGACCCCGGACCGGGCAGTGCCGAGTGGCGCAGGTGGTAGTCCAGGTCGATCTGGTCGTCCGGCACCTCGGCCCAGCTGGGCACCGGGGCCATCTTGAACAGGTAGTTGTACGGCGGCTCGAACTCGCGCACCTGGCGCCACCGGTCGACGAGGTCCTGGACGAAGGTCGGCTCCCCGTCGGGCACCCGGAAGGTGGCGAGCATGCCGACCTGCATCGGGGTGCGGTGGCTCTCGGCGAAGAGCCAGGCCGAGTCGTTGATCTTGAGCAGCTTGCGGGCCATCTGGCCTCCTTCTCCTCGGCCACTCTAGGAGCGATCACCACACCCGGCCACCGATCGGCGAGACGGTGGATCAGCGTTGGCTGCGCAGGAACTTGCCGAAGTGGGGCACGGTGAACGCGACCGCGCCCCGCTCGCCGGAGAACACCAGGCCCTTCTTGATCAGTCCGTCGCGGGCGGGGGACAGCGACTGCGGCTTGCGACCGAGCAGCCTGGCGATGTCCGCGGTGCTGACCGCGAGGTCGTCGGTGCCCTCGCCCAGGTCGGCCATCGCGACCATGTAGTCGCGCTCGGCCGGCGTCGCCCGCTCGTAGCGGGCACCGAAGAAGCCGACGGCCAGCTCGGACTCCGCCTCGGGGGCGGCCTGGATCACGTCGGCCCAGGTGATCGGTGACTCGACGGCCACGTCCCAGGTGACCTTGCCGTAGGCCTGCACGAAGTAGGGGTAGCCGTCGGTGAGGCGGTAGAGCTCCTCCAGTGCCCGGGGCTCGTACGTCGCGTCCTCACTGGCGGCGGGGACGGTCCAGGCGCGCTCGGCCATCTCGCGGGGCAGCCGGTCGACCACGACGTAGCGGAACAGCCGCTCGGCGTAGGACTTGGACGAGGCCAGCGCGACGGGCAGGTGTGGCAGCCCCGCGCCGACGATGATCAGCGGGGCGCCCTGCTGGCTGATCTCGTGGCAGGCGCCGCACAGCGCCGACAGGTCGGAGCCGGGGATGTCCTGCATCTCGTCGACGAACAGCGCGATGCCGACGTTGAGGTCGCCGGCCAGGGCGGCCACGTCGGTGAACAGCTCGATCAGGTCGAGCTCGAGGTCGCCGGAGTCGGCCCGGCCGTGCGTGGCGACGACGTCGGTCGGCGGCTGCCAGCGCGCTTGTCCGGGGCGGGCCTTGCGGTCCTCGAGGCTGGTGCGCAGCGCGAACGCCTTGAGCACGCCGGCCACCTCGTCGACGCGCTCGGGGTCCCGGTGCCGGTGCGCGACCTCGCGGACGGCGGCGTTCACCGCCTGCGCGAGCGGGAGTCGCAACGACTGGTCCGGGCGGGCCTCGATCTTGCCGGTGCCCCAGGCGCGCTTCACGGCGATGCTGCGCAGCGCGTTCAGCAGCACCGTCTTGCCGACCCCGCGCAGGCCGGAGAGCACCATGCTGCGGTCGGGCCGGCCGGCCGCCACCCGCTCGAGGGTGACCTCGAACTGCCGGAGCTCGCGGTCGCGCCCGGCCAGCTCGGGCGGACGCTGGCCGGCGCCGGGGGCGTAGGGGTTCTGGACGGGATCCACGATCGGAGCGTATCGACGTGTCTAGCGAATCCCGTAGATTTCCGTAGCGAGTCGTAGCCATCCTCGGTGGTCGAGCGTCAGCGAGTGTCCGAACCACCTGATCGCGTGGTTTCGAGACGGGCGCGGGCGCCCTCTCAACCACCGGGAAGGGCGCCTCGCCCACCGATCAGCGGCGGGTGTCGTCGTACGCCGCGTCGAGGCCCGACCGGAGGGCCTCGATCAGCACGGGCACCTCGTCGATCGCGAGCCGGAAGGTGCCGGTGCACTCGGCTCCGCGCCACAGCGAGAGCAGCACCAGGCCGTCGTCGTGGTGCCAACGGAGCCGCAGCGAGCGCGCGTCACCGCGGGTGTCGAGGAAGAACTCGGCTCCCAGGACGGTGGGTGCGGTGGCGGCCATACCCGATTCTCCCCCGCGGGTGGTGGCGAGACCAGAGCCATCAGTCGAACCGGTAGATCTCGTCCACCACGCGGGCCGCGGCCTCGCCGTCGTCGTGCGGGTTGAAGCGCGCGCGCCACGCGGCGTACTTCTCCCCATAGGCCCGGGCGTACGCCGCGGGGTCCAGGCCCCGCAGGGCCTCGGCCACCTCCTCGGTGGTGGCCAGGAGCGGGCCGGGTGCGCTCTCGCCGAGGTCGAAGTAGACGCCACGTCGCCGGTCGCGGTAGTCGTCGAGGTCGGGGACGAAGAACAGCATCGGTTTCCCGGTGACCGAGTAGTCGAACATGATCGAGGAGTAGTCGGTGATCGCGACGTCGGCGACCGCGAACAGGTCGTTGATCTCCGGGTAGGTCGTCACCTCGACCACCGACTGTCCCTGCGGACGGTGGCGCCAGCGCGAGATGTTCATGTGCCCCCGGACGAGGAAGACATGGTCGGGTCCCATGAGTCCGGCCAGCAGGTCGAGGTCGAGCAGCTCCGGCATCACCCGGGAGCCTTCGCGCCAGGTGGGCGCGTAGAGCACCACGACCTGGCCCTCGCGGATGCCGAGGCGCTCGCGGACGCGACTGACGTGGTCGGGGTCGGTGTGGGCGAGAGCGTCGTTGCGGGGGTAGCCGAGCTGGTGCACCGGCCCCTCGTAGAACCACGCGCTGCGGAAGGCCCGGGCGCTGTGCTGGTTGCCGGCGAGCAGGTGGTCCCAGCGGGAGACGTAGCGGCTGGTCGACTCCTCGAAGCCCGCTTTCCCGTGGTTGACCGGGCGGTCGTGGCCCAGCAGCTTGAGCGGGGTGCCGTGCCAGGTCTGGACGAGCACCTGGCCCGGGCGGCGTACCAGACCAGCGGGAAGGCCCGCGTTGAAGGTGAGGTACGACGCGCTGCCCAGCACCTCCCACCACTCCCGGCTGTGCCGCAGCACCGCCTCCGACCCGGCTGGCACCGGGACGGACAGGTCGGCGACTCCCCAGACCTGGCGCACTCGGGGCTCACGACGGACCAGCTCGTCGTGGATGGCCCGCGCGCTGTCGGTGGCGCTGACGCCGTAGTAGCACTCGTAGTAGGAAACGGGCGGCCCTGGCTGCTCCGCCACGGGTGGCATCGCGTGGTAGCCGCGGCGCAGCTGCATCTGGGCGAAGGCGCCGCGCTCGTCGTCCCGGAGCGGCGGGTCGATCCGGAGTCGTACGCCGTTCGCGCGGGTGCGCTCGACCCGGGCATGGAACTGGCTGCCTCGCACCCAGCGGCCGAGGGTCGCGACGCAGGGCGGAGTCAGCGTGACCTCGATCGGATCGTGCTGGCCGTCCAGGGCGAGCAGCCGGTAGATACCGCTGACCAGCGGACGCGGGTCGCCGTACCAGTCCGGCGTGCGCAGCGGCACCGTCGCGGTGAAGGCGTCGCCCTGCCAGGTCACGTCGGCGACGACCGACTGGCGCGGACCGCGCAGCTCGAGGGAGGGGCGGCCGCCGCTGGCCTCGCCGCGGACCACCAGGGTCGCAGCAGCTGGGTCCGCCTCGACGGACGTGGCGACGACCGGTGAGCTCGGCGCGGGACCCGGCGCGCTGACCGAGCGCAGCACCAGCCCGTTGGTCTCGCTCCACTCCGGCTGGATCGTCGCGCCGTCCACGGTCGCAGGGACCAGGAACCCGGCGCTGCCGTGCTGGTCGTGCTCGGCGAACGGAGCGGAGACCACGCCACCTTCAGCCGAACCCAGGCCGAACACCACCGTCCACGGTCCGCCGCGTCGGGGCAGGCCCTGCAGGTCGAGGCGCGCCTCGAAGGCCGCGCCGCTGTAGTCGTGCTTCGCGTCTCCAGCCGTCTCGTTCACGGCGGGGTCGTCGACCTGCACGACCTCGGCCTCAGCCGCGACAGACCGGCGCGCGTCCTCGAGGCGGAGGCCCAGGTGCGGCCTGCTGGTGGCGGTCACCGACGTGCCGGGTGCGTAGACCCAGCCGGTCAGGCAGAGCGCAGGGCCCTCCCAGCGGATCCCGGTGAGCATCGAGGCGAGCTCGGTCGGGGGTGGCGGGTAGCTCGCCGGTGCTGCGGGTGGACGGCCGCGGACGAGGCGACGCGCGACCCTGCGGGCGCGCGCGATCGCGCCGTCGGGGTCCATCCGCGCAAGGTACCAATCAGCGAGGGCACCCGCCCACGCCGGCGATGTCGCCGTTGCTCAGCACCCGGGAGCCGGAGTGGAAGCCGTAGGCCGAGCAGTAGTAGAAGCTCAGCAGCGAACCGCGCTGGAGCGTGGTCGGTGCCCAGATCCCGTTGCCGCGGGGCTCGAGGTAGCGGAAGGTGCTGCCGGTCAGTGCGGTGTCGTTGCTCTGGTGCTTGAGGTAGCGGTCGAGCCACGCCTGCACGTAGTGGCTGGACAGGTCCTGGCCGTAGCGGCTGGCGGGCAGCACCAGCGGGATGTCGGTGTACTCCAGGTGCGTCGAGGCCCGCGGGACCACGAGCATGCTGTCGACACCGGCGCGACGCCAGGAGTCGTAGCCCGTGGCGCGCTCGCGCTTCGGGTCCGGGCCGTCGGGGCTGGGCTGCGGGGTGAGCGAGGAGCCGCCGCTGGTGAGGTACGGCGAGACGGTGAAGCCGTACTCCGACTGCAGCGCCAGCGCGGGCACGACCGGCTTGTTGCCCGACCCGTCGAGCGGCCCCGAGGCACCGGGTCCGGTGAGCTTGTCGAGGGCCACCACGGCCGCGACGCGACGGTCGGTGCCCTGGACCTTGGACACCGCGGCAGCGCCCATCGAGTGCCCGATGATCGCGATCTTCGAGGTGCGGCCGGGTGTCGCCGTACGTCGGTCGACGGAGCGGTCGAAGAGCTGCCAGAAGGGGTTGTGGGTGCTCACCTGGGCGCCCTCGGAGCGCGGGTTGGCGTAGTGCTCGGTGGGCGTCGAGGTGAAGAAGGAGAGGGCGTCCTCGGTGCCGACCACGAAGTTGGACAGCTGCTGCGCCGGTGTGCCGGGGCAGCCGAACTGCTCGCCGTCCTGCGGTGTCGCGAACGGGTTGCAGAACGGGAGTGCGTTGCTCTGGCCACCGGGCACGGGTGCGGGCTCGTGGGGGAGCGTCTCGCCGCCGCCCTGGCCCTGCACGTCGTACGTCAGGACGACGTAGCCGCGCTCGGCGAGGTCCTGGGCCAGCCAGCGGTACATGCCCTCGCTGCCCTGCACGGAGCCCTCGGTGATCACCGCTCCGGGGAACGGACCCTGCAGCACCTGGCCGGTGTAGGGGTCGCGGGCACCCGGCTTCGGTCGGTAGACCGTGCCGTTCAGGAGCGCGCCGTAGCGGTTCGTGAACGAGACCCGCTGGCTGAGGCCGCGCGTGCCGTTCCAGCCGGCCCGCAGCGGGTTGCCGACGTTCCAGCCGGGCACGACCCTGCCGGGCGTGACCGCGATCCGGGTGGGCGAGGCCGCCTGCTCCATCAGCTGCGAGGTCTGGTCCGCCGTCCCCGCGAGCGTGAGCGCTGCCAGGTAGGCCGGGTTCTGCAGCTGGCCACCCGGGCCGGTGATGCGGCCGTAGGCGTCCAGGACGTTCTGCGCGTCCCGGGCCACGTAGGCGGGACTCCCGGGTGCTGGGCCCGACGGGGCGGGGTCGGCGGCCAGCGCCGAGCTCGGCAGCATCG
The DNA here is from genome assembly GCA_963842565.1 of uncultured Actinomycetota bacterium. Taxonomy (GTDB): domain Bacteria; phylum Actinomycetota; class Actinomycetes; order Propionibacteriales; family Nocardioidaceae; genus Marmoricola. The sequence continues at coordinate 34,188 of CAWJGX010000015.1, read as the reverse complement.
CGGCGGCCAGGGCGAGGCCGGACCCGAGGGCCAGCAGGGAGCGTGGGTGAGGGCGGCGCATGCTGGACAAACGACGCTCGGCAGCGTGGGTTACCGCAGTACCGTGGTCCGGTGCCTGAGCTGCCCGAGGTAGAAGCGCTGGTCGTGGACCTGTCGCGCCGACTGGACGGACGCGCGATCGTGCGCGTCGACATCGCCGCCTTCAGCTGCCTGAAGACCTACGACCCACCCGTCACCGCCCTGGCCGGAGGCATGGTCGACGGGGTCAGCCGGCACGGAAAGTTCCTGGACATCGACGTCTCCGGCACCCACCTGGTCCTGCACCTCGCCCGGGCCGGTTGGGTGCGCTGGAAGGACGAGGTGCCGGCGCTTCCTGCCCGGCCGAACAGCAAGTCACCCCTGGCCGCGCGGATCGTGCTGGACAACGGCTCCGGCCTCGACATCACCGAGGCCGGGACCCGCAAGAGCCTGGCGCTGTACGTCGTCCGCGACCCGTCCGAGGTCGAGGGGATCGCCCGCCTCGGACCGGACCCCCTGGCCGAGGACTTCACCATCGACGTGCTCAGCGAGATCCTGCAGGGAGCCGGCCGGGCCCAGATCAAGGGCGTGCTCCGACTCCAGAGCAACATCGCCGGCATCGGCAACGCCTACTCCGACGAGCTCCTGCACGCGGCGCGGCTCTCGCCCTTCAAGCCGTCCAACAGCCTCGACGCCACCGAGCTCGAGACGCTCTACGACGCGATCCGGACCGTGCTCGGCGACGCGGTGATCCGCTCGGCCGGGCTGGCCGCCAGCGAGCTCAAGGGCGAGAAGAAGAGCCACCTCGCGGTGCACGGGCGGGCGGGCGAGAAGTGCCCGGTCTGTGGCGACACGGTGCGTGAGGTCAGCTTCGCCGACTCGAGCCTGCAGTACTGCCCGACCTGCCAGACCGGTGGCAAACCACTGGCTGACCGTCGGATGTCCCGGCTGCTGAAGTAACCTGCGAACATGATTGAAGTCCCAACGATCGAGGTGGCCCAGGTGCCCGACCCGCTGCCGGCCGGGGTGAGCGTCCTGGACGTCCGTGAGCCGGTGGAGTGGCAGCACGGTCGCATCGAGGGAGCGCTGCACATCCCCCTGACCCAGCTGCCCGACCGTCTGGCGGAGCTCCCGGACGACCAGCAGCTGCTGGTGGTCTGCAAGGTGGGGGGCCGGTCGTCCCAGGCCACCGCGTTCCTGCGCGAGAAGGGCTTCGAGGCGGTCAACCTCGCTGGCGGGATGATCGACTGGGCCGACGCCGGACGTCCGATGGTGGGCGACGGCGAGGGTGCTCCGCTCGTCGTCTAGTGGTTTCGAGACGCTCGCTTCGCTCGCTCCTCAACCACCGAAGGACCGGGGCAGGGGCAGCCTGAGAGCGTCGTCGAGGCGGGCGAGGTAGGCCCGTCGCGGGATCTCCTCGACCCCCAGGGTGGCCAGGTGCGGGGTCAGCCACTGCGTGTCGAGCAGCCGGTCCTCGGCGTACTCGTCGGTGAGCAGGGCGACCAGCCCCCGCAGGGCGACCTTGGAGGCGTCGCGGACCCGCGTGAACATCGACTCACCGGCGAACAGGCCGCCGATCGCCACGCCGTACAGGCCCCCGGCGAGCTCGCCGTCGCGCCAGGCCTCGACGCTGTGCGCCCAGCCGAGGCGGTGCAGCTCGGTGTACGCCGCCACGATCTCCCCGTCGATCCAGGCCCCGGTGCGGCGGGGGTCGGCGCAGCCGGCGACCACCTCGGCGAAGGCGGTGTCGACGCGGATCTCGAAGTGCCGACTCGACTGGCGCAGTGACCGGGTGACCCGGAGGCCGGACAGGGGCAGCACTCCTCGTTGCTCGGGTGACCACCAGGCGAGCTGGCCGGACCCCGTGTGGTCGTCGACGGCCATCGGGAACAGCCCGCGGCGGTAGGCGGCGAGCACCGTGCCCGGCTCGAGGTCAGCCCCGACCGCCACGAGATCGCCCGGGACCCCGTCGACCGGGGGGAAGTCCCACGGGGTCGGGGGAGGTTCGACGGGCACGTGGCCATCGTCGCAGGCCGGGGTTGCGAGGTTTCGAGACGCTCGCTGCGCTCGCTCCTCAACCACCGGAAGAGCCCGCTCGCTCCTCGACCACCGGGGAGTGGTCCGTAGGCTGGGGGCATGAGCTTCACCAAGCGCGCAGCGCAGGGCCTGGCACCTCGGGTGACCCAGGTCGCTCCCCATGTCACCGCCGGTTTCGTCCACCAGGCGCTGGACCGCGCGATCCGGGGCGTCGGGCCGTTGGACAGTGCGGCGGTGGCGGCCGACAAGCAGCTCGACGAGCAGAAGGGCGTCGTGGACAAGGGGATCCACGAGGTCATCGAGAACAACGTGCGGCTGGCCGGCGGCCAGGGCTTCCTGACCAACATCGGCGGCATCGTCACGATGACCTTCACGATCCCGGCCAACCTCGCCGGGCTGGCGCTGATCCAGTGCCGGATGGTGGCCGGGATCCTGCACCTGCGCGGCTACGACCTCGACGACCCGCGCGTCCGCACGGCCATCCTCGCCAGCCTGCTCGGAGAGGAGCGGATGCTGGCGTTGATCAAGAAGAAGCAGCTCCCCGGCACGCCGATGGCGCTGGCGACGGCACCAGTGCACGACCCGCAGCTGTCGGTGCTGATGGCCAACGAGGTGGCCTCGGAGCTGATCTCGCGCGTCGCCGGGAAGAAGCTGGCCCGCACCGTCGTGCGCAAGATCCCCCTCGTCGGTGGATTCGTGGGCATGGGCACCGACGCGTACACCACCTGGCAGATCGGTCGCTACGTGAGCCGCGAGTTCCTGCCCCGCAGGCGGCGGTAGGCCGACAGCCCAGCCGCGGGCGAACACGTTCGTGCGTGAGGCGGCCACGAGTCGTTCCTTGAACTTGTAGGTGCGGGTGCCGTGGAACTCGTCCAGCTGACCCATCAGGTCCTGGATGACGGCGTGCAGCTCGACCTCCACGTCACGCAGCTTGGCGGCCTCCCCGGTCATGATCGCCAACGCCTCGATCGCCGAGTCGGCCACGGCCTCCTCGTCGCAGTGGTCGGGGTCCACGAAGGGTCGGGGCTCACCGGCGATGAGGTCGTCGAGATCGCCGACCACGTCGTACCCCCGCAGCGCGAGCTCGCTGACCCACGACCGTCCCAGCGCGCTCGCCCACTCGTGCGTGTCCGGGGGCAGCGAGAGGCGGGGTGATCCGGCGTGCGCCGAGAGGTTGCGGTGCACCAGCATCTCGCGCACCAGCGAGCGGTAGTGCTGGTTGGGGAGCACGTCGTTGAGCCGCTCGTTGAGCCGCCGGACCATGGTCGACTCGGGTACGCCGAGCGAGGCGTTGGCCTTGTCGGTGGGGGTGAACTCGACGGGGTCGATGCCGAACAGGCCGGCGAAGCGCTCCCAGAGCAACGTCTTGCTCGCCCCGGGCGGGGGGACCGTGACCAGGTGGACCCGTTCGCGGGGGATCGAGGCACCCCACCGGTCGAGCACGTCCGGCACCTCCTGGACGCCCCAGAACCAGCTGCCGACGTCGGTGCTGCGCTCCGGGTCACGCAGCGCCTCCAGGAAGGAGTCGTAGGTCCGGGTGCGACGGTGCTTGACGTTCTCCTGCCACTCCGCGGGGATCTGCCGCACGAGGTCGCGGGCGGAGTAGACGATGTGGATCTCGGCGTCGTCGCCGCCCAGCGAGTCCAGCGCCCGGGCGACGCTGATCCGCGAGGCCCGGCCCAGGATCTCGTGGCTGATGATCGAGGTCCCGGGCCAGGCACGCACCTCTTCGGCGAGACGGTCCCAGGCTCCGGGTGCCTGCTTCTCCAGCCCGCCCCAGGGCAGGTCCATCAGGTCGAGCGACGCCAGGAAGTGTGCGTCCTCCCGCTCGGCCGGGTAGAGGATCCCCTGCTCGCGCAGCGCCTCGCGGTGGGTGAACAAGATGTCCTGGACGAACGACGTGCCGGTCTTGGGAGCACCGACGTGCAGCAGAACCCGACGGGTCACGTGTGTCCCTCCTGCAGCTGCCAGGCCCGAAGGCTGGCGTTGACGGCCAGGTCGAGCGTGCGGTCGCGGTCGATCGTCTCGGGGCGCCGGAGGTCTGCCGGCAGCAGGGCGCCCGGATCGCCGTGCACAGAGTAGCCAGCGCTCGTGATCGCGTCGCGGGTCGCCTCCGCCGTGGCGCTGGCCCAGGGCAGCGACGCGCGCGGAGTGACCGGTGGGAGTGCATCGCGGTGGGTCGGCGCGTCGGCGAGCAGCCGCACCAGCGAGGCCGCGATCGCGCGCACGTGCTCGGGGCCGGCGGTGAGGGCGGTGAGCCGGTTGAGCCGCCGGAGCAGGTCGCTCGCGGAGGGATCACCCGTCTCCGGGGCCTCGACCGGCCGGGCGCGCAAGCAGTCCGGCGGTGAGGGCGACGGCCTCGTGAGCCTCGCGCGCGACGACGACGTGCAGCTTCGAGCCGCGCCGACGGTCTCCCGTCTCGTCCTCGAGCCGTCCGGCGATGGCGGCGACGTCGATCCGGCCGGGCAGCCGTCCCGAGGTCCGCGTCCGCCGCCACAGGGTGCTCCACCTCAGGATGCCCCCGGCGTGCACGCTCGCCGCCCAGTGCTCGGCCATCATCACCTCGATCGGGCGGGCGATGACGACGTGGGTCGGACGCCAGTCGCTCTCCACCAGGCCCTGGGCGAGCAGGGCCCGACGCACGGCCGCCACCGTCCCGGGTGACCCGTGCAGCCGGAACCGTCGGCGCCAGGGCAACGGCCACCGCGCCCTGGCCGGCTGCGCCGGTGGGACGGGTACGCCGGGAAGCAGTCGCGCCAGGACTCCGACGGACAGCCGCACCAGCTCCTCGGACGGCAGCGCGACCGGATCCATGGGGGCGATGCCGAACCGGGGAGGCGAGTCGGGCCAGGGGAGCGGGATGTCGACCCTCCCGCGGCCAGGGGCGACGGTCGCGAGCACGTGGTCGACCAGGCCCGGGTGGGCGACTCCGCCCGAGGCCAGGTTGAGCCGGCGTACCAGCTCGAGGTGCACGCTGTCGGGGAGCGGCCGGACGCCGGGCGCGGCTGCAGGGACCACCTCGTCCCGGAACCGGTCCCACGCAGTCGTGCCGCCGTCACGGAGATGCGCGGCCCAGGACGTGACTGCCTGTTCGTAGGAGGGGTTGCTCATCAGCCGCGGAACCACCTGGTGCGACGCGGCCGACTCATGCAGGCATTGTGCCGGGTGTCAGTGCCGTGACCACACGCGAGGGACTGGGCCGGCCGAGCAGACCGGCCATCCACCGGCTCGTCTCCACCAGCGAGCCCAGGTCGACTCCGGTCTCGATGCCCAGGCCGTGCAGCATCCAGACGAGGTCCTCGGTGGCCAGGTTGCCGGTGGCGCTCTCGGCGTAGGGGCAGCCGCCGAGACCGCCCGCGCTCGCGTCGAACGTGGTGACGCCGTGCTGCAGCCCGGCGAGCGCGTTGGCGAGGGCCTGGCCGTAGGTGTCGTGGAAGTGCAGCGCCAGCGACTCGTCGGGCAGGCCCGCCTCGTTGAACGCGGTCAGCAGGTCCGTGACGTGGCCGGCCGTGCCGACCCCGATCGTGTCGCCGAGCGAGAGCTGGCTGGCGCCGAGGTCGAAGAGTCGTCGGCCGACCTGCACCACCTGGTCGATCGGGACCTCTCCCTCCCACGGGTCGCCGAAGCACATGCTGACGTAGGCGCGCACGTCCAGCCCGGCCTCGCGGGCACGCTTGACCGTCGGTCCGAACATGGCGAACTGCTCGTCCAGGCTGCGGTTGAGGTTGCGCTGCGCGAAGGTCTCGGTGGCACTGCCGAAGATCGCGATGTGGCGACAGCCGAGCTCCAGACGCCCGGTCGAGCCCGCGTTCGTTGGGCACCAGCACCGGGAGGTCCTTGCCGGTGTCACCGAGGGGCCCGTCGATCAACCGGGTCATCAGCTCGCCTGCGTCGGCCAGCTGGGGAACCCACTTCGGGTGCACGAAGCTGGTGGCCTCGACGATCGGCAGCCCGGCGGCCAGCAGGCGCTGGACGAACTCCGCCTTGGCCTCGACCGGGACGATGCCCTTCTCGTTCTGCAGGCCGTCGCGGGGGCCGACCTCGTAGATGGTGACCTTGCGGGGCAGCTCAACCACCGACTTCCTCCTCCACCTCGAAGAGCATCGCGCCCAGGGCGACCCGGTCGCCGGTGGCGGCGCCGACGGCGGCGACGGTGCCGGCGAACGGCGCCTTCAGTGCCAGCTCCATCTTCATCGCCTCCAGTACGCCGAGCCGCTGCCCCTCCTCGACAGCATCCCCCTCTGCGACGTCGACCGCGAGCACGGTGCCGGGCATCGGGGCGGTGAGGATGCCCTCGCCGACCACGGCCTTGGCCCCGGCGAACGGGTCGGGCCGCTCGAAGAGGAACCGCTGACCGTGGACCACCACCTCGACCGAGTGCGCGGTCGCGTTCACGACGGCCTGGACGCGACGTCCGGCGACCTCGAGGCGGACGACGTGCTGCTCGGCCGAGAACTGCGTGACCGGGACGTCGTCGACCAGCCCGCGAGCGCGGTCGACGAGGACGACCCGGTCGAGCTCGACGCGGGTGGGGGCGGGTGCGGCGCCGAGCCGGAACCCGTCCGACTGGAACGGTCCGCGATCGCCGTGCTCCGCAGCCAGCATCGCGGGCACCCAGGCCGCGATCGTGCGCGCCAGGTCCTCGTCGGGTGCCGGGAGGTGCGCATGGTCGAGCCAGGCCGTGTCGATGGTCGCGTCGCGGAACTCGTCGCTGGCGGCGAGGACCCGCAGGAACCCGACGTTGGTGGTGAAGCCGAGCACCGCCGTGTCGTCGAGCGCCGCCACCAGCGCGCGGCGCGCGGACTCACGGTCCGGGCCGCGGGCGATGACCTTGCCCAGCATCGGGTCGTAGGACGTGGAGACGACCTGGCCGCTCTCGAGCGCCGCATCGACCCGGGCGCCGCCGGGCCAGCGGACGAGCGTGGCCGTGCCGGCCTGGGGGAGGAAGCCGTTGAACGAGTCCTCGGCGTAGACGCGTGCCTCGATCGCGTGGCCCTCGAGCCGCAGGTCGTCCTGCGTGAACGGCAGCTCCTCACCCGACGCGACCTTCAGCTGGAGCTCGACCAGGTCGAGGTGGCCGCCGGTCGCACCTGCCGAGACCACCAGCTCCGTCACCGGGTGCTCGACCTGGAGGCGGGTGTTCATCTCCAGGAAGTAGGCCTGCCCGCTGGCGGTGTCGAGCAGGAACTCGACGGTGCCGGCGTTCTCGTAGCCCACCTCGGTGGCCAGGGCGACCGCCGCTCCGGTGATCTCGGCGCGCTGCTCGGCGGTGATCGTGGGCGCCGGCGCCTCCTCGAGCACCTTCTGGTGACGACGCTGGGTGGAGCAGTCGCGCTCGAAGAGGTGCACCACGTGGCCGTGCCGGTCGGCGAGCACCTGGACCTCGATGTGGCGGCCCGACTCGACGTACTTCTCGATGATCATGGTGTCGTCGCCGAAGGCCGAGCTGGCTTCGCGCCGGGCGGCGGCGACCGCGTCGGCGTACTCACCTTCGTTGCGGACGATCCGCATCCCCTTGCCGCCACCGCCGGCAGCGGCCTTGACGAGCACCGGGAAGTCGAAGCCCGCCGGATCGGCCTCGAGGTCGTAGGACGGTACGACGGCGACTCCGGCAGCCACGGCGATCTCACGGGCGTGGTCCTTGCGGCCCATCTGCTCCATCACGTCCGCGCTGGGGCCGACCAGGACGATCCCGGCGTCCTCGAGTGCACGTGCGAAGGCGGAGCGCTCGGAGAGGAAGCCGTAGCCGGGATGGATCGCGTCGGCCTGGGTCGCCCGGGCGGCCCCGATGACCGCGTCGATGTCGAGGTAGGACTCGATCACGACGGCCTCGTCGGCGTCGTACACGTGGGGCGCGGAGCGGTCGAGCTCGGAGTGGACGGCGATCGTGTGGATCCCCATCGCGCGTGCCGACCGGATGATCCGGCACGCGATCTCGCCGCGGTTCGCGATCAGGAGTCTTTGGATCATTCACATTCTCCAGACGCCGTAGCGGGGCGGCGGGATCGGCGCGTTGGCGGCGGCGGCCAGTCCCATCCCGAGGACGCGTCGGGTCTCGAGCGGGTCGATGATGCCGTCGTCCCACAGCCGTGCCGTCGAGTAGTACGGCGAGCCCTGGTGCTCGTACTGGTCGCGGATCGGTGCCTTGAACGACTCCTCGTCCTCGGCGGACCACTCACCACCCTTGCTCTCGATGCCGTCACGCCGGACGGTCGCCAGCACGGCCGCGGCCTGGTCGCCGCCCATCACGGAGATCCGGGCGTTGGGCCACATCCACAGGAACCGGGGGTCGTAGGCCCGACCGCACATGCCGTAGTTGCCGGCACCGAACGAGCCGCCGATCACGACGGTGAACTTCGGCACCACCGAGCAGGCGACGGCGGTGACGAGCTTCGCCCCGTCACGCGCGATGCCGGCGTTCTCGTACTCCTTGCCCACCATGAAGCCGGTGATGTTCTGCAGGAAGACGATCGGGGTCCTGCGCTGGTTGCACAGCTCGATGAAGTGCGCGCCCTTGCGGGCCGACTCGGAGAACAGGATGCCGTTGTTGGCGACGATCCCGACGTCGTGGCCCCAGACCTTCGCGAAGCCGCACACGAGCGTCTCGGCGTACAGCTTCTTGAACTCGTGGAACCGGCTGCCGTCGACGATCCGGGTGATCACCTCACGCACGTCGTACGGCGTGCGGGTGTCGGCGGGGACCACGTCGTAGAGCTCGGCGGGGTCCTTGACCGGCTCCTCCACCTCGGTGGTCGCACCCTGGTTTCGAGACGCTCGCTGCGCTCGCTCCTCAACCGACGGGGGCGGGGCCGGCAGCGTCGCGACGATCGAGCGGACGATCTGCAGGGCATGGGCGTCGTCCTCGGCGAGGTGGTCGACGACGCCGGACGTGCGCGCGTGCACCTCGCCGCCACCGAGCTCCTCCGCGGTGACCTCCTCACCCGTGGCGGCCTTCACCAGGGGCGGCCCGCCGAGGAAGATCGTGCCCTGGTCCCGGACGATCACGGTCTCGTCCGACATCGCGGGCACGTAGGCACCTCCCGCGGTGCACGAGCCCATCACCGCGGCGATCTGCGGGATCCCCTCGGCCGACAGGTTGGCCTGGTTGAAGAAGATCCGGCCGAAGTGCTCCTTGTCGGGGAAGACCTCGTCCTGCATCGGCAGGAACGCGCCGCCGGAGTCGACGAGGTAGACGCAGGGCAGCTTGTTCGCCCGCGCCACCTCCTGGGCACGCAGGTGCTTCTTGACGGTGATCGGGTAGTAGGTGCCGCCCTTGACGGTCGCGTCGTTGGCGACCACGACGCACTCGCGCCCCTCGATCCGGCCGATCCCGGTGACGATGCTGGCGCTCGGCACGGCGAAGTCGTCGTTGCCGTCCTGGCTCCGTCATTGCCTGGGCCGTACATCCCGTACGCCGCCAGCGGACTCAGCTCGAGGAACGGGCTCCCGGGGTCGAGCAGCGCGTGGATCCGGTCACGCGCCAGCATCTTGCCGCGGTCGGTGTGCTTGGTCCGGGCCGACTCGGACCCGCCCTGTGCCACGCGCGCGGTGCGCTCGCGCAGCTGCTCGACCAGGGTCTTCATCGATGTGGGCACCGGGTCATGTTAGCGATCGTTAACTTGGGACGCCAGATGTCGGCCGGCCGTTGTGCCACTCGAGTTAGCGACCGCTAACCTAGGCGCCGTGAACCGGAGAGAGCAGATCCTGGCGATCGCGGCCGACCTGTTCGCCCAGAAGGGCTTCCACGGGGTGTCGATCGCGGAGCTCGGTGCTGCCTGCGGCTTCTCGGGCCCGGCGCTCTACCGCCACTTCCGGTCCAAGGACGCGGTGCTGGCCGAGATGCTGGTCAGCATCAGCGACGAGCTGCTCAGCGTGGGGCGGGAGCGCGTGCGCGAGGCCGGGTCGCCCGAGGAGGCACTGCGCTCGTTGATCGAGTGGCACGTCACCTTCGCGCTCGACCACCAGGCACTGATCGTGGTCCAGGACCGCGACTGGTCGGCGCTGCCGCTCGAGGCGCGGGAGCGGGTGCGCGAGACGCAGCGCAAGTACGTCGAGGTGTGGGCCCGCCAGCTGCGCTCGGTGGACCCGGACCTGACCCAGAAGAAGTCGCGGGCGATCGTGCACGCCACCTTCGGGCTGATCAACTCCACGCCGCACAGCGCGTTCCTGCCGGCCGAGGAGATGCGACCGCTCCTCACCGAGATGGCGGCGCTGGCCCTCGGTGTCGGCAAGGAGACGGTCAGCTCGCCCGCATAGCGCCGGCGACGACGGCCATGTCGGAGGCGTCGATCTCGAACAGCCCTCGGCGGAACGGGAAGCCCCACCTCTTCGGGTCGGTGATGAACGACAGCTCCTCGAGCAGGGGTCTGATCGGAGCGGGCGACACGTCCTCGAAGGCGACCTCGAGCCGCCACGGACGGAAGTCCGGGCTCACCTCGACCTGGTAGGGCTCGGCTCCGGTGATCGTCCCGAGCGCGGTGAACTGCTGGAGCGGATCGCCCGACTTCATCGCGGTGCGCGGGCTGTAGAACGCGATCCGGTCGCCGGGCTGGAGCTGGCGCAGCCGGGTGTCCCGGCCGTGGTCGACCTGGGTGAACCCGCCGTCGACGCCACGCTGCACGTGCTCGAGGCTGATCGTGTTGATCCAGTTCCTCGTCATGTCGCCACGCTAAGCGCGAGCACCGACAGTGCCGACTCCTAGAGCAACCGGGCGACTGCCTCGTCGTACGCCGCCACGGCGGCGTCCGCCAGCCCGTGACCGGTCGGCGCGTCCTCGGCCAGCGCCAGCACCTGGGCCGCCCGGTGTCGAGCCTCCTCGCGCTCCTCGACGCCCGGGGCCGTGCCGCCCGAGGCGAGGGCGCTCACCTCGGCGAGCAGCTGCTCGCGCGTGCGTCCGCGCAGCAGCAGCAGGACGTAGGGATCGCGGTCGGTGTGCCACGCGAGCTGGTAGAGCAGCGCCAGCGTGTGCAGGCACGGCTGTGCCCAGGAGTCGCACTCGCACGCGGTGTCGATGTCGCCGGGACCGGGCAGCACCTCGGCGCCCGCCTCGTCGGCGTGCTCGACGAGCTCGGCCGGCAGCTGGGCGGCCTCGAGCGCCGCGGCGTGCCCGCTCTCGCGGGCGGCCTCCCGAGCGAACGTCGTCCAGCCCGGCGTCGTCGAGCCGGTCGACCTTGATCTGGGCCATCAGGGGCTCGGTGCTGCCGGGATCGACCACGGCCGAGGCCATCGCGTCGAGCACGACGATCGCCCCCAACCGTCCCGTGCGCGCCAGGGCCCGGGCTGCCAGCAGGTCGTTCGCGTCGATGCTGAGCTCCTCGAAGGAGCGGACGAACGCCCGACCCCACCAGGTCGTGCTCCGCGCCGCCGCTCCGCGCACGCGGGAGAGGCGAGGCAGCACGATCGGGTCAGGCATGGCTGCCGGCCGGGCCACCGCTGCGGAAGGCGAACCGCGGGTGCGGTGCACCCCCCTCGACGAGATCCGCGACCAGCACTCCGATCAGCGGCGCGAACTTGGCTCCGTGTCCCGAGCACGGTGAGGCGACCACGACGTGCCCGCCCCCGGCCGGTGCCCGGTCGAGGACGAAGTCCTCGTCGGAGGTCATCGTGAACAGGCAGCTCTGCTCCGCGACCGGCCGTGGGTCCAGACCCGGAAGCTGCCGCTCGACGAAGGCGCGCGTGGCCCGCCGTGCCCGGTCGTCGACGACGCCGTCGCGGCCGGAGGCCGTCGTGGAGGTGTCGCTGTCGAACTGCCCGATCTTGTACGCCGGCTCCGGCCCGCCGTCGCTTCCCGAGGGAAGGGCGTAGAGCTCCACACCCCCGTGGTCGAGGCGCGAGTCGTGGACCAGCGTCGGCCACGCCGCCGTCCGGTCGTGGTGCCGGTGGTGGAACACCTCGACCTGCCTGACCTCGATCGCCGGGAGCTGCGGGGTGGCGCCGAGACCACCCAGGAGCTCGGGCAGCCAGGAGCCGGCGGCCACCACCACCGTGCCGACACGGACGCTGCCCGCCTCGGTGTGCACCAGCAGCCCGTCAGTGACCGGCTCGATGCGGGTCATCGACGTGTGCTCCCGCAGCTCTGCCCCGCTCCGCGTGGCGAGGTCGAGCAGCGTGGACACGGTCAGGTCGGGGTCGAGGTGTCCCGCGTCGGGATGGAAGCACGCGGGGCCGTCGAGGGCGATGCCTGGCCAACGTTCGGCGACCTCGTCCGCCCGGAGCAGGGTGGCGGGGAGGCCGTGCGCGCGGAGCGCGTCGTGGATGACCTGCGCGCGGTGGCCGGCGTCGAGGCCACCGGTGCGGGTGCGCAGGCGCACCCCGGACTCCTCCTCGAGGCGTGCCCACTCGCCGTCTGCGCGGCCGGTGAGCGCGATGTACGTCGGGTCGGTGTAGGCGCGGCGGTAGATCCGGGACGACCCGTGCGAGCTGCCTCGGTCGTGGCCGACCTCGTGCTGCTCGAGGACGAGCACGGAATGACCGCGGGCGGTCAGCTCACGGGCCGCCGCGGCTCCGGTGAGCCCGGCTCCCACGACGGCGACGTCGAAACGCTCAACCTCCACCGGTGTCTCCGGCGGGAGTCCGGAGCGTCACGAGGTCGCGCAGCTCGCGGTCGCTGAGCTCGGTCAACGCGGTCTCGCCGGCACCGAGGACGGACTCGGCCAGGTCGCGCTTGCGCTGGAGGAGCAGGCCGACCTTCTGCTCGATGGTGCCCTCGGTGACGAGGCGGTGCACCTGGACCGCGCGGGTCTGCCCGATCCGGTGGGCGCGGTCGGTGGCCTGGTCCTCCACGGCCGGGTTCCACCAGCGGTCGAAGTGGATCACGTGGTCGGCGCGGGTGAGGTTCAGGCCGGTGCCGCCGGCCTTGAGCGAGAGCAGGAACACCGGTGCGGCACCGTCCTGGAAGTCGCGCACCATCTGCTCGCGGGCGCGGACCGGCGTGCCGCCGTGGAGGAACAGGGTCGGGATCGAGGCGGCGGCGAAGTGTCGTTCGAGCAGGCGCGCCATCGCGACGTACTGCGTGAAGACCAGCACCGAGCCGCTCTCGGCGAGGATCGTGCCGAGCAGCTCGTCGCACAGGTCCAGCTTCTCGGAGCGGCCCTTGAGGCGCCCGTTGGCCTGGCGCAGGTAGTGGGCCGGGTGGTTGCAGATCTGCTTGAGCCCGGTGAGCAGGGCCAGCACCAGCCCGCGCCGGGTGTCCTCGTCGGCGCGCTCGATCCGGTCCATCGACTCGCGCACCAGCGCCTCGTAGAGCACCACCTGCTCGCGGGTCAGCCCGACGACGTTGTCGGTCTCGGTCTTGGCAGGCAGCTCGGGGGCGATGCCGGGGTCGCTCTTGCGCCGGCGCAGCAGGAACGGCTCGACCAGCTGGGCGAACCGTCGCGCCACAGAAGGGTCCACGCCGCTCTCGATCGGCGCGGCCCACACCTTGCGGAAGGCGTTGCGCGACCCGAGCAGGCCCGGCGTCGCCCAGTCGAGGATCGCCCACAGCTCGGTCAGGTTGTTCTCGACAGGCGTGCCGGTCAGCGCGACGCGGCAGCGGGAGGTGATCGTGCGCAGGTTGCGGGCCGTCGAGGACTGCGCGTTCTTGATGTGCTGGGCCTCGTCGGCCACCACGAGGTCCCACGGCACGGCGCCGAGCTCCTCGTGGGACAGCCGCATCGTGCCGTACGTCGTCAGCACGAACCCGTCGTCGCCTTCGGTGGTTGAGGAACGAGCGTCAGCGAGTGTCTCGAAACCACTCAAGGATCGGCTGGATCCGTGGAACCGCCGCACCGGCACCCCCGGGGCGAACCGGCGGATCTCGGCCTCCCAGTTGCCCATCAGGCTGGCGGGACAGACCACCAGCGTGGGACCGGACGCGAGACCGCGCTCGCGCCGGTGCAGGTGCAGCGCGATCAGCGTGACGGTCTTGCCCAGGCCCATGTCGTCGGCCAGGCAGGCGCCGAGCCCGACGCCGGTCAGCTCGGCCAGCCAGGTGAAGCCGTGTCTCTGGTAGTCGCGCAGGGTGGCCGTCATCCCCGCCGGAGTCGGCAGGGGCGCGACCACGGAGGCGTCGACGATCCGGTCCCGGACCTTCTCCAGGGTGGCACCGGGGTGGACCTCGAGGGCGCCACCGTCGAGGTAGAGCGTGCCGGTCAACGAGGCCTGCAGCGCGACGACCGGTGCGACCTGCCGCTTCTCGGCGGTGACCCGCTTGCGTGCCCGGCGCGCGAGCACCGGGTCGATGACCATCCAGTTGTCGCGCAGCCGGATCACCGGCGAGGTGGCCCCGGTGAGGACGCTCATCTCCTCGTCGGACAGCGGGTCGCCGGCCAGGGCGAGGCGCCAGTCGAAGGAGAACATCGCCTCGGTGCCGAACAGGCCCTCGACCAGCTGCCCCTCGCGCGGACCGGTGGCGACCTCGACCCGGCCCTGCGGCACCAGCTCGCCGCGCAGGCCGCGGGGCCAGAAGACGTCGACACCGATGTCGTCGAGTGCCTCGAGGCCGTGCTCGAGCAGGTGGGCGAGCTCGTCGGCGTCGAGCACCATCCGGTCGGGAACCTGCTGCCGCTGCAGGCGGTCCAGGGGTGTCCAGGCCTCGGCGGCACGACGCAGCGCCACGCTGAGGCTCAGCCGGGCCCGACGGGAGAACCCGTGCAGGGCACGCGCGTCGCCCTCGTCCCACAGCTGCTCGGCGTCGACGAAGTGGGTGTCGTCGTCCACGTCGTGCGCCTGGGGTACGACGACCACGCCACCGCCGACCAACGCCTCCTCCGGCGCCTCGATCCGCAAGGCGATCCGCACCTGGTCGGGCAGGTCGGGGTCCTCGTCGTCCGCCGGCCGGGACGGCCGGTCGTCGGATGCCCGCCGGTTGAGCCTGTCGAAACCCCTGGTCTCGAGCCCGGGAGGCCGCGTCATCGTGTCGGCCACGGCGTCGAGCAGCAGCCGGATCACGTCCTCCGCGTCGTCGACGGTCGTCTCGCCGTGCGCCCGGGCCGTGGCCAGGGCACGGAGCCGGTCGTCGTCATCGGGACCGAGCGGCCCGACGCGCCAGGAGTCACCGGTCTCGGAGAGTCGGACCCGGCCGGCCGCCAGCAGCTTCATCGCGAGCAGGGTCGCCCCGCTGAGCAGCCCGACGGAGGGGTGGGCGTCCTCGACCCGCATCGCTCGCGTGAGCACGGGGATCGCACCGCGCATCGGCATCCGGATCGTGCGCGCGGGTCCGGAGAACTCGATCTCGCTGTCGCGGGGCGGGTGCTGCGGCACCAGGGTCGCCCGACCCTGCAGCGGAACGAAGCTCACGTCCGCACGCTAGCAACGGGGTCGGACAGGAGCCCCGGTCGGTCGGAGACCTCAGTCGTCGGCGCCACGGATGGCACGGGCCACGGCCTTGGGCACCTTCTCGTCGAACACGCTCGGGATGATGTAGCTCGCGTTGATCTCCCGGTCGGTGACCACGTGCGCGATCGCGTCGGCGGCGCGCAGCAGCATGTCGATCGTGACGTCGGAGGCGCGAGCGTCGAGGAGCCCGCGGAAGACACCCGGGAACGCCAGCACGTTGTTGATCTGGTTGGGGTAGTCGCTGCGACCGCTGGCCACCACGGCGGCGTACTTCCCGGCCTCGGCGGGGTCGATCTCGGGGTCGGGGTTGGCCAGCGCGAAGATGATCGGCTTCTCGGCCATGTCCTTGATCCACTCGGCCTCCAGCACCCCGGGGGCGCTGACGCCGATGAAGACGTCCGCCCCGTCGAGCCCGGCGCGCAGATCGCCGGTGACCCGGCGCGGGTTGGTGCGGCTGGCGAGCTCCGCCATCGCGGGGGACAGGCTGTCGTCGTCCGCGGACAGGCAGCCCTCGCGGTCGCAGACCACCACGTCCTGGGCTCCGGCGGCCAGCAGCAGGGTGACGATGGCCGTGCCGGCAGCACCGGCGCCGGCGACGACGATGCGCAGCTCGGTCAGGTCCTTGGCGACGACGCGCAACGCGTTGGTCAGCGCGGCGAGGACCACGATGGCGGTGCCGTGCTGGTCGTCGTGGAAGACCGGGATGTCGAGCCGTTCACGCAGCCGCTGCTCGATCTCGAAGCAGCGCGGGGCCGCGATGTCCTCGAGGTTGATGCCGCCGAAGCCGGGTGCGATCGCCTCGACCACGTCGACGATGCGGTCGGTGTCCTGGGTGTCCAGGCAGATCGGCCACGCGTCGATGTCGGCGAACCGCTTGAACAGCGCGCACTTGCCCTCCATCACCGGGAGCGCGGCGCCGGGCCCGATGTTGCCGAGGCCGAGGACGGCCGAGCCGTCGGTCACCACGGCGACGCTGTTGCCCTTGACGGTCAGCCGGGACACGTCCTCCGGGTGCTCGGCCAGGGCGAGGCTGACCCGTCCGACGCCGGGCGTGTAGGCCATCGACAGGTCGTCGCGGGTGCGCAGCGGCACCTTGGAGTGCACCTCGATCTTGCCGCCGATGTGCAGCAGGAAGGTGCGGTCGGAGACCTTGTGCACCGTCACGCCGTCGAGGTCCTTGACCTTCACCACGATCTCGTCGGCGTGCTCGGAGTCGGTGGCCGAGCAGGTCACGTCGACCACGAGCCGGTCGTGCCGCGACTCCGCGACGTCGAGCGCGGTGACGATGCCGCCCTCGGCCGCGATCGCCGTGGCGATCCGACCGACCACGGCCGGGTCGACGTCGGTGTTCAGCCGCATCGTGATCGAGTACGACGCGCTCGTCGCGGCCCTGCGCTTCCTCGGTGCGGGATCGGTCATGTCTGGCATCCTGCCCGCCGCGGGGGGTTACCGGCGAGTCCGGAGGATCGGCCGCCCGGAAAACATTGCGGTAACGCGTGCTGCCTAGAGTCCGTCCATGAGCTCATCGACCGACTCACTCTCGCCCGGGCGGCAGGCACCGCTCGAGACCGGCGCAGGCCCGATCCGCGGGGCGACGTACCTGCCCTCGACGCCGGAGCACGTCCTGTGGGGACGGCTCCCGTGTGCGGCCGACGAGCCGGTCGAGCGGGTGGAGCCGGGCACGGAGGTCACCTTCGACACCGTCAGCCACGAGGGCATCCTCGAGGACCAGGGTCGGGACCCGGAGGCCTTCTTCGCGGCGTACGACGTGGAGCACGTGCTGTCCGACGCCATCGCGATCGCCGCCACCGACGCGTCCACCCACCCCCGCACGTTCGGGGTCGACGGGCCGCACGTGGTCTCCCGGCCCGTCCACGTGGCCGGCGCGCGACCGGGCGACCTGCTCGCCGTGACCGTCCTGGAGACCCTGCCGCGCGTGCCGTACGGCGTGATCTCCAACCGGCACGGGAAGGGCGCACTGCCGGGGGAGTACCCGCTCGACGGTGAGGTGTTCAGCGCCTTCGCCGCGGTCGACGACACCGGGACACGAGGGCTGCTGCCACTGGCCCCCGGCCAGGAGCCGAAGGTCTCCTTCCCGCTCGCCCCGTTCCTCGGGATCATCGGCGTGGCCGTGGCCGGCGACGAACGTCCGCACTCGGTCCCGCCGGGTCCGCACGGCGGCAACATCGACATCAACCTGCTCACGGTCGGGTCGACGCTCTACCTCCCCGTGCAGGTCGAGGGCGCGGGCGTCTACGTCGGTGACCCGCACTTCGCGCAGGGCGACGGCGAGGTGGCGCTCACCGCCCTGGAGGCCTCGTTGCGGGCGACCGTCCGGCTCGACGTCGTGGCCCACGAGGACGCCGTGCGCGACTTCGGCGAGCTGGCCGGCCCGACTGGCCGAGACGGCCGAGCTCCTGGTGCCGACCGGGCTCGACGAGGACCTGGACGTGGCGATGGCGAACTGCGTGCGGGCGGCGATCGGGCTGCTGCAGGCCCGCTACGGCATGGACCCGAGCATGGCGCTGGCCTACCTCAGCGCGGCCACCGACTTCGACATCTCGCAGGTGGTCGACATCGTCAAGGGTGTGCACGCCCGGATCCGCAAGGACGACTTCACGCTGGTCCGGCCGTGACCACCACACCGGACGGCCTGATGGACGCGTTCTGGTCCTACGAGCGGGCGCTGATGGACAACGACCTCGACGCCCTCGACCGGCTCTTCGCGCCCGGGCCGGACACCCTGCGCGGCGACGCGGCCGGGCTGCTGGTCGGGCACGACGAGATCAGCGCCTTCCGAGGCGGGCGCGGAGGAGCGCCACAGCGACGCATCGTGGAGACGCACGTGCAGGTGGTCGACCCCGACCACGCGCTGGTGGTCGCGGTCACCGAGCTCGAGCGCGGCGGCCGTGGGCAGCAGACCCAGCTGTGGGCCCGGGGCGACGACGGCTGGCAGGTCACCGCGGCCCACGTGGCCGTCCCGGCGCCTGCGTTCGACCCGCGGATCTGGCGGCTGGTCGGGGACCCGCTGCTGCCCGGCTCGGGGACCGGACCACTGTCCGGGGAGAGCGTCGCGGTCAAGGACCTGTACGCCGTCGCCGGCCAGCGGGTCGGGGCCGGGAACCCCGCGTGGCTCGACCAGGCGCCCGTGGAGACGACGAGTGCCTGGGCGGTGCAGCGCCTGCTCGACGCCGGGGCCGACGTCACGGGCATCGCGCGCACCGACGAGTTCGCCTACTCCCTCGCCGGCACCAACGCGCAGTACGGCACCCCGCCCAACCCGAAGGCACCTCACCGGATCTCCGGCGGCTCGTCCTCCGGGTCGGCCTCGGCGGTCTCGCTCGGGCACGCCACGGTGGGTCTCGGGACCGACACCGGAGGCTCGATCCGGGTGCCGGCGGCGTACCAGGGGCTCTGGGGCATCCGTACGACGCACGGGCTGGTGCCCACCGACGGACTGCTCCCGCTCGCGCCGTCCTTCGACACCGTCGGCTGGCTGACCCGCTCGCCCGAGCTCCTGGCGCGCGTCGGCGAGGTGCTCCTCCCGGAGGGCACCGGGCGGCTCGGACGAGCTGGTCGTCGTACCCGGGCTGCTGGACCGCGCCGAGCCGGACGTGGCCGCGGCCGTGACGGGCTGGCTCGAGGGTCGCGCGACCACGACCGAGGAGCACGACCTCGCGCAGCTGCCGGACTGGCTCACCGCCTTCCAGACGCTGCAGGCGTGGGAGGCCTGGCAGCAGCACGGCCCCTGGCTGGAGAACCGGATGGACACCCTCGGCGCCGACGTGCGCAGCCGCTTCGAGACCGGCTCGCAGGTGAGCGACGAGCAGGCCGACCAGGCCCGCGGTGTGGTCGCGGCGGCGCGGTCCGAGATCCGCGAGCTGGTCGGCGACCGGGTGCTGGTGCTGCCGTCCGCATCTTCCGTCGCCCCACGCACCGGACCCGGCCTGGCCGAGCGGCTGCAGGAGGTGCGCACCGCGACGATGCAGCTGACCTGCCTGGCCGGGCTGGGCGGTCTGCCCGCGGTCAGCGTGCCGGTGCAGACCGAGGAGGGACTGCCGGCCGGGGTGTGCCTGGTCGCGGCACCGGGCCGGGACCGGGACCTGCTGGCCTGGGTCACCTAGCCGACGCGCCCTTCGAGGCGTGGCTGGGGTGCGGAGCGCATGCACTACTGACGCGGCGGTGGTGCAGCACACCGCCGCGATCGCCGTGGCAGAAGGGTGAGCCCTGAAGTCGAAGCGGCTCGGAGGGCAACTCCTCTGGAGACGCCGGCGAAAGCCTTCGCGTCTGGCAGCAACTCACCTTGACCAACAGCCTGGACCGGATGGTCATGCAGAACGACGGCAAGCTGATCCTTGACGCACCCCAGGCCTTGTTGGGGACACCGGCACCTGGCGACTGCCGCCTGCACCGCGACCGAGGCTGAATCGCGACGACGAGTAGCGACCCTCGTGCGTGTGGGGGCTGGACGGGTTGCTCAGCGGCTACCTATCCTTGGTCTGTGACCGAGCCAGACACGGCGTTCTGGACCATCGAGGAGCTTGCCGCATACCTGGGCGAGAGCGTTCATCACGTCCAGGAACTGGAACGCGACAAGAAGCTACCCCCGGCCACGAGGTTCGGCGACGTCACCCATTGGCGCCGCGACGACGTCAAGGAGTGGCTCGAAGACCATCGCGGTCGGGCTCACTAGTTGGCAGAATCGAAAGCAGCGATCAGCTCGGCGGGCACCCTGCCGCGATCCCTTACGGGTCCGTCCCTGCTCACGTCCCCAGGAACGAATATCCGCGAGGTCGGTTCGCCGCCGTGTCGCTGGCCATGTTGCCTGACCTCCTAGCCGCAAGCCGCTTCGCCCTGGAATTCCCCTCGGCCAAAGAAGCACAGGTCGTCGCCGCCGAACCCAGCCCCCGAAGTGCGTGCATCGCTCTGCAAGCCTGATCGCGACGAACGGCGGGAAACCGAGGCCAGGCCCAAGTTCTACGCGAATAGCTGAGCTGGCATCGCTTTGGCCCACATCTGCCGCTGCGAGTCTTTCCGCCGCCTGCCGGACGTACTCATCAGCCGACGAGCGTGCCCTCGTTGGGGCCGAGCCGGCGAGCTGGGATCTGTGCTCGTGTGACGCGGACCTGCCGTCAGGGGTCTCAGTTTCAAGAATCGCCACTGTCCGAAAGCGGTCAGGATTCGAGAAGTCTCCGCCCACGAGACGGTTCTAGGGTGGAGGCCATGGCAACCAAGACCACGACCAACACATCCGATTCCGGCTTCTCCGAGGACGAGCTGGCCGCCATGAAGCAGCGCGCCGCCGAGCTGCGCGCAGAGAAGAAGGGCGGCGCGAAGAAGGCCGACGAGGCCGAAGCGTGCGTCGAGGCAATCACGGCGCTGCCGCAGCCCGACCGCGGGCTCGCCGAGGCGATCCACCGGATCGTGCTCGAGGTCGCCCCAGGGCTGGATCCGAAGACCTGGTACGGCTTCCCGTCCTACGCCCGCGATGGCAAGGTCGTCGTCTTCTTCAAGCCTGCGTCGAAGTTCAAGTCCCGCTACGCAACCCTCGGGTTCGAGGAGGCTGCCCAGCTGGACGACGGCGCGATGTGGGTGACGTCGTACGCGGTGATCGAGATCGGCCAGGCCGAGGAGAAGCTGATCCGAAAGCTTGTCAAGAAGGCAGCGGCCTAGGCCCCGGCGCAGGCCACACTTCTGGCCTCTGTGCGCGGGTCCCGCGGTCCGGGTACGGAGCAGCAACCAGATCAGGTACGGCGCGCCGATCGCGGCCAGGGAGTCTTATCGCCGCCCATGCGCGGCAACCGATCGCTGAATGATCTGTTCCGTTTGGCGACCCGCCAACGGCGATTTGAGTTGGTGCGCCGCAGGATCGCGCGGGTAGCCGAGGGCGTGGCCCGCGGATGCCGCGTGAGATCGCCTTGGCGTGCTCAACGGGACGGACACTTGGGCAGCGCTCGGGCAGGTGGCCAGACGGCCAGGCGCCGTACACCAGGATGAAAGTCCGTCCGTGAAGCACCTGGACGTCGGCGAGCTGACCGGGACCGTGGTACCGCAACTCATTGTCGGGCTGCCCCAGGAGAAGTCGGTCCTCGTCGGGTGACCCGGGCCAGTCGGCTCAGGCGGCGACGTGCATGGACTCGGCCGCACGTGAGGCGAGCCAGGTCTGTTCGGCGCCGCACCAACACGTGTAGTGCGCCTCGAGCCCGCGGCTGGTCGGCTCGTAGGCCGAGACCTGGCTGAGAAAGATGAGCTGCTCGCGACCGCAAGCGGTGCATTCGTTGAGGAACATCCCGACCTCCTTCATGTCGTGTCGTATCGGGGACAGTCTCATTCTGAAGCCTCGACTGACATAGGGGTAGCCTTACTTCTCTTGAGAAGCCCAAGGAGATTCCTATGCTTTCGTTGCACCAGCTCCGGTGCTTTCTGGCGACCTACGAGCTCGGCTCGCTGACGGCAGCAGCGGACCATCTCGGCTACAGCCAGCCGTCGGTGTCGGAGCAGATCCGCAACCTCGAACGCAGCATGGGTGGACCGCTGTTCACCCGGGTCGGCCGAGGCGTGGTGCCCACCGCTTCGGCCGAGGCGATGCGGCCGCACGCCGAGCGCACCGTCGTGGCCGCAGACGAGACGGCGCGGGCTGCGATGAGTGTCTCCGCGCTGGAGACCGGCACGATCCGGTTCGGCATGTTCGGCACCTCGCGCCTCTATGCGAGCGCCGATCTGATTGCCGAGGTCCTGGCGCGGCATCCGAACGTCAGGGTCGAGCTGGTCGGGCAGAACTCGGTCGACGTCATGGAGGACCTGCGCCGCGGACGGATCGAGGCTGCAATGATCGCCGTCCCCCAAGTCAGCAGTGAGGGGATGGAGGTCATCCCGGTGGCCCGCGACGAGCTCGTCTACGTGAGCGCCGTGCCCGAGCGGCTCCGCGCGCCGGTGACCGCTGCGCAGCTGGCACGGGCTTCGCTGGTGATGCCCGAGACCACCTGGCGGGCAGTCGATTCAACCCGCATAGTCCTGCGCCGGATGATGCACGAGACCGGGCTCAACCCCACTACCCGGGTCGAGGTGGAGGACGTCGAGACCGCGGTGGAGCTGGTCGGCCGCGGTGTGGCCGACACGGTCATCCCCAAGGGGGCCGCGGGGCAGCTGTTGCCCCGATTGGCGCCCGCTGCCGGGTGGGTACCGCTCAGGCCCCAGCAGTACGACACGATCGCGGTGGTGCACCGGGCGAACGCGACCCTCTCACCGGCGGCGCGGCTGATGGTCGACCTGGCAACCGAACGGATCCAGGCCCTGACAGAGCCACTCCGTCCCCGCCCACGCGATCACACCTGGACGCACAAACCTGCGCGGTCGAAGTAGTCTCACGCTGATGAACCCGTTCAGTCTCGAAGGCCGCACGGCCTTGGTCACCGGTGCAAACCAAGGCCTCGGACGAGCCTTCGCCCAAGCGATGGCCGCGGCGGGTGCGGATGTCGTCGTGGTCGGCCGACACGAGGATCTCAATCAGGACGCGGCCACCGATATTGCCGATCGCACCGGACGGCGGACGACGGTCGGGACGGGCGACGTGACCGACCCGGAGGATGTGCGCCGCATCGTGGACGAGGCACTGTCCGCCCACGATCGAATCGACATCCTGGTGAACAACGCGGGCATCTGCTTTCACCGGCCTGCCCTCGATGTGCCCGACGACGAGTTCGCCGCGGTCTTCGACGTCAACGTGACCGGACTCTGGAGAATGTCAAAGGCAGTTGCCCCCTCGATGATCGAGGCCGGAGGGGGCTCCATCGTCAACGTCGGCTCGATCTCCGCCATGATCGTCAACCGCCCGCAATGGCAGCCGGCGTACAACGCCTCGAAGGCCGCAGTCCACCAGCTCACGAAGTCACTTGCCGCGGAGTGGGCCCCCCACAACATCCGCGTCAATGCGATCGCCCCGGGCTACGTGAAGACCGGGATGTCTCCGGTCGACGAGCCTCAGTTCCGGCAACACTGGATCGACGACGTCCCCATGAAGCGGTATGCGACCCCGGAGGAAATCGCCCCAAGCGTCGTCTACCTCGCCAGCGACGCCGCATCATTCACCACCGGCGCGGTACTGGTCACCGACGGCGGCTACACCCTGCACTGACGCGGCCGCGACGAACCGCGACTTTCCGCCGCGAGCCTCGTCCGGACGTCGCCACTGTGGAGCAGCTGGGTCTCACTGCATCGGGCGCCGCTGCGAGGATGGCGTTCGTGCGCCGCTACGTGGGGACCGTCTACGACAGCAACCGTTGGGCCGGCTTCGAACTCCGCCGCGGCGACATCGTCATCTCTTCGCCGCCGAAGTGCGGAACTACGTGGACGCAGATGATCTGTGCGCTGCTGATCCTGCAAGAACCCCAGCTTCCGCTCCCGCTCGACACGCTCTCGCCGTGGATCGACATGGTGACCCGGGCCCGCCGGGAGGTGGTCGCGGACCTGGGGGCCCAGACGCACCGCCGGTTCATCAAGACCCACACGCCGCTGGACGGGATACCGAACGATCCGATGCTCACCTACATCTGCGTCGGGCGTGATCCCCGTGACGTTGGACTCTCGATGGACCGCCACATCGACAACACGGACGTCGGTGCGTTTCTCCGAGCCCGCGAGCAGGCGGCGGCGATCGACGGCATCGAACTCGGCCCGGTGCGACACCAGCCGTCGCGCCCCGAAGGCGTGCTGGCCCGCTTCTGGCAATGGGTCGACGACGAGACGCCCTCGACGCACATCGGGTCCTCGCTGCGGCGCACCATGGAGCACTTGCAGACGTTCCGCGACGCCGCCGAGGAGCTCGACGTCATCTTCTTGCACTACGACGACCTGTTGGCCGACCTGGAGGGGCAGATGCGGCAGCTGGCCATCGGTCTCGGCATCGAGGTCGGCGAGCGCCGGTGGCCCGGCCTCGTTCATGCCGCGACGTTCGAGTCCATGCGCAGCAGGGCCGACACGACCGTGCCCGGCGGTGGCGTGGCGCACTGGGTGGACCCCACCGCGTTCTTCAGCCGCGGCACGAGTGAGCCAGTGGCGCGGTCTGCTGAACAACGCCGACCTCACCCGATATGCAGCGCGCGTTCGAGCCGTCGCGTCCGACGACCTCGTTGAATGGGTGCACCGCGAGGCGATCGACTGAAGTTCCTTTCGAGGATCACCTGCCCGACCCATGCCCGTCAGTACCCAGGCCCGCGAGTCCCCACCATCAGCCACGCACCAGTCGCGTCACACCGCTGCGTCAGGCGCCCCACGAACGCAACGACGATCGGCGGACGAGCCTGGACACGTCCAGCTCGAGAACCTGCTCGGGCACAGGACTCACGCGTCTGGTGACACCTGGAAGGCGCGGACCTCGATGCGGCCGCCGAGGGCCTTCGATGCGCGGGCGGCCCAGCTGACGGCGGTCTCCTCGTCGGCGACGTCGATCACCCAGAAACCGCCGAGGTACTCGGGAGCCTCGACGAGCGGGCCGTCCTTGGTGCTTACCGACTCGCCGGTGTTGTCGACGACACGAGGTGGGTCTCGGCGGCCAACCGCTGCTCGGTGCTGACGGCGAACTCCCCGGTGCTGGGGAGTCGGTCGAGCGCTGCCACGGTCGCGCGGGCCGGCGCGGTGTTGACCCGACCCTCGCTCATCGCTGCGGAGAGCAGGTCGTGGCGTTCCACGGCCTGGGCCAGGCGCAGGTCGGAGCGGGCGTCTCGGCGGACCTGCCTCGTCTCGACCGCGATCCAGTCGGCGGCCGTGCCGGCACCAGTCCCGGTGGTGGCGCCTGAGCGGTCGGCCTCCGCGAGCAGGCCCAGCTTGAGTGCGTCGAGCTGTGCCTCGGCGTGCGCGAGCGTGGTCAGCGCGTCGCGCTGCTGCTCCTCGGTCATCGACCAGAGCGGCACCTTGGCCACCGAGTCGAGCCGCTCGCGCAGCCGGTGGGCGAAGTCGACCACCGGGTGGAGGTGGTCGACCGGCTGGCTGCTCATGAGTCCATCCAAGCATCGACCACTGACAGAAAAGGCCCTCTGACCTGCGGTTTTGCTGTTTCTGTGAGACAACCGGAGAAGCATTCTCCGGGGCTGCTCGGGCGTGGTTTCGACAGGCTCAACCGACGACGGCTGCGGCCTCGGCCTCGTCCACGTGCTCCTCGGTGCTGCGGGAGTCGGTCAGGGTGAGCGCACCGCCTCCCGCGACGAGGCCGACCACGACCGCCAGCAGGGCGTAGGTGATCTGTTCGCCGTGGAAGAACGACGCCACGAGGTCGCCGCCCCACGTGCCGGCAGGGAGCTGGGTGGTGACCAAGGCAGCGATCATGGTGCCGACCACCGCGGTGCCGATGCTGGTCCCGACCTCCTGTGCGGTGTCGTTGAGCGCGGTGCCGATCGAAGTGCGGTTGCTCGGCATCGCGTCGACGAGGGCGACCGCGCAGATCGTCATGACGGTGCGCAGGCCGATCGTCATCAGCACCATGCAGACAGCGATCGCGGCGTACCCCTCGTCCACGGCCCAGGCAAGACCTGCCAGGGACCCGGCCAGGAAGCCGGCGCCGATCAGGCAGGCGATGCGGTGGCCGAACTGACGCGCGAACCACTCGGACAGGGGGGTCGCGGCGATCATCGTCACGATGATCGGCAGGTTGGCCAGGCCGGCTCGCATGGGGCTCCACCCGTAGGCGTACTGGAAGTGGAGGATCAGCCCGAACATCACGCTGGCCATTGCGATGGACGTCCCGATCTGCGCGATCGAGGCCCCGCGGACAGTGCCGTTGGAGAACACGTCCAGGTCCAGCATGGGCGCCGCGCTGCGGCGCTCGTGCCACACGAACGCGATCCCAGCCACGATGGCGCCGATGATCGAGGCGAGCGTGATCGTGGACAGCCAGCCGTGCTCGACGCCGCTGGTCAGCGACCAGCAGGCGAGGCCGATGGCGCTGATGCTCAGTACGGCGCCGGGCAGGTCGAGCTTGTCGTCGGTCAGGTCCTCGGGCCGGTCGGCCGAGACGCCGAGGCGTACGCCGATGCAGGCGATCAGGGCGATCGGAGCGTTCACGACCAGCAGCCACTCCCACCGCACGTGGGCCAGCGCGGTGCCACCGAGCAGTGGCCCGAGCACGAACCCGGACATGCCGACGACGATCATCACCGTCATGGCGCGCATGCGCAGCGTCTTGTCGTCGAACAGGCGGAAGACCAGCGAGTTGGTGATCGGCGCCATCGCCGCGGCGGCGATCCCGAGTGCGGCCCGCAGGGCGATCAGCTCGCCTGCCGTGGTGACCCAGACGACGCACAGGCTGAGCAGCCCGAAGACAGCGAGCCCCACCAGCAGGACGCGTCGTCGCCCGAGCCGGTCGGCCATCGATCCCGCGGTGAGCAGCAGGCCGCCGAAGGTCAACGAGTACGCCCCGGTGACCCACTGCAACGCCGTGGTCCCGCTGCCGAGGTCGCGGCCGATGGTCGGGAGCGCGATGGACAACAGCGTGTTGTCGACCATCTCGACGAAGAAGGCCAGGCAGAGGGCAGCCAAGGGGATCCAGGCCGCGCGCAGTGACGGGTACGTGCGCGACGAGGACGGAGTGGTCGTGAGGGTGGTCATGGGTGGCCTCCTGACAGGCGGCGTCCGGCTGTCGAACGTCGCACCGCAGACGCTAGGAGGCCCCGCTTTCATCGCAGTTTCACGACGGCTTCACGTCCTCCCCACGCCAGCCGAGGGAGGCGCACACTGGAGATGGTGGCGGCTCCGCACGTCCGACGAGGAGCCGTCGAGGACGAGGGCAGGTGTGATGAGCGAGAAGCAACAGCTACGGGAGCTGCACGACACCTATGTCTGGGAAGTCAACGCTGCGATCGGCGAGGGACGCATCGACCTGGTGTGGGGGCTCGCGGACGAGTACCTCGACCAGGCCCTGGAGCTGATCACCGGTGGCGAGCAGACAGGCTGCGTCGCCGAGGACTGCGCCGTCTGTCAACGGCCTCGCTCAGCACCCCCCAGATCGCGTGGCCGGATGTGGTCCCGCCTGACGCGCCACACCAGGGCGAACGGAGTCCGACCTGCGTGATTTCGCGCAGTCCCGCCCTTGCCATGGGGGTCACCGGTCGCGGCGTACGCCGCCGTAGATGCCACGCCGCACGATCCAGGGTTGCAGGACCGTCTGGATCGACCAGGCAGGAAACCGGAAGGAGCGCCCCGACGGGGTGAACACCCGCAGCCCGTCCGGCTGGAAGCCGAGGATCGAGCCCCACCGTCGACGACGGGGGCGGTAGGTGCGGAGCGGGCGTCCGGCGAGCTGGCGACGGATGTTGCGGGCGAGCAGCCGGTCGGCGCGGTTGCGCGCCGAGCCGCGGAGAGGGTCCGTGGCCGCGACGTCGCCGATGGCGAACACCCCCGGCGCGCCGATGACAGTGAGGTCCGGTGAGACGTGGACGAAGCCCGCCTCGTCGAGCAGCGAGTCGGGCAACCAGGCCGTGTTGGGCCGGACGCGCCCGATCGCCCAGAGCGTCGCCTCGGCCGCGGCGTCCGGCTGCCCGGTGCTGAACGCGACCGGGTCGGTGGTGATCCGGTCGAGGTCGAAGCCCGGCGGGACGACGGCGCGATGGCCCGGCCGCAGCGTGACCCCACGCCCAGCGAGGATGCCGGAGACCGTCGCCCACACCCGTCCGTGATGGTGCGGGAGCGCCCGATCGCCCGGGTAGTAGAGCGCCACCGGCGTAGTCGGGCCACGCGAGGGCGAGGTTCGCCGCGGCGCTGACCGCAGCCGCTCCGCCGCCGATGACGTTGATGGACCCGGCGGCCGCCAGCTGGTCGTGCGGTGCCCTGAGGGCCGCGTCGACCTCCTCGTCCGACTGGAGGTCCGGTCGCCGCCACAAGCCGTTGGTGACGCCGGTCGCGATGACCAGCACGTCGTACGGCTCAGCGCGGGTGGTGCCGTCCGGGAGCCGCACGCTGACCACGCGGTCGGCGAGCGAGAGGTCGGTGAGCGTGCCATGGACCGTGCGCACGCCGTCCAGCTTGCGGTAGCGGCCGAACCCGACGCGGTACTCGCGGGCCCAGTCGTCGGGTCGCGCCAGCCGCATGCCCAGCTCCTGCCCGCTCACGAGGGCGGGCTTGGTCGAGATGCCGACGACGTCGACGTGCCGTGAGAGGTGCCGGGCCGTGAGCAGCCCGGTGTCGCCGAGGCCGGCGACCACCACCCGAGGTCGGGTCACGCGGTGCGCCGCGGCGGACGCGGGAGGAGGCGAGGCACCCGGTCGATGACGTCCTGGTACGCCGGCCGCCGCTCGAGGCTGCGCTTCTCCATCATCGGGATGCTCGCGCCGAGGAAGAGCGCGACCATCGCGATGGTGCCGAGGAAGACCCACCACCAGTCCGCCGGCGACGCCGCCAGACCGAAGAGGCCGAGGGCGAACCAGAAGCAGATCTCGCCGAAGTAGTTGGGGTGCCGCGACCAGCTCCACAGCCCCTGGTCCATGCACTGGCCGGGCTGCTTGGTGCGCGCGAAGCGGTACATCTGGGTGTCCGCGGCCAGCTCGAGCGCCGCCGCGCCGAGTCCGATCACGACGGCGACGGCGTCGATCCACCCGACGTCCTGGCCGGAATGCGTGACCGCCAGGTAGACCGGCGTCATGCCGAGGAACACCTGCCACGTCGGGACCAGGTGGATCCCGAACAGGTCGACGAGCGGCTCCATGGCGCCCTTGCCCTCACGCAGCAGCGGGTAGCGCCAGTCCTCGTGCGGGAACCCGGGGAAGGCGTAGATCCAGTTGCCGGTCAACCGCACCGCCCAGACGAGGATCACGCCGACGACCAGCCAGCACCGGACGTCATCCAACCCGAGCGGCCCGGCCGCCCACCAGTAGATCGCCAGCAGAGGTGGCAGCACGCTCCACCAGGCGTCGTAGAAGCTGGAGTTGTGGTGGGCACGGCTGAACACGAAGATCACCAGGGTCGCGAGCGTGTCGGCGATCAGGCCGTCCAGCCAGAGATGCGCGGTGTCCGGACCGAGCCACAGCCAGGCGCCCCCGACCGCGACCGCGACCACGTAGGCGATGCTCACGCGAACCAGCGAGGCGCTCTTGCTCATGAGCAGACCGTAGCGAACTACTAGAACACGTTCTCGTCTTTCGGATGAGCCAGGCCGGTCAGGTGCCACACCTGCCGTGGGCAGCACCGATGAGTCCCTGCGGCAGGCGGAGTCTGCACTGTCATGACCGATCTCTTCACGAAGCTTCAGACCGTCGCGATTCCGGTGGCTGACCAGGACCGGACCAAGGCGTTGCTCGAGGATCTCGGCTTCACCACGACGATGGACCAGGAGCTGCAGCCCGGCTTCCGGTGGGTGGAGCTCGCGTTCCCCCACGGTGAGGGAGCGACTCTCTCCCTCGTCACCGCCGGCGATGAGCTACCGGCGGGGATCGACACAGGCATCCGCCTGCTGACGACCGATGCCCGCGCCGCGCACGAGCTCGTCTCCAGCAAGGGTCTGGACGTCGGCGAGCTGCTGGACTGGGAGTCGGCACCGTTGATGTTCAGCTTCCTCGACCATGACGGCAACCGCTTCTACGTCAGCGAGAACGGCTAGCCCGCCCCTTCAGCGTGGTCACGACGCTGGTCCGGCTCGGGCTGCGCACCAGCAAGCGGGGTGAGCCGGCGACGCCTCCGGTCAAGGAGTTCCTGCCGGGCTGAGGGTGTGCTCGCGGGCGTGCAGGGCGCCGGCGAGGACGACGAGCAGGACGAGCACGCCCTCGACGACCAGGCCGGCCCACAGGTGCCAGTGCAGGAGCGCTGCGCCCGCAGCAGCCCCCGCGACGATGACCAGCACGGCGGCGGCTCGGCGCGCCGTACCGCCACCCTGGCCGCTGCCCAGCACCGAGTCGGCAGCCAGGCCGGTGATCGTCGAGGTGACCACCACGGTCGTGACGTCCTTGACCGCGATGAAGCGCGCCGTCGCCGCCTGGGTCCCCATCGCCGCGCCCAGCAGGGCCGTCACCGTGAGCAGCACCGGACGTGAGGGGTCCGGGCCGGCGAGGACAGCGGCGAGGACCAGGACGAGCAGCGCCCACCAGCCCGAGCAAAGCCGTGGTCCGCCCGGTCCAGGCGTGCGCAGCGCCGCGCAGCACCCGCCCGCCGAGGGCGGCACCGGCCATGAAGCCGCCGAGGGCCAGCAGCGGGCCGAGCACCGGCAGCCCGTCGCCGCCGACGAGCGCCATCCCGAGGATGACCACGTTGCCGGTCATGTTGCCGGTGAAGACCCGGTCGAGGCCGAGGTAACCGACTGCGTCGATGACCCCGGTGCCGAAGGTCAGCGCCAGCATCAGGACCAGGTGCATCCGGTCCGGGTGGACCGCGCGCAAGCGTCGTCTCATGGGGCGATTGTCGCGGTGTAGAAGGCCACCGCCACCACCGGGTTGGGTCAGGATTCGACGCCCAGCGCCAGGGGGAGCACCGCGGACGCGCCGGACTCGCGCAGGGCCCGGGCGGCGAGGGTCATCGTCCAGCCCGTGACCACGAGGTCGTCGAGGAGCAGCACCGGGCCGCCGTCCAGCGGCTCGTCGATCGCGAGGCTGAACCGTCGTCCCACCGCTGCCACCCGTTGCGCGGAGTTGGCCGCACCCCGGCCCGGAGGGACCTCGGGATCGACGATCTGCCAGCGCGCGACGACAGGAAGCTTCAGGTAGCGGGCGATCCCCTCGGCGAAGTCGCGGGTCAGCTGGGGACGTCGCGCCGACTCGACGTACGCCACCCCGGTGGGGCGCGCGGGCCAGGCCGGGTGCCAGTCGCCGAGCACCTCGAGCACGGCGTCCACGAGCGGGCGCGGCACCGGACCGTCCTCGGTCTCGGGCTTGAACAGGGCGCGCAGCAGCTGGCCGTGACCCAGGTCGGTCAGCCGGCCCACCGCGCGGCCCTCCTCCGCGCCTTCGGCGATCTTGCCCTTGAGGTCGACGCCGAGGTTGGCGAGCGCGGTCGGCCACATCTTGCGCGGCGCCAGGGTCACTCCCGGTCGCCGCAGCCGCTCCTCGGCCTCGGCCACCGCGGCTCCGGAGAGCTCGGTCGAGAGCCCGGCTCCGCCGCAGTTGTCGCAGCGGCCACAGTCGACGGCACCCGGGTCGTCGAGCTGCTCGCGGAGGAAGCGCATCCGGCAGCCGTCGGTCGCGATGTAGGCCAGCATGGCGGCCTGCTCGTCGCGGCGCGCCGCGGCCACCCGGTCGTAGCGGTCCTGGTCGTAGACCCAGTCCTCCCCGGTGGCGGTCCAGCCGCCGCGCACCCGGTCGACCGCTCCGTCGACGTCGAGCACCTTGAGCATCGTCTCGAGTCGGGTGCGGCTGAGGTCGACGTAGGTCTCCAGCGCTGCCGTCGACATCGCGGTGCCGTTCTCCGCCAGCACCCGCAGGGCGGTCCGGACGTGCTGCTCGGGCGGGAAGGCGAGCGAGGCGAAGTAGCGCCAGATGTCGCGGTCCTCGTGAGCCGGCAGCAGCACCACGCTGGCGTGGTCGGTGCCACGACCCGCGCGTCCGACCTGCTGGTAGTAGGCGACCGGTGACGAAGGTGCGCCGAGGTTGACCACGAAGCCCAGGCGGGCGTCGAAGCCCATCCCGAGCGCGCTGGTCGCGACGAGCGCCTTGAGGCGGCCGGAGAGCAGGTCCTGCTCGAGGGACAGCCGCTCGGTGGCCTCGGTCTGCCCGGAGTACGCCGCGACGGCGTGGCCCTTCGACCGCAGGTGCTCGGCGACCTCCTGGGTCGCGGCGACCGTGAGGGTGTAGATGATCCCGGATCCGTCGAAGTCGCCGAGGTGCTCGCCCAGCCAGGCGAGCCGCTGCTCGGGACGCTCGAGCTGGAGCACGCTGAGCTGCAGCGACTCGCGGTCGAGCGAGCCCCGCAGCACGAGGACCTCCGTCCCCAGCTGCTCGGCCACGTCGGACGTCACGCGGGCGTTGGCCGTCGCCGTGGTGGCGAGCACCGGGATGCCAGGCGGCAGGGTCGTGATCATCTGCCGGATGCGCCGGTAGTCGGGCCGGAAGTCGTGGCCCCAGTCGGAGATGCAGTGCGCCTCGTCGATCACCAGCAACCCGGCGGTCTCGGTCAGCTGGGGAAGCACCTCGTCGCGGAAGGTCGGGTTGTTGAGCCGCTCGGGGCTGACCAGCAGCACGTCGATCTCACCCGCGTCGACCTGTGCCCGGATGGCCGACCAGTCCTCGAGGTTGGTGGAGTTGATCGTCGCGGCGCGGATGCCGGCCCGTGCGGCCGCCTCGATCTGGTTGCGCATCAGCGCCAGCAGCGGCGAGATGATCACCGTCGGACCCGCACCGAGCCCGCGCAGCAGTGCGGTCGCGACGAAGTAGACCGCCGACTTCCCCCAACCCGTCTTCTGGACCACCAGCACGCGGCTCTGCTCGACGACCAGTGCCTCGATCGCCGCCCACTGGTCGTCGTGGAGCCGGGCGTCGTCGCGACCGACCAGCGCACGCAGGTGCTGCTCGGCCTCGTCGCGTGCGGTCGTGGTGACGGTCATGGGGTCTGTCTACCAACCCGCGACGACATGTTCACCGGGACCTCTCCTGCTGGACACCTGGCTGCACCAGCGTCACGGCCACAACACTCTTCGGGAAAGGCTCCACATGACCAGGGTCCACCTGTCCAACAAGCGCACGAAGCGCACCGTCATCGCACTCGGCGCCGTCGCGCTCGCCCTCGCGCTCAGCGGCGTCGCCACCTCCACGGTCGGCGCGTCCGGCCAGCTGCCGCTCCTCAACCGCTCCGCCAAGGGCCAGGTCGACGAGTACGGCGGGGCCGCCCGCGAGCGTGGCGACCAGAGCCAGCTGATCAAGGACTCGATCAAGGCCACCGGCGCCCGCAACGTGATCCTGTTCATCGGGGACGGCATGGGCGACTCCGAGATCACCGTGGCGCGCAACTACCTCGAGGGAGCCGGCGGGTTCTTCAAGGGGATCGACGCCCTCCCGCTGACCGGGCAGATGACGCACTACAGCGTCGACAAGACCACGGGGAAGCCCGACTACACCCCCGACTCGGCGGCCACCGGCACGGCGTGGTCCACCGGTGTGAAGACCTACGACAACGCCATCTCGGTCGACCGCCACGGCAAGGCCTACCCGACGCTGCTGGAGCAGGCCAAGCGCTCCGGGCTCGCGACGGGTGACATCACCACCTCCGAGATCCAGGACGCCACTCCCGCGGTGGAGGTCAGCCACATCAGCCAGCGCTCCTGCTACGGCCCGGTGGCCACCACGAAGACCTGCCCCGAGGCGGCCAAGGAGAACGGTGGCCGCGGCTCGATCAGCGAGCAGCTCCTCGACACCCGGCCCGACGTCACCCTCGGGGGTGGGTCGACGACCTTCGCCGAGACAGCGACTGCCGGCAAGTGGAAGGGCAAGACGCTCGAGGAGCAGGCCAAGCTGCGCGGCTACCGCTACATCACCGACAAGAACGACCTCGGGTACATCCGGAAGGCCGACCAGGACCAGCCCCTCCTCGGGCCTGTTCTCCCCGGGCAACATGCCGGTGCGGTTCGCCCCGCAGCTCGCCACGGCCGGTGGCGGTGCCGCCACCGCACCGGCCGCAACCTGCAAGCCCGAGCCGACCTTCAGCTCGGTGCCGGACCTGAAGTCGATGACCAGCAAGTCGATCGACCTGCTCTCGAGCAACAAGGCCGGGAAGAAGAAGGGATTCTTCCTCCAGGTCGAGAGCGCCTCCATCGACAAGAAGGACCACGCGGCCGACGCCTGTGGCCAGATCGGTGAGACCGGCCAGCTCGACGAGGCGGTCACCGAGGCGCTGAACTTCGCGAAGAAGGACGGCCAC